>NZ_AAVU01000010.1 GCF_000169095.1 Lyngbya sp. PCC 8106
GCGATCTGTGTTGCATCTATCTCACGTTTTTGTATAACCCTTCAACAACACCCATCAAATCATCACATGAAGATCTTCTCTCTCAAACTCTCTCAGACTAATATTTTCACCTTTATTGTGGCTATAGTGCTGGTAATCTCCAGTTTTTTTGGGCTAATTCCAACTGCGGCGGCGCTTACGACTTCACCTCCTCCAATGATCGCGAGTCTTTTTTCTTTTTCTGGAACTCGACCCAATAATCTAGGGATTCAAGAAGGTCAATTAACAAATTGTCCAGATTCACCCAACTGCGTTTCTAGCCAAAGTACAGATGCGGTTCATCAGATCGCTCCCTTGGTCTATGAAGACTCGGCTACTGAAGCATTTGAGCGGCTAAAAACGATTATTCAAAATATGGATAATGCCAAAATTATTCGTGAGAGTAAAGATTATCTTTACGCTGAATTTACTTCAGCAATTATGGGATTTGTGGATGATGTGGAATTTAGTCTTTCGGAAGCGGATCAAATTATTAATGTGCGTTCAGCTTCCCGTTTAGGACAGTCAGATTTAGGGGTTAATCGGAATCGAGTGGAAACAATTCGAGCTGTTTTTCAGTCTTAAGTCTAACTCACTTGTCAAGAGATATAGCGTTTGCAAACATTAAAACCCCCTACTAACTTAGAGGGGGTTTCTGATAATTCGAGTTTTAAACTCGTTTCAAACGGTGAAGAGTATTCATACCCTTACAGTGCGTTACCACGAGGTAGAACCTCTTCAGGGAATACAAAGTTTTGGTGAGGTTGATCGACGGGAGCCATCCAAGCACGAATCCCTTCGTTCAACAAAATGTTCTTGGTATAGAATGTTTCAAATTCGGGATCTTCAGCCGCCCGCAATTCTTGTGACACGAAGTCATAAGCCCGCAGGTTGAGTGCTAATCCGACAACACCGATGGAACACATCCACAGTCCAGTCACGGGGACGAACAACATGAAGAAGTGTAACCAACGCTTGTTGGAAAAAGCAATCCCGAAGATTTGTGACCAGAAACGGTTTGCGGTCACCATGGAATAGGTTTCTTCTGATTGAGTCGGTTCAAACGCACGGAAAGTGCTGGCTTGTTCGCCGTCTTCAAACAGGGTATTTTCCACCGTTGCTCCGTGAATCGCGCACAGTAGCGCACCACCGAGTACACCCGCAACACCCATCATGTGGAAGGGGTTGAGTGTCCAGTTGTGGAATCCTTGGAAGAACAGAATGAAACGGAAGATTCCAGCGACCCCAAAGCTAGGAGCGAAGAACCAACCTGACTGTCCTAAAGGATACATCAAGAACACGCTGACGAACACAGCAATAGGTGCGGTGAAGGCGATAGCGTTGTAAGGACGGACACCAACCAAACGGGCGATTTCGAGCTGACGTAGGCAGAAGCCAATCAGTGCAAACGCACCGTGTAGGGCGGTGAAAGCCCACAAGCCACCGAGTTGACACCAGCGAGCGAAGTCCCACTGGGCTTCAGGTCCCCACAGGAACAGCAGGGAATGTCCCAGACTGTTAGCGGGGGTACTGACAGCGGCGGTTAAGAAGTTGCAGCCCTCTAGGTAGGAGCTAGCTAAACCGTGGGTGTACCAAGAGGTAACAAAGGTGGTTCCGGTTAACCAAGCACCTAAAGCCATGTAGGCGCAAGGGAATAGCAGGATACCAGACCAACCCACAAATACAAAGCGATCGCGTTTCAGCCAGTCATCGAGGACATCAAACCATCCTCTCTGTAACTGAGGGCGTTCGACTGCTATAGTCATTTGAGAACGATCCTTAGTTGATTTACTAAAAGACTATGCTTTCTAAGCAAGTTAACATAACTATATATTACAGTTAACAATATTTGCAAAGATATTCAAGTCTCAAGATTTAAGATTTTTTTTATGAGCATACAAACCCAAAGCACCAGTGACCGCATCATACACAAGACCATTTTAGGCTCCCGTCGCACCAGTAACTACTTCTGGGCAAGCGTTATCGCCGTCGGAGGCACTGGTTTTTTACTGTCTGGAATCTCTAGCTATACCCGAGTTAATTTACTCCCCTTTGCGGATCCGACCCAACTCATCTTTTTACCCCAGGGCTTAGTGATGGGACTTTATGGTTCTGCTGCCCTATTATTGGCTTTGTACCTCTGGCTGGTTATCCTTTGGGATGTGGGCGGTGGCTACAATGAATTTAGCAAGGATACAGGCAAAATTCAGATTTTTCGGTGGGGCTTTCCGGGGAAAAACCGCCAAGTTGAGTTTACTTGTAAAACCGAAGATGTACAATCAGTGCGAGTAGACATTCAAGAAGGGTTTAATCCTCGACGCGCTCTGTACCTCAGACTCAAGGATAGACGAGAAATACCTCTAACTCGTGTGGGTCAACCGATGCCCTTGTCTGAGTTGGAAAATCAAGGCGCTGAACTCGCTAAGTTTTTGCAAGTGCCGTTGGAAGGATTATAGGATTTAGCATGAAGCGATTGAATATTCGACAGTTGTTACTGTCTATACTGTTAGCGGGTGCGCTGATGGTAGCCGGATGTAACGGAACGGCAACAGAGTCAACCCCTTCAGATAATGTAAATGCAGTGGGTGATTCTCCTTCGGAGACGCTTGGCGAACAAGCAATTTCACCCGTGGCTCAAGCTCAAAATTCATCAATGAGTAATCTACCCAAATTAGAAGGCAAAGCAACAGTCGTGATGACGGTCAACGGATCGCCGATTACGATTGAAGTAGACGGAACGGCGGCTCCTGAAACCGCAGGTAATTTTGTGGATTTGGTTAACCAAGGGGTTTACGATGGGGTCGCATTTCACCGAGTTGTACGTGAACCTCAACCCTTTGTGGTTCAAGGCGGTGATCCCCAAAGTAAAGATCCCCAGGTGCCGATGGCTCGTTTGGGAACTGGCGGGTTTATTGATCCGACAACTTCCCAAGAACGCTACGTCCGCCTAGAAATTCAACCAGAAGGCTCTGATATGCCCGTCTACAGCCAAACTTTTGATGAAGCTAAGATTAAAGCTCAACCGAAGTTAAAGCACTCTAGAGGCGCAGTCGCGATGGCTCGTTCTCGTTTACCGGATTCTGCATCTTCTCAGTTTTATTTTGCTCTAGCCGATTTACCTTTCCTCGACGGCAGTTATGCTGTTTTTGGCTATGTTACCGATGGCATGGATGTGATCGATAATATCCAACAAGGCGATCGCATTGAATCAGCTAAAGTTGTGTCTGGATTAGACAATCTTAAAAATTAATTAAGATTTCCCAGATGGGTTTGGGGGCAAGTTAGATAATTTGTCCCCTTTTGGGTTACTTACGTCAAATGAAAGGAAAAGGCTATAAGACCAGGGACTAGAGAGGAAAAGACTATAAGCAGGGGAGTTAAATAGTTGAGCAATAATGAGCAGTTATCGAAGCTGTATCAAAAGCTGCACGAGCAGAATGTTCAAGACCGCCGTGATCGCGAAGCTTGGGAGAAAGTTAATTGGGAGGTCAAGGAAGTTCTAGCAGAAGCTAGAAACGTCACAAACTTCCGTAAATCCTTTAATCGGTGGATTCGGACTAAGGAAGGTCAAACTGTTAAGAAAAGCTTTTCATTTCTCAGCAAGAAAATGTGCTTACTGCAAAGCTCTCTTGAACTACAAGAAGAGTCGGCTTATCTGTGACCATTCAGAGGTACATCATTTAGCACCATTGGCACTTTTACAGAGATATGCTGAAGCTAATCTAGATGATGTCAAGTTAGAGACTTTAATGGATTTTGTGATATCCCCTAAGTACCTTTGGCTAGTTCATCCCAAATGTAATAAGAAACTGGGAGAACAGATTGCTGATTTACCTGAGTTACAGTTTTTGAGAGATTTCTTGTCATAGGAGAATAAGTTAAGAAATGACTGATAAAGAAAGATGGATTAGAGAAGTAGCTCAAGAAATAGGATGCACAATAACCTCTGTAAGACAAGCTGTCAAAAATATAGGAGCAGAAATTAAATCTAAGTATGATGTTGTACTCTGCTATGCACAGTGGTCGGTTCCAAAACTCAAGGATATAGACAAACAGGAAGCAGCTTATAAGAGGAGGATTAATTATTTAGAACAGCTACTCCGTGATGTTACATCTTCTACAGACAAGATGAAAGACGAGTATAATGAACAAATGCAGAGAAAAAATCAATTGCTTGATACGCAAAATGAAATAATTGCTGACAGAGATAGAAAAATAGCAGAGATGCAGGAATTACTTAGAGGATTGCCTAAAGCTAGTGGGGAATAACGAATTATGGATAAAGTACCTTTTTTTGTCACTCAAGATGATTTGAGAAATCATGGATTGTCTGACTATTTAGTAAGACAAATTGTGAAAGGGCTAGATTTTGTCAGAAGAAAAAATGGTCTTAGGCTTTATTCTACACTAGATGTAGTTGCAGCAATAGAGAATAAGCTTGCTCAACCTAAAACTCGCAACACAACCCACGAGAAGCTCAAACCTGTGCTTGCAAAGTTAAAAGGGGAATCAAATGTGATTAAAGTAGATTTTCTACAGAATCTATCCCTGGAAGAACGAGTGAAGGTTCTTCAATCTCGCATAGAAGCTGCTGATCAAGATCTGGAAAACACTGTGTTGAAAGAATACGAAGAAGTTAGACGAAAAATTCAGGAAGCTCTATCGAATTAAAATTAGCTTGAGGAACACTTCAGATAAGCAGGAAGAGGCTTCTTTTCAAGTAGAACGGAGTAACCTGGCATTTATGCTACTCCTTCCTCAAATCCCTTACACTAAGAAAGCGTTGCTTTGAATACTACTAATCGCAGAATTGGCAACAATTACATCAGAAAGGGTTGTTTCGGCGACATCAGGAGCAAGTACCGATAACAAGTTGTCATTTTCATAATAAAAGCGATCGCCATCTCGTAAGCGAGTAAATTGATCCACAACAATGACTTGAAACGTTTCTCCAAATAACGATCCATTAACATGATCTTCGGCGAGTCCTCCCACCCACAAATCAATATTATCAACATCAGTATAAGCACTTTCTAATTGCGCTTGTACAATCGGATCAGAAGTAATCTCACCAAAATTGGTAATCGGATCTAAACCCAATTCTTCACGAACTTCAGTATAACTCGGTAAACCATGATCACGTCCTCTTTGAATATTTAGTGAAACTAAGTCTAAACCGCCCGATCCCGGTGCGCCAAACAGAAAATTCCGCACATCATCAATAACTTGAGTATCAACTTCTTGTGCTTCTTGAGAGGCTAATCCTAACAACAGAGAATCAACTCCACCTTCAACAACTAAATCGGGATTAAAGAAGGTGTCTCGCAGCGATAAACCCTCATTGGTTCCGTTTTGCAAAGTTGGCGAAAGCATCGTATGTCCAAAGCGAAAAGCTGCTGTAGAAAATTCATTGCTAATTCCGCTATCAACCGTTACATTGTAGCCGTCATATCCATCTAAAGCGTTAGAACCGACTAATAATGGTACAAATTCATTGTAAGTAATCGCTTGAATTTCTGCACCCACAATTCGACGAGCAGACTCATAAATAAAATCACCTTCACTCAGTCCAGATTCTGCAAATAAGTCCAGTAATTCTGCATCTCCATTATCCAACCTAGTCGCAATATCATCGGCGAGTCGATTGTGTTCCCGAACAAATAATGTATGAGTCGCCGTTAACCCCACTTGTTCGTTAGCGCGAACATCTCCAGCAACAAAAATAGAATCATTTGCAATCCCAAATGGATTATCATTGTCTAACCCATCAGTATTAAAAGGAAGTAAAACCTCTCCACTCTCACTAACACTCGTTTTCAGCTTCCCAGTACCATCATTGGTGCGTAATGCTTCGGCTCGTTCGCTATCAGATCCATACACATTAGAACCATCAATATAAGCAGTTATTTCATTAATTTGTTCTCTGGGACTATCTATTCCGGTATCGAAATCATAAATAGATCGAGTTAAGGGAATTTCTTGAGTTCCGCTATTAAATGGATCAAAAGATGGATCACCAAGAGGAACAGAAATATTAAAAGATTCACCAGAAGTTCCTGGAGTTAAATCCATATCATGATCAATAAACTGTCCCCATTGCCAAAACCAATCACTCACCCCTGTTTCATTTGGAATGGACTCAGATTGATCAAAAATTGTATTACTAACTTCCCTCGGACTTACTAACGAAGACGGATCGCCCCCTCGGGGTTCAGAAATTTCATCATTATAAGCCGATTCACTTAACCGAATTAACTGCGAGTCTGGAGTTCCCCAATCAGGATTTACTAGATTATTATTTAAACCCTCAATTGAGCGAAATTCAATAGGAACAATATCATCCCAAACTAGATCATAAGAATTTCCGGGCTTACCAATAGACTTGACTTTAATATAATATACACCCGCAGTTGGAGAGTCGAAGTTAATACTTTCGTTGTTAGTTTGTGAAGTTGAACTCGCAATTTCATTACCATTAGCATTATGAAGGAAAAGATCAATATTTCCATCTGCATGAGTAAATTGTAAGTCAACCGATAAACTCGTTGTACCTGGACTTACTTGAATTTTATACCAGTCGGGGTTTTTGGCGATCGCAAGTCCTTGAATTTCACTCAAAGGGGTTTGTTCAAGACTCGTTAAATCATAGGCTTGTCTGCGAGAATTATTATTTTCATAGACATCATCATTACCGGAACCCTTAGAAGAACCGTTGCCATTTCCATTTCCATTTCCATTTCCATTGTTTTGCATCTGCTTCTCCTCTTGGATTTATAACTTGATCTGTGGCTTGATCTAACATATGTTTAGACAAGAGGAAGATATGCAAAAATTGGGAGTTGATCTTAAAATCAGGTGACTGAAGGAAAATAAAAAAACGCTCAATCATCCGTTATATAAGACTTTAGTCAATCGATATTCATCAAAAAAACTTTGTAACAATTTGTAAACCGCGTCAGCTCGCAAATGGACTGAGGGATCAATCTCAACAAGCGTTAACAGAAGTTAATAAAGGCTCCGCTATGTTGAAAATAAAATCAATAATTTAGCCCCTTAAGTCGATATAATAATAACCAAGTTAAAATACAATAATTTTGACTGGAACAGTTAGCGTATCATCAATTTTAGGAAATATTTGACTCAGCGTGAACGAGCAAGTTGTAGTTACAGGTATTGGTGTAAAGTCGGCTTTGGGAACACTCCAGACTAGCTGGAAAAAACTTCTCTTAGGTCAATCTGGAATTAAAACCTATCAACCTTTTCCTAAACTAAAATCTAGACCTTTAGCATTAATTAACCCCAAACCCTCTCATCTCACCGAATTAACTCAAGCAATATTAATAGATACGCTAAAAGATGCGAATTTAACGCCTCCTTTACCTGATTGTGGGGTGGTGATTGGTTCGAGTCGAGGATATCAAACCCAATGGGAAGAATTTGCAACTCAACAATATACTCAACAAAAATCTATTAATTCTTCTGTTCCTATTCCTAATTATTTCCATCACATGGCGGCAATTAATACCGCTCATTATATAGGTTCAAACGGGCCAGTATTAGCACCAATGGCGGCTTGTGCAACGGGTTTATGGACTATTGCTCAAGCTTATGAGTTAATTCAAATGGGATACTGTGAACAAGTGATTGTCGGTGCAGTAGAAACACCAATTACTCCGCTAACTTTAGCAGGTTTTGAGAAAATGGGTGCTTTAGCGTTAACAGGATCATATCCTTTTGATCGACAGCGAGAAGGCTTTATTTTAGGCGAAGGAGGTGCTATATTTGTATTAGAATCAATGGAGTCAGCAAAACGTCGTTCTGCTCGAATTTATGGTCAAGTTTTAGGGTTGGGATTAACGTCTGATGCAAGTTCTAGTAATCGACCGAATTTAGACGGTAAAAGTGCGATAACTGCGATTAAAAATTGTCTGAGTCGGAGTGATTTATTCCCTCAAGATATTGATTATATTCACGCTCACGGCACCGCAACTCAACTCAACGATCAACATGAAGCCAATTTAATTCAAAAAATATTTGATAATCATGTTGCGGTGAGTTCAACCAAAGGCGCAACAGGTCACACGTTAGGCGCATCGGGAACGTTAGGAATGGCGTTTTGTTTGATGGCGTTACAAGACCAAGTTTTACCGCCTTGTGTGGGATTAAAAGAACCAGAATTTGAGATTAATTTAGTCAGAGAAGCAAAAACAGCTAAAATACAAAATGTGTTGTGTTTGAGTTTTGGCTTTGGGGGACAAAATGTGGCGATCGCACTGGGGAAATAATAGTTTTTTAGAATTTATTTGTGCTAATTTAATAATAATATCTGGCTTGAATAAAATCAATTCTGTCGTTACTAACGAGGTAAACAATACGGTGTTCCTGTGTCAGTCGCCTTGACCAAGCATTTGAGTCCAAATACTTTAAAGGTTCTGGTTTACCTATTCCAGTAAAAGGCTCGCGAATAATAGCTTCTATTAGCTTAAAAGCACGCAAAGCAATTTTACGATCTGTCTCAATCCAATAAACAATATCTTCTCTAAAATTAGGATGAAAGACAGCATCTCGAATAGGAGGGTTTTGAGGAGATTGTTTATCCTTCTTCGCCAATCTCTAACTCCTGATATAAATCATTAATATTTTGAGTTTTAAGAGTTCTTGACTTGGCATTTTGTAATGCTGTCAGTAAACGTTCTGCGTTTTTTGGCGATCGCAATAAATGTGCTGTCTCCATTAAACTACTGAGTTCATCAGCAGCAATTAAAGCAACCTTTTCGCCATCAGAGCGAGTAATAATGACAATATCTCGATCATCAACCACTCGATCGCAAAGTTGACTGAGATTAGCAATTGCATCATTCAAGGCGATTTGATGGAAGGTCATAAGATAATTGCTAAATGGCACTTTGATTCCTATTCTATTATAGCTCAATCTTTGCAATTGACTTTAGAAAAAGCGATCGCACTGGGGAAATAAACAATTTTAGGATAGATTGTCTAGAGTTTATTGTAAAATAGATCAGAATTTTTATAAAACTGATGGAAAACAAGATTAACACTCCTTCTCAATTCACCTTTTTAGAACGCATAGAATCTTTAAAAGCCGGAATACTCTCCGGGAGTATGACGTTTTTAACATTTAGTCTGTTAATTGGTTTTAATATTTTAATTCTTGCTAATCAGTTTGAGGTAATTGAGGAAATAAAAATCACCGTTGATATTCGCTTAATTATTCGAGGTGCAATTGCATTTATCAGTGGTTTTTTATTTGGGGTAACTTATCGTTATGTTGTGCGATCCGATCACAACCCTCACCTCAATTCGGGGGCGGTTTTAGCCTTTGGACTGGTGCGGGGTTTGGGTGAACTGGATGGGGGACTCAATACATCAGAAAATGGGTGGTTTTTTGTGGTTGTTGTCGCCGAAAGTATTTTGTTATTTGCTGCGGCTAGAATTGTCTTAGATTGGGCGTTAAAACAGGGTTGGGTAAACACCTTTAATTCTAACTCAAATTAGGGATAGTTTTTTTCTCACTTGTTGTCGTTGCTCTAGCCCTCTTTTTAAGCGCTAAAGCGCAATAACGAACTGAGGGCTTTATATTTGTTTATTTTTGAACACCTAATGAGTTGTAGTCTGGAAAACAAAAATCCGGAAATTCAGCATCCTTTTCTTCCAATTTCGACAAAGAAGCTTTAACTTTTTCTCGCTCTGCTTCTAACTCACTGTCACGTTCTATTTCTTTCCATTCTTCTCTATTAGTCAACTCATAAACATCTGTTTTACCTTTGCGAATTGTTTTCTTTATCATACCGAGACTTTCCAACTCTTTTAAGCCGTACTGTGCTTTTCGGACACTCATTTTACAGATACGAGAAATAGTTTGTAGGCTAGAGTAACACTGACCACGACGAGCAATATGTGCGTAGAGTCTGAACTGATCACAGATCCGGTTATCCTAAAATCCTTTTATAGCAAGGGCTTTGAGTTTTTTTAAGATTACCTGGGTAAAGCAGATTTGGTATGATACAGATTTACTTTATATGTCTGCTATGCGTGTGTTCAAACTTTCCTACAGGACTTGCTTGCAAAATCACGATCAGTAGGTTATAGTAAAAATGTAGTTAACTGAATATTACAGTTAATTATTTTAATTTATTATTTTTTGAATTTACTATTTTATTATAAGGACTATTATAGCATGGTTAATTATAACTCTAATTCAAACGAATCGCAAACGCTTGCAATTCAAGCACTCTACTCTTTGCTGAAAGCGGAAACTCATCTACTGAAAGCTTTACGGGAAGCTGCGAAAAACTCAAGTGAGATAGAGGTTAATTCTGTACTTCAAATCATTGAGGAAGTGTTAAAAACTCAGCAAGCTGAATCTAAGAAAATTGCTGAATTTTGTGAAAATCGGAAAAAAGCATTAATTCTTGCTCAGATCGAAAAAGAAGGTATTAATATATCATCTCCGGGCTTGAAAATTTTGATTCAAGATGCCAATTTTCAAAACTTAAAAGATGCTCTTTTAGAGTACAAGGAGTATTCGAGCAATAAGAAAGTTTGGAATCCAGAAGGTTTATTCTACTATTATCTTAAGCAAAAAATTATTTATGCTGAGGTAAAGAAAGCGGGTATTAATCTTACTTCCGATATCCAGGATTTGATTAACAATAAAGAGGTTAAGTATTCCCGCCTGAAAGAAGCACTTTCGGAATACAAGCAGTATTCAAAGAGCCATCAAGTTAATGATTCAGCAGACTTATTTTACCGGATTGTGACCAAGAAAAATCAGGGCGGTGCAGCTTTGGCATAGGTTGCTCTAAATTGAGGGTGGGCGATGAACCCACCCCAACACAATTAAGCCCCAACCGATTCTTTTGCGGCGTACATCACCTCTAACGTAATCTCAGATAAACCGCGTTCACGGGCGAATTTCTCGGTATTTCGCTTCACTTTACCGCGAACAAACCCCGGAACTTTGTTTAATTCTGCTTTCGCATCTTTCGCCCAATTCAAATCAGATTCTGCTGAAATTCCTTTGTGAATCACTTCTTTTGTATCGTGTCCGCCAAAGATTTCTAACAGGTGATCTTCCATTCCCAACGTAAAGGAATTATAGACCAAATCAACCACCTGATTTGCGCCTTCGTATCCCACAAACGGACGATAACCAACCGGGAAGTTTTGAATATGAATGGGCGCCGCAATTACCCCACAAGGAATATTTAAACGCTTCCCAACATGACGTTCCATTTGAGTTCCAAAAATTGCCGAAGGTTCCAACCGGGCGATCGCATCTCCAATCTCACCATTATCCTCACTAATCAAGATTTCATCGCAGTATTCACCCACTTGTTCTCTGAACCATTCCGCGTCATATTTGCAGTAAGTTCCCGCTAATACCACCTTAATTCCCATTTCTCGCGCCAGAATTTTAGTTAAAGCTGCGGCGTGAGTATTATCCCCAAATACAACTGCTTTTTTACCCGTTAAATTCTGACAGTCAATGGAACGGGAGAACCAAGCCGCCTGAGAAACAAACCGAGTTTGATTGTCAATATAGTCTTCATAATTTACATTCGCCCCTTGTTCATTTAACACCTTTTGAATCATCCGAATACAACGGGCAGTTTCTACAATTCCCATCGGTGTAATATCAATATAAGGCATGGCGAATTCTGCTTGTAAATATTTCGCCGCCATCACACCCACTTCTCGATAAGGCACCAAATTAAACCAAGCGCGAGGTAAGTTTTTCAGGTTATGAACGGAAGCGCCTTCTGGGATAACTTCATTGACTTCAATTCCCAAGTCAGCCATCAACCGTTTTAACTCAGTACAGTCATGGTTATTATGAAAACCAAGGGTTGTCATTCCCCAAATATTAACAGAAGGTTTTTCGGTTTTTCCTTCGGGAAGTTCGCCTTTTTTTCGAGCTTTTTTGAGATAAAATTCAACAATTTGATGTAACGTGCGATCGGCAGCTTGCAATTCATTCGCACGATAATGATTGACATCCGCGAGCATTACATCGCCTTTAGAATCAATTTGAGCGCGTTCTACAAAATTTTGTAAATCTTCTTGTAAAATACTAGAAGTACAAGTCGGAGTCAAAACAATTAAATCTGGTTTTTCTTCTTGATCCTTGCGAATAATATTATCAACGACTTTTTCTTGAGAACCCCGTGCTAAAACGTTGCGATCAACAACACTCGTCGTTACTGGGGTATAGTTCCGTTCTCGTTCAAGCATCGAACGCATGACGTTAAAATAGTCATCTCCCAAAGGGGCGTGCATAATGGCATGAACATTTTTAAAAGAACTGGCAATGCGAAGAGTACCAATGTGAGCGGGGCCTGCATACATCCAGTAAGCCAATTTCATAAAATTTTTCTCCGTGTTTGTGTGATTTGAGAATAGCCTGTTGTGATTTTCTCAAATATTATGCTCATCAAAGTCGAGAATCATAAAACTTTAAATTTCCCCTTTGATGACAAGTTGATTTGTACTCAGGATTTAGTGTGCCACTAAAGCAATACTTTTATTGTTTAATGACAAAAATCTTAATCTTTGACTCAGTTCTGTAAACTTAAGTATCATAATTGATACAAAACGAAAAATAAGCTAAAAATTTTAAGATTTTAGAAATTTCTACGAAACTATAATTTTTTATATCATCTCAAGATCAAGTTTTCTAATTTGTTATCCTAGAAATCGCATATTTCTGAAAAATTAATGATGAAAACCAAAATAGATTGGGATAATTTAGCGGCCGCTTCTGAATATCAGACGGCGATTGAAATTCAAAAACGATTACAGGAGGAAAAGTGGATGGAAGCAGATGTTGGTTTAGGTGTTTTAATTGAATCAATGGGAAAATCTAAGAAATTAGCATTAAAAAGCCAACTGATTCGATTAATGAGCTATGTGATAAAATGGAAATGTAAACCCCAACGCCGTTCGCCAACTTGGGCGGTAACAATTTTATCCACTCGCAATGAAATTGAAGATATTCAAGAAGAAATTCCCAGTTTAAATCGAGACTATTTAGAATTAGTTTGGGAACAATGCTTTGATAAAGCCGCCAAACAAGCTGAAGTCGAAATTGGGAAAAAATGTGGTTTAGCTTCACTCTCTTGGGAAGAAGTGTTTGAACGAGAATACAATTTATTTTACCTGTATGAGAATTGACTGCGGACTAAGTTCAAGGTTATTCCTGTTAATTTTTTGACGATGAACGCTCAGATGTTAAGATCCAATTTAATAAAATCGGATTCACTAATTCTGGCGCTTCATCTTGCGGACAATGACCGACTCCTTCCAAGGGAATAAATTCTTTTACTGTGTCAAACTTTCCATATTCACGGCCTAATTCTATCGGTTCCCACGGATCATCTGTTCCCCACAACATAATCGCTGGACAGGGTAAAATCGGTAATAAATCTTCAGGTAAAGGCCCTTGAGAATAGCTTGTAAACGCTACAAATACATCCACTGCACCTTGATCCTGTGCTGGAACTAATAACATTTCTACCAATTCATTTGTTACCGCCTCGGGTCGTTTGTAGGCTTGTAATAGAATTCTTTTGACTGTTCGAGGAGTCGCTAACTGTTTAAAAAATAACTGACTTACCCATTTTAGACCCAGAACTTTTTGAGCAATACCCGCCCCAAAACTCCGATACCAGGGAATTTCTGATCGTTTACGTTCATGGAGAAGTCGAAGGGAACAGTTGAGTAACGCGACTTCAATCACAAGATCAGGATAATCAACCGCAGCCTGCATCACCGCAATACAACCAATGGAATTCCCGACTAAAAATGCCGGAGTTCCAACCACTTCTCGACAAAAATCAGCAATTTGTTCAGCCCATGTTTCAAAGGTATAAGAGAGTTCTGGCGTCGGAGTGGGTTTTGCTGAACCGCCAAACCCTAACAAATCGATAGCAAAAACACGACAACTCGCCGCTAATTCGGGGATATTTTTACGCCAATGTCCCCACGATGCGCCGAAGCCATGCACCAAAATCACCGCAGGGCCAGTGTTTCCTTCCGTGTAGTAACAAATCGGAAAGCCTTTCCACGTCCAAGTTTGCGGTTGAGACAACGTTGAGAGCATCATCAGGACTTAATTGCAGACAGAGCAACAAACTATAAACCTTCTTTATTATTCCACAAATTGCTTTGATCAGGTTTGCTTATGATTATTTTCAGTATAAACAAGACTAAATTTATTGATTAGGTTTCATTAATTCATGTTCGGCTCAAGTCAAAATCTATGAATTTAGAGATAGAATTTGCCCAAACATAAGCATAACTCATCTTATACTTTTGCTCAACAATGACTGATTTATAAAACTTTTACAATAGTTAGAAAATTTTTGTTGGTTTCTTTACCCATTTTCAGAAAAATGTTTGTATAGTAGTTAATAGAGAACAGAAAAAAGCAAATTTGAGTTCATTTTAAACAGTTAGAGATAGCCATGAATAACACAGCCATCAACAACACAGCCTACAATAATACAACGGTTAATCATCAAGTTACACGTTTGTTGAATCCTCTGCGTCAATGGCTTGACAGCTTAGAAATTCAAAATCAAAAATTAGCTTTACTTCTCTATAAAGCAATTCCTGCTCAATGTCCGTTTGAACGAGAATTCAAAATTGCAGGTCGGACTTTTCTGAAAATTCCGCCATTATGCAAACTCAATCCTCTTTATGATCAAGTTGTGGGTTTGCGTTTTCGAGCGATGTGTTATTTAGTCGATGAATGTGGAATGAGCATCTAACTTTGGCTCTGGAAACAGTGAGATCAATTCTGATTCCATCAATTGAGTTAGATTGAGAACCAAAACAAAGATTAGAGATTTGAATAGATACCATTAGGGAAGTTTAATTTAGAGTGGATCATCGATTTCACGATATAACTTAAGGTGAGTCGAGACTTAGAGGAGATAAAAATCAGCTTCATTCCCCTTGTTTACATTTTTGTCTAAAGAAAGATGGCAGCGATCGCAAATTCTGCTATTTTAGAAAGTATGTTGAGTTCATACTTGAAATTATGTCACTAGAACTTAAAGTCCCGAGTATGGTTTGTAATGGCTGTGTAGACACTGTTACCAAAGCAATCAAAGGTTTAGATTCAGACGCCAAAGTGGAGATTGATTTGTCCACAAAAACAGTCAAGGTGGATGGGAAACCCACGGACGACTCTATTAAAGAAGCAATTACCTCAGCAGGTCATACGGTAGAAGGTTAAATCATCTCTAACAGCTACACTTGTTGATCACTTGCTGATTTTTCCGAAAACCGATGACATCATCCACTCGCCAACAACTCCCCATTCCTTCCCATTTTGATGCGAATAAGGTTGGAGAGGTTTGGCGTGTCCCCTACCAACAACGGGCGATAGAGGCTCAAAAATGGACAACACAACACAACATTCAACCCGCAGCTACAGATGAAATGCGAGTCTGTTTGTTGTTGATTGATGTTCAAAATACCTTTTGTATTCCCGAGTTTGAGTTATTTGTTGGCGGAAAATCGGGTCAAGCCGCAGTCGAAGATAATGTTCGTTTGTGTGAGTTTATTTATCGCAATTTAGGAACGATTAGCAAAGTGATCGCTACCTTAGATACTCATCGGGCGATGCAGATTTTTCACCCAATTTTTTGGGTAAACGACAAAGGAGAACATCCCGAACCTGCGGTGACATTAATTCAATTTGAAGATGTCAAAAATGGAGTGTGGAAGGTTAATCCGGCGATCGCGGAAAGTTTAGCAGATGGAGATTACCAAACCCTAGAAAAACACGCCTATCATTATACCAAACAATTGAGCGATGAGGGTCGATTTCCCCTCACGGTTTGGCCTTATCATTCGATGTTTGGAGGAATTGGTCATGGGTTAGTTTCCGCAGTCGAAGAAGCCATTTTTTATCATACCATTTCCCGCCAAAGTCAAGCTGATTTTGAACTCAAAGGTGATCATCCTTTAACCGAGAATTATTCAGTCTTTAAACCCGAAGTTTTAGACAGTTTTGGAGGTCGTTCTATTGCTCAGAAAAATGATCGTTTAATCCAAAATGTTTTAAACTTTGATCGAGTCATTGTCGCCGGACAAGCCAAAAGTCATTGTGTCGCTTGGACAGTAGAAGATTTACTCGCAGAAATACAACAACGAGATTCCAATCTCGCCCAGAAAATCTATCTGTTAGAAGATTGTACCTCGCCTGTCGTTGTACCAGGAATCGTTGATTATACCGAACAAGCCGAAACTGCTTTTCAACGCTTTGCAGAAGCGGGAATGAATCGAGTTAAATCAACAGAAATTTGATCATGGTGGTGATTGATTTCACCGAGAGTTTAAAGATCAAAACTTCTAGATTCCCTGCGGTTCAGTCTCCAATTGCTCAGGAATTTCTTCCGGTAGTGGTTCCTCTTGTTCAACTTCAGGTGTAACCTCTGGAGGTGGATTTAAAAGCGGAATTCGAGGTAAACTATTCGGGAGATTATTCAACGTTGCAGAAACCAAAGCATAGCCCAAATAAGCAGGTAAAACAATAGCCGTTAAAAAAGCGATCGCCGCTAACCAAGAGGTAAAATCAAGAGAAGATCCATAATGAGTTCGATAGGGATCAAAGCGAGGTAATTCGTCACTACTTTGATCATACTCGTGATCGCGTAAATTGGCAGGCCGTTTAAAGCGAACTCTGCGATCATCCAATTTTTCCAACATTATCCAACCCACTTCTGCTTCTTCTTCACACAGTTTATGAAAAATAGCCGGATTCCGAAATAAATCACGATTTGCTCGTACTATTTTATACTCAGATTCAGACAAAGCCGGATCATCAAGCTGTTTTTGATGCTCGGAATGACTATTAGGTTGTAACGGTTTGGATGCTTTTGCATTAGCGGATTCGTAAGGTGTCAAGGTTTCCTCCTCAATTTGTTGCTTTAACGTTTTTTGTTCCGAGTAGATCCAACTGCTAATTAAAACGGCTTCAAAACCCAAACTACTCACCAATAAGCTCAGAAATAAAACTTCGATCATAGGATTTCATTGTTAATCATCATTTTTGTTCCTGAGTCAAAAAGGAATGATTGATAACATTAATTTCTATTCATTATCTGCATCAAAAGGGGATCAGAGATAACCTTCAATTAAATAATCTGAGCCAATGGAGTGTAGGGTAACTCGTTTTAAAGTTAACGCCTCATTCATCTGAGTTAAACCCAAATCTCCCACGGGAGAGGAAGCCGTTTTTCCCCCAATAATCTTAGGCGCAATAAACGCCAAAATTTTTTGAATCGCACCCTCTGCAATCGCTTGTGCGGCGAGTGTCCCTCCACATTCCCACAACACGCTTAAAAATTGACGTTCATACAAATGAGCCATCACGGTTTTAGGCGTTAAAGGAGACAAAACAACCACTTCAACTCCTTTTTTCTGTAACTGTTCTTGACAATCGGGATCAGCATCCTTTGTTGTAAAAACTAAAGTATTTGCTTCTGTAATATCCCATAAATTCGCTTGTAGAGGGAGATCCAACTTGCGACTCATCACCACTCGTAGAGGGTTGGGTTCACCCTGATTATGAGTGGTTAAATGAGGATTATCTCGACGCACCGTATTTCCCCCAACAATCACCGCATCACAAGCCACCCGCAATTGATGAACCTGTTGTCGCGCCGTGGGACTGGTAATCCAAGCACTATGACCTGTTGTCGTGGCGATTTTGCCATCAAGAGTCATCGCATACTTGAAAATACCCAAGGGTTGATGATGAAGAATACGATGAATAAATCCTTCATTTAACTGTTGACAAGCCTCCTGTTCTACACCCACAATTACCTCAATTCCAGCTTGTTTTAATCGTTCAACTCCCTGACCTGCAACTAAAGGATTGGGATCAATCATTCCCACGACAACTTTAGCCACCTTCGCCTTTATTAAAGCTTCAGTGCAGGGAGGGGTTCTTCCGTAATGATTGCAAGGTTCGAGGTTTACATAAACCGTCGCGCCTTTCGCCTGTTCTCCGGCGTCTCGCAACGCAAACACTTCTGCATGAGGTTGACCTGCTCCCGGATGAAATCCCTCTCCGATAATATTATAATTATCTTGAACAACAACAGACCCCACTAATGGATTCGGTGCCGTTTTTCCTAACGCCTGACGCGCCAGTTCCAGACACCGAAGCATCATCTGGCGATCAAATTCTGGGGATATCAGGGAAGCGTTCAAGGGGGTCATCGGTTCGTTTACAAGAATTTTTAATTAGAGTGTAGCGAATTCTGAGAAAGTAGAGGAAAATACAGTCACCAGTCTTTAATTCAGTTTACAGTGAACAATAACCACCTGACCAAGTACCGTGCAGTACCATGCTACTGATAACTGATAACTGATAACTGATAACTGCCTTTTGCCGATTGCATGGTTGCCTCTTATGACCTACACTCCATCTAAACTACTAACCTTTGAGGAGTTTATTACCCAATATGGGGATAATACTCGCTATGAACTCATTGACGGAGAACTCCGAGACATGGACCCAACTGGGCCTCACGAAGCAGTTGCAGGAAATATTGCAGGTAGAATCTATGTCGAAATTTTTCATGGGAATTTAAACTGGTTAATACCCAAAAATTGTTTGATTAAACCTCTATCTGCTGAAGCAACAGCACTGCGTCCTGATGTTATTGTTTTAGATCAAGCACAACTTAGTCAAGAACCCCTTTGGCAAAAAGAACCCGTAATTTGTAATGGGAATACCATTAAGCTTGTTGCTGAAGTTGTCAGTACAAATTGGCAAGATGATTATGCCAGGAAAGTAGAAGAATATGCTTTTTTGAATATCCCTGAATATTGGATTGTGGACTTTCGGGGTTTGGGTGGTTTGCAATTTATTGGCAATCCCAAACAACCCACTTTCACCGTTTGTCAATTAGTTGATGGGGTGTACCAGCAGCAACAATATCGCTTAGGAGATCGGATTTATTCTAACCTGTTTCCCAATTTACAACTGCAACTCGACAACATTATGCCAACTTAATTTCATTTACTTTTTCCACGGCCATCTAGTCCCCATCTCTGTTAACGCTGAAAAAATCAGGTAAATCACCAAAATTCCCACACCCATTAAAAATGGAATCAAATCATCAGGCATAATTAGATTAATAGAATTGGGTTAATCATCTCAAGATTAGTCTAGAAAAAATCAGGCATTGCTGGGGAAGTTGTCATCGGAAACAAATACTCAGCAATTCGCAATGCTGAATCTGTACATTCGAGCCAACCCATTTTTTGTAACTGTCGAGGCCCTAGTAATCCGGCATAAAGTGGAGCTAATGACCCGATTTTCAGGTGAAATTCTCCTCGACCTCCTCGCTTAACCTGTGCGTTTCCGGCAGCAACTTCTAGCACAAAATTGCCTTGATTTTCTTCAAGCAAATCATCAATAACTGATAAATGTAATTCCGTTTCAAGATTGACTGAATAGGCGCGAGACTCCAACGCCGTCACTAAATCAACAATTCTCAACATCCACTGTTCATAGTTTACCAGTTTGGCATTTTGTTCGGCGAGTAGCATCAGTTTGGGTTCTACAGCACCCCCATACCATCGACATTGATCAACTTGAGAACGATGACTTGCCAAAAATGAAAATAGACAATTTGTGGCATCCGCACTCAACGTTACCCAGTCGCGAATTTCTAGAGATAAACTACCCAGAACTCCTTTTTGCTGAAAAATCACATAACCTTGAGGCAAACTAGACGAACCGATCCAATATCCATAAACTTCTTCACCTTCTGCGGCTTTAATAATATTTTTCCAAAAAGCTGGATGCCGATCTAAATAACCATTCATGTGATTAACTTGTTGGTTATACACATCAATTAACGCCTCTATTTCTAGACGCTTCATTCTCTCTAATTTCAGTTGAGAGGGTCTAGATTTTAGCGTTGATAACGGTAATTCCCATAAACATCGAGTTCCGCCATATTCATATCCCACGCCACGATAAAGCGATTGAACCGCAGGATAAAGCGTGGAAATTGCCACCTTTTCAGCGTGCAGTTCTTTGAGGGTTTCCCGCAACAACTCTAAAGCCATTCCTTGACCTCGATATTCCGGCGCTATCCCCACCGCAGCAAGTCCCGCCATCGGAATACAACGATCCCCAAACCATTGACCCATGCGATAGATTGCCAGTCCTCCAGCTACTTTTTTGTTGTGGCGAATTAGGCGAAAATTATCTAATCCAATACTACTTCCATAATCTTCCCATTCCGTCTGAGGAAAACCAAAACATTGACAAAGTATTTTTCCTAAAAGTTGGCTTTCATCGTGATCGCTAGCCACCGAAACTTCCCGCAAATTTTCCATAAAAAAGTTTTCTAAAATAGCAGCTAAAAGTTAAACAGCAGAAGTGAATACTGATCACTGAAATCAATGTAAACAGTCTTTCCAGAAAAAACACCAGACCTCACCTGTGGGTGTTGCTGGTGTATCAATATCAATCAGCATAATTGCAAATCGGCGGGGCGATTTTATTCTTTGCGTTTTCGATTAGCAATAGAAGCCTCAACTGGAAATCCCACCACTGGGATCACTTGATGCTGACGTTCCGCTTCGAGGTTTTTCAACTCTTGATAATCGACCCAGTGAATGCAATCGACAGGACAAGTCTCTATTGCTTCCTGAATCATTTCTTCGGGATCACCATCTTGCCGAAATACTCGACTTCGCCCATAATCAGGCTCCAAATAGAAGGTATTACGGGCAACATGGGCGCAGTGTTTGCAGCCAATACAAGTCGGTTCATCAACATAAACCCCCTTTTGCCGCAAGACACCCCCCAACTCTGGCTCTAAGCCTGAACGCTCTGGTACATCCCGCAAACCCCCTCCAAGTTCCGGTTCCAACCCCGAACGTTCTGGTGTTGAGTTAATCGACGATGCAGACCATTGAGACATTATGCACTCCAGCGTTGGACAACGAGACGAATTGAACCGTCTTGATTTTGCTGTTGTTCAGCAATTTGAAAACCTTGTTTGTTGCTTTGGCTGACAACTGTTTGATAAGCATAGCGTTGAGTGACTTTGTTCACAAACAATTGAACCGGGATAGGCTGCTGCCAAAATTGTAGGTCAGCAACTAATTCATATTCGCTGCCATTCCAGCAAAAGCCGATATCATATCCATTGTCTTGTTCAATGGTAATCTCAGCCGGACGAGTTTGACCTTGGTAGCCTCGAACTTCTTTTGAGCCAGATTTCCAATCAATTTCTAAATCAGATAAAGCCGCTTTTAAAGAAGTCAGATTGCGAATTTGTGTTTTGATTTGACTAAAGTGTGACATAGACGCTAATGTTGAACGAATTGAATGAATTCGTCGGTAAAGTTTACCAATTGCTAAAGTTAACCTGGGCAGTCGCCGTTTGAGATTGATTCTGAGTTTGTGCAAAATATTCAGAAGTTGTCTCCTGATTTAGCACTACACCCAATTCAGCTTCAATGGCTTTCGTAACCTCCTCACAGGAAGCACCGACAATGCCAGTGACTTTTTCCTGGACTCGGCCATCGGGATAGATCACGAACTCTAAGGTTTCCATAGATTGAGCAGACTGCTACAAGAGTTGCGGGACATTAATCGACACTGCTCGGGCAGTGACAACTGTTTTGGCGATCGCTTCATTATTTTAATGACTGCAACATCCCTACATCAATTTTGACGAATGGATCTAAAGCGAGTCATAGGTTCACAAAAGTTATTAATAGCTGAAGCAATCCGAGAATTATATGTTAAGTTTCGCGTACATTTCTCCCAGAGTCAAGGGAGTAAGGTATGAGTCTTCCTTGCGTTGTATTCCCAATGATCACCGATAATAAAAGATTGTCTGATCCAAAAATTCTGTTATGAGTCAAAGACCAATGACCAATTTCACTTCATCTCCCATGCGGGTTGGTATACTCGGATTTGGAGGTTTAGGACAAGCAGCGACAGCCGTGTTAGCTCCCAAACAGGAAATGCTTTGGGTGGCAGCAGCCGATCAAAAAGGCTATGCTTATTCTCCAACCGGACTCAATCGCGATCGCTGTGTTGGTATCTACCGAGATCAAGGTTCTCTGGGTTATCTCGAACCGAATGGCACCCTCAGCAACCAAAGCATCGAAGAATTAGTCAAAACCGCCGTTGGAGTTGATGGCTATTTTCTCGCCCTACCGAACCTACCGAACAGCTTCATGGCGTCTGTGGCGCGTCAGTTTATCGAACTGGGTTGGCGAGGGGTGTTGGTAGATGCCATCAAACGCACATCAGCCGTCGAATTATTGCTCGAACTTCAAGAAGACCTGCAACAAGCCGGAATCACCTACATGAGCGGTTGTGGTGCCACTCCAGGGCTGTTAACCGCCGCCGCCGCTTTAGCCGCCCAAAGCTATAGTGAAATTCACAGCGTTAATATTACCTTCGGTGTAGGAATCGCCAATTGGGAAGCCTATCGCGCCACCATTCGCGAAGATATTGGTCATTTAAGCGGCTACAATATCGAACAAGCCAGAGCCATGAGTGATGCCGAAGTCGAAGCTTTACTCGATGAAACCAACGGCTTACTTAAGCTCGAAAACATGGAACACGCCGATGATATCATGTTAGAATTAGCCGGAATTTGTAGCCGCGATCGCGTTACCGTTGGCGGAATTGTTGATACTCGCAATCCGAAAAAACCTCTGAGTACCAACGTCCAAATTACAGGCCGCACCTTTGAAGGAAAAATCTCAACTCACACCTTCACCCTTGGCGATGAAACCAGTATGGCGGCTAACGTTTGCGGGCCTGCGTTTGGTTATCTCAAAGCTGGAATTCAGCTTCACGAACGAGGAATTTACGGCTTATTTACCGCAGCAGAAATTATGCCTCAATTTGTCCGTTAATTCACCTTAAAACTTAACCTAGCTTTTACATAAGTAGGAGAGTTTTACAGTTTACAATTATCAGTGACCTGTGTTGTCGGAGCAATTCATAAATTGCCAGTACCAGTTATGCAGTCGTTTTCACGGTTTATTATTGACTGGTCACTGGTCACTGTTAATATCTCCCCAAGATTTCCACTCCGGATGATGTTCAAGATCAAACTCATCGAGTTCATCAATAGACTGATAATCTGAAGGATCTACCGTTGTATCTAATGCCGGAATGACAAACGGTAAATTTGCACCTTGTAATCCTCGTTTAATGCGTTCAGGTGTTTCTGAAAAGAGTACAAACAAAGGATAAATCTTCTCAGCCTCTTGGGAATAAATATGGCTATAATGATGAGGCATCACCCATTCATAGCCTTGATCTAAGCAAACTTGAGTCAGTCGCCAACGCATCAATAAGTCTGAAAAATCTTCATTGGGGTGATGAATAAAGATAAAAATTTCCACCCCAATTTTGACTTTCCACTCCGGATCACACATAATAATCCCTAAATCACAGGGTAAACACATTGCTTGTCCGGGTGTAATACTAACTCCAGATTTTCCGGTATAAGAAACCCCATCTCGTAAACGGACAATCGGTAAAGGGATAGTAATTAAACTTTCATCGGGGCGACGCATACTCGGAATCATTTCCAAGTAAGTTCGATGCTGCTTTAAAAGTGCGATTGCTGCTTCTGCATTACTGTATTCAGCAAGCAGGGTTTCATAATGAGATTGTTGAACAGGCATCTTAATTTAAAGTAAAGGGCAGTCAAAAAGTAAGGTGGAGTTTGTTAAGAGATTAAGCTAATTTAAGATAAACCGATCATTTTTACTCTGTTTGTTCTCTCAAATTAGCTTGTTTTTTTAGCTCCTATTCTCATTTTAACTTCTACACAATTACGATGAGAGTTGTCTAAACTTAAATTAGGTTTTTTGAAATTTACAACGCCTCGAATACTTTAAACATGGGCAAATACATAGACAGCAAAACCGATGCTACAATTCCACCCACAACCACAATCATCATCGGTTCTAATGCACTGGTTAAACCTTTTACAGCTTCTTCAACTTCTGTCTCATAAAACGCCCCCACTTTCATCAACATTTTATCGAGTTCCCCCGATTCTTCTCCAATCGCAATCATCTGAATCGCTAAGTTTGGGAAAACGTTACCTTCTTGCAGGGCTAAACTAATTAATCCCCCTTGTTGAATTTCAGTTCTCGCGTGTTCAATCGCATTGGCAATGGCTTGATTTCCAGCTACATCTCGCACAATTTCTAGCGAGTTCATAATCGGTACACCTGCCCGAGTTAAACTTCCGAAAATTGTACAAAAACGAGCGACCGCAGACTTCTCAATCAGTGGCCCAAACAAAGGAAGTTTCAGAAAAATCTTATCCATCGCTAGATGGCCAGCCGGGGTTTTATAAAAGGCTTGATAAGCCAAAGAAAGTCCAAATAAACTCCCAATGACCATTGCTTGAGGAATCGGCGGCCAGGTTGTACAAAAATCACTAATACTCAACATAATGACCGTAAACAATGGCAACTCAGTCCCAATTTGCTCAAAAATCCCTGCAAAGGTTGGAAGGAGGAAAATTGTCATCGCAAAGAAAACGGCAAGGGCAATAAATAAAACCGTTTTCGGGTAAGACATAGCGGATTTAATTTCACTTTCGGTTTTGTGGTTTTTCTCCATCATCACCGCCAGACGTTCTAAAACTTCATCGAGTACACCCCCAACCTCTCCGGCTGAAACCATACTGATAAACAACATATCAAAGACATCAGGAAACTTCCGCATCGATTCTGAGAGGGCATTTCCTTCTTCTACATCCGCTCGAATCGTAGTTAAAGCCCGTTTTAGACGAGCATTATCACATTGTTCTGATAACACACTCAAACAACGAGCCATCGCAATTCCGGCGTTAAACATCGCCGCAAATTGACGGGCAAAAATCGCTAAATCTTTAACCGTAATCTGGGCGAGAGCCACGTTAATATCTTCTTCAAGTTTTTTGAGATCAAAACCTTGCTTTCTCGAGTGAGTCCGAAGTTTATTAGTGGTCATTGCTCCCCTTAAATCCAACTTTTTTTTGAGCTAAATTCTATTATAAATTGGGATTTGGGATTAGAAAATCGGCAATTATAAGGCTCAACTTTTGACCTGAACGGCTTCTAATCCTGATCCCGAGTTCTAAAATTAACGAGCTTTAGCTTTTTGTGCTGCTGCTTTCGGCGCAGGGCCGATTAAACGTTCAAGTTCTTCGGGTTTTGAACTCTTACTCATCGCGGCATCCCAACTTACTTTTCCTTCTTGGAAAATTTTAGCTAATGCCATTTCCATTGTTTGCATTCCCAATTTTGCCCCCATTTGAATTTGAGAGTAAATTTGAGTTGTTTTTCCTTCCCGAATTAAGTTCCCCATCGCTGGAGTATTCAGCATAATTTCTACCGCCGCACAACGACCTCCGCTCAGAGTCGGAACGAGGTTTTGGCTACAAACTCCGACTAAAGACCCAGAAAGTTGCGCTCGAATTTGCGGTTGTTGAATTGGAGGAAATACATCCAACATCCGGTCTACTGTTGCAGAAGCAGAGTTTGTGTGTAGTGTGCCAAAAACTAAGTGACCTGTTTCTGCGGCAGAAATTGCCAAACCAATAGTATCTAAATCCCGCATTTCACCAACCAGAATAATATCTGGATCTTCCCGCAAAGCAGCTTTCAAAGCATTGGCAAAAGTTTTTGTATCTTCCCCTTTTTGTCGTTGGTGAAACAAGCTTTTAATATTGGGAAAAACATATTCAATTGGGTCTTCAACAGTGAGAATATGTTCGCTACGGGTACGATTAATTAAATCCAATAACGCCGCCATTGTTGTCGTTTTACCCGAACCCGTTTGACCTGTGACCAAAACCATTCCCCGAGGTCTTTCAGTCATATCACGAATCGTTTGGGGAACTCCCAATTTATCCGCGTTCGGAATTTTCGACGCTAACGCCCGCAAACAAGCCGCCCAACAGCCCCGTTCTCGATAAACATTCACCCGAAACCGAGCCAGTCCTTTTACCCCATAAGCGCAGTCAAGTTCCCATTCCTGTTCAAGTTGCTTCCGCTGCATATTATTCAGCATTTGAAAGATGAGAACCTGCACATCTTCAGGAGCAAAACATTCTCCAAACTGAGTTTGAGGGGTGAGTTTACCACTGATACGGAAAAAAATTGGCGCACCTGCTTGGATGTGCATATCAGAGCCACCTTGTTCAATCAAGGACTCCATCACATCTTCAATCATCAAACCAGCCATAATATTGAATCCTCCAAATGTAAAAAATCAAAAGTTAAAAGGTAAAAGGCAAAAGCTCATGTGGCAAAAGGCAAAAGGCAAAAGGCAAAAGCGCAAACTTGCGGCCCGGCGGAATAGTCGCGAGCAAAGTTTGCAAGAGAGGCAAGAGGCAAAAGGCAATAGCTCATGTGGCAATAGGCAAAAGGCAATAGCTCATGTGGCAATAGGCAAAAGGCAATAGCTCATGTGGCAATAGCTCCCCATCTCCCCATCTCCCCATCTCCCCATCTCCCCATCTCCCCATCTCCCCATCTCCCCATCTCCCCATCTCCCCATCTCCCCATCTCCCCATCTCCCCATCTCCCCCTATCCCTACTCTAATCGGTAAAACGGGGCGTCATGCAATAGGGACAATCGAGCCATTCGGGTTTGAGTTCGGCAGAACAACCTTTACAAGTCAAGCCCTGCTTGCGTTTAGCCTTCAGTTCAGCTTCTAAACCGGAATCGGTGAATGTTACCCGTTCCACTTCTTCAAAGGTGGTATAGCCTTCACGCACCAGTTGTAAACTGTAAGCCAGCAAAGTTTTCATTCCTTCTTCGACTGCGGCTTCCTTAATTTGTTCAGTGGGGGCGCCTTTGGTGATTAACGTTTGCAGGCGTTCAGTGACTTTCAGGAATTCGTAGACCCCAACCCGACCTTTATATCCTAAACCGCTGCACTTTTTACAGAGTTCACCGCGATCACTTAGACTTTTACGTTGGTCAGCCGCGATGGTATTCGCCCGAAAGAACTCAACATTCAACTCTCGCGAAGCCGATAAGCCATACCGTCCGAGTTCTTCAGGGTGGGGAGTATAGGGAACCCGACATTCGCTACAAACGCGACGCATCAGACGTTGGGCGAGGATTCCCAGTAACGCCGCTGACACCATGAACGGTTCAACGCCCATTTCATCTAAACGGGCAATCGCGCCTGCTGCGTCGTTGGTGTGTAGGGTTGTTAAAACCAAGTGTCCAGTCAAAGCCGCTTCAATCGCCGTTTTCGCCGTTTCTAAATCTCGCGTTTCTCCTACTAGCAACACATCAGGGTCTTGTCGTAGGAAAGCCCGGAGAATATTGGCAAACGTTAAGTTTTTTTCACGAATCACCTGACATTGAGTAATCCCCGGAAGGGCGTATTCAATCGGATCTTCGGCGGTACTGATGTTAATTTCGGGGTCATTGAGTTCAGAGAGCATCGAGTACAACGAGGTTGATTTTCCCGAACCCGTTGGCCCTGTGACTAAGATTAATCCAAAAGGTCGGCTTGCGGTTTCCCGAACCATTGCTAAGGTTTCTTCATCGGTAATCATTTTGTCAAGTCCCAACTGAGTTGAGGAACTATCCAAAATCCGCAGTACAATTTTTTCACCGTAGCGGCTCGGTAAGCTATTCACCCGAAAGTCTACAGTTCGGCCCTTAAAGCGACGACGAATCCTGCCGTCTTGGGCTTGGCGACGTTCAGCGATGTCTAGTTCAGCCAGAATTTTAAAGCGAGAGGTAATTGCGGGAATGACTTTTTTCGGAAATTTGAAATATTCTTGCAAAACCCCATCTTTCCGCATCCGAATCCGCATTTCGTATTCTTGCGGTTCGACGTGAATATCAGAGACTCCTTCAGATAAGGCTTTGGCTAAGATCACGTTCACCGCTTTAATCACCGGGGCGGTTTCAGCTTGTTCGATTTCATCGGCTAAATCAGCACCACCGCCTTCATCGGTGACATCTTCTAAGTCCATCTCCTCAAAGTCGCCGGAGGTAAACTGAAGTTTTTCGTCTTCTAGACGGGCGGCGGCGGCTTGTTTGCGTTTGAGATCTTCTTCGCCATAGGCTGAGATCAGTTTGTCATAGTCTCCTTGGGTGATGACTTGGCGCTTGAGATGCCAACCTTTCGGACGCAACAGTTGGTTTTTGAGTTCGTCTAAAGCGTTGAGGTTGTCCGGATTGACCATTGCCATCAAAATCATCGGAGGTTCAGTTTCGAGGATTTGTAATGGAATGAAGCGATGGCGTTTGCAGGTTTCAACCGTGGTTTCTAGCGTGTTGAGCATTTGTTCGATTTGCTCGACGGAAACCTGTTCGACTTCGAGGTCAAACGCATCAACACCGTAGATAATTTTTTGCTCAAAAAGCTGTTGTTTTTTATACTGACGTGCGAGTTCTGGCGGTAGAGGTTTCCCGGTCACCGATTCCAAAACTTCTGTTAACGGTTTCCCGGCTTGGCTGGCTTTCAGGGCTTGCTGAAGTTGTTCTGGGCTGATGTATCCCGATTGAATTAACTTATTACCGAAAGGCGTGGTGCTGGTCGCAACTAGGGCGGTACGTCGCCGAGATGTATTAGTCATATCTGAGGTAACAATCTCTTAAAGATATAGGATTCCCAAAAAGTTTGAGAAAGTTTCTAGAGCTAGTCTCGAACGGCTTGTATCTTCACTGGTTTAGCGAACTTCAGAAAAAGAGCAAGCCGAGAGTATCGCTGCGGTTAAATCCCTGATTCTCAGCCAGTTCATGTGCTAATTGTTACCCGACTTCAGCGCGGATTAATTAAGCCCTGTCAGTCAACTTCTCAGCCCAATTGGGGATCTCTTCGCAGAGCTGAGGGTTCCGATTGCCAATTTCGGTTGATCATTGTTAATCATGACAAGCTGATTAGGGTACGATCTAGATGACTGTGCTAAGTTCAGAGAAACCTCTTCTCAGATGATAGCTTTTGCTAACTTCCATCGCTGTGATTTACGATATGATTTTGGTTAAAATTTTTGAATAGATAGAAGCGAATTGGAGGATTGCGAGGGCGAACTCAGCACAGACAACAAGTATTGAAGCTCCATCGCTCAGTTTTCTATGATCAACCAAGACCAGCAAGAAGAGATGATGTCAAATCCAACTACTGATACCCCAGAAGCCACAACCAATCAAAATGGTATTCCGTCAGAGGCTGAAAATGTATCGCCTGAAGTCGTCGAGGATCAAGCCGCGACCCCTGTTGAGGTTCAATTAGACGACCACACCTCCCAGGAGTTACCTCCCGATTTTCCTGAATCCCAAATGCAAGAAGAATCTAGCACAAGTGAGCAAATCCAGCAGGAATTAGTCGCTCTAGCCCAAGCCAATCAGGCGCTAACCGCTCAACTCGACGAGATCAACACCCAGTATCGACGCCTCGCTGCGGACTTTGAGAACTTTCGCAAACGGACTCAAAAGGAAAAAGAGGATTTAGAGGTACAAATTAAGTGTAATACCATCAAAAAACTATTACCCGTGATTGATAATTTTGAGCGGGCTAGATCTCACATTAAGCCTCAAACTGAGAGCGAAATGAATATTCACAAAAGCTATCAGAGTGTTTACAAGCAGATGGTCGAAAGCCTCAAGCAGTTGGGTGTATCGGCGATGCGTCCTGATGGAGAACCCTTTGATCCCAATCTACATGAAGCGGTGATGCGCGAAGCTTCAGAGACTCACCCGGAAGGTACAGTCATCGAAGAAATGATGAGAGGCTATATGATCGGTGAACGGGTTCTCCGCCATGCGATGGTGAAAGTTGCCACCGCTCCGGAGTCTTCTAGCTCATCGGAAACGGACTCAGAAGCCCCTGCTCCACAGGAATAGGGTTTATGGGCGGGTGTTCTGTCAGCACTCGTTCTCAGCACTCAATTTCTGTCGTCAACAAAACCTCAATCATTGCTAACTTAGCCTGGGTTAGCTAATGTTGGTTTTGTAAAATCCTCAAGACATTGAATATTCTCGAAGGCAATCTTTGCACACTTTCATCGCCGAGACGTTATGGGAAAAGTCATTGGCATCGATCTAGGCACAACAAATAGTTGTGTGGCTGTTCTAGAAGGCGGTCAACCCACGGTGATCGCCAACTCCGAGGGCGGACGTACAACTCCGAGTATTGTGGGATTTGGGAAACACAATGAACGCTTAGTCGGTCAACTCGGAAAGCGACAAGCCCTGACGAATGCCGAAAATACAATTTACAGTATTAAACGCTTCATCGGGCGTAGATGGGAAGACACCGAACAAGAACGCAAAAGGGTTCCCTATGAATGCGTTTCGGGAAAAGATAACACGGTAAACGTCCAGATTCGAGACCAAGTTTACACCCCGCAAGAAATTTCGGCGATGGTGTTGCAAAAGCTCAAAGAAGAAGCGGAAAGCTATTTGGGAGAGTCGGTTGATCAAGCTGTGATTACGGTTCCTGCTTACTTCACTGATGCTCAACGACAAGCCACCAAAGATGCGGGAACCATTGCGGGTTTAAAAGTCCTGCGGATTATCAATGAACCCACGGCTGCGGCTTTATCCTATGGTTTAGATAAACAAGATCAAGACCAGAAAATCTTAGTCTTTGATTTGGGAGGGGGGACATTTGATGTCTCGATCTTGCAATTGGGGGATGGTATTTTTGAAGTCATGGCGACGGCTGGAAATAACCATCTGGGCGGAGATGACTTTGATAATTGTCTGGTTCTCTGGATTGTTGAGGTTTTCCGTGAACGGGAAGGTATTGATCTTTCGAGCGATAAAATGGCGCTCCAACGGATGCGTGAAGCCGCAGAAAAAGCCAAAATTGAACTATCGAGTCGCACAACAACTTCCATTAATCTTCCGTTTCTGACGGCAGATGAATCTGGCCCGAAGCATCTCGAAGTTGAATTGAGTCGCAGCCAATTTGAGGAATTGGTCAAGGAGTTGATTGACAACACGATTCAACCTGTAACGCAAGCTCTGCGAGATGCGAGTCTCCAACCCGATGATGTGGATCGGATTATTTTGGTGGGGGGTTCCACTCGTACTCCGGCTGTCCAACAAGCAATTAGCAATTATTTTTCGGGGAGAACTCCCGATCGCTCTGTGAACCCGGATGAGGCGGTGGCGTTGGGCGCTGCTATTCAAGCTGGAGTCTTGGGCGGTGAGGTCAAAGATCTGTTATTGCTGGATGTAACACCCCTGTCTTTGGGTTTAGAAACTTTAGGTGGCGTCTTTACTAAGACAATTGAGCGTAACACCACCATTCCCACCAGTCGCGCTCAAATGTTTTCAACAGCCGTTGATGGACAAACTTCAGTGGAAATTCATGTTCTTCAAGGAGAACGGGCGCTCGTTAAAGATAATAAAAGTTTGGGTAAATTCCTCTTAACGGGAATTCCTGCCGCTAAACGGGGGGTTCCGCAAATTGAAGTGGCTTTTGATATCGATGCCAATGGAATTTTAAAGGTTTCAGCCATTGATCTCGGTACCGGACGAGAACAAAGCATCCAAATTACCAATACAGGCGGTTTGAGTGAAGCCGAAATTGAGCGGATGCGACAAGAAGCCGAACTATACGGGGATGAAGATGAACAACGCCGACAAATTGTTGATCTGAAAAATCAATGTGCAACTCTGTTTGAAAACTGCAAAGAAACCCTCAAACAAAACCCGCAACTCCTGACTGCCGAACTCAAAGAGCGTATTCGGACTGAAGCTGCGGCTCTGAAAAAAGCAGTTGCTAACCCCGATGTGACTTACGACGAAATGAAGGAACGGGTAGATGCTTTCCAAGAAATGCTCTACGATCTCGGTGCGGCGATTTACGAGAAAACCGAACCTGAGTCTGGGGTTGCACATTCCCCCGAGGAAAGCTTGCCAGTGGTAGACTTAGAAGAGGATGAAGCCGTCTCTGAAGATTTATCCTCTGAGGATGATGTGATCAGTACCGAATCAGCTTTTGGGCTAGAGGAGGTTTCTGAGGAGGATAATGCGATCGCCGCCGAACCTGCTTTCGGGCTAGAGGACATTTCTGAGGAAGTGGCTTCTCAAGCCGGAGAGATTTTAGATCCAGATCCGGGCAATCCTTTTCTGACCAATTCCACCAGTTAGTCTGGAGTTGGGGAGTTTGAACGGGTTTGAAGTTCAACACTTCGCAGTTCTGAGTAACTCCTGGGCGTTTTTTGTCGTTATTGTGATTTAGATTTCACCAATAAAGTTCTATGGCAGCCGATTATTATGAAACACTTGGTGTTGCTCGCAACGCAGACAAAGAGGAAATTAAGCGGGCTTATCGTAGGCTAGCTCGCAAATATCACCCCGATGTCAATAAAGAAGCGGGAGCAGAAGAACGCTTTAAAGAAATTAATCGCGCTTATGAAGTTCTCTCTGAACCGGAAATACGAGCGCGTTATGACCGTTTTGGTGAAGCAGGAGTTGCCGGGGGAGCCGGAGGAGCAAGTGGCTTTAACCAAGACTTCAGTGACAGTTTTGCCGATATCTTTGAAAGTTTTTTCAGTGGTTTTGCGGGGGGGGTCGGTGGCCCACAACAAGGAAGACGGCGAACTGGCCCGGCGCGAGGTGATGATTTACGGCTAGATTTGCCCCTTGACTTTAAAGAGGCTATTTTTGGCGGCGAAAAAGAAATTCGCATTAAACATCTCGAAACCTGCGAAACCTGTAACGGTAGTGGTGCTAAACCGGGGACTCGTCCTCAAACCTGTTCAACCTGTGGCGGAAGTGGTCAAGTTCGTCGCGCTACTCGTACCCCGTTTGGGAGTTTTACTCAAGTTTCTGTTTGTCCGACTTGTAATGGTGTCGGTCAGATGATCGAAGAAAAATGCACCACTTGTGCGGGTCAGGGTCTGAAGGAAGTCACCAAAAAACTGAAAATCAATGTACCGGGTGGTGTTGATAATGGTACACGCTTGCGTGTTGCCAATGAAGGAGATGCCGGAAAGCAAGGAGGCCCTCCTGGAGATTTGTATGTCTTTTTGTCGGTGTCGCCTGATCCTCACTTCAAACGAGATGGGATTAATATTCTCTCGGAGGTGAAGATTAGTTACTTACAAGCCATTTTAGGTTGTAACTTGGAAGTGGAAACGGTGGATGGGCCGACTACGGTGAAAATTCCCGCCGGAACTCAACCCGGAACGGTTTTAACGCTAGAAAATAAAGGTGTTCCCCGTTTGGGAAATCCGGTGAGTCGAGGCGATCATTTACTGACGATCTCGGTGGAAATTCCCACTCGGATCACCGCCAAAGAACGAGAACTCTTAGAAGAACTGGCTAAAATTCATGGTGAACGGACTGGAAAAGGAGGCTTAGAAGGGTTTCTCGGGAATCTATTTCACCAAAAATGATCCGTGAAAAAGCCTGTGACTTCAGAAAAAACTGCACATTTGTTTTGATGCTGAACTGATAACTAACATGACCCATTCCACAACTTCTACACCCGATGCTCAGATGGATTTGCGAGGGACTCCTTGCCCTCTCAATTTCGTGAGAACTAAATTAAAATTAGAACAAATGGCTCCGGGGTCATTGTTAGAGGTTTGGCTGGACTCTGGTGAACCCATTGAACAAGTTCCCGATAGCTTGACTATGGAAGGCTACCAGATAGAACAAATCGAAGATCGATCCGGTTTCTTTGCCATTCAAGTTCGCCGCCCACAAACTCCAGTATGAGTTTAGTTGAGCCGGATCATGTTGTTAACCAAGAGGCTCATCAGGTGATGGGGACTGTGGTTGCTGTACAGGCGAACTTCTATCAAGTGCAGTTAACACTTGCCTCTTTAAGTTTACCGGAAGCGCAGGGATTCACGGAGCCTTTTTTGCTGTGTACTCGCCGCACTCGCTTGAAAAAAATTGGTCAGAAGGTGATGGTCGGCGATCGCGTGATGATCGAAGAACCAGACTGGACAGGGGGGCGAGGGGCGATCGCAGAGGTGCTTCCTCGTCAGACTGAACTGACTCGTCCTCCAATTGCCAATGCTGACCAAATTTTACTCGTATTTGCGGTTGCAGAACCGGATCTCGATCCGCAAGCGTTGAGTCGATTTTTAGTGAAAGCCGAATCAACAGGGTTAGAAGTTTGTTTGGGTTTAAATAAGTGTGATTTAGTCACTTCCCAACAGTTGCAACATTGGCGTGAACGCTTATCAAGTTGGGGTTATCAGCCCTTTTTTATCAGTGTTTATCAAGGTGTAGAATTTATTCTAGAGCATGACAACGAAATCCAAAGGTATTCAATTTCTGATTTTAAATCAACGATTAATCATTCTTTGATTGATCAGCTTACAGACAAAATAACGGTCATTTGTGGGCCGTCTGGAGTTGGAAAATCAAGTTTAATTAACCTCCTCATTCCTGATATTGATTTGCGAGTTGGAGCGGTTTCTGGGAAATTAGGACGGGGAAGACATACCACCCGACACGTTGAATTATTTGAACTTCCCTCCAAAGGATTATTAGCCGATACTCCGGGGTTTAATCAACCGCTATTGGAATGTGAACCCCAAGAATTAGCCGATTATTTTCCCGAAGCCAGACAAAGATTAGCAACCGGAAATTGTCAATTTAGTGATTGTTTACATCGAGACGAACCCAATTGTGTTGTCAGAGAAGATTGGGAACGTTATTCATTTTATCTTGATTTTTTAGCGGAAGCAATCAAACGTCAAGAAGCACTACACCAACAACCGGATGCAGAATCGAGTTTTAAATCAAAAACAAAATCTGGTGGAAAGCAACAAGACGAACCGAAGTTAGAAAGTAAGAAATATCGCCGTTCTTCTCGACGCATTCAACATCAAACCTTACAAGATCTTTGTGAAGAAATGGAAGATATTTAATAAAAATTATTAATTGTCTAGTTATTTTTACTCAAGATATCTCGCTTCTCAGAGAAATCAAATTTTTTAGCCTGACAACCCGTGAGGTGACGCACTTCAAAAAGTAGAATATAATTGAGCTGTAGGTAGATACAGGCTAAGAAACCATCCTAATCGGAATAATTCTTGGAAGACTCAATTTCAGGATTTCCGAAGGGTTATGACTGACATTCAAAGATTGAGAAAAAAACTAATCTGTCTGTAGAAAATAACTCTTTCTATATCAGGGTTTACATTCGTATGAAATCAATCAGTAAATAGGATTTGATTAACGTTTAATTTCCCTTAAATTAGGGAAAAAGCCATTATGCTCCCTCTGAATTTATTATCAAAAGATGTTGATAAAACTTGGAATCAACAAAGCATTAGTCGTCGGTTTAAATTAGCATCTGTTACCCTGTTGGGGTTGGTGACTGGAGTAACGTTAACCAGTCTGATATCGCTTCATTTTGTACGTCAGAAAACTGAATTAGCGATGGTCAAGTGTATTGAGCTACAACAGTTAGTTTTTAAGATGAATCAAGAGTTAGAAGAAACAAACGAGCTTGAACAAGGTTTTTTTCAGGAAATTCTAACTTTAGGGGTTGAACGCGCTCGTCAAAATCATCTCAAAGATCACGACAACAATATTGCTCAGATTCAGAATATTAGTCAACAAATTAGACAGTTGATTCAGGAACAGAATTCGAGTCGAAATTTACATAAAAGTCACGATGATTTATCAACATACAATCAAGCAATTGAGCAGTATCATACTGAATTTCAGCAATCTGATCAGATAGCAGAAGAATTAGGAAATAAAAATATTGGTCTGATTACAGAAAATCAGGAAATACTTCAGCTTTTGCATAAAAACATACAATATACAGAGAATGTTGATGTTATAGACGTTTACCATGATTTAATCGCCAGCGCTCAAGCTTACTTTTTAACTCGTAAACCGATAGAACAACAAAATCTAAATCTAGTTATTAATCAATTAGAAGAATTAATTAAACAGGATATATACCTGACTGTTGATGAAACAGAACAAGCCCTAAACTATCTATCTCGCTCTGAATTATACTTCCAAAAAATTGGTTTATTAGAAAATAATATTAATCAAATTAGTGAAAAGTTTAAAAAAGAAAGTGAAGTCATTTCTAATCAATTGATCTCTCTGTCGAATGAAGAGATACAATTTGCTCATCAAGAAATTAGAAGAACCTCTCAGCAAATGACTGTTATTCTACTCAGTTCTGTCATTGCAATGGTTACTTTATCGGTTGTCATTTGGCGCTCATTTCAGTCAGCTTTAAAACAGTTAGAAGTTGAACAGGAAAAGTCTGAGCGTTTATTATTAAATATTTTACCAGAATCCATTGCTTTGCGTTTAAAAAATAAACCTGAAACTATTGCAGACAATTTTGAAGAGGTGACCGTTTTATTTGCCGATATTGCGGGTTTTACTCAGCTTTCAGCGAAGATATCACCGACAGAATTAGTCAATCTTCTCAATGAAATCTTCTCAGAATTTGATCAGATAACAACTCAGAATAACTTAGAAAAAATCAAGACAATAGGAGATGCTTATTTGGTTGTCGGGGGTTTACCCAATCCTCGTAGTGATCATGCAGAAGCGATTGCAAAATTAGCCTTAGAAATGCAAAATAAATTAATTGAATTCAATCAAAAACATGATCACAATCTTCAGCTCAGAATTGGTATTAATACCGGGCCAGTTGTTGCGGGAGTCATTGGTGCAAAAAAGTTTATTTATGACCTTTGGGGTGATACGGTGAATATAGCGAGTCGGATGGAATCTCACGGAATTATCGGAGAAATTCAAGTGACTGAAGCCACATACCAACGCTTACAAGATAAATATAAATTTGAAAAACGGGGCTTGATTAACGTTAAAGGAAAAGGAGAAATGAGTACATACTTCCTGAAAGGAATAGCATGACCAGAAACTCTTAACGAAGTATCCGGTGTTTTCACTTCCCTTTTCTAAGATCTAGGTATCGCCATTTAAACTCAACTGACCCCAACTAATTTACCCTTTCTATTCTCGGTATTCCTTCCCCATTCACCCAAACAATTTGATGAATTCCCCGACGGCGAGCATAATCTCGTAAATCGTCTACATTTTCCCGATAACCTAACTCCATTTCCACTCTGACTAATTGAGTTGATTGTCTTAATTTCTCTGCATAAGTAAAAGCCGCAGCATAGGCTTGAGGAGTTTCGGCGACAACCAACCAATCATTTGAGGGAGTTTCTTGAGGAAGTTGATTCATCCCCAATAAGACTTGATGCAAGTCTTCAATATTAAAAGAAAATCCAATTCCCGGTTGCGTTTCTCCTTGAGGATGATAAAGTCCTAAAAGTTCGTCGTAGCGTCCTCCTTGAGCTAAAACTCGCGCTCCTGAATCAGTCTTGCTCACCACCTCAAAGACAATACCCGTGTAGTAATCAAAGGTTTGAATTAAACTCAAATCCAGGACAACTTTCGGGGGAGACATCTGAGTAGAATCACAGTTTTGCAACAAGTCAATTAAAGATTTTAGATTATTCAAAGCCTGTTGTTGCTCAGAGTCTAACTCTAACTGTGCAACCTGTGAGAGAACATCTTCCGGTTGTCCCCGCAAGTCAAATAGAAATAGCGCCCGTTCTCGCAACTCCTGCGACATGGGTAACGTTTCGAGAGTGATTCGATCTAAATTAGCGATCGCCTCCCGTACAGGCTTTTGGAGCTTGGCTGGAAAAGCAGATAAAAGCGATCTCGTCAGTCCCGCTTCACCTAAGATTAAATGACAGTCACTTAATCCCACACCCTGCAAACACTCCAACAATAACAGGACAATTTCGGTATCTGCAAGCAAACCCCCTGCACCCAATAACTCAACGCCTGCTTGATAAAATTCCTGTTGACCGCCGTAGTTAGTTTTGCCCCCCTTGCGGAAAATATTAGCATTGTAATATAGGCGTTGCGGCCACCAACTAGCACCCGCCATCCGAGTCACAACGGTACGAGCGATAGAAGCGGTAAGTTCAGGTCGGAGTCCAAGTCCCTGCTCTTCGGCTTCGAGTAACTGAATAACAGTAGACCGTTGAACCGCTCCTCCCGCCATCAGAGTATCTAACCGTTCCAGGGTAGAGGTAATAATGCGATGATAGCCCCAGCGGTGAAAGACTTGCTGTAAGCGGTGTTCTATCCAGAGTTTTTGAGTAACGTCAAGCGGAAGCAGATCTCGCGCACCGAGAGGGAGTTGATGAACCATAACCTCAGTTTTAGAGTGTAGTAGATAGGAGATGTTAGCAAGGGGAAGTTCGGTGTTAGGATATCATTTTTTGGTGTTCTCTCCTTCTTATTTATTTCTTCTTGCCGCCAAATAAACCCCCAAACAAACCACTTCCAGATTTTTGTTGAGATTGTTTAACTTTAGTCGCCGTTTTTTCGAGTTGTTTTTTCGCCTCTAGCGCCTGGGGCTGCTTAGGATTAAGCTGTAACGCCCGTTTAACGTGAGGAGTGGCTAACTTGGGTTGATTTTGTCCGAGATAGGCTAAACCCAGTAAACCATGACCCCGACTATTTTCAGGTTCTTGTTTGAGTGCATCCTTGAGTTCTATAATGGCTTGAGCATAGTTTTTAATCGCCATTAACTTTTCTGCACGATTACAAGCTTGGTCAACCACAGAGTCTTTTTTCGGAGGAGTAGATGTTGCCGTTGGAGTCTCAGATTTAGGTTGAGGTGTCGGTGCAGGCGAAGGGACTGCTGAACCGCCTTTTGAGACTTTTCGCAATAAATAGACTTGATTTAATTCACTAATTTCACCGACAATATCTAAAACATTTTGAGGAGATTCAAACTGTTTTTGAGCCAGTTGTTCGAGTAAAGCTTCGTAAGTTTGTTGATAATTCGTAGCCGATAAGAGTTGTTTAGCAATTTCACTCTGGAGTTGTAGGGTACGCTGTTCTTTAACGACTCGTTCACCAATTGTGTTTAAGAGTAGTTCGTATTCTTTGCGTTCGCTTTCCTTAGAAAATCTGTTATATGCAGGACTGACTAACTTTGCTAATAATTGTTTGGCTAATTCTTTTTCCTCGGGATTTTTGAACGGACAAGTATCGGGATGTAAACGACGAGCGATCCTTGTATACCGTTTACGAATAGCAGAAAACTCTGCACTCAAGGGAACCCCTAAAATAGCATGACTATCGGTGAACCCGAGTTGAAATAGTCCCTGTTTAACTTCAAAAGACATCATACCTTGCCTTCCTTACTGATCTAGCAATATTAACTGATTTCACCGCTTCAAACCTAATATTAACCTGCTATTTCCGAGAAATCAGCACAACATCGGACTTCACGGTTTAAGCTGACTCAAAGTTCCCAAGTTTAGGGGGAATTTCAAGCTACAGCCTTTAAGAATTTGTTGTTTCTTATCGATACACCAATCAAGTTAGTGTTTTAATTTTAGACCTAACTTGCCGATTGCTCTATAAGATCCTAATCACATTTTAACTAAACTCAAGTCATTTCAGTAATATGTTATTGCTATGACCATGACGATAAGGGCGGCGTTTCCATTAACGCTTGACTTAGACTCCCGTGTAAATGACTGTTGGTGGCGAGAATACGACCAGATTTTAGGTCTAGAGGGCTGCTATCATAGGTAGTAACTTTGCCTCCGGCTTCCTCTAAGATGACAATACCCGCCGCAATATCCCAAGGAGACAGTCCCCGCTCCCAATATCCATCTATACGCCCACAAGCCACATAAGACAAGTCCAACGCCGCAGAACCGCCCCGACGCACGCCTTGAGTCAGATGAGTCAGATGACAAAATTCAGCATAATTATTATCCGATGTTTCCCGGCGATCATAAGCAAACCCAGTCACGAGTAAACTATTGGCTAAATTGTTAGTTTCGGAAACATAAATAGGTTGACGGTTGCGAGTTGCACCCAAGCCTTTAGCTGCTCGAAAAAGTTCACCCCGCCAAGGGTCAAGAACCGCTCCGACAGACGGAACACCGTCAATTAATAAAGCAATAGAAGTGGAGAAAAAAGGATATTGATGAGCAAAATTTGTTGTTCCATCTAACGGATCAATTGCCCACAGAAACGAGCTATCACGATTTCCTAATTCACCCGATTCTTCTGTGAGAATAGCATGATCCGGAGCATGACGCTTGAGAATATCGAGAACCGCAGCTTCTGAGGCTTTATCAGCTTCCGTAACTAAATCTCCTGAACGACCCTTTTCTTGGATATCTTTGAGATTTCCTAAACAAGATTGTAAGACAGCACCCCCAGCTTCAGCAGCAAGCGTGGCAATATCTAAGAACGTTTGGAGTTGATCGGGAGTTGTTTTTGTTGTGTTCATTGTTGCTCATTCTGACGGCGAAACTCAGTCGGAGTTAGACGTAACGGTTGTTCGGGGTTCCAAATTCCTTGACCCAGAATTCGGGCTTCATACTGAGCATAGAGCAAACGTTGGCTATATTTTGTATTGGGAATACGTTCGTCTGCTAGAACATAACCCTGTTTAACCAGTTGTTCATTGAGCAGTACCCCATCCAACCACACATAGGCTAACACGCGATTGTAGGGATCGCTTTGTTCACGATCAGACTCTAGTAACACTTCTTTTCCGAGAGCAATTTCTTCTAGATAACGTTGTGCCAGCAGTCCCCATGGATCTTGTTTTAAGTCCGGTGCGGCAATACCAATTAATCTTACTGCTTTTAGTGCCGGGACTACACTGCGAGGATCAATAATTTCCAGGGTTTGTCCACTGACGACTCGTTCGACTCGACTAACTACCCCCAGTGGGGGCGGTTTAGGCGTTGAACAACTGACAAGAAGGAAGCCCAAAGCGACGACTAAAATCAAAGACAACAGGGAAAAGATCTCTCTTTTTTGAGATAGTAATGTCCACTGTCGATTATTCTTCATCTAAAGGCAATCCTGCTCTGACTTTACCTTTTCCGAAATAGCGTCCAAACTGGAGTTCATAAACTTCGTCTTCGTCTTGGGTTTCTACTTCCAAGTCCGAACGGGGATAACTGACGCACAGCAAAGCATAACCTTTTTTTTGCAGTTCTGGCGAAAGTCCCATTGCTTCGGGTTGATACAGTTCACCGGAGATCACTCGCACCGCACAGGTGGTACAAGCACCATTTCGACAGGAATAGGGTAAATCAATGCCTTGATTTTCGGCACATTGAAGGATATAGCGATCTTCTGGAACTTTAGCGGTGTAGAGTTGGTTCTTCTGGCGGTTATGAATGCGGATAGTGTAATAACGGGACATAAAAGGTTTTTTGTCGCTTTCAGGATAAATAGTCGATGGCAAGATTTAGGATCTATTGTCCCCTCGTTATTATATCGGACTGATGTCAGTCTCAAAATTCTGGGTTGAAAATTTTCTGGCGATCGCCCTTGCAAAATCTATAGCTATTCTGCTAACATAGTCTTCTTGTGAGGAAATTATAAAATATTTGCCTCTGGAGAGGTGGCCGAGTGGTTGAAGGCGCAGCACTGGAAATGCTGTTATGCAGTAATGTATACGAGGGTTCGAATCCCTCCCTCTCCGTTCCCAGTAACAATAAAGTGGTTCAGCATTTCTAAAAAGGCTTCTAGAGATGCTTCACTTCGTTCAGCATGACATTCATCAGGGTTGTGTCATTGTGAGTGAAACGAAGAATCTCAATCTGTTCAGCATGACATTCATCAGGGTTGTGTCATTGTGAGTGAAACAACGAAGAATCTCAATCATCTATTAAGATGCTTCACTTCGTTCAGCATGACATTCATCAGGGTTGTGTCATTCTGAGTGAAACGAAGAATCTCAATCTGTTCAGCATGACATTTTGATTGAAACAAAAAAAAGGGAGCGGTTTAGCTCCCCAAATGACTCAGACTATAACCAGAAATCGCAAGATTTAAGCTTTTTTAGCGTTGCGCTTGGCTGCTGCGAACAGTCCACCGACAGCCATTAAACCTAACATTGTAGAGGGTTCGGGAACGGCAGCAACAGGAGGCTGACCTTCTAAAGTCCAAGTGTAGAGACCTGTATGAGAGGAAGTATCGCCAGGTGCTGCGTCTGCGGCTAAAATTCCAGTTTGGGTCGCTCCGAAGCTGTAAGCATAGTGAACTTCATCGCCGATCGTCACTTTAGCCACTTCACTAACTTGCAGGGGATTAAAACCACCAGGTTCCTCTAGATTAACACCGAGTAAATTATTAACCATACCCATTGCTGTATTCGCCAAGGATTCACCTCCCAACTCCTCAGTTAGCATAGGCATAACATAAGGTGCGTTGAGAACGTTGTAATGTCCAACCATGCTCAATTGATATTCACCCGTTACATCATCTTGAACGAAGGAGCCAATATTCGCATCTCCAGAACGAGCCAGTCCTCCTTGAATTGCACCGGCAACAGCTTGACCTATGTTAATAGAGCCTATAAGTGGAATTGAAACTGTAGCGTTATAGACGTCGGAGTAAGCGTTGCTGAAATCATTCAACCACTGTCCACCAAAGATATTCCAGTCTGCTGCGGTCACGCTTTCAACTTTAACGTTAACTCCGTTCAGCATACCGCTAAAGCCAACCCGAGACATTCCCATTTCATCATTTGCGGCTAGCTCAACATTGGTTAAAGAATCGCCATCCATTAAAGCCGAGATTGCATCAGCTTCTACTCCGTTTGTAATGGTGTTGTAGTTATAAGTTCTGTAGTCAGTACCATCAAATTTAACGTTTGTGAGGTTAGCTGCAAATGCTGGAGCTACGCTAATTGCACTCATTCCAACGATTACGGAAGCACCGACAACAAACTTGTTTAACAATCCAGACATGATTTTTTCTCCTGAGTTTTGAATGATGTAATTTGAAGGAAGTTTTTTGGTGATGATGAATCTGTTTTAACTTAGATTTTCCTCGTTTTTTTGTGATTCATATCACCATTTATTGTGAGAATTAGTGAGTTTGTTTAGAGATGACCCATAAGAGTTGGTAGGGAGAGCGACTAGCCTTAAAATAGAGATGATTGAACATCTTCCTTACTTGTTTCTTGATTTTTCCCTTTCGGTCTACAGCCATTATAAACAGACTTTTACCGAGAAAGCTATAAACTTTCCATGAATTTATTCTAGTCTTTGTGAAGCTAAATTAAATCAGTAATAACACGTAAATTTAAATTTTTAAAAGATCTACGTGAAATTACGGAGAAGTGAAAAAACAGAGAATTATTGATAATTGAATTTCGCGAATAATGCGGAAGACTTCCTGAAATTAGGTGAAAAAAACCCGATTTCTCAAAGAAACCAGGTTCCGAGGATATCCCTCACTCAGATAAAGAAGGGAGTCGTTAGCGAGTTTTCTGCAAAAATTGGGCGATTCTCTCAACTGCTTGGGTTAACATCTCGGGTGAACGAACAAGGGCGAAGCGAACATATCCTTCTCCCGATTTCCCAAAGCCAACCCCCGGAGAAGCTGCAACCCCAGTCTGTTCAACCAGTCGAGTACAGAACCCCACAGAGTCTTGAGTCCAAAGTTCCGGTAACTTCGCCCAAACATACATTGTCGCCCCAGGAGTCGGAACATTCCAGCCCATATCCCGCATCGCCCCCACAAATACATCTCGTCGCTGTCTGAAGGTATTAACAGTGTGTTGGACAAACTCCTGGGGTTCATTTAAAGCCGTAATGGCGCCGTTGAGAATCCCCTGATATTGGTTAAAATCAATCACAGCTTTGACTTTTCGCAGGGCTTGAATTAATTCTCGATTACCAATGGCGTAGGCGATCCGAAATCCTCCCATATTGTAGGACTTGGAGAAGGTAAAAAATTCGATCGAAACGGTTTTTTCCCGATCTGCTTGGAATATAGAAGGCGCGACTGCATCCTCAAACACAAAGTCACCATAGGGAAAGTCATGGACAAGAACTAAATGATGCTGCTGACAAAACGCTACTGCTTTCTCAAAAAACGATAACGGGGCGATCGCAGTTGTGGGATTATGAGGATAACTCAATACCATCATTCGGGCTTGAGTCAAAACCGCCTCGGGAATATCTTCTAAGATCGGTAAAAAGCCGTTTTCTGCTAACATCGGCATGGTGTAGACTTGACCGCCTGCTAAATATACCCCCCCAAAATGAGAAGGATAACCGGGATCTTGTAATAGTGCAAAATCACCGGGATTGAGAATGGCTAAGGGTAAATGGGCGGTTCCCTCCTGACAGCCAATGAGTTGTAAAACTTCGGTTTCTGGATCAACAGGAATATCATATTTGCGTGTGTACCACTTTGCTACAGCTTCCCGAAAGGGTTGGGTACTATGAAATAAAGCATAGCCATGAGTGGAAGGATCAGCAAGTGAGTCTCGGATGCGATCTAAAATGCGATCGGCGACGGGTAGATCAGAGGAACCGAGAGATAGATCGATGAGATCTCGCCCAACAGATAATGCTCTAGCTTTGGCGCGATCCATATCTGCAAAAACGTTAGATTGCAGCAGTTGTAAACGGTTAGAAAAGTGCATCGTGATCAGGACTGATGAGACAACAAATTAGGAGAAGGTTCAAGAGAATGGGTTTCTCTATCCTCTATAGGGTAAGGTAAAAAATTTTTCCCTTTCCTGATTTTGATTGATTGTTAATCTATAGGCAATAGTAGAAGGCAATCTTGCTCTAGTAGAATATCTTCAGCTTTATGCGTAGCGCTATATTAGCGTGTCTGAATGTCACTGAATCAAAAAGAAAGACGCGCCCTAGCACGTCTAAAAATGACTTCAAGATAGAAGATTTTAAGATTCAGTATTAGTTCTGTATGTTGTCGTTATCTTCTTCTGGTTGAGCAGGAGCAACGATAGCTTGATTATTGACAGACTGAACTCCTTTGATCTCTTTCGCTAAGGGTTCAATGCGGTCTAACTGTTCTTCTGTGGGAACCGTTCCAGATACAATGATCATTCCTTCTTCGGCTTTAATCACTAATTCACTAGCGGGTAAATTGGCTTCTAATTTACTGCGAACTTCGCTGGCAATATCATCACTATCCCGATCTTGAGCGGCTCCGCTATTAAAAGCATTATTACGCTGTTCTCTGGCTCGGATATCAGAATTAAGCTGATTTCTCCGAACTTCGCTTTGAGCGTCTTCTTGAGCGTCTTGTACTTGTTCGGCTTCGGGGATATCTGGAGTTGTTTCTACAGTATTCGGCGCGTCTGCACTGGTTTTAGCATCATCAGTACAAGCCACCGTACTTAAGAGCAAAGCGCTACCAAGCAAAAAAGAAGTTAATTTTTTCATGGTCTGTTCCAAACTAAAAGGTTGGAAATAAAGATTTAAAAATTACAAAAATTAGGGAGTGAAAAGGAGCAAGCTATTCAGTCGCCTTGCTCCACAATTTAAGTTTTTAGAAGGAGAATAGTTTTCTCAATCTCCTCTAGAATTTGCGATCGCGATGATCAACGACTTTCACTTTAGGATCGCGACTGATCACTTGAGCGTGTTCGCTATCGGTTTCAATTCGTCCTGAAGTTGAAGTATTGTGATTGACTGTAGTGGGATCGTAAATTCCAAACTCTTGAATTCCTTGACGGTTGAGAATGGATTGAACTTGGCGCAGATCATCATCTGTACCCTTAACAATCACTAAATAATGACCTTGACCAACTTGATTATGATAATGTTTGGCGCGATCTTCAAAAATTCCTAAACCTGCATAGTTATCTACATGATCCATGCGATTAATATCAGGAATCCGATTCATCTGATCAGAATCGTGAGCCACAACAGAAACATTCCTCATCGGAAAATCAACATTTTTGAGTTCTGTCAGGGCATATTCAGCTTCTTGACGAGTAGAAAAGATGCCGACTCCATGTTTGTAAGGAGACAACTCAGAACCTGTTTTAGCTGTGCTAAAAGTATGAATATTGGTATCTGATCGCTCATTTTCAGGTCGTTTAAAAATAGCCCATTCTTGAATTTCTCGACGGCTTAATAGGGTTTCGACGCGCTGGATTTCTTCTTGGGTTCCTTCAACAATTACCAGATAATCTCCCCGATCAAAGCGATCATTGAAGAAACGGTTGCGATCGCCCAAAAATCCTAAAAATCGGTTATCAAAGCGGTTATGAATGTGAAAACCGTGACGGTTGGGATGATGGTCATAGTCACGCCCGATCACATAAACTTGATGATGAGGAAAGCCTGCATTGATCAGTTCATCGAGTGCTGCATCGGTATCTCGGCGACGGGGAAATATACCAATCGCCCGATAGTCGTGATGTTGAGGGGTTAGAGGTTCATCCGTTTGGTGAGGATACTCTGAGGCGGGAATGTCAAAAACACCCCAGTCTTGAATTCCTTGACGGCGTAAGACGGTTTCGGCGTTTTGGATTTCATCGTCAGTTCCGTCGATCATCACCAGGTAATGTCCCTTTGACACTCGTTCGTTGTAGGTTCTAGCGTGTTCTTCCGGGATTCCTAAGCCAATGAGCGACCCTATTAAACCGCCTGCTGCTGCCCCAATTGCCCCACCTGCGGCTGTTGTTGCAATCGTTGTCGCGGCTGCACCTGCAAGCATAATTGGCCCAATACCAGGGATAGCCAAAGCACCCAGACCGACTAATAAGCCTGTTAAACCGCCTAATGCACCACCTGTAAGCGCTCCTGTTTTGGCGCCGTCATCGGCTTTATTTCCCTGATGTTGATCGTGAACTTCTGTTTCACCGATGCGGTCTGGTGCTTCTGAGTCTTGTGCAATGATGGATACTCTATCCATCGGAAAGTCAGAGTCTCTCAGTTTGTGGAGTGCCTTTTCTGCATCTCTACGGTTGGGAAATGTACCTACTGCTCTTTTATTAGCTCTTAAAACCATTTGTTTTCCTCCCTGAGGGGAATTAATTTTATTTTAGAACGCCTTTTTTTAGGAGTTATTCTTACAATTTACTGGAGGAAAACTGAATTGACCTCTATCTAAGTAGACAAAAATATTTTTCTTTCGGTATATCTTTTGATAGACGATGATTCTTTAGAGATCATCTTTTCGTTGTTAAAAAGTTTGATTTGTTTGAAATAAGTATTAATGAAATGATTATTGTGATGTTTTTTATCTGAATTCGATAGCTTTTCCTACATCTCAACTTTTTGTTTAACTTAATTATTATACAAATTATATATTTTTGTATCTATCTTTGAGATTAATTCTAAAGTTTAGCTTGGGCTTTTTTCTGACTTTTCGACTGAACTTTTAACTTCCATCAAACGTGCATAGCGAGGACGACAAGGGGTGCCGATACAAACTTGACCAGGGGGCATATCGCTAAACACACTACTACGGGCGGCTATAACTGCATTAGAACCAATCACGACTCCTGGGGCAACAAAGCAGTCTGCGGCAACCCAAGCGCCATCTTCTAGGCTAATAGAAGCGGTTTTCAGTCCAAAAGCGGGGTCTGTAATCTCGTGACTTCCGGTACAAAGATAACTTTTTTGGGAAATAACGCAGTGCTGACCGATATTAATCTGATCTAAACTATAAAGTACAACATCATCACCAATCCAACTATAATTTCCGATTGTCACTTTCCAGGGATAGGTAATTCGAGCGGTTGGACGGATGAGAACCCCTTGACCAATTTTTGCTCCAAACCGCCTCAATATCCAGCAGCGAATTCCACTCAAAGAATGTAAGGTGAGGGGAAACGTAACCGCTTGCACAAACCACCACAATAAAATAAACCAACCGGGTTTTCCTCGATCAAAATTCGATTGGTCGTATTGACGTAAATCAACCCAGGATGTTGTTTGTTGAGTCTCGATCATAATCAATAATCAGGTAGAGAGACGTTATCGGTAACGCCTCCAAAGGTTACTATTTCTGAACCGCTTGGGGAACAGAGGGGACTTGATTTGTGTTATTTTCAGTTGGTGCTTTACTAACGTTTAAATGACCGCCAAATGTCCGCAATTCATAAAGTTTTACACCAATTTGATATTCATATTGACTGAGCAACCGACCATAAATATAACCCGCTCGACCATCTAAAAAACCGAGTCGTAGGATATAAAACAGGACAAATCGCAAAAAGGGTTTAAAGGGAAGTCTGACCCAAACTTTTTTTAAGAATCGTTTGCGTTGAACTGCATCTCCAAACAAGTTAGCCCCAATCGTATCACTCTCATCTTGTCCGGTCAATATATTATAGTAAACGCGAGCTTCCCAGTTAGAATAACGATTATGTCGAGCAATCCAGTGAAACATATCTCGGAAGTCTTCATGGAGCATATCATTTTTCAGATAGCCGACTTTTTCGGAGCCTGACATGACAACGTGTTCGTGAACTTCGTTATCTCCGGTATTACGAACTCCTTCTGTTTTCAGGTTTTCGTAGCAACCCTGTTTGTGCTTAAATAAACGCAGATTCCAATCGGGATATTTGCCCCCATGACGAATCCAAGCCCCTAAAAAGAAAACCCGTCGATTGATGTAATAACCACAAAATTCAGGATTTTGAATCATCACTGCGATTTCATCCCAAAGTTCGGGAGTAATGCGTTCATCGCAGTCTACAATTAAGACCCAATCATTGCGAAAGGGTAAATTTTCTAACGACCAATTTTTCTTTTTCGGCCAGTTTCCGTTAAAATGAAATTGTACAACTTTCGCACCGTGACTTTCAGAGATTTCAGCAGTGCGATCTTCACTTTGAGAGTCTACCACAAAGATTTCGTCTGCTCTGGCAACACTGGCTAAACAAGCAGGTAAATTTTCTTCTTCGTCTTTAGCAGGAATCAGAACGGAAACCGGAATCTTAGATGCAGTTGAGGTCATAGCGAGAAGTTTCCAGTAGTAGTTTTACAAAAAAATTAGATGCGTGTCCAAAGTATTAAAAACTGTTGGATTTAGAGAACAATAGAGAATATATCAAGAGAATATGAGTATTGAATCTCTCCCCTTTCCACTCTAACCTTTCCCCTCCTGCCTTGCCGAATGATCAGTCTTGGCTATTTTTGTATATTTATCGGCTAAAGCAACCCTGATTAGCCAATTTCTTTTTTTCTAATGTTTTTGGGATTTCGAGGTGACAATTCCAGAAATGGCAGCCCCTAAATAACCAATCTGACCGTAAGCATACACGAAATTATCAAACCGTTGTGCAGGATCGCTTAAATTCTTAACGGATTTGTACAATCCTCTGACAATTCGTTCTCCCCCACGACCTAACTGACCCCAACCGGCTTCACCTGCGAGTTGTTCTCGGTAACATTCACTAATTCCTTGCCACCAGCCTCTTTCCATAAACCAACTGCGGTTGACTCTTTCTGGGGCGACGTTATGGGCGACTAAGGCTTCAGGGAGATAGGAGACTGTCCAGCCTTTTTTTAACGCCAATTCGGTCATGTGAAGTTCTTCGTTAGAGAGTAACCGTTTTCCCACACGGCCTAAGTTGGGGTCAAACCCGCCAATTTGGTCTAAAAAGCTGCGACGCAGGGAGTAATTTAAGCCTCTAGGGGTTAAACCGGGCTTGGTGATGTTAACGACTTCATTGCCTAAATCATAGGCCCCGAGATTACCTGCTAACGCTTCTGATAACCATGGGGGGGCTTGAATTCCTTCCGGCCATAATAGCGTTACTTTACCGCCTGCGATCGCTAATTTCTCGTTTTGTTGATAAGCTTGATGGAGTATCCCCAACCATTGTGGGGTGGCGATAGCATCATCATCAAGATAGGCGAGAATTGGGCTTTTGGCTTCTTTTGCCCCTCGGTTGCGGGCGACGGATAATCCTGTTACCTCTTCGTAAACGTAGGTTAACTTCGGATGATGTTGTCGGGCTTCGGTCACTTCGCGTGTGCCATCGGTGGAGGCATTATCGACGACAATCACTTCATAGTCTTCAAAGTCCTGTGTGAGTAAACTATCAATCGCCGCTCCCAAATAGCGATCGCGATTGTGAGTACAAATAATGGCTGAAATCTGAGGATCTGTCATAGCTTAGACTCCCAAGCGTAGCCTTTCTCAATCTTAAGCGATTATGGCTCAGTTTCAGGTGTTTTTTCTATTTCTTCTGTTTGTTCTGTTTCTTCGATAGGAATTTGAATTTCGCTACGTTTGAGGGCTTCGGGTATAAAGGGCGAGTCATAGAAAAACCGTCGAGGTTCTCCAACAATAGTATATTCGGGATTTTGTTTTAACCAATTGTGTAGTTTTTTGATATTTTCTTGATAACTCCTGTAGTCGTAGCTTCCTCGTAGACCTAAACTCACGACAGTCATCGGGGGAATGTCTTCGACTTTGATATTGTCTGCTATTTCTTTGGGGTAAGTGTCAGTGTCCCGGTAAAGGAAGGAAACCCAAGCTTCGCCCTCTCTGTTGGTATTATTGGGGTCTAGGGTAGAAATTGGATAACGGGTTTCTACAGGAGAGGTCATCGAAATTTCGTTATCATTGATATGGCGAAAAAGGGGATCAAAAGCCCGAAAGGTTGCCATCGATAAATCACCCGTATACCGAACTGTTGCTGATCGATAAGCTGGATAACGCTTCACTTCGATTTTACCTTCTTCTGTGGGCGCTGGAAAGCCTTTCGGTAAAGGTGCAGCAATGGCAGTATTGTAAGCATACAGTGCGATCGCTCCAATTGCTAAAATTCCGAGAGGTAAGAATAATTTTTTGAGTTTAACGGGAAACATTAGTCTGATTGTGTAAAAACAAATGAATTAAGTTCCGGACGGATGAACTTTTTTTAGGGTATCACAGTCAGAGAGGTTCAGGAGTTCGGGAGTTGATGATTAAGAACTCATTTAAAATAATTCTGTTTGTCATTTCTGGGAGTCGCGAAGAATTTCTAAAGGTCTTCTTTTCATTCCGGGTGACATTCATAACTGGTGACGGTTGACTGATTCAATAACCTTACATTAAATTTCAAGATGAAACGTTTCTCCCTTCTAACATCAGGTTTAACTCTCCTTACCGCATTGGGTAGCATTACATTCACTATTTTACCCTCAATTTCTGAAACTTCTCAAGAGCAGAATAATCGATTTAATCGCGACTATTCAACTCCTGTTTCTGAACCTGTTTCTGAACCTATTTCTCCACCCGGAGTTCGACCTCCAGCCCCGTCAGAAGACCTCGGAAAACAACTGGTTCAAGAACTTTCTCAATGTATGAGAAATGCGATGCCGAATAATGAACCTGAGTCTTTAGAGGCACTACAAGCCGCATCAATGCAATGTACAATTCGGGTGATTGTTCTCACGCCTGATGGCAAAGTTAGAACCGATGCTAATGATCGGATGAATGCCATTTTAACGGCGATGAATGTTACCCTTCCGGCTACAGTTAGTCAAGGACAAGCTGCGGTAAAGTTAGAGACAATTCCTGAGAGTTTTGTTTATACAGTTCCGGTCATTGTGGGCGGAAAACCTCAAAGATTTTTATTAGATACTGGGGCATCAAATTCGATTTTATCTGAACCGATTGTTCAACAGTTAGGACTAACAGGCACAACCCTTCCTAGTGATATTTTAGCTTATTTTGTGGTAGGTGATGACTGTTCTAATATTAAGGCAACTTTACACAGTTTACCTGCTATTAAAGTCGATGCGGCTACAGTAGAAGGAATGAATGGAATGGGATTACCAAAAACGGCTATTCCGGGAGATGTAGCGGGGGTTTTGGGGTTGGATTTTCTCAAAAGTTTTGATGTTGTGATTAATCCTAAAAATTCCAGTTTACAACTTTTACCCCGTTCAAATACTGTGGCTGGAGGTGTTCCGTTACAGGGAAAAATGGGAGTAATGATCACAGAAGTGTTTGTAAATGGTAAAGGGCCTTATAATTTTCTCTTAGATACGGGTGCGGATGTGATGGTACTTTCAAACCGTTTAGCTAATACTTTATCAATTGATTTAGCTAATGCGGAAAATATTGATGTTCGCGGGTTTTGTGGTCAAGAAATGGGTCAGAAAGTTAGCCTATCTTCTATCAAGTTACAAGGTTATGAGTCAACTAATTTAGATGGAGTTGTTTTAAATAATGAGTTGTTAGATTTATTAGGGGTTGATGGAATTGTGGGTCAAAATTATCTCAATCAATATCAACAACATTGGCGGTTTGGTGAACCGAATAGTCTGGGTTTTCCGGAAACTGGAAGCTTGATGTTGAAACGGTTGTAAGTTCGCGCCGGATTTTGAGGTAAGCTAGGTCAAGATACTCCCTTGACCTTCTTTTTTTTATGAACTATGTCTTCTCAGAACGAACCTGATTTAGTCACACGAATTTCACAACTTGAACAGCAGCAAGTTCAACTGAAAAAATATATTGCAACCCTCAAACGTCGTCTAGATGAACACAGTCAACAGTTTAATACAAGACCCGAACTCCAACAGTTAGCGGAGTTACAAAAACGTCTAGATGAATTGTGCGAAAATCGGGTTAGTATTTCTTCATCCCCGGAGACAGATAGACCCATTTCTGTTGATATTATCCCGACAATACCGTTATTAGAAACTGAGGTTATTTTATCACTACCAAAGTCAGAATTGGTGTTTGATCGTTCGGGAAGTCGGGAGGTTTTAATTGAGGCGTTAGAAACCGCAGAGGAACGGTTAATCATCGTCTGTCCCTGGTTAAATTGTAACAGCATTAATGAGAATTTGCTCGAAAAAATGCGAGATTGTCTCAACCGCAATTGTAAAATCGAGATTGGTTGGGGATATTTGGGCGATCGCAAAAAAATTGGCAAGGGTTGGCGCTATAATGCTCTGGGAGATTTACAACAGTTAGAACAGGAATACCCCGATCTATTTCGCTTGAAATTATTGGGAACCCATGAAAAATATATCGTTTGTGATTTTAGCTTTGCAATGGTTGGAAGTCACAATGTATTAACCTCTGGGGTTCAAAGTGCGGAACGAGAAGTCGGAATTAGAACAACAGATTTACAGATTATTCAAGGGTTAATTAACCGTTTTGATCAGAGTGAGGAAACGGAGAAAAGCGAGATTATTCAGCAGTTTTCAAATAATATTACTCAGTTAGATGAAGCGGAATATTTAGAGGGAATTGTCGAAACTGAAGATTTAGACGAGGATGAGGAAGATGAGGATGATGTTGAAGAAAGTCAAGAACCTTCCGTTACTGCTGAGGAGTTTTTAAGGCGTTATAACGAAGGGGAACGAGATTTTACTGGGATTAATTTAGCAGGTGTTGAACTAAAAAAAACGTATTTTAAAAACGTAAATTTAACTAACGCTAATCTTTTAGAAGTCAATTTTAATTATAGCAGTTTATGTAGTCTTAATTTAACCGGAGCAAATTTAAAAGAAGCTTCTTTAAATGAAGTAAAAACTGACATATATTACAATGATTATCAATTTGCTATTTTGGATCGAGCCAATTTAGAAAATGCCACTTTGTATAAAGCCGGACTGCAAAAAGGACAATTTCATAAAACTAACTTAACAGGAGCTAATCTTATTAGTGCAAATTTACAAAGTGCAGATTTAAGAAAAGCAAATTTAACTAGAGCAAATTTGAGTCATGCTGATTTATCTAAAGAAGTGAATCTTACCGAAGCTAATCTAAGTTATGCTAACTTAACTGGTGCTGACTTAAGTAAAGCTAATTTGAGAAAAGCTAATTTAAGCTATGCTAATCTCAGTCATGCTATTTTACTAGAAGCGAATTTCCAACAAGCTAATCTAACCGAAGCAAATCTTGAATCTGCTATTTATAATGAGACAACCTATTTTCCTATCGGATTTGAGATCAATAATGCCAAAGGTTACTATATTTCTTCTAAATCTTCATTACAAAATGCCAATATGTCAGGTAGAAACTTAAGTCAATTTAATCTAGCTGGAGCCAATTTAGAAGGAGCAGACTTAAGCCAAGCTAACTTAACGAATATAAATCTCAGTAGTGCTAACTTAAGAAATGCTAATCTTAACGCAGCAAAACTCAACTCTGCGAACTTAAGTGGAGCAATTTTAACAGGAGCAACACTTCAGGGAACAGAACTAATTCAAATTAATTTGAGTAATGCGAACCTTAGTGGAGTTAACCTAAGTCAAGCAAATCTTCAATTTGCTAATCTGAAATCTGTTAATTTAAACAATGCTGACTTGCGCGGAGTCAATATGATTCAAGCACATTTAGGTGGAGCTAATTTAATTTCAGTTGATCTTCGTGCAGCTAATTTAACTGGCGCAGATTTAACTGGCGCAGATTTAACCAATGCTAAACTAGGTGGAGTTAACTTAACTAATACCATATTAAAGGGTGCAACAATGCCAGATGGAACAGTTCACGAATAAAACAATATTATGTCATTCTGAGTCCTTCGCTTTGCGATTCGGATAAACTCCGTGAAGAATCCCTAATAGACCCTTCATTTCATTCAGGGTGACAATTTATTAGACCCTAAGACTCCTCCGTCGTCTGGCTTCGCCTACGTTTCACTCAGGGTGACATTTAACACTGTTAACTCAGGGTGACATTTAAAACTGGTGACTGATTAATAATCAACATCGAGAATATTAGTTAACGCAGACTTATCTGTAGATTGTTCAAACTTTTGCTTTTTAATAATCGTAATATTCCCCACAGGTTCCATGATAATTGCTTCGACATTCTGCAAAGAAACAATACCCTGCTGTCGAACCGTTTCTAATAAATTCTTCTTCGTTAAACGTTGTTCTCTCATTGCTTTATTAATAAACTGTCCGTCAAAATAAAGCAAAGAAGGACTCGCCATTACTAAATCAGCAAAACCTGAAGATTTAATTGTCAGCCAAGAAACAATATATTGTAATCCAATTAAAACCCCAAAAGCAGTGATACCTTCAGCTAAAGAAACCCCTTTTGCTGTTAATAATCGACCAAAGGTTGAACCAATCGCAACTATAATTACAAAATCAAACGCATTCATCTGGGCGAGTGTTCGTTTTCCTGATATTCGTAGCAGCAACAACAAACTAATATAGGCTAACGTCCCAATAATAATGATCCTGAAAATCGGTTCTAAACCTGTATAAAAGAAAACAACTTTATTCATCTAAATTGTGTTGAATAGGTCAGTATAAATAAATTAAATTTAGATTTTTTAAGAAGTTCAGAATAACAAAGGTGGGTTTTTACTTTGAATGACATTTTGGATAATCCCCACCTTTTATTTTTAATCAAAATCTGTTAAACTTGAGCAAGTTCTCTTTGAGTGACTGGATATCCTTGAACATCAACTAAAGCAGAACTCGATGTTCCTTGATTTTTTTCAATCACACTGAAGTTACCATTTGTTTCAAGAACGACAGCTTCCACATTTTCTATTGCTGAAATTCCGTGAGAACGAATAGCCGCCAACACATCTTCTTGTGTAATTCGTTCTTTTTTGAGCGTTTCTGCAATCATATTTCCTTGATAAAGCAATAAAGTTGGTTTTGCTTTAATTAATGCTTGCATCTGTTCAGAGTTCACCGATAGCCAACTTACAGTAAGTTGAAGAATGACTAATAAACCAAACCCGACTATTCCTTGAATTAAACTGGTATCCTCTGCTAACAGAATCATTCCCAGGATAGAACCAAATGCAATAGTAACGATAAAATCAAAAGCATTCCACTTAGAAAGTGTGCGTTTTCCTGAAACTCTGAGTAAAATAATCAGAACGACATAGGCTAGCGTTCCGATGACTAATGTATGAAATATAGTTGTCCAATTACCTGACAAAGCGGTTCCTCCCTGATAAACTAAAGTGATAGGAATACCTCTAGCTTAAGGTGAGAACCTGTAAATTACATCTCCTCTAAGGTAGACATCGCTCAGAAATTTACAGGAAAAGTAGTATACCCGAATAATTACGACAGGGGAAAATAGCAACAACTTTCCGACTTTCGTTATCCATCTCCCTAATCTAACGAGTGATGGCTACATCTGTCTATCTCTCAATATTTTTGTGAAATCCTGTTTATTTTGCGGTTGCGAGTTGATTACTTTTCAAAATTCCATCTTCCATATAAACAGTGCGATCAGCAACATCCAAAATCCGGTTATCATGGGTAACAAGTAAAATTGTACACCCTTGTTCTTTGGCGAGTTTTTGCATCAGCGTCACCACATCTCGTCCAGATTTACTATCTAAAGCGGCGGTAGGTTCATCTGCTAAGAGTAACTGAGGATGATTGACTAACGCCCTGGCAATTGCTACCCGTTGTTTTTGCCCTCCAGAAAGATTATCAGGATAATGATTTAAACGATTTCCTAATCCGACTTCTTGAAGAATATGAGTTGCCATTTCCTTCATTTCTTTCACAGAATATTGGGAATGAATTTCTAACCCCATGCGAACGTTATGCAAAGCGGTTAGGCTACCATGTAAATTGTGGGCTTGAAAGATATATCCAGCCTGACGACGAACTTTAACTAATTGTCTTGGAGTCGCCCCACAGAGTTCTTGTCCTAAAAATTTTAGGCTACCTGATTGTACTGATCTCAACCCTCCAATTAATGTTAATAGAGTTGTTTTTCCCGAACCAGACGGCCCAGTCATAATCACAATTTCACCTGCATAAATCTCTAAGTTAATATCAAACAAAGCCTGTTTTCGTTGTTCGCCAGAACCAAAAAAATGATCAAGATTTTTAATGTCGATTACAGGTTGAGAAAAAGTATTTATCATGATTCTAAATTATCAATTATTGAATGGGTTTAAAATCTTTCCTTAAAACATATCAGCCGGATCAGCCGATTGTAGTTTTTGGGTGGCAATCGCCCCGGAAAAAATACACATAATCATCGTTAAAATCAACACTGTAATTGCTCTAATAACAGTCATCTGAATCGGTAAAGCAGTAGCTTTTGCTGCTCCATAATATAAGCCGAATTGGTAAAATAAATCCAGGTACAAACCCTAGAAATGCTAAAATAATCGCTTCTTCAAAGACAATTGCTAACAAATAACGATGACGATAACCCATTGCTTTAAATGTGGCATATTCTTGGATATGAGCGCTCACATCAGTGGATAAAATTTGATAGACAATCACCACACCCACGATAAACGCCATCGCGGTTCCTAATGTAAAAATAAATCCAATTGGACTTTCTTCTTGCCAATATTTCTGTTCATCTTCGATAAATTCTGCTATTGTCATCACTTCAACATCCTCGGGAAGATGCGATCGCAAAGCTTCAACAACAACGACAGAATCAGCGTCAGGTTCAACCTGAATTAAACCCAAACTTACACTCCCTGCATCACGACGGGGAAACAACATCAGAAAGTTTTGATCGCTAGTAATTAAAATCCCATCTGTACCAAAAGAAGCCCCTAATGAAAATAATCCTTTGACTGTAATTTTCCGTCCTTCTGCTTCTGTAGAAACCCAATTATTCTCACTAACTTGGGTAATGACTTGATCATAATCCCCCCGAGATTTGCGATCAAATAACACCACATCAGGTATTTTAATTTCATCAAGCTGTTGATTCACTTCAGGAAGATTAAAAGCTGGATAATTGGGATCAAATCCAATCAGTTGTAAGGGATTATCCTGACGAGTTTGGGGATTTTTCCAGTTAATCGTTTGAGAATATAACCCATGGGCTGATTCCACACCTGGAACATCCATCGCCTGATACAGTCTTCGTCTGGCAAAAGTAGACAAATTTTGTGTATTTTTGGCTTTGGGACTCACTAACACAATATCAGCATTTAAAGCCCGTCGTATCCGAGTATTACTATCAAAAAGAGAGGCTTGAAACCCAAGCTGCATAAACATTAAAACATCGGCAAAGGCAATCCCAGAAATTGCTACAAACAAGCGACTTTTATGGTGAGTCAGTTGTAACCATCCTAGCGGTGTTCGTCGTTGTAATTGTTGCAGCCACTTGATCATAATTCCACCTCAACTTGAACTTGCAAATTGGTAAATTTTGCTGCGGTTTGACTAGAGTTATCATCTAAACGGACATGAACTTCTACAACTCTTGCATCTATGTTTTCACTCGGATCAGTATTAATCACGCTTTGCTGTTGTACTTTGTGATCAATTCGTTCTACTGTTCCTGTTAATATTTCGGGTAAAGCTTCACTGGTAATCTTGGCAGTTTGTCCGAGTTTTATTTTTTGAATATCGCTTTGATAAACTTCGGCGATCGCATACATTTGTTGAGTGCGCCCCAACTCGATAATCCCTTGATTAGAAACAACTTCTCCCGCCCGAGTATGAATATCCATCACCACTCCATCTTGGGGTGATCGCACATAAACTTGGGCTAAATTGGCGTTCGCTTGTTTAACGTTGGCGATCGCTTGATTGACTTCTGTTTGGGCAACCTGCACATCAACAGGGCGAACTTCTGCTAAACTTTCTAATTGTGATCGCGCTTGACTAATTTGTTGACTTCCGGTACTTTGGATGCGACTCAGCGTAACTTCGGCTTCGATAATTTGTTCTTTTGCAGTGCGATTAATTCGGTCTAAATTCGCGACCGCTTCGATAATTTGTTCTTTTGCAGTGCGGTTAATTCGGTCTAAATTTGCGACCGCTTCGGCAATTTTTTGGCGACTGGTTTCTACGTTTAACTGTTTACTATCAAACGAGGATTGAGAAATTGCGCCTTCTGCGTACAACTGTTGATACCGTTGATATTCGGCTTCGGCGTTGTTGAGTTCCGCCCTCAACCGACTGATCGTGGCTGCTTGGGCTGTGCTTTCCCCTTCCCACTGGGCTTGAATACGGCTAACGGTTGCTTCTTGGGCGCTGCGTTCTCCTTCCCACTCGGCTTGTATCCGTTGAAGGGTGGCTTTTTGAGCGGCTTCATCCCCTTGTAATTGCGCTTGGAGGCGGCTAATTTGTGCTTTTTGAGCGGCGAGATCTCCAGATTTTGCCCCCGCTTTAACTTGTTCTAGACGGGCTTTTGCAACTTCTACGTCTTTTTGGGCTTGTTCTAACTGGGCTTGTAAGCGATCGCGAGAATCTAAAATCGCAATAATGTCTCCGGCTTTGACTTCATCTCCTTCTTGGACTCGTAATTCAGCAATTCGGCTTTCTTGGGTAGAAGTCGAGGCTTTGAGTTGAATCACTTCCCCATCGGGTTCTAAGCGCCCCAAAGCCGTGACGGTTTGGATTTTTGGGGTAATGGTTGTGACGGCGGGTGTCGTTGGGGTAGACGGCGATCGCAAGGGGAGATAAATCGCTACACCACCGATTCCTAAAAGGGCGACACTGGCGATTGTCACCCACTTTCGGGGGAAAGTTTGATTGATTCTGGCTGCATCCTCCATGAGAGGCAACTCCTTGTAAAAAGTTTTACTGAACCGTTTAGTCTCATTACTAAACAGTTTAGTTAAAATAAAAGAGACTGTCAACTGGAAAAAAATGATGAAATCCTCAAACCCCCAAAAATCATCTCGCCCCAAAGCATCTGAAAAAGCGAAAGCCATTCTCGAAGGTGCGATGCAAGAGTTTATGCTGTCTGGGTATGCTGCCGCAAGTATGGATCGAATTGCCACCGCCTCTGGTGTGTCAAAGCCAACGCTTTACAATTATTTTCAAGACAAAGAAGGTTTATTTATTGCCTTGATTGAACAATTAGTCGAAAAAAGATTTCAAGATTTTTTTACACCCCAATATTTCCAAGAACCTATTCCTTCAGGAAAAGGAGAAATTATTTTGCGTGAGTTGGCTAAAAAAATTGTCGAAGATGCTACCAATGATCCGCAATTTCTCGACTTTATGCGAATTATTTTAGGAGAATCTGGACGGTTTCCCGAATTAGCCCGTAGCTTTACTCGTACCATTAAAGCAACTGCTTTTCAAGCCATTACTCATCTATTTGCCAGTTGTTCTGAACTTAAAACCGATGATCCTGAAGTCGCCGCCCGAATTTTTTTAGGAACGATGGTTCATTTTGTGATTACACAAAAGCTGCTGTATGGTGAAGATATTTTGCCGATGGATAGTGATCGTTTGATTGAGGGGTTAATGAGTTGCTTAACTCGTTAAATGCAATAATATTTTATCACTAATCTCTTGAATAGTTATTCCTCTTGACACAGATTCTTGAGAAAATTTTGACCTGCTTGTTCTAAGTCTTCATTAATCGAAAAGGTTAGGCTGCGAACTCGAATTTTGACACCAATTTCTTCATTGAATGGATTTTTAAAAGGTACGGGATAAACGAGAACAGCGTTAGAACAATTTTTATGCGACGCATAAGTGTTTACTTGGTCAATATCAGAATTTGATGGTTTATCATCGGGTAGTTTGTATTTGGTATCGAGAATGTAGAGAGTATTTTGGGTTGTCGTGTTGTAGATTTCTATATCAATTCTACGCCGTATTTTTCCAATATAAACCGGACTTTGTATCCGAACCGATAAATGAGAGGGAAGATTCAATTTTAGCCATTCTGCAACAAACAACTCGTACAAGTTTGCCATATTTACCAAAAAGGAGAACATTGTATAGTTTCCAACTTGGTGAGACGCACCACAATTATCGAGGAAAAACAGACAAATTGAGTGCATTATTTGATAATCTTGATTGAGGCGATTATAAGAACGATTAACACAATCTTTTCCTTGAAATGAACGGTGAGTAACTAATCCATTCAGAACGTGATAGGCTTTTCTAATCTTCGGAGAAACTGTCGGCGAACACAAGCCAGTCCGACCAATAATGTACAGCGTCCAAAGCAAAATCTGGTTATCTTCTATATCCGCAGTCTGTTCATCGTAGTGACATTTTAGCTTAACGTTCCAGGGTTTTTTAACTGTTTCTCGCAGGTCAATTTTTCCGCGAATAGCCGAGAGATGGCTACTAACAGGAATATAAGTTCGGTAAAGTCCCCGGCGAGTCCGAGCGAGTATTTTATCGGCGAGAAAAGCCGCAAGTCTGCTATAAAAATCGTCTACGCTTTGACATTGGGTAAATTGATGATCAAAGATTTTAAAGCTTTTCAATTGATAAGCATATTCTAACATTCCGAATAGATTAGAAATGGGAACTTTTGGCTTGATGTAAATGTGTAGTTCGGGTGTTAGGATAATTTGACCAACCCATCCTCTAGGTTTGAGTTTATATTTGTTGTTGGTTTTAATAGAGGGAAACTCTACATCAATTAAATGTTTGTGATTTTTCCAAATGAGTTCAGCAATTTCTTGGTCTAGTTCATCCCGTTCAAATAGTTTGGGTTGGTGTTCGGTGAGTTCTATAATTTTGGGTTGGTTCATTTCAAATTAAACTATAAGGTTAGATTCACAAAGCTTAAAAAGAGATCCCCCTAAATCCCCCTTAAAAAGGGGGACTTTTAAGCTACTTATTTCTTATTCCCATCCCTTTTAAGGAGATTTTCAATCTTATTCCCCCCTTTTTAAGGGGGGCTAGGGGGGATCAAAAGGGGGACTTTTAAGCTACTTATTTCTTATTTCCATCCCTTTTAAGGAGATTTTCAATCTTATTCCCCCCTTTTTAAGGGGGGCTATGGAGGATCAAAACGGGGACTTTTAAGCTACTTATTTCTTATTCCCATCCCTTTTAAGGAGATTTTCAATCTTATTCCCCCCTTTTTAAGGGGGCTAGGGGGGATTAAAAACGTAAAAACATGACAATCAAAAATTTAAGTATTTCATACAACTTTATTGTTTAAAAAGTTTGTTCTTAATCTCAGACCAGCGAAAATTCTTGATTATATCTCGCTGATCATAAAAATATTCTTCTAAATAGGGTTCAATTTCCATCGTCCAGATATCCTCAATGTTATTTTCCAAATCATCAACTAAGAAAAATGAAATCCCCAGTTCGTGATGGGGGTCATCAATTGTTTGATTCAAATATTTTAGAATATCGATTAATTCTTCGATAAATTCACTAATAAAACGGTGTTCATGGTAATTACGCAATACATCATAATTGGGAGAAAGCGTAATAAAAGAAAAGCGGCGACGAAGTGCGTGGTCAACCAAAGCAATAGAACGGTCAGCAGTGTTCATGGTTCCAATAATATAAACATTTGGGGGAATTCCAAACGGTTCATTACTCCCCGCTAAACAAATTTTTTCACGTCGATATTCCAACAAATACATCAACTCTCCAAACACCTGAGATAAATTCGCCCGATTGATTTCGTCAATAATAAGAACACAAATTCCTTCACAGGATTCTGCTTTTTTACAAAACTCAAGAAATCGACCCGAAACCATTGAATAGGTTAACTGTCCGTCTTTTGTATCAGGACGAATTCCCAGCATAAAGTCTTCGTAGGTATAGGCGGGATGAAACTGAACCAATTCAGAGAAACCTTGAGTACCTCCTATTAAATGTTTGGCGATTTTTTTGGCGATGAATGTTTTTCCTGTTCCGGGTGGCCCTTGAAATATCACCTGTTTTTTTCTGTTAATTATCTTTACCCATCTTTCTAGTTCTTCTTCTTCAAAACCTGTACTCTTAGCACATTCAACGAGACTGTATAAAGGCTGTAAATTGAGATATTTACAGATATATGGAAGAGGATTTTGGGTCATATAAATTAACATCAGAGGCAACATTTTTTGAAAAGTTTTATCCAAGTAATATATAAAGTCATCGACTGACATACGACAGGCTTCTTCAATGCCTATTTCAATTTCAGAATGATAAACCTCGGGATCAATATCATCATAAATTCCAAGAGAGTTTAGTTTTTCGATAAATTTTTCTTTGATTATTCTTTCTGGAGATCGGGAATCTAAAAGCTCTATTTCATCCTTTAAAGATCCTATACTAACAAAAATGTTATGTTTATTGATAATTTTTGACTTTATTTGTAGTGATTTGGGCGTTAATAAAATTAAAAAATCACACACAGTATTCCTTGCCCAATTTTTACAATAAATTTCAGATTTGAAATAATCTCCCCGATTATTTTGAGAATTAATAATTTTTAAACTCCTGAAAAGATTGACATAAAAACATGAATATAGTTTTTGCTTTTTTCCAAGATAATTAATGGTTATATCTACAATTTTTTGAGCAGTTGAGGCGATTTTTACCAAATGTTCTATTTGTGATAAGTCTAGTAAAACCTCACCTTTATAATCCGCTCGATTGTCTATCTGCACCATAACATTAGGTATAACTTCAAACATCTCCTTAGTGAAAAGAAAATCTTCCTGTTTCTCACTCATTTTAATCTCAATCCCTTTAATATTTACTTTAACAGTCAACCAATTAAACGTGCAGTAATTAACTCATTAACCATTGTACCTTCAAAACGGTCGCCATCCAGCAGAATTAAAGATGTTGATGTTGGTCTGGAAAAAATGCGACAACAACGGTATAATTATCTTGAATAATTTCAAAAAAAGTTGGTATATTTTCTGATTTTAGTTGTAAAAATGATCACATACTGAACTGTATATTTATCTCTTAAACGCCCCCTAAATTCCCCTGCCCCCTAAATCCCTCAATAATGGGGGACTATAAAAAGCAAATTCTAATTCCCCCCAGAATTGGGGGGCTAGGGGGGCTGATAGTAACCCGTTCAAAATTAATCATGCTAGACCAAACAAAAACACCATTACTAGAAACTTTAAAAACCCTTGCAAATCGACCTCATGCAGCCTTTTATGCACCGGGACATAAACGGGGAAACGGAATGAATTTGTTATTACAAAATGTCTTAGGTTCATCAGTATTTAAAGCAGACTTACCCGAACTCCCAGAACTTGATAATTTATTTGCACCCGAAGGCGTTATCGAGTCAGCACAACAACTCGCAGCAGCAGCATTTGGGGCGGAACAAACGAGGTTTTTAGTAAATGGTTCAACCGGGGGAATTATTGCCTCAATTTTAGCAACTTGCGGAACAGGTGATAAAATAATAATGCCGCGAAATGTTCATCAATCTGTCATTTCTGGGTTGGTTTTATCGGGAGCAATACCTGTGTTTTTACAACCCGAATATAATGCCGAATGGGACTTAACCTATTCCATTACTCCCGAAGCTGTTGAAACTGCATTAAAACACCATGCAGATATCAAAGCGGTTTTGATGGTTTACCCAACTTATCAGGGAATTTGTGGAAATATTGAACAAATTGCAAAAATTACCCATGACTATAATATCCCGCTTTTAGTCGATGAAGCACACGGGCCGCATTTTTATTTTCATGCTGATTTACCCATTGCCGCATTAACAGCAGGAGCCGATTTAGTGGTACAGTCAACTCATAAAGTATTGGGTGCAATGACCCAAGCTTCGATGCTCCATCTTCAAGGCAATAGAATCGACCGATCGCGTTTAAATCAAGCTCTACAAATGATACAATCTAGCAGTCCGAGTTATTTGTTATTAGCGTCTCTAGATGCGGCTCGTCAACAGATGGCAACTCAAGGACAAGAGTTGATGAATCAAACCCTACAGTTAGCCGAAACCGCCAAAATATCCTTAGAGAAAATTCCCGGAATTTCTGTATTGAATTTACCTAAAATAAAACAAAATTCATTTATCGCTTTAGACTCAACTCGCCTGAGTGTAAACGTCTCTGATTTGGGGTTAACAGGTTATCAAGCCGATGAAATTTTACATCAACAATTTGGAGTTACGGCAGAGTTACCCAATTTGAAGCATTTAACGTTTATTATTAGTTTAGGGAATACCGAAGCTGATATCGAACAACTGGTTAAAGGTTTCACTCAATTGTCGGAAATGAGCCATGATTTTCAAACAATTTCCCCAGAGTTTCCGCTTCCGCCTGTGTTTTCCTCTGTAGTCAGGTTTTCACCTCGCGATGCGTTTGAGGGGGCGAGTCAGAGGCGAAGCGTTGATGATTGTATTGGGTGTATTAGTGCGGAAATGGTTTGTCCCTATCCGCCTGGAATTCCGATTTTGATGCCAGGTGAACAAATTAGCGCAGATGCGATCAATTACTTACATAAAGTTTTGTCAGTGGGTGCGACAATAACGGGATGTAGTGATCCAACTCTCGAAACCCTGAAAATATACAAGTCTTTCCATTAAGATAAAAGAATCGAGCGCGTTCATTCTAAAAAGATATATTCTTAATTTCAAGTTATTTTATGCCTTCCAAACTCTGGCCTTATATCACTCCCGGTATTCCCGATGAATTATTTGAACGTTTACCGGGTATTCCGATGAGTAAACGAGAAGTTCGCATCTTGTTAATTTCTCTGCTGCAACTTCAAAGCGACTCTGTAGTTTGGGATATTGGTGCTGGTACTGGTACAATTCCAGTAGAAATTGGTTTATTATGTCCTCAAGGTCGAATTATTGCAGTCGAACGAGACTCTGATGTTGTCAGTTTAATTCGCCAGAATTGCGATCGCTTTGAGGTTGATAATGTAGAAGTTGTGGAAGGAAGCGCACCAGAATGTCTGCAAGATTTATCGCCGATTCCCCATCGAGTCTGTCTAGAAGGGGGACGGGATATCAAAGCGATTTTAGCTGAAGCCTGGAAATATCTACAACCCGGAGGCCGAATTGTGGCGACAGCTTCTAACTTAGAGAGTCTTTATGGAATTTCTGAAGGGTTTGCCCAGTTGCAAGTTCGTCATGTTGAAGTGGTTCAATCTTCCATTAACCGTTTAGAACGTCGGGGAGGAAGTCAATCTTTTGAAGCGATTAACCCGATGTTTATTCTCAGCGGCGAGAAACTCGATTAGGGAAAATTGTAACTTGTTTACTCAATACCGTCATACTTAGAGTTAGGGGATTGAGAGGTTTAACTGTTTCATCCCGCATCGTGCCATATCATTTGTCCTATGTCTTGGTCTCGCATCTTTAGTGGAATTGTTGCAATCACCGTCGCCCTCGGAATGATTCTTTGGGGAGGATGGTACTTTACGATTGGCTTTGGGATTATTATTTATCTCGGGCAACTCGAATATTTTCAGCTTGTTCGGGCAAAGGGAATTGAACCTGCGGGGAAAACAACCTTAGTGGTGAGTCAAGCCTTACTGATTACGGCGGCTTTTGCACCCACTTTAGTTGATGCGATGTTTGCTTTGGCGGGAACACTAATCTGTTTTTACTTGTTGTTTCAGCCGAAGCTATCCACGATTGCTGATATTGCCTCCTCGATTTTAGGGCTATTTTATGGAGGGTATTTGCCGAGTTATTGGATTAGATTGCGGGTTGGCATCGAACACCCTTCACTTCTGGTCAGCAGTGCGATTACTAATCCTCAGCTTAACCTCAACTGGCCGCAGTTTTGGATTCATCCGGGTAATCTTCCGGTGGGACTGACGGCAACATTACTCGCGTTTCTGTGTATTTGGGCGGCGGATATTGGGGCTTATACAGTCGGGAAGTTATTTGGGCGAACTCGTCTATCGGATATTAGCCCGAAAAAAACGGTCGAAGGGGCTGTTTTTGGCGTCATTGGCAGTATGGCGGTGGCAATTACCGGGGCTTGGTATTTGCAATGGCCGATTTTTCTGGGGTCAGGTGCGGCGTTGGGGTTATTGATTGGGATTGCCAGTTTACTCGGAGATTTAACCGAGTCGATGATGAAACGAGATGCAGGGGTGAAAGATTCTGGACAATTGATTCCGGGTCATGGTGGAATTTTAGATCGGGCTGATAGTTATGTGTTTACAGCACCGTTGGTTTATTATTTCACCACGTTGTTGTTACCGTTGCTTTCGCGGTTATCTTGAGAAACCAATGTGAGGTTAGAAGTCAAAAGACAAAAGATAAGATCTCCCAACCTCCCAATCTCCTCTTAAGGATTCACTTGAATTTCTCCTTTCATCTGTAATTGTTCGGGACTAATACTTAACTGTTGAAGATTGACATCTGTTCCCAGGTCAATGGTCATGTTATCCAAATCATAATGCTGCTGTTGCTGAGGAAGTTTTAAATGGGGAGAGGCGAGTAATAATTCCGTTGGGCTGGCAAGGTACAATTCGGAGTGAAAGCAAAAAGGAGTTAATTCATCGTGGGTTGATAGCATCTCTGCGGTTAGTGTCAGTTGATCCTGGCCTAAGATAATTTGTAGATTTTGCAAACTTTTAATGTCATTTGGGAAAGAAAGATTGCAGTTCTTTGGATTCTGCGATTGAATCAAAGGAAGAAGGAATTTTGTGATCGCATTGGTGAGCAGAGGAGCTTGTAAGGAGGTGTTCAGATCGGCGGAAAGCAAACAGACTTGACAATCAACAGGAAAGGATTTGAGCAGCTTTAGGGGTTTGCCTTTGAGAACTTGACCGATGTTGATCTCAATACCAGATGCACACAGATCAACTTGGCTGAGGTGTAAGCCTCGATAAACCGCATAGGCAGTCCAAACTGTTACCTGAGAAATATGACCCGTCAATATTGAACGATTATTGCCAGAGATTTTAATGTCTAAAGCATCTATTTGTTCAACTTGCGATCGCAACCATAATTTTACAGCCCGCGATAAAACCTTGCCAACCAGTGGTTTAGATGATGTCTCAGTTGAACTCATAGATTGAAAGTGCATTTTACAAATTTAAGTTTAAACTTCCATTGGGTGATGTGGACAGAATCAGAAGATTAAAAAGAAAATCTTTGAACTGCTGTATAAACGTTATATACCAATCTCTACCCAATGTTTGACATGAGAGCCTGACAAATCGGTTTGAGGCAGTAGGAATGTTTAGATTGAGATTGCGTAAGAAGAATTACTGATTGCTGTAATATTTGTACATAGTCTACCAAATTGTGCCAAAATTTAGCGTGGTTCAAAAGTCTATGAGAAGATTGTCTACGCAATCTTGACTGATATGGATGAAAGGCTACAAAAAATCATGGCAACTTGGGGCATTGCCTCTCGTCGTCAAGCCGAACAAATGATTCTTGCTAAACGAGTGCGGGTCAATGGTAATATTGCTCATTTAGGACAAAAGGCAAATCCGTCATCTGATGACATAGAAGTAGATGGGAAACCAATCAAACCCTCTCATCGACCTGTGCCAATCTACCTTTTATTAAATAAACCAATTGGGGTGGTTTCAACCTGTGCTGACCCCGGTGGACGGCGCAACGTATTAGACTTGTTACCTCGCCGACTACAGAAGGGCCAGGGAGTTCATCCGGTAGGACGTTTAGATGTAGACTCCACTGGAGCATTACTACTCACCAACGATGGGGAACTCACCTTTCGCCTCACCCATCCTCGCCACCATGTTCCCAAAACCTATCAAGTTTGGGTGCAAGGTCATCCACCCGAATCTGTGTTGCAAGCATGGCGCCAAGGGGTGATATTATCAAGTCGAAAAACTCTAAGCGCTGAAGTCCGACGGCTACAACAGAGCATTGATTCTCAAACGCTTTTAGAAGTGATTTTATTTGAGGGGAGAAATCGACAAATTCGGAAAGTCGCAGAGCAACTCGGCTACCCTGTCGTTAAACTTCATCGGAGTGCCATTGGTTCAATTCAGCTTAATCCTCCGGGAAAACCTGAATTAGCACCGGGCCGCTATCGACCGTTAACCCCGTCTGAACTTGAATTTTTACAAAATCAGGTGAATCTTTAGCCTCAATATGCCAAAAGTCTTCTCAATCACTTATATAAATATTAAGGAGTTGTGCGTATGAAAGTGAGTTTACCGTTCTCAATGATTAGAAAAAATCTGGGTGACAATAATCGTTCTGTGACCAGTATTGAACAAGCTCAGAGATTGGTTGAGGTTGGCCTTCAACTGCGTCAAACTCGGGAACATCATTCTCTATCATTAGATATGGTGGCAGCCTACACCATGATTCGCCGCCATTTACTCCAAGCTTTAGAAGAAGGTATAGTCGAAAATCTACCTGAACCCGTCTATACTCAAGGCTTAATCCGACGATATGCAAACGCCCTGGGTTTAAATGGCGAGGAGTTGGCAAATTTCTTCCTTCCTGAACCGATTATTCTCTCACTGGAGTCTAGCTCTTGGTTGTTACCGTTACCTCAGTTACGACCAACCCATCTTTATCTGACTTATATTCTGTTGATTTTGGGGACGATGAATGGCTTAGTCTATTTGATCCAATCCTCTCCCCAAGTTCAAATTCTACCGGAGTCCAGAATTGCGGAAGTCCCAGCTACAAGTACAACTCAGTCGGTGAGTGTTTCCGCGAACAATTCAACTCCAGGTCAAGACCAACTTGCGGTGCAAGCGACATCGACTTCCATTAACAACAATAAGACAAACTCCCCGACCTCCCCTGTTTCCCCCCCTGCGCCGATTAACCAAACCGTTGAAGTGGGAATTACAGTCAAAGATGAATCTTGGGTTTTGATTGAAGTGGACGGAAAAACTGAATTTCAGGGGATTTTAGCGGGCGGAAGCAAACGAAGTTGGAAAGCCAACAATGAGTTAGTGGTTGTCGCCGGGAATGCAGGCGGCGTGATGGTAACAGTCAATAACGGCAAAAGCCAACGTTTAGGAGAACCCGGTATGGTTGAGGAGGTCATCTTTAAAAGCAACCAACCCCAACCTCAAACGTCTAACTCTAACTCCTAAAACGGGCGATTTGTCGCCTTTGTCAGCCGTGAAAGCGAGTCCTCACACGACCCTAGATATTTATCTGGGCAACTATCTGGGCAACCGACCATAGGTTTCGGTCAATGATCTAAGGCGATCGCGAATTTCATCGGTAATGGCTCCGGGTAAGAACCGCCATGACCAGTTGCCTTCTGATGTACTCGGCTGATTCATCTTCGCCTCGCTACCTAAGCCTAAAACATCTTGCAAGGGCAAAATGGCTTGATTCGCCACCGATGCGAGTGCGACTTGGATTAAATCCCAATGAATGCCGTGACCCATCGTTCCGCCCACATAACTCATCACTCGGGCTTGGGCTTGCAAGGAACGTTGACTAAACCAACCCACAGTGGTGTCATTATCGTGGGTTCCGGTATAAGCGACCCAATTGGGCGTACTGTAATTGTAGGGAAGATAGGGATTACCTGACCCAGAATCAAAGGCAAATTGCAAAATCTTCATGCCGGGAAGTTCAAATTTATCCCGTAGCGCTTCGACTTCTGGGGTGATTAAACCCAAGTCTTCGGCAATAATCGGCAATTGGCCAAGCTTCTCATTTAACAGATTAAACAAGGCTTCTCCGGGCGCTTCTATCCAGTAACCATTCACCGCAGTTGTTTCACCTTGGGGAACGGCCCAAAATGCTTGTAGGCCTCGGAAGTGGTCAATCCGCATAATATCTACACAGTCTAAAATGGATTGCACCCGTTGCAACCACCAGTTAAAGCCATTCTGTTGAACTCGTTCCCAGTTATAAACCGGATTTCCCCAGAGTTGACCTGTGGCGCTAAAATAATCGGGTGGAACTCCCGCCATTAATGACGCTTCACCTGTTTCGCCGTCTAAGCAAAAGATGTCAGGATGGGACCAAACATCCGCGCTATCATGTGCCACATAAATCGCCACGTCTCCAAAAATTTGAATTCCCTGTTCGTTGGCGTATTGTTTGAGTTTGGACCACTGACGGAAAAATTCAAATTGTAGGAATTTATGAAAGAAAATTTGATCGGCGAGTTTGTCGCGCCATTGTTGGATGGCTTCGGGTTGGCGGCGAGCAATATCATTGTCCCATTTATGCCAACTTTCGCCATCATGGGCTTCTTTAATTGCCATGAATAGGGCATAATCATCTAGCCAGTATGACTTATTTCGACAAAATTCCTCAAATTCGTTTTCTTGTTCGGTGAGGGTTTTTTTGAAATTCTGACAAGCTTTATTAAACAAGTCCCATTTGAAAGCTTTAACTCCATCAAAATCAACTTGTTCGACGGGAAAAAGTGGTGTATTGACTAAATCTTGAGATGTGAGTAATTCTTCCTCTAATAAGAGATCCGGACTGATAAATAACGGATTTCCCGCCATTGCTGAATAGGATAAGTAGGGAGAGTTGCCAAATCCTGTGGGGCCAAAGGGCAAGATTTGCCACAGTTGTTGTCCACTATCTCTTAAAAAATCGACAAATTGATAGGCAACTGGGCCAACATCTCCGATCCCATATCGACCGGGTAGTGAAGTGGGGTGAAGCAAAATACCGCTAGATCTTGGAAATGGCATGATAAACGCAATTGCGACTGTGATAAATATCTGAATACTTTAAGGGATCATTTGCCTTTAGACATCCAGCTAAGGGTCAAATTTTACTGGCTGGTTGGCTTGGCACGACAGTCCGTGTCCGTTTAGATCCTTTATTCATCTTACTCCTGTTGGAGACAGTCGTTAATCAAAAAAGACAAGATCCTATTCGTTATCGTTGGTCAACCCCTTCTCTCTAATGTTAGTGTCTTGATTTTGAGTTTTGATTAAATCTCCTCAAGTCTTGAGTTTTTGACTGCCAAAAAATTATTAATCAGATGATTTTATTTTTAATAATAAATTTCAAAACATTTTTTACATCAATACTAAAATCCTGAATATGAATCAACTATGAATTAAAGATGATTCATCCATGAAAATTCTCGGAAAATAGGCTAATTGTTTGATTTTTGCGGAAGTTTTAGATAGAGTAGATAAGTTAGGTTAAGGATTCAAAAGACCCGCTTACAAGCTATTATCCTAAAATCTGCAACCTCAAATCTCAAGTAACGACTAAAGATTTAAAACACGATTATGTTGACTGCATTCACCGCCGGACTATTACTGATTACTCTCTCTGAACTTGGAGACAAAACCTTCTTTATTGCGGTAATTCTCTCCATGCGCTATTCTCGAAAACTGGTTTTCATCGGCGTTACTCTGGCTTTAGCCTTAATGACAATTTTATCCGTTTTTGTTGGAAAAATTGTCTCTTTTCTTCCCGAAGTTTATATCCATTATGCGGAAATTATCCTCTTTTGTGCCTTTGGAATTAAACTCTTATACGATGCCAGCAAAATGTCCGCTACATCAAATAAAGAAGAAGAACAAGAAGCCGCAGAAGCTGTTGAAAAAAGCGAGTCAAAATTTCCAAAACGCAAAAGTTCATTGGGAATTATCTTAGAAGCTTTTCTCTTGACTTTTACGGCTGAATGGGGCGATCGCACTCAAATTGCAACCATTGCGTTAGCGGCAACTTATCAACCCTTGGGAGTGGTTTTGGGTGCCACTTTAGGTCATGCGATTTGTGCAGCTATTGCGGTTGTTGGCGGACGATTAATTGCTGGAAAAATTTCTGAACGGATGATTACTGCCATCGGGGGGTGTTTGTTTATTCTGTTTGGTTTAGTTGCGATTTGGAAACGGGTAGGAACACAAACAATTTAGCAGGGAACAGGGAACAGGGAACAGGGAACAGAAAGAAGGCAAAAGGCAAAAGTTTTCTAGGGGCGGCTTGATGCGTAAATCTATCTTACCCAGAAACAACCTTTATAAATTGGCCCCCTTTCAGTCACCGGAAACCTGACACCTGACCCCTACATTTTAACCGTTGGGTCGTTGAATAATTGTCTCAATAATCCGCCGTTTAGCTTTAGTATCAATCCCAATTAAACGCACATAATCATTAGGATGTTCAGATAAACAAGCCTCAATTTCTGCCATAATTTCCGATTGATGAGTGCTATCAACTATTGAACAGGTTTTCCAAGACCCTGTTTTAAAACGACGAGAATCAGCATATTCCAAACCAACTCGATATCCTGCTTCTATAATCTGTTCAATTTGTTCGAGAACATCTAAACTCAGATTCGTTGTCACCGCCTGACCTTCACTAATAAAAGTTGATCCTTTGCTATCCCCTTGCATTACCCCTGTTACTTTGCTATCAAAGCGATGAGGGGGCATAACGGGGTTATAAGGAAGATGAGTTTTTTGAGTATAATTTTCTTTTTGTTCAACAGGATTTAAGGGTCGTTGAGGTGGGATTGTATTGGGATGAAAAATGCGGTTTTGGTTATATTCCTCTACTAATCTTAACTCTTGGATGCGTCGTTGTTCTGCCACCATCTGATGACCCATTTCTAGCAAGTGAGAGAATTTAAAATTAGGTTTGTTAAATTCTGGTGGCTTTTCCGTACTATTGACAATTCGCTTAGAAATTTTTTCGATTCCCATTTGATGAATAAAGCTTTGAATTTGTTCATCATAAATTCGCGATCGCAATGCACTAAAGAAATCTACTGACTGTTCTGGAAACTCGTCAACTAACTTAATAATATCTTGTTTTAAAAGTTCTTGTTGAAAAATCCCCTCAACAATTTCAACCCGTTCTTTTGAGTTGGGTTCCCAATAGAACTTTTCCATTCGTCCGTCTCGAATAAGCGGTGCATAAAGCGTGGAAAAATCATTTCCGGTGACAATAATTGGAATCCGTTGTAAAGGGGTTTCATCGTAACTTCCGGGTAACTGAACATTCGTCGGATTATCCGCAATATTCATTAAAGTCGCGTTGACTAACTGAGTATTAACCGTGTATTGAGTTCCCGAGTCAAAACGTCCAGCCCCCGCATCAATATCATTAATAAATAATGCACACATTTGACCTCTGACTTTTGTTTGTTCTGAGGCTTCACGATACCGCAGTCGAATTAACCGTGAAGGATCTCCAGCATCTGGACTCTCTAATTCACCGCCAGAAATTGTTACAGGTTCAAATCCCATTTTCTCAAACACCAGTTCACATTGAAAGGTTTTTCCTTCTCCCTTGCGTCCATGAATTCCTAAAATTAGGGGAACTCGCAGGTTAGAGATCTTTAAGAAATTTTTGGTGATATGAACGGCTAATTTGTCAAGAAACCGGGGAGAGATATAATAAGACATTGGAAAAGTAAGATCTGATTTGACAGTCTTATTTTAAGATAAAACAGACCTTTTGAATTGCATTTGATTAAATTGTTACAGATTGACCCTTCAGTTATTCAAATGTTTACCTTTTCCTCAAGCCAATTTCAGAGGATGTTCTAAGGGTTTGGGTTGAGGTAAAGGTTTACCCTCCTCTTGATATTCTTGAAGCAGCAATTCTAACACCTCTTGAGCATTATTTAATGCTTCTTCATAGGTGTCACCGTGAGTGTGGAATTGTTGGGTTGGAAAATCAGGTAAATGCACTAAGTAACACCGATCTTCGTTTGACCACTGCATCACAATTGTATAATGAAGTTTCATTGTTCTCCTCCTTGCTGTTCTTGAACTTTTTTCAATATCTCTAGTTGACGATTGACTTCTTTTTCGATATAAGGTTTTGCATCATCTCCATCTTTTCCTGAAATAGTAATAGGTTGATCGGGAAGTAGAGGATGAATCCATCTGGTGTGACTACCCTTTGCAGATCGATGAATAAATCCAGCTTTTTGTAAGAGGCTTTTTAGTTCTCGAATCTTTTTAGGCATAACCAAGTATTTTGATATAAATTTTAGCATACATTAATTAATTTTTTCAATGCAGATGCGGAACAAAAAAACTCTGGTATAACAAAATCTGGGATTTTATTTTTTATAGACTGCGGTTTGCACAACCTCAATTTAGAAAAAATCTGTCATAATAAATAGAGTAAATTTGTTAAAATTATTGATTTTTAGCTGATGTGCGGACGATTTACTTTAACCGATAACGGCGAACAAATTCCCGAGCAATTTCAGTTATCGGAAATTCCCGAAATCACACCTCGTTATAATATCGCTCCCACCCAGTTGGTTGCAACAGTTAGCATGAATTCAAAATCGGAAAAACGACAATTTAACTGGATGCGTTGGGGGTTAATTCCCAGTTGGGCGAAAGATCAAAAAATGGGTGCAAAATTGATCAACGCTAGAGTCGAAACCGTTACCGAAAAACCCTCATTTCGCCAAGCTATTCGCCAACATCGCTGTTTAATTATCGCGGACGGGTTTTATGAATGGCAAAAACAAAAAGATGACAAACAGCCCTATTATTTACATCTTGAAAATCATCAACCGTTTGGGTTTGCCGGACTTTGGCAACGGTGGAAATCACCGGAAAATCAAGAGATTATTTCCTGTACAATTTTAACCACAGAAGCCGATAACCAAGTTCGTTCCATTCACCACCGACAACCGATTATTCTTTCTGAAAATAATTATTCTCAGTGGCTTAACCCCCATCTAACCAAACCCCAGGAAATTTTACCCTTATTAACCGCTCAACCCCGTTTGAACTATTATCCCGTTAACCCTGTTGTCAACAACCCCCGCCACGAAAAAGCCGACTGTATTCAAGAAAAGGGATGAAAAATTTCAAGAATTTGTCATAATAAATAAAGAGAAAAATCACAAGAAGGAAAACATTTATGACCTTACCAAACGGCCCCCAAACGCCCCGGGTTCTCAGAATGATGAAATTCGTTGCTCGTCCCTTAGATTATTTAGAAGATTATTATCGGCGTTACGGTGACTTTATCCGCATCGGTAAGTCAGCAACTCCCCTTGTTTATGTCAATCATCCCGCAGCAATTGAAAAGATTTTTACCGCAGGTTCTGAACAATTTAGAACGGGAAATGCCGGAGGAGTTTTACTGTTTTTACTCGGAGATAATTCAGTTTTGATGGTGGATGGAGAACGCCACGAACGTCAACGCAAACTGTTAATGCCTCCCTTTCATGGTGAACGCTTAAAAACTTACAATCAGCTTATTTGTGAGATTACCAAAGAAGTGATGTCACAAGTCAAAATTGGTCAACCCTTTCGAGTTCGGACTTTAATGCAGGATATTACTTTGCGAGTGATTTTAAAAGCCGTTTTTGGACTCACAGAAGGCGAACGTTATGAACAATTACGACATCTTTTAAGTGCAATGATGGAGTCTATTGGTTCACCTTTAGCCGCGAGTTTAATGTTCTTCCCAAGCTTGCGTCAAGACTGGGGCGAGTGGAGTCCTTGGGGGCGTTTTTTACGCTATAAACAACAAGCCGATGAGATGATTTATGCCGAAATTCGTGAACGAAAACAACAGAGAGACTTTGACGGCGATGATATTTTAACTCTGTTAATGTCGGCGCGAGATGAAACAGGTAAACCGATGAACGAAACTGAACTTAGAGATGAATTAGTGACCTTATTAATTGCCGGGCATGAAACCACTGCTTCCTCTTTAACTTGGGCGTTATATTGGACACATTATCTACCAGAAGTCAAGGATAAATTATGCTTTGAATTAGCGAATTTGGGCGAAAATCCTCACCTGAGCGAGATAGCCAGACTCCCCTATTTAACCGCCGTTTGTAATGAAACATTGCGAATTTATCCCGTTACATTAACATCGGGTGTACGGGTGTTGAAAAAGCCCTTAGAATTGGGTGGTTATTCCTTTGAACCGGGAACGGTATTATTTCCCTGTACCTATCTCGTTCATCAACGAGAAGATATTTATCCCGAACCTAAAAAATTCAAACCCGAACGATTTTTACAACGGCAATTTTCACCCTACGAATTTTTTCCTTTTGGTGGGGGGCATCGTCGCTGTATTGGCAGTGCAATGGCAACTTTAGAAATGAAAATCGCTCTAGCAACAATTTTATCAGATTGGCAACTCAAACTTCCCCATCATAAAGCCTATAAACCTGTTCGTCGAGGCTTAACTTTATCTCCTCCCGCTCAGTTGAGTTTAGTTGCTGTAAATCGTTTAAACTAATAAAGAGTTAAAATACAAAAAAGGGTGTTATGGTTGTTCCCGTTGCAGTTGTATTAGGAGTAGGTTCAGGACTGGGTGCTGCTGTTGCTTATCAATTTGCACGTCAGGGGTATGCGGTGGCGTTGATGGCGAGAAATTTAGACCATTTAACTCCGGTTGAACAAGAAATTAAACAGTTTGGAGAAACAGCAATATCAGTAACAGTAGATGCGACAGACATCATCCAAGTTGCAGAAGCATTTGCAGAAGTTCAAGCCGAATTAGGAACCCCAGAAGTGCTGATTTATAATGCCGGAATGTTACAAATTGGGGGAATATTAGAACTAACTCCCGAACAGTTTGAACAAAGCTGGAAAGTGAATTGTTTTGGTGCATTTTTAGCCGCCCAACAGGTGTTACCCGCAATGGTTGAACAAGCCAAAGGAACGATTATTTTTACAGGTGCAACTGCGGCTATACGAGGTTCTGCGAGGTTTTCTGCTTTGGCGGTGGGGAAATTTGGTTTACGGGCGTTGGCGCAGTCTCTAGCGCGAGAATTTGGGACTCAGGGGGTTCATGTTGCTCATGTGATGATTGATGGGTTAATTGATACGCCGAGGGTACGAGAAATGTTTCCCCAACGTGAACCAGATACCTTGATTTTACCCGATGCGATCGCTAAAACCTATTGGCAATTACATCAACAATCGGCAACAGGTTGGACGTTAGAAATGGATATCCGTCCCTCGGTAGAAAAGTTTTAATTCAAGTTTTATTAATTCAGGTTAATTATGACTGGAACTGTGGCAATTTTTTACGACATCGAAAATCTTTTAAAAGGATATGGGTCTTCTCAAAACTATATTAATAGTATTTCCCTAAAATATGTATTTAATAAAATTAAAAGCATTGAAAGAGTCGAATTTATTGCGGTGCAAAGAGCCTATGCAAATTGGAGTGATCCGCGATTATCTGTGATGAAAGGAGAAATTAATGAACTGGGAATTGATCCCATACAAATTTTTGGCTTTTCTAGAAATACCCATAAAAACGCCGCCGATATTCAGTTAGCAGTAGATGCTATTGATTTGGCTTATCTCAGAAATTATATTGAAATTTTTGTGATTGTCTCCGGTGATGGGGGATTTTCTGCTTTAGCCAAAAAACTGCATGAATATGGAAAATATGTGATTGGTTGTGCTTATTTTAATGCCACAAATAAAATTTTTGAATCCGTCTGTGATGTTTTTATTGGGATAGAAGAACCCGAAGAACATGAAAGAGAACGAGGAGATTTAGAAAAGGTCTTAAAAATCACCAATCCTAAAGTTATCCGATTATCAGAACAAATTCCTCGACTCACCACAAAAGATAAACAACAAATTATCAACCAGTCAAAACTGATCATTAACTGGTTTACAAAAGATAGTGAAAGTCACAGAGAATTAGAAACAACCGGAATTCATTTATCTGTTGTTAAAGAAGCATTCAAGTATGGAGTCGAAAATTTAAATTCTTCTTTGATCGGTTTACCTAAATTTGTTAATTTTCTCCAATTTATTTGTTCATCAACACAGATTAATGTTTTAAGATCTGACCGAAATGAGACAATCATTGCGTTACGAAATGCTCAGATCAAAAGTTTTGAAGCTTTACCAGATATTGAGTCAGATTATTTGCATTCTATAGAAAATTACCAATCAATATTAGCCCATGGTACTCCTTGTCTAAAAATGACAAGTTCTCAATATCTAAAGCAAATACTGATGGCATTATCTCAACAAAATAACCCCGAAGCCAGTCTCGACATATTACTTGATTATATTAATCATTTATATCCTGATTTAGAAAGCGAAATCATTAACTCCTCATTGATTACATTAATAAATATTGATCTCTTTGAAAGACAACCTCTGGATAAACCTTTATCTGAACAAACTTTCAGGTTAAAATCTGATTATTTAGATCCGGAATTAACGCTCAATAAAGTCAAAGAAGCAATCTCCTCAAAATTATCCAGTTTTTGGGGAGAACATTTAAACTCTGATACCCTAAATACACTCTTATCAGATTTATAGAACAAAAATCCTCAAAATGTAGAGATTTTTCAGATAAAGTTTTACAATGTCAGAAAAGAGAAATTGTGATTATAGGTTGTATGGATACAAAAGCGTTTAGAAGAACACTGCAAAAATCAGAATCCTATCACCGGAAAGGCTTCGGACATGAAGAAGAAGTCGCTGGGGTGATGCAGTCGGCTTATCAAAGCAGTTTAATTCAACAAATTCGGGAGAACAACTACACTCTCGAACGAGGAAATGTCACAATTCGACTCGCGGAGGCGTTTGGCTTCTGTTGGGGTGTCGAACGGGCGGTAGCAATGGCCTATGAAACTCGTCAACATTTTCCCACAGAACGGATCTGGATTACTAACGAAATTATTCATAATCCTTCAGTTAATCAACATTTGTTGGATATGAAGGTTGAATTTATTCCCGTTATCGACGGAGAAAAGGATTTTTCGGGAATTGGTATCGGTGATGTTGTAATTTTACCTGCTTTTGGGGCGAGTGTCCAAGAAATGCAAATTCTCAACGACAAAGGCTGCAAAATTGTCGATACAACTTGTCCTTGGGTTTCTAAGGTTTGGAATACGGTTGAAAAGCACAAGAAAAAAAGCTACACATCTATTATTCACGGCAAATACAAACACGAAGAAACCGTCGCTACCAGTTCTTTTGCTGACAAATATTTAGTCGTGTTAAACCTCGCGCAAGCTGAATATGTTTGCAACTATATTCTCAACGGTGGAAATCGTCAGGAATTTTTCGCTAAATTTAAACACGCTCATTCTGAAGGGTTTGACCCGGATAAAGATTTGGAATGTGTGGGAATTGCCAACCAAACGACGATGCTCAAAAGCGAAACAGAACAAATTGGAAAGCTGTTTGAACGTACCGTTATGCAAAAATACGGCCCAGATCAATTAACCGAACATTTCCAAAGTTTTAACACAATTTGCGATGCCACACAAGAGCGTCAAGATGCCATGTTGGGTTTAGTCGAAGAAAAGCTTGATTTAATGATTGTGATTGGCGGTTTTAATTCTTCCAACACCACTCATTTACAAGAAATGTCAATAGAACGAGGAATTTCTTCCTATCATATTGATAGCCCAGAACGGATTATTTCCGGCGATTGTATTGAACATAAACCCTTAGAAAAAGATATCGAAATCGCAGAAAATTGGCTACCCGAGGGAAAAATTGTTGTCGGTATTACTTCTGGGGCTTCAACTCCCGATAAAGCGGTTGAAGACGTGATTGATAAGATTTTTGAGTTGAAAGGTAGTGCTGTTGCAGTGTAGAAACTTTTAAGGTTTCTAGTAGTAGGATTTTGTTGAAACTGAGTGTAGCGAAGAATAGAAAATTATTTCTGAGAGGCTTCGTTACACTTAGAATCACAGATTGAACTCATTACTGTGACAGTTAGCCTAGTGACACCATTAATAGAAGTGAAGCTGGAGTTGAGTCTGTACTTTCAATAATTTTGACTTGTGCAATCTCAATAATTGTCATAATTCGTTAAAACAGAAATAATCAAACCTTTAACATTTTCCACTATCACCACTTATTCAATACACATCATCCAAACAACCATGAAAACATTAAACAGCCCTAAAACTTCCCCCTTAATTCAACGCCTGCAATGGGTATTTAATCCTCTCGAATATATGGAAACGAATGTCAAAATTAATCGGGATATTTTCAACACCCAGGTTACAGGTGGTGTCGGGCTAATATTTGTCAATAGTCCTGAAGGAATGCAAGAATTACTGACTCGGGATACCAAAGAATTTTACGCCCCAGGTTCAATTAATGAAATTTTGAAACCTCTACTCGGTGAACAATCTGTTATGCTATTAGATGGTGATCGTCATAAACGACAACGTAAACTCTTAATGCCTCCTTTTCATGGGGAAAGAATGCGAACTTATGGCGAACTAATCCTTAATATTACACAGCAAGCCACCGCAAAATTGAAACCCGGTCAACCGTTTATCGCCCGAAATGCCATGCAAGAAATTACGTTAGCAGTTATTTTACAGGCGGTTTTTGGGATTTACGAAGGGTCGCGTTATGACAAATTAAAACAATTAATTACTTCATTACTCGCAGTCACAGACTCTCCCGTAAGTTCGAGTTTATTATTTTTCACATCCCTACAAAAAGACTGGGGTGCTTGGAGTCCTTGGGGAAGATTTTTACGAATGCGCCAAAAAGTTGACCAATTATTGTTTGCAGAAATCGAAGAACGTCGCCAAAATTGGGATGAAAATCGCACCGATATTCTAAATTTAATGATGGCGGCGCGAGACGAAGACGGACAACCGATGGCCGATGAAGAATTACGAGATGAATTACTCACTTTATTGGTTGCAGGTCACGAAACAACTGCAACTGCAATGGCTTGGGCGTTGTATTGGATACATCGACAACCAGAAGTTTATCAAAAGTTGATTCAAGAGTTAGAAAGTTTACCCGAAAATGCTGACCCGATGACAATTTTCCGGCTTCCTTATTTAACAGCCGTTTGTAATGAAGCCCTGCGAATTTATCCCGTTGCGATGTTAACTTTTCCCCGAGTCACAAAAGAACCAACACAACTTCTAGGATATGAATTAGAAGCAAATATAGGTTTAGCGGGTTGTATTTATTTACTTCATCATCGAGAAGATTTATATCCCGAACCCAAACAATTTAAACCCGAACGATTTTTAGAACGGAAGTTTTCTCCCTATGAATTTTTACCCTTTGGTTCAGGTGCGCGTCAATGTATTGGGATGGCGTTAGCGCAGTTTGAAATGAAGTTAGCACTGGCTCAAATTTTACTTGATTATGACCTAACTTTACTTGAAAAACGTCCGGTTAAAGCTGCACGTCGAGGGGTAACATTATCGCCTGTTGGGGGAATTAAAATGATGATGAATGGAAAACGCACTCCCTCAAAATCTGTCGCCATTCCCGCAACAGTTTAGAAAGACTCATCTAAAGTTTTAGGGGCGAGTTTAACCTCATGTACGACAATATTTGTAAATTCATTGCTGAAGAATTTTCCACCGACTTAGCCAGTTGGTTACTAGGTGAACCCATTCAACTGACGCAACTCAGCCCCAAAGAACTTTCTATTGAACCCATTCGCACCGATGCGTTAATCTTAAAACAGTCTAATAATTTAGTTCTTCATGTTGAATTTCAGACTAAAACGGAAGCCACAATTCCCTTTCGGATGACAGATTATCGCCTGCGAGTACATCGGCGCTATCCTGATAAAGAAATGCACCAAGTCGTTATTTATCTCAAACAAACGGCTTCCGAGTTAGTTTATCAAAATACATTTACTTTGACTCGAACTCGCCATGAATTTGAGGTAATTCGCTTGTGGGAACAGCCAACCGAACAATTTCTTGATACACCGGGATTATTACCTTTTGCGGTATTGAGTCGAACCGATGAAAAAGTGGAAGTGTTGCGGGAAGTCGCGCGTCGAGTGGAGGCGATTTCTGATAGACGAGTTCAGTCTAATGTCGGTGCATCTGCTTTTATTCTCGCTGGGTTAGTATTAGAGAAGGAGATTATTGGGACTATTCTTAGGAGGGATATTATGGAGGAGTCTGTGACTTATCAAGAACTAAGAAGAGAAGCGCGCGAGCAAGGACTTCAGGAAGGTAGAGTAGAAGGACTTCAACAAGGACTTCAACAAGGACTTCAGGAAGTCGCTCTCAATTTACTGAGGAGTGGAATGAGTCTCGAACAAGTGGCGAATTTCACAGGTTTATCCCTTGAACAAGTTACACAATTACAGCTTATTTCTACTCAAGCTGAACCTCCCGTTTCTGACGATAATTAGTTAATACAAAATTGAAAAAATAATGCGACACAAGGGAATAGGGAACAGGAGTAGAAGTAAAAGAGGGGGCTGGTTGATTGAGGTTAATTATGATAAACATAAATCTAGATGGAACCCGCCCCCGTCACAATATCGAGTTAAGTCTTCTCTCCAATTTGGATGTCTGGTTTGGCAATTCCTTTTTGAACTTGGGCGTGTTTTTCTACCCCTTCAAACGCATAACGATTGTAACCATTGCGTTGAATTAATTCCTCGATATAAGCTACCCGTTCAGTTGTGGCTGGATGAGTCGAGAAGAAAGAGGAACCGCCTTTAGAACCCTTTTCTTCTGCTAATGTAATCATCAAATTATGTAAACCATCTGCCGCATATCCAGAGGTTGCTAATACCCGAGTTCCCACTAAATCAGCTTGTCGTTCTTGATCACGATTGTAGTCTAAATTAATCAAATTGGCAATAATATTTCCGAGGGGAACGGTATTATTCAACGCTGCATTAACAATCTCTCCCAGATTATTATAAACATTATTGGTAATCACTTGTTTAAACCCATGAGAAAGCACCGCATGACTGACTTCATGGGCTAATAAACCTGCAAGTTCGGCTTCCGAATTTGTTTTGAGAACTGCGCCAGTATTGACAAAAACTTTCCCTCCCGGTAAAGCAAAAGCATTCAACGCCTCATCTGCAACGACATAAAATTCATAATCAAAGTCATTTCTTCCCATATATTGAACGATTTTATTTCCCAACTCATTCACATAGTCAACGACTTCTCCTTCTTGAACAATGGGTAACTCTCGCTTATACATTCCCGCAATTTGATTTCCAATTCCAGACTCTCCTTGAACCAAAAGCGTTCCCATTTTTATCCCTTCTCCCACAATCGCCCCCACCGGGTTACAGGCACCAATAAGAAGACATCCTCCCACTCTCACTGCTGTTCCTACAATTCCCCGTCTCACCATTTGTCCTTCCAGTCTTCCTTGAAATTTTTTGAGGTTTTTATCTGCACTTTCTGTTAAGGCTGAAGTTTGAGGATGTTCGGGTTGAATGAGAGTAAATTGACGCGCTGCAATGGAAGCTTCTAAGTATTTTTTATCTGCTTCTAAGGCTTTTACTTGAGCAACAATAAGTTCATAATTATCAGGAAATAAACTGGTTGCTTGTTCTAAAACCTTGAGAGCGTGTTGAAGTTTTTCTTGTTTTTGATACGCTTGAGACAGGAGTAAATGACCGGGAATAAATGCAGGATATTGTTGAACAAATTTTTGTAACGGACTCAAATCAGCGGTTTCTTGCCAAACAGCTTGTGCTTCAATCCACAGCGGTTGTGCTTCAGGAATCAACTGTTTAGGATTGGTAATTTGTCGTATAATTTGAGGTCTTTGTTCAGCTTTAAAAGGTTCTTTAACTTGTCGATAAATCAGTTCAGCTTTGGTTTTATTTCCATTGCGATAAAACTCGTCAGCTTGGGCTAAGAGGGTAAAACGTTCTGAGCGTTGAAATTCTTCTTCGAGATTTTGGAGTTTGTTTTCTAGCTCAACTTTAGGGGTGGGCTTTTTATCTGATGTTGAAACCGATAGGGGTTCTAAATTGGCAATTTTTAGAGAATATTTACCCGACTGTTCTGTTGAATTAACACCGCTAACTTGTAGCGAATAAGTACCCGTTTCTGAAAGGGTAATTTGCAGTTCTGACTTCAATAAATTGCGGCTAACTTGACGACTTTCGCCAATGTTTTCACCTTGAGGATTGAGTAAAATTAGAGTCGGAACAAAATCGGAACTTTCTGCGGTAATTGTTACAGATTGACCTGCTCTGGCGGTAAAATGATGAGCATTGAAGGATGTTTGATTAAACTGTTGTCTGACATCCGCCCTGAGAACTCCATCTTCTGCTAAAATAACGATAGAAGTCATGGGAGTTACGGCAGAAGTTGCAAACGCTTTACCCCCAGCGAGCCAACCGAATCCCAGGGTGGTTAACCCCAAGTGAAGGCTAAGAAACAGAGCCGCTCCTAAAGCTACCCATCTAAAACGATTGATTGATTTCATCACACCAAGGAAGTCTCTAAGTATACCTATTATAGAAATATAGAAGACTTCTCCCCTAAAAGTGTTTCAGGTTTGAGGAGTTCAATGCAGCACAATTTATCCCCTCATTGCTCGCCAATCTCCAGGGATTTTATCTAATTTTTGTTGGGTTTTGTAACTTCACCCCACCGACATCACAAGCAAGAGCGAAAGCAGAACAAACGAGAAAGCCTGAAGCCTTTAGTCAAGGAAACTAAGAGCCTCAAACTTTCAAGTTTAACTGAAGCATCAATGGACTACCGTAAAAAACAACAGACCAACCATAAGACGATTAAAGTTACCAATGTAATAAATCGTTCAGGCTCTAATAAACCCGCCAGAGGACTGAGTAAACTACCTAAAATCAAGCCGAGAATCAGACCAAAAACCGTCAATAATACAGCTCGACCAAATTGATTTTCTTTACGATTGAGAAAATACAAACCTGCACCGACACCGAGCGCCAGAGGAAGCTGCAACAACTGAATATTCATTCCCGGATAAATACTCAAAAGACTTAATCCCCCGTACATTGCCGAAGTCCATAAGACATCAGAACGAGTGGGAGTGTCAATCATTCGTTGCAACCATGCAGGCTTAGAGGAATTAGACTGTTGTACCTCATTAGTCGAGGCTTTTTGTTTTTGTAGCCTCCGTTCTTCAGCAAATCGAATGCGTTCGGGAACCTTAATTTTCCCTTCCTGGCGCAATTTTAGTCTATCCATCAAAATGGCATCGTAGGCCGCTTCGATGGACTCAATGAGCTGACGCTCACCAGTATATTGCTCTCTCAGGCGATTGCGTGCATCCTGAATTTCATCAAAGGAGGCATCGACAGTGACCCCAAGCTGTTCGTAGGGACTTTGCTCACTCATCGCAGTTTTTAAACTTTTTCTCTAGATTAAGCTTAACGCGATCACCCTAAATCTAGGGGATCAGGTTAAGGTTGTTTACCTTAAAAAATAGACATAGACAGTCCATACTGACCAGTATACAAGACACCGCTCTAGGTGGAACGACTTAAGACGGAACACTGACAATTCCAGACCACTGAACTTTTTTGAGATGGTCTCGGCGATAGGAGAAAAAAGACTGCGGTTGCTTGTAGGTGCAATCTGGCGAAATCGCCACCTGTTCAGGGCTAATCCCCAACTGTTCTAACTGTAAAGCATTCACACGACGGACATCAACCCGTACTTTATCCGGTTCAGAGTCCGGTAAAATCGGAGAGGGTGCCAAATCAAATAATGCGGCTAAGACATCTTCAACAGAAGTTGTAGCTTGGGGGAGAATCGTTATCCCCAACTGTAATGCTACCTCAGAGGAGACTTGATAGACTTCCCCAGAAATAGCTGGCCCCATGGCAATCCGCAAATTGATCAATTGACTGCCTTGAGCTTGAAACTCAGCGATCGCTTGGGGTAAAATTTTACTCGCGGTTCCTCGCCAACCCGCATGAATAGCCGCCACATTTCCAGTTTGTGTATCGGCAATCAAAACAGGTACACAGTCAGCGCTTGCTACCCAAACCGCTTGTTGGGGATGTTGAGTCAGTAAAGCATCTGCGTCTAAAAGTTCAGCCGAGTCCGCCGAGTCAGTAGAAAGTAAAGGCTGAACCTGGGCTGTGTTTAAAACCAAATTGCCATGCACCTGTTTAACGCGGTAAGCCGCAGCGTTAGGTTCTAAAACCTCGACCAACTCAGCGGGAGTTCGAGGACTAAAATGGCGACTGAAAAAGCCATGAGGCCAAGCATCGAGTAGACTGCATTTGAGATAGGGTAATTCTTGCCATTGATGCCAGTGCCAGGTGTACATTTTACAGTTTACAGTGACCAGTTTTTACAGTTTACAGTGACCAGTTTGACCTATTGCCTGTTGCCTATAGCAAGATTGCTTATTGCCTGCTATATTATCGTAATTTGACTGTGACTCTCAATTCCCAACGTTTAGAAGCTGCAATAGAAACCTTACAGGAGTTCGCTGAACCCGATAATACTCACAATCGCGATCCCGAACCTGATTTCAAACTGCATTTATTTGAGTGTATCCCTTCAACCAATCAAATCTTGTGGGAATTGATAGATTCTGGAGCAAAAGCCGGAACAGTCGTGATCGCCAGCCAACAAACCGCCGGACGGGGACAGTGGGGACGACAGTGGCAATCGAGCCAAGGTGGGTTATACTTGTCGATGGCTGTAGAACCGCAAATTCTAGCCAGTCACCAAGCCCAACTGACGCTTTGTAGTGCCTGGGGAATTGCCACAATTCTGCAAGATTATCACATTCCCATTCGTTTAAAATGGCCGAATGATTTAATTCTGACAGAACGTAAGTTAGGTGGTATTCTGACAGAAACAAAAGTAAGCAATGGGCAAATTATTCGAGCGGTCATCGGGGTCGGCATAAATTGGGCAAACTCCATCCCAGAAACGGGAATTAATCTGCAAACTTACTTTGCTCAAAATCCTCCAGTCAGGGTATTTTCATTAGAAATGTTAGCCGCACTGGTTGTACAAGGATTAAGAATGGGTCTGCGGCAGTTATTAACAGTCGGAATAGAACCTGTCTTAAAGTCCTACTCGCAGCTTTTGACCTGTATCGGGCATCGAGTTAGAGTAGCAGAGCAATCGGGTGTCATCATTGGAGTCAATGCAGCAGGCGAACTCCGGGTTATGCTAGAACCTGATCAGGCTAATAAAGCCCAAGAAATTTACATTGAGCCAGGTAAAATAAGTCTTGGCTATGGTTCAGATGAATCATTTAATATCAAATCTTGACCTATTCACATCGGTTGTGTGAGGAAAATGACGGAATCTCGGTACTCTAAGCAACAGCTCCAATCTCCAGATTGTCAGTTCGTGGAGCGTGGGCAATCCCGTAACGAGCCAAAGCAATCATCTACCCGGGCGGATATCGGTAAAATTCGTTCTCGTCTGATCGCAGGAAGTTCAGCCATTTTAGGGTTAGGCTGTGCGACCAGTTTAGGGATACTAGGCGGTAGTGCGATCGCCACGCAACAATTTTCCATTCCAATAGACTCCCAACCCTACGATTCGGGGGCTTCCTATTCGGCACCAGAATCCTATTCTGCACCCAGTTATAGCGCACCAGAATCCTATTCGGCACCAGAATCTTATTCTGCACCCAGTTATAGCGCACCTAGTTATAGCGCACCCAGTTATAGCGCACCCAGTTATAGCGCACCCAGTTATAGCGCACCCAGTTATAGCGCACCGGAATCTTATAGCGCACCCAGTGGCAGTTATGGCTATTCCTCTGGGGGTTACGACTCTCAACCGGGCTACTATTCCCAACCCGCACCCGCCCCGGATTATCAAGCCCCTACAGGCGGCTATGGCTATTCTACCCCTGAACCCTATTATCAAGAACCTGCGGCATCTGATCCTCCACCCGTCGAGAGTTATTACGCAGAACCGCCTCAACTCGAAATTCCGACGATTATTCCTCCTCCTTCAGAACCGATAGAGTTACCCAGTAAAGAAGCAACCATTCCATCTGGGGAAGATACTCTCATTCTTCCGGGTAAACAACCTATTGCGGCACCGCCCGTGATTTCACCCCAAGCCGAAAACTCAAATCTTGATCCGGCAGGCAATAACTATATTGATCCGACAGAATACAATATTGGGGCGACAGGTGGTTATGAATCCCCCAATACGGTGATTTTCTCGGAACGTTCAACCGGATGTGAGTTTGCCGTCGGCGTGGGCGGGGGTGTACCCACTGGGGCTTGTTTACCTGTCCAAAGTCCGGCTTACACCGCAGATGGTAATCCTGTTTATCCTCCGAGTTTAGTGGGCGGAGGTGTTGGCGGGAGTGGCAATCCTCTGGTTAGAAATAGTAATTCAGTTAATAGCAATAACGTTTATCTCGGCAATGACAACACCTACGCCGGGAATTCCAATTCCTATTACAGTAGTAACAATACTTGGCAACCCGCACCCCAGCAATGGTACGGAGAGTCACCCAGTCAGGTCTCTGTCTCGGGTTTGAGTCCCGTTCAAGTTGGGCCGGTGAGTGTGAGTGCGATGAGTAATTCTGGGATGAGTTACTATAACCGTACCATGCGCCCCCCGGCGGTTTCTGGAAATGGCGACACAAATTTATTGTTTCCCCTGAGTATTCCAGCGCCGATTACGTCTTTGTTTGGTTGGCGAACTCATCCTGTATTGGGTTATGGTCGTTTCCACACGGGAATTGATATTGGGGCGGATACCGGAACGCCTGTGGTGGCTTCTTATTCGGGTCAAGTTACAATTGCTGACTGGTTGGGGGGTTATGGACTGGCGGTGATTGTTGATCACCAAGCAAAATCCAACGAAACCCTTTATGCTCACTTATCAGAACTGTTTGTGCAACCGGGAGATTGGGTCAAACAAGGAGAAGTGATCGGACGAGTGGGAAGTACGGGAATGTCTACCGGGCCACACCTTCACTTTGAGTTGCGGAAATTGACCGATCAAGGTTGGGTAGCGGTGGATGTGCAAACGGATCTTGAATTTGCCCTCGCCCAACTCTTTAATACGATGCGAACCGCAGAGGTGCCGCCAGAAACCTTTATTGCGGCTTTACCCCAAGAAACCTTTGATGCAAGTACCGGAACGCCTAAATTACCGCCATTACCGCCAGGAATGGATATTATTGTTCCTAACCTCGAACCCCCGACTTTGAGTTTTGGGTTTACAGAGAATGTCAAATCACAACAGGAACAGTAGAGTTTGTAGAGACGTTCAATTGATGGGAGCGTCTCTAATGATTTATCCTAATAAAACGGCAAGTAAAGCTTTTTGGGCGTGCATTCGATTTTCAGCTTGATCCCAAACTTTTGATTGTTTTCCTTCGATCACAGCGTCGGTAATTTCTTCTTCTCGGTGGGCGGGTAAACAATGCAAAACAATAGCATTATTAGCCGCTTTTGCCATTAATTGTTCATTAACTTGATAGGGTTGAAACTGAGGAATGCGGGTGCGGGCTTCTTCTTCTTGACCCATACTCGCCCAAACATCAGTATAGATAACGTGGGCATCTTTTGCCGCTTCTAGGGGGTTATCTGTAACGGTCACTTCGGTTTTGCTATGGGCAATTTCAGTCGCTTGATCAACAATATCACGATTGGGTTGATGATCAGCAGGAGCAGCAATTCTCACATTCATTCCCACCATTGCACACCCTAACAGCAACGAATGTGCCATATTATTTGCACCATCGCCAAAATAGGTTAAGGTTAAACCCGAAAGCTTTCCAAAACATTCCTGAACGGTCATTAAATCTGCGAGAACTTGACAGGGATGTTCACGGTCTGTTAGAGCATTAATAACCGGAATTTGAGCATAGTCGGCGAAGGTTTCAATATCTTTTTGTTCAAAGGTACGAATCGCGATAATATCAAGATATCGATCCAACACTCGGGCTGTGTCTACTAAAGGTTCACCACGACTAACTTGAGTAACACTGGGGTTGAGATCAATGACTTGTCCGCCCAACTGATACATGGCTACGGTAAAACTAACCCTTGTTCGAGTCGAAGCTTTAGAAAACATCAAGCCCAACACCTTATTGCGTTGAACTTTTACCATTCCTGATTTGAGTTGCGATGCCAACTCCAGCAGCGAGTACAACTCATCGACACTCACATCAGCCAAACTGAGGAAATCTCGTCCTTTCAGTGATTCCATAGTCGCCCTGTCAATTTTCCGTGTTCAGTGAAACGTTGGTATTCGCTCACTCATTCTCGTGTCATTTTAATAGATTAAAGTTGATCGCGATCGTGAACTTTATACAAAACTCGGAATTTCTCAGGGAATAGGGGTATTTGGGGAAAGCCTATTTACTCGACCCTTTTCCCCATTCTATAAATGATCTCAGATTCGGAGGTGTGTAGGGGTTGACGCCTGGCGGCTCATTCTGATAAATTATGAATAGTATTTTTTATAATCGAGTGTTGAACAAAATATTTTTATCACAACCATCCCATTGTATGATAGTACCCTAAGCAACCCGAAAAAGTCAAGAGAGTCTGCCGAAAAAAATCGCGAAATTTCCGGGAAAAACGAGTTTGAGCGCAAAGTGCGGTCTTGGTGGTTTCCATCAAGGAGCAACTTTGCAAGAGAAGGCAATGAATAATGAATAATTGTCTTCCCTATGTCCCCTGTTCCCTGTCCCCTGTTGGTTCTAAAATAGCGATCGCTCTATCAATTAAATCACAACCCTGTTCTACAGACTCAATTTTCGCCAATTGGTTACGGAGTTCATTCGCCCCTGCAAACCCTTTCGCATACCAAGTCATGTGTTTGCGAGATTGATAAATTCCCCGTTCTCCTTTATATTCACCTAAAGCCTTGAGATGTTCTTTGGCGCATAGCAGACGTTCCATAATATTGGCGCCTGGTTTCACTTCTCCCGTCTTCAAAAACGCATCAATTTCACCGACTAAAAACGGATATCCCAACGTTCCCCGCGAACACATCACCCCATCAGCGCCCGTTAACTGCAAACAATCGATAGCACTTTCGACGGAAATAATATCACCATTGGCAATCACGGGAATAGAAAGAATTTGCTTAACTTTAGCAATCCATTCCCAGTTTGCCTTACCATTATACCCGGCAGCGCGAGTTCGAGCGTGAATTGTGATCATCGCAGCGCCCGAGTCTTCCATACGTTTAGCGAAGTCGAGAATATTAATTTCGTTGTCATCCCAACCAATGCGAGTTTTTACCGTCACCGGAACGTTAACCGCCTCGACAACCGACTGTACAATGGCTTCAGCAACTTTTGGCTGTCGCAACAACGACGAACCCCCGCCTTTTTTGGTGATTTTATTCACCGGACATCCCATGTTAATATCAACGGTATTGGCGCCTTCAGTAACCGCACGTTGGGCAGCTTCGGCGAGAAAATCAGGCCGACAGTCAAACAGTTGTATACTAATAGGGCGCTCGTTGGGGTCAACTTCCATCATTTGCGGAAGTTCTTCGAGATGACGAACTTGGGAAGCATGAACCATCTCAGTATACATCATCGACTCTGGGGCATATCGCCGCACTAAGCGCCGAAATACCAAGTCTGTGACACCCGATAACGGGGACTGAAGCACTCGACTATTCACCTCAACCGAACCAATTTTGAGGGGAGTGGATAAAAATTGTTGAAGTTGCGGGGAGAGAACAGACATAGTTTGAGTGTTAGGAGAAAAAGAATTTTAAGTAGAAACTAATGTTCTTGCCTATGAAGTCATTTTAATATTTTTAAAGCTATTTTTCATCTCAAACAAGTCCTCTCCCCATCAACTTCGGTAATTTTTAACAGAGGCTTAGGGAGAAAGGTCAAACCCAAAACTGCATCACTCAACACCCCTCAGACATAAGAGATAATGAACTTGGCATAACTAAACATCCCCCAAATCTAACGTTAGGAAATACCAAGCCGACGCTTGACTTCATCTAAAGAAATAGTTTCTGTTAGCATTTGATTAGCGATTTTCGAGCATCTCCTCAACAGTCATCTTAATATCGCTGGCAATTTTTTTCAGCAAGGTTGGTGAAATATCTTGTCCTTTGTGAAAAGGTACGGTTGTTCCTCGACCATCCTCATGGCGGAATTGCTTATGTGAACCTTTCTGGCGAACTTCAACAAATCCCAAATTTTCCAATATGCGAACAACTTCTTGAGGTTTTAGAATTGGAATATTGCTCATGCTGAATGAATGATAATTTGTTGTGTGCCGACAAACTGAGTCTCAAAGGTAACATCTTCTTCGAGTAGCATTTTTATAACTTCTGTTAAATTATCTTGAAGTTCATCAAGGGTTTTTCCTTGAGAATGGGCGCCCGGAAAACCGGGAACATAACCGACATAAAGTTGGGTGTCAGGGTCTTTTTCTACAATTGCTGTAAATGTTTTCATTGGGTTAACGTCAATTTAGATATTTATTTAAAGCCAAAGCCGTGCTAACTGCAATTATAATTAGTCTCGGCTGAACCTGGGACTGTTGATAAATGGCGAGGGGGGTCAAAACTTAGAAAAACCTCTCCCCCAACCCCTCTCCTACGAGGCGAGGGGAGTTCAATTTTCTTCCCTCCTTTCAGGGGGGACTGAGGGGGGTCAAAACTGCATAACTCAACACCCCTCAGACATAAGTGATAATGAACTTGGCGTGACTCTCTACCCCATGAAGCGAACTTCTCTCAACCCCTTCCTCTGGCTAACGGTTTTTGTTGGATGTTCTGGACTATTAACGGCAATACCTCCTGTTATCGGACAGACAAATTCTGCTGTATTATTAGTTCAACAGTCCGATGAACTCGAAGAAGCCAACCGACTCGAACAACAGGCTGTTCAACTCTATCAACAAGGAAAATATAACGAAGCCATACCCATACTCAAACGGGTTCTAGAAATTATAGAAAGACTTTTAGGAGAAAACCATCCCGATGTTGCCCAAAGCCTCAACAACTTAGCAATACTCTACCGTGACCAAGGACGCTACAGTGAAGCTGAACCCCTCTTCCAACGTTCCTTAACTATCTATGAGAAAGCCTTGGGAGAAAATCATCCCGATGTTGCACAAAGCCTCAACAACTTAGCACAACTCTACTACTCCCAAGGACGCTACAGTGAAGCCGAACCCCTCCATCAACGTTCTTTAGCGATTCGCGAGAAAGCTTTGGGAGAAAATCATCCCGATGTTGCTACCAGCCTCAACAACTTAGCACAACTCTACGACTCCCAAGGACGCTACAGTGAAGCCGAACCCCTCTACCGACGTTCCTTAGCGATTCTTGAGAAAGCTTTAGGAGAAAACCATCCCGATGTTGCTACCAGCCTCAACAACTTGGCAACACTCTATGTTTCCCAAGGACGCTACGACAAAGCCGAACCCCTCTACCGACGTTCCTTCGATATTTATGAGAAAGCTTTGGGAAAAGACCATTCCCTTGTCGCACTCAGCCTCAACAACTTGGCATTACTTTACGACTCCCAAGGACGCTACGATGAAGCCGAACCCCTCTACCAACGTTCCTTAGCCATCTACGAGAAAGCCCTCGGAACTGAACATCCCGATGTTGCCACCAGCCTCAACAACTTGGCATCACTTTACGACTCCCAAGGACGCTACGATGAAGCCGAACCCCTTTACGAACGTTCCTTAGCGATTTGGGAGAAAGCCTTGGGCGAAAATCATCCCGATGTTGCACTCAGCCTCAACAACTTAGCATCACTTTACGACTCCCAAGGACGCTACGATGAAGCCGAACCCCTCTATCAACGTTCTTTAGCGATTTGGGAAAAAACTTTAGGAGAAAATCATCCCTCTGTCGCACAAAGCCTCAACAACTTGGCATCACTTTACAACTCCCAAGGACGCTACGACAAAGCCGAACCCCTAATCCAACGTTCCTTAGCGATTCGCGAGAAAGCCTTGGGAGAAAATCATCCCTCAGTCGCCACCAGCCTCAATAACTTAGCAATACTCTACCATTTCCAAGGACGCTACGACAAAGCCGAACCCCTAATCCAACGTTCTTTAGCTATCTGGGAGAAAGCCTTGGGAGAAAACCATCCTTCGGTCGCCGCCAGCCTCAATAACTTAGCATCATTTTATCTATCTCAAGGAGACACAACTCAAGCGATGAATTTTCTGAGTCGGGGACTAGAAGTTCAAGAACAAAACCTGAATGTTCTTTTAGCAACAGGTTCGGAACGTCAGAAACAAGACTCGATGAAAACAGTTTTAGGGACGACTTATGCTACTGTTTCTCTGCATATTAAAGATGCACAGAAGAACTCAGAAGCGGCACGTTTAGCCCTCACAACTATTCTCCGTCGCAAAGGTCGGATTTTGGATGTAATGACTGATAACTTACAACTGTTAAGAGAAAATATCACGCCTGAAAATCAACAATTTCTCGATGAATTAGCCGCAGTTAGAACTGAATTGGCGACTCTGATTTACAACCAGCCTGAAAATATCCCCGAAGAACAATACCGTCAACAAGTTGCCAATTTAAGACAAAAATCGGAGCAACTCGAAGCCGAACTTTCTCGCCGCAGCGCCGAATTTAGAACCCTTTCAGAACCCGTTACCGTGGAAGCGGTACAACAGTTGATTCCCGAAGATGCGGCGTTAGTTGAATTTGTGTTGTATGATCCTTTTGATGGGAAAGCTGATAACTTTCACTATGCGGCTTATATACTCAAGTCTTCCGGTGAACCGCAATGGGTTGATTTGGGAGAAGCCGAACCCATTCACAAAGCGGCTTTCTTTCGTTTCAATTTAGCCCTAAAAGACAAAAAAGATGCTTTCATGGGAAATTCCAATCAAGTTAAACAAACCGGACGAAAACTTGATGAACTTCTCATGCAACCCATTCGAGAAAAGTTGGGGAATGTTAATCATATTATCATCTCACCGGATGCCCAGTTAAATTTGATTCCGTTTGCGGCGTTGGTTGATGAGAATAATCAATATTTACTGGAAACTTATAAAATTACTTATCTCACAACGGGACGAGATTTAATTCGTTTCCAACTCGAATATTCTCACAAACAACCGCCCGTTATTGTTGCTAACCCAGATTATGATAAACCCGGAGAACCGACAACCGTTGCTGTTTCAAAAAACTCTGAAATTTCCCCTCAAACTTGGGGGGACAGAGGGGGGCTATCCCAAACTCGCGGAATGAATCAACTTTCTAGAGGGGTTGAGATGAGTTTTGGGGCGTTACCGGGAACGGCTGAAGAAGCAAGGGTAATTGCACCGTTATTGTCTGATGTGACGTTATTTACCCAATCTCAAGCCACAGAAAATGTCGTTAAACAGTTGCAAGCACCGAATATTTTACATATTGCGACTCACGGCTTTTTCTTAAAAAATCTCCCGAGAGTTGAACCGGATAATACTTTTGGTTTAATCTCAGAAAACACTCAACAAAATACCCCAATTCAAGAAAATCCTTTAGTGCGTTCAGGGTTAGCATTCGCCGGGTTTAATCCTCGTGATAGTGGTTCAGAAGATGGGGTATTAACAGCGTTGGAAGTGGCAAATTTAAAGCTACGCGGTACAAAGTTAGTCGTATTATCGGCTTGTGAAACGGGGTTAGGAGAGATTGAAAACGGAGAAGGGGTTTATGGTTTACGTCGTGCGTTTACGTTGGCGGGGGCGGAAAGTTTATTAATGAGTTTGTGGACGGTTAGCGATGAAGGAACGAAGGAATTAATGATTAAATATTATCAACGGTTACTGCAAAATCAAGGGCGTTCAGAGGCTTGGCGTCAAACTCAGTTAGAGATGTTAAATTCTCAAGATTATCAACATCCCTATTTTTGGGCGGCGTTTGTTCCGGTAGGAGATTGGACACCGATGGAAAATTGAAATATTATTTAATTTGTATTTTATGTTTTCAGATTATAAGCTATCAGGATCAATATTTAACTCTCGGAGTTTAGCGGCTAGTTTTTCTGTTTGTTGTCGTTCAAGTTCGAGTTGTTGTTGTGTGGTTTGGGCTGTTTCTTCGGCTGTAATTGCCCTTTGTTCAGCAGTTTGGGCTGCTTCTTCGGGTGTGGGAACTAATACCCATTCTGGCGTAAAAAATCTCAATTTATGTTCATAAATTCCGATAAAAAGTTGTAGCTGTTGACTCCAAAGCCATCCCTGTTCGTTGGGGTGAATGTCTTGATATTTGCCATCAACTAAGTGAAATCCCTGAAATTCTAGAGTGTCTGGAGAAAACCAAAAATAGTCGGGTGTTCGGAAGATTTCTTGATAGATTTGTTTTTTCTCATTCCGATCTACTTTTGCGGTTGAATTGGATAATAGTTCGATAATAACGTGAGGATATTTGCCGTCTTCTTCCCAAACTACCCAACTTTTTCGGGGTTTACGTTCGGTGTTTAATACAACAAAAAAATCAGGCCCGCGAAAGTATTCTGATTTGTTTTGATTCGGACTATAATAAATAGTTAGATTTCCCGCTGCAAAATAATCTTCTTTGTCTTTCCATAGCCAGTCTAAACATTTTAGCAGTAACAATAATTGTTGTAGATGTAAATAACTTTCCAAAGGTAACTCCTGACTTTCTAAGTCACTCGGGGGATATTCTATTTCTACCCATTCTTGTTGGGAATTTTCCAAGTATTGAGCTATGGTCATGGTGTTCTCCCGTTGTATCTCTGAAGTTTATTAATCTAGTTTTTATCATAGCTTATGGATGAAATATCAGGGCGCAAGACTTACGCCCTCCTGGTGTTTAATCAAGCTATTTTTAGGGTTTTTGCGGCTTCTAATAAATGCTGATGAACCGACTCCGAAGCCGCCACTAATAAACCGGGACGACTGTAATTTTCACAGGTGTTTAAAGGAGGGGGAACACTTCCGTCATGGGTGGTAACAATACATCCGGCTTCTTGGGCTAAAAATGCCAATGCAGCCCCATCGATAAATTTACCCGCCCGAATTACTGTTCCACAAACACAACCACTTAAAATACCGTTATGGTTGGGAATTTGAGCATCAGAACTGTAGTCATTTCCGACATCAATAACATCATAATTTTTCTGGAGTAAAGGTTTAAATTCACTCATTCCCCATCCGAGTAAAATGATCGGTTCTGTTGACTCTAATTTAACCGGAACACAAGCGTCTAAGTCGTCTTCAAGATAACCTGTAAACGTTCCTTCACCTCGCAGTGCATAATAATAGGTATTTAAAGCCGGAGAAATAGCTAATACGGCTTCAAATTCATCACTGTTGAGAACGGTGAGAATAATTTGATAGTTGTTGTGTCCGTCCATATAAAACTTCGTGCCATCAATGGGGTCTAGTGTAACTAAATAATCCCCTTTTTCTCCGAGTTCAATACTGCGAAAATATTTGGTATTTCCAGACTGTTCATGTTCTTCTCCATAAAAACGAATATTTGGAAAAGTTCCTAAAAGGGCGACTTCAACTAAAGTTTGAATAGACAAGTCGGCGTCAGTTAAGGCTTCAGCGAAGAAGTTATCTCCGTCTTTGTTTGGAAGGGCGCGAATAAGAGGCTGAAGTTGACGCGCATAACCCGCAGCGACTCGCAGATAGGGAAGTAGTGTTTCTAAAATTTGGCGAGGGGTTGGGGTTGGGTGAGACATAGCTTTGGGAAAAAGATGAAGTTCAACTCTAGCAAAGCATCTTCTTTTCGTTCTGACAAGTAGAAATAGAGGAGTTTAGGCGTTTAGAAGTTCAGAAGTTCAGAAGTTCAGCAAAAAAGATAGAATAGCTATACAATTATTTTTTTGATCTCTCGTGAAGTTTCTGACGACTCTCTTACTGTTGTTGTTGCTTTTGTTAACGTTTTCCCAACCTGCACAAGCTTCTCTGTGTCGCACTGTCAATGAGAACAGAATTTGTATTCTGAGTATTAAGCGTAGTGCTAAATATCATTGGGAATATCGAGCGTCTGTGAGTATTAATGGCAAAAAAACACCTGTTGAACTTTATAATTGTCGCAGACGGACTAAAATTGAGAGTTCGGGAAAAACGAAACGGTTTGATAAAAATGGAGCGGGTGAATTGATTTGTAGTTTGTTAGAACAATCATAAGTTAAAAGCGTTTATTCTGCCATCTTTTCTCTAATCTATTGATCAATCAGCGTCTTGATTGGGTTGAATGAATTGAGGAATGTTATATAAAACAACAGGATCAGCACGATGTTGAGTCAGGGGCATAACTTTCGGAATCTCAGTACAAATTTGGATTAATTTTAAATGATATCTGTTAAACTGAGTGATTAATGCTTTAGAATATAGTTGATTTGGCGACAGAGGGTTAGAGTTGAGCGATGAGATCACCTCAGAAATCAATTTAGAGAAAAATGATCTCCTATTTTTGGTAAACTCTGATCGATAGAAACTAACACAAAGAGGATAGGGAATGGCGTCCATCTGCGAGTTGCACCAACAACTGGTTAACAAGGAACGCTCGGCTGTAGAAATCGCCCAAGAGGCGTTAGAGCGTATTGAGCAGCTAGACTCAAAATTAAACAGCTTTTTATGTGTAACAGCAGATCGAGCGTTGCAGCAAGCCCGACAAGTGGATGCTAAAATTGCCGCAGGAGAGGAAATTGGTCTACTCGCTGGAATTCCAATTGGCATCAAAGATAACCTCTGCACTCAGGGAATCACTACAACCTGTGCATCCAAGATTTTAGAGAATTTTGTACCCCCCTACGAGTCTACCGTGACGCAAAAGCTGGCGGATGCGGGTGCAATTATGGTGGGAAAGACGAACTTAGATGAATTTGCGATGGGGAGTTCCACCGAAAACTCTGCCTATCAAGTTACCGCAAATCCTTGGGACTTACAACGGGTTCCGGGCGGTTCTTCGGGTGGTTCGGCGGCGGCGGTAGCGGCGGATGAATGCGTTGTGGCGTTGGGTTCCGATACGGGTGGTTCGATTCGTCAACCTGCTTCTTTTTGTGGCATTGTGGGCTTGAAACCGACTTATGGGTTGGTGTCTCGCTACGGTTTGGTGGCTTATGCGTCTTCTTTGGATCAGATTGGCCCTCTGGCCCGAACGGTTGAAGATGCAGCGATTTTATTACAAGCGATCGCCGGTTATGATACTAAAGATGCCACGAGCCTAAATGTTCAAATCCCGAATTATCTAGCCGCCCTCAAACCCACTCTCAAATCCAAAAGCCGCGTCAAAGTTGGTGTGATCAAAGAAACTTTTGGAGAAGGGTTAGATCCTGTTGTTGAACAAGCGGTGACAAAGGCAATAGAAACGTTGCAAGAACTAGGCGCAGAAATTCAAGTGATTTCTTGTCCGCGTTTTCGTTATGGTTTGCCCACTTATTATATTATTGCGCCGTCGGAAGCTTCTGCAAACTTGGCTCGTTATGATGGGGTGAAATACGGTTTTCGCAGTCGGGATGCAGAAAATTTAATTGATATGTACTGCCAAACCCGTGCAGAGGGATTTGGGGCGGAAGTTAAACGCCGAATTATGGTGGGAACCTATACCCTGTCGGCGGGATATTATGATGCTTATTATCTCAAAGCTCAAAAAGTCCGAACGTTGATTAAACAAGACTTTGAACGAGCGCTTTCTCAGGTAGAAGTGTTGGTTTGTCCGACTGCTCCGACAACGGCTTTTAAAGCAGGTGAAAAAACGGCTGATCCCCTCAGTATGTATTTGTCTGATTTAATGACAATTCCAGTGAATTTAGCGGGTTTACCTGCACTCAGTATTCCTTGTGGGTTTGATGAACAAGGACTTCCAATTGGGATGCAATTAATTGGGAAAGTGTTAGGAGAAGCTCGACTGCTGGAAGTGGCTTATGCTTATGAACAGGCGACAGCTTGGCATATACGCAAACCTCAGCTTTAATCAATTAGAAATCACTCTATTGGGTGATGTCATTCGGTCTGAGAATCAGTAAACTGGAAAGTATATCCAAAACATGATGACGATCTAAAAATAGCTTGGATGCCTAAACTTGGCTCTGAGCTATTTTTTTATAAAATACTGTTTTTATCTACAAATAAAATGGTTCCATAATAAAATTAGAGAATCTGTACCCGAACCTAATCTAGAAAGATTAAGCTGCAATAGAATTACTCTCTCTGATTTATTTGCCTTTCATCTGGCCCTAAAATATTTACAACTTAAGTTTTGACGAACTCAATTCTAAGACATTCTAGCTCACCTGGATGAGAAAATCAAAGGTTTAAACTATCTTTAACTCTCATCCAGATAAAATTGAAATCACTCGGGAATTTTCATCAAACAGCCAACAATATTAACGGATGACTGTGATTAATTTCCCATGAAATCTGAGCGAATAGTGACTTGAGTACCCCAAGTAATCACTTTATACTGTGCTTCTAGGAGTCTTCTTCAGCCGTCGTTATCTGTATAGATTCAACTTCGGGTACAGATTTCACTTCTAATGTTCGGACTCGGTTAATCGCTGCTGCGAGTTCAAACCGTCGAAACATGGCTAAATCTCCTTGAGGAAAAGGGGTAATTACATCTAATCCTTTTTCGGTAATATCCGCCATAATTTGAGCTAAAATTTGAGGGAGTGTATGTTCACCATTAATATACTTTTTTCTAGCATAAACCATTGCGGCGGCGATCGCCCGTAATTGATCTTTAGAAACAAGCTGTTCAACCCCAGATAAATCAACATCTTCTGTTCCAAATGTGACTTCATCTACATCCCGAACTTTCACCCGTACATCTCGCCGTCCGTGACTGGGATCTAAACTTTCAGTAACAGGAATACGGGATCGAATTTGACCAAACTGTTCACCGCCTTCTGTTGTTCGACCTGTGGTAAATTCTGCGGCGATTTCTTTGGCTTTTGCGGTTAATTCTTGAGGTTGAAAATTATCCATTCCAATCACCGTATCCGCCACATCAAAATAATCCCCACTTCCACCCATCACTAAGATTGTAGACACACCATAATCAGTATAAAGTTGGCGAACTTTATCAATAAATGGTGTAATCGGTTCTTGTTCTTTGGCAATTAAGGCTTGCATTCGGCGATCGCGAATCATAAAATTAGTTGCCGCCGTATCTTCATCCACCAATAAAACTGGAGAAACATCAGGATTAACCGAGTCATTTTCTAGCTTTACTAAAACCTCTAAAGCTTCCATAATGTTAGCTGCTTGTGAGGTACTTCCACTCGCATTTTCAGTTGAAAAATTCTGGGTAGATCGTCCTTGAGGCAATTGATTAATAAAAGGTGAAATATCAACACCTGCAACGCTGCGACCATCTTCAGCCCTAATTTTAACTGCGTCTATACTGGTCGTTACACATTCTCGTCCGTCTCCAAAAATATGATTATAAATGCCCAATTCTATCGCATTCAGTAAGGTCGATTTCCCGTGATATCCACCCCCTACGATTAGGGTAATCCCTTTAGGAATTCCTAAACCTTTAATTTCTCCAAAGTTAGGGCAATTGAACTCAACTTCTAGAGATTCGGGTGATTGAAACGGTACAACATCAGTTTCTAAAGGTCGTTGATCAACCCCACTACGTCGAGGTAAAATTGCACCATTAGGAATAAATGCAACTAACCCTTTTTCAGCGAGTTGTTGACGTAACCAGTCGGCATCTTCTACTGTCTCAACATGGCGTTTACAGTGTTCAGGATCGAGGTTTTTATATTTAAGAGAACGTTCAACAATTAGGGGAATATCATCACAAATCATCGTGGCGGCTTGTCGTCCTAAAATTTGCCGTCCTCGGGCGGGAAGTCCGACAAAAAATCGCATTTCAATCCCTTTTTCTTGGGTCGAAGGCTGAGGTTTGGCTCGCTGAAAAACCGGGTTAACCCCGATAGATTTCGGTTGAGGAGGAGCGACATAAATCAAGCTGGCTGAGGTGCGTTCTAATACCTCTTGTCCCATTTTTGTAATCGCAATCATCCCGCTTTTTCCTGTTCCTCGGCGGCTACTAATCTCTCGACTATTGCGATCAAATTGACGAGTCAGGTAGTCTCGCAAAGCAATTTCTCGAATCCGGTTTTCGTAAAGTTCTGGGGGAAATCCGGCAATATTTGGAGAGATATGAACTCGAAACTTACTCGGAGCAGCAAAGGGATCACCTTGAACGTAATCAATAATCAGAGTAAAGTCTTCAAACTCATAAGTACCGAGAACGTCTTTATAGGCTTTATAACCTCGGTTGTCTAGGTCAAGTAATTTTTGGCGGAGGTCTTCTTTTGTGTTCATGAGTCAGATCTCAATGAGTGTATGATTAATTGTTTCTATCCGGAAGGGTTTTGCTGTGAGTTGAATCTTCACCCTACTTACCAATTTGCCGAATCAGAAAGCCAAAGAGAGAGCCTACCTTTTGAGTGAATGAACTTATTATATCAGAGGATTTTCAGTTTCTCTCAGAGGTTCATGGGCTAATTGTTCGGGTGAACTATTAAGGGGTGAATATTGTCCCAATTTTGTCCCCAATTTTATTTAGTTTTCTAATAGGTGAGTGACGACATTCACCAGAACTTGAGCTGAACCCATGAGAAATTCTCGATCAAGATTAGCGAGAGTATCAGTGGGTTGATGATAGTGAGGAGAACGTAAATTCGCGGTATCTGTAACCAATACGGCTGCTATATTTTGATACCAAAAGGGAGCGTGATCGCTGCGTAAAACGTCAGGTGTGAGTATACCTTTTAAGGGAATCGGCAAGGTGACAATGGGCGGTAAATTCAACTCAGATACATGAGAGGATATTCCCTGAAATGATGCTAATAAATCTTGATGTTGGGCTTCTCCCACGACGACTAAAAACTCGCCTTTGTCACTAGAAGTTTGGCTATTTGCTGGTAATAAAAGATCGACATTTAACCCGGGAGGATAGTGTTGACAGCCCTCAACTCGACAAGCATAACCGACCATATCAAGGACAATAACATGACGTAAAGTTTGTAAGTTTTCGGGACGACTGGTAAATGCAAAACTTCCCAATAGTCCGAGTTCTTCTTGATCAAAAAATACAATTTCTAAGGACGTTGCTGTTGGTGTTGAACCGAATAACCGAGCGATTTCTAAGATAACGGCGATTCCGCTACCATTATCATCGGCACCGGGTGAGTTAACGACTGTATCATAATGAGCGCCGATTAATAGAGTTGCAGCATTCGGATCATCGGTAGGTCTTTTAGCAACAATATTAACCCCTTGTTCAAAAGGTTGCAAGTCAGGAGAAAACCCAAATTTTTGGAGTTGTTCGATTAAATAATTCCGAGTATATTCACGATGGTTTTCTGTTGTTCGTTCTCCGACAATATTTTCGAGATGACTCCAAATTTGATCGGGGTTGATTTCTTTGTTTAGCGGAGAACTAGAGACTTGAATTTCAGAGGGTAAAGAGGTTTTAATGGGCTTTTGAGAACTAGCAAAATCTGCGGTTTTTGAAATCCTGTTAGGATCAGGGGAAATTGCAGTATTTTCGGGGATGAATCGAAAGTCTAAAAGTGTTGTCTTCCCCTGCCAAATAGCCACGAGAAGACCTATGATTAAAAACAAGGCGACGATTCTTTGATTAGTCATTTTGATCGACGCTCAATCTTCCTCAAAATCAATCTCTTTATTGATCACTTGCAGTCCATTTTCAGTCTGTGTGACTTGAGGAATGGTTGTGATGGAATCAAAATAAGCCAGTTGAGGTTTTTCGGGAAGCCAGTCGTCAAAACGAGGTTTAAAATTGTCAGCAATTTGCCAAAATGTCTTAATTTCTTGTTCCAAACGTTGAGCGAATTGATTAATAATTTTCGCTTTTTGACCCAGTTGGGGCCAAATTTCTTTGGCTTGTAATTCATACAGTTTGACTTGTTTAACGGAGAGTTTTGCTTGAGTTTTTTTGAGTCTTAAACGGGTTGCTTTCATCTCTCGTTCAAGTTCGGGTAACTGGATTGACCATTCAGCCAATTGAGTTTGACAGGCTTGAGAAAATTCGGCTTGAGCTTCTGGTGAGTTATCTTTTGGAAACAGAAGTATTGCTTGAAAAGAGGAACGCTTGGCGCACAAAGTATGATACTCCGCTTGGATTTCATCCACTTGTGCTTTGATCTCGTTCCATTCTGATTGAAGCTGTTCAATAACTTGACTCATGGTTTAATCGCTCGTTAAAACAGAGGCATTGTTTTAGTTTACCAAAAACTGAGCCGTTAGATTATCGTAATTTTGGGTAATCTCTGACCTGATTTTGGGTGAGGGAAGTTAACGATACTATCAAAAATTCAGTTTAATGATTTTTGGTTTTAGTGTTGACTAAATTTATAACGCAATAATTAAGAAATTGTGATTACCACTAACCTCACTTTACTATAATTAAATTAGATGTCAAGTTCTAGCGGGGGCAAATATGGCTTATTTATGCGAACTGAGTCCGAGTCAAAAAGTCTACTTAGATATGCAAGCAAACCAAACCGTTGTCACGACAGTCAGCAGTAGTCCCGGACAACAACAGCAGTCTAGTAGCAGTTTTACGACGGGAAGTTGGACTTCTCCTCCTCAGGTTTATCGTAATAATGCAGGAATTACAATTGAGATTGAAACAGCACAGGGAAAACACTATATTAATGTGCAGGGAAATAGCATAGGAGTGATCGATCATTTACCTTCGATGAGTCAGTCTGAGATGCTACAACTCCAACAAGTTTCCAGCATTCCAAATCGTACAATGTCTCCGATGAAACCGATGGAACCGATGAAAATGGAGAATATGCAGATGAATATGAAACCAATGGAAATGAAAATGGGAAATATGGAAATGCAAATAAATTCTCCTGAAAACCCTGCTTCTCAAGTTAAACGTTTTTGTAGTCAATGTGGAGCATCTATTCAATCAGAAGACCACTTTTGTTCAAGTTGTGGTCATCGCCTAGACTAACCAAATTGAGCAACTTTTAGCTGGCACTATTACCGATATTGTCATCGGATTTTTTGCTCATCTCCGGCTTGACTATTTTTAACTTTCTAGAACCTGAACCCTCTCTTGGCCCACCTTCAAAATCATCCTCCATCAAGTTTCCGATTGCTTCGTTTAGTTCTCCAGGATTCATAAAGATAATCTTGGAGTTATTACTCGCACTTAATTTATGATGTGCTTCCACATATTGTTTAGCAATCATATATTGAATAAACTCTCGACTATTGGGGGGAATTTGTAGAGATTTAGAGAGAATTTCTATGGCTTCGGCTTCACTTCGAGCAATACTAATTTCCGCCCGTTTTTTGTTTTCTGCTGCTTTTTCTTGCTCCATTGACTTCATAATTGCAGCCGGAGGGGTAACACTTTGGAGGTTAACCCGAATCACTTTAATTCCCCAATTTCCGGTCGCTTCATCTAAAGTTTTCAGGAGTAAATCGTTGATTTCATTAATTGAGGAAAATAGTTCTCTCATCTCAATTGTGGCAATTTTTGCCCGCAGCGTCGTCAAAACTAAGTTAGAGATAGAATCTTCAACTTGTTCGACCTCATAGTAAGATTTCTCGATATCTTCGATTTTCCAAAAAACAACAGCATCAACCGTTAAGGGAGTATTATCCCCGGTAATCACTTCCTGGGGTTTAATATCAATAAACCGTTCCCGAGTGGTATCGTAGTGAACAATCTTTTCTAGAAAAGGGAGAATATAACGAACTCCAGGTTTGAGGGTGCGATGACGGCCATTTAAGCCTTCAACAATGGCTTGATCTCCGCCACTGACGACTTTAATGGAGGAATTAAACACAACCCCAATCACTAATGCAGCAAAGAAGCTGAGTAAATATTGAGCCATAATGATGATGTAATGTCGAGTACCAAGTTCAAGAATAGGTCTATAGTAGCACCGTTTCTTCTCAATAGAGCAATGCCCTATAGACCGATTGACTGTTCCGTTAAACCAAAGGCTTTGTTCAGTCCTCTTTTCTTAACTCAACTTCACAACTGATGACTCAAAACCGCCCGATAACGAACTTGATTATTTCTCACTTTTTCCATGGCTTGATTTGCTTTTTCCATCGGGAAAATTTCGACAATGGGTTCAATTTGATAACGTTCAGCAACCGATAACATATCCTGCATCATCGCCCGTCCCCCGATCACCGACCCTAAAATTCGCCGACGCTTCATCAATAAAGGAAAGGCTGGAAAACTCAACGGGGCGTCGGGTACCCCAACCAGGGTTAAAGTGCCATCGGAGTCCAGAAAGTCAATGTAGGATGCCCAGTCTATGGACGCCGGAGCCGTACTTAATAGGATATTTAACGGTTGAGATGGGGCGGAAGGGGGTTGATTTTTTTCGACAATTACAGTTTCATCGGCGCCGAGTTGATGGGCAAATTCGGCTTTATCTTTTGAGGTGGTAAAAACAGTGACTCGGTTGCCCAATTTACTGGCAAATTGTACGGCGAGATGACCTAACCCCCCACTCCAATCACTCCAATTTCTAATCCTGAACCCATTCCCGCATATCGTAAGGCTGAATAAACGGTAATTCCGCCACAGAGTAAAGGCCCTGCAACATTTGTTTTAATACCATCAGGAATTGCAAAGGCAAACCGAGAATCTACTTCTAAATAATCAGCAAATCCTCCTGGCCCAGTGGCAATTAATGCTTGCATTTGATCACAGAGATTTTCCGAACCTCGCAAACAATCTCGACAGGATAAACAAGAACTTCGTTGCCAACCAATACCTACGCGATCGCCAACTTTGATATGATTAACTTGGGAACCGATTTCGATGACTTCTCCGATCACTTCGTGACCGGGAACGATGGGATAATTAGTCATTTCCCAGTCATTATCAACCATGTGTAGATCGGAGTGACAAATCCCACAAGATAAAACTTTAATGATACATTGAAAGTTCTGGGGAGATGGGGCTTCATAACTGTAAGGTTCGAGTTCTGCACCGGAAGTTTTAGCAGCTAATCCTTGAATTTTCATAGATTTTTTTAGGTCGATATAGACACTTTTTTTGCGCTGTTCGCGCTCTTATTTGTTGTTGGACTTTAGTCCGTTTTCTTGCGCCAAAGCACTACAATGACTTAACGGTTTGTTGTTGGACTTTAGTCCGTTTTCTTGCGCTAAAGCACCCCAACGAACTGAGTTTATTTTTGCTGATTTTGGGCTTGACTCATTATAAACTGCATTAACCCTGGAAACAACCGATAGGCTTCTGTTGCTATCGATGTCAACCCGACAACGGTTTCAGATTTTTTCTGATTCACCGCTTCCCAAATCGCCTTAGCAATATCTTCAGGTTGACTCACAAAAGAGGATTCTAACACACTTTGCATTTGTTGGCGACGGTTCTCTACTTCGCTGTTATTTTCGCCCCGAAATTGCGCTCTTTCCATGAAATTACTGTTAATAACTCCCGGATGAACGGCACAAACATTAATGCCTTTTGGATCGAGTTCTAAACGTAGAGTTTCTGTTAGTCCAGTTACCGCATATTTACTGGCACAATAAGCAGTCATATCGGGTAAAGGCATTTTTCCCCCAACAGAACCGACGTTAACAATTGTTCCTTTTTTGCGTTCAATAAAATGGGGCAAAAGGGCGTTAATTGTATGTACATAACCCCAGAAGTTGGTATTCATTAATTGTTGCCAATCTTCTAAGGTTGTTTTTGCCATAGAACCCGTTAAACAAATTCCGGCATTATTCACTAACACATCAATATTTCCGTAAACCTCTAAGGCTTTTTCAACTAACTCTTGAACCTGTTGAACCTCTCCCACATCTGTAGCAATTGCGAATGCTGAACCGCCAAGACTTCGCACTTCGTTTGCAGCAGTTTCTAATCGCTCAAAATTCCGAGCGGTTAACACCACATTATAGCCTTTTTGAGCAAAGAGTAAAGCCGTTGCTTTCCCACTGCCTTGAGACGCGCCAGTAATTAAAACCGTAGAAACCATAAACTCTAAAATTGTGAAAGGATCAACTGTAAATCGTTAGAACTTGTATTCCATATAGTTATGATAATCTTTTCATCTGAAAATTCAATCCTCAAAAAGATAGAATTTGAGACGGCTGAAAAGTACAACCGGAAAAAACCTCTTTGTTATGATGCAAAACTCTAATTCAACTTCTCCCTGGCTTGTCGCGTTGGTGGTCTTGGTCGGTGTCATTGCGGTTTCAACGGGGGCAATTTTAGTCCGTTTAGCAATAGCAACCGCCGAAGTCAATACAATCGGATTTAGTTTAGTGATGTCAGCATCTCGCCTCAGTTTTGCGGCATTACTTTTAGTTCCAACTTGGCAAAAAATTACTTGGAAAACGCTACAACCTGGCGCGTTATTTTATGCAGCCATAGCCGGAATTTTTCTAGCCTTACATTTTGCGACTTGGATCACCTCTTTATCTTATACCTCGATAGCCGCTTCGACAACATTAGTCACAACTAGCCCGGTTTGGGTGGCAATATTATCAGCAATTTGGTTAAAAGAAAAACCGTCAAAATTAACAATATTGGGGATTATCATTGCTTTAACCGGAGGACTGATCATTGCGTTAGGAGACGGGAATACAACAGAAGCGAGTCGTAACCCAATACTCGGAAATAGTTTAGCCTTAATCGGGGCTTGGGCAATTAGTTTTTATCTCATTTTCGGACGAGAAGCCCAACAACGAGGCTTTAAAATAGGCGGATATATTGCAGTCGCTTATAGCGTTGCCGCAGTAATATTATTACCTTTACCCTTTTTCTTCGGAACAAATTATAGCGGGTACCCGAGTTTAGTGTATGTTTACCTAGTGCTGATGGCAATTTTACCGCAACTCGTCGGACATACCAGTTTTAGCTGGGCGGTTAATCGCACCTCTCCAACTTTAGTGATGTTAGCGATATTATTTGAACCTGTGGGGGCAAGTGGTTTAGGATATCTATTTTTTCAGGAAATTCCTTCTTTAACAGTGGTCGGAGGTGCTATTATAATTTTAATCGGAGTAGCGATCGCCGTATTAGGTACAAAATCCAATACAATTTAATCTGAAAATAACGCTACACTTCTAATAACAGCAGTTCACTAGCACTTCGAGACCCCGAACTTTTTCCGAAAGGGTTGGCAGATGTCACCCAACTCTATACCCTTTAACTTAAAGTCGATTGCTGCTGGAAATTGCTTCTATCGATGAATTAACGCTTACTCAACATTTAAACAATTACCGATGACTGCTACTCAAGCCACTTTTCCGATTGACCTCGGGGCCTACAAACCCCTCTCACTCGATCCCGCTAATGCGACTCTCACCAACGAACAGCGGGAAACCCTCAAAGCCAATATCCAATTTTGTCGAGATCTGATTGTCTTTTTCACCGCCACGGGTGCAGCTAGAGGCGTCGGCGGTCATACAGGCGGCCCCTATGATACCGTACCAGAAGTCATGATCCTCGATGCCTTATTCCGAGGCGCGGCTGACAAATTTGTACCAATTTTCTTTGATGAAGCCGGACACCGAGTTGCGACTCAATACCTGATGGCTGCGCTGGGGGGTGAACTTCCCGCCGAAAAACTCCTACATTACCGCGAAGCTCATTCTACCCTACCGGGACACCCTGAACTTGGACTTACTCCAGGCGTAAAATTTAGTTCAGGTCGTTTGGGTCATATGTGGCCTTATGTTAACGGTGTAGCGTTGGCAAACTCAGGTAAAACGGTTTTCTGTTTGGGTTCAGACGGTTCACAACAGGAAGGAGACGACGCCGAAGCCGCCCGTTTAGCCGTTTCTCAGCAGCTTAACGTTAAACTCCTGATTGACGATAACGACGTAACCATTGCCGGACATCCTTCTGATTATATGCCCGGTTACAGCGTTGCCCAAACTTTAGCGGGTCACGGACTGAAAATTTTAGAAGGAAATGGCGAAGATATTGATGATCTTTACCGTCGGATATGTGAAGCCGTAAATACCGATGGCCCGGTTGCCGTTGTCAATAAGCGTCCGATGGCGGTTGGTATCGAGGGGATAGAAGGGTCTGAACATGGTCACGATGTGATCCCCCTCGATAAAGCAATTAAATACCTCGAAGCCAAGGGTAAAACTGCTGCGGTAGACTATCTCAAGAGTATTGAGAAGCCGAAGAACACCTACACTTTCATGGGTTCGAGTGATAAACTGGGGTCGAACCGGAATGTGTTTGGGGAAGCGGTGGTTTCGGTTTTGAAAGGAATAAGTGATGCCGAACGCAAAGAAAAAGTCATTTGTATTGACAGTGACTTAGAAGGATCTTGTGGTTTGAAAGCGATCGGTGAAGCGTTCCCAGATATTTATATTAAAGCCGGAATCATGGAACGAGGCAACCTCTCGGCAGCCGCAGGCTTCGGGATGGAAAAAGGCAAACAGGGAATTTTTGCCACGTTCAGCGCCTTTTTAGAAATGTGTATTTCTGAAATTACGATGGCACGGTTGAATTATTCTAACCTGCTTTGTCATTTTTCTCACTCCGGTATTGATGACATGGCTGATAATACTTGTCACTTCGGTTTGAACAATATGTTCGCTGATAATGGCTTGGATGATGGCTATGAAACGCGGTTATATTTCCCCGCAGATGCGAACCAAATGAAGGCTTGTGTTGAGTCGGTCTTTTCTGATCCGGGGTTGCGGTTTATTTTCTCAACTCGTTCAAAAGTGCCTTATATTCTCAACACTGATGGTAGTAATTTCTTCGGCGACGGATACAAATTTGTTCCGGGGAAAGATGAAGTCATCCGCGAAGGTACAGCCGGATATATTATTAGTTTTGGGGCAGCTTTGTATCGTTCTCTCGATGCGGTTGAACGTCTCAAACAAGAAGGAATTGATGTCGGTTTAATTAATAAGGCGACGTTGAATGTGGTTGATGAAGACATGATGGCAAAAGTGGGTCAGTCTCCAATGGTGATCGTCTCAGAAGCGTTTAACCGTCGGACTGGACTGGGTAGCCGTTTTGGAACTTGGTTGTTAGAACGTGGGTTCTCTCCGAAGTTTGCCAGCTTAGGAACTCATCACGAAGGTTGTGGCGGCTTGTGGGAACAATTCCCCCATCAAGGTATTGATCCAACGGGTATTATCAACAAGGTTAAACAGTTAGCCAAATAAAACAGTTTAAACAGTTGTAGGGTGCGTCAACTCATTAATCTTTAAATTCTTGATAAAAAATGAGAGAAATTGACGCACCATAATCATATTAGGGGCGGGTTTATATAGGTTATTGATGGGAAACATACATCTGTACAGAACTCGCCCCTACTGTTTACTATAAAACCCGTATTCTCGCCCAAATCAATTAATCATCATAACTAAAATTTAGACTCACCATTTCGTTAGAATTTCCTCGACGACAAAAGACAACATTGTTACCCCGATTTTCTTTGAAACAAGCAACTTGCTGTTCAAACGCTCTAAGATTATTCTGATAACGACCTGGATCAATACCGAGTTTTTGTCGAAATTCTCCCCATGTCACATCGACAACAGCTTCACCTCCACAAATCATTTCCACTTCGCCTCTTTCGATATCCACATCCCCGAGATCGACTTCCACTTCTGCATCTTCTATTTCTAAAATGCGACAGGCTTCTAATTTATTCTCTCCACAAGCTGCTAAAATAGCGACAAGTGGGATCGCCAGAGTGAAAATTCCGATTGATCTAATGGGTTTTAACACGATAGTCTTGACTCAATTCGACTCGATAGGATTAACTACATCGATATTTGAGCCGACTTCGGAAAGTTTACAAAGGTTATATTTAGGTTATATTTAGGTAAACAAGATTATCTCAAGGTTAAGCGATTCTCCTATTGAGAGGCTACGCCAACGCAAACCCCGTATGAGGTCTAACATCAGGAAGATGAAACCCTAAAACAATGCGATCTTTAGGAATTCCAGCTTCTACTAATTCCGGTGTAATTCCATCTTCGGTATCATCCCGTTGAACCCAAATTTTACCCTCAATAATATCCAAGTGAACCATACAACTGTGTATTCGCTTAACTCCATCCCATCCCAAACTAATAATTAAATAACTATCTATTTCGGAGTCAACAACTAATTTATATTCAACCTCATCATGGGTGTAAAATTTTGCATTTGCAGCTAAAACTTGTTTAATGATTTGTCTATCCTGGTTTAAGGTATCCATCGGACAATCACCTCTTTTTTGGGTTCAAAAATTAATAAATTTAGGTTTTCGGTTTCGATTAAAAGTTGACCTATGGGTTCTTCAAAAGTAGATTGATAAGTTGTTTCACGCACAGCTAGATACAATCCACGATTCGGTTCTGTTTTACGAAGAACAGCACGATACATCACAAACTGTCCAACTGCATTTCGCAAATCTTCAACATCAGAATAACCGATAAAGCTTTTGATTTCAACGGCTATTTTTTGATCTTCTAGTTCGGCGGCGAGTAGCTGTTTTGCACCTAAGTCTACATACATATCCTTAGTTCCCCATCTCAGATGCAAGGGATCGTGAGTAATTGTCCAATTCTCTTTAATTAAGGCATTTTTAACCGCATCGTGATAGAGATCTAAAGCTGGCATAATTCTCTAGAACAGCAATCAATATCTACTATTATACCTGATTTATTCAAGTTGGGAAAGTCCCAATTTTCGAGCTACTTCTATAGAAGCAACCGGATAAACGGTTTCTGTGGGAGTTATTAAATCCCTCTAATCTCCCCCACAAATAAATTGATATTGTTCGCGAACAAACTCAGAAATATATTCAATTTTAAGACTCCATTCTTGAGTATATTTTTGTAAGATTTCGCCTTCTTGATATCACGACTAATATATCAAATCATAAAAATTCTGTTTTAGTAAAATCCGCACCTTCTAATTTCAGAAATATTTTGCGAAGAAGCTGTTGTCATCAATACAGGATTACAGCTTAAAAAGATGAATTTAAAGAAAATCATTCAAAGCATCATTCGCGAGGAACTTGACGGAACTTCTGAAAATTGGGTACGATTTTCGAGACTCGCATTAATATTAAGTCGTGATGGAATTAAAATCCAAGCAGGATACTTTGATAAAAATCCAGATTTTCGCATTTACAGAACCAACAATACTAATGTATTTTATATCGCGCTACCTGAATATTTACCTCAAAATAATACAAAGCATCCTCCCATCAGAAAAAGAGTATCTCAATCTAGAAAGGTTATTTCCAAAGCGGTTAATAAACCTCCTCAACCCAAGCTTACTCCAGATACAATTAATTCCCCAGAAAGTTTAGAACAGGCTTTTTTAGACATTCTCATCTATTTAACTGAAAATCAACCCAATCATTTTATTCACCCAGAAATCTTCGGCAATCAATTTTATTACATCTATCAGAAACCCATTCGACAAGTGATAAAAGAATTTTTTCCCAATAAAAAACTGAAAAATGTATTAAATGAAAGCTCATTATTCTTAGTTCGAGAGTCGTCTAAAGACTCAAATAAATGGGAAGTCGCGATCGCCAAACTTGTCAAGCAGGTGTTCTAGAAACCATGAATTATTTGTTAACAGGAGTAGTTCTAAAAACTATATAGCAAGGGTTTTAGGGATTGATCTTCATCCTATTTTTAGGAAAGTTCAGGGTGTAAGCAAGAGGGCGCAAGTTTTACACCCCGACAAAGTTGTATTTTGTTGTATTCTATCGAGTTAAAAAATCCTAAAATTTACTTGCTATCCCAGAGGATGTTTAGCTTTCGATAAAGCCGCCTCATAGCTTTTTTTATTGCTTTGAACAGACTTCATCAAATCAACAACTGGGTTAGGATAATCCACCCCTAATTTAACACCAAACCGCTTTTGTTCTACGGGTTGTAACATCCAAGGTTCGTGAACTTTTGACGCAGGTAAAGCCGCTAATTCTGGCAACCAATGCTTAACATAATCACCATTGGAGTCATAATCTTTAGCTTGTTTAGGAATATTAAAATACCGAAACCCTCGCGCATCATTTCCGACTCCTGCGGTATAGTTCCAGTTTCCCCAATTACTACAAACATCATAATCAACTAACAGCGACTCGAACCATTCCGCCCCCATTTTCCAATTTATTCCCAAATTTTTAGTCAGAAAACTGGCTACATTTTGCCGCCCTCGGTTCGACATAAAACCTGTCGCTGCAAGTTCGCGCATATTCGCATCAACTAGGGGAAAACCTGTGGTTCCTGTACGCCAACATTCAAACCGTTCCCAGTCTTCTTTCCAGGGAATTGAAACCCCTTGTAACCCAGACAGACGGAAGATTTTATTGCCATGTTTCAGACAAATAAACCTAAAATAATCCCGCCATAACAACTCAAATACTAACCAATAAGTTGAGTCATTTTTTACCCGTTGTTCTTCATAATCTTGTACATGATCATAAATAAAACGAGGTGATAAACATCCTAGTGCTAACCAGGGAGAAAATTTAGAGGAATAATTTGCCCCTAACATTCCATTCCGGGTTTGTTTATAGTCTTTTAAACAATCTTGTTCCCAAATATAATCAGTTAACCGAGAAATTCCGGCTGTTTCTCCGCCTTGAAATTTTAAAACTGATCGTTGATCAAACTGAGGTGTTTCTAAACCTAACTTTTGTAGTGTTGGCAATTCTCCAACTTCAATTTGAGGTAAAATCGGTAAACGTTGAGGTGTGGGAAAGGACGCATAAATTGTGCCATTTTTCTCAACTTGTTTCCGAAATTGGGTGAAAACTTCAGGAATTCTGTTAATTGAAAACGGTAAATCATCAAGATCATAAAGGGTTGCTCCCCAATAGGATTTTAATGATACATCTAAAGGGTTTAACGCTTTTTCTAATGTGGTTTCAACGGCTAATTCTTCTGAGGTTACTTCACGATAATAGTAAACTTCATCAATTCCTAATTGTTTGACAAGTTCAGGAATAACTGTCTCCGGGAAATCATAACGAACGATTAAATCACTTCCTAATTTTCTCAGGGAGTTGCGTAAATCTGTTACGCTTTCGAGTAAAAATTGAGCGCGAAATACTCCCGTTTTAGGAAATCCAAAGGAGGTTTTTCCAAATTGTCGGGGGTCAAAACAGTAAACGGGAATGATCTCTGCTTGCGCTTTCACTGCTAAATGTAGCGGTTCATGGTCATGGACTCGTAAATCGTTACGATACCAGATGAGAACTCGTTTATCACTCATTTTTCCTTGACCTGAATTAACCTCGTTACAAATATTAACAGAGATATCAGAATTTAACAATTTCACACAAAATTAACAACAGAGGTTCAATGCAATTACAATTAAATGATGGCTATATTTGAAGTGATCAGCGTCAAATTAGAGTTATACTTATAAAAGGTGCAAGCTTAATCTATTAATAATAATGAATATAACTATTGAACTTGAAGTTTTTCAGAAAGAGTGGTTACAAGGTATTATAGAAGGTAATCCTTCAACTTTAGAACTGGGACGCCGTTTTGCAAGAAAATTAGTAACTCAGTGGCTAGATGTCGATGAGTCCTCAGATGATATTGTCTATTGTGATGGTAGCGGAGATGGAGGAATTGATATTGCATATCTGCATCGAGGTGATAGTCTAGATGAAAGCACTGAAGAAGGAGATACATGGTATTTAGTTCAAAGCAAGTATGGTAAAGCATTTTCAGGAACGGGTACTCTATTAAGCGAATCTCAAAAAATAATTGATACTCTTGATGGTGGTCGAAATCGACTGTCATCATTAGTTGAAGATTTAGTAGAACGTTTAACTAACTTCCGACAGCAAGCATCAGAACGTGACAAGATGATACTTGTATTTGCTACAGAAACCGCCTTAAATGATACAGAAAAACGAGCGTTAAACGATATTCTCAGTATGGGAAGAAATAGATTAGGAGCAATTTTTGATGTCGAAGCCGTTTCAATTGAAACAATTTATCAGAGAATTATAGAAAATAGTCCTACGCGAATTAAAATGCCTTTAAGAGCAAGTGATGCTAAGGGGGATAAATTATTGGTTGGTGCAGTTAAATTAAAAGACTTATACAATTTTATGAAAGATTATAAGGAATCTACAGGTGACTTAGATCAACTCTATGAGAAGAATGTTCGTCGTTTTTTAAGCTCAAGAAGAAAGGTGAATAAAGCCATCAAAAAAACTCTTGAGCAAGAGCCAGAAAACTTTGGACTTTATAACAATGGAGTGACCATCGTAGTCGAAGACTTTGGAAAAACAAATAAAGGATATGGATATGAGTTGGTTGAGCCTTATGTGGTTAACGGCTGTCAAACTACTCGAACTATCTGGGATGTTTTATATAAAAAGCTAGAAGCTGGTGGTACTGGCTCTAGTAAAACCTTACAAGAATGGAAGGAAAAATTATCTAAAGGAGTTGTTATTCTTAAAATTGTTAAAGTCGGCTCAGAGGGGGAAGAACTATTAACTCAAATTACACGTTATACCAATAGTCAAAATGCTGTTAATGAAAAAGATTTTTTAGCTTTAACATCTGATTTTAGAACATGGGCTAAACAGATCGCAGAAAAGCATAATCTATTTCTTGAAATACAACGAGGTGGTTGGGATTCACAAAAAGCATTGCAAAGTCAAAATCCTGGTACACATCAGTTTAAAAATTGGGCTAATGCTTTTGATCTTTTGAAAGTATATGGTGCTGGATGGTTAGGAGAAGCAGGACTTGCTTTTGGAACAAATGCACCTTTTCTACCAAAAGGTAAAATTTTTGAAAAAATAATGAATCAAAAGGAATCTAATCAAGCTTTTGGAGTTGATGACTTATACGCAGCTTATCTTCTTCAAAAGACTTCCAATGAAAAATATAAGTTTGGAAGAGAAGGGGAGCCTAGCCGACGCTTTACTCGTTTCTTGTATTACATGGTAGTCATAGATTTACTTAAGTCAGTAATGATTAATGCTCCAATAGAATCAACCCCTGTCAAAGTTACTGAATCATTTTTAAAACTCTTTCAATCTGAGTTTGAACTAGCTCGTGATGCGCTGCTTGATACAGCAATACAACTTATAGACGATTATATGACAGAAGGAACTGATGAGTCCGTTTACAAAGAACCCGAGTGTAAATCAAAAGATGTTAAAGGATATATGCGATCAGAACAGTTAGGTAAAAGTGAAGAATCATCCCCTCAACTCCTTAAATCATTGTCCATTCATAAAAAAGTTATGAAAAGAAAAACAGGCGATACACAGTCTCCTTTTGACTTGATTTTAGCAGCTATAAACTCTTGACTTTATTCTGGATAAATTGATTGAGCAACATTTTAGTCAAGTAGTGTATGATTGACGAAGTGATCGCTAAACTCTCTGAATTTTTTCAATGATGCCAAATTTCTCGCTTCAAATCAGCGATAATCAAAAACAGGCAAAAATCGAGTATCCTAAGAGAACTGCAAACTCCCACACCACCCATTATGAGACTTGAGGAAGCTGTAGAATTCGCTGAAAATCCTGAACCCCGTTGTCCTTGTGTGCTGTTGTTGGACACTTCCGCCTCCATGCAAGGTGTACCCATCGATGCCCTCAATGATGGCCTCAACACGTTTAGACATGATTTAGCTCGTGATGAACTGGCAAAAAAACGGGTCGAAGTTGCGATTATTTCCTTCGATAATCAGGTGAAAATTGTACAAGATTTTGTCACTGCTGACCAGTTTGAACCCCCATTATTAACTGCACAGGGGCAAACTTTTATGGGAACAGCAATTAACCAAGCCCTAGATTTAGTTGCTGCTCGTAAAGCCGAATATCGTAATAATGGAATTGCCTACTATCGCCCTTGGGTGTTTCTGATTACCGATGGTGAACCGCAGGGTGAGTCTGAACGTATGGCGGAGCAAGCGGCTGAACGTATTAAACAAGAAGAAGGTAATAAACAGGTTGCTTTTTTTGCGGTTGGAGTGGAAGGGGCGAATATGGAACGCCTGAGTTTAATCGTTGAACGCGCTCCTTTAAAATTAAAAGGATTAGACTTTAGAGAAATGTTTATTTGGTTGTCTGCAAGTATGCAAATGGTGTCTCATTCCAAAGTCGATGAACAGATTGCTTTACCGCCGCCAGGATGGGGAGCTGTCTAATTAAATCTGCCCATTACTAATCGTTAATTAATTGCTATTCGCTAATTTCTGAGCATCTTTTACGGGATATCCCATGTCTAACTGCGACTCCAATTGGCAAATTGTATCGGCATCAGTACGGGGAACGAGCCATGAAAAATTTGATCTTCCCTGTCAAGATGCTCACTGCTACAAAAGATTATCTGATAATCTTTTAATTTTGGCTGTGGCGGATGGAGCCGGTTCAGCGAGATTGTCAGAAATTGGCTCAAAAGTAGCAGTAGAAACGGCTGTAAATACTCTTGCTCAAATGATTGATCTTCCCTTTTCATCACCAGAAGAAATTGACTGGAAAGGACGATTAATGAACTCTTTAAATGCAGCAAAAATGGCAGTAGAAGCCGAAGCTAGTGTTCAAGACGTGGAAATTCGAGAATTAGCAACAACACTGATTTTGGTGTTAGCAACCTCTAATTTTATTGCTGTTGCTCAGGTGGGTGATGGAGCAGCAGTTGTAGAAGATAAAGCGGGAAAAATAGAAGCGATTACCCAACCCGAACAGGGTGAATATTTGAATGAAACAAAATTTTTGATTGGGTTTAATGCGGTGGAAACGTCACAAATCAAGGTTTGGGAAGGTGAACCGACTCATTTAGCAATTTTTTCCGATGGCTTACAAATGTTAGCTTTGAAAATGCCCGAAGCAACTCCCCATCGACCTTTCTTTTCGCCCCTATTTAAGTTTGTTTCGATGATTACAGATCAACAAGATGCTCAAGAACAGTTAGAATCTTTTTTGCGATCGCCTCGTGTGACTGAACGAACTGATGATGATTTAACGCTAATTCTAGCTGCATTATAACATATAAATCAGCCAAAATCAATCTTTAAACTGGTCGTTCAAACAGAGTCTTGAAATTAATTGATAAAAATCCGGTTCTCCCGACAAAGTGAAGGAGTATTCAGTTGTATTCCCTTAAATTCAGGTTATACGTTAACTGTATATATCAATACCAATGAGTCCACATTTTCTTCGTACTCTGCGATTAACTTTACTCCGTTTTAGCCTCGTTATTCTATTAACTCCTGCTTTATTCTACTTAGGACTGTTACTCAAACGACCCCTACCCACTGCTAAACAAGAACAACTGTTTCAAGGGATTACATACCAACGAATTCGCCGTTCAAAACCCGATCCTTTAATGATTCATATTGTTAAAATTGACTTAACAACTCCAGGGATTGAACTTTTAGTAACACCAGGAGAACAGGGAGAAGATGATCAGGATATTTCTGCTCAAACCACTTCAGAATTTCTACAGAAACATTACTTACAACTAGCAATTAACGGCAGTTTTTTTCATCCCTTTTATGTGCATAATCCGATAGATTATTACCCCAATTCAGGAGAGCGAGTTAATATTTTTGGACAGGCAATTTCTCAGGGAAAAATCTACTCAATAGTTAATAAAGGATGGTCAGTGCTTTGTATTTCTCCTAAAAAAAAGGCAGAAATTTACTTTGATACTTGTCCGAAAAATACGCTTCAAGGGATAGCAGGTAATCTAATTTTAATCGATCAAGGTCAACCTATTAAAGTCAAAAAATTCTCAGATGCTAATCAAAAGTTTCCACGAACGGCTGTAGCAATTGACAAAACAGGAGAAACGCTCTGGTTAATTTTAATTGATGGTCGTCAATCCTGGTATAGTAAAGGCGTAACCTTAGCCACCTTAACGAATATTATCCAGGAACTAGATGGGGTTGAAACCGCATTAAATTTTGATGGTGGGGGTTCTACAACGTTAGTGATTTCTGAGGGAACAGATACCAAAGTTTTAAATGCACCCTTTCATAGTCGAATTCCCATGCGTCAGCGTCCAGTCGCCAATCATTTAGGAATTTATGCTTTACCCATTGAACAAAAATAAGACCATTTTGACTCTTTTTTAAAGTTGTTTAATTTACTCTAATTTTAACCCCAATTTGTAGAGAAAATCTTTAGAATATCGAGCAAGTTCCCAATTGTGAGCAGCCCAAACTTGAGTCGGGTGTAACCCTTTAGCATTTTGAAAGTTAACACCTTGCAAATTAGCCCCTTGAAAATTAGCCCCTTGTAAGTTAGCATCTTTGAGATTAGCCCCTCGGAGGTTTGCATCTTGAAAATTGGCATCTTTGAGGTAAGCGCCTTCTAAAATTGTACCTCGAAGATTGGCTTCTTGAAAGTCTACCCCTTGTAAGTTTCCTAAAATATAAGCCCCTTGAATATCTGCTTTTTGGAGATTAGCTTCTAACATATTAACCCCTTGTAAATCTGCATAACTGAGATTAGCTGAACTTAAATTTATTTTCTGCATTTGCGTTAGAAGAAAGAACGCTTCTTCTAGATTAGCTTTCCAAAAATTAGCCCCTTGAAGTTGAGTGAGTTCAAAGGTGCTTCCTTGCAAATTTGCTTCTTGAAGTTTAGCCCCTTGTAGGTTCACTTCTTTAAAATCACCATCCACTAAATGAATTTGTTCAAGATTGGCTTTCGGTAACAATAACCCCTTTAAACTAATCCCATCTTTAGCTAATTCTTCTAAAGCTTTAATTCGAGCATGACTAAATTCAATGCCTTGAGCAGAGTCAATTACTTGCCACGCTTCATAATGAGATTGTTTCTTTCCTCGTCGCAAATAAACGACTAAAGCGCTAACAATACTAATACTTTCAAACGTTCCTAAAATCCGAGAATTTTCAATAGAACGAATAAACAACTGCCCCCAGTCTGTTTGCTGTTCTAAAGTGTTTTCCAGATATAAAATAGAGAGAATAACAAAAATAACAGCTATAAAAATAATCAGAACTTCTACAACATCACGCAATAGACGACCACAAACTCGATGAAGTCGAGATATTTGTCGCTTATTACCTAATCGACTTATTTTTTTTTTGAGGTATTCCATACTTTAAAATCGGAGAAAAATTAAACTTTCACTCTAATATTTGATCAAAAAAATGTAGAATTCTTCTCAAAAAAAGAGCTAAACATTGCTAAAATCTTTGCAACTCTAAACCGATCATAAAACCCTAACATCCATAGTAAATTTGAGCCTGACTCAAACCAAAATCCCGTAGATAATGTTGCCAGCGTTTAGCAATTTCAGGATTAGAAAACGGCCCGACCGCAACCTTGGAATTAAAAGGACTATTCCGTTGATACACCCCCGTTTCCGGCACCCCCAATAAAATAACTTGTTCCACAATTTTAGGTAAATCTTCGGACTTACCCGAAATCACCACAAAATAAGCCGCTTTAGCCTTACCTCCATGGACTCCATAAGTCCGTTGTGCTTCCTCTAAAGCCGCCTCTGTTTCAGGATTCAATCTGCCATTCACAGGCCCAGGATCAAGACCCAGTGCTTGCAGTCGTCTTTGCAACTCTAGCACCAGCAACTTACTGTAATGTAAACGTCCAAATAACTTATCTTCCGGCATGGGTTAATAGTTTACAGTTAAGACCTTCTCTCTATCTTGCATCAGTCCAGAGACATACTCCGCAACGAATGGTACACCTCACCCGTATTTTTACTCTACACGAGGCCCAAAACAACAGACGGAAAACACCCGAAGGCCTTGTTATCCTAGTGAAAGAAACTGCTTGATTGCTTATCCATTCCTCATCTGCAAACTATGACTGAACAACCAACCCGCATCTGTATTTTGGGTGGAGGCTTTGGTGGACTCTATACCGCCCTGCGCTTAAATGAGTTACCCTGGCAGAAATCTCAACAACCCGAAATTATTCTTGTTGATAGCCGCGATCGCTTTTTGTTTTCGCCATTGTTGTATGAACTCTTAACCGGAGAACTGCAAAGTTGGGAAATTGCTCCCCCTTTTGAACAACTGTTGCAAAATACAAATATACGCTTCTGTCAGCAACTTGTCACCGCGATCGACATCGAAGCCCAGCAAGTTCAGCTGAGTGAAGGTGAACCTGTGACTTATGATTATTTGGTTTTGGCGATGGGAGGGGAAACGCCCCTCGATATCGTACCGGGAGCGGCTGAATATGCAATTCCTTTCCGAACCCTCGAAGATACCTATCGCCTCGAAGAACGCCTGCGGGTTTTGGAAGCCTCTGATCGCGATAAAATTCGCATTGCGATCGCAGGTGGCGGTTATAGTGGTGTAGAGTTGGCTTGTAAGCTGGCTGACCGACTCCAGGAACGGGGACGGTTACGACTGATTGAACGAGATCAGGAGATTTTGCGGGGTTCTCCGAGTTTTAACCGTGAAGCCGCCCAACGCGCCCTGCAACAGCGCCGGATTTGGGTAGACTTGGAGACAACCGTGCAATCGATTGAAGCAGATTCGCTTGCTTTGGAATACCGCGAACAGATCGATACAATTCCGGTCGATGTGGTCTTGTGGACGGTGGGAACGAAAATTTCGCCCATTGTGCAGTCGCTACCCGTCAAGCATAATCAGCGAGGTCAGGTGAGCGCCACAACATCATTGCAAGTTGTTGACCATCCCGAAATTTTTGCGCTAGGAGATTTGGCTGATTGTAAGGATGTTGACGGCCAAACGGTTCCCCCAACGGCTCAAGCCGCGTTTCAACAAGCAGACTATACCGCCTGGAATATTTGGGCTTCTCTAACAGGACGTCCTTTGTTACCCTTCCGTTATCAGGGGTTAGGTGAAATGATGACTTTAGGAACCGATGATGCGACCCTGACGGGTTTGGGGATTAAGTTAGAGGGGCAAATGGCACATCTAGCTCGTCGTTTGATTTATCTTTATCGTTTGCCCACCCTCGATCATCAAGTTCGAGTTGCTTTTAACTGGATGACTCGACCCCTTCAGGAAATGATGTCACCTCCGACTCGCTAGACGGGTGCAAAGGTAGGGAGGTAGGGAGATCTTGCTTCTTTCCTCTCTCTGTTTGATGGGTTTAACCCCTGAATTGTTTAATACTGTTTTCACCGGAATAAATCTCTATTTAGAATAGGCTAACACAGCTATAACAATGCACCCTTTGTTCATCAAATTAAGCTTAAAAACAATTAAAACTATCGTTCATTTCTAACCCATTATGCCGCCTAAAAACTTCAAAGTTGCTACATTTAACCTGTATAATTTAGTGTTGCCCAATGTCACTTACTATGATAGAAATAAATATTCTACCGAAGTCTACGCTCAAAAGAAAACCTGGATAACAGGACAACTCGAACGAATGAATGCTGACATTGTGGGCTTTCAAGAACTCTTTCACGAACAAGCAATAAAAGAGATTGTACAAAACATAAAATCCTATGAAAACGCTCACCTTGTCGTCGGCTATCCAGCAAGCTATAACCCCGAACAACTCAGACCTTTAGTTGGACTGGTTTCTCGTTTTCCGATTTTAAATCATCAAGTTTATGAAGATTTTCCCCCGCAAGCTCGTTTAGAAATCAATGATAAAGATATCCCCTTAGATAAATTTTCTCGACCTATCCTTTCAGCCCAACTACAAATTAGTGATAGCCTTGAATGCACTGTTTTTGTAGTTCATCTAAAGTCAAAACGCCCCATTTTACCCGCAGATGCAGATAAAAATGATCCCGTTGAACAAGCTAAAGGAGCCGCCAGAGCGTTAATCTTACGAGCAACAGAAGCCACAGCATTACGCATGATTTTGATGGAAACCTTAAAAAATCGACAACATCCCGTTATCATTATGGGTGATGTCAATGATAGCGGTTTATCCGTCACAACTCAAATTATTACGGGACAACCCCCTTGGGAAAAACTTCCCTTTGAGAAAAAGAAAGAAATTTGGGATACTTTACTCTATAGTGTTAAAGATATTCAAGCTCGTCAAAGTTATGGAGATTTTTATTACACTCATATTTACAACGGCTATTATCAAGCTCTTGATCATATTTTAGTCAGTGAAGAATGGGTGGCTCAAAATCCAAGTCGTTTGGGTCAAGTGGAATATGTTTCCATCCTCAATGATCATTTAATTGATGAAACCTTGAGTTATGAAGATGTCGAAAAATGGCAATCTGACCACGCTCAAGTTGTCACGACTATTAAACTAGAAAAGTAAAAAGTTAGCAGTTTTAGGAGGTAGTATTGTGCATCGGGAAAAATAAATCACCCTCATTCGCAAAGTTCGCAAAGTCGAATAAGTCGATGCAAGTCCGGCTTGTCCGGTGAATACAACCGAAGTCTCAAAATAGTTAAAATCTTGATAATTGTATCCTGACTCTCTGCTAAGGTTGGAGGTGAACCTATTCTCAAACGCTATAATGATCAAACAAATAATTAAGCTGATCACCACAATTTCATTAGCGATCGCGATCATCATTTCCAGTAGTTTGCTACTCCCTCAAGAAGTTTTTGCTGAACCGAAACCAATGTGTAGTCAACCCATTGAAGCCGGAACTTGTCAAGCCAGTTTTAACCGCTATGCGTTTAATGGTAATGAGTGTGTTCCCTTCTCCTTTGGTGGTTGTGAAGGGAATGAAAATAACTTTATGACCCTCGGAGATTGTCAACAAACTTGTCTCGGTGAATCCAAACGTGTAGATCAAGCGAATACACCTGAACAAATTTGCGCTCAACCGATACAAAGTGGTACTTGTCAAGCCGATTTTAGTCGATATGCGTTTGATGGTAATGAGTGTGTTCCCTTCTCCTTTGGCGGTTGTGAAGGAAATGAAAATAATTTCACAGCCTTAGAAGATTGTCAAGAAACCTGCATTATCAAAGCTCAACAATAATCCTGTTCTGACCGCTTTTAACGCTCTTTAACCCCAACCAAAGATCGGGTTTAATATTAAAAATCCGATCTTTTTTAGAACCGAAATAAACAAGAATAAAACCTTACAACTTCTTGATATCAACACAATTTCTATCCCCCTGAGTCAAGGGTGTTGTAAAGCTTCTCACCGACTCAATTTCACCGCCTAAACCCTTCAAAACAGAGTTTAACTCTTTTTCTTCCTCCACAGTCCAATGTCCGCGATACAACACCGCTCGACCTCCTTTCTGACAAAAAGGTAAAGCATATTTTGCACAAATAGGAGCCGCAGCCACCGCCCGAACCAAAGCCAAATGATACTTATTTTTAAACTTTAACTGTTGATTAACCTGTTCAGCACGACCGACAAACAAGCTTGAATTTTTAATCTCTAAATCAGCAATCAAAGACTCTAAAAAAGTGATTTTTTTGCGGACACTATCTAACAACATCACCGAACTTTTAGGGAATGCAATCGCCACAGGTAAACCCGGAAAACCTGCCCCGGTTCCAATATCAATCACTTCAACAGTTGAGGCAAAATCCCATTCTCCTCTCAACAGCGGTGCAATTCCCGCCAGAGAATCCCATAAATGTTTTTCCCAAAACGCTTCAGGTTGAGTAATTCGAGTTAAATTGAGAGATTGATTTCCCGTTAATATCTCCTCATAGAGACATTGAAACTGTTGGTTTTGGGCTGCCGTCGGTTGCCAATTTAAAGTTTCTAACCAAACCGAATCTCTATCAGGAATAATCGGGATTTCAGGATCATTCATTGTTAATTAAACTGCAAAAATATTATTAATTTTAATCAAAAAAAGGGATGTTTATTGAGAACCAACTCATGATATTTTTTCCCAAGCCGCATCCGGATCTAGGCATTGTAAATCTCCATGATTCAACGTCCAGCACTGATCAGCAACCCCGATCAAATCAGCAGCATCGTGAGTCACAATCAACAACGTCCAATGGTTTTTTAACTTCGCTAATAAACTCACCAATTGTTGTCGCATTGACCAATCCAACCCCGCTGTCGGTTCATCCAACATCAACAAATGCGGTTGACGAATTAATTGTACCGCCAAAGCCAAGCGTCGTTGCTGTCCTCCACTTAACGAATGCGGTGGATTTTGCAGGGATATATGACCCAATCCCACCTCATTTAACGCATGATTGACCTGTTCTAGTCCTAACTCGGGGTGTCCGAGGCGTAATTCCTCCAAAACCGTTCCCCCACAAAAATGTCGTTCCGGAAACTGAAACACCAAACCTGCTAACTGTTGTAAGTGTTCAGATGTTAACACCTGATCTCGCCAACAAATTTCTCCCCTTGTTTTTTCAGCCAAACCCGCTAAAATTTCAAGAAGCGTACTTTTACCCGATCCACTGCGACCCACAATCAACCCCATTTGCTGAGGTGCGAGTTCCAAATTAATGTCTTTTAGGATAGGTACAGGAGTCGCGGGCGGATGATAAAGTATATTCTTGAGATAAAGCATCGGGGAAAAAAGCTAAAATTTGAAAGTTAGTAAACTGTTAAACCCAGTTCCTCAAAATCATAACATCTGCTGACCAGTTCTTGTGGAACAAGTTCTTTTATTCTACCGTCAATAATTCATTATTTACTGTTGTCATTACTCGAAAATTAATCCTTATGTTTGCAGCTTCTTGGTTAAAATATTTAACTCCAACTTGGCAAAAAATCAGTGCCGTAACAGCGAGTACCACTGTCCTTTTCCTGAGCTTATCCATTATTCCAGTCTGGGCAGCCGACCCCTTTCGAGAAGGAGATCAAGCCCGAGAAATTGGAGAAAATACAGAAGCCGCTTTCAAGGCAATGTTTGAACAAGGAAACTATCAAAATGCTCAATGGTATCTCGAACAAGCGGTATCTCAAGAAGCAGATGAACCGATAATTTACGCCTTGCTTGCTTCTTTAGCTTACCAACAGCAAGACTTAGAAGGTGTGAAAACCTATGCTGACCAAACAATGGTGGCTGCAAAAGCTCTAGAAAGTCGTGATTTATTAAGAAGTAATCTATATATTGCGATCGCGTATTTCTTAGATGGTGCTTATATTTTAGCCACAAAAGGAACGCTTAGAGGTGCGCCCGTTGCCCTAGATATGCTTCAGGATGTTTTCAAACACATGGATGCAGCCGCTCAAATTGATGCAACTGATCCTGAATTGAATCTCATTCGAGGTTACATGGATTTATTTTTAGCTCTAAATCTGCCGTTTTCTGATACTCAAGCGGCAATTCAAAAACTCGTTGACTATGGAAGTCCGCGTCATCTGGCTTATCGAGGTCTAGCGCTCGCTTATCGAGATTTAGACCAACATGAAACAGCCTTAGAATTCATCAACAAAGCGATCAAAGATGTGCCAGAAAATCCTGAACTTCTGTATATCAAAGCTCAACTCCTCAACTCCATTGCCAAACGCAATAATAGCCCCTTGACTTTAACAGAAGCCCAAGAAAGCTTTCAAGCAGCCTTAGCCGAACCCCAACAACTCCCGAAAAAAATAGTCGCACAAATTTTTTATGAACAATGCAAAAATCTGAACCGCATTGATAATCAAAGTCGTGCTTGTGATCCAATGCGAGATACAATCAGAGAAACGAATAGTTCGTGGGGGCCAACAAGAGAACAAATGCCCACTTTATAAACCCGATCAACGAGTAATTTTATGGAAGTTAAATTTCGCGAATGTAATCCTTTTGATATCTGGATTTGGCTTAAATTTAGTACCGTTCCTTCTATGACTGAACGTCAGTATATTGAAGAAGTGTTTGATTCTTGGTTTCTCCTCGGAAAATTAGGTGGGTTTAACGCAGAAAATCTACAAGTTCAAGAGAGTGGAGTCGATATCAACTACATGACCTATGATCTAGATAATGCCCAGAGTAATATGATGGCACTCATGCACAATATGGGAGAAATAGAATACGAAGGAGTGTGGGTAAGATGTTGGTTTGATCTCGGCACCAGTGATGTTTTTTCTCTTGATATTTTGATTAGTGCTTTCAAGCAACTGAGTCAAGAATATGTCACTATTGAAGAATTAATTATTGGTGGAGAAAATGAAGATTGGCCGATTAATGAAGAGTACAGAAATTCAAGTTTAGCAGATTATAACTAATCATTGTATTGGGTGAATTCATGTCTAAGAAAATTCGAGTCTTAGCCTTAGGATTAATTCAAGATCAAAATCGCTTGTTTTTATCCCAAGGTTACGATTCAGTCAAACAAGAAAACTTTTATCGGGCTTTAGGAGGAGGTGTAGATTTTGGCGAACAGAGTCGAGACGCTTTACAACGAGAATTCTTAGAAGAAATCCAAGCAACCCTGACTAATATTCAGTATTTGGGTTGCTTAGAAAGTATCTTTGTTCACCAGGAAAAACCTGGACATGAGATTATTCAACTTTATAAATGTGACTTTGCAGATCCGAAATTCTATCAGATCGAACAACTCACCTTTAAGGAAGGAAAACGAGAAAAAACAGCACTTTGGGTTCCGCTTGAACGCATTCTATCCGGTGAATTAACCCTCTATCCTGAAAATTTTCTTGAATATTGTGTAAACCCAAAATAGCATTTTTAAAACAACGAAATTTGCTGCATCTCTGGATTTTCATAGCCTACATCTTGCAGTAGATTTTGCTGTTGACAGCCTTGAACTGCTAGGCGATCACAACATTCATTTTCGCGATTTCCTGCATGACCTTTGACCCAAACAAATTTTACTTGATGCTGTGAACAAAGTTTTAGTAACTGTTCCCAAAGATCCGGATTCATGGCTAATTCTTTTTTATTTCGTTTCCAGCCATTAGCTTGCCAACGTTCTGCCCACCCTTTTTCAATTGCATCAACCACATATTTAGAATCACTATAAAGCTTAACTTTACTTTTTTTATCTAAAACTTCCAGTCCAACAATCGCCGCCATCATTTCCATGCGATTATTGGTTGTGAACTGAAAACCCCCCGATAATTCTTCTCGATGATCTCCACGAATTAACACAATCCCATAACCACCTGGCCCCGGATTTCCCTGACAAGCCCCATCAGTATACAATATTACTTCTTGAAGTTTTGATGAATTTTCTGGAGTGTTTTGAATCTCTTGAACCGACTGATGAGACGCTAAAGTTTGAGTAGGTTTGGGTTGGGGTTTATTTTTTGGCAGAACCGTCAAATTTTGCGTTACACTCTCCCGATATAACCGCATCATCTTTAAAAGATTGGATCGATATTCTGGCGGTGTCGCTTCAATTTCTGCTAAAAACTCAGCATTCTCGATAGGAGAGGATTGATGTACAGGTTCAGACAAGCGGTGATCGGTCATTCCATTCAGTTGAGACATAATCTTTTTTTGAGTCAATGCAGTCTATACAGCATCACTGCTCTTTTTATTCTAAGATGCAACTGCACATCTGCTTATACAAAAATATTGCGGATCTGAATCTATCTCCAGATAGAGATGTCAATGCTATTATTTATCTTAAGCTAAAATATAACCTTAATCAACAAAATGATCAATGATGAATTGATCACCTGAAATGGAGGATGCAAATTCCCGGCTTTGGTTTGAGTTCTAAACTAAAAATCCTGAATTAAAAGTTTTTTGGGGAGTAAAAAAATTGTGATATCTTTCAGTTATTCATCTTTTAGGACTGGTAACTTTATATTCATAGCTGAGTTCAAACTTGACCTAAAATTAACTTTGTTTTAACGAATTTATTAATTTTTTAAATCAGAATTTTGGATTAAAATATAACAACATCGATTAATATTGGCTTCGCCAGGAGGAAAAAAAACAGTGACAGCAACACAACCCGATCCATTTTTTAGTCTCAGTAAAATGAGTGAAATTATGCGATCGCAGGATTGGCAACAAACTCCTCTGGGTGCAGTGGATCAATGGTCTGTACAGCTTAAAACCATTTTAAATCTAATTTTAAACGCTTGTCATCCAATGTTTATCCTGTGGGGAGATGAAAAACATTTCCTCTATAATGATGCTTGTCGTTCAATTTTTACTAATATTCAGCCGACTTTAACTTTAGGTCAACCTTTAAAATCTTGCTATCCAAACCTAGATCAGATCATTGCTTCAGACATACAACACATTTTAACAACAGGAGAAGCGATTTGTCGTGAAAATCAAGACTTCAATCAACAGTCATTTATTGAACAAAAACACGGTTATTTTAAAACCTCCTACAGCCCAATTTTGGATCAAATCGGTCAAGTAGCAGGTGTGTTGGGAACCCTGATAGAAATCCCTTCCCCTGCACAGGCACCCATTAACCCCGAAACACCCTCTAATATCTTAGAACGAATTACCGATGCTTTTGTCGCCTTAGATCGCAATTTTTGTTATACCTACGTCAATCAAGAAGCGGCCCGTTTATTCGGATATTCTCGCGAAGAACTACTCGGAAAACAACTCTGGAAAGATGTATTTGTAGCCGAAGCAGAATATCCCGAAGCCGAACAATTGCGTCAAGCGATGAAGGAACAAACCCCCCTTTATTTAGAAGCTTTCTCCCCAAGCCTGAATCGCTATTTAGAAATCAACGCCTACCCGTCAGTTGAAGGAATTTCGATCTATTTTCGAGATATTAGCGAACGCAAAAAAATCGAAACCCAACTACAATCCAGCGAAGAATTTAACCGTCGGATTATCGAAAGTAGCGCCGACTGTATCAAAGTATTAGACTTAGAAGGACGACTGCTTTCAATGAACTCCGGAGGACAACTCATACTAGAAATCCATGATCTCCAACCCTTTTTGGATCAACCTTGGGTAAAGTTTTGGCAAGATCGAGATCATCCCAAAGCCGAAAAAGCCATTCACCTCGCAAAAGTCGGAGGAACCAGTCGTTTTCAAGGCTATTGTCCGACTCAAAAAGGTCAATCTAAATGGTGGGATGTGATTGTCACCCCGATCTTTGGAAAACAACAACAAGTCGAACAAATTCTCTGTCTGTCGCGAGATATCACCAACTTAAAAGAAGCCGAAAACGCACTCCGAAGCAGTGAAACCCTCTATCGAACCCTCAGCGACGCCGTTCCCGACTTTATCTGGTCTTGCGACAGCAATGGACAAACCGATTTTGTCAACTCTCGCTGGATAGAATATACAGGGTTAACCCTAGAAGAACTCAACTCTAAAGGCTTACAACAAATCAATCATCCCGATGACTATCCTCACTTACAGCAAGCCTGGGAAGAAGCCAAACAGCAAGGAGGATTTTTTGAAGCCGAATTTCGCTACCGTCGCCATGACGGAGTTTACCGTTGGTTTATCGGTCGTGCAGCCCCCCTCAAAGATGAAGTCGGTCGCGTAATTAAATGGATTGGCACCACCACAGACATCCACGAACGCAAACAAGCCGAAGCCGAACGAGAACAACTTCTGCAACAACTCGAAACCGAACGCTCTCGGATGAATGCCATCTTACAACAAATGCCTGCCGGAGTGCTGATTGCAGATGAGGCTACCCAAAAATTAGTTCTCGCCAACCAACAAGTCGAACAGATACTCGGCTACTCGTACCCCCTGGACTTAGAGTTAGATGCCTACGCTCAAACGATTACCTTTACCGGGTTTCATCCCAACGGACAGCCTTATCAAGCCTCGGAATATCCCCTACTGCGATCGCTGAAAACAGGCGAAGTCATTTTAGGGGAAGAAATTTCCATTCTCCGAGCGGATGGAGATAGTATCTTTATTAACGTTAATTCCGCCCCGATTCGTGATCAACAGGGAGAGATTGTCGCGGCCGTTGCTGTGTTTCGAGATATTACCGCTCAACGACAGGCTGAACTCTCTCTGAGACGAGGTGAAGAACGATTTCGCGCCCTGATCGAACAAGCACCCGATGCCGTATTGATTGCCGAGATCGATGGCACCTATATCGATGTCAATAATAACGCCTGTGACTTATTGGGTTATCGGCGAGAAGAACTGATTGGCAAACAAATCAGTGAACTGATTCCGAGTGAAGACCAGCCTCGACTCGCAGCAATGAAGCAATCTTTACTCCTCGGGAATACCCACGTCGAAGAATGGAAGTTAATCAGAAAAGATGGCACTGACGTTCCCGTTGAAATCAGTACCAAGATTTTACCCGATGGCCGTTGGCAAGCCTTTGTGCGGGATATCACCGAACGTAAGCAAGCCGAAGCCGCCCTCAGACAACGGGAAGAAGAACTCCGCTTAATTACCGATGCAGTCCCGGCTTTAATCGCCTATGTTGATCGAGAGCAACGGTTTCGCTTTGTTAATCGGGCTTATCGGGATTGGTTTGGATATCCGCCTGAAAAGATTATCGGTCAGCATCTGGCAGAATTTATTGGGGAAACGGCTTATCAGTATATGAAACTGAATGTCGAGTCCGCCCTGGCAGGAAAACCCGTTACCGTTGAACTCTGGATGCCCTTTGAGGGTGGCCCCCGTTATGTTCGTCGTCAATATATTCCCGATATTGCAAACAATGGTACTGTCAAGGGATTTTATGCGCTGATTACTGACATTACCAACTTAAAACAAACCGAAGAAGCACTACGCCAGAGTGAACAACGTTATCGCTCTCTGGTTTCTATTTTGAGTTCTATTGTGTGGACGGTTAATCCCGAAGGTCACTTTATTCAACCTCAGCCCGCTTGGGAAATTTACACCGGACAAAGTTGGAGTGAATATCAAAATTGGGGTTGGATAGAAGCAATTCATCCTGAAGACCAAGCGCGAGTTCAGTCGATCTGGATACAAGCCCGAGACAACAAAACGATTTATCAATCTGAAGGACGGATCTGGAATGCTGCAACCCAAAATTATCGCTACTTTGAAGCCAAAGGAATCCCGTTATTGAACTCAGAAGGTTCGGTTCAAGAATGGGTAGGGACGATCACTGATGTAGACAATCGTAAACGAGCAGAAATTGCCCTCGGGCAAAGTGAAGAACGATTTCGGCAAATGGCGGAAAATGTCGAAGATGTTTTCTGGATCATGGATGTGAAAGATGTGCAGATTCTTTATGTGAGTCCAGCCTATGAACACATCTGGGGACATTCTTGCGATCGCCTTTATACCAATCCCTACAACTGGCTAGAGGCAATTCATCCCGAAGATCAACAGCGAGTCAGAATCGCTTTTTTTGAACAAGGATTTCAGGATCAATTTAGCCAAGAATATCGCATTATTCGTCCCGATGGTTCGATGCGGTGGATACGCGATCGCTCTTTTCCCATTCCCAACGAACAAGGTGAAGTTCGGCGTATCGCTGGCATTGCTGAAGATATTACCACCAGTAAACAAGTTGCCGCCGCTCTGCGACGCAGTGAACAACAATTTCGGGTGGCTCAAGAGTTGTCGCTGTATGCGTTTACCATTCTCAAAAGTGTACGGGATGAAACCGGACAAATTATTGATTTTGAGTTTATTTATATTAACCCCAAAGCCGCAGAAGCGGTCAAACGTTCGGCGGAAGATATCATCGGTCAACGACTTTTAGAAGTATTACCCGGAAGTCAACTCAATACCAATTTGTTTAATCGCTACATTCAAGTGGTGGAAACAGGTCAACCTCACGATATTGAGATTTTATACGACGCTGACGGGATTACAGGTTGGTTCCACAATATGGCGGTTAAGTTAGAAGATGGTGTAGCCGTTTCCTTTAGCGATATTAGCGATCGCAAACAAGCTGAGGAGGCTTTACGGGACAGTGAGGCCGCAGCTAAAGCCAGGGCTGAAGAATTAGAAATCTTGATGGAAGCGGTTCCCGCAGCGATTTGGATCGCCCACGATCGCAATTGTCATCAGATGACTGCCAACTTAAGTGCCTATGAACTGATGCGAACCTCTCCCGGTTCGATCACCACTGCGACTTCGCCGGATGGAAAGAACTACTTACCGTTTAAGCAACAAAGAAATGGCAAAGAGATTCCCCCTCACGATTTACCGATGCAACGGGCGGGACGCACAGGTGAGGAGGTTGAAGGAGAATTAGAGTTTGTGTTTGACAGTGGCGAAGTGCGCTATATCTACGGTAAAGCCGTTCCCTTGCGAAACGAACTGGGCAAGGTGCGGGGGGTAATTGGAGCGTTTTTGGATGTGACGGAACGCAAACAAGCTGAAGCTGAACGAGAACAACTTCTAGCCCGTGAACGGTCTGCCAGAGAAGAAGCTGAGGCTGCTAACCGCATCAAAGATGAATTTTTGGCGGTTTTGTCTCACGAGTTGCGATCGCCGTTAAATCCAATTCTCGGGTGGGCGAATTTGCTTCAGCGCCAAAAGGTCGATGATCAAGTTTTTCATCAGGCTTTAACGACGATTGAGCGTAATGTGAAGTTGCAAGTTCAGTTGATTGATGATTTATTAGATGTTTCTCGGATTTTACGCGGTAAATTGAAGTTAAATCGCTCGTCGGTTGATCTGGTTGTTGTGATTCTTTCTGCAATTGAAACGGTTCGTCTAGCGGCAGAAGCGAAGTCGATTGAGATTAGAACTCACTTAGATACTCAAGTTGGAAAGGTGTTAGGAGATGCGGGTCGTCTTCAACAAATTGTCTGGAATTTACTATCCAATGGGGTGAAATTTAGTGAGACTGGCGGACAAGTGGATATTTATTTAGAATCTGTAGGAAATGAGGCTCAAATTCGGGTACAAGATCGCGGAAAAGGAATTAATCCCAAGTTTTTACCTTATGTGTTTGATTATTTTCGTCAAGAAGATGGAACAACGACACGCAAGTTTGGTGGCTTAGGGTTAGGATTAGCAATTGTTCATTATATTACTGAAATGCACGGCGGAACGGTGCAAGCGGAGAGTCCTGGCGTTGGAAAAGGGGCTACTTTTACCGTTAAATTACCTTTACTTCCCCTTGAGGGTAAATTTTTAGACTCTGACAAAATCACAAATGCGAGATCGATTAATGGTCAGTGTTTACAGGGAGTTCAAGTTTTAATTGTTGAGGATGAAGCCGATACCCGTGAGTGTCTTTCGATGATGTTAGAACAAGCAGGTGCAACCGTGACGGCAATGACTTCAGCACCTGAAGGTTTAAAAGCATTTATGAATTCGACTCCCGATATTTTAGTTAGTGATATTGGGATGCCGGGAATGGATGGTTATCAGTTAATCAAGCAAATCCGCTCATTATATAAGAATGAATCGGACAAACAAATGCCTGCAATTGCCTTAACTGCTTATGCGGCAGAAGCTGATTTTAAAAAAGCGTATCGATCCGGTTTTAACCAGCATATTTCTAAGCCGGTTGAACCGCAGATTTTAATTCAGGCAATTCTTGATTTAATCAATCCGTAAAGGGATTAATATTGAGTAAGGTGGCCCTCCCCACCTCCCCACCTCCCCACCTCCCCATCAATCATTTAGTCCTACTCGCTCTGTTCTGGCTCTCAAATCCAGAAAGCATTAAGTTTTAGCGTTAACTCTTTACAAAAGGTAGCAGTGTGCAGTTTAATAAGGGCAATAGGGATATTAGCATACAAACAAGCCAAGAGAGTTACTACCGTCCCCGATTGTACTCCTTACGGACAAATATAAATCATGCCACAAAACAATGTCACCTCAAACCCAGAGGTGAGTGCATACCGAGATCGTCTCAATACTTGGGCGATCGCTCGTTTGCTTCCTGACCTCGAACAGACAGTTGTAGCAAGATTTCGCAGTCGTTCAAATGCAGAGGGACATTTAAAGCGTTTGAAACAACTCAGTCCGCAAGCCTCATTTGTTCTTGTATTTGATCGTCAATCGGAAACTCACGAATAAAATTATCAGAATTAATCAAACTTTATTGTAGCCAAAATAGGGGGAAAGATTAGGTACTCTTTCCTTCTCAATTCTATATAGGGGTTTTGATGTAGTATTGTAGAAATGAAGACCGAAAAACAAAAAATGCTCTCAGGAGAACTCTATTTAGGGAGTGATCCTGAACTGACAACGGAGCATCAACGAGCCGATGAATTGACTCGCCTGTATAATGCAACACCTGCAACTGAACTCGAACACCGCCAAACGCTAATCCAAAAATTATTCGGTAAAATTGGTTTAAATGCGGTTATTACTCCGCCTTTTTATTGCGATTATGGGAGTAATATATATGCCGGAGATAATCTTTATATGAACTTTGGTTGTGTAATTCTCGATTGTCATACGGTTCATTTAGGAGATAATTTACTTTGCGCTCCCTACGTTCAAATTTATACCGCTCATCATCCCATTGATCCGACAATGCGATTAACGGGAAAAGAACTCGCTACCCCGGTTAAAATTGGGAATAATGTTTGGATTGGGGGTAATGCAATTATTTGTCCGGGGGTAACAATTGGAGATCATACAACGATTGGAGCCGGAAGTGTGGTGACGAAAGATATTCCTGCAAATGTTGTGGCAGTTGGAAATCCTTGTCGAGTGATTCGAGAGTTATCTTAAAACTGTTATTTATCATTATAAATTGTACAATATTTTAAACCAACTTACAAACGTTTGTGCTTGGGGATGTTGCGGGTCTAAAATACATTCCATAATGGCATTATGTGGAGGTCGTCCCGGTGGATTTTGCCATCCTAGCCAGGTGTAAATATAGGCTTTATCACAATGAACATCTTTGTAAACTGCGCCTTTATTCTTTGCTTCTTTCGCAACTTCTTGAGCGTATTTCCAAAGGGGTTCGCTTCCATCGGGAACCAGATAAGCTAAAAATGTCTCTAACATTCCTCGCATTTTGTTATCCGGCATGATCCAAACTCCAAATTTAATCCCATCGGAAGTGTTATGAATCAGTCCGGTTTCAGGAAGATTTTCAGGAAGATCGGGAATACTGGAAAGACAGGAGTTTCTGACACTTTGCCAGCGTCCTAAAGGGTTATCATCAGCATCAACAATCATTCCCAGTGCCACTCGTCCAGACGCTTTAAGTTCCGTAGAAATTAACACAGGATCGATCAGTTGTGTATCACCACCGTAGACATCAATATAAACAACAGGATTGTTTTTTGTTCCCCAATTCACTCCATTTGCTTCTATTAGATAAGGTATCGTTCGTTTATCCTGTTCGCCTTCAACTAAAAGCAAATTTTTGTGTATTTTTTCCATTTTTAACGCACCTCAATTTCCCGTTCCGCAGCCATAACGATTTCTTTTTCGGTAAAGACAACGCTTTTTTCTTTGCCTCGTTCAATGCGATGAATTGTAATTCCATCTTCTGTTGCATCTTCTCGACTGGCAATGCTGGCTAAACTCGTCCAACAATCACTATTATGGGTTGTTGCAAAGACTTGAACATCTAGTTTTTTTGCAGCTTCCCAAATCAGTTTCCACAGATCAGACATCGTAGAATAATGTAATCCGGTATCAATTTCATCGACTAATAAAACTCCTCCTTTGACAGAGGCTAACGCCAGTGAAAGTCCTAACATTCGCCAAATTCCATCTCCTAAACTTCCAATTGGTATCCGTTGTTCTCTGTCAGAAAGGAGTACAACAAAACCACCCCGTGAACTTGAAGATCTGTAGATTTTAGAACTAATAGAAGCAATACGTTCAATTGTAGGTTCAATTGTTTGAAGTGCTTCGTACACCAGTTTCTCTTCAGAAGTTAATACAATATCTTCAAAAAGTTCAATCATCATCTCAATAGATAAAGACGAAGAGGTAATAAATTGTGTTACAGAGTTTATGTTTTTATTAGATAAACGCAATCGATTCATGCGAATATATCGGTCAGACAAACCTCCATTAGAAGATAAAGGCCGCTCCCAATTTTCTGACTCTTGATTTTCGGAATTCCACCGAATATTAAAACCCAGTTTAACCAATTCAACTGAATCATTAGCGGATAAATTTTCATAACTTAACTGCTCATCTGATTCGGAATCAGGTTCTAATTCGGAAGTAGATGGGATTGAATGTATTGAGATAGTAACTTTTTTGTGATCACTTTCATCCAGACTTGAAATTGAAAACTGGCTATCAATATCAATATCATGTCCATGAAAAAGATGACGAATCTCAAGTTCTGTTTCAGTTCTTATGTTATCTCTTGTTAAAGAATATTCTCCTCTTTCAATCATTGTTTTAAATAGAGGCTCAAGATTAGTTCGAGAACACAATAGAAATTGAATTGCTTCTAAAATAGATGTTTTTCCACTATTGTTTTCACCCACCAACAGATTAACTCGACCGAGTGACTGAAGTTCAAAGGACTGAAAACCTCGAAAGTTTTCTATTTTTAGGGTCTTCAACATAATTCTGCCACCTCAAGACTATAGTGAGATTTTAACAAATTAATAGGATAAGCGATCACTCTACTATAATAGAATTTATAATGATCGTCTTTTTTCTCAAAAAATGACTCAAATCAGAAAACGTTAAATAAATTGAGAGAAAGATGCAATTGTAGTCAATATACGTTAACCTATTTGAGAGTCCAAAAATAAAATAAATATTACTCATGTCATCGAATACAACTGCTAATCCTCTCGCTGTCTTTGTTCCTTGGCTGCATATGCACCAACCGCCGATTTGGGTAGGTCAAGGTTCAGATGCAAAACTGATTGGGAATTTAGAAAAAATGCTCAACAGCGAACCTAATTCTGAAGAAAGTTGGAATTCTCGATGGTTTGCTCAAGCTTACAAAAATCCGGCTCGTTATGTAAAAAATCTCAAATCCGAAGGTTTAAATCCTAGAATAATGGTTGATTATTCAGGAGTTTTGTTAGAAGAATTAGCCAAACTTTCAAGTAATGGTCATTTTGCTCATCTCGAAGTAGATGGAGAAATGATGGGGGATGTAATTGGCTTATGGAGAGAAGTTTTAAGCGAACATTCCGAAGCGGTTGAATTTACGGGAACGGCTTATAGTCATTGTTATTTTCCCGCTACTCCTGAACGAGATCACGAAGCCCAAATCATGGAATGGCGGCGAGTTTTTGCAGATTTATTTGGAACAGATGCACTTGCAAAGATTCGGGGATTTTGGCTTCCAGAAATGGGAATGACAGGTGATCCAGCAGAAGCATTGCGATTAATTCGGTTACTCAAAAAATGTGGATATGAGTGGATTATTCTGCCTCATTCTGCTCTAGAATATCCGAGTGATTGGAGTACCCCAGAAGTCGAAAATCGAGTCCATTGGTTAGTCGTGGAATCGGGGGGAGAATCAGAACGAATTCTCTGTGTGGTGCGTGATACCGATATGGGAATTCGCCAACAAAGTGGTCAAAATACTGATGGATGTATTCAAGATATTCGCTATCGAGGAAATACTCTAAAAGAGTCTAAAATTCCGCCTTTAGTTGTCCCGACATCTGATGGTGAAAATGGCAACGTTATGATGTTTGAGTATTTTAGAAATTCTTTTGTTCCGTTATTTCGAGAGTCACAACACTGGCCGGATATTGCCTTTATGACCGTTAGCCAGTATATTGATTCTTACATTGGTCACAATCCCAGTACAGAAGTTCGCCTCAAAGCAACTGGGGGGTCTTGGATTGGTGGACATCAAAGTTGGAATGAAGGAGACTTACGCCAGGGAGTTTTGAAAGCGGTTGAACGCTTGAGTCAAGCCTGTGCTTCTCGCCGACAATCAAGCAATTCATCCCTCTCTGATGAACAAGAGCGAGCGCTATTATTGTGTGAAACCAGTTGTTTTGTGTATTGGGGTTCGGAGTTTTGGGCGCAACAAGCCAATCAGTGTTTAGCCTGGGCGGAAGATTTAATGGGTGAAACGGTTCGTCAATAGCTTGATAGAAAGACAAGAATACCGCTACAATCTGAATTAAGTTTTTCAGATGTTTCTAAATCATGGGGCAGTTCAAAAAAAGATTTTGGCTATTCCGTCTCTGGTCAAGTGATGAAAAATTCATTGACTTCATAGAAGATATTGAGGTCATCATCTCCAAAATTCTGTCTTTGGCGATGGTGGCTTTGATCATCTCGGCGACGGGTCATTTAATGGTTTTCTTATTCAAAGAGTTACTTTTTGATCCAGATCTAATCTTTAAAAATACTCTATTTGAAATTTTTGGATTATTTTTAAATCTGTTAATTGCACTTGAACTTTTAGAGAATATTTCGGCTTATCTTAGAAAACACGTTATTCAAGTCGAATTAGTCATTGTTACTTCTTTAATTGCGGTGGCGCGAAAAATCATTCTCTTTAATCTAGACAAGAAAAGTGGAGTGGATTTAATGGGTTTAGCTTTAGCTTTATTTGCTTTGTCGATTAGTTATTGGATTATTCGTCGGACAAATGCTAATCGTGACAATGATCATTAATCTAATCTTGAAACGATTCAGACTCTTACAAATAAACAGGTTACAGCCAATAAAATCATCAATTATTACGCTATAATATACAATTAAATTTATTTAATGGAGAAATAAAAGTGACATATTTTTTTGAATTTGAAGATGATTTTGTCTCCTCTTTGCGCTGTATTCCGATGATTGTTCGCTATAAACTGGATACCTGTGGAGTGAAATTAAAATTAGCCCATTGGAATCAATTTCCCCAAACTGAACGTCAAATATTAGTCAAACAACCCACGACAACCCCAGAAGAAATCCAAAGTTATCAAAATCTCTTACAACAATTCGCCGATAAATACACCGACATTCCCTTAAAAGACTTACCCATTGAGGAAAATCCAGCGTGGTTAGAGACAAATAACATCCCCGAAACAGTTCAACAAAAAGCTGAAGAAGTCGGCGTTAAACTCACACTTCAACACTGGCAAAATTTAACACCACTTCAGCGATTTGCACTAATTAAACTCAGTCGTCCAAGTCACGAAAATCACAACTTTCTACCCGCAATCAAAGAATTTAATCTCGTTTAATTCCTCAACCTTTACTCAATCAATCCAACCGGAGGTGTAATTTCAACTCGATTTTTGTTTAAATCCACCACAGGAACAATTTCTTTGACAAACGGAATCAAAACAGTTTTGGGTTTCGACTTACGTTTTTTGCGACGAGTGGGAGAAACATCAGCAGAAGATTGATCGGGATCTAAAGGAATTTCTGAAGGTTCTAAAGTCGATGAATAAAGTTCAACTTCTAACAAATCATTTCCCGCCGGAACCAAACTAATCACAACACCAATCACTTCTTTAGTCAGTTGATTAAACACTTCCAAGCCAATCAAATCCACCAAATAAAATTCATTCTCTTCTAAATGAGGGCGATCACTTTTAGATACAAATAACGTGCTATTTCGCAATGCTTCGGCTTGTTCTCGATTTTCAATTCCCTCCAATTCCAGCACATACAGACTTCTTCCCGGAATCTGACGTCCCTCAAGAAGTTCTATCGGTTGGGGTTCAGATTGTCCAGGTTGCAATAGCCAACGTGTCCCCGGTTCCAAAAATCGTTCTGGGAAGTCAGTATTGGGGTTAACCCGAACTTCACCATCTAATCCTTGGGCGGCGACAATTTTACCAATCTCAATCCACTCAGACATGATAAGATTTCTACACTCACAGGCTAAATAAACTGAATGAATCTATGGGAGCAGGTGTTCTACTTTGGAGTTCACGGTCATCAGTAAAAAAGATAAAAGGCTCGATAGCGATCCTGTTATTCCTTTTACGAGTTCGTCAACAAGCTCATCCAACTCCAAATCAGTTTACCTTTGGGGGTTGGATTCTCATTTTATCAATTATATTCTCTCCGAGACTCTCTTTTGCGACTCCAATTTCATTATTGCTGGAACAACGAACCATTCTTCCGGTTGCACAAATTCCCCGCTTGAGCGAACAACAAGAGATCAAAAACTCGATTCAAGCCGAAGTGGATCAAGCTTTTCGTCACAAACTTTCAGTGATTAACTTATTGTTAATTCTGTTGTTAGTGATGCCCACATTAGCGGCTGCGGGGGTTTGGTTTATGTTAGCTCAGTTAAGCCAAAAAACGATTTTAGCTCAACAGGAAATCGACAGTTTAAAAGCGGATGCGTTATCTCAACTAGAAATCATGCTTTCTGAAGCTCAGACACTTTTATCTCATCTTAAAGACCAAAATGCTGAGGTTGATCGCTCGTTAGAGTCTCTGAAAACCCCACCCCATCTTCAACTTCCTCAACCCATTTCTCCTAATAGTCAACAAAATTTAAAACTGGCTCAAGATTACGCGAAACAAGGGGATAAATTTTTTACTCAAGGCTGTTATGATGAAGCCGTTCAAGCTTATGATCGCGCCTTACAACTTGATTCTCAGGGGGTAGAAGTTTGGAATAATCGCGGTGTTGTTTTAACTAAACTTCAACGATATCACGAAGCGATCGCCTCCTATGAGCAAGCTTTACAATTGCGCTCAGAATATGCGGATGCGTGGAATAATCGGGGTGTGGCGTTAGGGAAGTTAAAATATTACGAAGCTGCGGCTTTATCCTATGAACGAGCGATTCGTCTTCGAGAGAATTATGTTGATGCTTGGAATAATCGAGGATTTGCTTTAGCACAACTTCAACGGTATGAAGAAGCGATTGATTCTTATCAAAAAGCGGCTCAATTGAATCCTGAATTTTATTTGATTTGGTATAATCAGGCTCGGTGTTATGGCGTTCAAAATCAAGTAGACTTGGCTCTCGAAAGCTTAGAGCGAGCGATGAGTATCAAACCAACTGTTGTCCGCAATTTAGCCCAGAAAGAAACGGATTTGGAATCTCTTGTTAATGATGAAAGATTTCAACAATTAATCCAAATTCAAAGTTAATTGTTAGTGATTAATAATCTATTGATTGATGATATGATTAAATTGAGTCAGTTATTTGGATTGATCATAACGGTTTCTGTGAGTTTTCAAAATTCAGTTTTAGCTACATCTATTTCTGAGCCTTTGATCAGCACTAACCGTTCCACTCTCACCGAAATTCAAAATGAAGTTTATCCCAGTGTTCGCCGCATTACTCCCTTTGTGAATACTTGGATTGTCATTGCTGTTTTAGTTTCCACTTCAACTGTGACCAGTGTTTTAGTTTTATTTGTAATGTCGATTCAAAAATTTAAACACATTCAGCAAAATATTCAGGGGATGAAACAAGATACTATCTCTCATCTTAATCAAAGCTTATCAGAAGCTCAAGCTGTTGTCAATGACCTGCAATATTCTATTCAAGTTAGCCAAGACAATATTCATAAAATATCATCTCAAACTTTATTATCTTCTCAAACAGAGCAAGATCATACTGAAACTCAGATAAAATAGATGTAAGAAAAATATTCTTTCAATGTTAACTCAAAAAAACTGAAGATTTATGCTGTAAATAATCTAAGATAAAATTAATCGTTTGCGGTTGAACCCATCCTTTCTTAATCGCAATTTCTCCAAAACGTAAATTCGTCTGATGCTGTTCGTTTAAAATCATCTCAATTTGCAGATCATTCAAAAGTTTTGCGGATTTAAGATATTGTCCAATCGGCTGCTGAGGCTGGATTCTGATTTTGATTAAAGAGTCTGCAAAAAAATCTATTGTTTCTTGCTTCAACCATCCATAACTAGCGATAATTTCTCCGATTCTCATATAATTATGGGCGGTTTGCTGAACATCTAATACTTGAATAAGCTGAGATTCTGAAATCAAACCTGCTTTCTTCAAAAGATACCCTAAAGGTAAAGGATTCAGGGGTAATGAAGTATTTAGACTTGGCTTTGTTGTTTTATTTTTAAACATTAACTCTATCCACGAAATTGGAACAACAATCGGCCATAAAATAGTCATTAGTAGCAACATTTTCCAGGAATTTAGGTGAGTGAGAGGAGTCGTAAAATCACGAACAAAGAAACTAAACCAAACTGAGAAACTCGCCAAGCCACCAACACAGTATATCACTAATATGAGATTCATAAAGTTTTGAGTATTTGTTCAGGATAGAAAACCTTTTTGTTAATCTTTGATCTCCATTTCTTCTCAATTACTCTAGATCAATTCTTCTTCTTTTTGACATCAATTGAAGGATTGAGATTAGCACCCTGAGTAGAATTCGAGATAACTCTCGTCTTGATCTAAAAAACTCCCATGTTATTGAGGGTTAACTGGGAGTCAATGTGAAAACCTGAACTTATTTATATACCACAATTACTGTCTTATTGACCCGTTCTAATTCACTCCTCTATCGATACACTCTGGACTTTATTCCCTGTGGATGTTAGTTTCGCAATAGAGGTTGGAATTGTTATCGGCCAACAGAGAGAAGCCAGCACTAAAACAACCCAGGATGTGCGGTCATTAAGAGGAGTGGTCGAGTCATTCAAAAATACGATAAACCACATCCCAAAAGCGGCTAAAGCAATCAAAAAGTAGCAAATTAATACAGTTTCCATAACATACTTGCCCTATCGGCTTTTTAACAACAACAACTTCTTACCCTATCCCCAAGTTTTATTTTAGTTCGTGTGATAGGTTTTCCTATCTTTGTTTCTAATTTAAACTCAAGTTATATGTTTAGACTTATGCTGTCAACATAAAATTTGAGATTAAAATAGGTCTGCTTTTTGATTCTTTAATTAGGCTTTATAGATGAAATAAACCTTCATCTATACAGAGAATAATAGATTATTATTATTTTCTATGCCTAAATAGGTTCTGCTCCCTGATCTCTTTAAAAATCTTTTTCTCTTTGCTCGTTTGGGTAGAAATTACATCAAAAAGTATTGATACAAGTTTCTACTAAACTAGAGATTAGTTTCAACTTCCATTCGTGAACTAACAGCCGCAAAGAGTAGAACGTTTAGAATAAGATTTTACTCTCTATTCTAACTTATCATACAGCATATATAAGTCATCTGTCTTCAGATAGAAACTGTATGAAGCTTTCTCAACTGTCACATTCATCAAACATGGAGAGAGAAGGAAAGGGGAGACTTGCAACCCAAACATCACTCAATAAACTCCGAAATGATGCTGTTGATGTCCATTGTTTCCAGAAATGGCAAGTCTCCATCCTTTAAAATCGGGAAACCTCATGCTAACGGACCTCTAACAATTCGTACTGTTACAGATCTTCACATCACTAGCTTATGATTCCGGAGACTCACCCAATGAGACTTTCGCTAAAAGGGCTTCTCGGGCTTGTTCGCGATCATCAAAGTGAACCTTCTCAGTTCCCAAAATTTGATAATCTTCGTGACCCTTTCCGGCGATCAGCACCCCATCACCCGGTTTCGCCTCAGCAATAGCACGCTGAATGGCATGAGCGCGATCGCACATCACTATCGGTTTGATCTCCAAATCAATACCCGCTAAGATATCCTCTAGAATCCGATTGGGATCTTCGGTGCGAGGATTATCAGAAGTCACCACCACCACATCTGCTAAATCCGCCGCAATTTTGCCCATTTTCGGGCGTTTGGTGCGATCGCGATCTCCTCCACACCCAAATACACAAATCATTCGCCCTGGAATAAACGGACGAGAAGCCTTTAACAAATTCTCCAAACTATCAGGAGTGTGAGCATAATCAACAATCACACTAACATCCTGCTGAGAGCTAATCTGCACTCGTTCCATCCGTCCCGGTACACCCAAAAACTCGGGTAATTTTGCCATCATCGTCGCCAAATCTAAGCCCAGTGACAACCCCGCCCCGATAGCCGCCAGCAAATTCGATAAATTGTATTGACCCACCAAAGGCAACTCAAAAGCCGCTTCACCTTGAGGCGTATGCAAAACTCCTTTGACGCCATTGGGTTCATAACTGAGTTGAGCAGCCCACAAATCCGCCGTAGAATCATTAATACTATAACTCCAAACCCGATCCGCTTCTAAACGTTCAATTAGGCGTTTTCCATAGGAATCATCAGCGTTAATAATCGCTCGACCTTGAAGATACTGGGGACTAAATAGCAACGCTTTCGCCTCAAAATAATCCTCCATCGTCTGGTGATAGTCGAGATGGTCTTGGGTTAAATTCGTAAAAACAGCCACATCAAAGGGACATTCCAACACTCGTCCTTGGTGGAGTGCATGGGAACTGACTTCCATCACGCCATACTGACAACCCGCTTTCACCGCCTCGGCTAACTTTTGTTGAAGTTCCACCGCAAAAGGAGTCGTATAAGCGGCTGTAATCTGCGAACCTAACCAACGAGTATAAAGCGTCCCAAACAAGACTGTTGGTTTGTCTGAGCATTCCAGCAAATATTCAATCAAATGAGTAGTTGTTGTTTTGCCATTGGTTCCCGTAACCCCGACCAGTTTAAGCTGTTGGGCTGGATAACCATAAAAAGCCGCCGCAACTTGGGCGCAAGCGGTTGTCATATTGACGCTGGGAATAACACAAGGAAGTTCTGGGCTTTCAGTTGACGTCTGTGGAGTCTTCTCCGCCGCCTGTTGAGACACTAACGCCGCCACAGCACCATTAGCGATCGCACTCGGCCAAAAATCCCCGCCATCGACTCGGGTTCCCGGCATTCCAATAAATAAATCCCCAGTTTGACACGCATGAGAATTGGTTGCTAACCCTTTAACGTCTTTCTCAAAAGCGGGATGGGGTTTAAACTCAGACAAATCGGCAACTTTTGCGAGTAACTCCTTTAATTTCATCACAACTCCTCACCAATAAATTAGGTTTAACTTTGCTTGACATCCTCCCGACGCCAACACTTTGTTTTTGGCGCGGGATTCCCAAATATCACTATTTGGGTTCCTGTTTCTTAGCACCTGGCTTAACAGATTTACTCTGTTCAGCTCTTACAGTCGCTCCGCAGGCTGACACGGCAAGTCCTGCCGCCAAAATGTTTATACTGGCGTTGAGATCTCGGTCATGGTGAGAGTTACATTTAGGGCAATCCCACTCCCGGATATTCAGCGGCATTTTTTCTGCGATGTATCCACAATTAGAACATCGTTTTGAACTGGGAAACCATCTATCTATTTTGATTAACTCCCGTCCGTACCACTCCGCTTTATAGGTGAGTTGTCGAACAAGTTCTCCCCAGTTTGCATCGCTGATTACTCTGGCGAACCCGTAAGGGTGATTTTTAACCATGTTCTTCACAGCCAAATCCTCAACAACTATCGTTTGATTTTCACGAATTAGTTGGGTGGTTAGCTTATGAGTATGGTCGCGACGAGTATCAGCAATTTTAGCTTGGATACGAGCAACTTTAACTCGGGCTTTCTCTCTATTCTTTGAACCTTTAGTTTTCCGGTTAAAAGACTTTTGAGCGAGTCGGAGTTTTTTATATAGCTGATTAAAATGTTTGGGATTGGAAACTTTAACCCCGTCAGATGTGGTGAACAGACTGGTGATTCCCAGATCGATTCCTATCTGTTTTTTGACAGGCTCTAACTTCTGATTCATTGGATCATCAATCCTCAAAGAAACAAACCATCTCCCACTCGGATCTAATTTGACCGTAATGGTAGATGGTTCGCAATTTTTAGGGAGTTGACGACTCCACCGAATCGGTAAAGGTTCTTTGCACTTTGCAATGTAAACTTGACCCTCTTTAAACTTAAATGCTGACTTCGTAAACTCTGCACTGCCACCATTGCGTTTTTTCTTGAAGTTCGGGTATTTTCCCCGACCCGCAAAGAAGTTGGTAAAAGCAGTTTGCAGATGTCTTAATCCTTGCTGGAGTGGAACACAGCTCACCTCATTTAAGAAGTCTAATTCTTCCTTTTTCTTCCAGTTTGTCAGCATTGAAGAAGTTTGAGAATAGCCAACCCGTTCTTTTTTTTCATACCACGCCTCAGTGCGTGTTGCTAGTGCTTTGTTGTACACTAAACGCACACAACCCAACGTCCTCCTCAACAGGTTCTCCTGTTCAGAAGTCGGGTAAAAGCGGTATCGGTAGGCTTTTTCAGTCATGTTTCACAGTTTATCACAAAAATCGTGAGGTATGGCAGTCGGCATTCCTCCTATCGCCAACTCAGACTTATGGCGTGGGTCTCCTGCCGAAATATAGATGAACCCGATCCTAAGTCTCGACACTTTAGCTGACTCCGCCCTTTTTTCAATACCCTCTTTTTAGAGATACTTCCGTAACATCATATCTAATTGCTGAGGAGTAATCCGGGGAGAAGCGCGAGGTAGAGGTTCTTCACCACACTGATAATCCCGTTGTCTACACAAAACCGGAATATCATACTCATAGGCTTTGAACCAGTCCTCTTGAGTGGTAATATCTCGCACTTCTAGCTCAAATTTACATTCACTTTCAGGATCGGCGAGAATTTGTTCTAATTTTTCTTGTAATCCTTCGCACAAATGACAACCCGGTTTGCTATAAAGAATTAACAGCATTTTACACCCTCATACTCTATTAGGACTCCTGACTCTATCTGTTATGAGTTTACCAGAAATTGTATCACCTATTCGGGATTGATAAGTTTCAAAAAGAGATATCCTTGACCCATTACACAGTCGAGTTCCTGAAGCAGTTCTCTCCGTTCATCGGTTTCGATTCCTTCAGCAATTACATCTCAGTCGAGAGGATAGGCTTTAGTGACAATTTATTGAATAATTTTAACTTTTTGGCTGATTTTTTGAGAATGATTAGAAGTTTTAAATATAATGTTTCTAACAAAATGCTAATCAATGATTTTGAATTTCAAGCAATAGGGGTGACAATTTGTTTCCGCGATCATCATTGAGGGAGCAATAGTTTAACCCAAAATGATCAGTCAGAAAAAGTCTCAGTTCATCTGTTGAACCTCAACCTAGACAATCGTTGAATCAAAAAGATAAAATTGAATTGACCCGATCAACTTCTATTCACGAAGCTATTCTGAGGACAAATCGATGACATCCAACAAATCTCGTATTTTGTTAACACTTTTCGTTTTAGCAATACTTGCAGGTTCAATTACTGTAAATTTCTTGTTATTTAACCTAGCTAAAAAATACTACCTCGAACTCAATCTTACTCGTTTAGATCCCTTGGGTTGGAACCAATATTTCCCAGACTCAAACCCACCCTCAAAAGCAAATTCTCAAGTCCGTTTAGTCTTTTTTGGAGACTCCAGAGCGGCGGATTGGCGATCGCCAGATCTTGAGGAATATGAGTTTATTAATCGGGGAATTGGTTCTCAGACATCGATACAAACAGTTAAACGATTTGAACAACATATTACCCCTCTAAAGCCGGATATAGTGTTAATTCAAGTCGGAGTTAATGATTTAAAAACTATTCCATTATTTCCAATGCGAAAAGAATTAACGATTGCTGACTGTCAAGCTAATATCCAGAAAATTGTAGAAGATTCAAAAGCTTTAGGTGCTATTGTTTTGATCACCACTATTTTTCCAGTTGGGGAAATTCCCCTTGAACGTAAACCATTTTGGTCAGATGATGTGAGTCAGGCGATTGAACAGGTTAATGTTTATATTAACAGTTTGGCGAGTGAAGATGTGATTGTATTTGATGCGTTTTCGGTTCTTGCTGATGAACAAGGCGCTATCAAGCGAAAATATACAAAGGATGAATTACATTTAAACTCGCAAGGATATGAGGTTCTAAACCAAGAGTTAGTGTTGTTGTTAAACTCCCTCAAGCTTTCTACGACTGAGGGTTAATATGAATTATGATTATATAGCGTTTCAATCCCTAATAGGGATTATAGGTTATTTAGAGAATTACTCCCATGGGGATTAGCGCCGCCGCTAAAGTCTTCAAGTTTCAATCCCTAATAGGGATTATAGGTGATTTCGAGTCACTCCAATGGGCATTTCTGCTGCGGCTAAGGTCTTCAAGTTTCAATCCCTAATAGGGATTATAGGTGATTTCGAGAATTTCAACTACTCAAGCTTCTCTGCTGTTGTAGGTTTCAATCCCTAATAGGGATTATAGGTGATTTCGAGTTCTTGACCAAGGCAGGCGAAGCAAAGCTAGTTGAGTTCTAGTTTCAATCCCTAATAGGGATTATAGGTGATTTCGAGGATTTTTCGAGTTCATCCCCAGGGATGCCATTTTATTGTTTCAATCCCTAATAGGGATTATAGGTGATTTCGAGGTTTTAGACGCTGAGATTGATTTTGTGATGTTTTCGTTTCAATCCCTAATAGGGATTATAGGTGATTTCGAGCCGATCAGGGGAATGTAAGGAGGTGATGTCTATTGTTTCAATCCCTAATAGGGATTATAGGTGATTTCGAGCTGGGGAAAAATGGGTGCTGATAGATATTTAATTGTTTCAATCCCTAATAGGGATTATAGGTGATTTCGAGACCTAACAACGATCAACGATGGCGAATTATATAAAGTAGGTTTCAATCCCTAATAGGGATTATAGGTGATTTCGAGTATAATCGGTTTGTGTTCTTAGTTGTCGGTCGTTTCAATCCCTAATAGGGATTATAGGTGATTTCGAGAATGGTTCAACCAACTGTTCGAGACCGTTGAGGATGTTTCAATCCCTAATAGGGATTATAGGTTATTTCGAGTTAAAGCTATTGATCCTAATCGGCAAAGGCATAAACCATTGTTTCAATCCCTAATAGGGATTATAGGTTATTTCGAGCTGTTTTGATATCTAAATAGCTGAATTGCTTTCGTTTCAATCCCTAATAGGGATTATAGGTTATTTCGAGAATTTAGATTCTTTAATCGGATCACAAATCAATAAAGTTTCAATCCCTAATAGGGATTATAGGTTATTTCGAGGAATAAATAGAATGAGCAAACATGACACTTGGGGAAGTTTCAATCCCTAATAGGGATTATAGGTTATTTCGAGCCTGCCCTTCTGTGGGTTCAGCCCTAATGTTATCCGTTTCAATCCCTAATAGGGATTATAGGTTATTTCGAGCGGTTTTATCAGGTTCGGCTTCTGGTTCCAATAGTTTCAATCCCTAATAGGGATTATAGGTTATTTCGAGTTTTCTGTTACAATACCTTTTACAAATTGATAATGTTTCAATCCCTAATAGGGATTATAGGTTATTTCGAGCGTTGAACGCCCCGAACTAGCCGCCGAATGTCTCCGACTGGGTTTCAATCCCTAATAGGGATTATAGGTTATTTCGAGTTTCTACTGCTACTTCTTCAGCGCGGGGTAAAAATGTCTAGTTTCAATCCCTAATAGGGATTATAGGTTATTTCGAGCCGCCAAGATACAGCTATTGATTACAAATTAGAGTTTCAATCCCTAATAGGGATTATAGGTTATTTCGAGAATCGATTGATGCTGAAGTGATGGAAGTCGTGAGTAAAGTTTCAATCCCTAATAGGGATTATAGGTTATTTCGAGCATTTATATTAGCTACGGCGTTGCCGTTGACATGTTTCAATCCCTAATAGGGATTATAGGTGATTTCGAGCGTTCACCCTTAGCTCGTTTGTTTGAAATCTGCTGTTTCAATCCCTAATAGGGATTATAGGTTATTTCGAGTGAAAAATACAAGCACCTGAGCAACATACGGTTGTTTCAATCCCTAATAGGGATTATAGGTGATTTCGAGATTAAATGCGCCCCTGATTTCCAGTCAGAGACGTTTCAATCCCTAATAGGGATTATAGGTGATTTCGAGCGGTCTAGTTTCAATTAAAGGATTAATTGACAATGTTTCAATCCCTAATAGGGATTATAGGTGATTTCGAGTATCTAGAGTTGCACGGAGAGAAACCATCACCGGAAGTCTACCGAGAATTGTTTCAATCCCTAATAGGGATTATAGGTGATTTCGAGCAAGCATGGTTGAAATGAAATCTGAGCAGTATAAAGTTTCAATCCCTAATAGGGATTATAGGTGATTTCGAGGAATTCCGAACTTTTTAGTTTAAATTTAAGAAGTTTCAATCCCTAATAGGGATTATAGGTGATTTCGAGCCATCCTCACCGTGCTTGATTTTCCAATTGGTGGTTTCAATCCCTAATAGGGATTATAGGTGATTTCGAGAGGTGCAGTTAGGGTATAATCTTCAGTAATCTTGGTTTCAATCCCTAATAGGGATTATAGGTGATTTCGAGCGGTTACTGGTTTTGGTGATTCTTTCCGGTCGTTGGCTTTTGGTTTCAATCCCTAATAGGGATTATAGGTGATTTCGAGGCTCAAGTGTTAGACGTAAAAACCCCAATAATTCGAGGTTTCAATCCCTAATAGGGATTATAGGTGATTTCGAGCAGGAAGATCCCGAAAACTTCTACATGGAGATTAAAGAAGTTTCAATCCCTAATAGGGATTATAGGTGATTTCGAGAACTAGCACAATGTAATCGGTGTCAGATTGTTTAGTGTATGTTTCAATCCCTAATAGGGATTATAGGTGATTTCGAGGACAATCAGTGGAGATTAATTCAAAACCCAGAGGTTTCAATCCCTAATAGGGATTATAGGTGATTTCGAGTTTATACGGTGAGCGGATAATGTCAAAATTTGCTTGTTTCAATCCCTAATAGGGATTATAGGTGATTTCGAGTAAATGTTGCTAACGAACTTGAACTTGATATTAGTTTCAATCCCTAATAGGGATTATAGGTGATTTCGAGGCAGTGCAGACCTTTCTAGAACAGCAAGAGTAATGTTTCAATCCCTAATAGGGATTATAGGTGATTTCGAGGAAAAGCACTGAGTTTTATCCGCCGAAGAAACGTTTCAATCCCTAATAGGGATTATAGGTGATTTCGAGCATCGATTAAGTTTGCGAAAAATCGCCAAGTTCGTTGTTTCAATCCCTAATAGGGATTATAGGTGATTTCGAGTTTAATAAATAGTCCGAAACCTGTTCCCAATCCTCCGAAGTTTCAATCCCTAATAGGGATTATAGGTGATTTCGAGTGGCGGATTTGATTACCAACAACACCGCCAACTGTAGTGTTTCAATCCCTAATAGGGATTATAGGTGATTTCGAGAACAGATTGCAACTAAAGCTCAAATTGCAATGCGTTTCAATCCCTAATAGGGATTATAGGTGATTTCGAGTTCCGATTCAGGTATAATCGTAGTATCATCGGGATAATAAGTTTCAATCCCTAATAGGGATTATAGGTGATTTCGAGAAGCGATTCGGAATAAAAGGTTTAAACGGTTTGGTTTCAATCCCTAATAGGGATTATAGGTGATTTCGAGGACGGCGATCCCTAGTCAATAACCATTAACCAACAAGTTTCAATCCCTAATAGGGATTATAGGTGATTTCGAGTCGAAGACGCTGAAGAAGACTTAATCACTGTCGCTGAAGATGTTTCAATCCCTAATAGGGATTATAGGTGATTTCGAGAGCGGCATTCTGAAACCCTTAATATATTTAGTTTTCGAGGAGCAGTTGCGCCTGGTGCGACTAAAACTATAATACCTGATCATCTCAGATTTGTCAAAAACGCTGAAACCCTTACACAGAGGGATGCGCCCACCCCTCAATTTTCAGAACAACCGCAAACCCAGACGCCATCAGCGATCGCGCCCTTGAAAACCATTATCAAAATTCTACACCTACCCTCGGGCGCAAAAAACGATGTAGAGTCACCCGTAGATCAAAAGAAGACAGAGACACTTATCGGCTATTATCGAAAGTTCAGAATTGATAAAATCAAAAAGCCAATGTTCGCAAGATCTCTAAATCAAACCCTTCAGTCGCGATGGTTTCCCCGTCGTCGAGGTCAGTCTATCTTACACCTGATCAGTTTATTCTGTTTGTGCTGGTTTTTGGCAGTAAGCTGTACTCCTCGTTCAACTCAAACCAACTCTCCCGCTTCCCAGACAAACCCTGGACGAATTACGATGGGGACAACTCTCAAAATTCGCACTCTCGATCCGGCCGACGCCTACGATGCCCTTTCTAATGATATCTTTTACAATGTCGGCGATCGCTTGTACACCTACGAACAGGGAACCACAACACTCATCCCCCAGTTAGCCACCGCTTTACCCACCGTTAGCGAAGATGGGCTAACTTATACTATCGGTGTGCGTCAGGATGTTGTTTTCCATGATGATACTCCGTTTAATGCTGAGGCGATGGCGTTTTCCCTCAAACGGTTTATTGAAAATGGGGGACAACCTGCCTTTTTACTCGCTGATACGGTGAAGTCTGTCGAAGCAACGGGCGACTATGAACTGACGATTATATTAAAACAGCCTTTTGCAGCATTTCCTAACTTACTCGCGGTGGCGGGTACTTTGGCGGTGTCTCCCGAAGCCTATGAGTTGGGGGCGGGTAAATTTCAACCTCAAACCCTGGTGGGAACTGGGCCATATAAACTCGCAGAAAATGGAGTTGATGTCATTCGTTTGGATGTCTTCGATCAATATTGGGGTGAAAAGCCCCAAAACCCCGGAATTGATATTCAACGCTTTTCTAGTTCTGCCAATTTATTCAATTCGTTTCGCAGTGATGCAGTAGATATTGCTTATCTTTCTCTTGATCCCGATCAAGTTATTAGTTTACAAGGAGAAGTCGAAAAAGGCAAATGGCAGATGATCGCCGCTGATGGTAATACTATTAATTATATGGTTCTCAATCTCAATTCTGAACCGTTGAATAAGCTAGAAGTTCGCCAAGCCTTAGCCGCAATTATTGACCGCAATTTGATTAATGAACGAGTATTACGCGGACAGGGAGAACCCCTTTATAGCTTGATCCCCACTACGTTTGATGCCTATAAACCCGTATTCAAAGACAGTTATGGAGATGCCAATGTCGAAAAAGCAAAAGCATTGTTAAATCAAGCGGGATATACTCCTGAAAATCCTGCCGTTGTTGAGGTTTGGTATGCCTCGGGAAATAACAAACGAGCAACTTTAGCCAGTACCCTCAAAGCCTTAGCGACTGAAAAGTTAGACGGGGTGTTACAACTCGAACTCAAAGGAGTAGAAGCCACAACCGCTTTTGAGAATTTGGATAAAGGAGTTTATCCGACATTTTTGTTAGATTGGTATGCAGACTTTCTAGATGCAGATAACTATTTGCAACCGTTTTTAGATTGTGCCGAAGGTTCACCCACAACAGGCTGCACAAAGGGAGCAACTCAATCTCAGGGATCATTTTATTACAGTTATCGCGTCAATGAATTGATCGATCAACAGCGTCAAGAACAAGACCCCCAAGCCAGACAATTAATATTTGATGAGTTACAAGCTATTCTGCTCAAAGATGTTCCCTATATTCCTATTTGGCAAGATAAAAACTTCATCTTTGCTGATAACAATATTAGTGGAATTCAACCCCAAATTACTCAACAATTGCCGTTCTGGAAAATTAGCAAATCCTAGCAATTTATCCGGATTTGCTGTATAATATAATTGGGTATTTTGGTGTTATTTCCCTCAAGGAACAATTCGCAAAAGAGAGACGTCAAAGAGAAAGGATAACCGGAGAGAACATCCGGAAGCTTTGAGGAGAATCATCCGAATGGAGGAGAAAAATTAATCAATTGGGATCATCCAACTGAAGGAAGTCAACTCCTCTTTCGGGCGATATTCTAGAAGTAAATCAAATCAGATTAACTTAACCTTGGGGGGAATACAAAATGAAAATCAAATCCATTTTATTAGCAGCCTTTTGTACAGTGGTTGTCGGGGGAGTCGGTACCGTTATTTTAGAACCTCCGACAGCGATCGCCCAAGAGAATCGAAATCAAAGGCGGACAAGGGTTTCACAAGCAGAAGCAGTATTAATTGATCGTAATCCCAACGCCAGAATTAACTTACGCACAGAACCCAGTTGGCGATCGCGAGTTCGAGGTTCAGGGTTAGTCGGAGATCGGGTCGAAATCCTCAAGGAAACCCAATCCCGTGAGGGAGAAATGTGGTATGAGGTGAAATTTAGAGAATCTGGGGAGATGGGTTGGATTCCGGGTGAAAATATTCGAGTCGGAGAGATAGGTTCTAGCCGAGGGGAGTCGATGCAGTTGTCCCAACGGGGAGAAGGAACATTTCAGATCTCAGGACGTTCAGGTTGGGAGATTACCCAGGTGACGGCGAATGTCGATGACGGAGATCAAGTCGAATTAGCGTTTCGCTTAGATGATAATCGGTTAATTCGCTTAAGTGGAGATTTGGATCGACGAGATGCTTATACTTTGGTGATCGATGTTGAGAATTCAGGAAATGCAGATGCTTCAGGAACTATTGATATTGAGTATGGGCTGAATAATTCGATTAATCGCATCTATGGAGATGGTCGTCTCGATGGTCAGCCATTTTCGATTAGTTTTAATGGGGAATCCCGCATGGGAAGTTCAAATAATCCTACTCAAGAATTTGTCGGTCAAGATATCAATGCAGTTGTGCGTAGTTTGCGATCGCAAGGGTGGAGAGTTGTGGAAACTGATCCCGGTGTAGTGAAGTTAGATCGGGGTCGATTAGGAATAGATATTAACTTTGACCCCAGAACTCGTAACGTCAGATCCGTTCGCACGATTGATGTCATTTAGGGGTTGTTGTCTGAGGAAGATAAGTGACTGAAAAGCACGATAAAATCAGGGTTAAGAAGATGATTTTCTGGGGATCAGAATTGGAATTCAGGGAATTCTTATCTAAAATTTACAAGATGGGCGGATTTGTCATTCAAGAGTTTGAAGGAAACAACAAGAAGCTTGAGTCAGGGAGGATTAAAAGAGTTCAAGATGAACAGTTACACGTTAAAGCTTGGTCACAGTATAACGGGTTTACTCCTAACAATTGGACTCTTTTCGGGGTTAGTGATTGAGAGTCAACATACTGTTTTAGCAACTCCAATCGTCTCCGAAAATCCGACAGATTCAGCTTCACCAACATCCTTAGAGGGAACTTCTTGGATATTAGTCAATTGGAGGACTGAAAACAACAGCAATTTGTTAGAAACAACAGAACCGATCACAGCCAATTTTGTTGAGGGTCAGGTGAAAGGAAATGCCAGTTGTAATCGATATATTGCCTCCTACAAAACAGAAGGTAATCAACTCCAAATTACACCCGGTATCACCACTCGCAAAGCCTGTATGGGAGATCTTATGGATCGAGAATCTGCCTATCTTGCTGCTTTAGAAGGAGTGCAGCAATATGAAATGAATGATCAAGGTCTGCTCATTTCTTACACAACAGAACAGGAATCAGGGGTAATGACATTTACACCTCAACCAATCGGTCAGTTAGAGACTCAAACTTGGGTTTTAGTTTCCTTAGAAGAAGCAACGATTTCGAGAGTTACCTTGAAAGAAACGGAAATTACTGTTAACTTTACAGAAGATCAGGTCAAGGGTTTTAGCAGTTGTAACCAGTACATGACCAATTATACAAAGGAGGGGAATAAACTTAGTATTAATCCTCTAGCGACAACACGCAAAGCTTGTCCATCAGAGATTATGCGACAAGAGTTTCAGTATCTGACAGCATTAGAGAACGCCCAATGGTATGAAATTAGCCCTCAAGGTCAACTGAAAATCTCTTATCAAGCCCAGCGAGGATCGGGTGTGATGACATTTGCCCCTCAACCAATACAACGTTGATCAATACAACTTGGATGATCACCGCCTGGGATAATTCTGGGACTCCAAAAAAGCCGATTGAGGACACTCAAATCCAGGCAATATTTGCAAGCGATCGCCGAGCCGGGAAGTCCGGTTGCAACCAATACAGAATAGCTTACCAAACAAAAGGTAAAACACTGAAGGTAACATCTGTTGCTTCACCCAAAATGGCCGATATGCTTGCAATTATGGAGTAAAAATCACAGGATTTTGATGGCATTAGAGGGGCAGAATCAAACAAAATCAACGCTCAAATCAACTGCAAATATATTACAATACAAAGTGAGGTTCTGGTTCTATGACATTTCAAAGTGAACAAGTAAAAACCATGAGTTCTACCACAGAAGAACGAGTCGTTTATGTAGACTCAAAAACTGTTCCCTGTACTGGAGTTGCTCCTCAGAACTGTTTACAGGTTCGAGAAAATCCTGAAGAAGAATGGATATTATTTTATGATGCCATCACCGGATTTGAATATGAACCTGGGTATGATTACAAAATTCGGATCGCCGAGAAAATTGTTGATAATCCCCCGGCTGATGCTTCTTTATTTCAATGGAGTTTGCTCGAAGTTCTCAGTAAAACCCCCGTCAATTAACAGTTGATCTGTTCACCCCCTTTCCGAGAAACTTACCGTGTACACACATCCTCATTCTGAGGAAAGAATCCGCCAAGTCCCCCAATTTTGGGGGATTTAGGGGGCGGTAATAAACCAAAGACTTCTATATACACAGTCGCCCCAAAACAGAAAGTGAGGGGGAAACTATTCTTACGTCCAAGCCCGGAAAAATGTATTATCTTGCCAAGCGACTGCGGTACGTTTTTCAATAGCTGCCATTTCTTCGGATGTAAGCGTTTGAAACGCTTGAGCAACTTTAAAATTCGATTCTAATTGTTCAACGGTTTCTGCGGCAATAATACAACAATGCACCCCCGCCAAAGACAAAACATAGCCCATCGCTTGGTGCATTCCTTCTAAAACTCCACTACGAATTAATCGTCCATAAGCCGGAACTTTCATCGCAATTACACCCACATTTTTTTCTTGGGCTACAGGTAAAACCGTCTTAGAAAAAGGTCGAGGATGATGAATATCTGCCGCATTAATAGAAACTAATGTTGTATCAAATGGATAACGACGCAAACCTTCAGCAATAATATCCGGTTCGTGATGTCCGGTAATGCCTGTGTATTTAATAATTCCCTGTTCTTTCGCTTCTTCGACGGCTTTAATTGCTCCATTCGCCCCAAAGATTTCGTCTAAAGTTTCTGAGAAAGAAACATGATGCAATTGCCACGAATCAAGGTAATCTGTATTCAGGCGTTTTAGCGAGCGCTCTAATTCTCTCCAAGCCCCATCGCGATCGCGTTGAGCTGTTTTAGTCGTCAGAAAGATTTTGGAACGGTAAGGGGGTAAAACTTTCCCCATATGTTCTTCACTTGGCCCATAGCTGGCTGCTGTATCAAAGTAGCGAATTCCGAGCTTTAATGCTGCTTCTACTTGGGCGACGGCTTCAGCTTCTCGTCCTGGTTTGGAAAGGGGGGTTTGTCCGGCACCTCCTAAACCAAAAATGGGCAATGTTACGCCTGTTTTCCCTAAGACTCGTTCTGGCATCGTTGCGGTATCAGGGACTTGAATTGCAGAACGAGCGGTCACTTGAGACTGTCGTTGCTGTAATGCTGTACTCCCAACAATGCCGCCTGCAACAGCAACCCCTGTCATTAAAAACTTGCGTCGTGTGGTTTTACGTGTCATATTTTACAGTGATTGGTTAACAGCAATTTAAACTTAGCGAGATTCTCAAAATTGAGAATTCATTATTTATTTTACCTATATTTTTTAATCTAGATTTCTCAACGTGACAACCCCAAGCTTTCGGTCTTCGTTAAAATCAGTCATTCGAGGGAGATTGAGCAATTTTTGGATCACCTCTATTTTAATCAGTTTATTTCTTGTGTTGGGGTTTGCTTCTACTGCGATCAGCCAATCTTCACCTCCTCAACCCCAGTCCTCAGCTTTGATCTGTGAACAACAATTAAACCCTCAAATCGATACAATTCTCAACCGCCCTCAATTTAAACGTTTTCGTTGGGGAATTTCTCTCAAAACATTATCTCAAAATCGAGAACTTTATCATCGAGATGCGGAACATTATTTTATCCCGGCTTCTACTGTTAAGCTAATGACAACAGCAGCAGCTTTATCTCAACTTTCCTCTAATTATCGCATTCCAACTTCGATTTATGGAGATGCCAAAGGAAATCTTTATATTGTCGGACGGGGTGATCCGAGTTTAACGACAACTCAGTTAAAAGATTTAGCTGAACAACTCAAAAATCAAGGCATAACTCAGGTTAATCAATTAATTGCTGATCAGGGATATTTTCCGGGTTTTGCAGTTCATCCCAATTGGGAATGGGAAGATATTCAAGCGGGATATGGTGCGCCTGTTAATAGTTTAATTTTGAATCAAAATTCACTGGATTTAATCTTATCCCCACAAAGGATTAATCAACCCTTAAAAGTGACTTGGGTGAGTCCTCAACAGGGGAAAGGATGGCAAATCAGAAATAATACAATCACCGTCTCAAAAAATCAACGGGAGTTTGTGGAAATTGGACGAGATCTCACCCAACCCATTATTGATGTTTCTGGACAGTTGCGAGTCGGTTCGGAACCAGAACCTGTTTATGCCGCAGTTGTTGAACCGACAAAGAATTTTATCCAAGAATTTAGACAGATTCTAGAAATGCAAGGAATTCGAGTATTAAAAACAAGTATTGTCTCGAATTATCAATATTCTGATCCAGAATTAGCGAGGGTTGAATCTCCACCTCTTGCTGAATTAATTCAAACAACAAATCTAGATAGTAATAATATTTTTGCGGAGGCGTTACTGAGAATTTTAGGTGTACAACAACCGAGTTTAGATGCAGTCGAAACAGGATTAACTGCGATGCAAACAATTTTAACCCGCTTAGGAGTTGATCCAGAAGGTTATCGTTTAGTAGATGGTTCAGGTTTATCTCGTCATAATTTAGTCAGTCCAGAAGCGTTAACTCAAGTGTTAGTTGGTATGGCAAATTCACCTCAGTTTGAAATTTATCAAAAATCCTTATCTGTCGCTGGAGAAACCGGAACGTTAAAAAGGCGATTTCAAAATACAACAGCCGCCGGAATTGTGTCGGCAAAAACAGGAACTTTAACCGGAATTTCGGCGTTAGCAGGATATATTAATCCCCCCAATTATCAACCGTTGGTGTTTAGTATTCTGGTGAATCACTCAAATTTATCAACTGCGGAGTTAAGACAAGCAATTGATCAGATTGTGATTTTATTAAGTCAATTAAAAGGGTGTTGAGTTTGAGTTTTAGATCCTAGCCTTTGCTTTGTTTTTTAACTTGATCTTCGCTTTAATTATTCAATCTCCTGAATTTAGAAGTTGCTGTTCAATGAATTCAAACAGATATACGAGTTGAACAACAGGAGTCAAAAAAGACCAAGCTGTTATGGTTAGGGTGGGCTAGCGTTGAAATACCTACCCTGTTGAAAGTTTTCCAACTGTACCCAACTACGATCAAAGCAAAATCTGATATTTTTTAAATTTAGATGCAATTCATCCCACTATCAGATAAGATGTATCTAATCTCAAGAGTGACAAAATTGCGATCGCCAACCCCATCCCCCAAGCTGGGAATCAAGTTTCGCAAACTCATCGCTCAAATCCGTCAATTCTTTTCAAGATAAAACCTATGAAAGCCCAGATTTATGAGAGAATCGAAACTCTAGTTGATATTCAAGAAAAGTTTAGCAAACGCTTGATTCCCAAAGGAACGATTGGTACTGTGACCGAATATTATGAACGTCCGAAAGAAGCCTATGGCGTTGATTTGAAAATAAAAGACGAAGCTGCATTTGGAGGCTTTGACTATGAGAATGTATTGCTTTATCCCGAACAATTTCAAGTGATTAACCAAACAGCAGAAGAAGAACATTTAAAAACAGTTTATAAAGATATTGATTATCAAGCCCCTCAAGTGACACCAGATGATCCACAATTTATTGCTCAAACTAACAAATCTCAGGTAAACTTGTAAGAAAAGGGTGCAATCTTAATAAAAACTTCGGTCGCGAGCTGCACTCTAGGATAGATGCTAAAAGCTTCCGGATTTTTGCAATGACAGACCGAAAAAGCCTACTCAGAACGCTGTCAAACCAAAAATTACCGACCAGGAGGCATTATGAAATGGAAACGGCGTACTTACATTGTTCTGTTTCTGTGGACAATGTTAATGGGTATAGCACTCCATAACGCTGTCACCCGTCCCCAGGAGTTTAGTCTGCGAGTTTTACACACGAATGATCATCATGCTCACCTCGAAGCTGTTGAAGTGGGTGAGACAACTCTTGGGGGTATTGCTCAACGTAAAACCTTAATTGACTCGCTGCGGAGTGAGGACAAAGCCCCTACATTGGTATTAGATGCGGGGGATATTTTTCAAGGGACTTTGTATTTCAATAAATACTTGGGTAAAGCCGACTTACCTTTTTATAATGAGTTGAATTATGCAGCCGTTGCTGTTGGAAACCACGAATTTGATCAAGGTCAACAAGTTCTCGCGGACTTCATCAAAAAAGCTAAATTTCCGATGGTTTCAGCTAATATTGAGGTTGCTGCAAATTCACCCCTTTCAGGTTTAATTAAACCTTGGATTGTGCAGGAAGTCAAGGGTCAAAAAATCGGCATTCTCGGCTTAACGACAGCCGAAACAGCACTTTTATCAAGTCCCGGAGAAGGTGTTGTTTTTACCCCGGAAGTTGATGCCGCCCAAAAAGCTGTTACAGCGTTACAAAAACAGGGTGTTAATAAAATTATTGCCCTCACTCATTTAGGCTTTTCCAATGACAAAGAATTAGCCCGTAAAGTCGATGGAATTGATATTATTATTGGCGGACATTCTCATACGCCTTTAGGTAATATGCCCGGCGCGACTGAACCGTATCCAGTGGTTGAAAAAACACCCAATGGCGAAACGGTTTTATTAGTAACTGATTGGGAATGGGGTAAGTATTTAGGGGATTTACAAGTTAGTTTTGATTCAAAAGGTCATCTGATAAATTGGCAGGGTTCGCCCCATGCAGTTGATGGTAATATTAAAGCAGATGAAACTTTTGTTGCTCAACTGGATGAATTCAAAAAACCCCTCGATGATTTGCGTCAACAAGTTGTCGGAAAAACGACAGTTAAATTAGATGGTGATCGCGCTAATATTCGCACCCAAGAAACAAATTTAGGCAATTTAATTGCGGATGCGATTTTAGATAAAATGCGCGTTGATAATGGTCAACTTGCGATTGTCAATGGGGGTGGAATTCGGGCGAGTATTCCCGCAGGTGAAGTTACAGTGAGTCAAGTGTTAGAAGTCTTACCGTTTGGAAATACTGTGACTCGATTAGATTTAACAGGAACACAAATTAAACAAGCCTTAGAACATGGAGTTAGCCAAGTTGAACAAGGAGAAGGATGTTTCCCTCATGTTTCAGGAATCCGGTTTACTTGGAATCCTAAAGCACCCCCAGGTTCTCGAGTTGTTTCTGTACAAGTGAGGGATGAAAAAGGAAAAGAACAGCCTCTAGATCTCAATGCAACCTATCGAGTCGTCACGAATGATTTTATGATGGGTGGAGGCGATGGTTACAAGATTTTTGAAGCAGGTGAAAATCAAGTTGATACCGGATTTTTACTAGCCGATGTGGTGATCGATTATATTCGGAATCAATCCCCATTAAACCTCAAAGCAGAAAATAGAATTGTACCGAAAAATGTCTAACTTGAGTCGGTGAAGGATGGATTTAAAATCAAATCATCATGAGTAGAGGTTTAATTTTAGACCTCTATTTTTATGATCTTTACCCCTAATGTTCACAAGCGGGATCTAACTTAAATCCTCGTTCAATTAAACCCACTCCGGCTTCAAAGGTATTGAGTTGAATACCATCTCCCATACAAACCGTTGCCCCATAAAAGCCACAACCGGAACTTGAATCAATTTGACGATTGATCGGATTTTTGTACCCAAAGATAACTTGAAATAATTCCTGAGAATCATCAGAATACATCTGATCAAAATCAGGAAAGTTAGGAGTCAACTGATAAAAAATAGCAGTAGCTTGGTTGCTTTGAAAGGTAATTTCAAACAGCACACCAGGATGGCGATCAAACGGATATCTAATCACAAAATTCTCGTCTCTGACTTCTTCCTGGAGAGGATGACCAAAATATTCAGCAATTTTCTCGGGAGATTCCCCAAATATTCGCCGTTTTTTCCCCGTTTCTAAAACATCCATTACAATATATTGGTGGGGAACAGCATCGATTTTCAGCGCCCGACATAACAACGTGGCAATCTCTCCCCGTGTTGAATTTTGATTAGAATTAAGTTGTCGAATTGCCGGAAAATTGACCACAATTCCCCGCCGAGTAGCCGCAGCAACAAGCCCTCTGGCATAACTCGGAATATTCCTGGCATCCTCAAAATTTCGATTGAGAATTGCCATCGGTTCGGCTTCAGACTGAAAGTAGAGGGCAGATCCCAAAACAGCGATCGCTTGAACTCGAGGAAGGGGTTGTTCCGGCTGAAATGTTCCATCGGGATATCCGCTAAAAAACCGCTTTTTTGTCGCTGTTTGGATACTTTCAAAAGCCCAATGAGTTTGGGGAACATCCCGAAATGGAATTGCTGATCGTACCTCCTCCGCTTGGGGAAACGCCCCACACATTAGGGAAGCAAATTCAGCCCGAGTTAGAGAAGCTTGAGGGCGAAACCTGCCGTCAGGATAGCCACTAAAGCGCGATCGCTCTTTCAAAGCAAGAATAGATGATTGCGCCCAGTGGTCTTGAATATCAGAAAACATCTCTAATTGTGCGTGAAAGACTTAAATCACACGATAAATAAAATTAAATGTTGCCCAAGCATTAATATCTAAGGCTAAATCATCAGTGGAAATACCCGCCCGTTCAACACCAAGCTGACTTGCGTTACTCAAATCTTCTAACACCGCTTCAGCGACTTCTAGAGGATTAGATAATAAAAATAACTTTGTATTTCCGCTTCCCATTGTCTTTGTTTTCTCAATCGCTTTCAGAGCCTTAGTAAAAGGATAATGACTAACAACCAGATAAGTTTCTGCTAATCCGGCAGGCCCTCTTACCATTTGTCCAACCGTCTCTGTAGATGCTGTATTTTCAAAAGAAGCACTCGAAGGTAAACTCATGGTTTTACCGGGAGAAACCCGTTTTTGTCGAGGTACATTCCCGAATTCCTCATTAGTTTCTGTCTCTTCCAAAACCGGATCGAGAAGATAGGCTTGTCCGCGAGTATTGAGATGAAACCAGATAAAATAGAGAGGTAAATTGCCGTTATTTTGCAACTGGTACTGTACTCGACTGCCGACAGGAACCGACACAATACCTTGACTCATCGAGGGTTTCACAGACGACGATGACGGATTACTGGGGGGTTGATCTGCTTGCGGTTGAGTTGGACTGGCCTCATTTTCACTTTGAGGGGTTTCTCGACTCATCAGGACTTTCGCTTGAGGGGTGAGTAAAGCAAATGTCGTTCTCGCCCTCATTAACGAAGACTGATCATTTTGGGTGAGGTTAAGGAGTTTCGCCGCCAGTCGGGTTTTTAGTTGAGGAACCAGTCGCTGTACGGCAATTTTTACCGCCTCTCCGCCTTCTCCGACACTTTCCGGTAAAACCGCCTGTCCCATCGAGAATAAACCATAACGGCCTTGAAACATCGAGGGCAGAGGTGCAGAAGGACTTTGAGCAATCGCTGTATCTCGTACCCGACCGAGAATAAAATCAGCAGGTTGGTCGTTCGTGACGATAGACACATCGGCAATTCCCGAAAAAGCGCTGGTTGCATCAACCCGTTCAATCCGAGCAAGTTTGGGGTCTAGAGCAACCTTCAAGTCAATTTGTCGGGGAAGGACACGAATCGCTTCTTTCACCCGTTGTCTGGCTTTGATTTCGGGTAAGGTCGAGTTACCACTTCCAATACTGCGGACTGTTGCTTTTGCCGTTAAACCCGTGCGAGAGCGAATCAACAGTTGAGACAGAATCGGACTCACCTCAGATTCGGAGTCCGGTAAAACGGTGTAAAGAGAATTCGCTTCATAATACTCTAAAATCGATGCAGGTAGACCAGTCAACAAGAGTTTAGCGGTTTTGCCATTATCTTCTACCGCCTTGATGACTCCACCTGCGCCAGAGGAGTTGGATAATAAATTTTTCAGAGCCAGCGGTTTATCTGTCAGACGGGATTCTGAACCCGAGGAGAGTTCTTTGTAGAGTTGGGGTTGTTGAGCAACACCCATCGTTTGTTCAACCACACCTGCAACTTGAATTAAACTCGATTGCAAGCTATCAGCGGGAAATGCTGACCAGAGGGTTTGGGTGAGAGTATGGGTAAATAATCCCGCACTCCAGTTATCCCAGTTAATTTCAACAGCGACTTGTGAAGGTTTAGTTCCACTGAGAACAATACCCGGAAATTGATTGGGACGGCGTTTTTCGAGTTGTTCTCTCGATAAGTTCAATTGAGACAAGAGTTGATCTTGAAAATCTTGTTCAGCTTGGGAGATTTTAGAAGTATTGGGACTCGCACTCGAGCGAATGTGAAAAGCCCCCTGTTGGCTAAATCCCGGATAAGCATAGCTGGTGTCCAGAATTGTAATAACTTGATGAGTCGGCAGCGATCGCAGCAGTAACCAGAGTGTATCCTCTAGTAAGTCATTAATCTCGCCATCTTCTGCGGTGCTAGAAGTCCCATCAACAGGCACTAAAGCATTCTGACTCATTGAGGAATTGGTCGTTGAATTTGAGCGGGGAATAGAACTCCCATAGCCACTGAAATGAAAAACAACGACATCACCCGGTTTCGCTTGTTCGATCAGATGAGTAATAAAGGCATTTTCAATATTTTCACGAGTCGCCTCAAGATTACTCAGCGTGATAATATCTGAATCTTGGAACCCAAAGCGACAGGTCAAGAGTTCTCGTTGAAGTTCGATATCAGTAATGCACCCTCGTAACGGCTCAAAACCGCCATTACTGGCTGGATATTGATTGATTCCGACCAGCAATGCTAACTTCCGGCGAGTGGGTTGAGCGAGGGCTTGGTAATAGCGTTCGCTACCCATCCACCATTGTGTTTCACTGATTCCCAGTGCTGCTAGCAGTAGACTAGCCCGTTGCAGAAATTCCCGTCGTTGTAGTCCCATTCTCTCTCCCTGACATCCTACCCGGCTGCTGAAAACTTCTCACTTTTTTCACTTCATTGAATACCATACTAGGTCGAGGATGCTCAACGATTGTTCCATCAATCCAGCTATTTTCCTCAATAGGTCAGGTTAGCAAATGTTAAACTTGCTTTCCTTTGTCCTTTTATGATCTATTGTTTTGAGCCTTTTCACCTGACGATCTCTCAAAGACCGACTGAACTCAATTGGTAAGCGGCAGTTTCTAGCATTTTAACAGCTCTCTACTTTGAGTGAAGAAGTTCATCCATCCACTCAACCCCTGATCGGCATAATCGAGCCAAACTTAACCGCACTGCCTGAAATTGTATCGTGCTTCATGCCATCAATATACCCCTATACCTGCAATTTTCTCAGAGACTTGTCAGTTCATTGATCAGTAAAAACCCCTGGGGATTAAGCCCGGGCTATTTTAGTCTCACCGCAAAAATGGTCGCACTTGATCGGGTGAAAAGGCAAATTTCCCGATCTCCACGCCAATCAAACAGTCCTGCTGGGATTAAGAGGTGATCTAAAAATTTAAGCTCTCAGTTGATTTTATATAAATAATTCGGTGTAATAGCGACAATCCCCTTAATCCTAGATGCACCCTTGCCTTAAGAGGATAGGTATGCTGAGGTTCATCCTCAGACTATTTGAAGATTACTAATCAGCACAGGAAGAAAGGGAAGTTCTGATCAACTCCAAAGCCAAACTGAAATCTGACTGACAGACTTAACCCTGCATAGCTTTAACTAATTCTGCCGCGACTTCAGGACGAGAGAATTCCGGCGGTGGCATTTCACCCCGACGCAACATTTCCCGAACTTTGGTTCCAGACAGGTGAATCCGTTGTTCGGGTTTACTCGGACTGGTTTTGCTGGTTGCCATCCCACCACTGAGGGTACAGTAGAAGGCGTGTTCAAATTTCATCGGGATGATCCCCAACTCCGAGGGTTCAAACTCCTCGAAAATATGTTGAGCATCATAGGTGCCATAATAATCACCGACACCTGCATGATCACGACCCACAATAAAGTGAGTGCAACCGTAGTTTTTGCGGACGAGCGCATGGAAAATCGCTTCTCTCGGGCCTGCATAACGCATGGCAGCCGGGTTGATTGCTAAAATGACCCGATCTTTGGGATAATACCCTGCCATCAAAATTTCGTAGCAGCGCATCCGCACATCCGCAGGAATGTCATCGGACTTCGTTGCTCCGACAAGGGGATGCAAAAATAAACCGTCAACGGTTTCTAAAGCACACTTTTGAATGTATTCGTGAGCGCGGTGGATGGGGTTACGGGTTTGGAAACCCACAATGGTTTTCCATCCTCTTTCCCAAAATAAAGCCCGAGATACGGCAGGATCAAGCTGATATTGGGGGAATAAGGGGTGATCATCACGCTCCAGTAACCACACGGGGCCAGCCAGATTAATCGGCCCTTGTTCGTAGACGACTTTTACACCTGGGTGCTTGTCTTCTGTCGTCCGATAGACGTTGAGAGCTTCTTTTTCTTTGTCGTAAGTATATTTCTGTGTCAGCTTGAGGACACCGACAAACTTACCGCTAGGAGAGTTTAGACGAATGAAATTTCCTTCGACTAAGGGTGTTGCCACCTCTTGGCTAACGGACAAGGTAATCGGAACAGACCAAGGTGAGCCGTTACTCAGGCGCATATCACTGACGACTGTTTCATAGTCTGCCTGTTCCATGAAGCCTGTTAAAGGGCTAAATCCACCGATGGCAATCATTTCTAGGTCGGACAGCGATCGCTCATCGAGTTGAACGACAGGTAGGAAGTCGGCTTTTTCGAGAAATTCCTGCCGTTTTTCAGGGGAGGCAATGCGGTTAATTAGTTCTCCACCGTGGGGAGCAATTGCGTCTTTCTGCTGACTCAAGGGGACCTCTCTAGGTGAACGACAAGTTAGAGAAAATATTAAGTTTTTCTGACTACTTATCTTAACCTGTGATCGCCCAGTGGTTTTATGTAAATATACCTATTTGTGATAATTTGATTGTCAAAACAGGCGATCGCCGTTGAGTCTGTCCACTATTCTCTCCGGGGAAAAGCACACTCATAAAATATGAAATTTGTCAAGTTAAAGCGTACATCAACCGGAAAAGCAACTGAGTTCTGTCGGCAGAAGGATTTTAAAATGTGTTAAAACAGGTATCCTAGAAGCAAAATAGACTGACCACACCAGGGTGAAGGAGTAAACGATGCGAGTAAATTGGAAACTATTAGTCATTGTTTTGCTATGGATGCTTCCGGCTCACGCTCAAGTCTCCAGCACTCAAGTCCAAGCGTTAGTTGAAGCCTTACGTTTAGCGGCACCACAGACGGGAACTGAAAACGATGGATTGTACACAGATTGGCAGATCAAGCCGGATAACATCCCTCGTTGGTCTAGACTGTGTACTGGCCAGGAAATGACACCCGCTCAGTTTGAAGCCAATGATCGCAAAGCCAGAGAAGTATTAGGCTGTGTCATGGAAGATGTTCTCAAAGAAGAATATCCCAACAGTGGTAACAGTGAAGAAGTGGCAATTCGTCGAGCCGCAGCCTGGTGGATGACCGGAGATCCCAATCAATACAATAGTGGTCAGACGGCTGAATACACTCAGAAGGTCTTGCGTTTCTATCAACAGCAAAAGTAAGGATCAGTCCAATCATTTAACCTTCTATGGAGTGTAGACTTGCTCTAGAGATGGGGAACAATTCTCTGTGACTATTCGACTGATACAATAGAGAATAGAGCATTAGTTGCCAACTTTAAACTTCCCCAATTTGGGTGAAGTTAGATACTGGGTTTCACATCTTAACTTTAGAAAAAAGAACTAGCCAGTTTATCGACTCCATGGAGGCAGACATGAAACGCACTTTAGCGATCGTCACACTCTTACTCACCACCTGTTTAACAATTCCCGCCTTTGCATCTCCTGATAGTCGGCGTGAAACTCGTAGCGATCGCAATTTTGATCATACGGTACAAAGCGAAGGGGTATTGCTCGCCGATAGCCGAGAAGATGAAGCTTGGGATCGATATCGCGATGAGCGTCATCGGGAACTTGATCGCCAGATGAACGACGAGATGAATAGACCTCATAACTCCCGTTTGTCTCAGCAACAGAAAGAGAAAGTCATTCGCGATGCTCATCGAGAACTTGATAAACAACTTGATCGAGATGAAAAGGAATGGAAAAAACGCTATGATAGCTCGAATGGTCGCAATGATCGCAATGGTCGTAATGATCGTTTTGATAGACGCTACGACACGAATGACCGTCGTGATGATCGCATGAGAGATAGTCGTTATGACAATGACCGTCGTTACGATAATCGCCGTAATCGCAGCAGAAGCGATAACTATTACCGCGTTGATCCTCAAAATCCCTACGAACAGTATAGAAGAAGGGTCGATTATTAATCTACAATTTTAGTGACTCGTGAGCGTTGGGACGGGTTCTATACAAAAATATGTTTTTCGCAAACAACATTGATTAACCTGTCCTGACTTCCTGGAACCGAAAACCTGACTATTCTGCTTGTCAAGATGTTGCATGAAAGATTGTTTTTTCCGGTTCAGTTTCTACTAATAATTGACCTTTAGAAAAAACATACTGCACAGTTGCTCGTTTACGAATAGCGTTAAAACGATCTTGTGCATCTAGGATAATAAAATTAGCCGTTTGGTCGATTTCTATCCCGTATTGTTCGCTGAGTGAAAGCGTTTTTGCACCATTCCAAGTAATCATATTATAACACGCTTCAATTTCTGAAATTCCAGTCATTTGACAGACATGAACCGCCATGTGAGCCACATCTAATAAATCACCTGTTCCTAAACTATACCAGGGATCTTGTACACAATCATGTCCTAAGCTCACATTTAATCCCTGTTGCCATAATTCTTTAACTCGTGTCACTCCTCGACGTTTCGGATAGGTATCGCTACGACCTTGTAGGGTAATATTAATCAGAGGATTAGCAATAAAATTAATATTTGATCGCTTTAAGAATCCCATCAATTTCAACGCATAGGCATTATTATAAGACGCAAAAGCGGTTGTATGGCTAGCGGTAACTTTATCCCCAATTTCGGTTCTAATTGCACAAGCTGCAACAACTTCTAAAAACCGAGATTGATCATCATCAATTTCATCGCAGTGAATATCAATTAAACAATTATATTTTTGAGCGAGTTCAAAGATACGGTGAACCGATTTCACGCCATCTTCTCGGGTTAACTCATAGTGAGGAATTCCCCCCACCGCATCTACACCTAAATCTAATGCTTTTTCCAGTAATAATTCATTCTCGGGGCGACTATAAATACCATCTTGAGGAAACGCTACAATTTGTAAGGTTATCCAGTCTTTGACTTCTTCTCGAACGGCTAACAAAGCCTTTAATGCGATTAAATTTGACTCGCTCACATCT
>NZ_AAVU01000009.1 GCF_000169095.1 Lyngbya sp. PCC 8106
TGGTCATCAAAGAATCTCTCCGCGCCCATGCTTATTTAAGTTTGTATAATGTCGCAACAGATTTAGTCGTTGCTAATCGGATTATTCCCGCCGAAGTGACTGATCCATTTTTCCAACGCTGGAAAGAAAATCAACAACAATATCGTCAAGAAATTCACGATAACTTCCGGCCTTTACCCGTCAAAGAAGTGCCACTCTATACAGAAGAAATGTGTGGGCTACAAGCATTAAATCGACTCAAAGATACTTTGTATAAAGACGAAGACCCAACCCAAGTTTACTATGCAGAAAGCACAATTAGAATTCGTCAGGAGAAAGATTCTTACAGCTTAGAATTGTATCTTCCCGGAATTCCTAAAGATCAAATTCAACTGAATAAAAGTGGAGATGAGTTAAATATTCGGATCGGTAATCATCGCCGGAATTTAGTTTTACCCCAAGCGTTAGCCGCGTTGCAACCAACGGGCGCGAAAATGGAAGAAGATTATCTCAAAATTCGCTTTGCAGAAGCCGCAAAAGTTTAAACTCAGAGGACAACTAAGTTCACAGTAAAGACTGGACTAACGGCTGAAACTGGGAAACCCATTGTTCTTGGCTAGCCACTAATATCGGATAGGAACGATGACCATAATCTTGTCCGGGTTGGAGGGGAAAAATCGGTTCAGGGTTTAGCGGTGTCCAAACCGCCCCCGCAGCCTTCAGAATCGGCCAGAGAGGGGCAATATCCCAAACTTTGGGTGTCGCTTCTACCCCACCAATAGCAACACCAGAAGCCACCATCAGGAAGTTGTAACCCGCCATCCCCATCAGCCGAATTTTGCAGGGAATATTCGGGATAATCGCGGTACTGCGGGTACAAACATTAAAAAAATGATCAGAACAGGGAGTCTCTAAACTCGAGTGAATCGGTTGTTGGTTACGAAAGGCACCACTCGGGCCAGTTAAACCCGTATTTTCCAGCCAGAAACCATGAAAAGACTGATTTAAGGGGGGGAGATGAACATAACCAAAGACAGGGGTTCCTCGGTACAACAAGCCCATGAGAATCCCCCAAATGGGAAGTCCCCGAGCGAAGTTGGTTGTCCCATCGATTGGGTCAATAATCCAACACCAGTCTGTGGTGGGGAAAAGATGTTCTCCTTCTTCAGAAAGAAGACCATGTTCGGGAAATGTATGATTGATCCGACGACGAATTTCTTGATCAGCCCAATGATCCGATTGAGTCACTAAACTGCCATCAGACTTTTCATCGGCTTGGACAGAACCCCAGTCAAGCCTTAAGCGCTGTCCGACTTCAGTCGTCGTGGTTTGGGCAAAATTGAAGACAGTCTTCCAAAAGTTAGTCATTGGATAAAGATTATCTATAGATTTATTGAAATTGAAACTCGTTTACAATGAGAATGCAAAGATCGAAATTTTAAGATTGCAGACGCTATGTTGCTCAAATCAACAACTCGGCATATTCAGATTTACACTGCTGAAATCAAGAATGATGAACTGGTTGACAATGACCAAGTTTTAACGATAGATGTTGATCCCGATAACGAGTTTAACTGGAATGAGGCGGCACTAAAAAAGGTTTATCAAAAATTTGATGAATTAGTAGAAGCCGCCAATGGAGAAGACCTTACTGAGTATAATATGCGTCGCATTGGTTCTGATCTTGAACATTTTGTGCGATCGCTCTTGCAAGCCGGAGAGATTAGTTACAATCTCAATAGCCGAGTTCTCAACTACAGTATGGGATTGCCTCGCGTTGCCTCCCAATAAGTTGAGATCGATACTGAGCAAGGTATCCGTCGATAATATAGGAAGCCAATGCCATAGCGAGTGTCTTGGCGTTGGCTAAATTCCCCGTCTGGCAACTCAACCGGAAACGCTACAATGATTCAGAGAAGTTTTTGCTAATTTACTGATTCTAGGAAACCCTTCGCTTCTAAATGCTTAGACTCCATGACAAATGATCTGTGCTTTTGGGATGAGTCGAATTAGAGATCAACCGTGCGATCTCGATCATTTATCCTGTAGCATGGAGAGGAAACTTCGTACCGGATAGGTGGGGAGGAACCTACCCAACTTGAAAGTTAACAAGCTTGGAGACAACAATTTTAACTCTCAACTCTAAAATTGAGTGGCAACAGAGGCGTGAGGAACCTCTATGCAAAATCATATGCCAAAACACTATTTGTTAGCGGTAGGTGAAGGGATGGATACTTTGCCTACAGGAACGCTAATTGCCGATCGCTACTTAGTCAGACAAAATTGCATTGTGGTCGATACTCGACCCGAACAGTTTCCTGAAATGCCTGAAGGCATTCCAGAGGTAATTGCTGCCTATCTACGGCTATTTCCCTATCGACTGCATCTTCCCCTCGTTTACGGATTTATCCCCCCCGATCACAATCCCCTTCAAACCTCGATTTGGCTCTTAGAACAGGGGCCAGTTGATGAGACAAGGGAAACTTTAATGCCCAGTCTCTTAGAGTTGTGGGCGGGGACATCGGCTCTACGCCAGTTAAACTGGTTATGGCAAATTGCTCAACTGTGGCAACCTTTCCAACATCAACAGGTTGCTTCTAGTTTGCTCAATCCCCAATTCTTACGCATTGAAGGGCCACTGGTGCGATTGTCTCAGTTAGAGCCTGACTGGAAAGCAGCAACTCTGGCTCAACTCGGTCAACTTTGGCAATCTTGGATCGAGAATGCTCACCCCAAAATTCATTCATTTCTAGATCAGCTAACCCAGCAAATGATCGCCAAAGAAATTCGCCAGCCAGAACACTTGATCTATCAACTCGATCAAGCGATGGCAATTTGTGGGCGATCGCTGACTCGTCGGATTGAAATTATTACCGCAACGGATACCGGACCGACTCGCTCTCAAAATGAAGATGCTTGTTATCCTGAACAAGATACTCTCGTGAAAGTTCAAGCTAATTCTCAGGCTTTGAGTATTGTTTGTGATGGTATTGGGGGACAAGAAGGCGGAGAAGTCGCCTCAAACTTAGCCATTCGGGTTTTGCGCGAAGACTTGGAAAATATTCGATCTCATCCGGCGAATTGGAATTCAACTTCCCTGATGAATCAGTTAAAACGGGCGACGAATATTGCTAACGATGTGATCTGTCAACGCAACGACAGCGAAAATCGCCAGGGACGTGAACGCATGGGAACAACCTTGGTGATGGCATTGACTCGTGAACATGAAGTTTATATTACTCATGTCGGAGACAGTCGCGCCTACTGGATTACTCGCACAGGTTGTCATCAGGTGACGCTCGATGATGACGTTGCTTCCCGAGAAGTTCGTCTGGGTTATGCGTTGTATCGAGATGCGATTCAACCCCGATCTTCAGGCGCCCTGATTCAAGCTTTGGGAATTACTTCCTCCGCGACGCTTTACCCGACAGTCCAACGTTTCCCGATTGATGAAGATTGCATCTTTCTATTATGTTCTGATGGCCTCAGTGATAAAGATCGGATTGAGTCTTATTGGAAAAGTGAAATATTACCAATTATCAACGCAGAAACTGATCTGATCTCAGCTAAAAATCGATTAATTGAAATTGCCAATACTCTCAATGGTCACGATAATGTAACAATTTCTCTCCTTCACTTTCGAGTCTCGACAAAATCGGGGATTTACTCTCTACCTGATATTAAAGTTTCACCGTTTGTTCCAAATTTAGAGGTAGATTATGGGGAGGATTCCGATATTTCTCAAGCGGATGATTCTGATCTACCCAACACAGAGTTTGTCGATGTACCATCCTCAGCCAAGCTTCCTCAAATTTGGCTATTATCCCTGGGAATTGCCTTTTTATTAGGTTTAGGAGGAGTATTAGTTTATATTTTTTATCCCGAGAGATCTACTCAGTCTCAAGTTCCTGTTGTTCCCCCGACAAACACAACTCCCCCGACCCAGCCTCCTGAATTTCCTATCTCTCGCAATCCAACCGTAGGTTTAAAATCAATCATTCAACTCGGGGAAAATACCACTGCTTTAGGTGAAATTCCGGTCTCTTCTATTCAATTATTAAAAGAGTTTGGGAAACCTTGGATTAAAGGTAAAGTTCCTGAAGGAACAGTTTTTCAAGTGATGGAAAAACAATCCACTCCTCAATCCGGGACTTGGTTAGAATTAAAGGTTTGTTATTTGCCGAATCAAAAAGAGAACTTAACCTGGAAAAAGCGTTCTAAAGAGGAACAGTTAATTATTGAAAATCCGGACTTTATCCCTTCATCAGAATCCGTCGAAATACCCGATCAGATTGAAGCATCAGAAAACCCATATCAGCCCACTGAACCCTCAGAAAACTTAGAAGCAAGCAGTCAACTTATCCCACCTCTACAAGCGGGTGATATGGGATGGATACGGGCGACAGATGTTTTCGCCTTGATGGTTGATACTCCACTGTTTAGATCTCAACAAAAAGGAGTTTGTCAAGATGTCCCCTGATTGGTGTAAAAGACACAGATATTAACGTTTTTTTCCTTTAAAATTGGGTGTTAATCTGCTACGATCACGTCAATATTTGAGGAATGTGGGGATAATGATGAAGAAATATTGTCAAGCTTGGGCTGTGGCTTTCTCGATCACGGCGATCGCATCAGGGGTTTTTCCCAATCAGGCGAAGGCGGATGGTTATCCCGGTGGTAAAATTCCTCATCAACCTCCTCATCAATCTTCCTGCGAAGTCGATGACTGCAACTCCCCTCGCCGTGGATCTTTATATGATGAAATTTATTCCAAACATAAACCCTATTGTGGCTACTTAAAGAAAAATCGTCATCACTCTCATCATTGGAGTGAAAATTACAACCGAATTGGAACTTCAGAAGAATCCTCATCGGAAAAAACTTCATTCGAGCGAGAACCCGAAATCAGGGAAGATTTAATTGCTTCGACAGAGGGTTACTCTCATTTCAGCGCCTCTGAACCCACAAGTTCTCGGAACCGATATTCTCAAAGTAGTACAATGACGGGAGAGAATACGCTGGTATTATTTATTGTGATTTTATTATGGTTTCTACTCCGTCCTGTATTCTCACCTAAAGATTCCAAAAAATCCTAATCTATATCGAAACTTTTCTCGGAATTTTTGGGAAATTTTCAGTAAATTGTCAGTCCAAAGAATGCCAAAATTTCAATGGCTGTGATTGCTTATGTTTAAATGCCCAGTCTGTCAACAGGAATATCTACAATCACTTCCTGAGTTTTGTTCAGTTTGTCACTGGAATTTACAATCAGGATTATCAGAGCCAATAAAAATTGATCAAGAATCTGTTAGACTCGAATGGGCAAAACAACAGTGGCAACAGTTCCAACTCCTGAAACAAAAGCTTAAAGAAAAGCATTCAAATGAAGAAAATTATCCCTTAAATTCTGCTTCAAATTTATCTAATTTAGCAAATTTAACCCGACGCTTAGATAGAATTGAAACCCAACTGCAAAACGCAACCGTTGAACGAACAAACTTACATCATCAACTCGAATGGGTTTTGTATTATCTCGAATTACTCAACCCTGAACGTGTTTCTAATACTATCTCTCGTCTAGAAAGTTGGCTAGAGGGAAGTGTTGAAGAAACATCTTTAATGTCTGAAGTTGGGATGGATTATCAGCCCCTCAGTGAGTTACTCGCCGCAGGAGATTGGAAAAGTTCCGATCAATATACATGGCAAATTTTGCTCTATTTAGCGAGACAAGAACCCGACAGTTGGCTAAGAGTAGAAGATATTGAAACCTTTCCCTGTGTTGATTTGAAAACAATAGATTATCTCTGGAATTATTATAGTAACGGGTTATTTGGTTTAGGCGTTCAGCAGCAAATTTTTAACAGTTTAGCCGGGGATTATCCAGCATTCTGTGACGCGGTGGGATGGCGAGAAGGAGAAAATTGGAAATATTACGATGAACTAACATTTAACCCCAATGCACCCGTCGGACATCTGCCAGTCATTGTTTGGCGAAAACGCGCTTGTTATGGAATAGGTTCAGGCACCGCAGCCGAAAATCTTTCTTTATTTCTAAGTCGATTCGTTGATTGTCAGAATTGTTGATAAAATCACAACAGATCAATCAATCTACCGGGATAAATTTATTGAGCATAAATCGAGCAATTCTAGCCCAAAATGACGAGAAAAAATAGGTTAATTGATCAGATCTCCTTAGCTCCAGTTTTTCCAACTCAACAAATCTTAACCCCTACCCAGTGATTTCTCAGAGAGAATTCAGTTTGTTGGGATGAAATAATAAAGTATCAATCAAAATAATAAACTGGGACTAAAATTATGGCTGTTGAATACGATTTAGTCATTATTGGTGGAGGTTCAGGAGGGTTAGTTGTAGCGAGTGCAGCCGCCCAATTAAAAGCAAAAGTTGCACTCATTGAACGCGATCGCTTAGGAGGGGATTGTTTGTGGTTTGGTTGCGTTCCCAGTAAATCTTTAATTCACGCTTCCCGAGTCGCCTATGAAGTCAAAAACGCCGCTCGTTTTGGCATTCATACCGAACACCCAAAAATTGATTTTGCTCAAGCTGCTCGTCACGTTCAAACCGTGATTAAAACCATTGAACCTCACGACTCACCAGAACGGTTTCGGAGTTTAGGGGTTGAGGTCATATTTGGGGAAGGAAAATTTTGCGATCGCCAAACTTTTGAAGTCAACGGACGCCAACTTAAAGCCAGAGCATTTGTGATTTCTACAGGTTCTCGACCTGCTATTCCATCAATTCCAGGTTTAACAGAAGCAGGTTTTTTAACCAATGAAAAAGTCTTTTCTCTCCAAGAACGTCCTGATCATTTTGCAATTATAGGTGGAGGGCCTATTGGGTGTGAATTAGGACAAGCTTTTTCTCGGTTGGGATCAAATGTCACAATCATTGAAAGTGGTAATCATCTCTTACAAAAAGAAGATCCAGAAGCCGCTCAAGTTGTACAAGATCAACTCATGTCAGAAGGGATTAAAATATTAACTCAAACTCGCGCCGAACACGTCGAATTACGGGACGGAAAAAAACAAATTAAAGCCGGAGAAAATACTATTATTGCTGATGAAATCTTACTCGCCGTCGGACGAGTTCCCAATGTAGAATCCTTGAATTTGTCAGCAGCAGGTGTTGAGGTTGGTAAGCGAGGAATTCAAGTCAATGCTAAACTCCAAACCACCAACCCCCGAATTTATGCTTGTGGAGATGTAATTGGTGGGTATCAATTCACTCATGTTGCGGGTTATGAAGCAGTTGTGGTCTTAACAAATGCTTTGTTTTTTCCAGTTAGTAAAGCCAACTATCGAGTCATTCCTTGGGCGACATTTACTGACCCTGAGTTAGCGCGAGTTGGGTTAACTGAAAAACAAGCGATAGAACGCTACGATAAAGATGTTTATGTGTTAAAACAACCTTTTTCGGGTGTAGATCGCGCTCAAGCGGAAGGGAAAACATTAGGGTTTGCGAAGATTATTACCCGGGGAAATGGTGAGATTTTAGGCGCTCATTTAGTTGGGCCGTCAGCCGGAGAATTAATCCATGAAATTGTGTTAGCTATGTCGAATAATTTAAAGGTTTCTGCTTTAACCGGAATTCATATTTATCCGACATTATCAGAGGTTAATAGTAAAGCCGGATTACTCTTGAAAAAACAGAAGTTTGCTCAAAATCAATGGCAACAGAATTTCTTAGAAAAGTTCTTCAACTGGCGGCGATCACTTTAAGCTTTAGCTTTAATTGGATTTTGTTATCGGTTTAAACGTTTTAATTCTTCGGCGATAATCTCTTGCATAATGCTAGTAATAGTCGGCCCGATGACTTGAGTTGTCCGTTGAATCGATTCTTGTAGGAGTTGAGGCATGACTTCAATTGTTTTTTGTCCAGTCGGACTCTGATAAAAGTCAATTAATACCTGTAAATCTTCTTTTGAAAAGTATTTATCATAGAGAGGATAATAAACTTGTTCAACAATTTTCTGATAGTCAATTCTTTCGAGAAAAAGTCGATTATATTTCTGAGTAATACGGTTCATTTCTCGACTTAGATTAGCTGCCATTTGTTGACGTTCTTGGGGTGAGAGTTGTTGGCTTCCTAAGTCTGAATTTAACATCGCTCCAAATTGTTGTTCCATCTGAGATAACATGGCTTGACTCACTTGTTGAAACGTTCTTTCCCCTCCGGTGAGTTCCAGGAATTCTTCAATCAGTTGTCGTTTATCTTCTGGAATTTGTTGTGATACTTTTACACCAACTTCCGAAGAAACCAGGGAAGTTTGAGCATTGGAAACATCAGGACACAGAAAAAACAAAGATGAGGTTAATCCGATGAATAAAATTCGCTTTAACATGATAAGATGAAATAACTTTCAAATAGATTTCGCAAAAAATTCGAGTCGTCAGATTTGAGTGCTTTTTGAACGACGGGATCAAAGCTTAAAGGTTGCATCCAACCCGGGTATAAAGGAGAAGATGTAGTTAGCTCGTCGAGTTGTTCAATGTCTTGAGAAGATAATTTGAGGTTAACGGCTTCCAAGTTATCTTGAAGATGAGACATTTTATATGCCCCTAACATGATAGAGGTGACACAACGAGCGCCTTCAGGTTGAGGATCTTCGCTCGTCTATTTTCCACTTAAAAAGCCTCCCGACAAAGGACTCCAAACCAATACACCTAGCTTTGCATCCTCAACAAAAGGAACGATTTCATGTTCTAAATCTCATCCCAGCAAAGAATAGTACACCTGAGTAGTAATGAAGCCAGAAAAGCCAAGTTGTTCCTGAATGGTCAATATTATGGCAGCTTTCCAAGCGGGAAATGGGTCTGCAACAGTTTGATCAATGTTGTTTGTCACTCCTGGAACTAACTGTCCTTCTCCAAAAGTCATCGCCCCAAATGTCAGACGTGAAACAACTAAACCGCTACAACCGCCTGAAGTATACTGCATATTATTTTTTGTTCTGTCTTTCTGTTATTTTAAAATAGATGCAATCATTTGTTTTGAAGTGATGATGTGTAGCATGATTTTTTCGATTCAAATTCACCAAAAATCACCAATCAAAAACGCCCCCCCGAAGGAGAGCGTTTAAGGTTATTCAATTTAAGCTAGCAATTAGCCTTTGATGACGGGAGCAGACTCAACAGAAGCTAAGTCTAAGGGGAAGTTGTGAGCGTTGCGCTCGTGCATAACTTCCATACCCAGGTTAGCGCGGTTGATGACGTCAGCCCAAGTGTTGATAACACGTCCGCTAGAATCAATTACGGATTGGTTGAAGTTGAAACCGTTGAGGTTGAATGCCATGGTGGATACACCTAAAGCAGTAAACCAGATTCCGATTACCGGCCATGCACCTAACAAGAAGTGCAGTGCGCGAGAGTTGTTGAAGCTAGCGTATTGGAAGATTAAACGACCGAAGTAGCCGTGTGCTGCAACGATGTTGTAAGTTTCTTCTTCTTGACCGAACTTGTAACCGTAGTTTAAAGATTCAGTTTCAGTTGTTTCACGAACCAAAGAAGAAGTTACCAAAGAACCGTGCATTGCACTAAACAGTGCGCCACCGAATACACCTGCTACACCTAACATATGGAAGGGGTGCATCAAGATGTTGTGTTCAGCTTGGAAGACCAACATGAAGTTGAATGTTCCGCTGATACCCAGAGGCATACCATCAGAGAAGCTTCCTTGTCCAATCGGGTAGATTAAGAAAACTGCGCTTGCTGCTGCTACAGGTGCAGAGTATGCAACACAGATCCAAGGACGCATTCCTAAGCGGTAGGATAATTCCCACTCACGACCCATGTAGCAGAATACACCGATCAAGAAGTGGAAGATTACCAACTGGTAAGGGCCACCGTTGTACAGCCACTCATCTAAGGAAGCTGCTTCCCAGATGGGGTAGAAGTGCAGACCGATTGCGTTGGAAGAAGGAACAACTGCACCAGAGATGATGTTGTTTCCATACATTAATGAACCAGCTACGGGTTCACGGATTCCGTCGATGTCAACCGGAGGTGCTGCTACGAAGGCTACGATGTAGCAGATTGTTGCTGTCAACAAGGTCGGGATCATCAACACGCCGAACCAGCCGATATAAAGGCGGTTGTTTGTGGATGTGACCCAGTTGCAGAACTGCTGCCATAAGCTGGCGCTTTCGCGCTGCTGTAAGGTAGTTGTCATTGTATTTATAATTGCTATTTGTTTTTCGAGGTTCGTCGGTAGGTGTTTTCTACCATGACTTTAGTATTACACAGTCAATGAAGTTTTGTAAAGGGGTTTTCATAAATGATTTACTTAACTAAAGTATAAAGAAAACTAATGATTGTCTAACTAGAGCTTCCGACTCACTCTTTTCAGGTCTTGTACAGTAGATGAGGCCATGTATCTGTCATTGATTTATGTCTTTTGTGATCACCTACAGTCCCGCTTATACAGTTGTTCCAACCTATGAGTGTTTTAATCGTTGTCATTACTGTAATTTTCGAGATGAACCTGGAACCCGTCCTTGGCTGACTCTGGCGCAAGCTCAACAAATCTTAAAATCACTTTTAGATCGAGGGGTGATTGAAATTTTAATCTTAAGTGGAGAAGTTCATCCTCAGAGTTCTCAACGCCCCGCCTGGTTTGAACGAATTTATCAACTGTGTGAATTGGCATTATCGATGGGATTTTTACCCCACACCAACGTTGGCCCACTTTTATATGAAGAAATGGCACAACTAAAACAAGTTAACGTTTCAATGGGGTTGATGCTAGAACAACTGACTCCTAAATTACTGCAAACCGTTCATCGCCACGCCCCGAGTAAAGTTCCTCAACTGCGGTTACAACAGCTTGAATGGGCCGGAGAGTTGCAAATTCCCTTTACAACGGGTTTATTACTCGGAATTGGTGAACAAGAGTCAGACTGGCGAGAAACCTTAGAAGCGATCGCCACCGTTCATCAATCTTGGGGACATATTCAAGAAGTGATCTTACAACCTCACAGTCCCGGTCAACAGCAAAGTTGGGAGGGTGAAGCTTTTAATCTCCATCAACTTCCCCAAGTCGTTGCGATCGCCCGTTCTTTGCTTCCGGCAGAGATTACCTTACAAATCCCCCCAAATTTAGTCACTCATCCTGAGATCTTAATCGAATGTATCACAGCCGGAGCCAGGGATTTAGGCGGTATCAGCCCCCACGATGAAGTGAATCCTGATTATCCTCACCCGGATGCTCAAACTCTCGCAAATCTTCTTCAGCCTCAAGGTTGGGAGTTACAAAAACGCTTACCCGTCTATCCTCAGTATATTTCGGGGTTGCCTGCAAAATTAAAAACTGTAGTTGAGAATTTACAGCTTGCCACTCAAAGCACTTCTCTGGTACAATAAAGGTTCTTGTATGCGGCGGCATAGCCAAGCGGTAAGGCAGAGGTCTGCAAAATCTCCATCCCCGGTTCAAATCCGGGTGCCGCCTTCGTAGTAAAACAGCATAAAGCAATATTCGAGAGCTTGAGGTAAATCCGTTACCCAATGTTTTGCTCAGATTTCCCCCGAAAAGTCGATCTTTCTTTGATCATCGACAATGGGATAATTTTAAATTTGTCAAATCTTGAAACTAACCCAAAAATAGATATGGGATTAACCTGAGTTGATTATTCTACGTTTAAACCAATGCCCTTTTGGGTAAATTCTTCAACGGTTTTTTCCGAGAGTTCGTGAGTCGTGATCGCAGTTAAAATCTCTAACGGTAGAGTTAAATGAGTTGCTCCGGCTTTTAACGTTGCTGCGGCTTCTTCCGGGGATTTAATACTCGCGGCTAAAATGCTGGTATCCGTTCCCTTTAGTAAAGCAGACATCTCCTCTACTAATTTAATTCCATCCCCTAATAATCGAGTTGCTCGGTTAACATAAGCTATAGCATATTTTGCCCCTGCTTCCATTGCCACAACTGCTTGAGCGGGACTATAAATCGCTGTTACCGCACAGGAAATCTCTGGAGACAAACGAGCAACGGCTTGAAACCCAACGGCGGTAGCCGGAATTTTTAATACGGTTTGGGTTCCCAGAAGTGCATAAGCGGCTTTGGCTTCTGTTAGCATCCCATCTAAGTCAGAAGCAGTGAGTTGATAACAAATTTCTCCCGATGTTGTTTGTTTAAGCTGTTTGAGCGTATCTGAGGGCGAAAGGGTACTTTTGGCGAGTAACGTTGGGTTCGTGGTAATTCCTTTGACCCAACCCCATTGACTCACTTGTGTTGCTTCTTCGATAATCGCTGAATCGAGATAAAGTGCCATTGTTCGCCTTGTATAAATTCCCCTCTGATAGCATAAAGCAAATCACTGAAGTTTAGAAGTTTAGAAGTTCAGCAGTCAGAAGCCAGAAGGGAATAGAGGCTATGGGGAAGATTCATCATTCAGAATTGATCGCTCGTCACTGTTTCCCATTCCTTCAAATGGCCCCAAAAAGGTTGGTTTAGGACGTAAAATATGAAGTTCCAGCAACGCTTTGATGATGGCTAGCATCTCTCGCTGGGTATAAAATCGCATCGACTCATCTTGATATTTACCCCAGTCTGGTGTTCCATAACCCACTGCATTAATACCTAACTGATTGCAAGTGTACACCGCCCGAGACAAATGATATTGTTGCGTGATTAATACTGCTTGTTGAATTCCAAAGATTTCTCTAGCTCGATAGCAACTTTCATAGGTGCTAAACCCTGCATAGTCGAGTTTGATATCTTCTAGGGGAATTCCTTGCTCATAGGCGTAGTATTGCATGGCAATCACTTCATTGTATTCGGGTGTGGCGTTATCTCCAGTCATTAAGATTTTCCTGACTCGCCCCAGATGATAAAGGTCAATTGCACCTTGTATGCGATCGGCAAGCATCGGCATCGGTGTTCCATCCTCCCATACACCCGCTCCAAAAACAATGGCAACGGGTTTAGACGGAACTTGGTTGATATTCGTATAGCGACGAGTATAGGTACTCGCTTCAACGTAAGAACGGAGTGCTAATGGCGTTAACAACGCTCCCAACAAGATTAGAGGGAGAGAAAGAGAAATATGCCAGCGACGAGTTAACCCTTTGGGTAGCTTGGACAGCATTAACATCCCGAATGACTGTAGCAGTGGACAATTTTATCGCAAAATGCCTAGTTCAATAGTCTGTGTTGTGGCACTTCTGTGCATCTTGATTGCTTAAGCCTAACAGCTTCTTGGACTTTTACCGATTGGGGCAAGCAGATTCCGGAAATTTTAGTAGATACAAAAGAATAACTGTGTCATCGGACTTTGGGATGTTGACAAATTAATGAAGATATGGATGAAAGCAAAGGAATAGGTTTTTTCTCTATTTTGTATTGAGAAATGCCTATTTGTATCGTATTTTTTTAACCGTATTAAGACTTTATTTAAAAAAACTAATCTTTAAGAACGGAGCGCCGTTATAACTGTTATAATCGCTTTTTTTACAAAAATTAACAGTTATGACGTTAAATTATTTACAATAATTAACATTAATTTTGATTAAAAGTAATCATCAAGCGTTAAACTACTAACAAGCAAGATTAAATTCAGCAGGGGAGTAGATCCCGATCATAGGCTTGTGAGTAGAAACAAATCAGAATTGCTACTTAAGATTGCACTTGCTGGACGGCTTTTAAATCCCGATCAGCAGGTTAATCATGGGTGTAAACTGAAGTGGAAACTCGGGCAAGAGAAAAGCGAGCTGCTTTCTTCTCTAGTTCTTTTCTTAGGTCGAAGAAGTCCGAAACCGAGCTAATTATATTTACTCGGATTTAACGACCCAAGTTAGTTTACATTTCCACCAATTGCAACTTCAAGTGAGTGTTGCTAGTAGTAGCCAACAATAATATTCTTCTCAAATCTTAATTCTTGAGGTATCAAGTCGTGTCTGACAAAAGCCGAAGTAGTCGTGAGTCATCTCAGGCTACAGGCTAAAGTTTGAGATGAGGTAGAAGATGGAAAACATAATTTGATGCTTGGCGGATGAATCATTTAGAGTGGTTTGCTAATTAGCTAAACTCAGGTAATGGCTTGCCAAAACATCTATGTTAGAGTTCCACCTTCTCAATATTTTGAAGAAGAATCAAAGCTAAACTTCCACTAACATATTCAGTGGTTTCTTCAGCTTTTTAATTCTCCTGTTGTTGACAGACTAGCAATGCAAAAAAAATTCCCTAATCGAGTAGAGACTCAATTCGGGAAGGATTTAATTACTTAATTAAGCTGACAATCTTAGCACAGGTTGCTTAAATCTGACAATAGGAGGATGCTCGCGCGAGTCACTCTCCAGAAAATCTCTGCCGTTTTTTTCTGAGTCAGAAACCAACTTCTAGCAAAAGATTTAGGCGACAGAACTCATCCAACTTGAAGACGTGGCATTGGTGTGAAATGTTGCATCGTTTGACCAACCAACATATCTATATCAGGTAACATTCAATGAGTCACGTTCAAGCTAAATTTGAAGCAACCGACACTGCTTTTCACGTTGAAGGATACGAAAAAATCGAATTCAGTCTAACCTACGTTGACGGTGCCTTCGATATCAAAAACCCTCAACTCGCAGAAACCTACCAAAAATTCGGACGGTGTTTAGCCGTTGTCGATGCGAATATTAACCGTCTGTATGGCCAGCAAATGCAAGCCTACTTCCAACACTACAAAATCGATCTTCGCATCTTCCCGGTTTCCATTCCCGAACCCGCCAAAACCATACAAACCTTTGAAACCATTATCGACGCCTTTGCCGACTTTGGCTTAGTTCGTAAAGAACCCGTTTTAGTCATCGGTGGCGGTTTAACCACCGACGTTGCAGGTTTCGCCTGTTCAACTTATCGTCGGAGTACCAACTACATTCGCATCCCCACCAGCTTAATTGGCTTAATTGATGCCAGTGTCGCCATCAAAGTTGCAGTTAACCACAAAAAACTCAAAAACCGTCTGGGCGCCTACCACGCTTCCAAACAAGTTATCCTTGACTTCTCCTTCCTGCGTACCCTACCTGTCGCCCAAATTCGCAACGGAATGGCGGAACTCGTCAAAATAGCCGTGGTTTCCGAAGCCGAAGTGTTTAAAATGCTTGAAGATCACGGCGAACAACTGTTATACAGCCATTTTGGGTTTGCTGACGAGACACCCGAACTCCAAGAAGTCGGTCATCGCCTCAACTACAAAGCCATCAAGCGGATGCTAGAGTTGGAAGTTCCTAATTTACATGAACTCGATCTCGATCGCGTCATCGCCTACGGCCACACCTGGAGTCCAACACTAGAACTCTCCCCCGAAGTGCCTTTATATCATGGTCATGCCGTTAATATTGACATGGCATTCTCCGCAACCTTAGCCGCCAAACGGGGCTACATCAGTAACGCTGATCGCGATCGCATTCTCAGCCTGATGAGTCGTTTGGGACTGTCTCTCGATCATCCGTTGATGGAAGCAGACTTGATGTGGAAAGCCACCGAGTCTATCATTCAAACCCGTGACGGTAAACTGCGGGCGGCTGTACCTTGTCCCATCGGAACTTGCCACTTTATCAACGATCTCACCTACGACGAACTCGAAGATGCGATCGCCGATCATAAGCGCCTCTGTGTTGATTATCCTCGTTCGGGTGACGGTTTAGATGCTTACATTCCCGCAGAAACCGAAAAACCTGCATTAGCCGTTAGTCGTTAGTTTTTTTACACCTTTTTTTCATCCCCCCTTTTCGTAGGAGAGGGGTTGGGGAGAGGTCGAAAAACCCCCCTCAGTCCCCCCTAAAAGGAGGGAAGAATTATCCGTTTTCTGTCTCCCCTCGCCTCGTAGAAAAGGGGTTGGGGGAGAGGTTAGAACTTCTGTAAAATTTTCAAAACATCAATCAAAATGACCAGTATTATTAACCTTCCCAAAGCTAGACCCGTTACACCTCTCGGAATATTAGCGGAAAAACTGGAAAAAGCAGTTGAACTGATCGAAAAAGCAGATATTTCCCCTGAAATTGCTGAAACAATTCAACAAGCTTATCAACTCGCTTCGGGTTTAGATCCTTACTTAGAAAACTGCACAACTTCTGAGTCCGAAGCATTAGCCAAACTCGCAGAAAAAACCCAAAAAGAACCCTGGAATTTGCGGTTTTCTGATGGCGAAACTGTTCGTCACTTAGAACAGGAAATGTTATCGGGACACATCGAAGGACAAACGTTAAAACTGTTTGTTCATATGATGAATGCCAAACGCATTTTAGAAGTCGGAATGTTTACCGGATATTCGGCTTTAGCGATGGCAGAAGCCTTACCGGATGACGGAGAATTAATTGCTTGTGAAGTGGATGAATATGTGGCAAAATTTGCCCGAGATTGTTTTGATGCTTCCCCCGATGGTCAGAAAATAAAAATCGAAGTCGCCCCGGCTTTGGAAACGATGCAAAAATTGGCAGATGCGGGAAAGTCGTTTGAACTGGTTTTCATTGATGCCGATAAAAAAGAATATGTCGATTATTTTAATCTGCTTTTAGACCGAAATTTATTAGCAGAAAATGGGTTTATTTGTATTGACAACAGCTTGTTGCAAGGACAGCCTTATTTACCCGAAAATCAACGCACTGCTAACGGACAAGCCATTGCAGAGTTTAATCAAGTTGTCACCAACGATAGCCGGGTTGAACAGGTGTTGTTACCGCTGCGAGATGGTCTAACATTAATTCGACGTCGGTAAAATTTCAGTCAACATTTTTGAGTTTTGTATTAATCCCCCAGCTTCCAAAGGGGGAAGTAAAAAGATGACACAACTTTTGTTTATTCAACCCCAACGGGCATCTGCTTTGTTTCAAAATATCGGAACATTGTTGTTATTATTATTGGCTTTTCCCTTTAATTTAATACTTGTTCTCAGTGCGTGGGTTGTGAATTTATTTCGTAAACCCTTTCAGAAAAAAGTGATCGCTGAAAACCCGAAAAGGATTTTGATCACGGGTGGGAAAATGACGAAGGCTTTACAACTCGCCCGTTGTTTTCATGGGGCTGGACATACAGTTTTTTTAGTAGAAACCCAGAAATATTGGTTGTCTGGACATCGATTTTCTAACGCAGTTCAAGGGTTTTATACCGTTCCCGCCCCCAAAAAAGATCAAGAGGGTTTTTTTCATGGGTTACTAGATATTGTCAAACGGGAAAAGATTGATGTGTTTATTCCGGTGACAAGTCCAGTAGAAAGTTACTATTGTTCTCTGGCTAAACCCCTACTTTTACCCCATTGTGAGGTAATTCATTTTGAAGCCAATATTACCGAGATTTTGGATAATAAGTTTAGTTTTATTGATAAAGCTAGACAATTGGGGTTATCGGTTCCCAAGTCTTTTTTAATTACTAAACCTGAACAGGTGCTTGATTTTGACTTTGCAACCGATGGGAGTCAATATATCCTCAAAAGTATTCCCTATGATTCTGTTCATCGCTTAGATCTCACAAAATTGCCGATGAATTCTCAATCAGAATTAGAGGAGTTTGTCAAGGGATTACCCATCAGTGAAGATCAGCCCTGGATCATGCAGGAGTTTATTCGGGGACAAGAATACTGCACCCATAGCACCGTCAGAAAAGGTGAAATTAGACTGCATTGTTGTTCTCAATCTTCGCCGTTTCAGGTCAACTATGAACAAGTAGAAAACCCAGAAATATTAGCTTGGGTACAAACATTTGTTAAATCCTTAAATCTCACAGGACAAGTTTCTTTTGACTTTATTCAAGCCCCTGACGGTAAAGTTTATCCCCTAGAATGTAACCCGAGAATTCATTCAGCAATTACCATGTTTTACAATCATCCCGGTGTTGCGGATGCTTATCTAACCGATAGTCAAACCCAAGATGAACCTCCCATTACACCCTTAACCGAGAGTCGGCCGACTTATTGGCTATATCACGAACTTTGGCGGTTATCAGAGGTCAACTCTGGGGAAAAACTCCAAGCCTGGATCAAAAAAATATATCGGGGGACAGATGCCATTTTTCAAGTCACTGACCCGCTACCCTTTTTGATGGTACATCACTGGCAAATTCCCCTACTTTTGCTGGACAACTTACGCAAACTAAAAGGCTGGATTCGCATTGACTTTAATATTGGAAAATTGGTAGAATTAGGAGGAGATTAACATTTCTTCAAACAATCACCCAAACCCTTCAAATGTTTTACAGAGTTAGACTGCGCCAACAGTGGTCTGCACCAGTAGAGCTTAGAGTTATCCTCTCACTCGTTATTGGTCTAGTTGCCATATCTTTTTCTCCGATTTTCATCCGTCTCAGTGAGGGGGAAATCAGTCCCTACTCCACGATTTTTAATCGTTTTTGGATTGCCACAGTTGCTTTAGGGTTGTGGAATGGAATATCAGCCACTCGCCCTCCAAAGTCTCTCCCCTTATCCATCGAGAAGCCTGGCAATTCTATCCAAACAATCGGGTTATTATTTTTACTGGGAAGCCTGTTATCAACATCATTAATGTTGTGGGCTTGGTCTTTGACTCAAACCAGTGTCGCCAACTCAGCAATTATTCATAGTCTCACCCCGATATTTACCGCTTTATGGGGATGGTTATTCCTCAGACGGCAAATTGATCGTAAATTTATACTCGGAATGGCGATCGCAGTCGGTGGAACTTTGGTGATTGGATTCGACGATTTATCCCATTCTCAAAGCGGTTTTCAAGGTGATTTAGCGGCATTACTTTCAGCTTCATTACTGGGAGGATATCCCCTAATTATCGAACAGCTAAAAACTCGAATTTCCTCAAACGAAATTATTAAAGGTTGTTCAATTGTTGGGATGTTAGTCGCCTTACCTCTGGTGGTGATCAATGGTGATCAACTGTTTCCCCATTCACTTCATGGCTGGTTTGCTGTCATTTCCCTGGCTGTTGTTTGTCAAATTATCGGCTTGGGTTTAGAAGCAATATCCTTAAAGCGATTTTCAGCAGAATTTATCTCCACTTGCCATTTAGTCACTCCCATTTTGGGTTCAATAGCGGCTTGGGTAATTTTTGAGGAAGTCTTAACTGCGGATAACTGGATCGGCTTTACTTGTGTGTTAATCGGTATTTATGTCACCTTACAAAGTCACTCCGCAGTTAAACCGCAGGATACTATAAACTCACTCCCATTGGATTAAGAGTTTAGAGTCAGAGAAAATCCGCTTTTAACAGTGGCGATCGCTAAAAATAGGGTGCTTTATTAGAAGCGATCGCTATTCAATTATCAATATTATTGAGGTTTTAAACTGCCCAATCTACGATAAATAGGCTTAATCTTTTTTATAAGTCTATTTTTCAAAAGCCTGATTGTAGTTCTTTGATCGAATCGGTATACCCTGAGAAAGTTTGGTTAAAGTTGAACAGGCTGGTATACTCTTAAAAGCATTGGAATTAGAGTTTTTACTCAGTCCTCACAAGAATCATTAACTTTCTCAGTTTATGGCGGATCAAGTCTTAATTGCGATAACATTTGTTCTCTTCCTGTTATTCTTTACCGGGGTTGGCATCTACTCAGCCACTCAAAAACAAAGTACAACATCAGATTATTTGTTAGCGAGTCGTAGTGTTAACCCCTGGTTTACAGCACTTTCAGCGATGGCGACAGGTCAAAGCGGACTCTTATTTATCGGACAAGTCGGCTTTGCTTACACAGTCGGAATTTCTGCATTGTGGTTAACAGTGGGTTGGGCGGTAGGAGACTATATAGCTTGGTTATTCTTCTTCCGTAAACTTCGAGAAATGTCCGAGGAAAGCAACAACGAAACCGTCTCCGCATTCTTAGGTCAAAACACAAAAAATCGCGGAATTACAATTGCTTCTGCCTTAATTACTTTAGCATTTCTAGGTTCCTATGCTGCTGCCCAACTCGTCGCGGGAAGTAAAGCCCTCAACGCTGTATTTGGCTGGAATTACAACTTAGGAATTATTATCGGGGCTGTCGTTGTTGTGATCTACTGTTTTTCTGGGGGAATACGGGCTTCTATTTGGACAGACGCAGTACAAGCAACAATTATGATCGGTTCTCTGATTTTACTGTTTATCGTTGCAATTTTTACCTGTGGCGGTTTCGGTGAACTTTGGACAAAATTAGAGGCAATTGATCCGAATTTAGTCAGTTGGAGTCCATCTAATTTACAATTGGGTTTATTTCCTTTTGTATTGGGTTGGGTTGTCGCGGGATTTGGTGTTATTGGTCAGCCTCATATTCTAGTTCGGGCGATGGCTTTAAACTCCCCAAAAAACATGGGAAAAACCCGTAATATTAAGATTACTTGTGGTTTAACTAATTCTTGTTGTGCGATTGGGATTGGTTTGGCTGCAAGAGTTTTATTACCCAACTTACTCACAGAAGGTGATCCCGAATTAGCATTACCATTTTTGGCCTTGGAATTATTACCTGTTTTCTTAGTTGGGTTAATGTTAGCGGGATTATTTTCTGCAACAATTTCGACAGCAGACTCTCAAATTCTCTCTTGTTCGGCTGCATTAACCCAAGATTTGTTTCCCGCAGCAGCCAAGTCCTATCGTTGGGCAAAAGGAGGAACTTTAGCGGTAACAGCGATTATTTTAGCGATCGCATTGAGTGGAAATGATAGTGTATTTGCGTTAGTGACATTTTCTTGGTCTGCTTTAGCATCGGGTTTAGGGCCGTTATTTTTAGTGCGAATTTTCCAACGACCGATCACAACTCCCATTGCCATTACAATGATGATTGTCGGAATTCTAAGTGCTTTAATTTGGAATGTCGGACTGCAACTTTCCAGTGCGGTTTACGAAGTATTACCGGGAATGTTAGCCGGAATTTTAGTTTATCTCATTTCTCAATTTCTGATCTCAAAAGACCCAGAAAGCGACCAAAGTTTTTAAACTAATTCTCATTAATTTTGCAGAAAAATACAAACTTAATCAAAAGGTGTGTTTTAGTAAAAAATAATCAGCAATATCTTAAAATAAAACCTTGAAATAGGCAAAAAATATGATATCATTACAATGATATTCATCAATAAAGACTTCAATTTAATTTGAATTATAGGTATTTTTTTAATCCTGTTTTTCAAGTTAAGAATGGTCGCGCCCCACGCCTGCAAATTGAAGTTAAATCAGCAGATTAATACAGATCAATTCAATCATGAAATTAGAAACAATTCGACCAACTCAACCCCTATCCTCAGACACCCTACCCATATTGCGAGTCTTGCATCTAGCAGGGTCTTGTGTCTCAGATTTCTACTACAACCTATCAATCGTCTACGCCAAAGAAGTCGTGCAACCAGTTGGTGTCAGCAGCTACTATGCCGTCGTACATCCTAACGGTGATTGGCAGTTGGGGACATCCTTAGACTCCCTCTCCGAGAAAATGTCACTTCAGGAGATGATTGTTCAACTCCCTGAGATCGACGTCGTTGTTCCTCATCAGTTTTGTTTTCCAGGGATGACCAGTTTTCGGGCATTCTTCGAGGATCTCCTGGGCTTAAGCGTCGTCGGTTCGCCGTCCCATTGTACAGCCCTGGCAACCAACAAAGCCCAAACTCGAAGCGTTGTCGCCGCATCCGGGGTTCGTGTCGCCAAAGCCCAACAACTCCGCCCAGGAGACACCCTCACCATGCAACCTCCATTTATCGTCAAACCCAACTCAGAAGACAACTCTCTCGGAGTGACGTTAGTTCAGAACCCCGATCAAATCACCGAAGCATTACGAATTGGCTTTGAACTAGACGAGATATTGTTAGTCGAAGATTATATCCCCGGTCGAGAAATACGAGTCGCTGTTGTCGAACGGGAAGGAAAATTGTGTGTACTGCCGATGATAGAATACCTATTTACCGAAGAACACCCAATTAGAACAGTACAAGATAAACTGCACCTGCAATCTGATGGAATGCCCGAAAAGCAACCGGAAAAACCCGTCGCCAAGCCTGTATGTCCAGCGAATGTTGCACCAGAACTGTTTGAGAAACTGGCAAATGCGGCTAAAAATGCTCATATTGCTCTGGGCTGTCGGGATTATTCGTTGTATGATTTCAGAGTACACGCCGAAACCCACGAACCCTATATGTTAGAAGCAGGTTTGTTTTGGTCTTTTGGCAAAATTAGTATGATTTCGCGGATGCTGATCGTCGATGGACAAAATTTAGAGGATGTGGCGTTGGAGTTGTGGCGTGAGGCAGCCGGACGAACTCGGGTCGCTTGTCGATCCTTATTTAAGTATACAAAAGCAAACCAACTCGTATAGATCAATTCTCCAGCACCACCCTAATCCTGAGTATTGTCAACTTCCTAGCTATTTATCCCGTGCTACCTCAGCAGGATCATCTTTTCGGCTAGGACAGGATACCAGGAAATCAGCACTCTATGTTACTAAACAACAGCACTTCACAAACTGAATCTCCCCTCAATTATCCCACCCTTGGTATTATCGGTTGTGGCAATATTGGCAAACGACAAGCCGCTAATTTTCTCGCCCACGGCTACTCAGTATATGTCTACGATATCAATCCAGCGCGAATGGCTCAGTTGCAGTCTTTAGGCGCCCACATCACCCACAGTTGTGCTGAACTGGCGACCCACTGTGAAGTGATCTTTACCGCCCTACCCACTCCCTCTGACACGATCAAAGCGGTACTAGAAGGTGAACAAAACCTCAGTCAAGGATTGCGATCCGGCAGTATTTACATCGATATTACCACCAACTCTCCAGAAACCATACATAGACTTCATCAAGCGATCAGTCCTCTAGGCGTTGAGATGTTAGATGTCCCCTTTAATGATTGCTCTGAAGGGGCGACAAGCGAGGGCGGAATGGGTTTAGCCGTTTTAGCGAGCGGTTCGAGGGCAACTTTTGAGCGAGTTGAACCCCTTCTCCAACTCATGGCGGATCAGGTTCTCTACTGTGGTGAAATTGGCAGTGGAACTCGATGCAAACTGATCCATAATGCGGTGAATGCTGTTGCCGTGCAAGCAGTGAGTGAAGGAATTACCTTGGGTTTGGCTCAGGGAATTTCTCTAGAAACCATCTGGGATACTCTCCGTTTCGGATCATTTGGTCAAAATCCTGGGGACATTCACGGCTTGCCCTACTATTGGTTTTCACGACGCTGTGATCACCTCTCTAAACCCCCCGCTTTTACCGTCAAACTCTTACACAAAGATTTGCGGATCGCCTTGGATATGGCTATTAAGAACGATATTTCCGTTTCTCACCTCAACTTGACCATCAAAGACTACGAAGAAGCAGAGCGACGAGGTTGGTCTCCCTATGCCACCACCAAAGTTCGCTGTCTGCAAGAGGAACGAGCGGGAGTTATTGCTAAAGTGGATCAACCCATCCTCTCTACTCCATCCCCAACAAAAGCTTCTGGGACTAGCAAAAATAGATTCTCTCTGTACAGTGTGTTGATGCTCGTGTTAGTCAGCAACCTTTTTCAGTTAGGATTACAGTGGCTATTCCACAGCCATAATTTATTTTGAGATTTTTTGAGATCTTCTGAGTTGTTGTCCTCATTAACAACAAGCTCATCTGAAATTTCGGCGTGGAGCAGATCGGCTATGCCGACGAGAGGAAACGCCGTCTCCGTGAATTGGTTTACAAAAAGTGTGATAAAATGTAAGGTATGACAGAGAAAGCCTACCGTTACCGATTCTATCCAACTTCTGAACAGGAAAACTTGTTGAGGAGAACATTGGGGTGCGTGAGACTGGTGTACAACAAGGCACTAGCGGAACGCACTCAAGCGTGGTACGAACATCAAGAACGAGTAGGCTATTCTCAAACTTCTTCAATGTTGACGGAATGGAAGAAAGAGGAGGAATTAGACTTCTTGAACGAGGTCAGTTCAGTTCCACTTCAACAAGGATTGAGGCACTTACAAACCGCTTTTGCGAACTTCTTTGCGGGTCGAACAAAATACCCAAACTTCAAGAAAAAACGCAACGGTGGCAGTGCTGAATTCACGAGCGTCAGCATTTAAGTTTAAAGAGGGTCAAATCTATTTGGCTAAGAGCAAAGAACCTTTGCCGATCCGATGGAGTCGTCAACTTCCAACTGGTTGTACACCCTCAACAATAATGGTCAAGTTAGATCCCAGTGGTAGATGGTTTGTATCCCTTAAAATCAACGACCCAATCGACCACAAGCTGAAACCTCTCGATAAAAAGGTGGGGATAGATCTTGGCATCAGTAGTCTGTTTACTACATCTGATGGTGTTAAAGTTTCAAATCCCAGACACTTTAACAAAGTGTACAAAAAACTCAGACTTGCTCAAAAGTCTTTAAGCCGGAAAACTAAAGGTTCAAAGAACACAGAGAAAGCCAGAGTTAAAGTTGCTAAAATTCAAGCCAAAATTGCTGATTGCAGGCGCGACCATACCCACAAGCTAACCACTCAACTCATTCGTGAAAATCAAACAATCGTGGTTGAGGACTTAGCTGTAAAAAACATGGTCAAGAATCACCCTTACGGGTTAGCCAGAGCAATCAGCGACACCAATTGGGGAGAACTTGTCCAACAACTGACTTATAAAGCCGAGTGGTACGGGCGAGAATTAATCAAGATAGATAGATGGTTTCCCAGTTCAAAGCGATGCTCCAATTGTGGATATATCGCAGATAAAATGCCGTTGAACATTCGGGAATGGGATTGCCCTAAATGCAACTCTCACCATGACCGAGATCTCAACGCCAGTATAAACATTTTGGCGGCAGGGCTTGCCGTGTCAGTCTGTGGAGCGACCGTAAGACCGGAAGGGAGTAAATCTCTGAAGGCAGGTGCTAAGAAGCAGAAACCTAAATCGTGAGGTTTGGGAATCCCTCGCTTTTAGCGATGGGAGGATGTCAACTTAATCAATAAAAGCGACTCACTCCCAGATTATGAGTTGAACAAGGAAACGAACGTTTTAGGGTTGTTTTTTATGGTTGTTACCGTTATATGTATTAATGTATTAATCTCGCTTGTTTGTCTATATGTTGCTCGTCGAGTCTGGAAACTGCGTAGAGGATTAGCCCGAATAGACCGAGTTTTCGTCCGTCTCGAACATCGTGCTAATATGCTACTATGTCGAACACGAAACTTCGTCGAGCGGGGAAACTCAACCAGTTCTCAACTCAAACAGAAATATGATTCGCTGCAACAAAAATTGCAACATCTTGAGAAAATAGCCGCGATTGTCCGCTTGACTCAACTGTTACTGTTGCGAAAAAGATATTGAAAGAGAAATTGACCGAGAAATTGGGATACAAGCCCCGTTCTTTTAGGACGGCTTGTGCGATAATTTAAGTGGTTGAAATCCCCACCTAAGAGTGCAGCGATATATACTCATCAGATCAGAGTTGAAACCGGGACTGCTCCAGTAATAGGGAAAGACCTAAGGGCAATGGTTAAAAATCCAACCTGGAAGCAAAGCGAAAAGTATTGTTAATATTTCAAAAAAAAACGATACATATTAGTCGCCATAGGGCATTGGGAGACTCTAAACGGACATAGAGGGACTGTAAGACTACCTTGGTAGCAGGACTCGTTGAAGTGTCAAGAATCCCCGCTCGTTTACGACGGGGAGTATGTCAATCCAGATTTCAGGAAACGGTAAGTCCAAAGCTGTCTACAATTATTGTAAGGGATATTCGGTTCTAGTCTATGTCAAATAATCGATCTGGATCGTTTTTTGGGGGTTTGATACTCGGATCTGCTGTAGGAACAGTGGTGGGTTTATTAGTCGCACCCCGATCAGGAAAGGAAACGAGACAAGTCTTGAAAAAGTCTGCTCAAGCCCTTCCTGAGTTGGTCGATGATCTTTCAACCAGTGTACAACTGCAAGCAGATCGGCTCTCTGAGTCGGCTTTGCGAAACTGGGAAGATACTTTACTTCGACTCAAAGAAGCAGTAGCCGCTGGTATGGAAGCCAGTCAACAAGAACGTCAAGTTCTCTCTGATCAGGTACAGAATACAGACTCATCTTATCCCCTTCGCGATCGCAATTAGTTGATGGTTTGGGCAGGTGCGTCAGCAAAACTCATCTGAGAACTTGCCCTTTCCCTATCTCTCTCCTCAGAGTGAAGCAATCAAGGCTTGAAATTAACTTGTGGGGGGTTTGGGTGTCCATGTATCCCCAGCCAATTTAGACGAGCGACCCCGCGCTTCGGAGGGTTCGATGCCCCCAGAATTGGCATTTAAGTAATCGCATAGCTTCACTTAAGTATGATAGAATCAAGCTATGTTTACGATGAATTATCAGTACCGCGTTTACCCGTCGAAAAACCAAGAAGTCCGGATGATATCTTGGCTTGAGATGTGTCGTGGCGTATATAACTACGCTTTAAGAGAACGTAAGGACTGGATAAAATCTCGTAAATGTGACATCAATTGCTGCTCTCTTGAATCTGAATATATAATTCCGGCAGATGCAACTTATCCAGGTTATTACCAACAGCAAAATGCTCTGACAGCAATCAAGAATTCGTTGCCTCACCTCAAAGATGTTCAGTCTCAAGTTATTCAAGAACCGATTCGCCGGGTAGAGACTGCATTTGTCGCCATGAAACAAAGAGGGCATGGTTTTCCACGCTTCAAAAAGTTTGGGCAATACCGCTCTTTTTTGTTTCCACAATTCAAGACAAGCCCAATTAAAGGGAACAAAATTAAGCTTCCAAAAATTGGAGAGATACCGATTGTTTTGCATCGACCTATCCCAGATGGATTTGCGGTAAAGACAGTGCGGGTTACTCGCAAACATTCGGGTTGGTATATAACGCTTTGTCTTCAGATTGATGTCAATATTCCTGATGTAATGCCTCATGGTAATGCAATCGGAATTGATGTTGGGCTAAGTTATTTTCTGTCTACCAGTGAAGGCGAACAAGTTGCTAGACCTCGTTTCTTTGATAAACTTCAACGCCAGCTTAAATTGCTGCAACGGTGTTTAAAGCGGAAACAAAAACGGTCTAATGCTCGTGCCAAACTGATTCAAAAAATAGGTAGAATTCACGAACAAATTGCAGCATCTCGACTTGATTGGCAGTTCAAATTGGCTCATCATTTGTGTGACCAGTCTAAGATGATTTTTGTCGAAGACTTAGATTTCCGAATCATGGCAAAAGGGATGTTAGGTAAACATACTCTTGATGCGGGTTTGGGACAATTTATCAATCAAGTCTTGCCTTGGGTTTGCTTCAAGCGTGGGGTTTACTACGGCAAGGTTGACCCCAGTGGCACATCTCAAACTTGTCCTGACTGTGGAACTCGGGTAAAGAAAGATTTGAGTGTCAGAATTCATAAATGTCCTGAGTGTGGGTGTGTAAAGCCTAGAGACGTTGCTAGTGGTCAAGTCATAAAAGCCCGTGGTCTATCGGGTGTTGAAACTGCGTCTGGATGGGAACTGTCGGGGTGTCAGGGAACTGGTGCTAGACAAGACCGTGTGAAGGACGAAATACTCAAGAGCGATCTTGGGAAGCCCACGCTATATTGCTCTTAGCTATTAGCGTTGGGAGGAAGTCACGCATGATAGAATAATAACCGCCATCTGTGTTGCATTTTTGGCTTTTATTCTTGATTCTGGGGGTTCGCGATCGCAACCCGGAAAAGTGTAACAAATAACAGATTCGCCCGATGAACGCAGAGTTAGGTTGTTCTCAACCGCTCAACTCCGCTAGATTAACCTCTTTGCATCCTGGATGTTATTCCCGTGACCGACCCCGTTTTTTGGCTTGGCTTATCTATCCTACTGGTTGCTGCCAGTCTGAGTGCTGTGTTAATTGCGGCTTTGCCTGCCTTCCAAGCCCTAGCCCGAGCCGCTCGTAGTCTCGAAAAGCTCACCGATACATTGTCTCGAGAATTTCCGCCCACTCTAGAAGCCATTCGGATGACTGGATTAGAAATTAGCGAACTGACCGATGATGTCAGCGAAGGCGTTCAAAGTGCAGGTCAAGTGGTTAAACAAGTTGATCGCAGTATTGATAGTGCCAAAAAACAAGCTCAGAAGGTACAAAGCACAACAGGCAATGTTTTCACAGGGTTTAAAGTGGCGTGGAACACATTTCGCCGACCAAACCGTCGCCCCGTTGAGCGCCTTTCCCCCTCGACTCCCCCCATTTCTCCGATCAAAAAACATTCTAATCCAGACTTAGAAGCACCTTACAGTTATAGTAACCCAGAAGATTTTTATGAAGAATCGGGTAGGGAACCGGAAACACCACCCTACCCCAAATCTGAATATAAAACCCTCAACTCTAACCGTAATGAAGGGTAGAAAATTTTAGGATAAAAATTCCGAAGCCACTAACATTGTCCCAATACCCGCATCGGTAAAAATTTCTTGAAGTAGAGCATGAGGTGTACGACCATCAATAATATGAGCCGCCCGTACCCCTTGCGCTAAACTGCGAACACAACAGTTTACTTTGGGAATCATTCCGCCACCGACAATTCCCTTGTCAATCAAATCTCGGGCTTCTTGAATATCGAGTTTTGCAATCAATGTCTCTGGCCGATGATAATCTTCTAAAATACCCGGAGTATCCGTCATTAAAATCAGTTTTTCAGCCCCCAAAGCTGCCGCAATTTCCCCGGCTGCGGTATCTGCATTAATATTATAAGCCTGTCCGCTATCATCAGTCGCCACACTAGAAATCACCGGAATATAGCGATTATCGACTAACAATTCTATCAGCTTAGTATTAACACTGTTGACCTCTCCAACAAAACCAATTCCTTCTTCACCTTGAGGTCTAGCCACAACTAAGTTAGCATCCTTTCCACATAGCCCCACCCCTAAACCACCTGCTTGGTTAATCAAAGAAACAATCTCTTTGTTTACCCGTCCTACCAAAACCATTTCCACGACATCCATCGTCGCCGCATCTGTCACCCTTAAACCATTTTTAAATTGGGGTTCAATTCCCAATTTTCCTAACCAAGTATTAATCTCCGGGCCACCGCCATGCACCACAATAGGACGAATACCGACACAGGAAAGCAACACAATATCTCGGACCACCTGCTGCTTTAAGTGACTTTCCTTCATCGCTGCCCCGCCATACTTGACGACTATCGTCCGGTTGGCAAACTTTTGGATGTAAGGAAGGGCTTCACTAAGAACTTTTACCCGGCTCATTTCATCGGTGCTGTCAAAATCACTCTGTTTGAGCATAACTCTCTATTGTCTAAGCTTAAAGATCAAATTTTAGCAATGTCTGTCAACATTGACCGATTTTAAAGGGTATTTTAACGTCCACCGTTGGGGGTGAAGTTTCGCGGGCAATTTTCAGTGTTTTAAATTCACCTAAAAATCTTCCTTGGGCTTCCTGTCATTTATCTTCTGCCTTATTTAAGAGAAGTAATTCATAGAATCTGAAGGTTTCATTAATTCCCACCAACGATTGAGCGGAAAGTAAATAACTGGCGCCCACAAACTACTCAAAATGGCTGAACTCAGAGCCACCTGTTGTTGATATAACCATAAATCCACCAAAGTATGATCACCCATTTGACTAAATTGTAAAGCTCTAATAGTCTCCACTAAAATTGCCATTCCAAACACAATTAAAGCAACTGAAATAAAATCTTCCTGCATTTTCTTCATCAGATGCTTATAAATCAAAACAGTCAAAACTCCAACCAGCATAAACGAAAAAATATGACTCGGATCAGAAGCCGTCATTCCATCTAAAATCAATCCTAAAACCAACCCGGCAATTGCCGCAGAAAATAGCGATCGCTTCAAACTCCAAGCGACTAGCCAAATTAATAGCCAGTTCGGTTTAATCCCCAACAATTCCATACCCGGTATGGGAGCTAATACCGCCAAAACACAAAGAATTATAGAAAGAACAGTGACAGCATAATTAATAATTTGACGAGCCAACACAAGCACTACTCCAATACAATCAAGAATTAGACAATCTCTATAAAAAAGTTGAGAACAAATTTTTTAACAACTTTTAATTCCCCACTTTTTGAGTCGATTTCGGATTCGGATAAACAACAACCCATTCCAACGAACCCAAAGGCACAAAAAACTCAATCACCGCTTCCGGTGCAGGAGCTTTATTAATATCAACCGAAACCACCTTACCCACTGGCCAACCTGCCGGGAAAATTTGGCTAAACGCAGAAGTTACAACGACATCATCCGGCTTCACCTTCGGAACATTGTCAAAGAACTCCATCACCCCTTCGTTGCTCCCTTGACCTTTGAGATAACCCATTTGACGAGTGCGACTCACCGCCACCCCGACTCGGCTAGTGGGATCACTCAACAATAATACCTGACTGGTATGGGGCGTAACGCTGACAATTCGACCCACAAATCCTCCTGGCCCCATGACCAAATCATCAGCTTTGATGCCACTTTTGCTCCCTCGTCCCAAGGTCACTTGCTGCCACCAATGTTCAGCACTACGGGCAATAACTGGAGCGACAACTCCTTTATCATTAGGTTTAGACGAAACATAGCCCAATAATTTTTGCAGATTTTGATTTTGACTGTCTAGATCCTTAACTTTGGCTTCTAACTCCTCAATACGGGCATTTAACACCTTCGCCTGTTCCTGAACCGTCACGAGCTGTTCTGATGACTGCTGAAACGGGCGACTCACCCAATAATAGATTTCAAACAATGCCGCCCCCTGAGTTTGCCGTACCAGCCACGCTGTTGCCACCGCTAAACCCAAAAGTGTCAATTGCGATCCATGTCGATTCCACCAACTCCTTGTATTCATCAAACTTTCTCCTAAATCTGAGCCAGCATTCTCCAATATTAGAATTAGAAATCCATCTCTTTGAGGAAGAACATCTTCACCGTCAATAGTTTAGGTCTTAGGAATCGGATCTGGGGGGTTGAGGGTTTGTGACTCATTCCTCATTCCTAATCCCTAAAAAACGGGTCATGGGTTAGGGTTAACTGATGTTCATCCGTCACACTCATCGCTTGTTTGTCGGAGAGACACGACCTTGCGTATCTCAACCTCAGTCTTTATGAACTACACATTACGAGATCGCGCGGCAAACACCCGTTCAAGTTGCTTCGGATTTTCCAAAACCCGTCCCGTTCCCAAAACAACACAGGAAAGCGGATCAGCCGCAATATGAGTCACAATTCCCGTTTCGTGACTAATTAAAGTATCAATCCCTTTCATCAAAGCCCCCCCTCCAGCTAACATAATGCCTCGATCGACGATATCAGCAGCGAGTTCAGGGGGAGTTCGTTCGAGAGTGCGTTTAACCGCATCTAGAATAATAGACAGCGGTTCTGTCATACTTTCACGAACTTCCGGGGCTTTAATCGTTACAGTCCGAGGTAAACCCGATAATAAATGAATTCCCCGCACCTCCATGATGCTTTCCTCATCCTCATAGGTCGGATAAGCCGAACCCATGTTAATCTTGAGTTCTTCAGCCGTTTGTTCTCCAATGACTAAATTATGAACCTTTTTCATATAATGGATGATGGCTTGATTGAGTTCATCTCCAGCAATACGAACCGATTCACTGAGAACTGTGCCTTGTAAGCTGATAATCGCGACTTCTGTTGTGCCTCCACCGATGTCTACAATCATATTCCCCGTCGGATCAGTCACAGGCAGTCCCGCCCCAATAGCAGCCGCTATCGGTTCATCAATTAAGCGCACATCCCGAGCACCTGCTTGCAAAGCCGCTTCCATCACAGCCCGTCGTTCTACCCCTGTAACTCCACTCGGAATGCCAATGATAATTCGAGGTGCGATCAAAGTTTTGCCCTGATGCACTCGTCGAATAAAATACTTCAACATCTGTTCAGCATAGTCAAAGTCCGCAATCACACCATCCCGCAGGGGTCGTAATGCGATGACGTTATTGGGTGTTCGACCCAACATTTTTTTCGCATCTGTTCCGATCGCGAGGGGAATTTTATCCTCTTGATCGATAGCAACCACGGAGGGTTCTTGAAGAACAATACCCTGGCCGGAAACATAAATTAAAGTGTTTGCAGTCCCGAGATCAATACCCATATCTCGTGACAAGGAAAAGCGATTTAGAAGACCCACCGTTTTTTTGCCCCTCTAGTCAATATCAATAATTTTTTTTACAGTCCAACTCTATGACGATCTAGACCACATCGTACCCTAATGGCTGACTGAGTTTCTGATCTCAATCCCAACAGATGCCTTTAGCAGATTTTCATTTGGTCAAAAATAAACTCGCTCACCCCAAGTTTGTTCTGGAATTCCCTTAACTTGCAGAGTGCGATCGCTTTTTCTGCCATCTTTGCTTTCTACTTCTGAGGTCGCTTAAGTGATACCGGAAGCTACTCGCACAACTTGAGGGAATCGATGTGGATTGTATTATGTTTTGTAGCAAGAGTCTAGTCCCTGGGAAAGGTGGGGTAGTTTTATTCTCGATCTAAAATTTGATTGATGGGGAGCAGAGGGGGTGGATCTTAACTCGGGAAGCGAGTGATCGCAGGCATCGTCTTTTCAAGGCGGTGTACCGATGATCTCCCAACTTCTGCCTTACAATAGATATACAATCTCAAGTGTCGCAAAATTCAAGTCAAGATTGAAGTCAAATGAGTCTGAATATCGTTACTCTTGTGGGTCGTGTCGGTGGAGACCCTGATGTTAAATATTTTGAGTCGGGTAAAGTCGTTTGTAATCTGACCTTAGCGGTTAACCGTCGTACTCGTCGTACGGATGAACCCGACTGGTTTAATTTGGAAATGTGGGATAAAACCGCAGAAATCGCGGCTAACTATGTTCGTAAAGGAAGTTTAATCGGCGTTAAAGGTTCGCTGAAGTTTGACTATTGGGAAGATCGGGCGACCGGAGTACAACGTTCTAAGCCCGTGATTCGAGTTGAGCAACTTGAGTTATTGGGATCTAAGCGGGATAATAACGAGAACATGGCACAATCGAGCTATGAAGAATTTTAACTCGGCTTGAGTTGAGTTAGAAGTTGAATTGACGTGTTGTTTGTTACTCCATAATTGATTGTCAGCGTGAGTTTAGAGACTTTAGAACAAATTCAAACCGAGTACCGATGTGGAAAAAATGCCTTTGAACGAGGCCGCTATCGTCAGTCTGTAGAACATTTGGAGACGGCAAGAGATTTAGTCGAAAAAAATACTCGTTTGGGTGGAGAAGTTCAAATTTGGCTAGCAACGGCTTATCAAGCGATTGGTCAGCGCGAAAATGCGATCGCCCTCTGCCGAAAACTGATTCGTCATCCGAGTATGGAGACAAGCAAACAATCCCGTCGTTTACTCGAAATTTTGGAAGCCCCAGAATTGAACAGTAATCTGGAAGGATTGATTGAGATTCCCGACATGAGTGGGATTGAAGATAATGAGCGCCCGATCAAAATTCTCCAAAAAACTCGTTCCTCAACTTCCCGTTCATCCTCTACCCCAGAGCTATTTCCTGAACCCATTGATCTCAGTCAGGTGAATACTCGAGAAAATGGCTTTCTGGGGATCGCCTTAGTTGCTATCATCGCTGTTCTGAGTGGATTATTCTTTTTCTACTAATCTCGTTGTGATACAGAATAACGATTGAACTGGGATAGACTAAATTAGTATCCGAATCGTCACGTCAGTATAAATGGAACGTGAAACTCCAGACCTAGAGACTATCAAGCACCAGCTAATGAGTCTAAATCGACCGAAAAAGCCAAAAATGCTGGTCGTCGATGATGAGCCAGATAATCTTGATTTGCTCTATCGTACTTTTAGACGGAACTTTAACGTCTTTAAGGCAGAAAGCGGCATTCGCGCTCTAGAAATCTTAGAAGCTGAAGGAGAAGTCGCTGTGATTATCTCCGATCAACGAATGCCTGAAATGAAAGGAACAGAGTTTCTGAGCAAAACAGTGCGCTCGTTTCCCAACACGGTGCGAATTATCCTGACAGGCTTCACTGACATCGAAGATCTAGTGGATGCCATTAACTCTGGCCAAGTCTATAAATACATTACCAAGCCTTGGGATCCCAATGAACTCAAAACGGTTGTCCAACGGGCTGCCGAAACCTATGAACTCTTAAACCAACGAACGGCTGAATTACAATACGCCCAAAAACAAACTCGACTCTTAGGGACGATTATGCAAGTGGCTCAAGAGTCTCAACCTCTAGGGGTGAGTTTCCAGGCGATGGCAACAGCTATTGGTGAGAATTTTCAAACAGATGTGTGTATTCTTCAGCAAGTGAGCGAAAATACCTTAACAACAGTTGAGGGTATCTATAGCAGTAGTGGGACAGCGGAAAATTGGTTGTCAGATGATCCTCTAGCTCAAGCCGCGTTGTCTAGCGGAAACATACAAGCCTCAATTAATATTCCTAGAGATGGGGCGCTCTCCGAGGTACAACATTACCAAACTTCTGAAATTCAATCACACATTACGATTCCGGTGAGTTTTCGAGAGAAAAATGTCGCCCTCCTCTCCCTTCAGTGGAAACAACCTTGTCAACTGACTCCAGAAGAACTTGATCCTTTGCAGTGGGTTGCTCAAGCGATCGCATTGGTACTGATCAGTGTCAACTCGGATGTCTCTGCTTAATATCCAAATCAAGGGTAAAGGAATAATCCTTGTTCTCAGGATGTGAATCTGTTTTGGGGATCACATCCTCTGGACTCAGCCGAGTGCTAGGAAAAGCGGGCTTTCTGGGTCACATTGAATGGAGAGTATCGAGGGTTTGATTGTCCCGACATCAGCCACTTGACGAGGAGAGTCGGTTAGCTGATATTTTGGGAATAAACATCTGTTTAGAGATAGATAAAACCTGTATTGTAGATCAAAACCGAATTTAGCTTGGGAATGATCAGTCCAGCAATTGGGGCTTGAGAATCCCGATTCAATCGGTAACAATGACTCAAAGACTGCCCAGAAAGAGTTTTTGGTGTTTAAATATCATCTCTGTGTTGATCAACCCGATAGCAAGAGATTTCTGGCTCCATTCAGTTTAATGCTGGTGTTAGGGAATGCGTGTATATGGTGTATGCAGAACATTTATCTCAACCGTCTATTTTTGATTTAGCTCGCTCTGGTGATTTTCAAGCGATCAACTACCTGATCAACAGTTATCTCAGACCTCAAGGGATTTATGCTCAGGTTGGTCGAGAACGACAAGGACGCTTGCAGGTCTTAATCGAGTTTCAAACTGAACCCGTCGCTGAACGTATTATTAAATTTATTTGTCATCTTCTCTGGAAGCTGAACTCTCCGACTGTCGAAGGTGTGCAAATTGTGGGCCGCTATACGGGTGATCCGGCTGTTTTATGGAAGCAGTCGGTTCGGATTGTTACCCCGGCTAACCAGGTGCGGCGAAGCCCTCGCAGTCGAACGATTGAGTCCCTCAAATTCAGAACATTCCGTACTCTACTGATGATGGGTTCGGCTCTGAGCGCCTTTATCTTGGGATGTTGGGTGAGCTATTATGAAGTATCGGCTCAACTTCCTCAAGTTCCTACACCAGCTCAAGAAAACGTCGTTTCCCCGACACTACCTCCGAAGCGTCCGGAGCAAGTTCAAGCGGCTTTGGAAGTTGTTCCAGTGGTTCAGCAGACCACGATTCAAAAACCCCATGACCCTACCGTGACCTTAATGTTTGGGGGAGATGTGACTCTTTCTGACCATTTTGAAACTGTTGTCGGTGATGATCATACTTGGGCTTTTGAAAAACTGGATGAATACCGTGAGGTCGATGTGGCTATGGTGAATTTAGAAAATCCCTTAACCCGTTCAACGCTACGCCGTCCGAATAAGCAGTTTAATTTTAAAGCCGACCCAGAGGCTGTGCAAGTGCTGACCAGTGGGGGAGTTGATCTGGTTAACCTTGCCAATAACCATGCGATGGATTATGAAGCCGAGGGATTGATTGAAACTCTAGAAACCCTAGAAAACTCTGGCATTCATGCGATTGGGGCAGGTCGGGATCTCAAAGAAGCACGACGTCCGGAGATTCTTGAGGTTAAAGGTCAGCGAATTGCCTACTTTGGCTATTATGATGCTGATTTTCATGCGGCGGGTGAAGACAGTCCCGGCACAAATCCTCGTTATGATGAGCGAGTTGCAGCTGATATTCAAGCGGTTCGAGATCAGGTAGATTGGATTATTGTGAACTATCATTGGGGAGTGGAATTGGCGAACTATCCCGGTGACTGGCAAATCGAACTGGCTCGATTTACGATTGACCAGGGAGCCGATTTGGTTGTTGGACATCATCCCCATGTCTTGCAGGGTGCGGAAATTTATAAAGGTCGGCCGATTGTTTATTCTTTGGGAAACTTTATTTTTGGGGGGAATAGTCGCAACGATTATGATACCGCCGTACTGAAAGTTTCCTTGAAAGCTGATCAGAAGATGAAAGTGGAATTTTTACCTGTAGAAGTTCGGCAATATCAGGCGAAAATTGTCAGAGGTAAAAAGGGAGATGAGATTTTACAAAACGTTGAGCGTCTATCTCGCATTTTTGACCAACCGATGAATTCTCCGATGGTATTGGATGCTCCTCGATCAGGGTTACGTACAGTGGAGAGAAAACCTGTTACTCCTGTTGCACCTCAGCTGCCGAATTTGTCTGAGTCCACTGAACAATTGGTGACACCGGAAGCTCTAGAGGATGTTGGAGATGAAGTTGAGGCTCAATCGGATCAACCTGAAACGGTGAATTTACCGCCTCGGTTAGATGCAGCTTCTTCTAGTTCTGATTCTCTTAAACCCTATATTCACGACCCTTTTATTAAAGATCCGTTTATCTCCATTCCCCCAAAAACTCCCCAACCTCCATCAACTTCTCACCGTTACAATGATTCTATCAGTCCGATCTCGTTTGCTCTGTTCAAGTCAGATCTTGAGACTGATGATCAGCTTTCGGTATCAACTCAAATCACGGCCGCCTCTGACAAGGTTCGGGTTGATTTACCTCCAATGGTTCGACGGGTTCAAAACTCGGCTTTTTACGATTGAGGAGTAGACATCATCGCCTTAGTTCTATTTCTACGATGATTCGAGAACTAAGCTAAGGTGAGAGCATAGGCCTAGAATGTTAAGGTTTACTCTCAACGGACTGGCTTTGTGCGACAATAGCTAGGCATTCTTCTGTTGAACAACTTTGGCTCAGTTTTATACTACTGACAAATCACTGTGTTTGCGATCGCTCTAGAACAAAAACAATACAAAACCTACTGCTTGTCTGATCATCACTATCAGTCTCGCTTAGAGGTAGTACCCGAACGAGGGGGGATGATTACGCGCTGGCAAGTCAAAGGTCAGGAATTACTCTACCTGGATACAGAACGGTTTGCACATCCTAACTTGACTGTACGGGGAGGAATTCCGATTTTGTTTCCGATTTGTGGGAACTTGCCGGAGGATACTTACCAATACAATGGTCAGCAGTACAAACTCAAACAGCATGGTTTCGCTCGGAATCTACCCTGGACTGTGACGAACCAAACGGCTACTGATTATGCGGCTATTACACTGACCCTGACCAGTAACGGGGAAACTCGCTCTGTTTATCCGTTTGATTTTGAGCTGGAGTTTACCTACAAGTTGAAAGGGTCGGAGTTGATCATCTTTCAGCGCTTTACGAACCTCTCGGGTACGATTGAGGGCTTACCTGCACAAGTGATGCCGTTTTCGACAGGGTTGCATCCCTATTTTTCGGTTTCGGACAAAACTCAACTGCATTTTGAGATTCCGGCGATGCAATATCGGGATCAGATTACCCGAGAACTACACGATTTTACGGGTTGCTTTGACCCGACGATTGATGAAATTGATGGGATTTTTGGGCCTTTGACCGGGTTGGCCGCGATTGCAACTGATTCGAGTCGTAAGTTGCGAATTGCCTTGGGTTATAATTTCGCTTACTCGAATTTGGTGTTTTGGACGCTTAAGGGCAAAAACTACTATTGTCTTGAACCCTGGACGGCTCCCCGTAATGCCATGAATACGGGCAAGTTACTGACTTATCTCCAGCCTGGAGCCAGTTATGAGACGCTCGTTCACCTGAATGCCACATTTTTTTGAAAATCTCTTTTCATTTCACAAAAAGTTGTGTTATAATCGTATATGATTGACTGACAGTTAATTAACGGGTCGCTAGCTCAGCGGTAGAGCACTCGGCTTTTAACCGATTGGTCCTGGGTTCAAATCCCAGGCGACCCATAATTTATAAAATTTAACCGGATGTTATTGCCTCCTATTAACTACTCTGTAGTTTTAGGTGGTGTCTTCAAATATTTACTCAATGAACCTTTTAATATGGATTTAATTGAGTAAAAACAGTGCTTGTCCTTGACAGAACGAACGACGTTAGTAGGATAGAGAGTTCAGGTTAGGGGGTCTATTTATGTGTTTGACAGTTTTTTAAAAATACCCTTATTGATGAGTGAGTCAATATAACAGAGTTGATTGTCAGTTACCCATTGTTCCAGATAGACTTTAGTGGATTGGGTAATTATTGGGTAAAAAGTTAATAACTTTGATTGAGTTAGAGACTTAAAACAACGTAAATATAAGGGTTTAAGTTAAATGCGGAACCCGGGACTTGAACCCGGAAGTCCTTGCGAACACTAGAACCTGAATCTAGCGCGTCTACCAATTCCGCCAGTTCCGCTTTCTGTATTTAATTGCACAAGATTCTATTGTCGGGGAATTTTTTAGTTTTGTCAACCCTCCTTCCAGAAGAATTTCACCAACTCCTTAAGGCAGAGGTATGAAGTCATAACCAACCCCTGAACGATTTCCCGGTTGAATCTCCACCAATTGTACAGCTTGATTGCGATCGCCAGAGGGTAAAAACTTAATAACACTCGTTGCTCCCTCAGCCGAAAAATTAGACTCGGAAAGCACCTGTTGAACTCCGCTTCGGGAAGGTTGCTCTTGGATACCTGCAATTAACGCTTGTGTCGCATCATAAGCCATTGTAGTTCGCCAGTTAATATCCCCTCTCCAAAGTTCATATGCTTCTTGTGTAAATCGAGAATCGAGATAGGCGAGAATATGCCAAGGAACCGCAACCACGACTCCTTCACTATCGCCCCCAACTTTCAAGGTGTCAACTGCATAAAAATCATCTCCCGCTAAAATTGGTAGCTGTTTGCGGTTGACTCGCACAACTTGTAACGCTTTTTCCACGGTAGAAGAATCGGGAAAGAGTACAATAACTTCTACTCCCTGCTGAAAAGCTGCATCCAGACTTTTGAACGCATTAAAGTGAGAATAAGATAGGTCAAACACATCCACAACTTCTCCGCCATCGCCATAAAGAGCCGTGATAAATTCATCTTTGAGCGACTGACTGTAGGCGCTCTGGCTATTATAAAAAATAACCGCTTTTTGTTGGTAGAGTTCCCCGATCATATATTTGACGAGTTGATTGGCGGCAAAGCGATCGCTCGGTACGGTACGAAATATATAATCTCCCGCAGTTGAGAGTTTAACCGAGGTACTGATCGGCGAAATTGCTACTAAATTTCCCCCTTCATAAATCGGTGCGGCTGCCAAGGAAACACCGCTGGAATAGTGACCCACCACGCCTAAAATCTCATTATTCTTTACCAAAGTTTCGGCGACTTTTTGGGCGATTTCGGAGTTATTTTTATCATCTGCAATCACAACTTTTAGAGGAATTCCCGCGATTCCACCCGCCCGATTAATTTCATTTTGGGCTTGGGCTACTCCCCGTAACATTGCTTCCCCAGTTCCCAAAGACTTGGGGTCTCCTATCGGAACGGTTACCGCAATGCTGTAGGCTTTTTTGTTTCCAATGCGGGCGTTATTGAGATAAATTAATGCTTCGGGATCATTAGGATTTGTTTGCAGTGAAGCCTCAAAATTCCTAACAGCTTCTTGATAATTTCCAGATGCTAAAGCGGTTAACCCGGCTTGTTTTTCGGGAATGCTAGGTTTAGGAATTAAACTCTTTTCTCCCTGACTGATTAAATTCTCAAGTGAGGGAATAGCCGTAGAAGCTGGAGAGGAAGATGAACCTTCAACAGCAGTTGGAGAAAGATTGATATTGTTTGAACGAGTAAAAAACCAATACCCCACTCCGAGTACACTTCCGGTAATTAACAAGGCTAAGGCGAGAGTCGTTAGTTCTTTTTGATTGGAGATTTTAGACATAAGCCGAAAACTATAACGACAAATTTTAACTGTCTAATTCGAGTATATCCTATTTTTTAAATTAAATCCTGTTTTTGTCAAATTAAAAGTCAACTTGCATAAGCTTATACCATCGCGAACTATATGTTTAAATGGAGAATAAAATTAATCCTTCACAACAGTATAGACCTACTCCAAGCCCTCCCAGAGTAATCATTAATGCCAAAACTAAAATCGTGGTTTCGTTTTTCTGAGACATAAGATTAAAACCAAAATTGAGTTTTTCCGAAAATCGTTTACAAGAAGCGATAAAGAATTAAATAGATTAAACGAAATAAAGTAGTAATAGCAACACAACCCAAAGCACCTAAAATGGGAAAAATTATCACACCCGACAACGGAATACCTTGTCCGAATGTGGAAATAAAGATTACTATTGCTAGAGAAATTAAAGCTAAAATAATTTGTTCTTTTGTTTCGATCCAGCGGCGATATTGAGCAAAAATCAATCCTCCGAACGTACCGCCAACAATTAAAGCCAAAAGCGGAAGTGAACCTCCCAATAAACCATTGACTGCAATCCGTAATAAAGCAATTTCAAAACCCGTAAATGCGGCTCCTTTTAACAAATTTATTGTCGAAAAAGAAGGCGAAGAAGTGGGGGGAGCGGGGGGAGCGGGAGAAGGAGAGGGAGCGGGGGACGGAATTTGAATTTGAGGTTGAACAGAAACCGATGAAATGGGTTGTGCTTTCGGCGTCGATAAAGGAACCTGTGGGGGTGAAGGGAGAGGATTTAAAAGCTTAAGAACTTGTTCGGCTGAACCAAAGCGATCGCTCGGTCTAGACTGAAGCATTTTATCTAAAATATAAGCGAGGGAATCGGAAACTTGGGTTTTATCTTTCCAATTCCAGCGACCATTATGACTATCATAAAGTTCTTTAGGATATTTTCCCGTTAACAGCACAATACAGGTTACAGCTAAAGCATATAAGTCCGTCGAAGGGAAAACACTATGACCCTGCATTTGTTCAGGGGGAGCGAATCCCATCGAAAAAATTCCGGTCGATGTCCCCAATTTATTCGCCTGTTGAGTCACCTGTTTAACGGCACCAAAATCGAGTAAATAAAGACGACCTTTGCGATCGCGCATAATATTAGACGGTTTGATATCGCGATGAATCACATCTTCATCGTGAACAAATTGGAGAACATTGAGGATTTCTTCTAAAACTTCTCGCACCCCGTCTTCAGAAAATTGACCTTGAGTGTCAAGTTCGGCTTCTAAATCTTGACCGTCAATATAGTCTTGAACGATATAAAAAAATTGCTGAGTTTGTGAAGATTGCCAGCCGGAAGATTCTAGGGGAAAATAGGCGAGAAGATTGGGAATTTGCGGGTGTTGATTTCCCAAACGATCCAAAACAACGGCTTCTCGTTCAAAGAGTTGTAGCGCGAGTTCTAACTCAGAGGGACTCAGATCGTTAGCGGGTTGAAACAGTTTCACCACACATTTTCGCAAAGCTGGAGATCGGCGATCGCAAGCTAAAAAAGCCGCTCCAAACCCCCCTTGACCGAGTAAGCGTTCGGGTAGATAACGACCATCTAAAATTAGAGGCATCCCACAAGTTGTACAATACTTTTGCTGTACTGTTTTGAGGATGGTCTTGTCATCGAGGTCAGCAAACAGATTTTCGGGACGGGGACACCCTGGACGAGTACAATGAATTTTCATAGAGATAATCAGTGGCTAGTCAAGCGTCACTCCTTGTCATTTGGTTGTTATTATTATCTCACCCTAACATCTACATTTTATGTCGATCTGAGCCAAAAAAGGGCAACTGTAGATTTAAAGTCTTGAATTTTCGGCTACTTTTCCGGGTTAATTTCTCAGCCATTTTAACAAAAATTTAACTTTATTTATGTTCTAAAAAATTTGAGGGAATGAATGGAGACTTACTCAGTTGAAACAGGTTCTTCACGAGTTAAGTTCAGTTTTTGAGTTGAAAATCGAGGTAAGACATCTCGACTAAAAGCTTCTGCGGCTTTTGATTGATAGCGGTTAGGATTGACAATCACAGATAACATTCGTCGAACTGTTACCCCTTCTATTTTCGTTTGATGAAGCACACCCATTTGCAATTCCTTTTCAATCGCAGAAGTCGAGACAAACGCGGCTCCTAAACCCGCTTGAACTGTATTTTTAATCGCTTCAATGGAGTTGAGTTCCATCTCAATTTGTAGACGACGAGGATCAATATTAGAGCGACTGAGAACTTGATCAATCACTTTGCGAATGGTAGATTGAGAATCGAGGGCGATAAACTGTAACTTATACAAGTCTTCTTTTTGAATACTGTCTTGTTTAGCAAAGCGATGAAAAACAGGTAAAATCAAAGCCAATTCATCTTCAATATAAGGCTGAATGGTAATTGATTCATGGAGTTCTGGAGGAACCTCACCGCCAATAATTGCCAAATCAATTTGACCATTGGCAACACTCCAAGCCGTGCGTCGAGTGGAATGAACGTGTAACTGCACAGCGACATCAGGATATTTTTGCCGAAATAATCCAATCATTCTCGGGAGTAGATAAGTCCCTGTTGTTTGAGACGCTCCCACAATCAGAGTACCCCCTTGTAAGTTTTGGAGATCTTCAATCGCGCGACAAGTTTCTTGACATAATGAGAGGATTTTTTCACCATAACTCAAGAGGAGATGTCCGGCTTCCGTCAATTTTGCCCGACGCCCTCCGCGATCAAATAGAGGTACATTAAGCTGTCGTTCTAGGTTTTGAACTTGTAAACTGATAGCAGGTTGTGAAACATACAAACTATCAGCCGCCCGCTTAAAGCTCCCCTCAGCCGCGATCGCTTTGAGAATGCGTAATTGGTCTAAGGTGAACGGAACATCTGACATAGTTTTTTCTAGCTAATGGTTTAATATTCAATATTCAACAATACCCAAATTACTGATCCAACACAACGGCAAATCAAACCGGGTGAGTTTAGATTGAGAATGAAAAATTTCCCCCTTTCATGTCAACCACTTGTTAACTGTTGTGGATCGAATCAATAATTAGGATTGTGGAAAACCTAGACTTTTTTTTCACTCAACTCCGACTGCACCCGAGAGGAATCGGGTAATACCTCTACCCCTTCAGAGGGTTGATAATCTAGGTCATATTTACCCAAACCGGGTGTAGAAAACCGAGGTAAAATCTCTTTTGTAAAAGCTTCAGCCGCTTTCGATTGATAGCGATGGGGATTAGAAATCGCCGAGAGAATGCGAGTAATGATCACCCGCTCAATCTTGAGAGTTTGCAACACCCCCATGCTTAATTCCTTTTCAATTGCTGAGGTGGAGACAAATGCGACACCCAAACCCGACTGAACGGCATTTTTGATCGCTTCAATAGAGCTTAACTCCATCTCAATTTTCAGACGAGTCGTGTCAATACCCGCACGAGTTAGAACTTGATCAATAACGCGACGAATTGTAGACTGAGTATCCAAACTGATGAATTGGAGGTGATATAAATCTTCTTGGGCAATAATCTCCTGTTGGGCAAAAGGATGAGAAACCGGGACAATTAATGCCAATTCATCGCGAGCATAAGGCACAATTTCGAGAGATTGTGCAAGTTCAGCAGAAATTTCTCCACCGACAATGGCTAAATCAACTTGTCCATTGACCACACTCCAAGCCGTGCGGCGAGTGGAATGAACGTGTAACTGCACCGCAACACTGGGATATTTTTGCCGAAATAATCCAATCATTCTCGGGAGTAGATAAGTCCCTGTAGTTTGAGATGCTCCGACAATGAGTGTACCCCCCTTCAGATTTTGTAAATCTTCAATGGCGAGGCAAGTTTCCTGACACAATGAGAGGACTTTCTCACCGTAACTGAGGAGGAGATAACCCGCTTCAGTCAGTTGAGCGCGACGTCCTGCCCGGTCAAACAACGGTACATCTAGCTGTCGTTCTAAGTTTTGGATTTGAAGACTGATGGCCGGTTGTGAGACATATAGGCTATCGGCCGCCCGCTTGAAGCTTCCTTCAGCCGCGATCGCTTTGAGAATGCGTAATTGGTCTAGAGTGAATGGCAGGTCAGACATAAGACTTCACCTCAACAGGCCAGAGAAGCTTTAAGGGAAAATAGGAGGAGATCAAGTTCTTTCAGCATACTGCGGTTCGGATTTGTATTGAAGTTAACTTTATTATCGACTGAAGAGGTGACAATCGTGGATCAATGGCTAACATCGAGCCATATTGTGATGTTGGGGTTGCTGTTTGGCTTTGCGATCGCTCATAGTGGTCTAGCAGCATTGCGCCCTTGGGGTGAACAAAAAATCGGCCCTCGACTTTATCGAATTGTATTTGCGCTGGTGAGTTTACCGTTGGCGGTGGTGTTGATTATTTATTTTTTCAATCACCGTTATGATGGAGTACAACTTTGGCAAGTTAAACAGTATCCTTTTGTTATACCCCTGGTGTGGGGATTATCGGCTGTCTCGTTTGTGTTTCTTTATCCGGCAACATTTAACCTGCTGGAAATCGCGGCAATTGAAAAGCCGCAAGTTCATCTCTACGAAACTGGGATCATTCGTATTACTCGTCATCCTCAGATGGTGGGACAGGTGATTTGGTGCATCGCTCACACGCTCTGGCTCGGTACAAGCTTCACGTTGGTGACTTCGATCGGTTTGGTTGCTCATCACCTATTTGCGGTTTGGCACGGCGACAAGCGCATGAGAGCGCGTTATGGTGAAGCATTTGATGCCGTTCGGGATCGCACTTCTGTTATACCCTTTTTGGCAATTCTTCAGGGTCGTCAAACTTTACAGTGGCAGGAGTTTGTCCGCTGGTCTTATCTGGGTGTTGCTATTTTCATCATTCTCTTGTGGCAAGCTCATCCATTGTTGATAGGTGCCACAAGTAACGTAGCCTGGTAGCATGATCCCAGTGATATTAAACGTTCATTAATAAAAAATTTCCAAGATGATGCTGCTTTCAATTCGTGAGCAAAATTTTACAAAAGAGGTCTTGGGTGCCTCTACTCCAGTTCTTGTTCATTTCTGGGCGCCCTGGTGTGGGTTGTGTCGGCTGATTGTTCCTCAGTTACACCAATTTCAAGACAACTGGCAAGATCAGGTCAAAGTGGTTGGGGTGAATGCGGATCAAAGTCTTAAATTGGCAAGCACCTACCGTCTTCAGACTTTACCCACGGTCATTTTATTCGATAATGGTCAAGAATTACATCGACTCGAACATTTTCATGGACGGGAAGATTTGCGACGGACTCTTGATGAGTTTATGCAAAATCACCAAAATCGATGTTCTTCTGTGTCTCTCTCAACCCATGAATATCTCTCTTTAGAAGCCTAGTTCCTTCAATAGGGAACAGGGAACAGGGAACAGGGAAAAGGCAAAAGGCAAAAGGCAAAAGGCAAAAGGGAAAAGGCAGTTATCAGTAACTTCTAAGTTCTGACTTCTGACTTTTCCCAACTGCGGGGCGGGTTTAACTCAATCTTGGAGTGGTTGTCAAGATTGTAGGCTTAACCTGCCCCTACATGAAGCTTATTGATTAGTCGGATATCATATAACTTCTAAGGAGATGGGGAAATTCATAATTTATAATTCATTGATCATGTTTTCTGATTGGATGATTTAAAGCGACCTTTCTCAAAGTCACGTTTTTGTCTATGTTTTGTACTGCGTCCACTCACTCGTTTTCGCCACATCCTAAAACTAGAGGGTTTCATTTCTCGCCGCATTAACGCAATTACATCTTTTTCTTGCAAACCAAATTGGATCTCAATCGCATCAAAGGGAGTTCGATCTTCCCAAGCCATTTCGACAATGCGATCGATGGTTTCTACATCAAGATTAATCTCTTTCTTCATTGAAGGTTTCTCCGGTTAACTTTATTCTGAGATTCTCCGATCTTACAACAGTTTGAAAAACCGTGCTTTTCACAAATTCACAGTTTCTCACGTTGGCGATCGCTTCATTGAGGAGATTCAAGCATCAAGGTTTTCTCTACATCTGGATTTTTTAAATATCTAGATCTCTAAAACAAAGAGTTATCATCACAGCTTAATTGCTTTGGAAATTGAAATATTGTTTTGAAATCTAATATATAGCACTACGCAAATTGGTTAGGACATTTCTAAATTCTGAAACCCTCTCAGGCGTGTGCATTCCTTGGCGGCTTACAAAGCCGCAGGGTCACACCGCTTTCATAGTCTGCTGTTCCCTGATCCGGTGTTCCCTATTCCCTAGCGCGCAGCGCTATACAATTGAAACTTTTGATCACAACTTGATCAAAATACAATCAGTTATTTATTCTGATGAACTGAAGGAACAATCAGCTATCACTAATATCAGATTCCATTCCAGATTTATCCCCCTCAAAATTTTGCTGATGTCGCTGTTGAGATGACTGGATTGATTCATCGATATAAAATCGGTAAAATAGAGGTTCATCCTTAAAATCATGTTCATCTAAGACATGATGAATGATGCCCTTTTGTACCATCAACTGTCCAATTAAAATTGCCTCTTGTCGAGTGGAATTTTCAAACTTCATTAACCAGTTGACTGCATCTGTTCCTAAAAACACTTTCGGAAATGATTTTAGCTGAAATCTCCGCTCTTTTATTTCAATTCCATTTTCTCCTCGCATTCTAGTAACAATTTGATCCCAATTATATTCATCTTGAATGATGGGTTCTTCAATAATATTTTTTTCTGTGACAGCATCAAGTTGAGGAAAATCCATACCATTAGATTGAACCCAACTTTGAATGATCGGATTCAGATTAGGCGTTTTAATGTGTAAATCTCTTTGTGGGAAAGGAATTTCAATGCCATATTTCCGTAAGTGTTTCTCGATTTGATTATATAAATGAGTTCTCACTTTCGGTTCTTTCAGAGGATCTCGAATAAATGCGACAACTCGAAATCGTAACCCACTTTCACCAAATTCTCTAAATTTGACTTTTGGGGGTGGATGACGCAGAATATCAGGATGTTCAACTTGTGAAGCGGCTTGCAATACTTTGTAGATAAAATCAATATCAGAATTGTAGGAAACCTCAACATATGTTTTCACGCGCGTGAGTTCACTACGATTCCAATTGATAACTTCTCCTTCAATAAACCGAGAATTAGGTAAAGTAATGATATATCGATCAATATGAGAGATTTCGGTTGTTCGTACCCCAATTCGTTGCACCAATCCTTGAAATTCTCCTACCTGAACCAATTCTCCAATTTTAATCGGACGGGTAACAATTAAAATTAAACCACAAATAAAATCTTTAGCAATGTTTTGTAAACCAAACCCAATCCCAACTCCAATTACACTCAGGATAATCGCTAAAGCTTGAAAATCCACACCCCCCGCATTCAGAATCAACAAAAATCCCAGAAAGATCATGGCATACTGGGTTAAAAAGGTGATCGCATCTTGTGAACTTTGATCAACACCCGCTAAAGGTAAGATGCGTTTTTTGAGAAATTGCGCGAATAGATTAACCACAAACAACAGAATAATCGTTGAAATTCCGAGTAATATAATTCGGTTGAGGGAAATAGGAACTGTCCCTAATTTGAACATCCGAGCGGTAAATGTATTTTCAATTAAATAAATAACTTTATAGAATTGACTCCGAGAAGCTGGAAATAGGTTGATAGTATAACAAATAAAGCCAATCCCAACGAAAATTTGTACCAAAAATAAACCCAGTAATCTCAGTGATCCAGATTGTCGATTTGATTGTTTCAGTTGTTGGCGTTGATAATAACGATACAACCGGAATAGTCCGGCTAGAATTAGCGAAGTGATGACGAAGCCAATTACTGTCATTTTGAACGCCCAATTTCGATAGGCAGGTGTTCGTTCTTTTAAGCTTCGTTCGAGGGCTAATTGAACTTTTTCTTGCCAAATTTCTGCTTGTTCTTGTGGTGTCATACCGGGAATGAGATCTGATGCTATGATGGAAACAAGATATCTGTTATTAACTTTAAGAACTGTTTCTCCCACCTGTTGATCAATAGTGACTTTGACAGGTTCTCCTTGAAGTAGATTTTTATTGAGTTTTTCTTGCAGCAGAGCGTTAATCATATTTGCTCGTTCATCAGCAGTAAAATTACCAGAAGCTCCCACTTTATAGAGTTTTCGTCCATCTAGTACAACGGGAACTTTTGGGGTGATTACCTCAGTGTCCACCGATTCTGCGTTGACAGCAGAGAGAGCAAAAAGGGACAATAGACAAGCACAGCAGGCAATTAGCAGTTGTTTAGCCCATTTGCGATTTGGGTAGAACAGATTAGGAGTCATGTTGATTGGCATCATCTACGTGAAACGAAGTCATACTTTCACAGAATACTATGCTGGCTCTAAAAGTTGCTCAAATTGTTAAAAATGAAGGCTCTCTTAGACTGAGTATGAGAAATTAATCGCAAAAATGCCAATTTAATAAGACTCTTATTCTAAAGTTATCGCCCATTAGTTAACCCATAAGCTTTTCTCTTAATGAGTTTAATTGTTGGATTTATACCTTCTACGGCTCCTGGGGCTGTTCGATTCTCAAAGTAAGCTAAAATCTCGTTTATCCATCTTTTTTGGGTTGAACAGCTTTTCTTTCTTTTTTAGGAACGGATACTTACCGTTTTTTGGTCTTTCTAATTTATCCTCTTTTTCTCGATTATTTTTCGATTTTTCAGCCTGTCTATTCTCCATTTTTCTAAGGAAAATAATACTTCTGAACTCTCAAATCAAGGCAATAATTTTAAAAATTTAGTCAGATTGATGGTCAGGTTGCGTAGAGACGGCACCCGTTGACGGGGACTTCAAAACACCGAAAAATTAACCCAATCGCCGCTATCCGTCTGTAAAAAGTCTGTAAAAAGGTTGATCATTGCCCTCAAACCCCGAAGTCTATGTCAAAATTATCAACAGTTTTGACAACTTCGTGAAGAACGATTAAGTCCCTAGATATTATGGAACTGCTTTATCAATACGCCTGGTTGATTCCAGTATTGCCCTTACTCGGGGCGATGTTTGTTGGAATTGGCTTGATTTCATTTAGTCGAGCCACCAACAGCCTCAGAAAAGCAAGCGCAGTCTTCATCGTCTCCCTACTCGGAGGCGCAATGGTGCTGTCCTTTGCCATACTTTGGAGTCAAATCAACGGCCACGAACCCTATACCCACATGATCGAATGGGCAGCCGCAGGAGATTTTACCCTGCGTATGGGCTATACCATTGACCATCTCGCCTCGGTCATGTTAGCGATTGTTACCACTGTAGCCTTTTTGGTGATGGTCTACACCGATGGTTACATGGCTCACGATCCGGGATATGTGCGTTTTTATGCGTACTTGAGCCTATTTAGCTCCTCAATGCTGGGCCTCGTCATCTGTCCGAACTTAGTACAGGTTTACATCTTCTGGGAACTGGTGGGGATGTGTTCCTACCTGTTAATCGGATTTTGGTATGATCGCAAACCCGCCGCCGATGCTTGCCAAAAAGCCTTTGTAACCAACCGTGTCGGTGACTTTGGCTTGTTATTGGGGATGTTAGGGTTGTTTTGGGCAACTAACACCTTTGACTTTGACTTGATGGGTGAACGTTTAGAAACCCTCGTCGAAACAGGCGGTTTAAGCGTTGCCTTAGCGAGTCTATTTGCAATTTTGGTATTTTTAGGCCCGGTTGCCAAATCCGCCCAATTCCCCCTTCATGTCTGGCTACCGGATGCAATGGAAGGCCCGACCCCGATTTCGGCTTTAATTCATGCGGCGACAATGGTTGCAGCAGGTGTATTCCTAATTGCCCGGATGTATCCGGTGTTTGAAGGTTTACCCATCGTGATGAATGTGATCGCCTGGACGGGCTGTTTTACGGCGTTTCTGGGGGCTACCATCGCCCTAACCCAAAACGACATCAAAAAAGGTCTGGCTTATTCCACTGTCTCCCAACTGGGTTACATGGTGATGGCGATGGGTGTCGGCGCCTACAGCGCTGGAATGTTTCACCTGATGACTCACGCTTATTTTAAAGCGATGCTGTTCCTGTGTTCGGGTTCGGTTATTCACGGCATGGAAGTCGTCGTCGGACATGACCCCGTTTTAGCCCAGGATATGCGGTTAATGGGTGGACTGCGGAAATATATGCCGATTACGTCCGCTTGTTTTTTAATTGGTACCCTGGCAATTTGTGGAATTCCACCCTTTGCAGGATTCTGGTCCAAAGACGAAATCTTGGGTAATGCGTTTGAGGCAAATCCCGCCTTATGGGTGGTTGGTTGGTTAACGGCGGGTATGACGGCGTTTTATATGTTCCGGATGTACTTCAGCACGTTTGAAGGCGGTTTCCGGGGCAATGATGCCACAATCAAACAACAACTGTTAGCCGAAGCCAACGGCCCTAATTATGCTTTTGGCCCGGGTGCAATGAATCCTCAAGAGTTGGTCGCAGAAGCAGAGGAACACGGCCACGATGATCACGGTCACGGTCATCATAGTGATTCCCCCCATGAGTCGCCCTGGGCGATGACCATTCCATTGATGACGTTGGCGATACCGTCGATGTTGATTGGGTTGTTGGGGACTCCGTTTGCGAACTATTTTGAGGAGTTTATTCACGCCCCCAGTGAAACGGAAGCGCAAATTCTCGAAAAAGCGGCAGAATTCGATTTAACTGAATTTCTGATTATGGCGGGAAATTCGGTGGGAATTGCTTTAATTGGGATTACACTTGCTTCGTTGATGTATCTCAGTCATAAAATTGATCCGGCTGCGATCGCTGAGAAAATCAAGCCATTGTATCTGTTTTCTCTCAATAAATGGTATCTTGACGACTTGAATGATTTCTTGTTTGTGCAAGGTCTACGTCGTCTCGCCCGTCAGGTCATGGAAATTGATTTCCGTGTGGTTGATGGTGCGGTTAACCTGACCGGGTTAATGACGCTTTTATCCGGTGAAGGGTTGAAATATTTTGAGAATGGTCGCGCCCAATTTTATGCCTTAATTGTGTTTGGGGCTGTATTGGGATTTGTAGTGTTCTCCGGCGTGAGTTAGGTTGAGCAATTTGAAAGGGAATAGGCAATGATTTAGAGTTTTTCTAAACACCTATTTCCCTTTTAAAAAATAAACCTTTCATGCTTTCAAGTTCACAATGTATCCTGAAATTAATCTATCTTCTCTCCCTTCTGTCTCTCTTTTAAACAAAGATAAACTTCCACATTGTTCGGCTATTTACTTCCTATTAGACTGCGAAAATCGAGTTTTGTATGTGGGAAAAGCAAGGAACTTGTGTGCGAGATGGAAAGATCATCATCGGTTTGAACAACTCAAAAAACTAAACCGAAAAAGTAATATTAAAATATCTTGGTTAGTTTCCAAAAACGATCAAGAGTTACTGGATCAAACGGAACGATATTTCATAGATTTGTACCAACCTCTACTCAATCAAACCCCTGTACCTGCGAAAAAAATTATTCCAGCAGAAATCGCTTTAAATAAAACACTCATTAGACTATCCAAGTCAAATGTTATTATCTTGGGAATAGCTTCATCTGATAATTCTTCTCAGCCAACAGTTTATCTCAAGTATCCAGTTTACGGTCGTCGAGGTTTGTCAGGAACAGTCAGCAGTATTTTAAAATCGGATAATAAGAGAGCAACTTGCTTAAGGTGGAAGAAATATGCAACTCGTAAGAAATTTAATTTTTGGAAAACTAGCTGCAATGGTATTTTTATAGACGTTTCACCTTCCTATCCATTATTACCCTTACCAGCAATAACGAAATTCCAGACATTATTGGGAGTTGAAATGATCTATATACAAGAGCCAGAATTTACAACGATTTTGGAAGTATGCCCGTTTATTGAACAACAGCATCCTGGAGTATCAGTATTTACAGAAGATCCGATTCCTCGACTTTGGACAAATTCCGTTGAAAGTCTGAAGAAAAGGTGAAGTATAGGCGGTATTACTCAAATTTTGCGGATCTATAATAACTAAGCACTGATTCTATCACTAGAAATGGATCTCGAACAATTTCCCTGGTTAACCACTACAATTCTATTTCCCATTGTCGCCGCGTTGTTGCTGCCGTTTATTCCCGACAAAGACGGGCGCACAGTACGCTGGTATGCTTTGGTCATTGGGCTGATAGACTTTGCTATTATTGTCTACGCTTTTTGTACCCAGTACGATTTCAACAAACCCGGCTTACAACTGTTTGAAAGCTACGCCTGGATACCGCAACTGGATTTAAACTGGTCTGTGGGGGCGGATGGTTTGGCAATGCCTCTGATTTTGCTGACTGGGTTTATTACCACCCTAGCGATATTAGCAGCTTGGCCTGTCACCTTCAAACCCAAGCTGTTTTATTTCCTGATGTTAGCGATGTACGGTGGCCAAATTGCCGTATTTGCGGTTCAGGATATGTTGCTGTTTTTCCTGGCTTGGGAACTGGAACTGGTTCCGGTTTACATGATTTTAGCCATTTGGGGCGGTAAAAAGCGCCAGTACGCCGCGACAAAGTTTATTTTGTATACCGCAGGGGGTTCGCTGTTTATCCTGGTTGGCGCCCTAACGATGGCCTTCTACGGCGATACAGTGACATTTGATATGTCGGCGATCGCTGCCAAGGATTTTCCGATTAAACTAGAACTCTTATTGTATAGTGGTTTTCTGATTGCTTATGGCGTGAAATTGCCGATTTTTCCCCTTCACACTTGGCTACCCGATGCCCACGGAGAAGCCACCGCCCCGGCGCATATGTTACTGGCGGGTATTTTGCTGAAAATGGGCGGTTATGCGTTGCTGCGGATGAACGTGGGAATGTTACCGGATGCTCACGCGACTTTTGCTCCCATTTTAATCATTTTGGGGGTTGTAAATATTATCTACGCTGCTTTAACTTCTTTCGCCCAACGAAACCTCAAGCGGAAAATTGCCTATTCTTCAATTTCTCACATGGGATTTGTTTTAATTGGGATGGCATCTTTTACCGAAATTGGGTTAAGTGGTGCCGTGCTACAAATGATTTCTCATGGGTTGATTGGGGCGAGTTTGTTCTTCCTTGTCGGTTGTACTTATGACCGCACCCATACATTGATGTTAGATGAAATGGGCGGTGTTGGGTCGAAGATGAAGAAAGTCTTCGCCATGTGGACGACTTGTGCGATGGCGTCGTTGGCGTTACCAGGAATGAGTGGGTTTGTGGCGGAATTGATGATCTTTATTGGGATTTCTACCAGTGATGCTTATAGCCCGACTTTTAAAGTTTTGGTTGTCTTCCTCGCAGCAGTTGGGGTGATTTTAACGCCGATTTACCTACTTTCAATGTTGCGTGAACTCCTTTATGGCCCGGAAAATAAAGCGTTAACGTCTCACGAAAAACTGGTCGATGCTGAACCTCGGGAAGTGTTTGTAATTACTTGTTTGTTGATACCCATTATTGGGATTGGGTTGTATCCGAAGATTGTCACTCAAATCTATGATTCAACTACAACACAATTAACGGCTTTGATTCGTCAGTCGGTGCCAACGTTGGGAGATAATCCTCCGATTGCTCAACAAAAGCAAAACTTGTTGTCATTCACGGCACCACATATTCCTCAGAAATAGTCTGAATATTCTGTAGAGTCCCCCTCCCATAAAACAGGGGGATTTTTTTATTGATGACCGCTTACTTGATGAGTGAATATAGAATCCCATTTTACTATTACAACAAAAAGTACAGTTTGTCAAGTAATATCTATCTCAAGTAATAAAATCAAGTTAAACGATACAAAACTTAAGCTAGACTATACAAAACTTAAACAGCTTCACATTCAAACCAGGGATGTACTACACCAAAATTCGATAAAGGATTAAAATGGAAAATTTAGCAGCCTTAACTGATAACAATACACTCTTGACTTTTAATTCAAGTAACCCTGGACAGGTAACACCCATAGCCGTTACAGGAATTGAGGGAACCTTACTGGGAATTGATACCCGACCTGCGAATGGTCTAATTTATGGCTTGACAACCGCCAACAATCTCTACACAATTGACCCGAACAGTTTTGATGATGGTACGTTTACAGGTACCTTTACGCTGACTGATGAAGAAGAAACCCAGTTGCGGAATAACGCCCTTTACGTTAACCTGCATACCCAAAACTTCAACGGGGGTGAACTCCGAGGACAAATTAACGTTCCGACAGCAGGTAACATTTCAGTTAGCGGAATTCCTATTCAAGAGTCTCAAGAAGTCGGTAATGTTGTTCCTCCCGATAGTCCGGCGACAGGTTCCTTTGACGTCACTTACGATGATGCCACAAATCGTTTAACCATTTCTGGAACTTTTGACAATCTGACTAGCTCTTTATTCCCTGTAGGCCCGGCGGCGGACGTTGAAGGGAATTCTCGTAGCGCCATTCATATTCATAATGGTGTTGCAGGTCAAAATGGGCCGATTCTTCGTTCTTTGACGGCTTCTGATGGGGTGGCTACCTTGGCGAGTACCCTGTCTCAACCCTTTGAAGGCGGTACTATTTCTGGTTTTGACTTCAACCCAGCCGCTGACCGTTTGCGGTTAGTGGGAGACAACGACCAAGATTTTCGGATAAATGTTGATACAGGTGCCGTGATTGTTGACGGGACTTTAGCATTCGCCCCTGGTGATATTAATGCAGGTGTTAATCCTAATGTGACCGCCTCTGCTTATACCAATTCCTTTGCGGGAACGACTTCTACACAGCTTTATAACATCGATACGCTGCTGAATACGCTCGTTTTGCAAAATCCACCCAACGACGGCATTTTAGTCACGGTGGGGGAATTAGGGCTTGATTTTGATACTTTGGGCGGTTTTGATATTGCTTCTTCTCCGAATGGGAGTAATACCGCTTTTGCTGTTTCTAATTCAATGTTGTACACGGTTGACTTGGCAACAGGTACCGCAACAAACGTGGGAATGATTGGCGATGATGCTAATCTGAATTTACAAGGTCTTGCGGTTGTAGACCCGTTAACAGGAGATTTTGTATTTGACCCCGCTCAATATTTAGCGTCTAATCTGGATTTAGCGGGTGTATTTGGGTTTGATTTGGCGGCGGCGAATCAACATTATTTACAGTTTGGGATTAATGAAAATCGACCTGTAGATACGTTTGATGAGGTGAGATATTTGGCTTCAAATCAGGATTTGATTGGGGTATTTGGTTTTAATCCTGAATTTGCAACGGAACATTATGTTCGTTTTGGTGCAGCAGAAGGTCGTTCAACCAATTCTTTTAATCCAGTTAGTTATCTCAATAATAATGCTGACTTACAGGCTTTCTTTGGCAATGATTTAGATGCCGCGACTCAACATTATGTTCAGTTTGGATTTTCTGAAGGACGTATCGTTTAACGGTTTTTAAATGTAGGGTGGGTGAAGATTATCGGAGTTAAATTTAACTTTTTGCGAATTTTTTTCACCCATCCAACGGGTATTAAATGTAGGGTGGGTAAGAATTTGGGCAACAATTCAACAATAATCTTTAAATACCTCACCCACCCTACTCGTTTCCAATATTGTTGGAAATTTGAGGATCGGTATTTGCACTCCAATCGGTTGGATAAATCCCCCGGGCAACAAATCGATGAAAACTCGAAAATTCCCAATCGGCGGGGGAGTGACATAAACCATGTTTTACGGGATTATAATGGATATAATTACAGTGATTTTCATAGTCCTGTTCGTTTCTAATTAAATGTTCCCAAAATCGCTTTTGCCAGAGGTGAGTTTCTTGTTTTTTGATTCGAGATTCACTGAGTTCAAACGGAATCTTTAAGAAGTTTGCATAACGCTTGCTAACATAAGTTTTTATTAATCTCCACCGAATTGAATAATTATCATCCCCTTCTGGCAGAGTCCAAATACAGTGAATATGATCGGGCAAAAGAACAATAGCATCCAAGGTAAAAGGATATAATTTCATTACACGATTAATCCCATTTCGGATCGTCAATCGGGCTTTTTCTTCGCAAAGCCAAGGAATTATCTTGTAGGTAACTTGAGTAAAAAAATAGGTTCCTCCGGGTTGGCGCAATCTGCGATAATTTGACATGGGTAGGGTGGGTGAGTTTTTTTAACTATTATCGCTGCATTTTCGCCCCAATTCTCACCCACCCTACTATAATAAAAACCATCTATCAACCTTTTTCTACAACAACCAATGGAACCCATAGAACTTACCGTCGCTGCCTTAGCTGCCCTAATCATTACCAAAGCAACCGGAAAAGTAGGTGACAAATTAGGGGATAAAATAGTTGAACAAGGGGGAGTTTTGCTGGAACAACTTTACCATAAATCTCCCCAAACCGCATCCGCGATCGAACAAGTGAATGAAAGGCCTTTAGATTGGGGTCAAGCGGTGATTGATGTCAAAGCAACGGCAAAAACCGATCCAGAAGTTGCCCAAATCGTTGAGGATTTAGAAGTAACTATCAGCGAAGATGCAGACCTCAGAAAGAGGTTAGAAGAAATTGCGGCAACTATTAAATCTCAACAAGCCAGCACTCAAAACTATCACAACACGATTGAAAAAGTCGTTAACCTAGCTCAAGGAGAAGGCGCTTCTATCAATATTAAAGAACAGAATATCACAATATGACTACGCCCCCAAACCCCCAATACTGGGGGCTTTCAAGAAGGTTCCCCCCAAAGTTGGGGGGCTAGGGGGGCAAAACCCTATGAAAACTTAGGTCAACGTGGCATTACTGAACGCGAGAATTTTATTGGACGAGATACACAACTCGCAGAACTTCACCAACTCCTACAAAAAAATACCCAAGTTGCGATCGCCGCAGCAGTTGTGGGAATGGGAGGAGTGGGCAAAACTGAACTCGCCATCCAATACGCCCGACAACATCTCAATGAGATTTACAAAGGCGGTGTTTGCTTCATTTCTGGGGGGAGTTTCATCTTCGAGGTGATGCAATTTGCCCGTCCTCGGTTCTTCCCCAAGATGGATTTTACAGGCTTTTCGGAAGCTGAACAATTAACCTATTGCTGGCAACATTGGGCAGAGGGTGAGGTGTTGTTAATAGTTGATGATGTCACCGCCTACAAACAACAGGTTAAACCTTATTTACCCGGAAATCCTCGGTTTAAAGTATTAGTCACCACGCGAGAACAGATTCCTGCTGTTACTCCCCTAAATTTAGAAGTTCTTCATCCCAATGATGCTTTAAAATTACTTGAGTCTATTATTGGCGATCGCATTAAAGCCGAACCGGAAACCGCCGAAGAACTGTGTAAATGGTTAGGTTATTTACCTTTGGGGTTAGAATTAGTGGGGCGATATTTAGCAGATGAAGAAGATCTCTCTTTAGCCAAGATGCTGCAACGCCTGCAACGTAAACGCCTCAAACATTCTTCTCTCCAAAATGAAGACAACACAGCAGAAACCGCAGAATTAGGAGTCGCCGCCGCCTTTGAGTTGAGTTGGGAACGGTTGCAAAAACAGCCCGAAACGCAACAGTTGGGGTGTTTGTTGTCTTTGTTTTCTCCCGATGCTATTTTGTGGGACTTAGTTGAAACGGTGTATCAAGGTTGGCAAGGAGAGGAAATTGATCTCGAAGATATTGAGGATAGTAGACGCAAGTTAGTTAAACTCAGTTTATTTCAACGAACCAAAGAGAAAACCTATCGACTCCATCAACTCCTACGAGAGTTTTTCCGCGACAAACTAGAGGAACAAAAAGACGTAGCCGCAATGAAACAAGCCTTTGTCACCACAATGGCTAATATTGCTTCTCATATTCCTCACAATATGACAACGCAACAAGTTAAACGGGTTGAACTTGCTATTAAACATATTGAAGAAGTTGCTAATTCCTACATTGAGTTGTTATCCGATGAAGATTTAATTAGACCGTTTACTAGGTTAGCTTGGTTTTATAAAGGTCAGACTTTGTATTCTGAAGCAGAACCTTGGCTGAAGAAAGGTGTAGAAATTACAAAAAACCGTTTCGGAGAGGAACATCCATCTGTTGCCACTAGCCTGAATAACTTAGCCTCACTTTACGAGTCTCAAGGACGCTACGCTGAAGCTGAACCCCTGTTTCAGCAAGCCTTAGCAATGAGACAACGGCTATTTGATGGCGATCATCCCGATGTTGCTTCCAGCCTGAATAACTTAGCCTCTCTTTACGAGTCTCAAGGACGTTACAGCGAAGCCGAACCCTTGTATCAGCAAGCTTTAGAAATGACACAACGGCTATTTGATGGTGACCATCCCTCTGTTGCACTCAGCCTGAATAACTTAGCCTCTCTTTACAACTCTCAAGGACGCAACAGCGAAGCCGAACCCTTGTTACAGCAAGCCTTAGAAATGACACAACGGCTATTTGAAGGCGACCATCCCGATGTTGCCACTAGCCTGAATAACTTAGCCTACCTTTACAAGTCTCAAGGACGCAACAGCGAAGCCGAACCCTTGTTACAGCAAGCCTTAGCTATGTATCAACGGCTATTTGAGGGCGACCATCCTAATATTGCCACCAGCCTGAATAACTTAGCCTACCTTTACGAGTCACAAGGACGCTACAGCGAAGCCGAAGCTTTGTTTCAACAAGCTTTAGAAATGAGACAACGGCTGTTTGAAGGCGACCATCCCTCTGTTGCTACCAGCCTGAATAACTTAGGCTTACTTTACAACTCTCAAGGACGCTACAGTCAAGCCGAACCCTTGTATCAGCAAGCCTTAGCAATGAGACAACGGCTGTTTGAGGGCGATCATCCCAATGTTGCTTCCAGCCTGAATAACTTAGCCGGACTTTGCCATTCCCAAGGACGCAACAGAGAAGCCGAACCCTTGTATCAGCAAGCCTTAGCTATGTATCAACGGCTATTTGATGGCGACCATCCCGATGTTGCTTCCAGCCTGAATAACTTAGCCTACCTTTACAAGTCTCAAGGACGCAACAGCGAAGCCGAACCCTTGTATCAGCAAGCCTTAGAAATGACACAACGGCTATTTGAAGGCGACCATCCCGATGTTGCCACTAGCCTGAATAACTTAGCCTACCTTTACAAGTCTCAAGGACGCAACAGCGAAGCCGAACCCTTGTATCAGCAAGCCTTAGAAATGAGACAACGGCTATTTGAGGGCGACCATCCCGATGTTGCCACCAGCCTGAATAACTTAGCCTATCTTTACGAGTCACAAGGACGCTACAGCGAAGCCGAACCCCTGTTTCAGCAAGCGTTGTTTATGTTAGTCAAAACTTTAGGTAAAGATCATCCTAATACTCAAACAATTTGGCAAAACTTAATCATATTTTTAATCAAAGTCATCCAGGAAAACAAAACCGATCAATTAAGTGATAATGAATTCATTCAATCTTTAGTTTCTCAGCTTCAGCAGCAAGAAAACTCATCATAATAAATTCAAAGTCCCTCGCCTCGTAGGAGAGGGATTTAGGAAGAAGTTCTTCACAAACTGCGATCGCATTCTAACGAGCTATACTATAATTAACCTAAAATATAGAATCCTCAAAAAAAAGATTATGCTAAATGGTATCAAACAGCGAGGAGTTGTTAGCAAAGATGGCACAATTGAAATTCAAACACCTGAACTTCCAGAAGGAACCGTTGTTGAGGTGATTATTTTAGTAGAGTCAGAGGCAATAGAGTCAGATAGTAGCTCACAAATTCCACAAGATACAACAGAATATTTACTCTCAAATGAAGCGAACCGTCGTCACTTACTCACTGGAATTCAAAATATAGAAACCAATACTAATTTAGTCAGTTTTACATTAGAGGAATGGAATGAGGAACATAACATTCACTCCTAAATCTTTTGAAGATTTTAATAATTGGTCAAAACAGGATCGGAAAATTTATCGTAAGATTATTACTCTGATTAACGATATACTCCGTCAACCTTTCACTGGGCTGGGTAAACCTGAACCCCCTAAAACATGAGCTGAAAGGATATTGGTCACGACGCATTACCGATGAGCATCGTTTAGTATATCAGGTCAGTGAGAATGCAATCACTATTCTAAGTTGCCGATTTCATTACGATAATTAAAATCAAATAAATTCTATACGAAAAGTTTATAAAATCAAACTCAATTCATCTAATCCTCGTTACTATTGCTTAAAATATTTAAAATGCGATCGCTATGTTTCCAAGTCCCTCGCCTTATAGCAGAGGTATTTAGGGAGAGGTTGAAATGGTAAAATAAAATTATCCTTGATTAAGATTCCGATTATGGAAGAAATTCTAGAGTTAAAAGAATTGCTACTCAAAGGTGATATCAAAGGATCGTTAACCCTGGTTGACGAGTTAGAAGAAATGGGTCGCAAAGATATTATTAACAATATTCGCAGTTATGCGGTCATTTTACTCCTACATTTAATTAAACAACAAGCAGAAAATCGGACAACTCGATCCTGGGATGTTTCCATTCGTAACTCGGTTTTGGAAATTCAAGACTTAAACGAACGTCCGAAGTCAAAAGGGGTTTATTTGAATTCTGAAGAATTACGGGGTATTCTGGAGAAAGCCTATCCACAAGCCGTTAACAAAGCTTCCCTGGAAGTTGAAGAAGGACGTTATGATTCTCGCGAATTGGAACAAAAAGTTAATCAGATCGAAATTTTGAATCAAGCGATTAATTTAATTAATCCGGCTTAAAAATTTTATCCCAAAAAATTAATCCGAAACCCCCGTGACGTTGCCCCCAAACCCCCAATATTGGGGGCTTTAAGAAATGGGGACTTTTAAGAATATTCCCCCCAGAATTGGGGGGCGAGGGGGGCGAAAAATGGGGATATTAACTGCAAATAATTCCGCCACCTAAGACAATTTCTCCGTCGTACCACACGGCTGCTTGACCCGGTGTAATTCCAAAAATCGGTTCATCAAATATCAGCTTAACTTGTTCATCTTCTGCGGAATTTAACGGTACAACGGTAACAGGTTGAGGTTTTGTCCGGTATCGAATTTGCACTTCGGCGCGAATAGGAGAAGTTGGCGGTGCTATTGATACCCAATTCACCCGTTTAATGATACACTCAGTTTGTGTTGCATTTTCGCGATCGCCAACAATAACTAGATTTCGTCCGGCATCAATTCCAATCACATACAACGGGTTAGGTGCGGCAATTCCTAAACCTTTGCGTTGTCCGATGGTGTAGTGATGAATCCCCTCATGTTGACCCAACACTTTACCATTTTCATCAACAATATCGCCTGTTTTCCCAGTAATATATTTATCCAAAAACGCCTGCATGGAACCGTTGGCTTCAACTAAACACAGGTCTTGACTTTCCGGTTTGTCTGCCGTTTTTAGATTATATTGTGCCGCAATACGTCGGGTTTCAGTTTTGAGAACTTCCCCCAACGGAAACACTACACCCGCCAGTAAATCTTGAGTTAAATCATACAAGAAATAAGACTGATCTTTACTTTTGTCAACCGCTCTTAATAATTGATAACGGTTATTTTGTTCATCATACCGAATTCTGGCATAATGACCTGTGGCAATCAAATCAATTCCCAATTCTTCTTTTGCATGACGCAACATCGGGCCAAATTTTACGGTTTTATTACATTGAGAACAGGGTAGGGGGGTAATCCCGGCACTATACCCTTCGACCAAATAATCAACAATATGAGTTTGAAACAACTCTCGACTGTCCACGATATGATGAGGAACGCCTAACTGTTCGCAGATAAACGCTGCATCTACCATTCCTTCCGAACAGCATTGACCTTTTCCTTTCATTAACCATAGCGTTAACCCAACCACTTCATAGTCTTGGTGGTGGAGAATAGCGGCGGCGGCGGAACTGTCAACTCCTCCGGATAAACCGACAACGACTTTTTTCATTGGATTAGGGGATAATAAGCTGCTACTTTAGATTTACTTCTCTATAAATGATGGCATTAATACGTTCAGTGTTGGAGGAACCGAGAATGTCTGTAACTTCTATGATAATACATAAAAACTACAAATGGGGGACTTGGCAGAGATTGCGAACCCCGCTGAGGTTGATTTTGATACTGTTGGGAACTTGTATAACAGTAATTTCTCCAGGGTTCGCCCAAGAAGAACGCTATGGAGTGTATATTAACAGCGATAGTGTCTTTTTGCTGGAAGTGGTTCAACAGGTACAACCGGGCGCTGTCATTCGGAGATATAGAAATCGCAGAATTATCGATGCGGGGATTTATTTTAGAGAGAGTGAAGCCGAAAGAGTGGTTGAAGATTTACAGGCTGTCGGTGTAGACTCCCAAATTACAGATTTTGAGGATGAAAAAGAATTTACAGGTGCCATTACTGCTTTTCCGCCTGTTGTTCCTTTACCCACTGAAGAAGATAAACCCATCGAAACCAATTTTCCGCCCATTTATGTTTTTCCAGAAGGGAGTTTAGGTTTATATCAAGTGTTTGTGAGTGTGAATGATGCAGCATTATTTGAAGTTCTTCAAGTGGCACCCTATGCTGAGATAAAAGAATATCAAGGTAAACTGATTATTCAAGCCGGAAGTTTTCTAAACTTAGGAAATGCTCAACAATTGATGGATGAGTTAAACTGGCGAGGAATTCCCTCAGAAGTTATTCAAAGTTTGCGAGAGTTGCAACTTTGGGTAGCAATTCAACCTGAAATTCCAGCTACGCGAGTTACTGCGACTCCTGCGAATCCGGGTGGGGGTTATGGGTTATCGGAAACGAATCGTTATTTTGTATTAATTCCGACTCAACCTGCTGATTTAAACATTGTTGCGAATGATGTGGTTGCTTTGGGTGCGCCCGAACAAAGTGTGATTGTTCAAGACTTAGAAGTTGACCCTTTTGTTGCGGTGGGGCCATTTTCAAGTGAGACTCTAGCCGAAGAATGGGAAAATTATTTTATTGATGCGGGAATTCCGGGGGCGCAGGTTTATTTTGGGAAGTAAAGTATGACCTTAAATTCAAAAAAAGTGTTAAAAAAAGACAGAAGATATAGCGCTACGCGCTAGGGAACAGGGAACAGGGAACAGGGAACAGGGAACAGGGAACAGCAGACTATGAAAGGGTTTCAGAATTTATAAATGTCCTAATCAATTTGCGTAGCGCTATAGAAGTCAGAAGTTTTTTCTATCTCCCGATATCCTTCCTATGACTGAAGACACTCAGGAAAATGAATCATGTTTACTCGTGAAAATCGACAAGAAATTCAACAGTTTGTTGTGACAGCCAAACAAATGCAGGCAATAGAATCTCGTATCTTTGAAGCGGGAATGCCTGTAGCCGCGTTAATGGAAAAAGTAGCCGGACGAATTACCGAACGGATTCTCAGCAAAATCAAGTCAATTTCGGTGACTTCAATTGGCGTTTTAGTCGGGCCTGGTCATAACGGGGGGGATGCGTTAGTTGTTGCCCGAGAATTACTATTTTTAGGATATTCTGTGGTTGTTTGTTGTCCGTTTTCCAAATATAAAGAACTCACCGAATCTCATTATCATTATATCACAAGTTTGGGGATTTCAATTCATCAAAATATAGATGCTTTGCAAAACTGCGATGTGATTATTGATGGAATGTTTGGCTTTGGTTTAACTCGTCCGATTACCGATGAATTGGCGGAGGGGGTTAACCAGATTAATGCTGGGAACAAGCCAATTTTTAGCATTGATTTACCTTCCGGGATTCACACCGATACTGGGGAAGTTTTAGGAACAGCTATTCAGGCGAATTACACGTTTTGTTTGGGGTTGTGGAAGTTAGCATTCTTGCAAGATTCAGCCTTAGAATATCTCGGAAAAGTTGAACTGATTGATTTTGATATTCCTTTAGCAGATATTGAGGCAATTTTAGGTCAAACTCCAGAATTTCGCCGGATTACACCTGAAAATGCGATCGCTGATTTACCGCTTCCGCGTCCTTTGGCTACTCACAAATACAAGAATGGTAACTTACTAATTGTCGCAGGTTCTCATCGTTATACTGGGGCGGCAATTTTAGCTGGTTTAGGCGCTAGGGCGTCGGGTGTGGGAATGTTATCAATTGCGGTTCCTAACTCGATTAAACCGTTACTCAGTACCCAACTTCCTGAAGCATTAATTATTGGCTGTCCCGAAACAGAAGACGGGGCAATTTTAGATTTTCCCTCTCATTTTAGTTTAGATCAATTTGATGCGATCGCCTGCGGCCCTGGTTTGACACAATCGGCAACTACCGTTGTACAATTGATTCTAGACTGTAATCGACCTTTGATTTTAGATGCAGATGGTTTAAATATTTTAGCCCAACTCAACCCCGTTTTTACGCTATCTCAACGACAAGCTGCAACGATTATTACCCCTCATCCAGGTGAGTTTAAGCGATTGTTTCCTGAGTTAGCTGAGGAATTAAAAGATCATGTTTTAGTTACTCAAAAAGCCGCCCAAAAAAGTCAAAGTATTGTAGTCTTAAAAGGGGCAAGAGTTTGTATCGGAACAGCGAACACCGTTTGGATTAATCCTGAAAGTACACCTGCATTAGCAAGGGGAGGAAGTGGAGATGTTTTAACGGGTTTATTAGGGGGGTTATTAGCCGCAGTGGTATTAAATCAAACTCCTCTTGATGCTATCGTGAAAACGGCGGTTTGGTGGCACGCCCAAGCGGGTATTCAAGCTGCAAAAGACAAAACAGAATTAGGGGTTGATGCGTTTACCTTAACTCAGTATTTGAATCTCAACCCAATTCAATCTCGTTTTTTGAACAAATCTCACCCTTGAGGTGATAAAATTTGAGTTTAAACTCGTCGTCTACTCCCTTGTCTTTCTGGTTCGATTAGCATCTAAATTTAACTCCCATGAAACTCAGAATCATTAACAATACTGTTTTTAAAGATCGACCTATTCAATCTGATTTGATTGCTTACAACCGAAAAGTATCAGCTTATGCGGGAACAGAATTTGAGATTGAGAGTTATGATTTTGTTGAAAATAACCACTATAAGATTATCTTTATTAATCCTTTACCCCGCAATCAAAATCTTTGGTATGTATTCTGTGATCATGTCGAAATTGTTGATCCTAATAATCCGATCAAAAGCACTCAACCCGACTCAACTAACTCCTCTGACCGTGATAAACTTTATACCTCATCCGGCTGGATATGGCCGATGAGAGGAACCAGTATGGGGCCAAGAACAGAATTTGGTTACGCCCGAGGACGCTTACACGCAGGGGTTGATATTGGTGGCTACACTCCCGATGAATGTTTTGCAGCGAGTGATGGAACAGTAAGTTATGTTAAAAGAGATACCAGTGGGCTAAATGGTCGTATGATTGAAATTACCCGTCCTGATGGTTGGAAACACATTTATTTACACTTACGATCTATTTCAGTTGAACTCAATCAAAATATAGAAACAGGTCAATTAATTGCAATTCGAGGCGGTTCAGGATTTGGTTCAGAAGGGTTAGAAATTGATGGCGGTGGCTATTCAATTCATCTACATTTTGAAATTCATAACCCAGCAGGAACACCTGTTAACCCTCGTTTATATTTACCCAAAGATGGGAGTGTACCCAATTTAGGATATTAGTTTTTTAGAATTTCCCCTTTTTGTTCTATAAAATCAAGTAAAATATTTTGATGAGGACGACCTAATAATCTCTCCATTTTAGCATTTTGAGAGTAGGCTTGACCCTGGCGAATTTGTTCAGGGGTAATCAATCCAAAATCCCACCCTTCACCGAGAACTAATTGACTCATCTCAACCTTTAAAGGCGCGTAAAACACATGACGAACGACATTTGTTTCTTGATAACAGTGAAACGCTAAAACTTCAGATAGTTCATAACCAATTTCTTCAATCACTTCTCGTTTGACTGCTATTTCCGGCGTTTCTCCGGGTTCGATATGACCCCCAAATAAACCCCAAACACCCGGATAGACAATACTCGGAATATCATCTCGCAACTGCATTAAAAATTGACCTTCGCGGTACAAAATTGCCAGGGAAACATGAACAGGTGAGTTGATCATTCTTCGTCATCCACAACTTGTTCAGACTTAGGAGTTGGGGGTTGAATGGGTTCTTTCTCCCCGTTTTCGGGTGTCGGTTCTTGAATGCGTTCTAGTTCTTGAAGATAAACCCCACCAATATTTTGACCTTGAAGTTCTTTGAGGGTAATTGTCTCATAATTCACTTGACCTCGAACTAATATTTCCTGTCCCTCTTTCGGTAAATCGTCAGTGCTAAAAACCCAAACTGTACCTGTGTTATCCTCAAGTTGATAGGCACCGGCACCAACAAAGGGCGCAAGACTTTCGACTGTTCCTTTAATATAAACCTTTGTGTCAGCTTTGCGTTTTTCGAGGTTTTCAATCGGAGTAACATTGAGATTGAGTTTAGCCGTTGAAGTCGCTAACTTTTCGCAGCCAAATAGCAACGGTGTTAGGCCAAATAACATGACGATGGGAAACGCCCGAACGAATTTAGATTTGGTTGCAGTAGTCATGGAATAGAAAACATCCTGTAAAATTGTAGGCAACGAATAAATTATGGTATTTTGATCGCTGTTCTGAAAAAAAGAGGTGAGTTGGGAAGTTTGTAATTACCCCGTCTCACCTGAAAATTTAAGCAAGGAGTTATGAGACATAACTCGATCTACAGAGAGTGACGGTAGGTTCTATAGTTTTTGTTCCGAATGTAGCCAACAAAACAGGCTTGTGTGAATATAGTTGAACTGATGTCCTTTTAACCTAAAAATTATTATGGCTAACATATTAGATGGTAAAGCACTCGCCCAAAAAATTAGAAAGCAGCTACAACAGGAAATTCAATCTTTGCAAGCCCAAGCTGGACGTCCACCGGGACTCGCCGTGTTGATGGTGGGAGAAAACCCCGCCAGTTCGGTGTATGTTCGCAATAAAGAACGGGCTTGTGAACAGGTGGGAATTGTATCATTTGGAAAACATTTTCCCACAAATATCACTCAAGCGGAATTAACTGAAGTCATTCATTCACTCAACCAAAACTCCGAAGTCGATGGAATATTGCTTCAGCTTCCTTTACCGCCTCATCTCAACGCAATTCCGCTATTATACGAGATATCTCCCGACAAAGATGTAGACGGGCTTCATCCGGTGAATATGGGGCGACTGGTTCGAGGTGAAGCGGGACTTCGTAGTTGTACACCTGCGGGAGTGATGCAGCTTTTGCGAGAATATGAGATTGAGGTTACAGGAAAAGATGCGGTGGTTGTTGGGGCGAGTATTTTAGTCGGAAAACCGATGGCGTTGATGTTGTTGGAAGCCGAAAGTACCGTGTCTATTACTCATATTAAAACAAAAGATTTAGCAAAACTCACTTGTGAAGCTGAGATTTTAGTGGTTGCTGCGGGTTATCCGAAGTTAATTACACCTCAAATGGTTAAACCGGGCGCTGTAGTTGTTGATGTGGGAATTAACCGTATTACTGACTACGAAGGACGATCACGAATTGTCGGAGATGTGGATTTTGAGGGAGTAGAACCTTTAGTTGATTATATTAGCCCAGTTCCGGGCGGTGTTGGGCCGATGACGGTGGCGATGTTGTTACAAAATACTCTTTGGAGTTATAAACAACGAGTCGGTAAAAATCTGGAATAGACATCGTTTTCTCCGAGTTGGGAGATCAAAGGCTGTGAATTTTACCTGCGAAACCCGGTTGATTAAAAAGTATCGGGTTTTTTATTAATTTTCTGCTGCTGTTGAATTGGGAAATAATGTGGTTTCTTGGGGAAAATAACCCGCAGGCATATTCACGTTAACGGTCGTCCACTGGAGTTGATTTTCAAAAGCTTTTTCGATGAATTTGACTTGAAAATCACCAAGTTTAATTTCTTTACCCTGACGAATATCAATGGCTTCAAGTTTGAGGATATTACCCTGACGAACTCCCCATAAACTAATCTGTTTCCATTCATCTTCTGTGGTATAATTATAGGTATCAACATACCCTCGAACTTCTCCTTTTTTTGACTCCAAACAAACATCAATAAAAGGAGGAGGTATTGCCACATTACCTTCATTACTCCAACACTGAGAAATGAGTTGATCGAGTTTTTCGTCCTGCTGCTGTTGGTTTTTTCCGACGGTATTTACTGTATTGATCAGTGTTGTCGCAGAATCCGTGAAAGTAGCTAAACCTGTTATGCCAATAGAGATGAGAATAATCACCACAATTAACGGATGATTTTTTATATTCTCTGTTGTTTTTTCAAGGAGATTTTTATCTTCACTCATTTTTCTATCCTTTTTTTATCTTAGAAAATGGGTAGATTTTGACCGCTAGAAGGCGCAAACCGCAGCGCCCCTACAGATCATTTTAAGGTTCGATAAAATGCGCCCAAACATTCCCATCGGGGCCAGCAACTTGGTTGAAATAACCATAGGAATACAACAACCGTCGCCCTTCTGTATTGTTATAACCAGTGTAAGCATCTCCCCAAGGATCATTGACAATATAGCCTTTTTTGTTGTAGCCAATAATCGTTAAAATATGACCGGACGGCGTTAAATCTGCCCCAATAACCACAGGACGACGATTAATTAATTCTTCTTGAATCTCAGACCAACGGCGAGTCGTACTAAAACTACTTTTATAACCATAAGCCCGAATTAAAGCCGTTAAAACATTATGTTCAGTTTGCGATCCAACTCCAGCATAATTAAAACACCATTGCAACAATTCATCCTCTAATTGTCCGCCATATTGCGATCGCAAACCATAATAATATAACACCATCGCAATTGAAGTCACATTACAAGTAGACCAAGAATAGCGAGGATTATCTCGTTGAGAAAAATAGGGAACATTCAATTCAATTTGGTCAGGTAAGGGATCAAAAGTTTTCCCGCCTCGCTGAAATTTCACAAAGTCAGGAAACACATAACCCGTATTCCCAAAGCCCCGTAATTCCTCCGTTAAAGCAACTCGAATATGATTGTCAGCGATCGCATAACTTCTGACTCCATACACTCGACCTAACGGTAAAGTAGTCCGTTCAGAAGCCGCCAAACGACTCGCATCTATCGGGCGTTTTTTTAACACTGTTGTTTGCCCAATTGTCATCGTCAACGAGTCAGGATCAAAGGGGATTTCTTGACCATTTCGCAGCAACCGAACGTGTTGCCAATAAATATATCCGACATTACCAAACTTCTCAACAGAGTCAGCCAAAGTGACACGAAAATGACCTTGAGTAGAAGCATAACCCTTAATCGGATAAGTTTGACCGAGTAATAAAAGTGCGGATTGATCCGGTGACAAATCAGAAGAATCAATCGGTTTTGCTTTAATTTTTGTCGTTTTAATCACCAACATTTGGGCATTAACATCAGTATCCCGTACACTATCAATCTCAAACTGAAGCACTTCCGAACCTTTGCTGAGTTGAACATGACTTTGGAAGAAATAACCAAATGTTCCGATAGGTGAAATCGCGTTATTTAATAACACTTTCAAATGACCATCAACCCAACCATACTTCAAAACCTTAAACTTCTGACCCGATGCGATCGCGACTTTTTGAAGTTGATTTAGAGAAGCAGAATCAAACGGTGCGACCTTAAAAAGGGTATCATTAGTAATCCTTAGAGTTAACCCTTCTCCCACCGTCAACGGGCTACTACTCACCGTTAAATTAATCACCTGAGAAGCAATCAACTCCTTTTTACTATTTGTTGCTTTCAGTCGTAACCAACGATAACCCGCCTCACTAAATCCTTTTTCTAACTTGACTTCCCAAGTCTTCGCCGTCGAATTCAAAACAACATCAAAACCATAACGATCTTCCGCCATCAAAGTCATCGCCGTCACAACACGCGGATCAAAACTTCCTTTAAGAATAGTCGGTTGATTCACCAAAACTTCTGATGGTCCCTGATAAGTCACAGGTAATTTAGGAATAATCGGTTGATCAGCCCGACTCAGTTGAACAAAATCAGGATAAACATAACCCGTATTTCCAAAACCCGGTAAATTTTCCGTGAGGGCGACTTTGAGATGACCATCTTCTGTGGTATAACTTTGTACACCATAAACCATTCCGGCTGGAATTATGACCTTATCCGTTTCGCTGAGATAAGCCCCATCAACAGGTCGTTTTTTGAAAACAGTGGTATTAATAACCGTTAGATTAATTGCATTTGTATTGTAGGTAATGGCTTGATCTTGTTCCCAAAGTTCAGCATGATAACGGTAGATATAACCATATTGACCAAAACCCGGAATACTGCGATCAAAAGTTACACGGAAATGATCTTCAACACAAGCATAACCTAAAATTGTGTAGGTACTGCCGTGAGTTAATTCAATGGTTTGATTCATTCCCAATTGGGCGGAATCTTGAGGTTTTACTTTGACAGAGGTAGTTTGTGTAATCCATAATAATTGAGTCCCCGATGGAGTCGGGGGTAAATCTTCACGATCAAACCAGAGGATTTGTCCATTTTTAACTAATAGTACGTGTTCTTCGTAGAAATAGCCGAATTTTCCGACTCCACCGAGAGGATTTTTAAGTTCAACTTCGAGGTGATTGTTGACTAATTTGTAGTCCTTGAGAGGGAGAACTTCACCAACGTTAATATTTTGTTGTTGTTGAGGAGTGAGGCGAGAAGAAGAAATCGCTTGTTTTTTAAAGGGAGTTGTATATCGGGCGATTAACAGAGTCTCCGATCCAAAATTGCCTTCGAGGGCAACCGTTAAACGAATAACTTGATCAGAAACCGATTTGTTTTGGCGATCAAAACCTTTTAAGCGTAACCATCTTTGACCTTGAGTATTGAATCCTTTCTCTAGGCTAACGTGCCAAATTCCCGATTTAGAATTGAGACTAACAGTAAGAGGATATTTGTCTTCTGCGATAACAGAAACAGTCTGAATTTTTTCAGAATCAAAGGTTCCAATTAAAGCAACAGGTTGGTTAACTAAGACATTTATCGGGCCGAGATAATTCAGCATAGTTCTAGGAGTTGTCGTAAGTCACAATGAAGGCACAGTTAACTGTGAGTAGCTTGGATGAAGCTAGAAATGAGCTAGTGGGGACGGATCAAGTCAAGGGATCGTTTGAGGTTTATCGCTTCAAACAGAGTTATAGCAGTTCGCGCTAATATTGTGAACAAACTAACAGAACCCAGAAACTCTAAAACCTTGATTTAAAGGGTTTTTAAATCCCCTGTTCCCTGTTCCCTGTTCCCTGTTCCCGCCCGCGTTGCGCTATAGCATAGCTCACAACTGCACCAATAAAGCCGCCCCTAGAACTATCTACGGACGGCTACATCGTTAATAAGGATGAATTTTTCCTGAGACTGGATCAAATCATCGCTTGATTAACCGAGTCGGGCGAGAATATCTTTAGCATGAGACGAGGTATTCACCTTGTCATCAACATAATCAATCATTCCTTCACCATTAATCAGATAGGTAACACGTTTGGCATAGCCTCCACCATCAACATCATAGGCTTTGGTAATCGTGCCATCGGGATCGGCTAACAGAATAAACGGTAAACCATACTTTTCTGCAAAAGCCTTGTGGGAGGCTTCGTCATCCATACTCACCCCTAAAACCACCATGTCTTTGCCTTGGTAGTCGGCGAAGCTGTCACGGAAGCTTTCGGCTTCTTTCGTGCAACCCGGGGTATCATCCTTGGGGTAGAAGTACAGAACAACTATCTTGCCCTTATAGTCCGCCAGAGAGACAGTTTTTCCATTGCTGTCTTTTGCGGTAAAGTCAGGGGCTTTTGTTCCTACAGATAAAGCCATAGCTCAGAGATCCTCCCCAAAAGAAATTTTTTCGATTTTCTTCACAAATTGACACTCCCACGCCGTAAACGGCGGGGATTCTTGGTTCAGCGAGTCCATTTAATACAGATAGGTTGCCCTATCTATACCAGAGATGAATTCTCCCCAAGCGTTTTGCTCCATTTCAGAAACCTGTTTGGGTATGCCCTACCCTACAGTTCAAAACCTAAAATCTTGGTTTCTCTGTACTTGTTGCGTTGCGCGCTAATAAGCGCACAAGCTTTCCCGTGCGGAACCCCATAACTTCAGTGCGTCAAGGTGCGTTGCCTTTCGGTGACTGGGTTTTTAGTGTGGTTGATTACCCTTTCCACAAAAGAAAGTTTAACATAAAGCCGTCAATCACGGACGGGGCTTGTATCCCAATTTTTTCGGTCATTTTAAAGGATTGGGAACGCTTTTTCACAGGCAACAGGCAATCATGCAACAGGCAAGATCTCCCGACCTCCCCATTTGATGAAGTTGTACAACAAAAACTTGAGAGCCAGTCTAGTTTCTGTAACAATGAATACAGAAAATAATTATAATGTCAGGTTTTCAGAGGAAACTTGCGGTGAGATCAAAGTCTCTGAGAACAAACTCAACGAGGAAAAAGCCATGTCACTTGACCTACACCCCCAAATCACCCCAAATCCTTCTCTGACGGGTGGGCTTCAGAGATTTTATTCTAAGAGCGAATATGAACCCGGAAGTTGGGTTAACCTCTCGGAACTTCCCAACCCCTACAGTCACGACGAAGCCCTACTCTTGTGTGAAAACGCTGCAAATCAGTGGATCGCTTGGATACCCGATCATGGTGAAACCATCCTTGATAGACACCAGTTTTTCCGCTAACTGTGGCGTAGTCACCAAATCCCCCCTAATATGGAATAAAAGAAAAGCCCGGTTTTTGAAATTAGCCGGGTTTTTCCATTCATAAAAACATCGGCTGTTTTAAATTACTCTTACCATTACAAATTAGATGACCTCTGTTGAGTCTTCCCCCCCTAAATCAATCCAATATCCCTCTCGCACTCTCGAACGGGCTGAACGTGCGATTCGTTGTTCTCCCTTTACCCTGAAATTGCTGAGTTTGATGCGATATGAAAGCGTTGAACTCAATGCGATCGCCGGATCGCGGGGCGTTGAACAGGGCTACACTCGTTCCCCTCAATCCGAACTCAGTGTGGAAAACCATTTAATGTGGCTCATTCAAGTCGGTGTATTGCGACGGGAAGTAGACGGACAGGGAATTACCGATAGTTTTCGACTCACCCCCCTCAGTCGTCAGCTTGTCGAAAAAGCAGAACATCAAACTCAAGGACTCGAGACTCCCACCGCGCGTGAACGCTGTTTAAATTTCCTCCATCGCCGTTTACGGTTTCCTTTATCTTAATTAAGCAAGAAGACCTACGCCATAAGGAACGTTGGCGTCGGGAGGATGTCAAAAACAGATTTAATTTCCAATTTTTCTAGACATTCAATACAACTTCTCAACCTGTTTTTGTAATACTAACTTTGTAATTTGTCAACATGAAAGCAATTATGATTGTGGGAACCACCTCCCACGCTGGTAAATCCATGATCACCACCGCCCTATGTCGGATTTTGTACCGTCGAGGGGTGAAAGTCACTCCGTTTAAGGGTCAAAATATGGCGTTAAACTCCTACGTGACACCCGCAGGCGCAGAAATTGGTTATGCTCAAGTCGTTCAAGCGTGGGCGGCGGGAATTTCTCCTTCTGTCGCCATGAACCCGATTTTACTCAAACCTCAAGGTGATATGACCTCTCAGGTGATTCTAAAAGGTAAAGCTGTGGGTGTTGTCAAAGCGAGTGAATATTATGAACAATATTTTGATATTGGTTGGCAAGCCATTACCAAATGCCTTGATCATTTAGCCTCAGAATATCAAATGATCGTCTGTGAAGGGGCAGGAAGTCCAGCCGAAATCAACCTCAAACACCGCGATTTAACCAATATGCGGGTGGCTGAGTATCTAAATGCAAAAACATTGCTGGTTGTTGATATTGATCGCGGTGGGGCTTTTGCTCATGTTGTCGGAACTTTACAACTTCTTGAACCTCAAGAGCGGGAATTAGTTAAAGGGATTATTATTAATAAATTTCGAGGTCAGCGATCGCTATTAGAATCGGGGATAACATGGTTAGAAGAATATACCGGAATTCCTGTCGTTGGTGTGATTCCTTGGGTGGATTTACCCTTACCCGCAGAAGATTCTTTAAGTTTGTTAGATCGTCGTCCTCGCAACAATCCTCAAAGCGAAGTTACCATTGCAGTTGTTCGTTTACCTCGGATTGCTAATTTTACTGATTTTGATCCGTTGGATGCAGAACCAACTGTTAATTTAGAATATATTAACCCGCAAGATGCGTTAGGTCATCCCGATGCCGTCATTATTCCGGGTTCTAAAACCACCATTGCTGATTTATTAGTTCTTCAAGAAGCGGGAATGGGAGAAGCCTTGAAAAAATATGTCGCCGCAGGAGGTCAGGTGATGGGAATTTGTGGGGGCTATCAGATGTTAGGTGAAAGTGTCGTTGATAGTCAAGGTATTGAAGGTAAACGGGGCGAATTTCCCGGTTTAGGATTGTTACCTGTAAAAACGATTATGGATCATCATAAAGTTTCTTGTAAGCGGACTGTGACCTCTGCAAACCCTCAAATAGGTTTATCCATCGAAGGATATGAAATTCATCAAGGTCGTACTCAAGTTTTAGATGGAGAAAACACATTACCTCTGTTTGATGATCGCAATTTGGGGGTTACAAATAAACAATTTTCAGTTTGGGGGCATTATCTGCACGGTGCTTTTGATAATAGTCCCTGGCGACGTTCTTGGTTAAATCATCTGCGAACTCCACGCGGTTTAGGAACGTTGCCCACTGGCATTCCCAACTATCGAGAACAACGAGAAATGATGCTGGATGTTTTGGCAGATGTAGTAGAAGAATATTTGGATTTGGATCAGATTTTGAATTAAATTTTGAATTAGATTTTATTCATTCTATAATAGAAATATATCCCAACTCTTGCTTTCTCTTGTTAAGTATTTAACTCGATTTAGCTTCATCTGCAAATTAATTCTTGAGTCAAATTCTGAAAAAAATGGTGAATTCTCAATCCTTGCAAATTCATTTTTTACCGGATGATATCACAGTTTCTGCCCAACCCGGAGAAGCGATTTTAGAAGTTGCTAATCGGGCGGGTGTTAGCATTCCAACAGGCTGTTTAATGGGTTCCTGTCATGCTTGTGAGGTCGAAATTGACGGCGGAGATGTGATTTGTGCTTGTATTAGTGCCGTTCCACCAGGACGAGATAAAATTACAATTAACGTTAGTGTTGATCCGACTTGGTAGATCGAGATCTAGACATTCATCAATTCTCTCCCATTTCACCTCTGATCTGAACCCGGTTTTTCTTGTACGGGAAGACTATCAGACTGAAGTAATTGTTCAATTAAAGCCGGGGGTGTAGCTTGACGAAAAGCACCACAATAATACATACTCAAAACCGCTTTATAAGCCCAATGAGTCGGTTCAACATCGCTATAAGGGTTGGGTAAGGTTTCCGCCTGATTGCGAACACAAGCATTGAGAACATCTGCTTTTGTAGGTGTAGCAGAATTCCAAGATTGAGACAAGTCAGAGGACTGTGATTCAGCATGAGTAGGGCGATTAGAACTCAGCAAGGTGAATAAAAGAATTGCTGCAAAGTTTGTGAATTTCATCAGCTAAAATCACCAATTACAACGACTTTAGTTATAGCAGTCTCTTGAACATCAGACGCACCCTCAACATCGATTTACTAATTTTAAAAATTGAAGTCATTACTTCTCCTCTTAAAGTAGTAGAATAAAACTCGTTTTTATTTCATCAATTCCATGATATAAACCCAGCTGCCGACAACAAAACAGAATTAGGATGATTGTTCTTGTTCAACTTCCGCAGGTAAACAAATTAAATTTTCTCCTTGAGTATGAATCAATCCAGAGGAACGCAATTTACCCATCAATCGTGTTACCGTCACCCGAGTTGAACCAATTGCACTCCCAATTTGAGAGTGAGTTAGAGGCCAAGGCAAGCAATATCCTCGAAAGGGATGTTCTTCACTATCATTAACGTAACATTCACCGTATTCTTCAATGAGTAGCGTTAAAAACCCTAAAAGTCGGTCAATCGTTCGGCGCTGACCCAAGGTACTCAACCATAACAATTTACGCTGATGTTGGTATCGAAACGCATCTAAAACTTCTCGGCGGAAATGCGGCCAATTATCGAGATCTTCCCAGTACATCCACAAAACAGTGGTATCATCCGTATGAGCATAAGCTTGAAGGGAAAAGGGCGACTGGGCGACCAACTCAAAGGGTTGACCTGCACCGACAAAACCCAGAAACGCCTCATCTAAACTACGACGAGGTTCTTTAGAATTGGATTGATTAAAAGTGGTTCCGAGTTGGGCGCTACCGACTAGACGAACAGAACCGCATTGTACAAGATACAGTAAACCCGGACGGGCAGGAATTCGTTCATCTTTGTTAAAACTACGACAACGGTAATGTTCCTGCGCCCAGTCAATAATACGCTGCCAGGTTAAAAAGGGTCGATTACTGGGCGTTTCAGAAGATACAGAGGTTGACTGCATAAGAGGTAATATGAGAGTTCAAGGACAATAGAAAAGCTAAATTCGCGCTTTCAAAGCACGGAGGGTTAAACTAGATACTCAGTAAACGGCGGCCAAAGCTAGCCCAACTTTATACATTGCTGATCTCCGTTTGAGCTATTCTTCTAATGTAGCAAAAAACACATCATCTGCACGCTAGAAAATTAAATTTATACAACGTTTTACTCAGAGATCGACTACAGGAACCTACACAGAATGGTACTCGGGTTCCGGAACTTGGGGCTAGGATCTTCTCTAAATGGTTCTTTGTGCAAATTGACTCTACTATCGTTTCAGTGGTTTTATGGACATCCCCAGGGTTCAATATTTTTTAGTTAACCAGCTTGATCAGCAAATTCAAGATTCAGGAGTTAACATAGATCCCCTCGATATTCCCGTTTATCCCCTCAAAGATTCTTGGCCAATCCGATATCACTCTGCGATCGCCTTGAAACTTGCAAAAATTTACAATCAAAATCCCCTAGAGATCGCCACTAAAATTCTTCAATGTTTGTTATCCCAAAGTGAATGGGTTGAGATTACTATTGATGTTATTCCATCGGGAATCATTATATTTGAATTAACCGATCAGGCTGTAGTTGCTTGGTTAAAACAGATGACTCAAACTCCGTTACCGATATCATTAAGTTCTCCCCTATCCTCAACAACAACATTCACTGAAAATTACAATCAAAACTTATTTGCCGTACAATATAGCCATGCTCGTTGCTGTTCTTTGTTGCGGTTAGCCGATCGCGATCATATTATTACTATAGCTGAACCCCATCCCCAAACTACTCCCCCATTCTGGCTATTTATTAACCCCAATCCGATTCCCTGGCTCGATATTAACGGAAAACTCCAACTCAATCATGCCAGTGAACAGCAATTAATTTGGCAACTTCTTACCGCCTTAGATGCGTGCTATACCTCATCGGAAACACAATTCTGGCAAAACAAAGCCCATCAAATTTCCGATGCGTTTCAAGCCTTCTACAGTCAGTGTCAAATTTGGGGAGAAGTCAAACTCAAAACCCCAAAAAAAGCACAAGCCAGACTCGGATTAATCTCAGTCACTCAAGCCCTATTGCGATACATTTTACAAGAAAAACTGGCGATTATCGCCCCCTTAGAACTATGAATTGATTCTCAAAATAATTCTAAAAAAAGCCTGCTTTTGAGGTGCAGGCTCGATAAAATTTTCTGAAAATTTCTATTTTCTATTCAATAGTGATTGATTGTGGCCCTTTGTTACCGTTACTCGCTTCCGAAGAAGACGTTTGAGAGACTGTTGCGCCCTCTTTTGTTAACCAGGTTTTTACAGGGTCATCAGATAAATTCAACTTGAGAACACCAGAGACAAAACCCCCTAAAAAAGCGATGGGCTGTTGAGTCAGTCCCTCAAAAATTGGCTTTAGTTCATCCATGACAACTTATAGTCTCCTTTTTGACAGTGAACAGTTCTACAGTAAACAATTACCCGTTATTTTAGTTTACAGTTATCGATTTTTTCAGGGATGACCGAAAAAATTGGGATACAAGCCCCGTCCTTTAGGACGGCTTTATGTTAAACTTTCTTTTGTGGAAAGGGTAATCAACCACACTAAAAACCCAGTCGCCGAAAGGCAGCGCACCTTGACGCACTGAAGTTATGGGGTTCCGCACAGGAAAGCTTGTGCGGATAAAAGCTTCAAGCAACAAGTACAGAGAAACCAAGATTTTAGGTTTTGAACTGTAGGGTAGGGCATACCCAAACAGGTTTCTGAAATGGAGCAAAACGCTTGAGGAGAATCCATCTCTGGTATAGATAGGTAGCCCTGTCTGTATTAAGTGGACTCGCTGAACCAAGAATCCCCGCCGTTTACGGCGCGGGAGTGTCAATGTTTAATAACCGCTATATCCGTAGCCCCCGCTAGAGTAGCCCCCACTATATCCATAACCGCCACTAGAATAACCCCCACTAGAATAACCCCCGCTAGAATAACCCCCGCTAGAGTAGCCCCCGCTATATCCATAACCCCCACTATACCCATCATTGTAAGAACGGGAGTTGTAGTTGGTCTTATTCGTGTTCGAGAAGAACCGATGGTAATCTGGATCATCTTTTTGAACAGCAGAACTTCCCGTCACAATGCTGTTGGGTTGATGAGGTTTGGCTTTGATACTTCCCTTGCGTCCTTCCAAGTCGGGTAATTTTGGGAAATCTTCAGCAGGAATATCCTCAACCACCTGCTTCATAAACTGACGCCAGTTGTAAGCCGCAGTTTCACTGGTTCCCCAAGTCGGTTTGTTATCATCATTTCCCAACCAAACTCCCGTCACCATCTGAGGAATATAGCCAATGAACCATAAATCTCGCGCTTCCTCAGAAGTTCCGGTTTTTCCGGCGACATTGCGATCCGATAAATAAGCCGCAGTTCCCGTTCCGCTTTCGACAACCCCTTCTAACATCCAAGTGGTAATCGCAGCACTCCCTTTATCTAAAACTCGTTTAGGTTTAAAATCGGCTTGATAAATCGTTTCGCCTTTTTGGTTAACCACCCGACGAATTCCATGAACAGGAACATGATTCCCCTCATCGGCTAGCGTCCCGTAAGCATTGGTCAACTCCAGCAAATTCACTTCATAAGCACCCAACGCCAGAGAATAGGTTGGTTTTAACGGGGAGTCAATTCCCATCTGTTGAGCCATTTTAATCGTCGGTTCAAAGCCCACATCAACCAACACTCTCACCGCCACCACATTCACCGAACTACTCAAAGCGCTGATCATTGATCGCCAGTTATTTGAGTGACGGTTGCCATAATTCATGGGTCGATAGCCATCTATCCGATAGGGTTCATCCTTGTAGCTATCATAGGGAGAAAATCCGGCCGCGATCGCCGTCGCATAAACCAAACCCTTAAACGTTGATCCGGGCTGACGTTGAGCTTGAGTAACGCGATTAAACTCACTATCGGCAAAACTCGCTCCTCCGACCAGCGCCTTCACCTCTCCATTACGAGGATCAATCGCCACTAACGCCGCCTGATCAAACGCTTGAGACGCCCCATCAATTTCAACCGCTTCTTTAACCACAGTTTGGGCGATTTCTTGCCATTTGAGATTCACACTCGTTTCAACGGTTAATCCTCCCAGTTCCAGGGCTTCCGGCGAGATATACTTCGGTAATTCCTTTTCAATGTAGCTGGCAAAATAGGGAGCGCGAACTTGCAACCGTTTGGGTGAACTCGGCTGAACAGCGATTTTTTGTTGTTTAACCTGTTCGGCTCGAGCAACGGTCAACACCTCAGCATCCGCCATGCGCTGCAAAACCACATTACGACGTTCTGTAGCCGTCTCCAAGTCTACCAACGGAGAATATTGACTCGGAGCCGGAGGCAAACCCGCTAAGGTGGCAATTTCGGAGAGAGTCAGGCGTTGAACTGGCTTGCTAAAGTAGACCAGAGCCGCATCTGCTACTCCGTAAGCTCCTGAACCCAGATAAACTAAATTTAGATACTGCTCGAGAATATCCTCTTTGCTCATCTGGCGTTCAATTTTCGTTGCCAGCAGTGCTTCGCGGAGTTTACGAACAATACTCCGTTCTTGATCGAGAAATACAGTTCGAGCCAATTGTTGCGTGATCGTACTTCCGCCTTCAACAACACCTCCAGCCAACAAGTTTGAGCCAAAAGCCCGGAAAATCCCTTGATAATCAATGCCATTGTGCTTGTAAAACCGACGATCTTCAATCGCCACAAACGCTTCAACCAATTGTTCTGGAATTTCATCAAGCTTGACTTTATCGCGAGTTGCAGGGCCTCGCTGCATCAAAATCGTGCCATCTCCGGCTTTAATAGTTAACGTACCGTCTCGATTGTAAGTGGAAAGGTCAGTCACCTCGGGCAAATTTTGATAAAGCTGATAAAACTTCCAACCCCCATAACCCAGACTTCCCCCTCCCACGGTCACCACACCAATACCGACCCAAACACTCACCCGTCGATACCAAGGCGTTTTACCTTCTTCGGGTGTGGGAATTTTCGATTTTACCCAGACCCACGCTCGACCCGACCAACGTTGTAGAGCCTGCGGGTCCTTTTGATCGGGGGAAGAGGGTTCTTGATCGAGATCTCCTTGTTGATCCTCAGACGAGTGATCCCATTCAGACGTTTCCTCAACAGCATTCGTAGAGGGCTTTAGAGAAGAATCTGTCTGTGTGTCTTCCTCGGTGGCTGACGATAATGACACATCTTGAGTCGAGGGCGTGGGGTTAACGGCGGAATTCGATCTAACTCCTGTCATAGCGCTATCTGGCTCTGAGTTGATAAAAGTTGGATATTTTGTTTCACCCTGGTTGTTAGAGATTTGCCACTGCACGTCTCTAGACTCAGTGCGTTGATCATCGGAATCAATCGAGTAGTCTATAAACTTAGATTGATTTTCCGTATCCTGAGGAAATTTTGTCACGAGAGGCTCCCAAAATTCGTTGGAAACGGATATCTCAAGAGGATAGGTAGGATAAACTCAATCAAAAGTATATCCGTGTTCCGCTTAGGATATCTGTTATGGGGTTGAAAATCAACCTTTTCAAATGTTTTTCTATCTAAAGGCATTAAATGGTATGACCCAATGCCAAACCCACAACCAGCATCCCTAAAACCAAAAACGGTTGAGCGCTAGCTTGATATTTAACATCATTTTCTAAAGGATTGCGTAGAAAATACATATCTTGGAATGTAATCTGAGGAATCACTAACAACAGCAGAATCGTTGCGTAGAGGTTTTGTTGGATGCTGATCAGATACACCGCCACACCTGCTTGAAATATATCAATCATCAACACACAAATCCAAGCCGCAGTTCCGACCCCAAACATCACCGGAAGTGATTGTAACCCCAGTTGGCGATCGCCTTCGACACTCTTGAAGTCATTAACAATGGCAATTCCGAGTCCTGCCAAACTGTAGAATAACGTCAACACCACAATTGTCGAGGTTAAATCCCCAAATAAAGCATGACCTGTCCACCAGGGTAAAGCAATATAACTCGCTCCCAAGGCATAATTTCCTAACCAGCCATTCTTTTTCAGCTTCAAAGGCGGAGCAGAGTAAATATACGATAAAAACGCTCCCCCCAGACACAGACAGGTAATAATGGGGAATTCATGCTGCGCCCAGACATCCAACCCATAGGATAAGGCGACTCCAGCAAACAACAAAACCAAAATTTGCGTCACGACTTGGGGAATAGAAATCACACCCGAAGGAATGGGTCGATAGGGTTCATTGATCGCATCTAAATCCCGATCATAAAAATCATTCAATGTCTGAGTATAACCCGCCAGTAACGGCCCAGCTAGCAGCATACAAGCCGCAGCAATCAGAAAATTTTCTAAACTCCAGGTATAGTTTCCCGAAGATGCCGCCCCACAAACCACACCCCAAATTAAGGGTATCCAGGTGATGGGTTTCATCAGTTGTAGACGGATTTTCCAGATGGACTTTTCTCCGGGGGCAGCACCCTTCATGCCTAACAGTTGGCGAGTTTTGGCACTGCGATCTGGCTGAGGATTGGGGTTCTCGCGAACTTGAGTTTCAGGCGTATCAGACATAACTTGTTATAGAAAATAGTGAGGAGTAAACAGCTTTTACAGTCAACAGTTTACAGTCAAGAGGCAGAAGTAAAGACTGTTCCCTGTTCCTTTTTTTAATGAACTAGAAAGAAATGATCAAGGAATTGTTTTGAAACTTAGCCCCAGTGACAGGTTTTCCGCGTAGGGAATCAGGGAGAAAGATATTGCGTCGCTGATCTCCGGCTTCTATAGTGACTTCAGGGCCGTATTGAGTCAGTTTAATTTGTTTTTTATCAAAACTGGGTAAAAATAAGCTCACTTGCCGTTTAGCCACGTCTATCGAGATGGAACGAGGGGCTGTTGTGGCGGAGGCGCTAAAGTCGGGTAAAGCTTGGGTTAAAATTTGCCAATCCTGAGCGGGAATTTTCGGCACGGAATGGATGTTGAGAGGAGCAAAGCTTTGAGTGATCTCCGGGCTTAAATTGGCTTGATTGAGAATCACTCCACCCACCGTTAAACAGACTTGTTGAGCGCTTCCCCACAAATACTGGGCGGTGGCCAGGGAAATGTCATCGGCAGTTGTCACCAAATAAGCCATCACGCGGTTAGGATCAGCAACGGCGGCTTTTCCATCATCCAAGATATTATTGACTTGATTGGTGGGTTGGGTGAAGTTGTCAGCAGACAGATCCACACTCAATACAGCACTGCTAACGGGTTGAGCAAAAGGAGAAATCGCTTTCCAGAAGTCAGAGTCGAGAAAAACCTGACGAAACCGACGCACATACCAGCTTAAAATCTCTGGCATTCCCAGCATTCTCAGGGTTTCTGGGCTGCTGATTCCATCATAAATAATCACATCATAGGCACCGCTAGCATCGTACTGTCGAATCGCATTTAAAGCTAGCGCACTATCCATTCCCGGTAGTACCCCAAGTTCCTGACCATAAACATTTTTAAAAAAGGGAGTCCGAACATATTGGGCTTCTAGGGTTTTGAGTTCTTCCCAACTCTCTTCGAGTAATTGAGCGCTTTTGAGATAAGTCGCTTTGAGATTGGGTGCGATGTCTGTGGGCTGAGAACCGACTGTTTCCCCCAATAATAGGCTGAGGGCTGGACTGGTATCTTGACTTGCGAGGAGAACTCGCTTTCCTTCTTGTGCAAACCGTTTAGCGGTTGCGACTGCAACTGTGGTTCGTCCAGTTCCACCTTTTCCGAGAAAGGTTAATATTAGAGCCATCTACTCTTTCCTACTGTTAAAATCGCGTACATTTTCTGGGCTTAACCGCACTTTGAAATCTTAGCGTATGTTTTTTAGTGATTTACAACAACTGATCCCCATGAGCTAGGAACAATCAGGTGAAGTCGGGGAGGTGTGTGACTCTCAAGGGAAATTTGTCTTTTTAGGGTTAACCTGATGGATGTTACCCGCAACGCTGGCGGTTTCCAAGCGGTTTCTTTCCCCAATTCAACGTTCTATCCGTTAGAGTCACCGATCGTATGACTCCCCACCTCACAGGAAGTTTAAGATGCCGTTTCTAGTTCATCTTCAAAGAACCAGGTTGAGAGGTTATCATCGAGCTTAACGACGAAACCAACTCCACTCCCATCAACCATTTTGTAGTCTTCGACTGTGCCGAAAGGATTTTGTTTGAGTTTGTTGACAACATTTTCAGGCATCCGATCTCTGATGCGGCATACCTTCACTTTTTGACCGATTTCGATTGCCACTTCCAGTGTTCTCCGTAGGACTTTAACCAATCCACAGTTTATCTGAATCTGTACCCACTCCTCCATTTTTTCAGGTAGAGCCGAAGGACACGAGGCCGAATTCCCAAAGTCAGAAGTCAGACGTTTCAGATATCCCCACCTCCCCACCTCCCCACTTCCCAACCTCCCCACTTCCCCACTTCCCCACCTCCCCACCTCCCCACATCCCAACCTCCCAACCTCCCAACCTCCCCACAAATCAAGTTTTAGGGTTAGAACACGCACAGTCCTGAAGTTTAGGGGGGCTTCAGAATGTTAATGAATGTACATTCAATTTCCCATTCTATTAAGCTAATATATGAGAGGATATACAATTATCACTAAAACTTTATAAACTTAAATTTAAGATTTTCTTTAGATATAAGTTTATGTCTCTAGAGTGGATATCAATCTTATTAATCTAACTCCCCAAAAGTCTAAACTCATTATCTTGTTTTAAGATATTTAATGTTTGAGTGTATATTCTGGGTGTACTTTTGGTAAAGTTTGAGTCATTATCTGATCATGAGTAAATGTTATTTAATTAACAGATTCTTTAAAGCCAAGACAAAAACAGCATTAGATTCACAACCCGGATCGTAAACTCGAATAAGTAGTGATATGAACGTCTCCCAAAAAACATCAAATAATTTTTTTTCTAAGCTTAATAAGAAAGCAAAAACTCAGCTAAATCTTCCCAAAAAACTCAACTTAATCGCTCAAGAATCTCGGAAATTCTTGAAGGTAAGCCGAGTTAAAATTTATCAAATCAAGAATGAAGATTATGGGGTGATTATTGCCGAAGCTCTACAACCCGAAACCTTACCTGCTTTGCTTGGTTTGCATTTTTCCATTCAAGATATTCCAGATGATGCTCTTAATCAATTTAATCACACTCATCAACGAATTATTATAGATGTTTCAGCCAAACGAAAAATCATTGATCGTGCAAACTTATTCTGGGATCAATCTAACCCCTCCAATCGTGATATTTGCTATGCTCCAGTCAACGAATGTCATCTACAATATCTACTCGGAATGGGAGTCTTATCATCTTTAACAATTCCCATTTTTCACTGGGAAAAACTATGGGGTTTGCTCATCATTCATCATAGTGATCCACGCCGTTATCACGAAGCCGAACTTCAAACACTCGAACTATTTAGTAAACAAGCTTCCCTGGTGCTAGCTCAAGAAACGATGATTGCTCAAACTAAACACCAACAAAAACAAGAAATCGCGATTACTCGCATTGACCAAATTTTCGCTCAAAACCCCGATAATCATCAAACTTGGCAAATGATTCTTGAAGAAAGTATTACTATTTTAGAAGCATCGGGAGGACGACTTTTCTTAACAGATGATCTGACCGGAAAATCTTCTCACACATATACTTGGGGCGAACAACCCAGTCAAAACCAACTCGAAAATCATCCCAGTTGGCAACAGTTAATCCAAGAAAATATTCATCCAGTTAGCCAGAAAATTGACTCAACTCAGTTTCACAATCTTGATGAGATTCATCCCATCCAAGCAAACTGGCCACGGGGTTATACCGTTGCAGACTTTTCTAAGCATTCCCATCTTCAATTCCTCGCTGAAGCTTTTAAGAATACCTCTATTCACTCATTATTAATTATTCCTCTGGGATCTCGCCATCAAATGATCGGTTGTCTGACCCTATTTAGAACAGAACAAGAAATTGAAATTCAATGGGCGGGCTATCCAAACAAAGATCCACGCAATCAGATTACCGGACAATCCTTTGAAACCTGGCGAGAAATTCGACGAGAGACTCCTATTTGGCAACTCCATCAACTGAAGTTAGCACAATTACTAAACCTACATCTTTATACCACTTTTATTCAACAACAGCTTTCTCGTTTAACTAATAATCAAGCCTCCTACGATAATGTTACGAAACTGCCCAATCATATTGTTTTAGAACAACAACTAACTTTAGCATTAATTGATGCGTTAAACAATGCAGAAATTATGGCAATTGCCATTTTAGACCTAGATAAATTTAAAAATATTAATGAATCTTTTGGGTATCAAGTTGGAGACCAACTATTACAAGAAGTTGCGATTCGATTACAAGACCGTTTAGCACAATTACAACTCAAGAATAGCTTACTTGCTCGTTGGCATGGAGACGGATTTGTATTTATTTTATCGGAAGTTGCCTATGCAGATGATGCGATTTCCTTCTGTCAAAGCTTACTCAATGTTTTAAGCGAGCCATTTTATCTTCAAAATCAAGCAATTTACCTCAATGCTAGCATAGGAATTACTCTTGCTCCTTATGATGGAGAAACCTCAGAAACGCTACTCAGGAACGCTGAAATTGCTCTAGATCAAGCCAAGCAGTATGGTAATACCTACAAACTTTATTCGCCTAAAGCGAATGTACAGAATCACAAGTCTTTGATCTTAAAAACGGATTTAAAACAAGCATTACAACAGGAAGAATTTGTCGTTCACTACCAACCTAAAATTGAAATTGCAACCGGAAACTTAATAGGTTTAGAAGCTTTGATTCGTTGGAATCATCCCCGTCTAGGCATGATTTCTCCTGACTTATTTTTAGCTAGCTTTGAACAAGCTAATCAGTCAAAAAACATTGATGCTTGGGTTTTAAAAACCGTGTGTAATCAATATCGAACCTGGCAAATGGTCGGGTTGAATATTCCAAATATTAGTGTAAATATTGCCTTACAACAGTTGAATTCTGAAAATTTAGTTGAGGTATTAAGTGAGATTATTCAAGCAGAACAGATAGAACCTAAATCTCTAGAGTTAGAAATTACAGAAACCAAGCTGATATCTGATGTGAGTCACTCAATTAACCGACTTAAAAAATTAATAGATCAAGGACTTCAGATTTCTATAGATGATTTTGGTCGGGGGTCTTTTTCTCTGATTTCACTCAAAGAATTACCCATTAAAACCCTAAAAATTGATTCATCCTTTGTGGAAGATTTAATGAGCGATCCGAAGCAAGGTGCAATCCTAGAAGCATTGGTTCATTTAGGAAATGCTCTAGAGTTTAATGTCTTAGCAAAAGGAGTAGAAACTCGACAACAGTTAGAATTTCTTCAATCTATTGGCTGTCATCAAGCCCAAGGCTATCTGATCAGTCATCCTCTATCGGGAGAAGCTGTGATCGACTGGTTGAGAAAACCTCAAAACCCAACTTCTATTCATTCTGAGTTACACCCAATTAACAGGACAAGAAATTATCCGGGAGGAACTGTAGTTTCTACATCTGAAGATGTCATACCCATGATGCAGATCGAACAACAGAAACTCGCCGAAAAAATTCTTGAATATGCTCACTTAAAAGAAGAACTCAAACAGCAAGTGATCCGTGAAAAACTCGTCATGGAAATTGTGCATAAAATTCGTCAATCTCTCAATCTTAATGATATTCTCAAGACCGCAGCAGATGAGGTGCGACGGCTTCTCGATACAGATCGGGTGATTTTATTTCGCTTTGATAGTCAGTGGAATGGAACTGTAGTCGTAGAATCGGTTTTAACGGATTATCCAGTTAGCTTAGACGATGAGATTGATGATCCTTGTTTTCGAGAAAACTATGTAAAATATTATCGTCAAGGGCGAGTCAGAGCGATTGAGAATATTCGACAAGCAAATTTAAACGAGTGTCATATTGAACTTCTAGAGCGCTATGCAGTCAAAGCTAACTTAGTTGTTCCGATTATTTATCAAGATAAATTATGGGGATTGATGATTGCTCATCATTGTCGCGATACTCGATATTGGGAACAGCATGAAATTACCCTGCTGAGTGAATTATCTGCTCAGACGGCGATCGCCATTCATCAGGGACAACTGTATCATCAACTCGAAATCGCCAATCAAGAATTAGAGCGTCTAGCCGCCCGAGATGGATTAACCCAAATTGCCAACCGTCATTGTTTTGATCGAGTTTTAGAAAAAGAATGGCAACGACTGATGCGATCGCCGGATCAACTCTCGTTAATTTTATGTGATATTGATAATTTTAAACTTTATAACGACACCTACGGGCATCAAGCGGGAGATTATTGCTTGCAGCAAGTCGCCCAAGCGATCCAAGCCGGAGTGAAACGTCCAGCAGATTTAGTTGCTCGCTACGGAGGAGAGGAGTTTGCGGTGATTTTACCGAATACTTCCTTAGAAGGAGCGCTGCGAGTCGCCGAAGAAATTCGAGTGCGAGTCAGAGGGTTAGGAGTCTCTCATACGGGATCTGCTCATCAATGCGTCACCCTCAGTTTGGGAGTAACGAGTTTAATCCCAAACACGAGTTCATCGGTTTCTAAGCTCATTGGAGCAGCAGATGAGGCTTTATATCGGGCTAAAGCAACAGGACGCGATCGCAGTTGTTGTTCTTCGATCTGAACTCATACTCCGGCAATCCCCCGAGGCTGGTAAACTGAAATTTAGGAACAGATACCGACTAGGCTTCCTAGAATTAGCTTAATCGGTTTCTCTGCTCAGGCAGTCTGTTTTAACAATTCGTGACTCAACTTTTTTCAAATTAGACTAAACACATACAAAAGCTTGATGGATATTAAAGAATTCCTTGAACTTTCAGAGGGAAAGTGGTTTTCTCAACGCACAATTCATAACTTATCCTCCGGAGAATTGCAGGCGGGAAAATCTAACCTAACAATTGATCTTTTACCTGAAAATGAACCCACTGTTGTCCAACTATGCGAACATTACCAAGTGAATCCTAGCGAGGCTTGGAAAGGATTAAAATTTAGTTGGGAAGGAACAGTAGACAGTGACTCCAAAAAGCAAATCGGATCAACGATTGTACTTCCTTTAATCGATGATAACTCACCCCAAGCGGGTCAATTTTTGCAAACTAGACCGGGTTCTGATCAGTCTCCCCTCAAAACCTCTAAAGGTCGTTATCTTTTAGGAGAGGATGAGGTTTTAGTTTTGACGACAGAAACCGATACATTTTCGGTAGAAGAACGGTTATGGTATCTGATGCCAAATTTACGATTACGAACGAGCGTGGTTAAACAAAATAATGGCTTAACCCAAGCTTCTTTTTGCTCGGAAATTCGTATGGGTGTGAAGTAAGCCGTCACCCGTGACCGGGGTAGGGGAAATTGATCAATTGCCCCTACGATAAACAGTTGATTAACGGCACATAATTAAAGTATTGGCGGAGATAAAACCCGCTAACGGTTCAACAATTTCTACCCAATTGCGAGGTTCATTATTGACATCGCCAACGAGTTGATAATCCTCAACCAGATAAACTTCTTGACCTGTCGGAACTCCTCCCACCCGAGACGAAAAGCGAGACGGCCTCGCCCGGACAGCTACCCCTCTCGGGGCTGCCCGTCGGTCAATACGACGACACAGAGACGCACTTTGTTGGGGAGGCTGAGAAATGAGATCATCGGAACACAATACTAAGTTACTCCGTCCGTCTGGATAACCATTAGAAATAAATCCACGTATAGGATAGGTAATTTCGATCCAAGTCCGACCTCCTGGCCCACGAATCCCTTCAGAATTGCGAACAAGAGTCACTTCATCTCTATAACGCACTCCCCCAACCCGAGGAGAATTCGGGGTAGGTCGCCGACGAATGGCTAAACCTTGAGGTTCAAACACTTGACGACACAGATCCGATGTCGTTTGACCCACTCGACTTTCAGAGGGCAAAAACTTAGACGGAGTAGTTTTTTGCTCCGCGATCGCCTGAGACTGAAGCCCGATCACAATTAGCAATAAACCACTTAGCCCGGACACCCACCGAGATCTAGAATAGAACATATTTTCCCGTTCAACTCCTAACAAACCCACACACTTGAACAGTCCAAGCAAAATTGCTTTCAAACCCCTGCAATTGAGAATAATTAGAATTGTCTCAAAAAACGTAAATCACTGGCATAGACACGGCGAATATCATCAAGCTGATGCAAAACCATCGCAAAGCGTTCGACCCCAAATCCGGCGGCAAATCCGGTATATTGCTCTGGATCATAGCCCACCGCTTGCAAGACATTGGGATCAACCATCCCACAACCCAAAACTTCTAACCATTTCCCCTGCCATTGTAAATCCACTTCAGCCGAGGGTTCAGTAAACGGGAAATAACTCGCCCGGAACCGAATTGGTAAATCTCCAAACATTTGACGCAAGAACTCTTTAATCGTGCCTTTGAGGTCACTAAAACGCAATCCTTCATCAACGGCTAACAGTTCAATTTGATGAAACACGGCGGCATGAGTCGCATCAACGCTATCCCGGCGATAAACCCGACCCGGTACTATTACTCGTAACGGAGGTTTATGTTGTTCCATGTAGCGAATTTGCACCGGAGAAGTATGGGTTCGCAACAAGTTCCCACCAGGGAGATAAAAAGTATCCTGCATATCTCGCGCCGGATGATCTGGGGGCATATTCAAGGCTTCAAAGTTATAGTAATCACTTTCCATATCTGGCCCGGTGGCGACGGTATAACCTAAACCGACAAAAATATCCAGGGCGCGATCAATAATGCCATTAAGCGGGTGAATTTGACCTTGAGGGCGATAAATTCCCGGCATGGTCACATCTAGGGTTTCACTTTGGAGTTGGGCTTCTAGTTGGGCGGCTTGCAGGGCGGTGCGTTTGTCGTCTAAGTCGGTTTGAATGGCTTGTTTAACTTCATTGGCCATTGCCCCAATTCGAGGACGTTCACTCGGATCGAGTTTGCCCATTGCCCCTAAGACTTTAGAAAGTTGACCTTTTTTACCAAAGTAGTTGATTCGCAACTGTTCGAGTTGATCGAGAGTTTCACAACTGGCAATTTCATCTTGGGCATTTTGGCGTAAATCTTGGAGTTGGGTATCAATTTGAGTCATATCCGGAATTTTCAATAAACAACTTTTAAGTTTAAATGATGCTTAACAGAACAGATGGAATCAATTACAGGTTGTTCGGCGCAAAAATCCTAACATTGATCGATTAACATTACACTGATTGTTGAATGTTCGCTGTTGAGTCTTTGGTGAAACATTTATATTCTGCCCTACACCTGCACTACAATCGCAAATTGCATTTATGAAACTTTTAATTAGCAATGATGACGGCATTTTTGCCCAGGGAATTCGTAGCCTTGCCAATCATCTGGCGGATGTGGGCCATGAAGTGATTGTGGTTTGTCCCGATCAAGAACGATCCGCAACAGGTCATGGTTTGACTTTACATCACCCGATTCGCGCTGAAAAGGTGGAGTCGGTTTTTCGTTCGGGCGTGGAAGCTTGGGCTTGTTCGGGAACTCCGGCTGATTGTGTAAAGTTGGCTTTGTTTGGGTTACTGGAGACACAACCGGATATTGTCCTTTCTGGGGTGAATCACGGGCCAAATTTGGGAACGGATGTTCTCTACTCGGGTACGGTGTCGGCGGCGATGGAAGGGATGATCGAAGGCATTCCCAGTATTGCGTTGAGTTTGGGAAGCTATAGCGGGCGAGAATTTCAGGGGGCGGTTCGTTTTGCGGAACGGTTGGTCAAGCAATTGGAAACCCAACCCTTGCCTCAGGCGATGTTGCTCAATGTTAACATTCCGGCGGTGGCTGAAAAAGATATTGTGGGTGTGGTGATTACTCGTCAAGGGATTCGTCGCTATGTTGATACGTTTGAAAAACGAGTTGATCCCCGTGGGAAGACTTATTATTGGTTAGCTGGGGAAGTGTTAGAAGATGCTGAAGATCCACAACAGGCTGTCATTGATAATGATTTACCTACGGATGTACAAGCTTTACGTCAGAATTACATTACGATGACTCCCTTGCAATATAATCTCACGCACACGACCGGATTAAAAGAGTTGCAGATCTGGCACAATCAAAACAGCACAGATTGAGGGGCAATGGGGTGCTAGGTTGGTTGACAGATATAAGTTTTTGTGCTGATCATCTTAACTTCTTTTAGTACGGGTGTTGTTCTTTTTTCGGAATGTTAACTGACTCTATTTTTCTCAGTTGTTACGGATCCGTATTCTAGGGGTTGATGGAATTGTCAGGAGCGTTAGACTAGATATAAAGAGCAACAAAGTGTCACATCGCTTATGCTACAAGCGTTACTACTTGGGTTCTTGGGGTCGTCAGTTTTATCTATTTGAGTTATTCTGAGTCATTTTGTCTATGAACGCTGATACCTTCAATACATACTCTGTTACTTGCCCGATTTGTCATCACACAAGCATTGTGTCTTCAATGGGGGTATTGGGTGGGCTTTTTACTTGTCCTCATTGTCATACTCACTTTGTCATCAGCAACAGTGGCCATTTTGTCCGTGATCCTTTTTGTCTGAGAAAATGGGCTGTGGGACAAATGTTACGTCGCCAGAGTCATCCTTGGGCAAGAATTCGCAGAGACTTATGGCTGACTCGACGGTTTCCGTTGGCGATGTTAGTGAGTGGGATTTTATTTATTAGTTTAGCAGTCGCGGCAAATAACCAACTCAGTTCTGAACAAAATACACCCGGTATTCAGTTAGAGTCGGTGAAGGAACAAGAATCAAATTCTCAATCTTCTGAGTGAAGTTGAATGAATTTTATTCATGTTATTGAGTTTCATCAGCAATTTTTGCAACTTTTTTAAATCCCTAATTTTCGATCAAATGCAATTGAATCAATCTGGGAAAAGCTGATCAAAAAAACTCAAGATATCTAGCCGTGTAATTTTGAATTAGACGAACCTTCTGATCAAGTTTAAATTGTTGATTTTTGAACGAGGTTTTCACAGCAGGAATTCTGGGTAGTTTGGGTTTTGTTTTTGGTGATGAGTGTCCATCCAGACACGGTACCTAAAGATTTCACTTGATCGAGTTGAAGTCGTTTTAAGCTAGCAGCATCGAGTAACAAATAAGCATGAGGAGATTGCCATTTTTGTTTCAACTCCTCATCTCCAACTGCCCGAATTTTGCGATCGCTATAAAAATTCAAGGAAGGACGAGAATAGGGATGAGAAGTATAGATTGAGTCATCGGCAGATGTTCTTTGTTGAACTAAAGCGGCGACGGGTTTAACCGGATAATCTTCGGCGAGTTCCCAAACCCAATTATTAGAACTAACAAACAAAATTAAGGAAACATACATTCCCCAAAATAAAATGATTAAAAATTGTCGATCTTTGCGATAAAGTAATAAAGCTGTGAGGGCAAATGTGAGTGATAATGAAGCTAAGGTTAACGGTAAATCAATTTCCTGTTCAGCAACCGGAAAGGCGGGAATTAAATCAGCAAAATACAGACAACCTAAGCAACCGACAAAGCTTAAAAGGGCAAAAATAGGGATGAATTTGTGGGGTAAAGGTTCAGGTAAATCTTCGAGTTGGCGATCATTTCCTTGCCATTGTCCAGTTTCGCGATCGCCTTCTCGCCAAACTTGGGCAAAATAACCACCCACGGCTAAAGCCAAAGCCGGATAAATCGGTAGAATATACCAGGGAAGTTTGGTCGTCATTAGGGAAATAGAAACGAAATAAACCCCAGTCCAAACTAAAATTAATTTAGCCCAACTAAAATTCCGATTTTTCCACGTAAAAATGAGTCCGGGTATCCAAAACAGTTGCCAAGGCCAAGCATATTTTAAAATCTCTAGCAAATAATACCAAGGAGCGCCTTGATTATTTTCAACAGACTCCCAAATGCGTCGCCAAGATTGAGATCCTAAATTAATCTGAAAAAACTCTTGATCATATTTTAGCCATTGGGCAGAATACCAAATTGCCACCGGAAACAAACCCAGTAGTAACCCAAGCCAAAGATATTTACACTGAAGCAGTCGCGGCGTATCCCACGCTAAAAAGATCAAAGCGATCGCACCCAGTAACAAAGCCAGAAAAATTCCTTTGGTTAAACACAACAGTCCAAAGGCGAGTCCTGAACCGAGAGCGTAACGTAAATCTCGACGCGATCGCAAGACACAACCAAACATCATAATCAACAAAAACAGCACCGTTCCATCTAACATCGCTAACCGTCCATGTCGAACCACCGGAAGCAACGTCAGATAAACTAAAGCCGAACAAACCGCCGCAGTGCGTTGACGAAATAACTCTAAACCCACAACATAAAGCAGAGGAACAGAAGCCGCCGTTAATAGGGCAGAGGGAAAACGAGCCGTCCATTCGTGAATCCCCGCAAAGTGGTAGACTATAGCCATTAAATTATGGACAAGCGGGGGTTTGTTGAAATAAGGGCTACCATGCAAAGTCGGATAAAGCCAGTGCAGATCTCCTTGGGCAATTTCTCGGGCAACTTGTGCAACCGTTCCTTCATCCCAGTCTCGTAGTGCCACACCGCCAAGATTGAGTCCAAACAGCAATAAAGCGGCAATGAACAGTCCGAATATCCATAAAGAATCAGTCCACTCCTGGTGATCGGGAGTTTGGTTTCTGGGCTTACCTGTCGCAAAAATTTGATGAGACATAGATTAAGGGAATTAAAATTGCAGACACAAGCGCGAGAAATTCCCGCTAAAATCTACAGTGTAACTTTTGTTAAAGAAAGGTTGTCAGTCGAAGGTAATATGGAAGTTTTAGAAATCAAACGCGAACTCGAAACGTTATCTGAGCGCCTGGGTAAAACCCAGGACTATCTTTGACCTACGCCTACTCAATGCTAGGGTAAAAGATTTAGAGCAAATTGCTGCCCAACCCGAGTTTTGGGATGATCAAAGCACAGCTCAAAATACACTCCAAGAACTCAATGACCTCAAATCTATTTTGCAGCAATATCAGCAATGGCAGAAAACGATCGAAGATACTGATGCCATTGTAGAGTTGTTGGAGTTGGAAAGCGATGAGTCTCTGTTAGCGGAGGCAGAATCGAATCTAACCCGCCTCAATCACGATCTTGACCGTTGGGAACTCCAACAGCTTTTATCGGCTCCCTACGATAAAAATGGGGCGGTTCTGACGATTAATGCAGGCGCCGGTGGAACGGATGCTCAAGACTGGGCGGAGATGCTGCTGCGGATGTACACTCGTTGGGGAGAAGCTCACGGTTATAAGGTCTATCTAGCGGAATTGTCGGAGGGCGATGAAGCGGGAATCAAGTCGGTGACTCTGGAAATTGAGGGTCGTTATGCCTATGGTTATCTCAAGTGTGAGAAGGGGACTCATCGTTTGGTGAGGATTTCTCCGTTTAATGCCAATGGCAAGCGACAAACCAGTTTTGCTGGGGTGGAAATCATGCCGATGATTGATCAAGGCGTACACTTGGAGATTCCTGAAAAAGATTTGGAAGTCACCACCTCCCGAGCAGGGGGAAAAGGGGGCCAGAATGTGAACAAGGTGGAAACGGCGGTGCGTATTGTTCACCTTCCAACGGGAATTGCGGTTCGTTGTACTCAGGAACGTTCACAGTTGCAAAACAAGGAAAAGGCTTTGGCATTGCTGAAGGCGAAATTGTTGATTATTGCTCAAGAACAACGCGCCCAAGAAATCGCTGAAATTCGCGGAGACTTGGTAGAGGCGGCTTGGGGAAATCAAATTCGCAACTATGTTTTCCATCCCTATCAGATGGTTAAGGATTTGCGAACGTCTGAGGAAACGACAGCGATTGATGATGTGATGAATGGTGAGTTGGATCGTTTTATTCAAGCTTATCTGCGTCAGGAAAATCAACTGGTAACGAGTGAGTCTGCTTAAGGCTCAGATTTTGTATTCGTTTTCAAGGAAGGGATAAATTTGATCAATCCCTTCCAAAATTCAGGGATAAAATCTACAATCGTGTTTATTTATCAAGTTTAGAGTTGAGCAGTAGGAGGACGCAGAATAATGTCCAAGATCTATAGCACCGATGAACTCATAGAAATCTTGAATGGTGAACGTAAAGCTTGTTTAGATGGAGAGCGTCTCAATTTATCTGCGACTCCGGCGGTGGGGAATCCGGTGATTGATTCTTTTCTCAAACCCGAAGGAATTCAAAAATTCACGGCTTATCAAGATTTTAAAGCGGCTATTCATCAATATCAAATTGATTACCAAGTTTCGGGGATTGTTTGGCGAGAAATTACGATTTCTGGAAAAACGCTTTGTTATCCGAGAGTTGATGATCAATTGATGGCTTTACCCCAGGATAAGTTAACGCTAAAAGCCGCGAAGTCTCAAGTTCTTGAGTTTTGGTATGAGGTGACGGGAGATATGGATTTGTATCTCAGTTTGAATGCGGGGAAAGATTATCGTCGGATTCATCCCCAAGATGTGGATGCCATTGCTCAACGGACTGAATGGGCTTGTATTTTAAAATGGGAAAAGTCTAATTTTTTAGAAGTTTTATTACAATTGGGTTGGGGACAACCTGGAGAGGCGTCTTATCGTCGGGGATGGCCTCACTCGGGAAGTGAATCAATTCATGCGGTGAAACCGGGAAAGTCTCCCATTTGCTAATCATTTTTTTGATTATTTTTTGAGCCAAATTATCAAGGATTTTCATCGGGTTATTTCTTCTGCGCCCGATTTTTATCCTGTTATCTTAAAATCGTTCAGATGGTTTATCCGCTTTCTGCCACTAAACTCCTAGATTACCATCGTTGTCCCCAGGCTTATTATTTTAAGTATGAACGTGGACTCAAAGCCAATGCTTTTTTTAAGTCTCCCCTCCTCGGAAAAGCACTTCACGCCGCTTTAGCACGAATTTATGGGGACTGGAACTATACTGAACCCAAACCCAGTTTAGATTGGATTCGTTTCTGTTGGCAACGGGTTAATCATGAGTTAACCCCAGAGTTATCGACGCAAGGACTGGAAATTTTAGAATCCTATTATTATCAATATATTGCGATTTTACCTGCTTTAAGAAAGCCTGTAGCAGTAGAAGGTAAAATACAAGCTCGGTTAAATCTTTGTAATATAGAGTTTAAGATCTCTGGTCGTTACGATCGTTTAGATTGGCGAGATGATGGACTTGAACTGATTGATTATAAGTCTTCTCGCAAAATTCGAGACTTTGAACCCGATGAAATCGATTTACAACTCGGGTTGTATTATCTTGCTCTCGAACAACGGTATAAAAAGAGTTTGCAGCAAATGAGTCTGATTTATCTGCAACGGGCGAGAATCCATCATTTTTGAGGCAACTCCCCAACACAAACAACAAGCCCAATTAACGATTGGAGAACTGGCAACACAATTAAGAACAGATTGTGAGTGGGAACCGATTCCTGGACATCACTGTGACCGATGCAGTTATACGGGTTACTGTCCGGCAATTACAGAATCTCCTCAACCTCTACCCCAAACGGCTAAAGATCAACGTCCGCTCCAACTCACTTTAGGACTCGATTAAACGTGACCTAAATAAAAATGGAAAAAGTACCTGGGAGTCTGGCCGTGTTTCGACCCCAAGCACTTCTTCTACAGACCTCACTCCTCACACTGATACTAATATACACGATAATCTCAGCTTGTCAAGCGATCAGTCTGTTAAATAAATCTAAACTCATCTAAACAGTCGTTGCCGGTTGAGGTTGGAACTGGAACATAGAATAAATCACATTCCGGCGAATGTCAGTCATCATATCGAGGAATTGTTCGTAGCCTTCGCGTTTATACTCAATCAAGGGATCTTTTTGACCATAGCCCCGTAGTCCAACTGATTCACGTAACGCATCCATCTGCTGAAGGTGTTCGCGCCAGAGGGTATCAATTTGCTGCAAGATAAAGAACCGTTCCGCTTCTCGCATCAAACCGGGCTTAATTTGATTGACTTGGGCTTCTTTGATATCGTAGGCGTTGCGTAACTGTTCGTGTAAGAAGGTCTTAATCTCATCAACACTCAAATCAATCAATTGGTCTGCATTTAAGTCTGACAGCAAATAAACAAACTCTTTGACCTTACTGACCACATTTTCCAAATCCCACTCCTCAGAGGGCAAATCCGGGTTAATGTAGGCATCAACAATGTCATTCATCGTCTGTTCGCCGTACTTAATCACCTGTTCTTTCAAATCCTGACCTTCCAACACCCGACGGCGTTCAGCGTATATTGCCCGACGTTGGTTGTTCATCACCTCATCGTACTCAAACACCTGTTTCCGGATGTCGTAGTAGTAGGTTTCTACCTTTTTCTGAGCATTTTCCAGCGATCGCGTTAACAGTCTGGACTCAATGGGCATATCCTCATCAACATGGAAAGCATCCATCAAACCTGCGACCCGATCTCCGCCAAAAATCCGCAGTAGATTATCCTGCAAACTCAAGAAGAAGCGAGTTGAACCCGGATCACCTTGTCGTCCCGCCCGTCCCCGCAATTGATTATCAATTCGACGAGACTCGTGACGTTCAGTCCCGATCACGTGTAACCCTCCGAGTTGAACCACTTCATCGTGTTCCCGCTCAGTAAAGTTTTCGTATTCTGCGACAATGGTTTTATAAACTTCTCGCAAGCGCTGAATCACCGGATCAGTCGTGGGTGCTTTTTCTGAGGCAATCGCCAGTTTGTCTTCAGCCAACAATTCCGATAAACTGCGTTCTCCATATTGAGAAACCGCAAATTCAACCGTCTCTTTTAATTGTTGTTCAGTTTCTCGTGACAGTTGAGTCGGAAAAATTTGAGGGGAGACTTTCCAGGATTTACCTTTTTTCGGATCACCGCCAAAGCCCTGACCCCCTCCGCTGCCGCCTCCACCCGAAAAAGCCCGTTTCATCGCCAGTTCTCGTTCATCTTCGGGCTTGACAATGCGAGGCATGAAATATTCCCGCATTTTCAGTCGGGCCATGAAGTCGGCATTTCCCCCTAAGATAATATCAGTTCCGCGACCCGCCATATTCGTAGAAATCGTCACCGCCCCTTTGCGTCCAGCTTGGGCAATAATTTCCGATTCCCGTTCGACGTTTTCCGGTTTAGCATTGAGCAGATTATAGGGAATCTGACGTTCAGCCAACAACCGAGAGAGTAACTCAGATTTTTCAACACTGGTCGTCCCGACAAGCACCGGACGGCCAACTTCATTCATTTGGGCGCATTCTTCAGCGATCGCACTCCATTTCCCGAGTTCAGTTTTGTAGACCACATCAGATAAATCTACACGACCTGTGGTTCGGTTTGTCGGTACAATCGTGACTTGTAGATTATAAATTTTCTCAAATTCAACTTCTTCTGTTTTCGCGGTTCCCGTCATCCCCGATAATTTGGGATAAAGCAGGAAGAAGTTCTGATAGGTAATGGTCGCTAGCGTTTGGGTTTCGGGCTGAATATCAACGCTTTCTTTGGCTTCAATCGCTTGATGTAAGCCATCACTCCAACGGCGTCCCGGCATCACCCGTCCCGTAAATTCATCGACGATCACCACTTCATCCTCACGGACAATGTAGTTGACATCTTTGGTAAATAGCTCTTTGGCTTTGACCGCATTAAACACAAAATGCGCCCAAGGATCGTTGGGATCGTATAAATCCCTAACCCCAAGTAGTTCTTCAGCTTTGGCAAACCCTTCATCACCCAACAAAACATTCCGGGCCTTTTCATCGACCTCGTAATCTTCTTCGGGTTGGAGTGTTTTGGCCACTTGAGCCGCACGAATGTATTTTTGGCTCGGACGTTCGACTTGACCCGAGATAATCAAAGGAGTCCGGGCTTCATCAATGAGAACCGAGTCTACTTCATCGATAATACAAAAGTTAAACGGACGCTGAACGACATCATCCATAGAGGTTGCCATGTTATCGCGGAGATAATCAAAGCCCACCTCGCTATTAGTCGCATAGGTGATATCACAGCCATAGTTTCTCTGGCGTTCCTCCGGACTCATGCCCTGCTGAATTAATCCAACGCTCAATCCCATAAAGCGATGGACTTGACCCATCCATTCGGCATCACGGCGAGCGAGATAATCGTTAACAGTAATAATATGAACCCCATGACCTGATAGTGCGTTGAGATAGGCGGGTAGAGTGGCAACGAGTGTTTTTCCCTCTCCAGTTTTCATTTCGGCAATTTCGCCTTTATGAAGGATCATCCCTCCCAACAGTTGCACATCAAAATGGCGCATCCCTAAAACTCGCAGTGCAGCTTCTCGGGTCACTGCAAAGGCTTCGGGCAGAATTTCGTCTAAAATTTGCTCCCGCTCGTCACGCGATTTTGCTTTGGCTAGAATTTCTCTAAACTCTCCCGTTTTTGCGGTTAATTCCTGATCGGAGAGTGCGTGAATTTCTTCTTCTAAAACATTTATATCGGTTACGATCGGTTGATATTTCTTGAGTTTGCGAGCGTTTGGATCGCCCAGCAGAGCTTTCAGCATGGCAACAACAGGACCTTTACACCGACGAGAACTTATTGCTTATTGTAGCAATTGATGCCTCAAAGCTGGATCTTTTCGGTGGCGAACCTGCAAACTTTGCCGATAACCTGCCCAATTTTTAGGACTTATTTTTACACTAATGATCATGTACAAAGGTCTTGTAGCCGTTAGACAGACGGTAATACTGCCGATCAAGAAAGGTGGTGTGCGTACCCCGTTGAAGCCAGAAACCTCAAAAGTGATCTGGGGAAGCCCGCGCTCTACCCGGTGTGGGTGAGCGTCGGGAGAAGGTCACGAAGACGGAACGGCTTGACCTGCGGCTTCATCAAATAGCCACCACAGTTCCCCTTGAGGTTGAATTGCACGAGATGGATAAGCCATTTCGTCGGCTGTTTCTGCAAAAACTTGGGTTAATGCAGGTTGCTTGTTTGCACCTGTAACCAAAAACAGAACGCATTCGGCTTGGTTAATCAGGGGAACCGTAAAGGTTAGACGAGGTTGACCCGCTTTATTCCCCACTGCAATTAAGCGATCGCGAACTTGTAAAGCTTCTGTATGGGGAAATAGAGACGCAGTGTGAGCATCATCGCCCATGCCGAGCAAAATCACATCAAAAGCTGGAAATTCTCCCTCTGAGACTTGAAAAAATTTCTGCAATTGGGCTTCATACTGACGAGAATCAGCGAGCGGATCATTTCCTCCCGTTGGCATTGGGTGAATATTCTCTGCCGGAAATGCCACACAGTCAAGCCAAGCCTGACGAGCCATCCCTTCGTTACTATCCGGGTGATCAGAGGGAACGTAGCGCTCATCTCCCCAAAAAATATGAATTTTATCGAGGGGTAAATTTTCAGTCGCCAGTGCTTCATAAAGGGGTTTGGGCGTACCTCCTCCCGCCAACACGAGCGTAAACCGTCCTCGTTGCTTGATAGCGGGTTCGATTTTGTCCAAAATAATCGATTTTGCTCGTTCTACAAGCTGATCACGACTGGGAAAAACTTCAATATTTTTTTTCATTGTCCTTCAATCGAGTTCAACAATAAATAACAGGAATCAAGCATCAGGAACTGTAGATTAGTCGTGGGTTTAACCCCATATTTCTCTTTGACCTAGCTCCTGACAAAATCAACAGTTAAAATAAAACTGTTAGAGTTTGCTATTCAAACCTGCGAAAATGGCAGTGACGAATCAATCAAGCCAAGACTAGGTTACACCCTGAGATTATCAGCGATTGACTGTTTGCGGTGAGAACTCTAATCATTTCTTTAATCCCTCTGGAACGGAAACTAAACCGATGTCTATCTTAAAAAAAACATCTGAGTCTCTCAGTGGTGTTACCAGCGCACTCAAACCACTCACCCAACCCAGGTTCTGGGGATCAATGAGCGTTACGGCTGTCGTTGTTGCTTTTATTTGGCAAGTTTCAGAACATCCTGAATGGTTTGAGTTGGATGATATCAAGCAAGCAATTTCTGATTCGGGGAATTTCGAGGATCGACTTTCCGAAGAAGAAAGATCAATCGCCGCAGATATTGATAGTTCAGCCGTCTTACTCAAGGAATTAGAAGGCCCACAACTGTTACCCTTTCCGATGGATACTCCGATTAATGCAGGAGCTGGGGTTCTCGATCAGGTGCGTAAATCTCGTTTAGATCGCTCTACAACGCCTCAAACTTCCTCTAATCCCCGATTGAAACCATCCCCATCGGATAACAGTTTACCTGCTTTTCCGGTGACACAAACGCCTTCTGATCCGAACAATATTCTTAATTTTAATTCAACGCCGCCTTTATCTTCAACCACCCCTTCACCTCAATATCCTTCGGGCTTAACGCCTCAGATTACTTTTGATGGCAACTTTCCGAGCGTGACAGCGACAGAGGGAGAAACATCAACGCAGAGTCCCTTACAAGCCGCGATGGATCAACAATCTATTTCTGGACAAGGACAATCTGAGAGTTCTAGCTCATCTTCCTCGTCTACGGACTACAATAATCCGGTTCTGAACTTCAATCAACCTCAAGTCAACTCTGTCAATACTCCCGGAAAACCCACCATTTCCACTCCGACAACCGTTGGGACTCAACCAACTGTTCAAATCCCACCAGCTACCTGGATTGTTCCTCGTACAACGACAACTCCCACTACCCCCACCAGCCCGATACCGACGACCAACTCCTATCAAACTAATATTTCGATTACTTCTCCTGTTATTCCTTCTCAACCGATTATTCAGCCTTCTCGAACCGGGGCGATTGTGACTCCTGATCTACAGAGTATTTATAATTCCTATGGGGCCTATCCTAGCGTGAATTCTAACGGTTCCTACGGCGCTCCTTTTCCCAATAACGCTTCTTCTCCTTCAGTCTATCCGGGCTATTCTAACAACGCTTCTACGAATCCTCAAGATTATCAAGTTAATCAAAATACCCTCATGCAAAACAATCAGGCGGATCAATTTAATCAAATGAATCAGCGTCCTTTCTCTGCACCTCGTCCCGTTCCTGGGCGAAGAATTGGAGGGGGTGAAATCAACACTTTTGCTAACCCTTAAAGCTGGTTTTGACCTTGTTTTAAGATACATTCAGCATCGAGTAGTTGTCGGTGTTCACTTCTAACAACTGCACAGCCTTCGACTAAGGTTGAAAGGACAAATACTTGTCCTTGTTTGATACTGTTTAAAATGGGATCAACTAACTCGACTTGTCGAATTAAAACACGAGTTGAAATATATTCGGCTTTAAATGTACTTTCTCCATCGAGTAACCAAAAATCAATTCCATATTTACGGATAAAGTCTTGAACTTGACGCAAATCAGAACTATATTGAGCGTTAATCAAGTCTATTAACCGTTGCTGAAATGGAGTGTAATATTGGGTATGGTAGGGGTAGTCATATTCCTGTGCAATTAAGGTTGAACGTTGGGCGAGAGTGGGAATAAAATCGGCTTCTTCTGAGAGAGTCGCAACTAATGTATCTTTGGGTTGTTTCTGAAGAAATTCATAGATGAGGGGTTCTTTTCCTGTACGATAAAGTTGGTTCGGGAGAGTAACTCCTGGTAAACAAGGAACCGCAATTAGCACAATTCCCAAACAGAAGGTGAGGCTAAACAGCATTAACTGATATCGAGTCAAACCGTTTTCTAGGAGTTTAATTAAAGCTCGTAATTGTGCTTCTAAGATTAACGTTACTGCTAAACCAGATGCTAAAATTAAGACGATTTTTAAGCTATGATAGGTGTAGCGTGTTGGAAAATAAAGCTGGAATAAAACGGCGTGAGCTAAGAAATATAACGCCAAAGAAGCTAAAATAATTTGTCCTAAAATTTTAACATTATAATTAATTTTTTGAGCCAGATAAAAGCGTTTAGTTTGTTTGAGTAAAAAAGGGAATGCAAATCCAAATAAAGCGAGTGGCGGTAAAATTCCTAAAAACAGTAAACCCGTTTGAGGGGCGACTAGCCAGTAGATTAAAGGATTATCGTGAAAGAAAAAAGCTCGTCCAAATAAACCATCTAGAGGATAAAATTCAGGTTTTAATTTTGCTTGAGCTATTGTAATCATTTCACCAAATGCAGTCGTTGTTAGTTTGTAGGGAAGTAAAATTAAAACAGCGACAATTCCTCCGAATAACCATGATAAACGGTTGAATTTCAGCGAAGAAAGTTTGATTTGAGAATTCTGTATATTAAATAGTCGTAAGGTGAGAATAGCTAAAAACAGTAGTGTAATTTGGGGATAAAATAAACCCGATAAAGCGATAGTAATCAGCAAAGGAAACAATGATTTTTGTAATAAGTAGTATAAAAACGCAAAAAATATAGGGTAGACAAACGCTCTAGGGGTTGCGGAAACGAGATCATCTTCTATCCATAAAGTTTGATTTAAAATTAAGGTTGTGATTAAACCCACAGCCGGAATGGGTAAGAATTGTAAGCTGACTGCAAAACAATAGCCTGTCGTAATTAAGCCTAAAATTAATGGTAAAATTTTACTTGAAATCAGAGGATTAATCCCTAAAAATGCGAGAAACTCATAAAATTTTGTATAACCCCACGGGGCGAGAGATTGTAAATAATTGGCAATTAAATCTTCAGGAAAAAGTTCAGGATCAAGAAATCTTTGCATCCAAAAAACGTGTTGTCTCGCATCATCTTGAATCACATATTCACTGGTAAAAGCTTGTTGTAGAGAAAGCAAACCATATCCCAGTACAATCAATAGACTCAGAACTAGACAAAATCTCATAGCAGGATGAGAAAGAGAAGTCGTTTGAGTTGTTAAAGATCGATGTAAAGTTGTAATTAGGCGATGAGAAAATGGTTTGAAGCTTTTAAGGTTGAACATATTGAAACGACAGATACTCCCGATGCTTTAAGGATGCTTTGAAAGTTTTTTCAGTTCAGAGTTTAACGAGAGTTTTTATAGAGGAAAAATCCTGAAGCCCCTAAACCAATCACAATCGGTAGCCAACCCGCAAGAAAAGGACTAATAATCGCTTTTTGTCCCATCGCCCCGGTGATAAATGCCAACATATAATAAGAAAAAATAATGACAATACTAATCCCGAAACTGGTTGATCGATTCGTTCGTTGATGTTGAGAACCCAAAGCAGCCCCTAATAATCCAAACACCACACAAACAAACGGAAGGGAATATTTTTGTTGAATTCTAACTTTAGTTTTCTGAACAATCTTTTCATTCCCACTACTTTTCATCAGTTCTAAATATTCATGGGCTTGGACAATATTCATCTCATCATAGCGGCGTTTCCGACTCGCTAAATCCAAAGGAACCCGAGGCAATTTTAATTCTTTATGATCAAAACGGATAATATTACGATAAGAGCCTTTAGGATCAATCATATAAACCGTACCATCAAAAAAGTCCCAACTCTGTTGTTTCCCATTCCAGACGGCTGATTCAGAGGAGATTATTTGAGTTATCCCTTGTTGAGACTTATCCAAAATCGTTACTTCATTCATGTATTTTCCATCAAATTCTTGAGCATAGAATAACCGCACAAGAATGGTTATTTCTTCATCAGAGTCTTCGATAGGAATTGTACGATACTCTGGATAAAAAATATTTTCTTCTTGAACGGGAAGCCGATCTTGATGCAAGGCTTGTTCGAGAGTAATTGAAGCCCGATAGTTAGTTGCAGGAACAATTAACTCATTGAAAACAAACATAGAGGCGGTAATAAATAAGCTAAAAATTAGCGTCGGAATCACTAACCGATAAATACTAATCCCACAACTCCGCAAGGCGACAATTTCACTATCACTCGACATTCGCCCATACACAATTAGCGTTGTCAAGACCATGGACATCGGAAAGGATAAGACGACAAACTCAGGCATCTTTAATAAAAAGATTTGCATCGCAATGCCCACATCCAAACCCGACTCAGCCACTTTCCGAACTAAGTCAAAAACCGTATCAATCGACAAAGCGACAGAAGTAAATAATCCGACACCAAACAAAAACGGGGCAATGAGTTCACTAATAATATAGCGATCTAAAATCGATAGGTAGAAACTCGGAAATTGAAAAGAATTAATAGACTTGGAAACTGATGTTTTCATAGTTGAAAGCTATCACCAAGGTAATATTGTCGTACTAGAGGATTATTGTAGAGTTCTTCGGTTGAACCCGCAGCAAAAATTTGTCCGTCTCGCATAATGTAAGCTCGATCGGTGATTTTCAGCGTTTCACGAACATTGTGATCGGTAATCAAAATTCCCATCTGGCGATCGCGAAGTCGGGCGACAATTTGTTGAATTTCAGAGACAGCAATCGGATCAACTCCTGCAAACGGTTCATCAAGCAACAAAAAGTGAGGAAGTTTGACACCTGAAGCCAAAGATCGGGCAAGTTCTGTTCGTCGTCGTTCCCCTCCTGAGACTTGATTTCCCATCGTATCAGCTACTTTATCCAAGCGAAACTCCCGCAATAAAGTATTCAGTCGAGAATGCCACAAATGGGGAGGGACTTGGGTTTGTTGCAAGATTAACAGAATATTGTCCCTTACTGTTAGGTGACGAAAAATGCTCGCTTCTTGTGTCAGATATCCAATTCCCAGTCGCGCTCGTTTGTGTATGGGTAAAGTGGTAATGTCCTGTTCTTCGAGATAAACCTTACCTTCATCGGGTTTTTCGAGTCCTGTAGCGATGTAAAATGTGGTTGTCTTTCCGGCTCCATTTGGCCCAAGTAAGCCGACAATTTCCCCTTGAGAAACCGACAAGTGTACCCGACTGACGACTATGCGTTTTCCGTAGGATTTGTGAATATTTTCTAGGACAATTTTCATAAATTGATCAACCTATACTTCTGCCGATGTCAGTGAATTGAGACAAATAGAGACTAAACCCCTGTACAAGATTTAGACTCAAAAAGTCGGATCAGGGGTCAACTTGCGCTAACAGAATATCTACTCTCTTACTCCAGTCTATTTCGGCAGTTTTCTTCGATTCACTGATCATTGCCGTGAGTTCAAAGAGTTATGGGGTCTAGATTTAGGGAGCAGGAGGAGCGCTAAACGGGTTCTTAAAAGCAGGTTTGGGATTAAAGGGTTCAACGGCAGCATTTTTTGTGCTGGTGCTATCGTCTGGAACGATATAAGTCGATTCCACCTGTTGACCTCCCCCCGGAAGTGCAACAAAGCGTCCTTCCTCGATCAGATAGGTAACGGTTTCTCCACGAATACTACTCCCTTCTTGCAAAATGTAGACATCTCCACTCAATACAATTCGTCCTTCTCGACTAAAATATTGAGCTTGAGCGGCAGTGGCTTGAATATTACGAGCCGGATAGTTAATTTGAACATTACCTCGAGCGGTGATAATTCCGGTATTCGCGTCTGCTTCTTGAATATCAGAGCGAACGGTCATCGCCGTTGCGGGATCTTGTTTAGCGGGGGGAGTGCTTTGGGCTTTACTAACAGAAGGATTGAAAAAGTTTTCGGCAACAATTGCGCCGCCGATCGCACTTGGCAGTAATAGCGCAATCAGTAAGCGTAATATTGTTAAGTTGAGTAATTTAGTAGGATACATTATAACGTCTTGACAGAACACAACGGACAAGAAAACAGACCCCTTTACGGTTCTGACTGTGTAGCAATATAGATTGATCTGTGTGCTTATTGTACTCGATACAACGCCGTCATTGTGCGATCCGGCAATCAGGCATTAACCGTGACCCATTTTTTCTCTCGGGTTAAAAGTCAAAATCTCCCGATCTCCCCACTTGATTAGTAGTAATGAACGTCTCTAAGCTGATATAGCTGATATAATTGAGTAGCATATTTCTGACTGCTTCTGACGATCCCATGCAGCCTGATGAACCTTCTTTGGGCTTGTAATCGTCAATGCTATCTGCAAGCGTGAACAAGTTGAGGGAATTACAGCCTTAAGCTGTGATCGGCTAGCTTGGTAATCGTAGCAGTATCTTTGAAGTGCGACTTCGAGAATATACCCTCAGACCCCTTGCGGTTAATGCCGAACGTGTGTCAAGTTAGATTAATCTCCAACTGTAGCGAGTTCCATGCAGACTGAAGCTTTCAGCGAGCTTTTTCCCTTATTTAAAGGGGCGAATCCAGAGACCTTAGAATGGCTCCTATCCGTTGCGGTTAAGCATGATTATCCGGCTAATCGTGCTGTCGTGATGGAAGATGCCTGGGGGAATGCGGTTTATTTTATTGTCTCCGGATGGGTGAAAGTCCGACGCTTATCGGGTGATAACGTGGTGACATTAGCAATTTTAGGCCGGGGTGATTTTTTTGGAGAAATGGCAATTTTAGATGAATCTCCTCGATCCAATGACGTGATCGCTCTTTCTCCAGTTCGGTTGATCAGTGTTTCGGCTCAACGATTTATTCAAACGTTGTTTAAAGATCCCCAGTTACATCATCGGATGTTGCAGTTAATGGTACGTCGTCTTCGCCAAACCAATCAACGCTACCAAATTCGCCACCGTCCTCCGGCTGTGAAGTTAGCAAATACTTTAGTGGAATTGGCTGAAAATTATGGTCAAATCACTGAAAAACGGGCGGATATTTTTAATATTCCTTACCAAGATTTAGCTGATGTGACAGATATTAGCTTTGAAGAAACAAACAAAATTATGGAAAAGTTGATTTCTAAAGGGTGGTTAGAAATAGATGAGGAAAATCAGACTTTGCATTTAATTAACCTCAAACATTTAAGTCATCTCTCTAGCCAATAATTCGTTGTAAAATGAAAAAATAGTTTTTAACTCTAAGTCTTTTCTGAACTGAATTGTCCATCCAGAATCAAAAATTTAATGACTGAAGCAACTCAATCTCGTCCTCACCTCCAAGCGGAACAAACCCCTGTGATGCAATATTGGGTGGCGATGTCTCAACCCCAATCTCATCTATTTGAAGTTAAATTATGTGTTCGGGTTGATCAGGAATTGAGACATTTAGTAAAATCTGGGGTTCTGGATTTAAAAATGCCTGTATGGACACCCGGTTCCTATTTAGTGCGGGAATATTCTCGACATCTCCAAAAGTTTCAAGCCTATGATCAAGCGGGACAACGCCGAACTTGGCGGAAACTGAGCAAAAATCATTGGCAAATTGATATTAATGATGTTCAGGAATTATTCATTGAATATCAGATTTTTGCCAACGAGTTAACGGTTCGCACAAATCACTTAGATCAAACTCACGGATACTTTAACAGTGCGGCTCTGTTTTTCTACATTCCCGGTTGGGAAAAACATCCGATTTGGATAACAATTGAACCGCCCGAACATTGGCAAGTCACAACAACTTTACCGAAAGTTTCTGAACAGGTTAATACTTTTAAAGCTGTAGATTTTGATACTTTAGTTGATACTCCTTTTGAAATAGGAACACATCAAATTTATGAGTTTAAAGTTCGTGAAAAATCTCATCAATTGGCGATTTGGGGGGAGGAAAATAGACAAAGTAATTCTCGTTCTGAGAGACTTCGCGATCGCTTAATTGCGGATTTTCAAAAAATCATTGAAGAAGAAGCTGAGTTGTTTGGAGATTTACCCTATGAACGCTATTTGTTTTTACTCCATTTATCAAGTCAAGGATTTGGAGGATTAGAACACAAAGATAGTTGTTCATTAAATTATCCTCGTTTTGGCTTACGCGACAAAGACAAATATAATCGCTTTATGCAGTTAGTCGCCCACGAATTTTTTCATTTGTGGAATGTGAAGCGGATTCGTCCGAAAGCGTTGGAAGTCTTTGATTATGAGCAAGAAAACTATACAGAGTCTTTGTGGTTTTGTGAAGGAACAACCAGTTATTATGATATTGTGATTCCTTGGCGATCAGGTATTTTTGATGTCCAAGCCTTTTTTAGGGAACTTTCAAAAGATATTACTCGCTTACAAACGATACCTGGGCGCAAAGTTCAACCGTTAAGTGAGTCCAGTTGGGATGCTTGGATTAAACTCTATCGCCGAGATTCCAATAGCGATAATTGTCAGATTTCTTATTATTTGAAAGGGGAAGTCGTTTCCTTTTTACTCGATTTATTGATTCGAGATCGTCATCGTAACCGTCGTTCCCTAGATGATGTCATGCGGCGAATGTGGGAGGAGTTTGGACGAGAAGAAATTGGCTATACTCCCGAACAACTCAAACAGGTGATTGAATCCGTCGCCGAAACTGATTTAACGGACTTTTTTGAGCGATATATTTATGGAACAGACGAGTTACCTTTGAATGAATTTTTAGAACCGTTTGGCTTACGATTAAAAGCTGAAAAATGCGATGGTGTTCCCTATCTCGGTATACAAGTGGTTTCTGATGGCAACCGAGAACTGATAAAATTTGTAGAAGTGGGAAGTCCTGCACAAATAGCGGGAATTGATCCAGACGATGAATTACTCGCTTTAAATGGCTTCCGGGTGAATGCTCAACAGTTAAGCGATCGCCTCAAAGACTATCTACCGGGTGAGACAGTGGAGTTGGTTATTTTCCATCAAGATCAGCTACAGACTTGTTTGGTAAAGCTTGCTGAACCTCGCCCCAGTAGCTACAAAATTGCTTCTGTTAAAGATCCATCGCCGCAAAATCAAAGAAACTTTTCAGGTTGGTTAGGATGTCCTTACCACAAGTTGTGAGATGATGTGAGATATCGAAGCAAAGTAGTTGATTGAAAATCTGCTTTTGTCGCGATTATTTGTTCTTTCAAAATCATACAATTATCCCTATGTCAATGCAAGCACCCCCTCCACCCCCGATCACCCCCCGTCAGATGAATTTGCTGCGAGTTGTTACTGCGATGGCTTGGGCAGATGGACATCTAGCACAGGAAGAAGTTTCTTTGATGCTTGATGAGTTTAGTCGTTTATTTGCGGTGGGAAGCGAACAGGAAAAGTTGCAACAAGAATTAACAGAATATTTGATGCAAAATATTCCGTTAGAAGAATTAATTCCGAAGTTAAAAACTCAAGAAGAACGGGAATTAGTATTAAGATTAGGCTATGAAGTCATTGGAGCGAGCGCTCGAACTCCCAACGAACCTAATATTAATGAAGAAGAAGAAGCAGCTTATCAAAAGCTAGTCAAGTTACTGAATTTACCGGAAGATGTTGTCAAGAATATCGAATCAGAAGTAGAAGCTAAGTCTAACAATACTCCGAATTTAGTTGCTCGGATGACTAAGGAATTAGGTGCTTTTGTTAAGGGTGAAGAATAAGGTGAGATTTGTCTCACTGTTTGAGGAGTTCGTCAGAAAAAAAGGAAAAAATGCGATCGCAAATTTCTTTTTAATTCATTCTTCTAGAACTGGCGAACTCTACTTTAAGTGACTGGTGTGAGTTTTTATTGAATTAACTAATTTCTAAGTAATCAATCTTCGCTTCAGGAAACTTTTAACCAAAAATTCGTGGTAATCATTTTACCATCACGGTTGAACTGTCCCCACACTTTGTAGGTTCCAGGTTTAGGAAACTTTGTCATAAAATGAACTTCATCGGATGGCGTATTTTTAAGCGCATGAGCGTGAATATAGTCTGCTTTGCTTAAAGGATTAGATTGTTTAAAGATGACTAAATGACCTTGTTCACCTAAATAGGGTTTTAAATCATTAATTGGCTGATTGGTTTTTGCATCTTTGAGGTTGAATTTCAAGGTGACTTCCTGACCTGATTGTAGCACGGGTTGAGAAGAAGTTAAAGTGACTTGTGTATCTTCTAAGATTTGACTCATATTTTCATCAATTTTAACAGATGAAGTGAGCTTAACTCCGGGAACTTGAGCATTTAAGACTGAAATTTGTTCACTTTCTTCAAAAGGTTTGTAGTCACTCACCAAGGTATAATTTCCGGGTTTAGGAAAAGTAATTTCAACCTTAAATAAACCGTCCCCCTCATATTTCGGATGAAGATGATTAAACACCTCTAAGTCGTCACTAACAACGATGAGGTGCATTAGCTTTTCTTGAAAAGTATCAAATTTAGTGATTGATTTTCCCGCTTGATCTTGAATATCAATCAAAAAAGTTTGAGGTTGATTAACAATAATTTCAGCAGGTTTAGTCAGTTGTGCTTTGGTTAAACTCAGGGTGTCTGAAGTCTGATTAGAATGTGAATGAGTAGAAGATTCAGAATGATTAGCAGCATGAGAACTGGTGTTTGACATCATAGAGTCACTATGAGAACTGTCAGCACTATTATGATTCATTTGATGCGTTTGTTCAGTGTGAGCAGTATCTTTTGAGGGAAAATTAACTGAACAACTTTGGAGTAATCCAAACAGTGATGGAATAGCAAAAGTGGTGATTAGAAAACGATTCATAATATATTAAAACTCTAACTAAACTTCAAGGAAAGATACAAGCTAAAATAACATCACTTTATGAAATCAGAATGAAATTTTTCTCTTGTAAAATTAGATGATGATAAGTGAATTGATGAGTTGAGAGGATAGAGAACTTTTCTTGATCTCTTTCCTCATTCTTTTTAGCTAATCGTTTATCGCTGGAAGTTAAACCTTCCGTTAACTTTTTCACCGTTGACATCGCTCAAAATAGCAACTTTATATTCCCCGGTTTCTTCTCCCGGAAGAAAGACCGCATAATGTTTTCCAGCTTCATCATATTCTAAATCTAACGCTTTTTGTTCGCCGTTGGGTAACTGAATTTGAGCCATGACTTTTGCACCAGAAACTGATTCATGGCTATCTCCACTTTGTAAGTAAAAATCTAGGTGAGTTCCACCCGGTTCAGGTAAAGCAACAAACTCCAAATGATAGGCGCCGGTTTCGACAACTTGACCGCCTTTTTGGGGGGCTGAATGGTCTTTTTCTGCAACTTCAGTTGAGGCGGTTTCTGCGGAGGGAGATGGGGTTGTTTCGGTGGTGTTTTGAGTGGTTTCTGTGGAAGAACAGGCGGTTAGAACGGTTAATCCCAAGCTACTAATAATAACGATTTTAGATAAAAAACGTTTCATGGTTTGGACTCCTATAATAGTTGACAATGCTGCGATTTTCTCTAGAATTATTTTAGCCTATTTTAAATCCATAAATACAAAAAAATAGGAAAATTTTAATGAATTACTGGGGTGATTTTATCCGGGGTAGATAAATCTTGAATAACCACAGTATTGATTTGATATTTGGGAACTAAATATCGTCCAAATTGAGAATATAAAGCGGGAAGAACTAATAGAGTAAGTACAGTCGAACTAAACAATCCACCTAAAACAACAACAGCTAAAGGTTGCAAAATTTCCTTACCTGTTCCCGTTCCAAAAGCAAGGGGAACCATTCCCAAAGCAGAGGTAAAAGCGGTCATTAAAATGGCGACTAGACGTTCAGTTGAACCGTCAAAAATGACTCGTTTTAGGGGTATTCCTTCGGCAATTTTTTGATTGTAGTTATCAACGAGTAATAAACCATTGCGAGTCGCCACACCAAACAAAGTAATAAATCCAACCATAGAAGCGACAGAGAGAACACCTCCACCGAGAGCAACAGAAAAAATTCCCCCGGTTATTGCTAAAGGTAAATTAAGCATAATCATCATCATAGCTGAAACAGATTTAACTGCAAAATACATTAAAACTGCGATAACAACTAAGGCTAAACTACCAAAAACAAGTAGATTTTGACTCGCTCGTTCTTCCGACTCAAATTGACCTCCATATTGAATAAAGTAACCCGTTGGGGGGTGAACGTTTTGATTAATTTCGCCTTTAATTTCATCGACAACACTCCCTAAATCACGACCCGAAACATTTGCAGAAACAACGATTAACCGGGAAACATTTTCTCGATTAATTGTATTTGGGCCTGTTCCATAGTCAATGCGAGCCACTTGCGCCAGAGGGATTTTAGAACCTATCGATGTATCAACCCATAAATTACGAATTGTATCTAAATTATTGCGAGAGTCTTCTTTTAACCATACGACTAAATCAAATAACTGTTGATTTTCTAACACTTGTGAAACGACACGACCATTAAGAGCAGTTTCCACAACTTCAGATAAGTTTCCAATAGTTAAACCATAACGAGCCGCAGCCGAACGATCAAACTTAATTTGTACTTGTTTAATCGGAACTTGGGGTTCTAGCTGTAAATCAACAATTCCCGGAATTTCACCCATTACATCTCGAACTTGAGCGCCTAAATTGCGAAGTTCTTGTAAATCAGAGCCAAATATTTTAACCGCAATTGCACTTCTAACACCCGATAAAACCTCATCCATCCGATGAGAAATAAATCCACCAATATTCGGTGCAACTCCGGGTAATTTTCCAAATTCTTCGCGGAGTTTTTCTATACTTTCTTCCCGATTTTTTAGTCCTAAATCACTGAGTTCTATATCCAAATGTCCTAACGTTACTCCTCCGGCGTCTGCATCTCCTGGCGCTCGTCCTGAACGCAGTTGAATGGATTGAAAATAAGGATCATCGATGAGTCCGTCTTGAATGGCTAAACCTGCTCTATTTGTCATTTCTAAAGATACTCCGGGATAGAGTACCATTGCATTCACAAGAGATCGTTCTTGAAACTCTGGTAAAAATACCCTTCCAAGTGTGGGAAAAATTACCAATGATGTGATAAAAGCAGCAATTGCAGTGAAAATAATAACTTTAGGAAACTGAATTGAAAATTTTAATAAAGGTTGATAAAGTTGTTGAGATAGTCGAGAAATCCAAGTCTCATCTTCAGGTAATTTTTGAGAGGCGAGTAAGAAGGCGCACAAAGCGGGGGAGAGGGTTAACGCTACAAATGTTGAGGCAAAAATAGAGATTAAATAGGCGACTCCCATTGGCGCAAAGATGCGACCTTCTACGCCAGTTAAACTAAAAATAGGAGCAAAAATAACAGCAATAATAACTGTTGAAAAAAGTACACTAACTCGCACTTCGACTGAAGTTTCATAAACGACTTGAAATGGATGTTTGGGATTTTCTAATTGTTGATTTTTTCGCAAGCCTCGATAACAGTTTTCCATATCAACAATTGAGTCATCAACAACGGAACCAATGGCAACCGCTAACCCGCCTAACGTCATCGTATTAATCCCCTGACCGAATAAATTCATAATCATTAATCCGATTAACAAAGACAGGGGAATTGCACTTAAAGTAATGATAGCGGTTCGCCAATTCATTAAAAATAGAAGCAAAATAATCGAAACAATAATAATACCATCTCGTAGCGAATTTCTAACATTTTTTATAGACGCCTCAATAAAGTCAGATTGACGAAAAGTAACGGTAACTTCCACATCAGAAGGTAAACTGGTTTGTACTTCTTGCATCGCAGATTCAACTGCTTTGGTAACACTGGGAGTATCCGCTAAAGGCTGTTTATTGACCATCACAACCACTGCTCTTTTTCCGTTCAAACTACCATCTCCCCGCTTCAAAGCTTCGCCGATTTTCACATCAGCAACATCCCGCAATAAAACGGGTGTACCCTGACGAGCGGTAATCACAGATTGTTCTAAATCTTGAATCGATTCTATGCGTCCAATTCCCCGAATTAATAACTCTTTATCGGGACTAATTAAAAAGCCTCCTGCTGCGTTGGTATTGGCGGCTTCTGCTGCGGTTGTAACGTCTTCTAAAGAGATATCAAATGCTTGTAATTTTGCCGGATCAACTAATACTTGATATTGGCGAACATCTCCCCCATAAGCAATTACTTGAGTCACACCGGGAACAGCTAATAGGCGGTTTGTAATATCTCTATCTACTAACCGTCGCACATCCATTAATGTTGTTTTTCCACCGGATTCGACAGTAAAAGCATATTGAATAATAGTACCAATAGGTGAAGAAATCGGAGAAATTTGAGGTGTTTCGGCACTTTCGGGTAACTTTTCTGCGGCTTGTTGTAAACGTTCTGTGACAAATTGACGAGCGAGATAAATATCTGTTCCCCAATTAAATGTTACTTTCACCACCGAAAGTCCAACCGCAGAAGCTGAACGAACTGTTTCTAAACCGGGTGTTCCATTCACGGCACTTTCTATCGGCAAAGTCACTAAAGATTCGACTTCTTCGGGTGCTAATCCGGGTGCTTCGGTTTGTATTTCGACTTGAGGCGGTGCAAAGTTAGGAAACACATCTAAAGGCATTTTAGAAACAGTATTAATGCCCAAAAATGTCACGATAATTGCACCAATGACAACCAACCAACGTTGAGTTATAGACCATTTTAAAATATTATCTAGCATAATTAAAATATCAGAAAAATGACAACAATTTAATCTAAATTAACGAGAGAATCAATAATTTCTCTAGAAACTTTTGTCTGTTCTTCTGATGTATTTCGACTGCGACGCCCTAACCAAAATGCAGTTGAAGCAATCACCCCAAATGCGGGAAAAACGAGCCATCCGGGTACTGTTTGCAGCATTTCTATTCCCATCAGTTGCGGTTTAACTGGGTTATCGCTATGAGTTTCATCTTCATGTTTTTCTGCGGTTTTACTTCCCCCTCGCAGCGATTGAGCATAGAGTTGAATAGCACCTTCAGTAACGATTTTATCGCCTTCAAATAAACCCTGAAGAATCTCAACCTGATCGGCAAATTGTTGTCCGACTGTAACTTCTACAGGTGTAAAATCTTGACCATTTTGTACATAAACTAACGCTTTACCATTCGCCTCTACGATAGCATTTTCAGGAATAGATACAACAGAATTAGTCGTTTTTTCTGTGATTAATTCCAACTCAGCAAACATTCCGGGTTTGAGTAAATTATCCTCATTTTCGAGTTCTGCTCGGACTGGAATAACGCGAGTTTCACCTTCAACTATCGGCGAAATTTGAGCAATACGACCTTCAAAAACTTGATTGGGTAAACTATTAACTTTTAGCCGAACATTCTGTCCTAAACGGACTTGAGCGACATCTTTTTCATACAGATTTGCAGTTGCCCATACTTGGCTATTATCTTGTATTGTCATTAAAGGTAAACCCGCATCATCAACGGATTGACCTAACGTAATTTCGCGATCACTTACAACACCAGATATAGGAGCGGTAATAATAACTTTACCTTCATTATTGCCATTTGTCCCTAACTGTTGAAGTCGTATTTCATAGGTTGTTTGGCTTAAATTTAGATTGGATTTTGCGGCTTCGAGTTCGGCTTCTGTACGTTTTAATTCGGCTTCGGCTTCCAAAACTTCTCGTTTTTGGTTCGCTCTAATTTGTTGCGATTTAGCTTCAGCGAGTAACCCTTCTGACTCCCGTAAATCTCGCACGGGTAAGTCTATTTCTGCTTGTTTAACTTCTGTTTCTGCACTCAAAACTTCTCGGCGACTTTGAGCGCGAGCGAGATCAGTTTTTGCGTTAGCTAACCGTTCTTTTGACTCTAAAAAATCACGCCTGGGTAAAGCACCCGCATTTGTTAATTCTTCATCTCGTTGATAGTTTTCTAGGGCTACTTCTAGAGCAGTTTCTGCTTGTTCAATTTCCGCTTTAGCGATTTCAATTTGACGCTGATAATTTTCTTGTGCGACTCCAACAACGGCACCTCTTTCGACAATCGCTTGATCTCGTTCGTAGCGAAGTTGAGCAGCTTTTAACTGATTATTTGCTTGTTCAATTTCGGCTTCGGCGATATTTTGTTGACGTTGATAATTTTGTTGGGCGAGTTCTAAATTGGCTTGGGCTTGTTTGAGGTGTGCTTGTGCTTCGCCTTGATTTTGTAACGCTTCTACTCGCAGTGAAACTAATTCAGGACTCGATAATACCGCTAGAATTTCCCCTTGATTAACTGTGTCTCCCGGTTCAACTAATAATTCTATCACTTTTCCTGCTAAAGGTGAGGTCACTTCAACAGTTTTTCGGGGTAAAGTTTCAATTTGACCTGTTGTTTTTATCCCGATATTCATAAAGTCTCGTGTTACAGGTTCAACCCTAATTCCTAAGCGTTGAAGGGTTTGAGAATCTACTGTAATTCCACTGGGCGTAGTGGCTTCAGACTCGCTCTGAAATTCGTCTCCATGTCCAGCGTGAGCGAAAACGGGTGTTGGATTTATCAAAAGAACTAAACTAAGAAGCACTCCAGAATATTTAAGAAATTGAACGGAATAAAAGGGCTGGATTATCATATCTGTCTAACTCAGAAGGGAAAATATCAAAATTAAAATTAGCTTTTATAATCCTGAAACTTACAGCATTTCAAAATATAGCTTAAGTATTGCACAAAAAAATGAAATGAGGATGAAATTTAGATTTTAGGTGATTTTATACTGAACGATGACTAACAACTGAAGGGTCTAGAACTAGCGATCAAGAGAGTTGCAGTACCAAGATTTGGCAGTTGACATTTAGATCAATTAAAAACAGCTTACAACATTTTTAGTGACTATAAAAATAGAAGTACAAGCGTCTCACTTGCTATTGCTAAACAATCATTTTAGCTGAGAATTTCATTAACTTTTTAAAGGTAATTTAACCATAAAAATACTTCCTTTTCCTTTTTCACTTTGTATTTCTATTGTACCTTGATGAGCGCGAATAATTGCTGTAACAATTGCTAATCCTAAACCTGAACCTCCTGTACTCCGAGAGCGATCACTATTAATGCGATAAAATCGGTCAAAAATTTTGGTTTGATCTTCTGGAGAAATACCAATTCCTGTATCTTGAACTTGAATAATCGCATAATTTAAACTACTCTCTAAAATGATGCTAACTTTGCCCCCTGGTAAAGTATATTGAATCCCATTTGTTGCTAAATTAAAAATTACCCGATAAAGTTGAGCTTCGTTTCCTTTAACAACAACTGGTTTTTTAACACATATTTCGGTTTTGAGAGTGACTTGATACTGAATTGCTAAAGCGGCTATTTCTTCTTCGGTGTCACTGATTAAATCATTCAGACAACAGAGATTTTTGGAGGATGATTCTATTTTTTGTTCCATGCGAGATAATAACAACAAATCCTGAACCAGTTGAGAAAGACGATGATTTTGTCGCTCAATCACTTCTAGAGTTTCTCTGGCTTGATTTTTACTTAAAGTCTGCTCATTTAAAGTCGATTCTAAAGTAGCTCTAATCGCCGCTAAAGGGGTGCGTAATTCATGGGCAGCATCGGCTGTAAATTGTTGAATTTGTTGGTAAGATTGATAAATTGGCTGCATAGCAATTCCGGCTAATTTCCAACTGGCAATCGCAACACTAATTAAACTTAAAGGCAACCCCAAACCCATCATTAAACGAACATTCGCCAAATATTGATCGAAATCTTGTAGAGAGCGTCCTAATTGTAACCTACCCCAAATTTGATTATTGCGGGTGTGTAACGGAGTCGAATAAAATAAGTAGCGACTTCCCCGATTATCTTCTAAAGTTTGCCAAGGTTGTGAAGTCAATTTACTCGCTAAGGTTGGCAATGACGAACCGGATACAGCGATTAAATTTCCCGACGAATTTAACAATCGAATAGAGTAATAATTTCGACTAAAAATTTTATATTGATGCAGGGGAGATGGATAAAAATGTCTATGATTAACCGCACTATCTGGGGTATTGCTTTGACAATCATTTTCCGATTCAATCACGCACAAATCCGGTAAAATTCGCCAAATATCGGGTTCAAATTGTTCGGGGGTTTTAAAAACAGTTTCTAGGCTATCGTGCAACGTTCCCGCAACGGCTTCAATTTCCCGATCAACGGTGATTTTATGAGCATGAACGATAGCTTCATAAACACCAAAACCTGATAGACTAAGAATAATTCCCATCACACCCACATACCAACTTGCAATTCGCCAACGGGTTTGTTGAAAGAGTTGATTTTGCTTCATGTTTTGGGAATATAAAAACGGTATCCAAGTCCATAAACAGTTTCAATATAGCGATCACAGCCAATTTCTGCAAGTTTGCGACGGAGTAAGCGAATTTGAGCAGCAACAACATTACTTTCCGGTTCACCTCCCACTTCCCAGAGTTGATTTAAAAGCCGATCACGAGTAATAATTTGTTGGGGATGTCGCATAAAATGATCCAGCAGTTGAAACTCCTTATTTGTCAGGGTAATGGTTTGAGATTGACCGTTAAGTTGTTGACAAGATAGCGTATAAAGGCGATAATCAAGAATAAGATTTCCGAGTTGTAATTGTTCAGATTTAAACTGAGGAGATCGCCGTAACAAAGCTCTTAACCTGGCGAGTAACTCTCCCATTCCAAAGGGTTTTACGAGATAATCATCTGCTCCTGCATCTAAACCCAAAATCTTATCCGCTTCTGTATCTTTTGCCGTTAGCATTAAAATTGGAATTGAACTGCCTTTTTGTCGCAATTTCTGACAAAGCTGAAGTCCAGAGAGTCCTGGAAGTAGCCAATCAAATATAGTTAGGGTATAATCTGTCCATTGACTTTCGAGATAAACGCACGCTTCTTTACCATCTATTACCCAGTCAACAATATAACCATTTTGAGTTAACGTTTGTTTAATTGCTTTACCTAAATCTGGCTCATCTTCTACAAGTAAAATTTTCATCTAAATGACTAACAAAAATGTCTACTTTAACAGATGATATTACAAAACAGGCTCATCAAGGAAATGTTGTCGCTCTTGTTCAAGTTCTCAACTCAGAACTCGCAGAAATAGGAGTGAAAACACGAGCAGTATTTGTCGATAATATTCTACAACTCTTATGTGAGGCGACGCAACCCGAACAGCTTGAACGCTGGACTCTTGTAGCCCGAATTGAGAACATTTTAAAATCAATCTCTCCTCGTCATATTCACCAAGTTCGGATTAATAGTCGTCTTCTTCAAAGACAACAACTGCTTTGGTTTGAGGAAATAAACCGCAACCCCAATACTCAACTTTTGTGGTATGAAGACATTTTTCTTAAAAAGCCGTCCCTTCCTCAACGCCTTCTAGGAATAATCCAAGATACCCAATATTTAACTCAAACTTGGACAATTCCGAGAACAACTTCGACTGATTCTATCCAACAAAATCAACCATTCCAGCGAGGATTAGTCGGAGGAATGATTGTCAGTCTGGCGGCGTTATTAGTCAGTTTTGGAGTTTATCAATGGCTGAGTTTACAAACTTCTAACCCTGAAGAAACTCCCTCAACTCCTGTTGCAACACCGACACCCACTCCCGCTCCTGAAAACCAAGCCACTGACTCCGAAAAATTTACTCAAGCCGTTCGACTCGCCCAAGAAGCAGTAGCCGCAGGAGAAATCGCTCGAACTCGTCAGGAATGGTCAGAAATTGCCGAAACTTGGGGGGAAGCCGCAGAATTAATGGAAGCAGTTTCCCCAGAATTTTCCCGCTATGCTACCGCTCAAAATCGAGCTTCTCTCTATCGTCGAAATCAGGAAGTTGCTCTTGAAGAAGCCGCACAAGAAAGTGAATTTTCTCCCTACTAACTCGCGACTAATTTGCTGCAACTTTTTGCTGTACAACTTCAACAATATTGTTACTCACCGCTTGAGGAATACGAGTATATTCTAAGCTTTGATTTAAACCTTGACCTTCACTCATTACCCAACCCACCATCTTTTTAACCGCATCTGCTTTCTGGGCGCTATCATAATTTTGCTTAACAAGCATCCAAGTAATCCCCACAATCGGATAACCTTGTTCTGGGTCTTGAAGGTTAGCAGCGCGAAAATCGTTATAAAACCGCACACTTTCGAGAGCTTTACTTGTTTCCTCAAACGTCGGTGCTACAAATTCACCTGCTAAATTTTCCAGTTGAGCAGTGGGTAGATTTTTTTGGCGAGCAAAGGTATCTTGAACATAACCAATCGCCCCTTGAGTTTGTTGGACAGTATTCGCAACTCCCGTATTTTGGGGAGCTTTTAGCGGACTTCCGGGCCAATTGGGTAACGGAGAAACATTAACGGTTTTTTGAAATAGGGGACTGGTAGAACTGAGGTGGCGAGTGAAAATATACGTTGTACCGCTACCATCTTCGCGCACAACAGGTTTCATCGGTAAATTTGGCAAATTCACACCCGGATTCGCTTTAGCAATTTTGGAGTCATTCCATTGGGTGATTTTTCCCTGGAAAATATCAGCCACCGTAGAACGAGGAAGTTTCAACTCAGAGACTCCAGGTACATTAAAAACAACCGCAACAGCGCCGCCTGCGGTGGGAACTTGTACAACTCCATTCGGCATTGTATCAATCTGGGACTGGGAAGGAGGGGCATCTGTTCCGGCAAAATCAACGCTATTGGCGATAAATTGTTCAATTCCGGCACCGCTTCCGACTGCATCATAACCAACGCTGATACCTGTCTGTTTGTTGAATTCCTCAAAATAACGCTTGTATAAGGGGGCGGGAAAGGATGCCCCAGCGCCTTTGAGAGAAACCGCAATGGCTTGGCCGATTGTAGCGAATGAAAGCGTAACGACTGCAACAGAGGCGGTTAGGGTTCGTTGCCAAGTTGATTTTAGAATCATGGTTTGTCCCTCCACTTTAAAATAGAAATTTCTATAAAGATAGCGTCACTATATCAAAGTTTTTGGTAAGATTTTTCTAGTGTTTAAAAAAATTAAACTTCTAGGATTGGTCGTTGTCTCTGCGTACCTGATGTATATGAAGTTAATCTCTTGTTAAATTCTTCTTAACTTCAGTCACAATTTTTAGAAAGTCTTCATCGATTAACTAAATTATGAATGTAAAATTATGAGTTATGAATAATAAACAGGAATTCCTGACTGGGAGTACAGAGTATCTATTAAATTAGAAATTGATCATTCTGTTGAGTGGGGTTTAGTTTGATCTGGTGAAACAACTTTTTAGGATCGATATCACAATCTGGTTTTATTTTTTGACCTTATTACTAAGCTATACTTTTGTAGGCTGGATATTCACTGCATTTGCGGCTTCTTGGAAAATTTGGCTAGGAACAGTTGCAGTAATCTTACATTTAGCAATAGCAGGAACAGAAGCAATTGTATTAGCAAATGCTTGGGTATTAGCGATCATATTTACTGCGGTCATCCAAAAAATATGGCCGATATATTTAGGGGGTTATCTTCCCAAAATAAATGCTCCCTTGTGGGCTATAATTATGATATTATTTTGGTTATTAGCTATTTTTTTTATAGTTATTCTAGCTTTAACTCGTCAAAAGTTACAGAAAATGGGTTGGAAAAACAGACAAGCAAGTTTAAGTTTAATTATTTTAGTAATACTAGCGTTAGGTATGGGTTGGATGGTTTTTAAAACAACGTTTAACAATTATTGATTTTGAAAAAATTAAATCACTTGCATCAAACTCTATTGAGTGGAAAGTATTTCGGATATTCTCAAATAGGTGTATAAACCAAAGATAATGAATAAACAGAGATCTCAACAAAAAAGTGATTACGAACCTTATCGAAATCGAACTCCCGAATATTATCTGAACAAAATTCAACCTCAAATTTTATCGAGTTTAAATGCGGAACAAATAACTGCTATTCGAGATATTTTAAAACAAGCAATCCCTAAAAATTCTCCTAAAATTGTTGACTTAAGAGTAACAATAGATTTAATTTTATCTCGATTTTATCTTGTTTTATTACTCGGAAAAGAACGTCGTCGTGGACAACGCGAATATCCAGTTACAGGAATCACTCGAATTGGAAACCTAATCGCCGCCACTCTTTTACTGATTGCAATTAATTTGCTGATTAGCGCGTTTATTTTTTTGTTACTTTATCTGATTAAATCAGCATTAGGAATTGACTTGTTTCCAGGAGAACACCTAAAAGATCAACTCAAAAAGTTTTAAAACATCCCTTGCAAAACCTCTCGAATTACCTCCGAGGGAACTTCATCTGTAATCGTTACCGTACCAATTGCTGTCGGCAAAATAAACCGCACTTTCTTATTTTTAACCTTTTTATCCGTTAATAAAGAGGCTAAAATCTCATCAATTTTAATACCCGTGGGTAACTTTGTCGGTAAACCCGTCTTTTGAATTAACGCCAATTGACGGCGATCGCAATCTTCATCCCATAGCCCCAACTTAACCGCAATTCGACTCGCTGCAACCATACCAATTCCCACCGCTTCCCCGTGCAAAACTGTTGTATATCCGGTTAAACTTTCTACTGCATGACCAATCGTATGACCATAGTTTAAAATCGCCCGCAGTCCCAACTCTTTTTCGTCTTTACTCACCACAGAAGCTTTACTTTGACAAGACCTTTGTAAAATTTCTTGTAATAACGACGGTTCAATAAACTGCATTTGATCTAAGCGTTGGGCTTGTTCTAAATGGGTAAATAATTCCGCATCCCAAATTACCCCATATTTAATCACTTCCGCCATTCCCGCCCGAAATTCTCGTTCTGGTAACGTTTTTAAAACCAACGGATCAATAATCACCTTTCGGGGTTGATGAAACGCCCCAATCAGATTTTTACCTTGAGGATGATTAACCCCGGTTTTCCCGCCAATAGACGCATCCACCATCGCCAACAGCGTCGTCGGAACTTGGACAACATTAATCCCTCGCAACCAAGTAGAAGCGGCGAACCCAGTCATATCCCCAACAATACCCCCACCTAAAGCAATCATCGTCGCAGAACGTTCCAGGCGATGTTCTAAGGCGATATCATAGACTTTTTGCAAAGTTTCTAGGGTTTTGTGGGGTTCCCCTGCTGGAAGTGTACAGCAAGCCACCTCAAAGCCAGTCTTTTCAACAGAGGTGATCACCTGTTGTCCATAGTGGTGAAAAATCTCTGGGTTAGACACAATCAATACTTTTTGACCAAGCTGGAGAGGAGTGATCAATTCTCCCAATTTCTCTAGACTTCCAGGCGCGATCGCAATATCGTAGGAAAGTTGTTCTAAATTCACGCGAATCACTGATTCCATTGTGTCCCCCTGATCAATTTATCCCGACACAGATGTATTCTAGCTCACCTTATCTAATTTTCGGCGTGGAGCAGATCGCTTTGAGCAACGAGAGGAAACGCCGCGACCTGTAGTTGTACAATAAAGATTCATACCTCACGCAAAAACCAAGCAGAGTAGGTTCAGTACCTTGAAAACTAGAGTTAGGGGGTTCTAGTCAGGAAAGCTTGACTGGGTGCCCGCTCGCAACAAGTACAAAGTCTTGTGAGACGACCTACCGCAGGGCTTGCGGAATCGGGACTCTGTAATGGGTCGAAAGTCTGTGGACATGACGTAAGACGGGACATAATTAATGCAAATTAGTTGTGTACGCAGACGTGGATGAAACAGAAACTTAAATCGTGAGGTTTAAGAATCCCTCGCCTCTGGTGATGGGAGGATGTCAAGTTTCAATAGTGATAATGATGTTTCGTGGAGCAATAAAAAATGAGTGTTGGTGCAGTAATCGCTTATGCTGGAATTTATGTCGCTGCTTTAGCAGTTGCATTCGGATTTCTGTTTGCGTTTCGTTTGATTAAGCTGATTTAGTTTAGCCAAGCTTGTTAACGACAGTAGAGACGTTCAAGAGAACGTCTTTACCGAAGTTAGATTTTTAGTTCAATGAATAGATTTGCTACTGTCTCAGTTTTAAACACTGACGAACATCATCCGACAATCCCGAATTGTTACCAAACTTTGCTTCTTTGACAATCGCATCAATCACGTTACTCCCAAACAAGTTAGCCCCTCGTAGATTGGTTTTGAATAGTTTCGCTTTGCTGAGATTAGCATGACGAATTTGGGCGTAAGCGAGATTAGCTTCACTGAGATCAACTTTAACCAGTGTCGCCCGAGTTAAATCCACCCGACAAATTTGCGCCCCGATCATCACAGCACTATTTAAGTTCACCTGACGTAAAATGGCACAATTGAGATTCGCTTCACTGAGATTCGCATTTTTCAAGTTTGCTTCGCTAAGATTCGCATTTCTCAAATTCGCTTCACTCAGATTTGCTTTATTTAAGTCAACTCGATAAAGATTAGTTGCTTCTAAATTAGTACGGGTGAGATTGGTTTGAGATAAATTAGCGTTTGAAAAGTTAACTCCACTCAGATTAGCACCTGTTAAGTTAGCATCTTGAAGATTAGCACCCTTGAGGTTCGCATGGGTGAGGTTTACTCCAGTTAAATTGGCTCCTCTGAGATTAACATTTTGTAAATCCGCACCACACAAGTCTGCATAACTCAAGTCGGTTGCATTTAAGCTGGCATCCAAGAGATTAGCATGGGTTAATTTAGCCTGTCTGAGACTTGCTAAATCAAGAATCGCTTTAGTCAGATTAGCATTTGTGAGATTGCTTTTGTTTAAATAGGCGCGTCGCAAATCTGTCGCAATTAAACTCGCATGGCTTAAGTCCGCTTCCGTGAGATTAGCAACTAAAAGTTGAGACTGATCTAAGATAGCGCCGCTGAGATTGACACCACTGAGATTGGCGAGTCGTAAGTCTACTTGAACGAGTTTAATTTCGCTGAGATCGCTGTCTCGCAGATCAGCACCCCGTAGTTCGATACTCCCCAAGTTTATACCTTTGAGGTTAATTCCTCGCAAATCAGGCCCTTTGGATTGACAAAAAATCCGACAAGAATCAAAACTGGTTACGAAAGAAGAAGCTTTTTCTTCAGGAACTCTCACCAGATGAAACTGTACATTTTCAGTGAAAATAGTAAAGACCAAATTAAACACTTCTAAAAAGTGAATTAGACGTTTACATTGGTCTTCTTCATAGTCTTGGTATTGTTGAATCAGCTTGGATATACACAGTTCTAGATAAGTCCGAGCCGAACTACAAATTAAGACAATTTTTAACAGCAGAATCACCAGAGTCAAGGGATTTCCCTGGGAAGTTAAGAGCGAAAATATCGGAGAAGGAGTTTTGTTATCTTCGGTTGTCAGAGTTTCGATCAAGCGGTTACAAGTGCGAATAATTAAACCTTTATTGATCACCCGATCTTCGTAATGGGTGTAAATAATTTTAAGTTTTTTATTCAGTTTTTCTCGAACCTTATTAATCGGAAATTGATCGCTCCCGGAGAGCATTAAATATTGAGGTAAGGTCTTTTTAAAGTCTGCGTAATTTAGGTCTTGGGTGTCTCGGAGAAAGAGTTTAGCTTGCTGGTTGTAGCTGGAGATTCTTTGAGCCGATATTGTCCTTTTGATCAGTTGAATGACATCATCTCCGAGTTGAGTCGGATTTGATCGTTTTTCACCCAACATCGTTGTCGAATTTGCTCGCGCCACATACATGGCTAAATCAAATTTGTACTTGTCTTTAAGCTGTTTTGATAAATTTCGGGCAAATTCTTTTTGTTCATGGGAGTTATCTTCGTTGTTGATATACTCAGGAACCAGTAAATACGAAGTATAACGATGACTCCAATCTTTTTTTGATTTTAACGCACAGTTTTTAATCGCTTGATATTCTGAACTCTTAAAGAAGTTCCGTAGCCAAACTCCCAAACGATTCAAATTCGGAGCAATAGCAATGCTCTCATCTTCTTGTGTTTCTTCTAATAACTCAATAAATTGTTGAACAAAGTTATGCTTTCTGTTAATGTACCAGTTATTAATCAGAATATAGCAAACCCGCTTGAGAGTATTTCTAAAACTCAACTCTCGTTTCGATTCAATGATATTGTTGATTGCTTGAACAACGGGTTCGCTCTCAGGACAACATAGATGAATAAAGATATTTTCAAACTCATCTAAAACCTTTTCAGGTTCCCACTGATGAATAGATTTGAGAAAAAACTGGTAGATGACTTCCTGATCAAGTTCTGGATCGGGTATGGTGGCATAACCATCGGAATAGGATTCCACCTGATAGTCGTTATATGTACATCCGTTTGTCATGCTGTTTTGTTGTCTGACGAAACAACCCTCTCACAATAAAAACAAACATTAAGCACCCAATCCCAACCTTTTTTGTAAAAAATTTCGAGATCACACCCCCAAAATCTCATCAAGACCTCAGTCTAGACAAGAAGTTTGAAGATTTGATGAAACCTAATCTCAGTGTACAAAAGCTCGTCCTCTGCATTGAGATTTTGCTGAGAGTCCGAACCGAAGTCAACTGAAAATTACAACTTCATAGACCATTATACCTACGAGACTGACACTTCGGATAATATTCTTTTTTTATCGCTTAGGAGTTCAGCCCCCCAAAAGACCGTGACCTATGACCTGCGACTTGTAGTTCTCATCAAAAAAGGGGGAGTAACTTCCTACCCGATATCAACCTTTACCCTTATACTGTTAACTAATCTTATCTTCTACGCTTAATATTCCATATATACTCAGCTCAGTCAGTCTATTGTCGGCGTTAGATTTCTAGCTAATCTGGCAAACTCAGTTATTCTCATTGAACTCCAATCAAAAATTGGTAGAAGTAAGCACATCCTTTTGCTGGCTATCAGTGCAAAAATTGATTACAGTTCTTGAATCACAGTTTTATAATTTAACCACCGACCGACTGAAGCGCGTAAACTGAAGAATATCCAAGCTCTTCTGTATACCGTCGAGACACCAACTCATTCTCCCGAAAGTTGCTGTCCCTTGCATTCACAAAGATGATTTTAAAGTACAGGTCTTTTTGGTAAAGGTCTATGAAATCGGCATCTCCAGGCAATCCCAAAGAGCAAACCGTCACCAGAACCGTAGATGTTAATGTTGATGAGAATAGTCAAAAAAGTTATCCCTCATCTCAAGACATGACCTCCTCTGTCTCCCCAGACAATATACCCCCAGGTCAATCTACAGGCAATGGAGGAAGTAGTGCAGCCATTGTGCCATCGAGCAATAGTGGTAGCTTCTCCTCATTTTTGGCACCCTTGAAAAAGGACAACTTTGTTCAAGTCGTCAAAGAGGTTGAACAAAAGCTCAAAACCGTTAATGAAACCCTCTCGATCCTCGATAACCTACTCGACGCCCAAGGGTTTGAGGCAATCCTCAACGAAATGCTCTGTTCGATCACCCTCAAAACAGGTGAATTACTCAGCGCCGATCGGACAACCATTTGGTTAGTCGATGATGAAAAACACGAACTGTGGTCAATTGTCGCCAAAGGAGAAGACGGAAAACCCCTAGAATTGCGAATTCCGAGCGATGCTGGAATTGCTGGAGAAGCAGCCACCTCCAAACAGGTGGTGAGTATTCCTTATGACTTCTACGACGATCCCCGTTCCCAAGCCGCCAAAGAATCCGATCGCAAATATGGGTATCGTACCTACACCATGATGGCAATGCCCCTTCTCAACGAAGAAGAAGAATTAGTGGCCGTTGTCCAACTACTCAATAAACTCAAACCCGAAAGCGATCTCGAAGCCCCTCTAGAAGAAAAAATCGATAAGCGCGGCTTTACCGAAGACGATGAGCAACTGTTCACCGAGTTTGTCCCTTCCATTCGCCTGATTCTCGAATCTTCCAAATCCTTCTACGCCGCCACTCAAAAACAACGAGCCGCCAAAGCGTTGATGAATGCGGTGAACTCCCTGAGTAAATGTAGCCTGGATCTCGAAGAAACGCTCAAAAACGTCATGGATCAGGCGAAAGAACTGATGAACGCTGATCGCAGTACCCTTTGGCTTCTCGATGCTGAAAAAGGCGAACTCTGGACAAAAATCCCGATTGAGGGCAAACTCACCGAAATCCGCATCCCTGCTAATGCTGGATTTGCCGGAATCGTCGCTGACACGGGGGAACCTCTGCTCATTTCCTTTGATGTTTACGAAGATCCCCGTTCCGTTAAATCCCAAGAAACAGACCAAAAAACAGGATATCGTACCTGTAGCCTATTGTGTATGCCTGTGTTCAATTCCGATGAACAATTAATCGGAGTCACCCAGCTTATTAACAAGAAAAAACAAGGCGAATATCCCCCCTACGACCCCGACAATTGGCCCGAGCCTCCCGAACAATGGAAAGCCAGCTTTAACCGCAATGATTTAGACTTCATGCGGGCGTTTAATATTCAAGCCGGAATTGCCCTGCAAAATGCCAAACTGTTTGAAACCGTGCGTCAGCAAGAACAAATGCAGCGCGATATTCTGCGTAGTTTGAGCAACGGCGTCATTTCAACCGACAGAAACGGGAAAATTATTGCCACCAATGAATGCGCTCAAGAATTACTCGGTTTAAGTGAAGCCGATGTCACCGCAGGTCAGTATGTTCCTGATCTGATTCATCTCAAAGAAGGCGACTTTACCAAATGGTTTGAAACCGCCCTACATCCAAAAGATGCCAAAGATCGACAGCAATATTATCCCGATCAAACCCTATTATCCGGTGCAGCAGAAGAACCCCAAAGTATTAACCTCTCGATCAACTCCATGTCCGATGTCTGTGATCCCAAAAAAGTCAGCGGGGTTCTCGTCGTTATGGAAGATATTAGCGGTGAAAAAGAGGTCAAAAATCTCATTTATCGCTACATGACTCCAGAAGTCGCCGAACAATTACTCGCCAGTGGGGATATCGGGCTAGGCGGTAAACGCAAAGATGTTACGGTTCTCTTTAGTGATATTAGAAGCTATACAACCCTGACAGAAAAGCTACAAGCCGAAGAAGTCGTTACCATGCTCAACGAATATTTTGAGGAAATGGTAGACACCGTACTCAACTACAAAGGCACTCTTGATAAATATATCGGCGATGCGTTAATGGCGGTATTTGGTTCTCCAGCCCCGCTAGAGGATCATCCCTGGATGGCAATGCAAGCGGCCGTTGAAATGCGCTATCGTTTGGTAGACTTTAATCAGATCCGAGTTGATCACGGGCTATTACCCATTAGTATTGGTATGGGATTACATTCCGATGAAGTCATCAGTGGGAATATTGGCTCGAGTAAACGGATGGAATTAACTTCTATTGGAGATGGGGTAAATTTAGCATCTCGTTTAGAAGGAACCAGTAAACAATACGGAACCGATATTATTATTAGCGACAATACTTATCATCGCTATGCAGAACGGTTAATCGTCCGCGAACTTGACTACATCACCGTCAAAGGGAAAAGTAAACCCGTCAAAATTTATGAGTTAGTCGGAATTCGAGAAGGAAAACTCGCCCGCCCCCTCTCCGAACCAGAACAAAAAATTATCGACCACTACCACAAAGGACGGGATTATTATCTCAAACCCGCCCGAGAAAAACTCAGCGACCAAGATTGTGTGAACTTGCTCGAACAGTTGGAAGAATTGTCCGACGCTCAACTGGAAGAATTGTCTTACGATGACAAAGAAATGCTCGCAGAAATGATGATCTTGGAGTTGTCTCTTGAAAAACTGGTTGAAATTCTCGGAGAAAATACAGTTGAGCGTCTCGAACTTCCAGCCTTGAAAACCAGTCCCATCGAAGAAGCGATCCTCAAGGTTAAAAACAAATTTCAAGATAAAAAAATTACCCCTCGCGAGAGAAAAAAATTATTGATTGCCAAACTGAAACAGTTCAGCGCCGCACCCCCAACTCAACAAATGCTAGAAGAGGAAGCCAAAGAAATGTCGCTTCCTAAGTTAATAAAGTTGATCGACCTGGCGAAAAAAGAATTTGCAACTCAAGCTACAGAAGCGTTCAAAAACGCCAAGCGAGAATTTTTGGAGGTGTTGAATATCGATCCCAAAAATAAAGCCGCCAAACTACACGTTGATCGCTGTCGTTTGTATGAAACCAGCAAACCCCCCGGTGAAAGCTGGGATGGCGTCTGGAAGTTGACCGAAAAGTAGAAACAGGCTAGAGAACAATCCCGAGAGCGGCGAACGCTTGAGAACGCCGCTCCCCAGCTTCAAAACATCCAAATGTTAATTTTAGATTCAATTTTGATCTCATTGAGACTGTAACTGAATAAAATTGGTATAGAATTAATACGTTCTAGAGGATTTTCACTGATGAAATCCATGCGATAGACCTCAAAATTTGAGATACAGTGTGCTTAAGATATGACTAAACTAAGTTCCCATTTTTCCGATGTTGAATGGCTGGAGAAGGTTCACAATCTGTTGATCGAAATCGCTCGGGCATCACTATCCGACTTACCTCGACTCCCCGAAAGAGTCTCCACAGAAGCCCTGCCCCTCGCCCAAAATGCTCAAGTCCTGCAAGAAAACACCAGCCAATTCAATCCTGACCTCAATTGGGCGCAACAAAGTAAGTGGCTAGAAGATGTTCGTCAACTGTTACTCGAACTGTCTCGGATTGCCTTATCTGAGCGTCCTAAACTTCCCGATAACATCGCTCAAAGAGCCTTAATGCTGGCGGAAACCGCTCAAGATTTACGGGAAAATTTGCCAGACAACGGTGAAGTTGAGTGGGAAAATGAAGAGACTCCCCTCACCCATGAGTCCAAACCGGATGAAGCCTCGACTTCTACCGAACAGCTTCTTCAGCAACTTCAAAACCATTTGCAAGCAGAACAAGCCCGCAGCAGTAACCCTCAGCTTCCTCAATGGCAACAAGTCTTAACCCTACTCGATGTCGCCAAAGAAATCTACAGCCAAATCCATCAATCCTCCCATTAGAGGAGAAATATCTCTAAAAGTTAACATTTGATGATGTTTCGATTAACTCTCAAACCCGGTCAACTTCTCTATGCAATGCTTATAGTTATCGTATTTTCTGAAACTTGATCGCCCCCATCAAGGTCAAGAGATCCCTAAAATCTATCTTCGGGATGATGGAGAAAACCCGTTAATTTTGTGCTATAGTTGGTTAGTAAAAGCTCGCCGAATATACGCTCCAAAGCTTAAAAGAATTTTGTATGGAATCTGATAGTCAACCTCCTAGTGCCTCTAGTCATTCTAGCGACTGGTTTGCGAATTTTGTGGGAACAGTTATTGCTCTAATCACGCTAACGCTACCCCTACTCGCGATTGCCCATTATTCCCCCAGTCAAGGTGCAACTTGGCAGTCTCCTCCCTATCCGATTCAAGGTTTAACCAACAATCAACCCTAAAGACCACTTCTCGCTCTCTCCGAAGCGAAGTATTGGAGACGGGAGGTGTTTTTTCCCTCTAAACCCCAGGGCTGTTTCATTATCAGTCAACCGTTCCCCGGATTGAAAAGCTGGGGCTTGCGGTTGACTCGATTCCCGAGTTAAAAATTGCCGGGGGATGGGGTGACGGGGGTGATGGGTGAAGTGCGCTTCTGATTAAAAATAGTTTTTTCGCGCATAGAAATTCTCCCAACCTCCCAACCTCCCAACCTCCCCATCTCCCCATCTCCCAACCTCCAGTTCAATCAAATTTTAGGGAGAAAATGAAACAGTCCTGCCTCTAAACCCGGCTTCTGATGGACTCCTATTGTTTTGTGGTGAGATGATCATCTCAATTCCTGAGTTTAGGGTTGGCTCGAACACACGATCGCTCCTAGAATGCTAAATGGGAGATCATCCATTCCAATCTGTTGATGACTCGACAGACCAACAGGAAGATCTCCCCTAAAAAATAGCTTGGAGAACGATCAGTGGACTTATCGCGGATTACACCCCAGCCCGAGCCGGGACTGATTAACGTACTTATCGAAATTCCTGCCGGAAGCAAAAATAAGTACGAGTACGACAAAGACTTACAAGCCTTCGCCCTAGATCGGGTGCTTTACGCCTCCGTACAATATCCCTATGATTACGGATTTATTCCCAATACTCTCGCTGATGACGGAGATCCCCTCGATGGAATGGTGCTAATGGATCAGCCCACCTTCCCCGGATGTGTGATCGCAGCCCGACCCATCGGTATGCTAGAAATGATAGATGGGGGCGATCGCGACGAAAAAATCCTTTGTGTTCCAGAAAAAGACCCTCGCTATAAGCAGGTGAAGTCACTCAAAGATATTGCTCCTCATCGCTTAGATGAAATTGCTGAATTCTTCAGAACCTACAAAAACTTAGAAAAAAAAGTCACCGAGATACTCGGGTGGAAAGATGTTGATCAGGTCAATCCTTTAATAGAAGAGTGCATCGCTGCCGGGAAGTCCAAAGGCTGAGACTCAGTTTAAGAAAATATTGATGGGTTTACCCCGAAAGTAAGACCATGTATCGCACGCTCCTATTAGCGAAAATTCACAACTGCACCATCACGGCCGCCAATTTAGAATATGTCGGTAGTATTAGTATCGATCAAACTTTACTAGAAGCTGCCGATATTCTCGTCCACGAACAAGTGCAAGTCGTGAATCTCGCTAACGGGGAGCGCCTGATCACCTATGCGATCGCAGCGCCGCCCGGTTCCGGTGCCATCGAACTTAATGGTGCTGCGGCCCGCTTAGGAATGACAGGTGATCGGATCATCGTGATGTCTTACGGACAGTTGACTCCAGAAGAAATCAAAACCCACATTCCTCAAATTGTTTTCGTAGACGAAAAAAACCGAATTCTTGAGGTTCGGGGCTAGAATAATACTGGTGCTTCGGTAATAAAATCTTCAACACCAATAAAAAACAGCGGTGCAACTGTTCCATAATTGATCGTAGTAACCCTCATCAGTACAATAGATGAGGCTTTCAAGTCTTAAATTTTTAGTCCTACGTTTAAGGTTGAATACCACAAAGATGTCGTCAGTTTCTGATCCACCTGCTCAGAGTCAACAGCCTTCCGAACAGGCTCAGATGGAAACCAACCCCTCACCAGACTTCTACGTGAAATTTTGGGGGGTAAGAGGAACGATTCCCACTCCAGGCCCCCAAACGGTTCGCTATGGAGGTAATACCTCTTGTGTCGAAATGCGCTTAGGGAAAAAACTCCTAATTTTTGATGCGGGAACAGGCTTACGAGTCCTGGGGACAAACTTACTCAAAGAAATGCCTCTCGATGTCTGTATGTTCTTCTCTCATACCCACTGGGATCACATTCAGGGGTTTCCATTCTTCATACCTGCGTTTATCCCCATCAATCGCTTCCACATCTACGGTGCAATTACTCCAGATGGTAGCACCATTGAACAAAGGCTAGCCGACCAGATGGTTCATCCCAACTTTCCGGTTCCTATGCACGTCATGCAATCGGATATGAAATTTTATGATATTATTCCCGGCGAGATTGTATCACTTGAAGATATCAAAATCGAGACAGCTCCCTTGAATTACCCCAACGGAGCCATCGGATATCGGGTCACTTGGCAAGGACATACCGTGGTTTACTGTAGTGATACCGAACATTTTCCAGACCGATTGGATGAAAATGTCTTGCATTTGGCTCGTGGTGCTGATGTCCTAATTTATGATGCGACTTATACCAACGAGGAATACTACCATCTTCAATCTCCTAAAGTCGGTTGGGGACATTCAACTTGGCAAGTGGGAGTCGAAGTTGCCAAAAAAGCCGGAGTCAAAAAAATTGTGATGTATCAACATGATCCCTCTCACGATGATGACTTTCTCGATCAAGTTGAAGCTGATGTGCAAGCAGTCTTTCCCGAAGGGATTGTGGCACGAGAAGGAATGCAATTGCAAATCAACTAATCCTGTCCTGACTGCAAAACTATCCAGCCAATAGACTCTCGCAAACCTCAGTTGAGAGACAAGCCAGTGAAGCAAAAGTTACCTGTACGACTGCGTATATCCGATTCTAAACGATACTTTTCCCGACTCAGGCAACGGAGTCTGCGGGTACTTGTCTTGGGAATTATCCTCTTTTCAGTATTGGGTAACTGGGTAGCTAGAAGTTCAATTCCCCTATCGCCTCAGAGTCAAGATTCTCTCGCCATCTCCTCCAATCAAATTGCTAGTGTAGATCGGGTTCCCCGACGCTTTGAACTCGGACAACAACTCTATCTCGAAAACTGTTCGGCTTGTCATATTGCTCTTCCGCCCCCAGTCTTACCGACGCAAACCTGGCGACAACTTCTCCAAGATACCCAACATTACGGACGCCAACTGCAACCCATTGTCGATCCCCCTCGGATACTGATTTGGAACTACTTACAAACCTTCTCACGTCCCCTAGACCTCAAAGAAGAACAACTCCCTTTTCGAGTTGATCGCTCTCGTTTTTTTAAAGCCCTTCATCCGCGCGTCGAATTTTCTCAACCGATCTCTGTCAAGAATTGCCTCAATTGTCATCCATCCGCCTCAGAATATAACTTTCGGAAATTAACCTCAGAATGGACTGATTCTCCCTAAACCGATAGTCAACCCTGTTCAACGGCTCGAAACTTAACGGGGAATAGGGAACAGGGAGACAACAGCGCAAACTCGTGACTTGCGGTTTGAAGGATGCCTCGCTTCCCGAGTTAAAAATTGCCGAGGTTGATGGGGTGATCGGGTGACGGGGGTGGTGGGGATAGGTCTTTTTGGAGATGAAAAATAACTTTTTATTCATAAAAATCCTCCCTACCTCCCTACCTCCCCATCTCCCGACCTCCCGACCTCCCGACCTCCCGACCTCTCGACCTCCCGACCTCCCGACCTCCCCATCTCCCGACCTCCCGACCTCCCGACCTCCCGACCTCCCGACCTCCCCATCTCCCGACCTCCCCATATCTACTTCTGTATATCGGTTTCTAACAATTTCATAGCTGATAGTGTCTTAAAGTGTCAGAATTGTAAGTAGCTGACTACTGAAAAACTGATGATTGTTTGTCCAAATTGCAATCACCAAAACCCCGAGGGAGCAACTCAATGTGAAGCTTGCTATACTCCCCTACCGACAACAATGGCTTGTCCAAGTTGTGGTGCAACAATTCAAAGTGATGCTGCTTTTTGCGGTCAATGTGGCTACAATTTACAGCCCACACCGACATCGCCATCTTTAGAAGAACAAGAAGCCGCTCTACCCACTGTAGTTTCCCCGCCCTCTGCTCCTGTGACACCTGAGCCGTTGGTGACACCAGAACCTGTTGTATCTTCTAAGATTGAGTCTCCAGTTTTAGAAAAATCAAACCCCGATCCCGCTCGGGATCTCGATCCCGATCCCGATCCAGTGGGGGTTGCATCTGTTGCAAACATTAACGAAATTAATCCGACTCCATCAACAGTATCGGCGGCAAATACGGCGAGTACAAATACTCAGCTTCAAAACCAGTCGGCACATTTACTTCACATCCAAACAAATCTGACTGTAGAACTCCCTCCCAATTTACCTGTGATTCACATTGGTAAACCCAATGAGCTAGTTCCCCCAGATATTGATGTTTCGGGTTTCCCGAGTTCGGAAGTTGTCTCTCGTACTCATGCCGATATTCGCGTTGAGGGAGGTTTCTACTATATTGAAGATGTCGGCAGTTCTAACGGAACTTATGTCAATAATATTCCTCTGACAAAGGGAAATCGACATCTATTGCGACCTGGCGATCGCATTTCTCTTGGAAAAGGTGACCTTGTTTCATTTATTTTTCAACAACCCTCCTAAGTCAAATTTTAGATGTCCGGTATGATTTTGAACTCAACTTCAAAAGGGAATTTTTGAGATCTGACCTGATCAATCAGTCACTATTTGTGAGAGTTCAAAATCTGCACGGAAAATCTAGAATTCGGCTTGAGTGCTCTACTTGAACTGAAACCTGTCAATGTGATTACCTTAACTTTACTTCATCCCAACCAATCTATCCCCGTTCGGACTTGGACTTTTGAGCAGAAGGAGGTGATTCGGATCGGCCGTTCTGTGAAAAATGATGTCGTTTTGTACAGCGCTGTTGTTTCTCGGTATCATGTTGAGCTAAGATTTCAAGAAAAAACTTGGACTGCTATTGGTTTAGGAACAAATGGCACTTATCTTGACGGCAAACTGATTCAACAATCTCCGGTTGTCGATGGACAAATTATTCATTTGGCAATTTCGGGTCCAAAAATTAAGCTGAATATCTCCGCCGATAAAACTCAACATTTAATGCGTCGAATTGGAATCAAACAAAGACAAATACAAACGGTTGATCATTCGAATACTGAAGTTCAAATTGATTCGATTTCATCTTCAACATCTTCTCAATTAATATCTTCTGAACCCTATGAAGATATTACAGAAACTGAGTGAGGTTGATTTTAAGTTGTTCTGTATGGTTTTAGCGGTGTATCAATTTCAATCAAAAAATCAAGAGGATATCAAGATTTAACGGTTATCAAATCGTCATTAGTATGGAGACTGACTCTATGAATACTGAAATTCAGATGATTAAACGCAGTGAGTTAATCAATCGATTAGTGCTAGAACGGAATACGGTTGAAGATTTAGGTCGAGTGGAACAACTGTGGATTAATCCTCAGTCTCATCAAGTCGTGGCTTTGACCTGTAAATCTGGACTGCTTCGAGGTCAAAAACGAGTCTTTGCTTGGGACGATATTACTCAAATTGGTGAAGATGCAGTTCTTGTCAATTGTCGCAGCTATGAAGCATCTAAAAATGAGGCTAAACCTGAACAAGCGATTCATGTGATGAATCATGAAGTTTGGACAGATGGTGGTAATAAAATTGGTGCAATTGTTGACTATATTTTTGAGTTGAAAACTGGGTTTGTCTACAATTATCTCTATACGTCTCAGGGGTTACGAGGCGTATTGGAAGGGGTTTATATTTTACCGTCAACAGCAGTTTCGAGTGCCGGAAATAAACGTCTGATTGTGTTAGAATCTGCCATCAAAACCCCTCAGCAATATTCAGAAGGTTTAGGGAAAAAAATGGATCAAGCGGCTGAATTCTTACAAGAAGATTTTGAGAGAACCCGAGAACATTTGGAAGGATTGAAACGGAATGCTCAAAAAATGACACAAGGAAAACAGGAGGAGATGAAAGAAATTAAAGCTGAAATAATTTCAGAAGAATGGGAAACCGAGGATTCATCACCCAAAATACTTCCCTCGAATTCTTCCGAGACTAATACTCAGAATACTAATCCTGATCATTCTGAAAGTTCCTCCTCAAATTAAATTGAAGTTCTGGGAAACTCAAAAATTGTGAGTTTTGCAAGACTTCGATGATCAAATTTAAAGCTTAAAAAAAGCTAGCTATCGGACTAATAAATGATTCCAACTCAACCTTTTAGGTCTATTTTTATCTCGGTTTTAGATCCATAAGTGATTACTCTGATCCTCATTCACCCAACTCAACCCATACCGGTCAACCGATGGACTTTTAAAGAGAAGTCAGTCATTCGGATAGGCCGTGCAAAAGATAATGATATTGTGATTTATAATGCTGTTGTTTCTCGTCATCATTTAGAACTCTGGAACCGAGAATCAGGGTGGGAGGTTGTCAGTTTTGGTACGAATGGTACATATATCAATAACAAACCTTTAAATCAGTTTTTTATTAAAGATGGAATGGTCATTTGTCTCGGCAATTCTGGGCCTAGATTAATGGTAAAATTGAGTTTAGATGAAATGAATAAAACCCCATCAGACGAAGGGGTTAAAGATTCTCAAAGTTCACAAACTCTAAATTCAGATGCGTTTACTGCAACAGAAGAAATGAATAAAATTCAACAGCAAAAAGAAGTTTTAGCAGAAGAAAAGTTTGAGTTTGAAATTGAAGATGAAGATGAAGATGAAGATGATAATGACAACTCAACGACAAGGATAGATTTCTTGGAATAGTATTTCTCAGTAGGAGTTTTAAATCGACAATCTCTCTTCTTCTCCTCTATTTCGAGGGGTTAACTTGAAGTTGGGGCGTTACCATACCACAAACAATACAGAAAAAGATTAAAATTTGTCTTGAAATATTATTAAATTTTTCGCTGACATCACTCAACATAACAAACCCAATACCAAGATTAGCTTTTTTTAAGCTTTATTTAAGTTTAGATCACATTACTATAATTCGATCTAAATTTCTGTAGAGTAGCACTCATTATTACTTTCATCATACCGAGTAAGATAAGAAATAGTTAAGTATCCTGAAAGTAATACTTTTAGGTCAAAAACCTCGGTTTCCTCACACAAACAAGGAGAAAGTGTCAGTATGGAAGTTATTTTGGTTTACCTTATCCTCGCCGTTGTTTTAGTTTGGAATGATCAGGGTTCATCTTCCACGAATGAACAAGATGATCGAAGTTTCGAGAAAATTGATTACAACAAAGATCGTTCTCAGCCAAATTTTTATCAAGAGAAAAAACAGCCTGAATATGTTCGTTATTTAGACATTGAATATCTAGAAATGAATCATTCTCAAAATCGTTATGGTTCCAGAAAAATATAACTTTATTTAAGGATATTGAGTTTTTAATCTTGGTTTTGGTGACTCAGTAAAAGATATTCTAAACAACTTTTTTAGGTGTGAGGAACTGAGATCACCGATCCTGTGGAACAGTCCCGCTTAATTATTTTGTTGAAATGGCTTATAGCGCTACTTGAATCGGGAATAGGGAACAGGGAACAGCGCTTGCCTTGCGGCGGGCGCGGTTTCCGGCGAGACTTAGTTGGCAATCTTAGGGAACAGCAGACTATGAAAGCGGTGTGACCCTGCGGCTTTGTAAGCCGCCAAGGAATGCACACGCCTGAGAGGGTTTCAGAATTTAGAAATGTCCTAACCAATTTGCGTAGTGCTATAACATCATCAGCCCTTTCAATCTGTCTCAATTCTCGATCAAGCCTCACCCCTTGAGACAAATCAGGTGTAACCATTGGTTTCTAAGGCTTTTGGAATTTTGTTTTTGAGTTTCCTCTCCTCAGAAGTGACAAAAAAAGACTAATGGTTCCCTGTTCCCCGTTCCATGGCCTACCCGTCAACCTCAAACCGATATCAAGAACTTCACCTTTATTCTTTAAGAAAAAAAAATAAATTTACCTTAACAACAGACGAAAGATATAAAACTTAGCTTAAAATTTGGCCGTCTGACCCAAAAAGTCTCCTTAATATAGATGGAGATCCTTCTGCTGTCAGCCAGTCAGTAGAAGTCAAACTGAAATGCTTGTGGACTCGAAGTCGCAAAAGTTAGATTTTTCTGAAGTCTAGTTCAGCGAAAAGGGGAAGCAGCAAAAATCTCTCGACAAGTCATAAAGCTTGTCGGTGAGACTGTCAAAGGCGAGACGAGTAGACACCGGAGACGAAATCATGGTTCAGATTCCAGCAAAGCCAACGCCCTCCGATCCGATGGATCAGGGACAATATATAGATCGGGACTGCACCACGCTATCCCGTCATGTTCTCGAACAACTCAATAGTTTTTCAGCCGATGCTCAAGATATCAGTGCATTGATGAACCGCATCGGACTAGCGGGTAAGTTAATCGCACGCCGTCTGAGTCGAGCAGGATTAGTCGATGATGCGTTGGGGTTCACAGGCAGTGTGAACGTCCAAGGTGAAGAAGTCAAGCAAATGGATCTCTATTCCAACTCGGTGTTTATCTCCGTTTTCAAACAAAGCGGCTTAGTCTGTCGCTTGGCTTCAGAAGAAATGGAGAACCCCTACTATATTCCCGAAAACTGCCCTATCGGACGTTACACCTTGCTGTACGACCCCTTAGATGGTTCATCCAACTTGGATACGAACCTGAATGTCGGATCAATTTTCTCGATTCGACAGCAGGAAGGTAACGACGAAGATAGTACCGCTTCTGACTTGCTCCAACATGGACATAAACAAATAGGTGCTGGTTACATCCTCTATGGCCCGAGTACATTGCTCGTTTACAGCATTGGAACAGGCGTTCATTCCTTCACCCTTGACCCGAGTTTGGGTGAGTTTATCCTTGCAGATGAGAACATCAAAGTTCCAGATCATGGCCCTGTCTACAGCGTGAACGAAGGTAACTTCTGGCAGTGGGATGAATCGATTCGCGATTATATCCGCTATGTTCACCGTCACGACGGTTACACGGCTCGATATAGCGGTGCGTTAGTGGGAGATATTCATAGAATTTTGTATCAAGGCGGTGTATTTCTGTACCCCGGTACCGTGAAAAAACCCGAAGGAAAACTCCGTTTGCTTTATGAGTCGGCTCCGATGGCATATTTAATCGAACAAGCAGGAGGACAGGCTTCTACCGGAACAGAGGAAATTATGGATGTGGTTCCAGAAAAGTTACATCAACGTACACCCCTAATTATTGGGAGTAAAGAAGATGTGACCTTGGTGAAATCCTTTATTCAAGATCGGGAGCGTCGAGATCAAAAATAGTCGTTTCTACACGCTAGACGCTCAACATTGCTAGAGTTCGGCGTAAAAACAACTTGATCATCTACTTTAAACAACTCACCGATTGAATTTGTAGACGTTACAGGAATTGCAGTTATGACCACAAATCATCTGCTAGAAATTGGCAATCTCGGTCAAAGTATCTGGATGGATAATCTAAGCCGTGACATTATTGAGTCCGGTGAATTAAAGACATTAATGGTCGAAAAAGGGATTCGGGGAATTACTTCTAACCCGGCGATTTTTGAGAAAGCCATTAAGGGAAATGCTATCTATGATGCGGAGATCGACAAAGGGATTAAAGCCGGAAAGTCGGTGATGGAAATCTATGAATCTCTGGTTTTTGAGGATATTCGGAATGCTTGCGATATCTTTAAGCCAGTCTATGAACAGACTGGGGGATTAGATGGTTATGTGAGTATCGAAGTTCCTCCGACGATTGCCAAAGATACGGAAAGCACTGTAAAAGAGGCTTTACGCTATTACAAAGCAATTGGCCGAGAAAATGTGATGATTAAGATTCCCGGAACACCTGAAGGGCTTCCGGCGGTAGAACGGGTGATTGCTTATGGAATTAATGTTAACGTCACATTACTTTTTTCGGTGAAATGTTATGTTGATACGGCTTGGGCTTATATCAAAGGCTTAGAAGCTCGTGTCAACAACGGAGAAGAGATCAGCAAGTTGGCTTCGGTTGCGAGTTTCTTTCTCAGTCGCATTGATAGCAATATTGATGATACCGTTGATGCCAAGCTCAAAGGCGTCACAGATATCAATCATCAAGCCAAACTAGAGAAAGTTAAAGGCAAAGTGGCGATCGCCAACGCTAAAATTGCGTATCAAGAATACAAGAAAATTATTCAAAGCGATCGCTGGAAAGCATTATCGGCAAAAGGAGCAAATGCACAACGGCTCTTATGGGCAAGTACAAGTACCAAAAATCCGGCTTACAGCGATGTGATGTACGTCGATGAACTCATTGGGCCGAATACGGTTAATACTTTACCCCCAAATACCATTGATGCTTGCGCCGATCACTGTGATGTCGAAAATCGCGTCGAAACTGAGGTTGATCAAGCCTATCATCTGATTGAAAGCCTCACGGAACCAGAGATTAATATTAATCTCGATCAAGTCATGGATCAACTCTTAGTCGAAGGTATTGATAAGTTTGTCAAACCGTTTACTTCGTTAATGAGTTCTCTCGAAGAAAAGGTGAAACAGCTTTCGACGGTGGGATAGTGAGTGCAAACCAATGCACTTGTTGGCTAAAAACCGGGTTTCTCATTGACCTAAAATCTGGAAGTGAGCAAGTCAAACCAGGTTGATAGAAAAGTCTGATTGACGAAAGGTGATTAGCGGGTGACAACCGGATAATTTAGAGATGAGAACCTCTGTTTCAAACCCAATAATTTTAGGTATCCCAAAGAAACAAGGCAGAAAGGTTAATCGGCAAATTCTAACTCAAGAGCAAGCCCGAGTCAGGCTTTCAACCTCAAGGATTCCTTACCTAAAAATAAAATGGGTAACTGTTCATTTCTAACGGTTTGCTGATCACCAAAAACAGATAATTAACGCAAACAAAAAGTGTCACCGCCTCAACTAAATTGACAAGGGAATGTAAATGGTTACACTACTGGAAAATCCGTTACGGGTTGGACTGCAACAAGATCGCGTCCCTGAACCTCAGATTTTAGTGATCTACGGTGCATCAGGGGATTTAACTCAACGTAAACTGGTTCCAGCCCTCTATCAGATGCGGCTCGAACGCAAGCTCCCTCCGGAATTAACCATTGTCGGAGTTGCTCGACGAGATTGGAGTCATGACTACTTCCGCGAACAGATGCGAATCGGTGTCGAGGAGTTTGGCGGTGGCTTACAGTCAGAAGAACTGTGGAATGATTTCGCTAAGGGGTTATTTTATTGTTCCGGTAACATCGACCAGTCAGAAAGTTATCAGAAACTCAAAGCATTTTTGAGTGAACTAGATGAACAACGGGGAACGCGGGGAAATCGCGTTTTTTACCTGTCTGTCGCCCCGGCTTTCTTTGGAGAAGCAATTCAACAACTCGGTGCTGCGGGTATGTTACCAGACCCGAAAAAGCAGCGTTTGGTGATTGAAAAACCGTTTGGTCGTGACTTAAGCACCGCTCAAGTTCTCAACCGGATTGTCCGTGAGGTTTGTGCAGAAGAACAGGTTTACCGAATTGACCATTATTTGGGGAAAGAAACGGTTCAAAACTTGATGGTGTTCCGGTTTGCAAATGCCATTTTTGAACCCCTGTGGAATCGTCAATTTGTTGATCATGTCCAAATCACGGTTGCAGAAACCGTTGGTTTAGAAGGACGGGCGGGTTACTATGAAACCTCTGGGGCGTTGCGCGACATGGTGCAGAACCATTTGATGCAGGTTTTTTCCCTGACGGCGATGGAAGCCCCCAACTCGCTTGATGCTGATAGCATTCGCAACGAAAAAGTTAAGGTGTTGCAGGCGACGCACCTCGCTGATATTAACAACCTGGAAAATTCGGCGATTAGAGGTCAATATACTCCCGGTTGGATGAAAGGCGAACAAGTCCCCGGTTATCGAGACGAAGAAGGCGCCGACCCCAACTCCACCACGCCGACTTATGTTGCTCTGAAACTCCATATTGATAACTGGCGTTGGAAGGGAGTGCCATTTTATCTACGAACCGGAAAACGGATGCCGAAAAAAGTCTCAGAAATCGCTATCCAGTTTAAAGAAGTTCCCTATTTAATGTTCCAGTCGGCGGCGAAACAAGCTAACCCCAATGTTCTCGCCCTGCGGATTCAGCCCAATGAAGGGATTTCTATGCGGTTTGAGGTGAAGACACCCGGAAACTCATTGAGAACTCGTTCGGTTGATATGGATTTTCGCTATGACACCGCTTTTGGCAAGCCGAATACCGATGCTTACGCTCGTCTATTGATTGATTGTATGCTCGGTGATCAAACCCTGTTTACCCGAGATGACGAAGTAGAAGCGTCTTGGAAGATTATTACTCCCTTGTTAGAAGCTTGGGATGCCCCTGCTCCCCCTGATGCGATTCCTTTCTATGAAGCGGGAACTTGGGAACCTGTAGAAGCGGAACTGTTACTCAACCGCCATGGTCGTCATTGGCGCAGACTGTAGAATTGGGGGGAGAGGCAATCGGAACAGTGACTAGATAACAGATGACAAATGAAAAGAACTGATCACTGATTATTGTTGTCTGTTCCCTGCCTGTTCCCTCTTGCATCAGTACCTGTCCCCGTTTTTAGGATCTAAACTAATCACTATCCGGGCATAGCACTGACTTGAATGAGTGATACTGCTAATGCCCGATTGTCAAAGACTTCCCACAGATGTTTTTACTGAACATCTCTAAAATTAACAGCTAATCACTAACGACTGACACCATGAAGAGTACACCACTTGTTGCACTGCAAAAACCAAAAGATATCTCCCTGAACGAAATTGAGGGAGAATTAAATGGGATCTGGCTCTCTCAAGCTGCGGGGAGCGGAAAGACTACGGCGGTTGCTACCCGGGCGGCGACGTTTAGTATGGTGATTTATGAACCTGAAGAATTTCAACAACTTCTAGCCGGATTGGGATTTTTCTCCGGGCAAATTGATGGGATTCACGGTACGGAAACCCGCGAAGCTATTAAAGAAGCTCAAAAGACTTATGGTTTCAGTATTACAGGTCGGGTAGACTCACACACTCTCGCTAAACTGCGTGAAGAATTTGCGAAGTTACCCAGCGATCGCCAAAAGATTGCTAATTTAGATGGTCGCGGGTTTAGTATTAGTGAAGCGATCGCCGCTCAAAATCCCTGTCGGATTATTACTTTATGTCCGATCATGGGCGAAGATACCGGGGTTACGGCTCAGGTTTCTGCCTATTGTCCGATTCAACAAAAAAGCGAAGAAAGTCTGATTTGTGCAGAATATATTACCCTACGCGGCACTAAAGAAGCGTTAGAACGGGTGGGTGATATTGTCGAGTCTTTGCTAATTCCTGACTTACCTAAGTTTGTTTGGTGGAAGGCGACACCCAACCCCGAACAAGATTTATTTAAGCGGTTGTCGGGTTGTAGTAATTGTTTGATTGTGGATTCTTGTTATTTTAGTGATCCGGAATCGGAATTGCTGAAAATTCAGAATTTGATCGAACACGAAACTTACATTGCTGACTTGAATTGGCATCGTTTGGCGCCTTGGCAAGAATTATCGGCCGCTGCTTTTGACCCCCCTGAACGTCGGATGTCATTGGGTGAAATTGATAATGTGGCGATTGATTATGAAAAGGGAAATGCAACTCAAGCGTTAATGTTTTTGGGTTGGTATGCTTCTCGCCTCGATTGGAAACCGATTTCTTTTACTTCTGAAGGCGGAGACTATGACTTGAAATATGTCAAGTTTAAAGCCCCCAATGATAAGGAAATTGTTGCTGAGTTGGCCGCGATTCCTGCTGCTGATTATGGTGAAATTCCCGGTGATTTGGTCGGTTTGCGGTTAACTTCTAGTAACCCTAATGCCAATTGCTGCACGATTTTGTGTTCAGAAACTACAGGTTGTATGCGGATGGAATCAGGCGGAAGCGCCCAATCTTGTCGCACGGAACAGGTGACAGCGACTTCTGACCAAAAGGCAGAATCTCTGATGACACAACAATTACAACGTTGGGGTCGTGATGTTTTGTATGAAGAAAGTTTAGCGTTAACTGCTCAAATTCTTAAGCTGCGTTAGGAAAGCAAGCGAGTTAAAATTTAATCTGTAGGGGCGCAAGGGTTTGCGCCTATTAGGGGTCGAAGGAGGCTTTACAACCTCCGACTCCCATTCAGAACCGTGCTTGCTACTTTCACAGCACACGGCTCCTAGTACAAGTTATCTGTTATCATCAGAACATCCGGTTTCTTTTGAGTTATAAGACCCATCGGTTGCCGTTTTAATGTCGTGACAATGGCGATGCAATAATTGCAGATTTTTGTATTCATCTTTACCGCCTACAGACGTTGGGATGATATGATCGATTTCTGCGATATCTTCTGGGGTGAAATATTGCCCACAAGATTTACATCTGCCTTTTTGCTTTTTGAGCAAAAGTGCTACTCGTTTGGGAACATCGTAGGATGTACCTTTTCTTGTACTCCAGTAAGTCCAGTTTCCGTCGTAGGGTGATGCTTTAGGTCTTATAGTTACGTGACGTTTAATAGTTGTTTCAGCATGGCTTAGTAGTTTATAACCCTCTTTGGTTTCAAAACTCCATGCCCTATTTCCGTTTTTCCTGAAGTATTTTTTCAGTTTATCATAACTAGCTTTACCGCATCTGCTAACTATCCATGCTCTTAATCTTTGCCATGTAATATGGTCTAAAGAGGAGAATGTCTCTTTGGAGGCAATCTTGGAATGGTAATTGCACCATCCTCTAATTACCGGGTTTAGGCGTTTGATTAATGCGTACTGGGGTGCAGTTTTGTAAGTTTTAATAACTTCCTTAACCTTATCCGCGTGAGCTTTAATTGCCTTCTTGCTAGGTTTTATAATGGTTTTGAACCCTAATAATTTTGAGTTCGCACTACCAGTCTTACCGGAGTGGTGTTTCCCCACTGGGTATTGTCTGAAGTTCCACCCTAGAAAGTCGAATCCAGGTTTAACCTTTATGCCTTTCACTTCAATTTCTTTTAGTGTATGACATATACGAGTTTTGGCTGGTTTCAGTTCTAACCCGATAGGTTTTAACCATTCTTCAATGGCAATTTGGCACTGTTGAATGATTTTTAATTGTGGACTAATTACCACAAAATCATCTGCATATCTGATGACTTTGGCTTGAACTCTTCTTTCCTTTTTTGGGAAATTTTGTTCTATAAGCCTAATCATTCCATCCAGTGCGATGTTAGCTAATAGAGGACTAATGACACCTCCTTGTGGGGTTCCTGCCTCTGTTGCTTCAAATATGCCATTATCCATCACTCCAGCTTTTAACCATTGTCTGATTTGGGCTTTTATTGTTGATGGACAATCGATTTTGGACAGTAGGTGTTCATGGTTAATCTGGTCGAAACACTTTGAGATGTCAGCATCTAAGATGTAATATTCACCTTGATTGATACTTTGGAAGATTCGTGACATTGCATCATGGGCTGAACGTCCGGGTCTAAACCCGTAGCTTTCCCCCTCGAATCTGGCTTCCCATTGTGGTTCTAACGCAGATTTTACCAAAGCTTGCCTTACTCTGTCGTGTATAGTTGGGATTCCTAAAGGGCGTTTTTCATCCTTGGATTTGGGTATCCATTTCCTGCGGAGTGGTTTTGCCTTCTGGTATTTGCTTAGATTTTTGGCAAGTTCTAACCGTTGATTGGGTGTAATAGATTTAATTCCATCTACCCCGGCTGTTTTCTTACCCTGATTATCTTGAGTAACCCTTCTTATTGCTAAGAGTTTGGCGTAATACGACTTAACTAGGAGCTTTTGAAGCTTTCGAGCTTTCGCATTTTGACCCGATATTGATGCCTGGTAAATTCTCTTTTGCAGCTTAAATACTATCCGTTGAACTTTCGCCCAATTGATTGTATTCCATGCAGTCGTAGTCTTGGTTATACTCGTTTTCACCGTTTTAACTGCTAATTGAAACTTTACCTAACAACTTGACCGGAATCTATCAGCGTATCCTAAATATTACATCTAGGCTTTAGCTTCTGACTCCATCTTTCGCCCTCATAACATCCGCCTTAGATTTGTGGCTACCTATCAGTATTCGACCTCTGTAGGAGTAGATGAGGGTTTTTAACGTTCCTTGAAAATGGGTTTATTGCCTTTAGAATCGTCCTCTCCGCCGGGGTACTTTTGGGAGTCTGTGTAAGTGTTAAGATAAAAACTCTTACCTCTTTGTAGAAGTATATGGAAACTTCTACCTTTTCCCCTTGTTCTTTTGAACGCAGCGTAATCAAGTCAGTTTCGCTACTTAATAGTTACGACGGTTCTAGCCAGACGTTCACTTTCGTTATTCTTGGACAATTGGCTAGAGAACTTCTTTGGTATTTGACTTATACCTGATTTCCCGTTATTTCCAGCTTCAGTGTTTTGATAATCAGTCTGACACTGTGGGAATTGCCTTAACTCTTTGGATTTGGGTTACTTTTGCCTGTTAAGGTTCTGTAACTCATACCATTGACTCCGAGTTTGACCTTCCTTTAAGGTCACATTTTTCAAAGTTAAAGTGGGCTTTGTTTCCAAATACCACTTCCCTGCTTACGTTTCGGGTTTTATTCCTCAACTTTGGCAGGAACGTGTCGCACCTTGTTGTTTATTGTATCAAATCGGGTGGGGAAACAACACTTATAGCAGGTCGCACTGGTGTATTGACAAATTGATGAAATTGAGAAACTTTCAAACCTTTACTGAGAGAGGATGGCAACAGGCAATTCTAAACTTCTGATATGATGTCCGGTTGATTAATGCCTGTTATGGGGGCGAACAACAGTGAACAGTGAACAAGTACCGTGCAGTGAAAACTGTAAACTGTAAATCCCCGCCCCTACGAAGCGGATGATTGATTAGTCGGATATCATATGACTTCTGACATCAGAAGCTCCTCAACCGCAAGCCCTGCCAATTCATCGGCGGGGAACGGTTGACCCTTCGCTTCGCTCCTTGGCAAGCTTCTGACGACTGACCAAATCGACCTCACGACTTCCCACCTCCGGTCTCTCCCCAACTCCCCACCACCCCAACTCCCCACCACCCCAACTCTCTATCAGCCGTCCATAGCAAATCTTAAACGATTGCATATTAGTTTCCTCTAATTTAACAAAGTCTACAGAAGTTTGATTTTTGTGGCTGAATTGTGCCGGAGTTTTACATTAGCCCCGGTTATGTAAAACCCCGTGTAAATTTTTAAATAAGAGACTTTTTATCATTACAAAATTATGTTAATCGGCTGAATTGTGCCGGATGTTTTTACATTAGCCCCGGTTATGTAAAACCCATGTAAATTTTCAAACAATAGACTTTATATTGTTGGTAAATTATGTTAATCGGCGGAATGACTCGGGATTTTTTTACATTAACCCCGGTTATGTAAAAATCAGTGTAATTTTTTTAAAACTTAACTTGACTTTTTAAGTAGTTTATGTTTTTTCGCGGTGAATTTAAAAATTTTTACATTAATCCAGTTTATGTAAAACCATGTAAATTTATGTATAAGAAGCTTTATTTGATAAAAAAATATGTTATTGGGGGTAATAGACCAGGATTTTTTACATAAATACCGCTTTTTTAAACCCCATGTAAAACTTTAAACAAGAGACTTTATTTCGTTTAAAAAATATGTTATTGGGGGTAATAGACCAGGATTTTTTACATAAATACCGCTTGTTTAAACCCCATGTAAAACTTTAAACAAGAGACTTTATTTAGTTTAAAAATATGTTATTTGGGGGTAACAGACAATTTTTTTTTTACATAAATACCGCTTGTTTAAACCTCATGTAAAACTTTAAACAAGAGACTTTATTTTCTCCTGAAATTATTGATACTTTTGGAAGTATAGTTTTTTAAAGCTCAAACTAATCATGGCAGCTATTCAAGGAACAAATTTAGGTGAAACGCTTCGCGGAACCAGATTTGCTGATGAAATTTTAGGTAAAGCAGGAAATGATGAAATAATTGGTCGAGGCGGTGATGACTTGCTGAGAGGAAATTCGGGAAATGACACGCTGAGTGGAAATGCAGGAAATGATACCCTCGATGGTGGCAATGGAGATGATGAGCTAATTGGCAGCAGAGGGAACGATACCTTGGATGGCGGAGATGGCGTTGACACAGCTAACTACAGCGAGTTAGGTGAAGTGATTACCCTGCAAGCGGTGGGTGTGGTTGACAAAGGAAATGCCGGACAAGACCAAATTGAAAACATTGAAGCCATCATTGGTGCAAACGGACAAGACAATATTATTGATGGTACGGTTTCTGGTGGAGGGACATCTGCTTTTGATATTGATTTATCGGAGGAAAGTCTCACCGTCACGAACATTCCTGGCTTAGGAGATGTTAACTTCACCGTTGAAAACTTTGTCAATGTGATTGGAACTTCCAACACGGATACAATTACAGGAGACAGTAACGAAAACGAGTTTGGAGGAAGTCGAGGAAATGACTCCTATGATGGTAAAGGCGGTAATGATACCGTTGATTATAGCGACTTAGGTCAAGCCGTTACCCTCGAACGCGGAGGCGTAGTTAACAAAGGTAGTGCCGGAACCGACCGAATTGTTAATATCGAAACTGTCATTGGCGCGACAGGACAAGATAACGCTATCGATGGTTCCACCGGAATTAGCGGTCAAACTTCCTTTGATGTTGACTTATCCCAACAAACCTTCACGGTTAAAAATTTGCCGGGACTCGGCGACCTTGAGTTCGAGATTATCAACTTTGCCAATGTTACCGGAACTTCCAACGCCGATGATATTGTCGGTGATGGTAACGAAAACGAGTTTGGAGGAAGTCGAGGAAATGACTCCTATGATGGTAAAGGCGGTAATGATACCGTTGATTATAGCGACTTAGGTCAAGCCGTTACCCTCGAACGCGGAGGCGTAGTTAACAAAGGTAGTGCCGGAACCGACCGAATTGTTAATATCGAAACTGTCATTGGCGCGACAGGACAAGATAACGCTATCGATGGTTCCACCGGAATTAGCGGTCAAACTTCCTTTGATGTTGACTTATCCCAACAAACCTTCACGGTTAAAAATTTGCCGGGACTCGGCGACCTTGAGTTCGAGATTATCAACTTTGCCAATGTTACCGGAACTTCCAACGCCGATGATATTGTCGGTGATGGTAACGAAAACGAGTTTGGAGGAAGTCGAGGAAATGACTCCTATGATGGTAAAGGCGGTAATGATACCGTTGATTATAGCGACTTAGGTCAAGCCGTTACCCTCGAACGCGGAGGCGTAGTTAACAAAGGTAGTGCCGGAACCCGACCGAATTGTTAATATCGAAACTGTCATTGGTGCGACAGGACAAGATAACGCTATCGATGGTTCCACCGGAATTAGCGGTCAAACTTCCTTTGATGTTGACTTATCGCAACAAAGGTTGACGGTTGAAAATTTGCCGGGACTCGGCGACCAAACTTTCGAGATTATCAACTTTGCCAATGTTACCGGAACTTCTGGTGCTGATGATATTGTCGGTGATGATAACGAAAACGAACTCAAAGGTGGCGAGGGAGCCGATGACCTTGTTGGTGGCGGTGGAGATGACCGTATTATAGGGAATCAAGGTTCGGATAGGTTAACAGGGGTCGATCCGAGTAGCGCCAAACCCGGTGAGGGTGAGGTTGATGTCCTCAATGGGGGTGACGGTGGAGATACCTTTATTCTCGGAGATATTGACAATATCTTCTACTCCTTCTCCGGTAATGGCGACTTTGCTGATATCTTGAACTTCCAAAGCGGTCAAGATACCATTCAACTCAGTGGCAACTTCGATGACTACATCTTTAAATCCGAAAATACTGAAATCTTCTCAGCGAACAATAATGACTTGATTGCTAAGTTTACAAACGGAGCATTCGATACAACTGACCTGATGTTCCTTCATACTGGTAACGATATTACTGGAACCCCCGATAACGATTCATTAACTGGCACCAACCGAGACGATTCTATCAAAGGTTTAGCAGGCGACGACACTATCAAAGGTTTAGGAGGCGACGACACTATCGAAGGTAATAAAGGGGAAGATAACATTGAAGGCAACGAGGGTAACGACCAACTCGACGGAGGTAAAGACGAAGATACCATTGATGGTAATCAGGGAGATGATCACCTCGAAGGTAAGAAAGACGAAGACGTGTTAAATGGCGGAGAGGGTAACGACCAACTCGACGGTGGCAAAGACGAAGATATCCTCAATGGTAGCGACGGAGAGGATACCCTCCAAGGCGAAAAAGCCGATGACTTACTCGAAGGTGGAGAAGGCAACGACCTGTTAGAGGGTGGCAAAGACGAGGATACCCTCAACGGCGGCGGCGGAAATGATACACTCATGGGTGAAAAAGGCGACGATCTCCTCGATGGCGGAGAAGGGGATGATTTGTTAGACGGTGGCGATCGCGAAGATACTATTACAGGGGGTACAGGCAACGATACCCTCAACGGCGGTGATAACGATGATGTCCTCATCGGTGTCGATCCGACAGCTTCTCAACCGGGTATGGGTGAGGTAGATACCTTAACAGGAGATGAGCCTGGAGATGAAGATGATGATATCTTCGTTTTGGGAGATGAAAGCCAAGCTTACTACGATGATGGTTACGAAGCTGACTATGCTTTAATTACGGACTTTGATGATAAGGATGTGATTCAGTTAAGCGGTAGTGCAGGGGACTATGAGTTAGGCACTTCTCCAACAGGTTTACCCGGCGGAACAGCTATCTTCCTCACAACTGGAGGTTTTGATGAATTGATTGGTATTGTTGAAAACACATCTGACCTCGATTTATCGGATGATAAAGTTTTCAACTTTGTGTAAGTAGCTGTAGCGGCTTGCAAACAGTAAGGCTTAGGCTTGCAAGCAACTACAGTTAAAGCAAAATAATCGGGTACACCCCGAGTACCGGAATCTTGAAAATTATAGCGCTACTTGCCTTGCAAAAGGCAATCATGCTGTTATCAGTTATCAGTTTACAGTGATCAGTTATCAGTAGCATGGTACTGGTTACTGTTCACTGTCTCCCCCTGCACCCCCTCTCCCGACTCCCAACTCTTGAACTTCTGTAGGCGAAGCGGACTAGGGAACGCGCTTACTCCTGAACTTCTCCAAGCTGAGAATTTTCTACCTCACCCGTGTGAGAACTGCTATATAATCACCCAATCGGTTCTCATCGATTCATCATGGCAAAAATCCTACCCGCCAAAGATATTTCTCTCGAACAACTGCAATAAAATTTCGGACTTCAACAAACAACTGATACTAACTTTTTTACCGAATGGCGAGAAAATCTACCAAGTTTAACAACAGCATAAAAACCAACCTTAAACCGAGTCAAAAGCAACTATTTTAACTTGACCAGTCGCCGTCCGTTACTGGAAGAAGCGGTTAAAATGGTGGTGCTTTCTTTTTGATTAGATTTGGCGGGATTCTATCAACCTCCGTTTTCGATAAAAACAGAATCTTCGATAGAAATTACAGGGGAAGATGAAGGAATAATCCTGCGGGGTAAAATCGATGTTTTGGTGATAAAAAACCGCCTTTGGGTGTTAGTTATCGAATCTAAAAGCACCAAGTTTGATGTGATGGAAGCTTTACCGCAAGCGTTAGTTTATCTGTTGAATAGTCCAAACATTGCTCAACCAACCTTTGGATTTTTAGTGAATGGTCGAGAGTTTGTATTCGTGAAATTAGTTAAAACGGAACCCCCTCAATATGGTCGTTCTTATGCGTTATCAATTGAACGAGAAAACGAACTCGAACAAGTTTTAGCTACACTTAAAAAAATTAGTAAAATTTTAATTAATTCCTAATTGGCTTTTTTTCTAAAGTTATAGCACTTCGCCCAGGCAATAGGAGGTTAAAAAACGCTCTCAATCTTGGGTTTTAGAGTTTCTGCATTTCATCAATTTATGAAAGCTACCATTCTGTTAAGGCGATCGCAATTCCCTGTTTTAAACTAGGATCAAGATTAGGATGTTGGGCGAGTTGTTGCAGTCGTTCATAGACTGAGGGAGAATTTAAGGGAGAATCTAACTGTTTCAAAGCGGCGATACAGTGAAATTGAACAGTGGTTTCCGAATCTGTTAACAGTTGCACCAAAGGATCAAAAGCAGTAATATTTCCTAACTGTCCTAAGCTTAAAGCTATGAGTTGTTTAATGGTCAGAATTTGCAGAGAAGGATGTTGACTTTGGATAAATTCAACTAAAATTTGACTCGCTTGAGTTTTCGCCTCGGGTTTGCTCATTCGTCCCAATCCTTGAATGATTTCTTGATGAATTGAGAAGGATGAGATATTGGAAGTAGACTCATCTGGAATCGTGAATAAAATGTGTTGAAGTTGATTAATGGCGATGGGCGTTTCTATCCAACAAAGCGATCGCACTGCATCGAGTTTAATCGTTAGGGGAGTTGTTGTGGAGAGAATTTGCTCAACTAAAGCAACCACTGCTTGATCCGTACCAAGACGAGAAAGGGCAATTTGTGCTTGTTGAGAGACTTCGGGGCGAATATCCCATAATAGAGGTTGCAGTTGCTCAACTAAGTTCAATTCCTGGACTAAATCTCCCCGACGACTTAAACCGATAATCGCTTCTTTTCTCACAGAGGCGGAAGGATCATTTAAAGCCTTGACTAATACAGGCGGAATACGGGAATCATGGAAACTGCCTAAAGCTTCAATGGCACTAGCGCGAATTTTGGGGTTAGAATCATTAACAACACTCAATAGAGGGGTAATCGTTTCTGAGTGCCGAATTTGAGCAAGGGCTTCTGTTGCAAACGGTTTTAACTGTTCATTTTCGAGTAACGCACTGAGAGAATCAACTGCTGAAGTGCCTAAATTGGCTAAAGCAGTTGCTGCCATTTCGAGTAATGAGGTTTCGGAAGCGTCGTCTGTTATTTTAGCAGTTTGCAGAAGATTCACTAAAGCGGGTACAACCGCATCGCTGTTAAACTGTCCTAGAGTCCGGGCAACAAACCAACGCACTTCGGGATCAGCTTCTTGATCTTCGAGAATGGCAATCAACGGGTTAATCGCCACTGTTCCCATTTTAGCTAACTGTTTGGCCACATCCCAACGGTGTTGAAAATCTCCAGATTCTAACGCGGCGATCGCTTGGGAGAGTAAGGCTGGAGATTGACCCTCATCAGATAAGTTGGAAAACTGATCACCCATAGAATAATTTGATCTCGTAGGAGTGTAAAGCTTACATCCAAATTGATTGAAAACAATAATTGGTTTTTAGTGTAGCAATCGGTTAATTCTCATGCAATCCTAGATCTAGAATAGTTCAAAAACAGCTATGCTACATTTTCGATATTCTTCTTTAATTGATGCGCCTGTTGAGGTGGTTTGGAACTTCCACGAACGATCAGATATTTTACAACTATTAACCCCCCCTTGGCAGCCTGTAGAGATTATCCGGCGTGAGGGAGGGTTAGATGTAGGGGCGATTACCGAATTTCGCCTCTGGTTGGGGCCGATTCCGGTACAATGGCTAGCAGTACATACTGAATGTGATCGCGATCGACTGTTTACTGATGAACAGAAACAAGGGCCGATGGAAAGTTGGGTACACCGACATCAATTTTCCGCAGAAGGGGGAAAAACTCGCTTAACGGATGCCATTTCCTATTCTCCACCTGGGGGATGGTTCGCTGAGAATTTGTTGGCTTGGTGGGTCAATAGCCGTTTAGAAGATATGTTTCGCTATCGTCACGAAGTCACCAAAAGAGAATGCGAAAAAATTTAAACCCTTTGTCAATTAAGCTTCAGTGTTAACTTTTTCTTTGTCGGTATCGGTTGTTTTTTCAGGGTCTTCGTCTGTTGAATCTTCAGTTGAGTCTTCTGTTAAGTCTTCAGACTCGACGACAGGTTTAGCTTCTATGTCTGGAGAATTGGTTTTAGAAACAACAGTTTTAGAATTGTTGGTATTTTCTTCAGTGTGAATTTTTTCGACATCTCCCTCTAACTCTTGAATTCGCTGTCCTTGTTGATGAATTTGTTGCATATCTTTCTCTAACTCCTCAATTCGCTGTTTTTGTTGACGAATTTGACGGATATTTTGACGAGCGGTTAGCATTCGTTGCAGTTGAGAGAGGAGGCTAAATAACCAAGCCAGTACAGCCCCGACTCCGGTTGCTGCAATGAGTTCAATCGCTAGGGGGGCTTCAAATTCAACCCCTTCGATTACTTGAATTGTAGCAAGTTCTGTATTCTGTAGACTAAATAAAACTAAGAGGACACAGATGATAAAAATTAACACAAAGTTGAGCGGTCGCATGAGGAAACTCCAGACTGCAAGCAGATTACTGTTTCAATTTTACCGAATATTGTTCGTCATAACCGGATATTTTCGGAAGTCTTTGCTAGCTGCAAAAGTTGGACAGTGTTGAGAGGTTAAGCAGATTTTGTGGTTTTTAGCAATGAGTAAATTGATTAATTTCTTGGATCAGGTGATCAAGTTGCGTTTGATTAATATAAGGATTGAGTATAATTGTTCTTAACCAACGTTGTCCCCGATAGAGGGGAAGTGACAGAAATATATTAGTTTTTTGCAGTAAATAAGCTTGTAGATCGGTATTCCATTGATCCTGATCTTCTGGTAATATTTTAGCGGGGATACTCCGAAAACAAATAATATTCATATCCGGTTGACCCATGACTTCTAAATCTGGAACTTTTTGTAATGCTTTCAATAAATAATCGGTTAATTTATAACTTTCATCGATTAATTGAGCATATCCTTTTTTTCCAAAATGTTGTAGTGACAGCCACAATTTTAACCCATCTGCATGACGAGTTCCTTGAATTGTAATTTCTCCTAAATTTATTAAATCATCTGCGGCTTGCATATAGGGCGCACCAATTCTAAACTCGGTTTCTAACTGTTGAAACTCTCGAAACAAAACCATTGCACAAGTTCTCGCTATATATAACCATTTTTGCGGGTTAAATGTGATTGAGTCTGCTTGTTCAATTCCTCGTAATTTTTGACCGTATTGAGGAGAAAAAATAATCGCCCCTCCATAGGCTGCATCGACATGAAACCATAAATTGTGTTGATGGGCAATTTCTGCAATCGGTTCTAACGGATCAATATTTCCTGTAGTTGTAGTTCCCGCAGTAGCGACAATACAAAATGGAGTTTTTTTAGCTAATTTTGCTTGTTATATTTGACGCTTTAAATCTTCAATTTCGATTTGAGAGTTAATATTTGTTTTTACTGGAATCACCGCAGAAGTTCCCAGTCCTAACAACATTGCCGCTTTTTGTAGAGAAGTATGAGCGACTTCAGAAGCCAATAAAACAGGTTGCTGGGTTTGATTCCAAATTCCTAATGTATGTGAATTAAACGCCCGATTGCGGGCAACTGTTAAAGCTTGTAGATTGGCTAACGTTCCCCCACTTGCCATCACTCCACCAGAGGTTTCACCCCAACCAAATAACTGTGCAAATTGTTTGATGAGGTTAAATTCTAGACGCGACAAAATCGGCGACATTTCCACACTCAGCATATTATTATTGAGTGCGGCTGCAACTAATTCTGCTAAAATCGAAATTGTCGTGGGCATTGAGTCCATGTGACCCATATAACCCGGGTTTGCTGCATTGGTTGAACGGGTAATAATTGTGTTTAATTTTTCGAGTAAAATCGACTCAGAAATAGAGTTTTCGGGGATTGAGACAAAATCAGTGAAATCGCCAATTTCTGGAAGCGGTGAATGGTTAATCGCAGTGGTCAGGTGAGATAAGATTAAATCTAAAACTTGACTGGCGAGTTGTTCAATTTCCTGATGATTTTTCCCCTGAGGATCAATAAAAGCGGTTAGTGGTAATTCTGAGAGATTCATCGTCAAAAATAGTTAACCTAAAATAGCTATCTAGCCAGCGAGACGCTTTGATTCTGGTTTGCATTTCACATAAAATACAATCTGTAGAGACGCTTCATTCAACGCCTCTACACAATAAATTATTGTTAATTGAAAAAGTTGGGTTTCACTGTGTTCAACCCAACCTACTCTATGAGAAACTCGGAATTCACTGATCCGTTTCTGATTACTTTGCAACTTTTGCTGAACCCGGATTTCGCCAAGAAACTTTCGGTAAAATTTCGTTTTTGTCAACCCGACTCTTATACTTCATCGCAAAATTCAACAACGAATCTAACAACGAATCAGACAAATAATGCGGTTGTAATCCCAAATCCAACAAATTGGTATTCTTAGCGTTGAAATAATGATCTTCAAGTTCAACCCGGGGATTTTCCATATTTTGAATATCGACATCTAAGCCCACTGCATTTCCGGCTTTTTTCACCATCATCGCTAAGTTACTGACGCTAAACATCTCAGTAAACTGGTTAAAGACACGGAATTGACCGGGTTCTGCGGGAGTCGCAATCGCGAGTTCTACACAACGTACAGTATCGCGAATATCGAGGAATGCACGAGTTTGTCCGCCTTTACCATACACTGTCAGGGGATGACCAATCGCAGCTTGAATACAGAAACGGTTTAAAGCAGTTCCAAATACACCATCATAATCGAGACGATTAATCAACATTTCATCCATCCCGGTTTCATCGGTGAGAACCCCATAAACCACACCTTGGTTTAAATCTGTCGCCCGTAGACCCCAGATTTTACACGCAAAATGGATATTGTGGCTATCGTGAACCTTGGACAGATGATAGAAGCTTCCGGGTTGTTTGGGATAGGGTAGAGTATCTTTACGTCCGTTGTGTTCAATGGTGATATAACCTTCTTCGATGTCAATATTGGGAGTTCCGTATTCACCCATCGTTCCCAGTTTCACCAGATGACTATCTGGGAAATGTTCACGCATGGCATATAAAATATTTAAAGTTCCCACGACGTTATTTGTTTGGGTGAGAACTGCGTGTTCCCGGTCAATCATGGAAAAAGGTGCTGACCGTTGTTCACCGAAGTGAACCACTGCTTCGGGTTGAAACTCCAGTAAACTATCAATCAGGAAGCTATAGTCATTGATATCGCCTACATACAGGTCGATAGACTTCCCAGTTAAATCTTTCCAGCGTTGAATGCGTTGATGAATGGGCGCGATTGGAGTTAGGGTATCAATACAAAGCTGTTGATCCCAGTGTCGCCGAACTAAGTTATCTAAAATCCCAACTTCATAGCCTCGGTTGGATAAATGGAGGGCTGTCGCCCAACCGCAGTAGCCATCACCACCAATTACCAGAACTTTCATAAACTCAATTGCATCTCAGTTTGCTGATACTGGGTTAATGTATCAGGAATTGGTACCCTGTGGACTGTTTTGTTGAAGTTGATTAAATTTTGACTTCTGAAGCAAAACTTCCCCAACGCACAAATTCAAAGGGTCCGGCGACTGACCCCCAAACGTGTTCGTCGGTTTCCGGGTGTCGTCCTCGGTCATGGCTAACCATCCGATGTTCATCGACTTCAAACCAACTATCGAGATAGGTGACTTGACCTTTGCGTTCTACCATACATCCTTTTCCGGGTTCAACTTCTCCTTTGAAGCTATGACCTGTCCAACGGGTGATAAAGCTACAACAGGGGAGTTTTCGCAATTGTTCAATTTTCAGGTTTTGGAGGCGTTCAGGTTGACGGGAGGCACCGTAAAATTGTTCTTGGTTCTCTAGGGCGTAGTTTTCGATCTCGATATGATCTTGGCGAGGAATAAAGTTGAGAACTCGTACACGATAGGGTTGATTAATCATGTAATCATAGGCTTGTTCGAGGTAAAGACTAACTCCACCTAAGAATTCTGTCGGTAACGGACGCATACAAACCCGAATATGGGCGAAAAAGGGGGGGTTTTCAAACGCCTGGGGTTGGTTGCTAAAGTCGGAAGCCATCCAACGGGCTAAAGTGTTGATATCGGTTGAATGAGTCATTTTCTCGGAATTCGTAAATTTTTGATTAGGATAACAGATTCAACTTTGCTTGAGGCTAAAGAGTAAAAATTTCGGGGTTTTGTTGTCATCTTCACTCATTAACAGTAAACTCTGACCTCCTGAAGCTAAACGTGGCCCTAATGTCATACTGGTGAGAGAATTGACGGGTATATTGAGTCGGCTAAACTCGAATAAGAGTTTTTTTCGCATCGGTTGTACTTTCCCCAGTTGTCCGCGTAAACTAGCGATTCTGGAGGTATCGGTGGAGTCGCCTGTAAACACTTGATAAATTTGACCTGAGTTTGGCGATCGCTCTAAACTGAGAAAGTATCCACCTTGATTGAGTGCGACGAGATCAGTTAATTCATGGGGTGAGGGTTCATCGGCTTCTAAGGGATAAAGATTTTCGGAGACGAGAAAAGAAGCGCGATCGGCGATAACATAGTGTAAGATTCGTAGTTTTGTCGCTCCATCTGCATCAGTATCTTGAACTAATGAGGTTTCAGTTGAGGTAAATAAACGAAACGGATCTTTTCCACCAGGACTAAAGCCGTCAGGTGCAATTGTCATTGATTTGAACCCCGAGTGGGCTGAGATTCCTTGTTGTTGTTCTCCGTCTTCAATTGTGGGAATATAATTCGGGGGAATGGGTACGGTATTGCGAAGTTGTCCAGTTTTGAGGTCAAATTCTCCAATTAATGGTAAACTCTGATCCTCGACAAGATTTTCTGTCGCGATAAACAACGAATTTCGGGGCGAAAAGGTGAGACTTTTGGGGTGAGTGTTCGCCAGAGAAAGGGGTTGACCGGATTGATCTTTAAGTTGGGTTTCGCTTTCGATTGTAATCTGATTTAAGGTGGTTTGATCGGCTGAGGTTAAATCAAATTTTAGGGTTAAAAATTGAGTTGTATTTTCTTGGGGATAATCGGCGAGTGCGTAGAAGTAAATTCCTTCAGTTGTCTTGTTGTAGCCGGGAATGGCGTAAGTAATGCCAGAAAGATGACCGATAGAGTGATGATTAAATTGGGTGCTTTGGGGAAGTGAATATTCTCCTAAAAAGTCCAGAGAAAAGTTAAGAAAGATTCGATCTTCTGCGGAGACTTGAGGTAAGCTACAGGAGGTCAGTAGTGTTAACAACATTAACAGCGATACAACTGACTGAAAACAGCGTTGATACCATTTTCGCGGTCTAACTTGATCAGATAGCGAACTTGGTTTGATGGTGTTGTATTCGTTCACGATACTTTTCCCAAACTTCTGTGGGATATTATCTCACGCTTTTGCTAGGAGGAGAGAATTTTTTGAGGTGAAAAATGCTTTTTTTATAGAAATTTTCTTGATCTTCTCACTCCATCACATTCGAGTCTGGGGAACCCTTGCAACCCAATGAGTTGAATTAGCTTCTCTGGTGCGATCGCATTGGGGATTTTGGGTCGGAGTTCAAGCTTGCGCTAAATTCCGGTTTGTGCCAAAATCTATTGCAGTCTGGGCGGTTTAGTTTTGTCATCTGTCGTGAACAAATCCCCTTTCTTCGCCGTCATCTTAAAATAGATCACAGTAAGCCCAAATATTATCATAATGATAGTATAAACCATCAAGTCCCCTTTTTTTGTTAAATAAAGAACAATTTTTAGGCAATCAATAGATTGTTTGATACAACTCTATGACGGATAAATTAACGCGAGTTTTTAGAATTGGATTTGTGACCTTAGCGAGTATAATTTTAGGGGGAAGTTATGGAAGCTTGACTGCTTTTGCTCAAAATCAAAACAACCCCGAAGCCGAAGAAAATACTCAAGTTCTCGATCAATTTTCACCCAATCCTTTAGAAAGTACCGAACCTGATCCGTTATTACCCAATCCTCCAGTTGTTGGAGATTTACTAAGTGAAACGGAACAGGAAAAACTAGCGCCTGAATTAGACAAACTGAATGCAGAAGCGTTACTTTTACTCGAACAACAAGATGCTTTTGGTGCGTTTAATTTATGGACTCGGGAATTAAGATTACGGCGTTATTTTGGATTATTACCCGAAATTGCTGCTTTACAACGAGTCGGTTTAATTGCGTGGAATAATAGTCAACGTCTCTATCTTCAGTTTCTTGTACAACGTTTAGATGATATTTTACAACAGATTAAATTAGAAGAACCTCTTGATTTGGAAGTTTTAGAAGCGTTAGGAACAGCGTTTAAAGAAACCCGAGAAAAAGAATTAGCAATTGAAACCTATCAAACTTTGCTTGATTACGCCCGTCAACAAGAAAATCTCATCCAAGAAGAACAGGCATTGAGTGAAATGGGTCAAGTCTATCTGAATTGGTTAGATTATCAAGCCGCAGCGCAAGTTTATGAGGAGTTATTAGAGACACAACAACAGATTAAATTATTACGAAGTGAGGGAATTTTACCCCCTCCTCCTCCGACTCAAGTTAACGCAGAAGGAGAGACGATTAATCAACCCAGTGAAGTTCAATCTCTCCAAGATTTATCGTTTATTTATGGACAGTTAGAACAACCCTTAAAGTCTATTGCTGCTAAAGAAAGATTAGTGGGTTATTATTCACAATTACAAAACTTCCAACCCCTTCCCGATTTAAAGTTATCCATTGGTTTAGACTATGAAAAGCTAGGTCAATTACAACAAGCCAGCCAAAACTACCAGGAGGCTTATACAGTTGCTACGACGATTCAACAGCTTGCAAATGCGAGTGATGCTTTAGGAAGATTAGCGCGATTGTATCGTTCTCAAAATCAAACCCAAACTGCTATAGAATTATATCAAGCTCAGTTGTTAATCGAGCAACAATCCTACAATTTTTATGGTATGATGAATGTATATGATAATATGGGTCAAGTTTATTTTGATCAAAAAGCATATCAACGGGCTTTAACCGCCTATCAGCAAGGGTTACAAATTGCTCAACAATTAAAATTTAGAGAAGATCACTTTGTCAAACGGATTGAAATTGTTAATCGACAAATTGCTCCATAAATGTGTCGCTATCGAGATCAAATTGATCGATGCCTAATTGATGTTTGAGAATATCCGGTAATCCTGAACAATATTCAAACGTGACTCCTTCTATATTGGCATGGTTTAAGTGACTTCCAAATAAGTTCGCACCCGTTAAATTTGCATTAGAAAGATTGGCTTGATTTAACTCAGCATGACGAATAGAAGTATAGCTCAAATTTGTATTGGAGAGATTTGCATGGATTAAATTTGCCCGAGTTAAATCCGCATGAGATAAGTTAGCATCACTCAAATTGGCTTGTGTAAAGTTACTATGACGCAGATAGGTTGAACTCAAGTTTGCCTCTTGTAATTCTGAACTACTGAGGTTCACGCCACTGAGATTGACTTTGATCAAATTTGTTTGTTTGAGGCTACTCCGACTAATATTCGCACGATAAAGATTTGCACCTCTGAGGTAAGCACTATCGAGGTTGGCTTGAGAAAGATTTACCCGTCTAAGATCAGCATAAGACAAATTGGCATCCCTTAAGTTCACACCACTTAAATTAGCGCCTCGCAAGTTCGCATAACTGAGATTTGCACCCGTTAAATTAGCCCCTTTGAGGTTAGCACATTCTAAATTAGCATGAGATAAATTGGCATCACTTAAATTCGCTGAATTCAAACTCGCCGCCATCAAGTTAGCGGTACTTAAATTAGCATTTTTAAGGTTAGCATGACCTAATTTTGCACTGGTTAAACTGGCGTGAGTTAGGTTAGCAGATTGAAGATCAGCCCGACGTAGATCCGTTTTTACTAAGCTAGCATCGCTTAAATCTGTATGGTTTAAATTAGCAATTAAAAGTTTAGCTTCGTTTAACGTAGCGCTGCTGAGATTGGCACTGCTGAGGTTAGCTAACCGTAAATCAACTTGAATCAAATCCATTCCCCGTAAGTTAGTTTCTCGGAGATTAGCGCCTATAAGATCGGCGCCACTAAAATTTAGAGATCTCAGATTTGCATGGCGAAGATCAGGGCCTTTAAATTGACAAAATAAACGATAGGTGTCTAACTCTGTGCTAGATTCTTCGTTAGATAGATTGTTCTCTAAATTGACTAAGTGATATTGAACGTTGGTGGTAAATAGGGTGAAAACTAGATTGAAAACTTCTAGAAACTTGATAAAGTGCTGACATTCTTCTTCTTCATAGTCTTCATAGTATTGAATGAGATTTGCAATGCAGCATTCTAAATAGATTTGAGCGGATTTAGAAACTAAAACAATTTTTAATAAGAGAAAAACCAGGGTGAGGTAGTTTCCTCGTTCAACTAATAGGACAAATGGGGTAGAGGGTGATTTAGTGTTTTCGGTTGTTAGTAGTCTGATTAATTGTTTGCAGGTTTTGGAAACATAGGGTTTTGTGACGGTTTTGTAATTGTATTGAGAATCAAATTTTTCAAGTTTATTTTGGAGTTTCTCTCGAATTTGATTAGCTGGATATTGAGAGGAGACATGAAGCATTAAGTAGTTGAGAAAACCCTCTTTAAACTCCCGATAATTATAGTTTTGGGTTTGTTCTAGAAAAAGATCGGCTTGATGAGCATAGCTAAAAACTCGCTCAGTCGAGATTGTTTTTTTGATTAAGTTAATTGCTTCGTCTCCCAACTGAGTCGGGTTACTGAGAGTTTGGAGTTGTGTTCCTCGAGATTGGGAACGAGCAACATACATGGCGAGATCAAAATTATATTTGTCTTTAATTTGTTTGGCTAAGTTAATCGTAACTTGATGTTGGGCTTGAGACTGACTGCGATTAATTTGAGTAGATAAGAGATAGGATTGGTAACGGTTTATCCATTGACATTGGGACTGTAACGCATAGTGACAAATATCTTGATAATCTTGACTTTGCAAGAAGTTGTATGTCCATTTTCTCAGGAGGTTAACACTCGGAGAAATTCGTTGTTCTTGATAGTTTGCAGATTCAATGCGTTCAAATAGAGCTTTAACGTATTCCTGCTTTTTATTGATTGTCCAGTTGTTGATTAAAATATAGAAGGATTGTTTGAGTGTTGCTGAAAAGATAGACTGACTTTGATCAATCAGAATACGATTTAAAGCTTGATTAATAGTCGAATTTTCGGTACAATTCAAGTAAACAAAAATTTGTTCAAACTCATTGAGGACTTTCTCTGGAGACCATTGATTAACAATTTGAATCAAAAATTGACAAATTTCAACTTGTCGCTTCTCGAGTTTAGACTGAAAGTCACAATTGTATAAATCTGAGTCTGTCGGAGAAGAAAAACTTTCCGTTTTTACTGTATTAATCATAGTAGAGAAACCCTGGTAGATTGAATATTGATAGATTATTAGTCACCCCAACTCATTTTTTATTGGTAGTATAAGCCCAGTTTAGCTTTATCCTATCATTTTTTTTTAAATCTTTAAGTTTATTTACTTCAATTCATAACTTAACCTGCTAAAATTTAACAATACTTGTAGGGTTAGCAAACTGTTTCTACAATTGTAGAGGGAGTCAACTGTTACCGTAGGCTCATTGTGAACATTTATCTAAGTCGTCTACAAAAACTTATACCTACTGATATCTATAGCTAAGTGATTCAAGCTTATGCAGTTTCAGCTTCAGACTGTTTCAAGACAAGACTCCTCTATTCACTGACTTTAAGCTGACAGTTGTCTAAACTTCAGCCCTAGAATCACATCATTCCACTCTGTTCCCAGATAACTAATTGTATGGGTGATACGATTAATACAGTAAAATCCATCAAGTTCCGAATAGCTATCTGCTAATATTTTTAACTCATATTCAGTTGCAAGCTGAACATTTCGTTTCAGTTCCCAGTTGATTTCATCAGGGTAAACATAAACATCGTCACCTGATTTTTCGATCAGCAATACTCCTTTGACCTTGCGAATGGCAATATCTGGGAGAATACGGCGTGGATTGTATCCTTGAACAATATTCATAGAAGATTCCTCCTTCTCCAAATGAGGTTAGCCTTAGCTAGTTTTTAGAGATTACATCTTTGTACAAGTGTTACCTCGTAATTTCCGCCAGTATCATCCCCATTCCTGATTTTATTGATCAGAAGCTAAAAGCCTCCAGAACAACAATAGCCCAGGAATCAGTAGGAGTTGCGGTAAAGCTAGGGGGTTAGAGTTCAACCTATAGTTTAATGCTTTCAGAAACCAAAAACACTAAACATGATTACACATTGACAAACATTATTTAAGGTATAATCATTGATTAAGAACTCAGTTCGCAAGAGTTCTCAGAAATCAAAAGGTTTAACGCAAATAGAATAGCACAACTTGAGGTCTTGTTACCAGGCTGAATAACTTCTATTTCTACGCTTTAACTATTTTAACAAAACTTTTTATCAATGATAATACACTTTTTTGGATTTATTTGTCAAGATAAAAAATATGTCAATTCAACTTGAACCCTCACTCTCTCGCTCAACTCTCACTGGCTCAATCGTCTACTGGTATACAGAAATCTGAGAGAACTTTTAGACGGTGATTATTTCTACTGAGATAAAAATCAGTGTCTCTTCCACTGTCATAACAATCATCTGATCATTTCCCAGAAATCAAGTAACAGAGTGACAAGAGTATTCAATCGCTCAAAATACTTGATCTGTTATTAAAAGAAACAACATCTTTTACATTTTGTCCTACAATATTATCAAAAATCATGCGATTCCCCAATTGAATTTTAGGTATAAAAATGTCAAACTCTACCGGGAAATCGCCCCACGTTTTCTACTTAATCCTCTATCTTTCTAACATTTTCAAAGCTTGAAAAGCCAGAAAGAAAAATCCAACTGATCCCAAAATCGTGAGAACGGGTTCAACGAGACGTGGTGTAAACAGTTCACCCATGTGATTATTTATCCTCAAATGATTATTTTTCAGAAAGGATACAGAATTTCCCCCTATCAATAAAATAAAAGGAGTTCTCAACCTAGATTTCCCGTCCAAAGACAGCTATCAGTGTTAATCCTCTCTGTTCAATTATTTACGGTAATTCTAGCTTTCGTCAAGCGAGAGGTTCGTCAGGGACTCTCAGACTAGAAGTTAGAGAAAAGATATAAATTTTATAATAACTGCTCTAAAGGTGCTAAAACAAGGTAGAAGCATTAAGAGAACAAAGATAGATATGAAGTTTGAAACTCTTAAACAAGAAGCTTGCTATGAAAAAGTTGAACGCTGGATGCGGGAACTTTACGGTAAGTTTCCCTGTCCGAAAAATGAAGTTCCGGGACTGACTTTATTTATGGGTTCTGCTCAAGTAGAAGTTTTAGTTTCTCCTTGGGGTAAAGATGATTCTATCATCACCACTCGCTCTTACGTGGTGACAGGCGCAGAACTTACACCCGATTTAATGCGGTTTCTATTACGAGAAAATCACAATATGCGCTTTGGAGCATTTGGAGTTGATGAACAGGGTGATATCGTATTTGAGCATACCATTGTCGGTTCAACTTGCGATAAACCTGAACTCGAAGCTTCTGTAAATGCGGTGTTAGAAATTGCGGATGATTATGATGATAAAATTGTCGAACGATGGGGAGGAAAACGAGCATTAGATCGCTTGGGTTCGTGACTATTATGGATAATAACTCAACGGTTTGTATTCATTAACTCCTGAATTTTTGCTAAAGATAATCCGGTGACTTGCACGACTTGTTCCTGAGTCATTCCCTGCTGTAAAAGGGTACGAGCAACTTGATTTAGTTGAGACTCGACTTGCTCTGCTCTTTGGTATTCCTGCTCTGCTCTTTGGTACTCTTGTTCTGCTCTTTGGTGTGCTTGTTCTGCAATTTCTTGAGGAAGCGGAAATAACTCTCCGTCTAAATTTGCCCATCGTAACCAAGTCGCTTCAATCCCTTTATATTCACCGAACCAACGAACTAAACTCAATCCTAAAGCTTGACTAACGAGTTGATTTTTGGCATTGAAATCAATCGGTTGAAAAACGCCTTGTTGTAGGGAAAAACCTGCTAAATCTTCTGGGTTAAACGGATCGAACCAAAAATATTCAGAAACCCGTAAACGATCTTGATAAATGTATTTTTTTTCAGTTTTATCGAGTTCTGCGGTACTATCAGAAAGTAACTCAATCACCACATCCGGGGCTTTTCCTTCCTCCCAAACCACCCAACTACGACGTTCTTTTTTAGGAACCCCCAACACAGCAAAAAAATCAGGCCCGCGAAAGTCTTTATTTCGGACTTGTTCTAAGCTATAATAAACAAACATATTCCCCCCAATAAACCCATCGGAACGCGAAGCCATCCAAGGTTGCAAGGTATTGAGCAGAATTTCCATTTGAAATTGATGACGTTGGCTTTCCATTGGTTCTCCATCATCGTAGGGAAGTTCTTCCTGAGTGGGAGGAAGGGTTATTAGATAGGGAGTTATGGGAGTCGTTTCAGACATAGCGATTTAATCAGAGTTAGGTTGAACTTAACAAGGTCAACAAAATTGACACAAAAAAGCGATCACCTAACTCAATTATAATTGATAGCGATCGCGATCAGATCTAAATGAGTTTGAGAGTCTAAGGAATGCTAAAGTTAGCCATAAGAGGATAGTGATCTGAAAATCCCTCTTTTTCTTTTTGACAAACCTGATTTTGAACGAACAAAATATCAGATTCACAGGGCCACTTCTTCGCCATCTGAGAGACAAAAACATAATCTAAAATACTGGCATATTTAGGATCGCATTGAGTTCCCGTGAGCGGACAAGAATTCGTTTTCAAACAATTCGGCTTAATCCAAGTCATCACATCTTTTCTTACGAAAAGATCAAAAGCCTTATTTCCCTTTTTTTTATCCAAATCAAAATCAAAGTTATAATCTCCAACTGCAATCACAGGCAAAGATTGTGCGGCGGCCCAGTCTCGTAAATTTTCCGCTTGTTGGTTGCGTTTACTCTCACTTCCTCGGTTAAAATGATTAACCGTAAATAAAAACTCTTGACCCGTCGATAAAAACTTAAAATGAGCGACTAATGGCGATCGCGAACCGCCAATATTATCGAGTTCTTCATGGTCGAGAAGATCAAGTCTATTTTGATTGTAGATAATCTGCAACTTATCGAGGCTTCCTGTCGTTCCGAAGATCGACTTAAAATCAGATCCAGGAACAGCAACCGCCTCAGTAAAAATATCCGCCGCCGCTTGATCTGCAACTTCCGATAGTCCCCACAAATCAGCCCCCACAATTTCACGAATATCCTCAGCCACTAAATGAGGATCAGTATCGTCAAGATCATCAGATTCGACATTGTAGCTGATAATAGATAAAGGTTCAGCACTCGCGGGGAAAGTCGGAGCGATCGCCACAAACATGACCAGTAAAATCAGACCGAATCCCCAGAAAATTGATTGAATTCTAGATTTCATCACAATACCTGTAAATTAGATCAAGTTCTGTCAGCTTGGCAATACTGACACCCATATACGCAATATCGCAGCCCAAGGAGTGACTCATGCCTGTTGAAATCGTACCCGAAACTGACTTCAAATATTATCTCATTGCCTTTGATGAAGAAGGTCGAGAACGCCAGGATGATCCCGATGGACTGATGAGCCAACGAGTCCTTGAGGTGTTGAAAACAGAGCCAATCACGGATGTTTTTCTGATTAGTCATGGATGGCGAAGTGATATTCCGGCTGCCCGACGTCAGTATAGTCGTTGGATCAAAGTCATGCTTGAACAACAGGCTGACCTGGATTATATTCGAGAGATTCGACCCGGGTTTTCTCCGTTATTAGTCGGGTTACATTGGCCGAGTCTACCTTGGGGAAATTATGACCTAGCCAATTCTTCGGCGATTTCCTATAACGGTGTGAGTGCGTCTTCTACTGTCACTCCCATGAATCAGTTGGTCAATGAGTACGCCACCCGTTTGAGTGAGACTTCTGCCGCACGACAAGCCTTACGAACGATTTTGCTGTCCGCCCGACAAAATATTGCTCCTGAAGAATTACCTCCCGAAGTCGGTCAAGCTTATCGCATTCTCAACTATGAAACAACTTTAAGGAGTCAAGGTTTAGGGTCTTCACCCGCCACCGATAGAGAACCCTTTGATCCCGAAAGTACCTTTCTTGTTGCTCGTCAGGAGGCGTTGAGTTATGGGGGGTTTAGTTGGGGTGGGGTTTTAGCCCCTTTGCGAACCTTGTCTTTTTGGAAAATGAAAGATCGGGCGCGTCAGTTTGGTGAAGCCGCAGGACATGAATTTCTCAAGGACTTACAACGGGTGAAGGAGGAAGTGCGATTTCATTTAATTGGTCATAGTTTTGGTTGTATTGTGTTGTCGGGAATGTTGGCAGGACAGAACAATTGGGGCGTGTTGGAACGTCCAGTTCACTCTTTATTTTTGATCCAGGGGGCTTTTTCTCATTGGTCTTATTGTCAGGATATTCCGGTAACACCTGGAGTTGCGGGGTATTTTTACCCGTTGATCGCAGAGGGTAAAGTCTCTGGCTCGATTATTACGACTTATTCTAAATTTGATACGGCGGTTTGCAAGTGGTATCCCTTAGCGGCGAGTGCTTCGAGTCTGTTTACGCGATCGGTCAGTTTCTTTGAATTTAATCAATTTCCTATGTATGGTGCTTTGGGGGCTTTTGGAGCCAGGGGAGGAGATGATTTTCAGGTCGTGGAGATGGATATGTTGAATCACAATTCACCTTATCCTTTTTATCCTGGCCAAATTTATAATCTCGACAGTCAGGAGTTTATTCAAGAAGGTTCCGGCCCAGAAGGCGCTCATAACGACATTGCCCGTCGGGAAGTTGCTCATGCGGTTTGGCAAGCTGCGATCGCCAGTTAAGAAGGAATAGGGAGGTTGGGAGATTGGGAGATTGGGAGATTGGGAGATTGGGAGATTGGGAGATTGGGAGGTCGGGAGGTTGGGAGGTCGGGAGGATTTTTATGAATAAAAAGCTATTTTTCATGTTGAAAAAATCTTCTCCCCACCACCCCGTCACCCCAGGGCTGTGCGCGTTGCCCTAAAGCTTGATTTGTTGGGAGGTGGGGAGGTAGTGAGTCCACCCCCGTGCGCGGGTTCCCCGCGTTGAGGGGAGTGGCGAACCCGTGCGCGGGAGGTTGGGAGGTTGGGAGGATTTTTATGAATAAAAAGCTATTTTTCATGTTGAAAAAATACCTCTCCCCGTCACCCCGTCACCCCAGGGCTGTGCGCGTTGCCCTAAAGCTTGATTTGTTGGGAGGTGGGGAGGTGGGGAGGTTG
>NZ_AAVU01000008.1 GCF_000169095.1 Lyngbya sp. PCC 8106
CAGGTTCTATTTCACTCCCCTCCCGGGGTTCTTTCACCTTTCCCTCACGGTACTGGTTCTCTATCGGTCACACAGGAGTATTTAGCATTCCTCGTGGTCGAGGCGGATTCACACGGACTTTCACGGGCTCCGTGCTACTCGGGATACAGCTCGGTTGCTTTAGTTTTCAACTACAGGACTTTCACCTTCTCTGGTGCAGTTTTCAACTGCTTCGTTTAACCTCTACAATCCTTTGATGCTGTCCCACTACCCCCTCTGTAAAAACAGAAGGTTTAGGCTGTTTCCCTTTCGCTCACCACTACTTAGGAAATCGCTTTTGCTTTCTTTTCCTCCAGCTACTAAGATGTTTCAGTTCGCTGGGTTCGCTCTCACTCGCCTATGGATTCAGCGAGTAGTTTATAGGTTGCCCTATTCGGATACCTCCGGATCTCTGCTTGCTTCCAGCTCCTCGGAGCGTTTCGTCGGTCGCCACGTCCTTCTTCGCCTCTGTGTGCCTAGGGATCCACCGTTAGCTCTTTGTAGCTTGACCACTTTGACTTAGTTGTCTGTTACGGTTCTACCTTTTTTCTGATTCTCTATGCAGTTTTCTAGGTTCTGACTGAACTTTCGTCCAGCATCCTATAGCCTTTTTTACGACTTCTAGGTGCTGTACTATATTTTTTTAATACCGAACCGAGAGTTTGAAAGCCTGTTAATGCTTGATTCCTTGACCGACCTAGGATGACCTTAGCCTGCCTATTAATATTGGGGTTGGCTCGACTAAAGTTAGGTCTCCCTATAAAGGAGGTGATCCAGCCACACCTTCCGGTACGGCTACCTTGTTACGACTTCACCCCAGTCATCAACCCTGCCTTCGGCACCCTCCTCCTCGAAAGGTTAGAGTAATGACTTCGGGCATGGTTAACTTCCATGGTGTGACGGGCGGTGTGTACAAGGCCCGGGAACGGATTCACCGCAGTATGCTGACCTGCGATTACTAGCGATTCCTCCTTCATGCAGGCGAGTTGCAGCCTGCAATCTGAACTGAGGCAAGGTTTACGGGATTAGCTCCTCCTCGCGAAGTGGCTGCCCTTTGTCCTTACCATTGTAGTACGTGTGTAGCCCAGGACGTAAGGGGCATGATGACTTGACGTCATCCCCACCTTCCTCCGGTTTGTCACCGGCAGTCTCTCTAGAGTGCCCAACTTAATGATGGCAACTAAAAACGAGGGTTGCGCTCGTTGCGGGACTTAACCCAACATCTCACGACACGAGCTGACGACAGCCATGCACCACCTGTGTTCCGGTTCCCGAAGGCACTTCCGAGTTTCCCCAGAATTCCGGACATGTCAAGCCCTGGTAAGGTTCTTCGCGTTGCATCGAATTAAACCACATACTCCACCGCTTGTGCGGGCCCCCGTCAATTCCTTTGAGTTTCACACTTGCGTGCGTACTCCCCAGGCGGGAAACTTAACGCGTTAGCTACGGCACTGCCTGGGTCGATACAGGCAACACCTAGTTTCCATCGTTTACAGCTAGGACTACTGGGGTATCTAATCCCATTCGCTCCCCTAGCTTTCGTCCCTCAGTGTCAGTTGCGGCCCAGCAGAGCGCTTTCGCCACCGGTGTTCTTCCCGATCTCTACGCATTTCACCGCTACACCGGGAATTCCCTCTGCCCCTACCGCACTCTAGCTATTCAGTTTCCACTGCCTTGCAGTAGTTGAGCTACTGTCTTTGACAGCAGACTTGAATTGCCACCTACGAACGCTTTACGCCCAATCATTCCGGATAACGCTTGCCTCCTCCGTATTACCGCGGCTGCTGGCACGGAGTTAGCCGAGGCTGATTCCTCAGGTACCGTCACTTTCTTCTTCCCTGAGAAAAGGGGTTTACAACCCAAAGGCTTTTCCTCCCCCACGCGGTCTTGCTCCGTCAGGCTTGCGCCCATTGCGGAAAATTCCCCACTGCTGCCTCCCGTAGGAGTCTGGGCCGTGTCTCAGTCCCAGTGTGGCTGATCATCCTCTCAGACCAGCTACTGATCGTCGCCTTGGTAAGCTTTTACCTTACCAACTAGCTAATCAGACGCGAGCTCATCTCTAGACGATAAATCTTTGACCTTTCGGCTCATCCGGGATTAGCAGAAGTTTCCCTCTGTTGTCCCCGTTCTAGAGGCAGATTCTCACGCGTTACTCACCCGTCCGCCACTAACTCCGAAGAGTCCGTTCGACTTGCATGTGTTAAGCAGACCGCCAGCGTTCATCCTGAGCCAGGATCAAACTCTCCGTGTTGATTTCACCACTTGAGTTGAGTTAGCTTGCTCACTATAATAATAATGAGTCGCTTTTCCTCTCTGGCTAGTTTCTTTGTTTGTGTAATTTAGATGACTCTTAGTTTCCTAAAAGTCCTCAAAAGAATATGTTCAAGGAACTGTGCTTAGGCTTTCAAACTCTTTTGTTATCTAGGTTCGGGCGCGTCGGAAGCAGTTGTCTGTTTCTCGAGCGCATTTACTAATGTAGCTGACTCTTCTGGGATTGTCAACCCTTTTCCTAAACTTTTTTTTTGATTGGGCTAACCGAAAGATGAATCTTAGAGCCAGAGGGAGTTTAAGCGATTGCAGTCCCTTGTTATTTGTTGGAGAGCGATCTCTTTCACTTTTGTAATTGTCTAACGGCCCAGTCCCAAGGCTCTCTTCTAAAACAGTTCACTCTCCTGTTGTGAGTACATTCTTCTTTGACTCCTCCCCAAAGCCAACAGTCCTAATTCTTGAGAACGGGTACTCAGAGCCAATACCCTAGTTCTATATATATAGACAAGAGAGAGAGTCCGCCTATTGAGTGTGTTATCGTTTTTTCAGAGAATCAAACCTATACCTATAGGTGCCAGCAGTCAGGAACCCTACCGATAAAGTAGTAGAGCCTGTTGAAACCCACTTTTCATAATGGCAGTCCTGACTAGCCCCCTGAACACCAAACCCAGGTGTAAGGTTCTGAATCCTTCTCTAGTTCGGACTCTCTTTAAACTCTGTTTTTTCTCATCAGTACCTGTTTCTAATTGTCCTTTGGAAAGCGAAATACCCATCTCGCCTCGCTTTCCTCCCGCCCTCTCAACAGGGATGGGTATCCAGCGAGATTTTCTATGAAACATCACGCTTGCATCACAATCGGCATTAACCAGTATCAGTATCTACAACCCCTCAGCTATGCACAGAGAGATGCTGAGGCTCTACAGAGCTTCCTCGTAGAAAGAGGAGGATTTTCACCCGACAAAAGCTTATTGATGAGCGACACTTCATCAGAGGTGTGGGGAATTCCAACATATCCTAATCGTGAGAACCTCAAGGATTGGATTGAGGCCATGTGTAAAGAACAGCTGCGTTCAGGTGATCAGCTTTGGTGTTTCTTTAGTGGCTATGGTCTAACCTATGAAGGCCAAGATTACCTCATGCCCATTAACGGTAATCCCGCTGATATAGAAGCGACAGGAATACCTTTAAAGTTCCTCTTTGAAAACCTCAAAGAAGCTCCCACATCAGAACTTCTGGTTTTGCTTGATATCAACCGTAGCCAAGGAGCGCGTGCTGGGAATACGGTTGGAGCAGCGACAATGGAGTTAGCTAATCAAATGGCAATACCCACTCTACTATCCTGTCAACCCGATCAAGTCTCTCGGGAAACCTCCGCTCTGCGTCATGGATTCTTTACCGCAGCAATTTTAGAAGGACTAAACTCAGGACAATGCAAAACCATTCAAAACTTATGTCATTTCCTCAGTGATTATTTACCCCTGTTAACTGATCAACATCTGCGACCCAAACAAAATCCAGTTTTCATCCTCAATCCCGCAGGTAAAATTGATCAAACCCTTTTACCAGAGCAACTTCCCGCGACCGCAGCAATGGCAAGTCATAATGGAAATAATTGGATTAACTCATCTCCAGAACACAAAAATAATGGAGTTAGACCGAAAACAACTGATAACCAAGTCAATATTCCTTTAAAGCTTGGTCAAAATCACACTAATCAAAAGTCTAAAAAGTCTTCCAATCAAAAAACGCCAACCCAAAAAGCTCATCAGTCCTCGAATCAAACTCAAATCGACTCCCCGGCTCAACAAAATTCTACACAAGAAACTATGTCGGACAGATCGTTTTTACAACAGCTTATTCTCTGGAGTGGAGCCACCGCCCTTTTATTGCTACTCGGTGTGTTCTACACAAATAGATCTATTTTTCTCGGTCAAAACACAGCAGAGCCTGTCTCAACTGCTCCCATAGAATTAGTTGAAGATTCATCATCTACCTCCGGATCAGAACCCAACTCAAATTCAACCTCAACTAACAACGAAACAACTCAAACACCGCAAGCTAACAGTGAAGTCTTACTAGAGCGTTCCAAAGCTTCTTTACAAAGTGCTTCGGCATCTAGCTTTAGTAATGCAATTACTATAGCTAGTCAGATTCCTCCACAAGATCCTTTTTATCCCACCGCTCAAGAAAATATAGAACGCTGGGGCCAAACGATTTTAGATATTGCTGAGGGACGAGCAAAAGCAGAGAATTTTTCCGATGCACTGGCTGCGGCTAAACTGATACCTCAAAGCAGTCGCCCAATTTATGAACAGGCGCAACTCCAAATTCAAAAATGGGAACAGAAACAACAAGAGATTGAAAAGAGTTTTGCTCCGGTAAAAGCTGCACAAGCAGGGATTAAACCTGGACAAGCTTCGTCTTATAATAATGGGATTACGGAGTTGCGTAAAATTCAATCTGACGAAATTAGTTACCCACAAGCTCAACAATTAATTGCTCAATGGAGTGCCGAGATTTTAACGATTGCTCAGTCTCGCGCTCAAAATAAACAGTTTGAGAGTGCAATTCAAGCTGCTAAGTTAGTTCCTACGAATACATCTTCCTATGATGCTGCTCAAAAAGCGATTGCGAACTGGCAAACTCAGCTAAAAGCGAACAATAATGACCAAAACAATTGACAATTGTTGAGTTGGGGGTGAAGCTCGTCCAAACTTACGGTTGCTGGGATGATCACAATAGATAAGAAAAAATATATGTATCGACTCGATTGATTGTTATCAAAGATAAATCAGGAATACTAGCCCTGACCTCAACATAAATCCTGGTGATCAGCGCATGAAATGAAGATCAAATCAGATAGCAATCTAGAAAAATTAGTGGAAAATCATGGGATAGGTAATGCCTATCCTATTTGTTTTATTAAAGGCAACCAAAACTTTCAGTCAATTCTCAGCTTCAACTTGTCAATTTTTCACAAATCTGAAGTTTAATCTTCAATATTAATCGAGAGTAATTGACAAAAAATTCTGATTTCTCGGGTTAACACAAGATTTCGATCAATAGTGTCCGACTCCCGAAGAAAACAAATCTCTCATCAAATTTTCAGAAAAATGTTAAATAATGTAACAGAGGAGTCGAGCGAGCAAGTTATTTTCATGTAAAAACCCTTAGCTAGTAGAATGCTAACTTTGCTTAATACACACACTCATACAATTCAGGAGTTTTCAAACTATGATATCTGAAAGTAAGCAACGCCTGAAAATAGCCCTATGGTTTACCAGTCGTCCTCACACAGCTACATTAGTCTTATTAACGACTATCACTTTATTTGCTGTGATTACGGGCGGATGGTTTTTTGGGGAAGAAAATATTAGCCAGTTTTTTGCTTACATTGATCTAGGACAACAAAATCCTCCTTTTTGGATACAACCTCCAGAAATTAATCAGAAATATCTATTATTACCCACTATTGTATTCGTAACAACGGTTTTTACGATTATCAAACTGTCTCCTAAACCGAAGTTATGGTCGCGAACAATTATCATCGCTATTGTATTAGCTTTAATAATTCGTTATATTTTATGGCGAACTTTATCCACCTTAAATTTAAGCGATCCGATGAACGGAACGTTTAGTTTAGGACTACTTTTCCTCGAAGTATTAATCTGGATTTCAGGTGGTATCCGACTCTGGTTAGTCTTGAAAATGAAAGATCGGAGTCAACAAGCCAATCAAATGGAAATCAATGTTCGCGAAGGAAAATTTTTACCTACAGTAGATATTTTAATTCCAACTTATCAGGAGTCAACATCAATTGTAAAACGAACAATTATTGGCTGTCAAGCTATAGACTATCCTAACAAAAAAGTCTATCTACTCGATGATAGTCAACGTTTGGAAGTCAAACAACTAGCTCAAGAATTAGGATGCAATTATATCGCTAGATCTGAAAACTCTCATGCTAAAGCAGGCAATTTAAATCATGCACTACCCCTAACAAGTGGTGAATTAATTGTCGTTTTTGATGCTGATTTTATTCCAACCCGTAACTTTCTTGATCGAACAATTGGCTTTTTTCAGAATAAAAAAGTAGCTCTTGTGCAAACACCACAAAGCTTTTATAACCCTGATCCGATAGCAAAAAACTTAGGCTTAGAAAAAGTTTTAATATCCGATGATGAAGAATTTTATCGACATATTGAGCTACTCAAAGATGGAGTAAATAGTACCGTTTGTGCAGGGACATCATTTGTGATGAGGCGGAAAGCCCTCGAAGAAATTGGGGGATTTGTAACTGAATCAATCAGTGAAGATTATTTTACAGGAATTCGTTTATCGGCTCAAGGTTATCAGTTAGTTTATTTGAGAGAAAAATTAAGTGCAGGTTTAGCGGCTGAGGATATAACAAACTATTTTGTACAACGAAAACGATGGGGACGAGGAACTTTACAAGCCTTTTTCATTAATTCTAATCCTCTAACTATTCCTGGTTTAAAACTGTCTCAAAGATTAGCACATTTAGAAGGCTTAGTTAATTGGTTAAGTGTTTGGGCTTATCCTTATTTCTTTTTAATGCCATTAGCTTATGCTTTTTTAGGTGTTCTTCCGATTCAAGCTACAGTAGAAGAATGGTTGTATTTCTTTATCCCCTGTTATTGGGTTCAAATCATTGTTTTTAGATGGCTGAATGAACGCAGTCGTTCTGTGATTATTTCAGAAATTTATAAAACTGTTCTCTGTTTTCCTTTGTCTTTAAGTGTTTTTCTAGTCATGCTGAACCCATTCAAGCATAAATTTCAAGTCACTCAAAAAGGAATTTCCAGTCAACGATTTTCATTTAATTGGACTCTTGGCTGGCCTTTAATTTTACTATTTATCGCAACATTAATCGGGCTTTTAAGAATTTTAAGAATTTGGGGAACAGTACCAATTACTGCTGAAGTTGCTGAATTTACTCAAGATGCTTTTGACTTAGGTTTAATCTGGACTGTATACAATTTATTGAGTATTGGAGTCGCACTTTTAGCTTTAATTGATACTCCCAAATCAGATCTTTACGATGGCTTTGATCTTCGACGCATTGTTCGTTTAAAACTCGGCGATCAAACTTTATGGGGAATTACAACTAAAATCTCTGAAGTGGAAGCAGAAATTCAACTCACTCAAAAATTGAGTAGTCCAATTCAACCCAACAATTTCCTCAGTTCTCATCAGGGTTTTCCAGTTAAGCTACATATCGTAGATGAAGGATTAAAACTAACAGCAGAAATGACTAATTACACTTTCATCGATTCATTTCCAACCTTAAAAGTGAAATTTAAACACATTACGCTTTCCCAATATCGGCAATTAATTACAATGCTCTTTTGTCAGCCCGGTCAATGGAAAGAGCGAGAAACACCTGGCGAACTATATTCACTATTTTTGGTTCTAAAAACGTTATTAAATCCCCCACTTGTGCAGAGTTATCGCCGAAAATTTACAAAAGCAAAGAAATTAAAATTCTAATTAATCAACTCCCAAAATCATTGAACAACTCCCATAGATGACTCTAAAAATGCAATCACTTTCAATTTGTACTCAGCTTCAAATGCTTCTTTTTTGAGGTCTAAACTCCATAACTCCAAAGCACAATCATCTTTGGAATCAGCAGGTTTCAGCCTTAAATGAAATTCTTCTGCTTCCCAATGACATTGACAACTTACCTGCGCTACTGCTCCGATTTGACGTCGATCTAAAGCTACAGCCAACCTCAACAAAGGACTTAATTGATCAACAATTTGGCGATATCGTTTCGGAAGATTTTGATAATTTTCGTGTTTTTTCTTGGGCTGACTTTTACGATGATAACGAGCTAAATTAGCTATCGTTTCAATTTCTGTTTCTGTATAACCTAGTAGTTCACTATGTCGAATCAAGTAATAAGAATGCTTATGATGAGCGGAATGACTAATATTCAAACCGCAGTTGTGTAGAATTCCCGCCGCCCATAATAATTCTCGTTCTTCTGGTTCCCAATGGTGAAGAATAGATTTAGTTTGGTCAAATAAATTTAACGCAAAAGCTGCAACCCGTTCACCATGATTCAAATTCACCTGATACTTTTGAGCAATTTTCAGAATACTTCGCTGACGAATTGAACTTCCATAACGGAGTCGATCTTCAATTAATCCATGGGTTAACATCCAATCCACAATCACCCCTTCTCGAAGACTCCGTTCACAAACAGTTAAACAATCAAGATTAAGCAGCGTCATGGCTTCTTGTAAAATCAAAGCACCTGCTAAAATAATCTCGGCTCGTTTATCAGAAATACCCGGAATTTCTAACCGTTCAGAATAAGACATTTTCCGAAAGCGATTGACGAGATCTTGTAAATCACTGAGTTTCAATTCATAGCCCGTTAAAGGTGTGGGTTCTGTTCCTAATTTTTCCCGAGCATTAATCACGGCTAAAGTTTCAATTGTTCCTGATGTTCCCACTAAACGAGGTAATTCTTTACTTTTAAGATTCAAAGCCAGTTCATCAACTGTACGCTCTAATATTCCGCGAATATAAGCTTGTAAATATAAAAACTCACTCCGACTAACAGGATCACTTTTCACATACTCTTGAGTGAGACGAACTGCACCGACTTTCGTACTACTTAAAAATAGAGGTTCTCGTCCTTCTCCTAAAATTAACTCTGTCGATCCGCCTCCAATATCAATAATAATATGAGGCTGATTGTTGAACTCCATTGCAGATAAAACACCCAGATAAATCCGCCGAGCTTCTTCTTGACCTGAGATTAAACTAATTTCTAAATTCAACTCATCAGAAACCTGCTTGATAAAATCTCGACCATTTGGTGCTTCTCGAACTGCACTGGTTGCTACTGCAACAATTTGTTCAGCATTATAGGTTTTTGCCAATTCTTGAAAGCGACGCAAACAAATAATTCCTCGTTCTACTACTTCTTTCTTTAAACGTCCTTTGGGTTCACAATCACCCAGCCGAACCATTTCTTTATCGCGGGCAATAATCGTAAAACTTGGCAATGTCGGATCAATTTTTACAATTACCATATGAAAAGAGTTTGTCCCAAGATCAATAGCAGCAAGAATTCGATCTTGACTGTTAGAAGCATAAGAAACTTTAACGTTAGGAACTGAATTAACCATGAAACTTAAATTTTAGCATCCATTCTCTCAATCATCTCATACAATCAACCCGAACGAAAACCCGTTTTTTTTTATCGATAGAGATGATCACTCAAATCCGATCAGCTTTTTTAATCAAAGACTGCATTTCAGTTCGTGACTTACTGACTCAATTGCAACTGAAATTCTTAGAGATTGGATCAAGGCTGCTGAATGTCAACCAATCGCTATCAAAATTCAATTGGTGATTATCGATGACAGCCTCAGCAAGAAACTATAGAATAAAAGCTGAAAACTCAGTACAAATTCAAAGTCATTCCAATGCTGATTCAATCTGAACCCCAACCCGAATCAACATTAATCCAGATCATTCGATTATTAAGATGGGATAAGCCCGCCGGACGCCTAATTTTAATGATTCCGGCACTTTGGGCGGTATTTTTGGCCTCTGATGCGACACCGCCTTGGCTTTTAGTTTTGGTGATTATCTTCGGAAGTGTTGCGACTAGCGCCGCCGGATGTGTGGTGAATGATTTATGGGATCGCGATATTGATCCTGAAGTCGAACGAACTCGCACCCGTCCCCTGGCTTCCCGTGCCTTAACGGTAAAAACAGGTATTGCTGTGGCTTTTGTAGCCTTTGCTTGTGCTGCGGGATTAGCCTTTTACCTCAATTCTTTGAGTTTTTGGCTGTGTGTCGCTGCCGTTCCTGTAATCATTTGCTATCCCCTTGCCAAGCGGTTTTTTCCGGTTCCCCAATTAGTCTTATCTATCGCTTGGGGTTTTGCTGTCTTAATTAGTTGGACTGCTGCTGTTGCACACTTAGAACCTGTGACTTGGTTACTTTGGGGGGCTACTGTGGTTTGGACTTTGGGATTTGATACAGTTTATGCGATGAGTGATCGCGAAGATGACAAACGCATGGGGGTTAATTCTAGTGCGTTATTTTTTGGAGATCAAGCGGCTAATGCGGTGGGTATTTTCTTCTTGAGTACGGTGATCTTACTTGCTGTTCTGGGAATTAAAATGGAATTACATTGGGAATATGGGATGAGTCTGGCGATCGCAGTTGGAATTTGGATTCAACAATATCGCCAGTTACGAAAACCCGAAATTCCCAAACCTGTCTATGGTGAAATCTTTCGTCAGAATGTCTGGGTGGGTTTCATTTTATTAGCCGGAATGATCAGTGGAACTTTACTTTAGAGTCAAGTCAATTCCAAGGGCGTTTCAAAACGTTAAGGTTTGGCTTTACGCTTAAGAATGCGAACTTTTTTGAGATCTTGATTCGTCATCGTTTTGGTCACTTTATCTTTTTTCTCAGGCTTTCGCATATAGAATGGGTCTGCTTCGGCTCTGACTTCTGTAATCGCATCTACAAGCACAATCAGTTCAAAATTTCGTTTCATTTTTTTACCCAAAAACTCTTGAACTAAACGGACTTGTTTGGGAGTAATGGGTTCTTTTGAACGAACTTTTAGATAAACAGAGACGGGCTTTCTTGTCCACAGCATATCTGTTTCTAGTAGTTCAACTCGTTGACCTGTGAGTGTATTTTTTTTGAACATCCGTGTGAGATTATATTCCACTTGACCTTGAATGATTAATCGAATCAAACTTAAGCCCAACGGAAAAAATAGGATTCCCGTTAACAAAATTGCCCAACCTAAAGCGACATTAACTCGAGTATAGCCTGCCACAATAAACACAATCATACAGGCCAGAGTAATTCCTAACAGGTTTGTAAAATACAGTAAAAAAGCACCATAACTTTCATTCCAAAGCCCTTGAGATAATGTCAATCCAATTACACACAAAGGAGGCATTAAAGCAACAGCAATAGCAGTTCCGGCTACCGCATCATTAATTCCTTGTCGAACCTTAGAAAAACCACTTAATCCTCCAGCAACAATCGCTACACCTAAGTCAATTAGAGTCGGCTGAGTTCGAGCGATTACCTCACTTCCAAAGTTTTGAAACCCTGTTACACGTCCTAAAAAAATGGATAAACACAGAGCGACTCCCGTTGCTGCAATTAAAGAGATAAAACTGCGACGAAATAAATCTGGATCACCCTCTAAAGCCCCAAAAGCAAGTCCTCTCAAAGGTAACATTAAAGGCGCAACTAACATCGCCCCAATAATCACACCTGTACTGTTACTCAGTAATCCAAATGTAGCGATTAAACAGGAGGTAAGAACCAAAACCATAAAGTTAAAATTCAGTTCCGAGTCTGCCATTAAGTCTTGACGCATTTGAATAATGGCAGGTGCAGAGATTTTAGCCGTAGAGATTTTAGGCATAATTTTAGAAGGGGTAACAGGAGAGGTGAAAAAGAGCAAAGAAGAAGATATAAATAGAATAAAGGATATTTTCTCGGTTCTGAGATTCTTTCCAACTTTCTAAAGGATAATCAATATTTATTTTACCATGAAAAAAATAATCATTGGTGTCATGGGGCCAGGTAATAGTGCAACGACTTTGGATCTAAAAAATGCCTATCAACTCGGTCAACTCATTGCTCAAAACGGATGGACTCTTTTGACAGGAGGGCGAAATGTAGGCGTAATGGAAGCCGCTAGTCAAGGCGCCAAATCAGCCCAGGGTTTGACTTTAGGAATTTTACCAGGATCGAATTCCTCGGGAATGTCTGAAGCCGTTGATATTGCTATTTTTACTAATTTAGGAAATGCTCGAAATATGATTAACATTCTCTCTAGTGATATTGTGATTGGCTGCGGAATGGGTGCAGGAACAGCTTCAGAAATTGCCCTCGCTATTAAAGAACATAAAACCGTCATTCTGCTCAATCAAAATCAAGCCAGTCAAGTCTTTTTCAAAAGCTTATCTCCCGATCAAGTTTATCGAGTAGAAACCCCCCAAGAAGCAATCGAGACGGTGATTGATTGTCTCTCCTCACAATTTTGATGATCTTTGAAAGGATCAAGAAATGACCGATATCCCAATCAATGGACTAACTTCACAATCTTAGTCATCCTCCCAAAGCAATCATCGCCAAAATCGGTTAACTTAGGAAATCAAAGCCAATCGTTATTAACGTAACCTCAAACTCATTCCCATGTCAGTTCGTCAAGATACAATTTTTCAACAGTTTCTCCTTCCCCTTTTCGGAAACGTTCTGGTTGATCAAGAAGCCCTAAAACAATTTAAACAGAGCATCAATTGGGAGGAAGAAAGCACTCGCCTCACCAACCCTCGTTTAACCTATCCAGACTATTACCATTCTCAAAATTTCCACGGGATAAAAGGCGGATATCTCAACTCAGAAGCCCCTGTTTCCTATGATCCGATCACTCAATACGTTTTACCTCCCACCGAACCGATTGTTCGACAAGGATTAATTGATCGAATTCGAGTCAAACCTCGACAAATTTTAGACTTAGGATGTGGTACAGGTTCAACAACATTACGCTTGAAGCAAGCCTTTCCCGAAGCTGAGGTGATTGGTATAGATTTATCCCCTTATATGTTAGTGGTTGCTGAACTCAAAGCCAAAAAAGCGGGATTAGAGATTCAGTTTCACCACGCTAACGCTGAGGATACAGGCTTCCCCGATGGGTCTTTTGATCTCGTCAGTGCGTCTCTGTTGTTCCATGAAACCCCGCCAGATGTCGCTCAAACCATTACTCAGGAAAGTTTTAGGCTATTGCGAGTCGGAGGGGAAATGATCGTTTTAGATGGAAATCAGCAAACCTTACGTCAGAACGAATGGTTGACAGAAATTTTTGAGGAGCCTTACATTAAAGCTTATGCTGCGGCAAGTCTTAATGCTTGGATGACTCAAGCCGGATTTGCTCAAGTCCAAACCGATGACTGGTGGTGGGTTCATCAAATTAGCCAGGGAATTAAACCTATTGTTAAAAATACCTCAACATCTACCCGTTCTCAGACTCGGGTAAGTTACAATAAACCCGAAATTGATAGTTCTGCTGGACTACCAGCACCCGCTTAACTTCAGATTAAAGTTACTTTGCGGTTTAGGTGAGAAATTGAGGATTTTTCCTTTTTTCTCACTCCAACGCTAATCTGCTGTGAATTTCTAGATCCCACTTTATATGACTCTCAAAGCAATTTTATTTGACTTCAATGGTATTATTATTAATGATGAACCCCTTCACGAGCGACTGATTGAACAGTTGCTGATTGAAGAAAACTTACGGGCTAAACCTGAAGAATTTAAACAATTTTGTTTGGGACGTAGCGATCGCATTAGTTTGAGAGAATTACTCACTCATCGAGGACGAGTTGTAACCGATGAGTATCTTGAACAGTTAATTCAACGCAAAACTCAAGCTTATTGTCAACAAATGGAAGCTTTAGAAGAATTACCCATTTATTCAGGAGTTCAAGAGTTTGTTTGCAAAATTCACGCGGCTGAGTTAAAAATGGCGGTTGTTAGCGGAGCAGTCCGATCAGAGATTGAATTAATCTTAAATCGGGCTAATATTGCCGAATATTTTTCTGTGATTGTTGCCGGAGATGACATTACAACCAGTAAACCCGATCCCGAAGGTTACTTATTCGCCATTGAGCGACTCAATCAACAATACCCCGAACTTAACTTACATCCGTCTGAATGTTTAGCGATCGAAGATACATTACCCGGAATTCATGCTGCTCAAGAAGCAAAAATAGCAGTTGTTGGAGTGGCTCATACCTATCCATTACATATGCTCCAACGTATAGCCAATTGGTCTGTTGATCATTTCTCTGATCTTGAGCTAGATCGAGTTCGACACAGTTATGAGTTAGAAGTCGCCTAAACCTGTGACCGCTTGAGATCAATTATTTTGTCTTATGACAATTTCCCATCTGTCCCCTAAACTCATGCCTCCGCCTCAATGAAGATTCAACAGATATAGCAGTACGCGAATACGTGTTTGACATTTATAAACCCTAAAACTCCTTCACAGTCTACTGATCCGGTGTTCCCTGTTCCGGTGTTCCCTGTTCCCTAGCGCGTAGCGCTATGTGAGTCACCATCGCCTTACTCAAAGCTTGAATTGCTGGCAGTCACACCACCCAAAAACCAATCAACACAGTGGCATAATTTTATTTTTTCTCTGATATTTTCCTCTTAGGTTAGATCCTAGAAATTCATCACATCGGAGAAACCTGTTACCATGCCACCTGGGAAATCAATATCTTTTTCAACACTTTACTACATCGCACGAGTTCGAGCAACCAGCAATATTCTACTGATCAAATATTACAATCAACTCACTCAAGTTCTCAATACTGCTCCCAAAGTCTCGTTAGTAGTCAATGCCATCAAACTCGCTTTTTAATCCCTGGCGTCATTTGACAATTATTAGACTCCTTTCAGTTCAAACTTTCTACAACTACAACTTTACCTATTTGGGCTGATTGTTTAGCCGCATCCGCAACTTTTAGGGTGTAAGCACTCTCAGAAGCCGTCATGTAGAGGGGAGTATGATGTAACAGATGCTCCAATACAATTTGAGTATCCTTAGCAAATAATCCCCGACGACTCTCGACTTCAATCTTTTGTGAACTCTCCCCTTGAATCAGTTGACCTTGCTGTGGAGTAAAAACTAACGTTCCATTCTCACCATACAGGGTAAATGTATTTTCGCTTTGCCAAAATGTTTCCCCTTTTCCATAAACCGCCTCAGCCAAAACTCCATTTTGAAACTGAAGTTGAGCAGTACACAAACACGCTTTATAATGATCAGTTTGTTCTTCTGTGGGCTGATTCCAAAAGCGGCTTTGACAGTGAACCGTTTGTACTAAACCAAACAAATCTGTTAAACGATTTAAACGAGAAAGCGCCCCAGAAAAGGGAAACCCAAACAGCGAGTGTTGATAAGTCCATTTATCAGGAGCAGGATGTTTAGGACTGATCGTAATATAACGAGCATAAAACACTTGACCAATATCGCCAATTGATTTTTTGATCGCATTATGCAACCCTCCCAACAGTTCAATATGTTCGACGTGTAGCATTTTGTTTTGCTGTTGGGCGAGAGTGATCAGGTTTTGGGCTTCAGTTGGATCTAAACTCAGGGGATATTCAACAATGACGTGTTTATGATTTTCCAAAGCCGCTTGGACAATTTTGCCGTGATCACGGTTAACTGTGGCAATCACCACTAAGTCTACATCTTCACGTTTCACCAGTTCTTCCCAACTTGCAGAGGCTTCTACATTAAACCGTTGACAAATGGCTTTGGTTTTATCAGAAGTATGACCTGTAAGCGTCACCAGTTGCGATCGCCAATCTGACTTTAACGTTTCTGCTCGGGTTTGAGCGGCGTATCCCGTTCCGACAATACCGACTCTAATGGGTGTGGTACTGGGAGTATAAGATGAGAGATCACTGGGCACCATAAAAAAATTGTTGTTCTATACTTCCGCAGTCTTATTGTCTCGCTTTGTCGGGATTTTCGATAGATGGGTTCACAGAAGATCACGACGGGGGTAAATGAGCCGGAAGAACACTAATCGCTGCGATCGCAATATACATCAAGGCGCATCGGGTTTCAAATAGTGCAACATGATGAAATTTAGTGGTGCGATACCACTCAAACCGCCAACAGACCAGAAGAAATTCAAACAAGGCGACAGCAAATGCTAAGGCTGTGACCAGAGATAGATAGTGCAATGATTCCATATATTCCGCTCCAGACTAAAAAGCGGGGCTTCCAACTGCGTCGTTGTTTAATTTGTAGAATCAGGGGATATTCGGCTTGTAGAGCAAAAAAGGTACAGATGAGGGCTAGGGTGGTTGAACTTGTCCAGTGTTGGGCTAAAGCGGATCCGGTGACGACTGATCCAAATAAAATTAACAAAATGCCTTGTTCTGGAGATACAGTCGGGCGATACCAGGCTTGTAAGTTGGGCTTCACTCGTTTTTGCTGCTGAACAGGAGTCGATTCAAGGGTTGATACTGTCATGGTTTGAGAGTAAGTTATTCACTTATTGCAACTTATTTTCAATAAAAAAAGAGGATTATTTATAATAAAGTATCTATGTTTACTGAAAATCAGACTTAATTTAGGTATTTATCAAAAGTAATTAGGAACTATTATCATTAATAAGTATTTTTACTTGAGTATATTTAATAAAAAAGCTGAGTTGAAAAAAAAGTCAATGAGGACAAAAAAGTAAATCAGTCAGTCAATTTTGTGTCAAAACTGACTCTGGATGAATCTTTAAGCCGTTAGAGACGTGATCTAACTTTGGTTTTTAGAGAGTCAGATATAAGCAATTAGGATGTAATTAGAAAAATTTATAATAAAAACCATTCAAACTCTCGTCAAAATTCGTTGTACAAGGTTGGTTTTTTCCCTTAATATCAAAAGATAAAGAAAGTCTGAAGTACCACCATGAAGGTTAATCATCCCTTCGTTTTTGCATAAGGTAAGCTTATACTTTCTGATCATTCAACCTCAAAGAGGAAAATCACATGGCAAGCTACAACGTAACCTTGAAAACTCCTGACGGAGAACAAACAATCGAAGTCCCTGATGACAAGTATATTTTGGATGAAGCGGAAGAACAGGGCTTAGAACTGCCTTTTTCTTGTCGTGCGGGTGCTTGTTCGACTTGTGCAGGTAAAATTGAATCCGGTACGGTTGACCAATCCGATCAGTCTTTCTTAGATGATGATCAAATCGAAGCCGGATATGTTCTAACTTGCGTTGCTTATCCGAGTTCAGACTGCACGATCACCACTCACCAAGAAGAAGCACTGTACTAAATCCGTTACAAATCTAGAGGTTGCTCACTAATTGTGAGAATATCTAGATCAGACAAAAGTCTTCACTCCAAGTACCAAGTCTGAGAATGACTAGGTTTTTGTGTGAGACTGGATCAAACTCTAATTCAAATTTAAAGAGGACAGTAACATGGCAAGCTATAAAGTTACACTGAAAATGCCGGATGGGGAACAAACCATTGATGTTCCTGATGATATTTATATTCTCGATCAAGCAGAAGAACTCGGCTTAGATTTGCCCTTCTCTTGTCGTGCAGGTGCTTGTTCGACTTGTGCAGGTAAAATTGAATCTGGTACGGTTGACCAATCTGATCAGTCTTTCTTAGATGATGATCAAATCGAAGCCGGATTAGTTCTGACTTGTGTTGCTTATCCGAGTTCAGACTGCACGATCACCACTCACCAAGAAGATAATATGTAGGCGGGATATGGGAATAATTATCAGTAAACAGAAAATAGCAACCAGTTACAGCCATAACTGGTCACTGAAATCCCATAAGTTACGAAAAACCTGCCCTCTATCTCCCCACTGAAGGAGCTAGACTTGGGGACTAGGTTAGATTTCAATCAACTCGACGAATCGTTGAGAAGATTTAAAAATCTGATTAGAACTCTGTTTTATTCTAACCTAGTCCCTAATTACTCTTGTGTGCTTCTCAATCATCTGTAATGGTTACCAAAAAATAATCGATTCACTCAGACGTTTAAGCTCAGTACCCGGAAAATAAAATTCAAGAATTCGTGCGCTCGACCAGCCTAACTCAGAGAGTTTGTACGATCCCGTTTGGCTCAAACCCACACCATGACCAAACCCACCTCCGATAAAGACATAACCATCAAGCTTTTGATCTTGATCGTAAATCGGATCAAGATAGAATAAGGTACTCACGGGCGGCCAGAACGCATTTTGAATTTCATCCTTTTCAATTTTGATGATCTCCTGATCCGTTTGAACTTCCATTTGTAGAATTCGTCCAGACGGCGATCGCTGCGTTACTTTTACTTGTTTAATCGTCTTGAAATTTGGTTTAATATTATACTTGCGTTCCAAATAATACTTAAGATGAGCTGTCATCGCCTTTAAACTGGTTGCTTCTCGCCAGCGAAAATCGGCCCAACCCTCCTCATTAAACCCTTTTTTCAAACTCATAAACCGTCGAAAATTCTGTTCCGAGGCTAAACTCTTAGCCGATAAATCCCAAACTTGACCGGGTGAATCAACCACCGAACGCAGGTAAGAACGTTTAGGCCCATTCCAAATATCATGGAAATTGGCAGTGACTCCCCCACTAGACGAAAAATAAACCGCATCAGCCAACTCATTATTGTAAGTCAGTACCAATCCCTCAGTCACCGAAATTGCTCGATCAGTAGACGGGTAAACTTCAGTTAGTCCTTTATAAACCTGACAATCGGTATTTGCACAGATTTCATAGTTATCAGCCTCAAAGCGTCGTAAATTTCTCAGAGCATAAGTTCTCGATAAAATCGCTTGAGCCTCAATAGAAGCATCTGGGGGCCAAGCTCCCATTTCGTGAGGAACCACACCTCGTAAATAAGTTTCTAGGGGAACATGATTCACCAAAGTATGAGTTCCATAAGCATCCGGTTGCAGTTCCAAACTTCCCCCATAACTCATCGGTTGCGGATCTTTACTACTTTTGTGAACCTCAATCACATTCTGAGTCGCACTCAAGAGAAGTTCATGGCGGTTGTAGCGATAGCCACCCAATACCCAATAGGGAATTCGCTGCTGCTTGAGAACTTGAGTTTGTAAACGAACTTTTTGATGTCCTTGGGCTTTGAGACTTTCGAGCAACCAACGTCGCAATAAAGGCGTATTATAAACACTCCGTTTCGCCCAAACTTGCCACAAATCGGGTTGAGCGAGTTCAACTTCAATCCCCATTTCCCGCCATTTTTGGGCTGACTCTTCGGCTGTTTCATAGCTACGATGACTACTGAGAATAATCCGTTCATCAACAAACGGTTCCGGTAGGGGTTGGGTTTCTATTTTGAGAACAACGCTGAGGGTATGGAGAACTTTCTCGCCCTCAGGCGACTGAAACCGCAAAATCAGATGATCGTCGGGTTTAGCTTTGAGAATTAGCGTGTCGGTTGTTTTTTTACCAAACTGCTGAACAACTCCGACTTCCAAAATGGGGTTAAATTCATCTTCAGCATTCGCCCGAACCGATGTCACTCCAAAAAGAATACAGATGGAAGCGATCACCTGAGACACAGAGATCAAAGTGAACTGAGACAATGAGAAGCGGTGTTGACGAACTCGACGAGATGTAAAGCTTGAGGTTGGAATAATCATTAAGGTCAATTCCAGTGAGATCTAAACGTTAGTATTAAAGCGATCGCAGGCAACCATCAAGCATTTTGACATACTCCCTAGCCGTTATTCAATTTCTCCCCCCAACTCCATCAATATAGAAAAATTGAGTAAGAGGGCTGGTAAAATAGAAGCTTTGAAAGTTTTGACAACTCTATGTGTCGTTTACTTGGCTATATTGGCTCTACAATTCCTCTCAAGCAAATTTTATCCGATCCGCCCCATTCTTTGATTGTTCAGAGCTATCAACCTCGTGAAATGGAAGAAGCTTTACTGAATGCCGATGGCTTTGGGTTGGGTTGGTATCATCCCACTCAACAAACTGATCCGTTTACCTACAAAAATATTCTACCGGCTTGGAGCGATCTCAACCTTGATAGTCTCAATCGTTATATTGAGTCCAAACGTATTTTAGCTTATGTTCGCAGTGCAACCCCAGGTCAAGCGGTTAATTTAAGCAACTGTCAACCCTTTCAGTTTGAACGCTTGTTATTTGTTCACAATGGCTACATCAAAGAATTTCGCACCAGTCTCTATCGACTGATTCGCAACCGTCTCCGAGATTCAGTTTACCAGAATATTGAAGGAACAACTGACTCAGAACATATTTTTGGGTTACTCATTAATGAACTGACTTCCGCCACTCAACCGACACTGACAACGGCATTACACACAACATTAATGATCATCAAAGAACTTGCTGAATTAGCAGATGTCAAAGCATTGGTAAATGTGATAATCTGTGACGGGCAGCAAATGGTGGCTTCTCGGTTTTCAATTGCAGGGATTCCACCCAGTTTATATTGGCTGCAAAACGATCCAAAATTCCCCGAATCTGTGATTATTGCTTCGGAACCTTTGTTTCCGGGGAATTGGCATTCTTGTCCTGAACAAAGCATTATTAGTGTGGGAGAAGACCTTAATGTCCACATCGAAAAACTCGGTTAAAGATAGTCTCCATTATGCCTTACATCGCTGTCGTCTAATTACTTTAAAGCAGTTTGAAGATATCGATGAAACTGCTTTTTGCGCTCAACCTCATCCTGATTTTAGTCCGATTGGTTGGCATTTTGGACATATTGCCTATACAGAAGCGTATTGGTTGCTAGAAAAATGTGCGGGTTTAAAACCTTTATTTCCCGAATATGATCAACTATTTCGGGCTGATGGTTTACCGAAAAATGAACGGATTCAATTACCGTCTATATCGACGATTAATTGTTATTTAGAGGCGGTTCGTAGTGAAGTTTGGCATTGTCTTAATACTGCCCCGATTGAAGAACAAGAAAGGTTATGGCGGTTTATTTTACAACACGAAAGCCAACACAGTGAAACGATTGCTTTTGTTTTGCAGTTACATCGTCTAAAAAATTCAAAAAATCAACAACAAATCTCTCATTCTTCTTCTAAAATCTCTCATTCTCCCCAAACATTAAAAATTCCCGCAGGTGAGTTTGAGATGGGGAACAACTCAGTCGAGGCTATGGATAATGAAAAACCTTTACATCGTCTTTCTTTAGACACCTATTGGATTGATCGTTATCCTGTTACCTGTGGTCAATATCGCATATTTATCCAAGCGGGAGGATATCAAAACCGCGAATTTTGGTCAACTCTAGGATGGCAATGGTTACAACAAAATCCAGTTTCTAAACCGTTATATTGGTTAGATGATCCGATCTTTGATGATCATCCTGTTTGTGGGGTAAGCTGGTACGAAGCCGAAGCATATTGTAACTTTGTTGGAAAACGTTTACCGACAGAAGCAGAATGGGAAAAAGCCGCCAGTTGGGATGAAGAAACTCAAAGTAAACTGACTTATCCTTGGGGAGAAGAACTTCCAAATTCTAACCGATGTAATTGTAATGACGGCGAAAGAATGCAACAAGGAACAACCTCTGTGAATGCTTATATTCAAGGAGAAAGTGCTTACGGAGTGCGTGATTTATTAGGGAATGTTTGGGAGTGGACAGACAGTTGGTTTGCGGGATATTCAAAATTTCAACATTATCCCTATGTTGGATATTCTCAGAGTTATTTTGATTACCAACATCGGGTTTTAAAAGGAGGAAGTTGGGCAACTCGTCCTTGGGCGATGCGGTGTAGTTTTCGCAATTGGTATCATCCCGGAGTTCGAGAAATACTAGCAGGTTTTCGTTGTGTAAGTCAGGGTGAATTTTAATCAAAAATCAATTTGTAGGGGCGCAAGGCTTGCGTCCTAATTGTTGTTTATGTATTTAAAAATCAAAATAAATGTAAGGTAAAACTCCTTCAGGTGCCAGTAACCAAACCGCCAGAAAACAAATCGGGGCTAATACCAGTTTTATCGGCCAGCTTAACTGTAATTTCAAGCCTCGATTAAATAGAGTAGACAACCCCATTAAAACAAAAACTGAAACCAATAAAAAAACGACATTAATACGTTCTAAACTTAATGATTCCACATAAACTTTATGGGCAAATTGTACATCAGCGGGATGATTCCATAGATTTTTCATCACAAACTCTGAATCTTTTAAATTGGGAAGCCGGAAAAATATCCACGCAAAAAATACCATGGATTGAGTTAAAAACCAAGAAAAAATTATACCCGGAAATGTTTTCCAAACTTCTTGAATAGAAAATTGTTTTGATAAAGTATCTGTCAAACGATGAATAACTAAAGCCATACCATGTAAAATTCCCCAAACGATAAAACCCCAAGCCGCACCATGCCAAATTCCAGCGATTAACATAACAATTAATAGATTGAGACAAGTGTGAAGTAATCCGACTCTAGACCCTCCCAATGGAAAGTATAAATAATTCCGTAACCAATCCCCTAACGTCATATGCCAACGTCGCCAAAAGTCCGCAATACTCGTCGTAAAATAAGGTGCATCAAAGTTTTCAGGAAGACTTAATCCAAGTAGTAATGCACTCCCTCTCGCTAAATCAATATAACCGCTAAAATCAAGATAAAGTTGGAGTCCATAAGCAAACGTTGCTAACCATAAATCTCCACTCCCAGCCCGTTCTAAACTACTAAAACTTAAGTCAACTAAAATCCCAATTCTGTCTGCAAATAAACCTTTTTTTACAGCCCCTCTCGCAATTAACCACAGTCCATCAGCAATTTGTTCAGGAATGGGAAACTTTAAGTTTTTGAGTTGATATTCAAGATTATGATAGCGAGTAATTGGCCCTGAAATTAATTTAGGGAAAAATAATTTATAAGAAGTAAACGTTAGAAAAGAATTGGCTGCGGGTGCGCCTCGATAAACATCAATTAAATAAGCAATAATTTCAAAACAGAAAAAACTTAATCCGAGAGGTGCAATAAGATTATTGTCTAACCAAGTCGCACGGTCTAAAAACAACGGAAGTTTTAACGTTTCTCCCACAGTATTAAAAATAAACGGCAAATACTTAAAGCCTAACAATAAAAATACATTGAAAATAATACCAATCCAGAGGAGAATTAAACGCCGACTATTCCAAGCTTCATTCGCAATTCGCCAATCCAAGGGTTCACCGATGGCTAATGCCAAGCCAAAATTAAACAAAATATACAGTATAAGTAATGGAATATATTGAATTTGTAAAGTTGCATAAAAAAACAGACTTGCCACCAACAAAGTCAGCATTCGCCAAGATTGCCAAGGAACAATCCAGTAAACTCCAAACAAAATGAGTAAAAATAAAGCGTAGGGAACTGAGATAAAAGTCATCGGTTAATTTTTGTTCACTTTAGGGGTAGAATATATTTGTATCATCTTTTAAGAATCGTTTAAATTTCTCCGCTAACAATTGTTAAGTGAGTTTGAGCTTGTCCGACGGTACGGTTTGTCACTAGGGGTTCTAGTCAATTTCCGCAGTTGTCAGTTACTCCTTACCCTAGAGTCGGTAAAGTACACACAATTTCAATCCTATCATCCATGTAAAAAGTGATATAAAAATTAACTTTTTCTCAAAAAAGACTCAAACTCTGTAAACTTACGGATAAATCTGAAAAAAATTATGCAATCAAAATTCTGTGAATTTACTCAGGACACATTCACGTTAAAATGCTAGATTGAAAGACAGGGAAGTTGATCAAGGATAAAGTTCTCAGTTGGACTTTTTCTTTAACTTCATCTTAACTCTAATCAGGGATTTTATTTTCAAGCGTTGGTTGTAAGCAATCAACTCATTCATCTTAAAAAAGAACGACATCTACAGTTATTCAATATTCAGTTATAGAGTTGAAAGTAAACTCTATAATTGATTGATAAAAAAATCTTCATTGACAAACAAAAGACTCATTCAAACTCCAGGAGTATCTACCGTGTATCTATCAAATAAAGCTGTTGATTCAGTTTCTTATAAAGCTTATACTCTGCGTGCATCTCAATCCTTAAAACCCATGAATAATATTGTTTTTATTGACTCAAACGTTCAAGATTATCAATATTTAGTTCAAACTATTATTGACAACACTACTGTCAAAATCATCAATTCAGAAGCAGATGGAATTCAACAAATTACTCAATATCTAGCAAAAGACAACTATTCAGAAGTTAATATTGTTGCTCATGGTTCACCTGGGTGTTTATATCTAGGAAATAGTCAGTTAAGTTTAGATACTCTCGAATATTATACAGATCAAGTCAAAACTTGGTCAGTTACATCAATTTTAATTTATGGGTGTAATGTTGCAGTTGGAGATGCAGGCGTTGAATTTATTGAAAAATTACACAAAATTACCCGTGCAGAAATCGCCGCCTCTACTCATAAAATCGGTCATTCAGCATTAGGAGGAGATTGGAAGTTAGATATTAAAACTGCTGATTTTTCGGTCAATTTACCATTTCAATCTTGCATTAAAAGTCAATGGAATCAAGTTCTTGAACCGTTTGCATCTCAACCTGCTTTTTATCAAGTTATTGCAGGTCAACTCAAATTATTAAATCCACTGACGGGTGAATATGAGGATATAGGGCTAAAACAATCATTTTATAATGGTACGGGTTTTAATACACAAGATAACTTTATTTATGGAGTCGGTACTGAGGTAAGTATTCTCAACAAAATTATTCGGATTAATTCTGATGGTTCTATTGAAGATCTCAATATAACAGTAACTGGAACTTTAAATAATGCAGGTGAATTTCAGTATGATAGTGTTAATAATATAAGCTACTTATGGATTCAAGATCAATCCCAAAATTTAACAAGAGTAAATCTGACAAATAACACAGCTTCAACTATCACTTTTGCAGATCCAAATAATAATGTACCAGATAATGTCAATGTTGCCGATCTTGTTCTCATCGATAACTTTCTTTATGGAGTCAGAGATAACAATTTATATATTTGGGATATCAACACTAATACAGTTACCCAAAAAACGATATCTGGTTTAGCAAATAATTCGGGTGGTTATGGTGCTGCTTGGACAGCTTCTGGTGGAGAGCTATATGTTAGTAGCAATACTCAAGCGAAACTGTATAAAATCAATAACTATGATCAAAATAATCCAGCTGCTACAGAAATCACAAATACCAATGATAACCAACCAACATTTAATAATGATGGTGTGAGTGATCCTACTCAATTATCACCTTTTGTCATTCCATTAATTGACTTAGATGGTGATAATAATTCGGGTGCAGGTAGTCCTAACTACGAAACAGAATTCACTGAAGATAGCGGTGGTATTGGTATTGTAGAACCGAATAATCCAACAGATGAAACCGCAGATATTCTGATTAAAGATTTTGATACACCGAATCAGATTAGAAGCGCAACAATCACTATTGCAAATACAAAAGAGGGTGATGAATTAATTGTTGAAACTTTACCAACAGGAATAACATCCAGTCAAATTACAAATACTTCAGGTAATATTGTTCTAACGTTAAGTGCAACTGCTGACATTACCCCAGAAAATTGGGAGTTAGCATTAGAAGCAATTCAGTTCAACAATACTAGCGACGCGCCAGATACTGACCCCCGACAAGTACAGGTTTTTCTGACTGATGCTAATGGTAATCAGGGAAATACTGCAACAACAACGATTAATATTGAGGAAGCTAATGATGCGCCCAGTTTTAACGAACTTAATGGAACTCCTACTTTTAGTATAGGCGGAGATGCTGTCGTTCTGGATGCTAATGCAACGATTATTGACCCCGAACTTGATAATACAAATTACAGTGGAGCTACTCTTACTTTACAAAGAAATGGTGGAGCAAATACTGGTGATGTTTTTGGTAATAGTGGAACATTAGGTGCTTTAACCGAAGGAGAAAATATTGTTCTGAATGATGTTTCAGTTGGAACGGTTACAACGAATAGTAATGGAACTTTAAATCTAACTTTTAATACGGATGCAACAGGTGATTTAGTTGATCAAGTTCTCCAACAAATTACTTATTCAAATAACGGTTCAACTTCACCAACTACTGTTCAGATTGATTATACCATTAATGATGGGAATACAGGTGTTCAAGGTACATCTAATCCATTAGCTTTAACAGGAAATGGTTCTGTTACTGTTAATATTACGACTAATACCACTCCCACCGTTAATAATATTAGTAAAACGGGAACAGAAGACAATACCATTCTTTTTACTGCGGATGACTTTACCAGTCAATTTACTGACGATGATGGTGATAGTCTAACGAAAATTCAAATCACTTCACCCCCAGAAAATGGAAGCCTAACTCTGAATGGAAATCCAGTAAATGCTGAGGATGAAATAGAGGTTACACAGTTAGGAAATTTAGTCTTTACTCCGAATGAAAACTTTAACGGAGATACCAGTTTTGGCTGGAATGGCTTTGATGGAACCAGCTACGCCGATACACCTGGAACCGTCAATATTAATATCGGAGAAGTTAACGACGTTCCCACAGTTAACAACATTAGCAAAACCGGAACAGAAGATAACATAATTCCCTTTACTGCGGATGACTTTACCAGTCAATTTACTGATATAGATGGTGATAGTCTAACGAAAATTCAAATCACTTCACCCCCAGAAAATGGAAGCCTAACTCTGAATGGAAATCCAGTAAATGCTGAGGATGAAATAGAGGTTACACAGTTAGGAAATTTAGTCTTTACACCGGACGAAAACTTTAACGGAGATACCAGTTTTGGCTGGAATGGCTTTGATGGAACCAGCTACGCCGATACACCTGGAACCGTCAATATTAATATCGGAGAAGTTAACGACGTTCCCACAGTTAACAACATTAGCAAAACCGGAACAGAAGATAACATAATTCCCTTTACTGCGGATGACTTTACCAGTCAATTTACTGATATAGATGGTGATAGTCTAACGAAAATTCAAATCACTTCACCCCCAGAAAATGGAAGCCTAACTCTGAATGGAAATCCAGTAAATGCTGAGGATGAAATAGAGGTTACACAGTTAGGAAATTTAGTCTTTACACCGGACGAAAACTTTAACGGAGATACCAGTTTTGGCTGGAATGGCTTTGATGGAACCAGCTACGCCGATACACCTGGAACCGTCAATATTAATATCGGAGAAGTTAACGATGTTCCCACAGTTAACAACATTAGCAAAACCGGAACAGAAGATAACATAATTCCCTTTACTGCGGATGATTTTACCAATCAATTTTCTGACACAGATGGTGATAGTCTAACGAAAATTCAAATCACTTCACCCCCAGAAAATGGAAGCCTAACTCTGAATGGAAATCCAGTAAATGCTGAGGATGAAATAGAGGTTACACAGTTAGGAAATTTAGTCTTTACTCCGAATGAAAACTTTAACGGAGATACCAGTTTTGGCTGGAATGGGTTTGATGGAAATAGCTACGCGGATACACCTGGAACTGTTAATATTAATATCGGAACAACAACCAATAATCCTCCCGAAGTTTCTGATAACAGTGTTCGGGTTAATAATAATAGCCAAGATAACGAGTTAGAAATAACCGCCCCAACCGATGAGGATGGTGATAATCTGACGATAACTGTTACCACTTTACCCAACTTAGGAACCATTACCAAAGCAGATGGTACACCTGTTAATGTTGATGATATTCTCACTCCCGAAGAACTCGCAGGACTGCTTTATGACACCCCAGAAAATTACAACGGTACAGATGAATTAGGAAGCTTTAGTTATGACGTGAGTGATGGGGTTAATACCGTTCCCGGTACTGTAAATATTGACATTATTAACCCTGATACAGATACCGATGGGGATGGAATTCCTGATATTAATGACCTCGATGATGATAACGACGGAATTTTCGATAGCAACGAAGGCGACGGAGACACAGACGGAGACGGTATCCCAGACAGTCTAGACCTCGATAGCGATAACGATGGTATTCCCGACCTCAATGAAAGTGGACTCACCCCCGACCAAATTAACCAACTCGATACCGATGGCGACGGCGTTATTGACCCGACTAACAACTTTGGGACAAACGGCGTTATTGACAGTTTGGAAACGACCCCAGACTCCGGTGAACTCGACCTCAACGGCGATGGTCAACCCGATGACCCCATTGATACCGACAAAGACGGGGTTCCCGACTTCCAAGACCTCGATAGTGATAACGATGGTATTCCCGACGTTATTGAAGCGGGAGGAACAGACACCGATGGGGATGGGTTAATTGATGGGGCGAATATTGATACAGATGGCGATGGGTTAGCGGATGCGGTTGACCCCGATAACGGGGGGACTGCGGTTACTATTCCCGATATTGATAATGATGGTGTTGCAGACTTCCGTGACCTCGATAGCGATAACGATGGTATTTCCGACCTCATCGAAGGCGGACAAGACCCCGCAGTGGTCGATACAGATGGGAACGGTATTGTTGACGGTTCCGATAGTGATGGGGATGGTATTCTTGATGTTATTGATGAAAACGACGGGTTCAGCGACGCCAACAACGACCCCCTACCGGATGCAGATGGAGACGGAACACCCGACTATCAAGAAATTGACAGCAATAACGATGGGACTCCTGACCGAGTAGAAGCGGGACTCCCGACAGGAGAAGGAACCCCCGATGTTGATGGAGATGGTCAAATTGATGACCCGACAGATAGCGATGGGGATGGTGTTCCCGATAGTATTGATACCCTTCCCGATGGCGACGGTGGTTTTGAAACGCCCACGAACCAACCTCCAACGGTTGCGAGTAACAGTATTCGAGTCGATGTCACCAGTGACAATAACAACCTTGGACTCAGCGCCCCAACTGACCTCGAAAATGACAATTTAACCATTACCATTTCTTCAATACCCACACTGGGAAGCATTACCAAAACAGATGGAACAGTTGTTAATCAGGGCGATAGCCTAACTCCCGAAGAACTAGAAGGACTGGTTTATAACGCCCCCGACAACTACAACGGTAGCGATGACTTGGGTGAGTTTAGCTATAACGTCAGCGATGGGGTGAATACGGTTACGGGTACAGTTGATATTACTGTCGTTACGCCAGATATTGATAGTGATGGGGATGGAATTCCTGATATTAACGACTTAGATGATGATAATGACGCTATTCTCGATACCGATGAAGGGGAGGGAGACAAAGACGGCGATGGTATTCCCAATGTTCTCGACCTCGACAGCGATAACGATGGTATTCCCGACCTTTACGAAAGTGGACTTCCTCTCGACCAAGCCAGTCAACTCGATACCGATGGAGATGGCGTTATTGACCCCACTAATGATTTTGGTAACAATGGTTTTGCAGATAGTATAGAAAACCCTCCCGAGTCCGGTCAAGTCGATTACAATGGCGACGGTCAACCCGACACTCCCGTTGATACCGATAGCGATAATACCTCCGACTTTCAAGACCTCGACAGCGACAACGACGGAATTAACGATGTCATCGAAGCCGGAGGAACAGACACCGATAACGATGGGTTAATTGATGGGGCGAATACCGACACAGACGGCGATGGGTTAGCCGATAGCGTTGACCCTGATAATGGAGGAACAGCAAATATTCCCCCTGATACCGATAATGATGGTGTCGCAGACTTCCGTGACCTTGATAGCGACAACGACGGAATAAACGATATTATCGAAGGCGGTTCACCTGACCCCGATGGCGATGGGGTTATTGGTGGGGGGGATATTGATAATGACGGTATTCCCGATATCGTTGACAATAATGATGGCGGTTTTGGTAATAGTGGCGGAACTCCCACACCAGACACCGACAACGACGGAACCCCCGACTATCAAGACCTCGACAGTGACAACGATGGAACTAACGATATTATCGAAGTCGGTTTAACTGACCCCGACGGTGATGGTCGCCTCGATGGGGCGGATAACGACAGTGACGGTATTCCCAACGCAGTTGACAATAATGATGGTGGTTTTGGCAATAGCGATACCCCTCCCCTTCCGGATACAGACAATGATGGTATCCCTGACTTCCGAGATGTCGATACACCGCCCACCCCTTCTGTTCCTTTCGTTCCTGTTCCAACGGTTCCTGTTGATAATCAACCTCCCGTTGCTGTCGATGATACCCCCAATACGCCGAAAGACACCACTGTTGTCATTGATGTTCTCGAAAATGACAAAGATGATAACCCCTTAAACCCCGGTAGTGTTGTAGTTGTCAGCGAACCCAACCAAGGTACAGTCGTTAACAATCAAAACGGTACTCTGACTTATACCCCCAATTCTGAATACATTGGTTCAGATAGTTTTTCCTACACCGTTAAAGACCAAGATGGCAACTTATCCAATATTGCGACTGTTACAATTACGGTTAACGCCCAAGGAACTATCGATACCGAATGTTGTCAGTGTCCTGAACCCCCTCAACTCGGCGAAACAATTCTCCCGACTCCCCCAGAAGTAACAGCTAGCAATTTAAACAGTACCAATGAAGCGGACTTGTTGGTGGGGACTGTTAACGATGATGTGATTACTGCTTCTGCGGGAAACGATACCCTGGTTTCGGGAGACGGAAATAATCTCATCTATACAGGCTTGGGTGATGATTTAGTCTTCAGTTCCACGGAAAATGATACCCTATACGGTGAACTCGGTAAAGATACCCTGATTGGTGGGCCTAGCGGTTTAGAACCTATTGGGAATAGCGGCGACCAAGATATTCTGTTTGGTGATGAAAATGAAGATTGGTTAGTCGGAAGTTTCGGTCAAGATACCCTTTACAGTGGGAAAGACGATGACAAAGCTTTCGGGGGTAAAGATGATGATTGGGTAATGGGTGAACAGGGTAATGATACTGTTGTTGGGGATATGGGAAATGATACCGTTCTCGGCGGAACTAATAACCTCCCAGATGACCCCACACGCGATACCAACGGAGAAGATTGGCTATTTGGCGGTGAAGGAAATGACTTCATGGATGGTAACGAAGCCAACGATACCTTAGTTGCGGGAGTGGGTGACGATACGGTTCATGGCGGTAAACAGAATGATTGGCTATGGGGTGAAGCCGGAAATGATATGATGTTCGGCGATATTGGCAATGATAGCCTTTGTGGAGGGGAAGGTAATGATACTTTACGCGGTGATCAAATCGATAATGGTAATTCTCCCTCTGTCGGCGCCAATGGTCAACAAGATCAACTCTCTGGTGGGGTTGGAAATGACCTGTTATTCGGTGATGAAGGTCAAGATACTCTCTGTGGAGGAGAGGATAACGATACCCTACATGGCGGTAAAGATGATGACCTGTTGAAAGGATGTAGCGGCGATGATTTGCTGTTGGGAGAAATGGGCAATGATAGTTTAGTAGGTGGTGAGGGTAATGATACCCTAACAGGTGGGGAAGGAAACAACTATTTTGTCCTAGAACTTGATTCCGGTTCAGACTGGATAACCGATTTTCAAGTGGGTCAGGATAAGTTAGTTTTAGCAGAAGGGTTAACAATTTCCCAATTGCAAATTAACCCCGAGGGTGACAACACAACGATTACCATTAATAGTCAAATTATCGCGACTTTACTGGAAGTTGATGCAACGGTAATTATTCGTTCAGATCTCCTGATCTAAGCGAAGAAAGGGCGCAAACGACCGCGCCCCTCAAAAAATTCAAAACGGTTCACCCTCACTGTTAGAAGCCATCACCTCTTGGTCTACAGGCGAAGATTGGGAAAATCTCGGAAGTTCAACCCGTGCTAACGATCGCAATTTTTTCTGACGAGTCGGTTGAAGTAATGGTGCGGGCCAATTGGAGGTCTTCGAGGTTGATGAAACTGTTTGCTGGGGTTGTGAACCTCGATGCAATTGATCAAGCGGTTGATCAGGGAAAGGAATAAACCCTGACTTCCCTGAATCTAACTCAAAACTAGGGATTGTCGAGGACGCATATTCCATCCGAATTCGATCCAACTCATCTTCGATAAACTGAGGAGAAGATTGTACAGGAGTCGATTCAACCGATTCTGACTCAGATTCAAACTCAGATTCAGAGGTTTCTACAAAGGGATTTGACGTTAAGGGTGTCTCTCCCGAATCATCTGGATACCAATAGTTTTCTAATTCGCCTAAATTGGGAAGTTCTGACAGTTGAGAAGCGGCTAAACTCGGTTGATTTTCTCTCCAATAATCTTGTTGGGATAAGTCATCTGGGGTGTTCTGGAGATGAGGAGGGATCTGTTCATCTAGTTCTAACCATTCTGAAACCATTTCTTCGTCAAAATGATCCAGGTGTTGTTCTTGCCTAACAATTTCATCGAGGCGTTCTACACTATTATTATCGTCTGTCGATTCGGCTGACCACGGTTGAACTGGTTGAGATCTCGAAACTGCTATTGGAGGGGAGTCAAGTTCCAACCCCAAAGACTCTCGAGGATCTTCTCCTGGGCTGGTCTGTTCAATTTTTGGTAAATTTAAATAGGTCTTGGGTTGATTGTGTTGATCATTGGGCTGTTGTCGCGGTTGCATCTCTAAACATCGTTCTAAAGCCGCTTTAAACTGAAGGGTATGACGTTGCTGGCGGTGTAAACGCGATCGCAATTCTCGACAAGCATTTTGAGCTTCTACCAACTCATGGAATTGTTCATTGTAGCGCTGTTGAGCCAAAGCACATTCTCGTTCCATCTGAGCCATGCGGGTTTGGCTGGTTTCCCATTGTTGGGTGAGGGTTTCGACTAAGACTTGTTGACGGCGAATGACTTGATTAGATAGTTCTAGCTTCCCAAACAACCGAGTTACCTGATCTTGAGCAATCGCAAGTTCTTGAACCCGCTGATTGAATAGACTATCTTGATTGTGTAATGCTTTTCGACATTCATCAAGTTCAATTTCAAGTTCTGTGACTCGATTAATCAAATCCCGATTACACTCATGTAAGGCTTGGATTAACTGAGATGGATTTTCGCTTTCACCCGGTTGAATTTCGACTTCCTCAAGAGCAAACTTTTCCTCTACAACTTCTGAGATGTTGTTTTCGGGAGTAACGGGAAGCTGATCGACACTGATAGCATTCGGTAAATTAACAGTTTCCCATTCTTCCTCTGGTGAGTGACTCCGATGAGCGGAACTCTCATTCGCCTCTAAAGGGTGAGAATCTGTTGAAGGAGTGGGATCAGATGGATTGATGTTGGGTGGAAGATCGGCTCCGGGCATAGCTTTAACTTAGACAGCAACAGAATTACATCCAGTTTACCGTGATCGTTTCTGACTGCCAAAGTTTCTCCTGGAAATTCTCTGTACTATGAACTACGCACATCCGCTATTGCTGAGATGTGCGTTTCTGACGCTTCACTTGAGAAACTTTCAGACCGCTAACCAAACAAGTAGAGGTTGTCTCATCTGCGTCTGTAGAGGCACGTTCCATACCCCTGTCTTGGAAAATTGCTCCACTTGGGGACACCCCAAGACCGCATTTTCCGCTTGCGTAATTAAGCATCACCATTGCTGCTGCGACGTCTCTATCACACTGAAACCCACAGTTGACACAATGATGAACTCTATCTGCTAATGCTTTCTTTCTTTGATGACCGCAATTAGGACAGGTTTGTGAAGGCTTTACTTTTTGGGTTGGAATCTCAATATAAAACCCACCTGCTTCGGTGACTTTATATTTAATTAAATCCTTAAAATTCCCAATCCCAACGTCAAGCAATGAACGATTCAGTCCCGATTTTTGACGTTTGTTTTTACCCTTCGATTTGCGAGTCATCCCTTTAAGGTTTAACTTTTCAGTGGCTACCAAGCTATTACAGCTAACGATTTGTGTAGACACTTGATGCTGCCAGTTCTGTCTTTGTCTGGCGATTTTAGACTGAATTCTGGCAATTGCTTGATTTGCTTTTCTCCAACGTCGCGAAGCTTTAACCCCTCTCTTTGGAGGTCTTTTTCTCCGACTGGTTTTAGCAATTTTGTTGATTTGGTGTTGAGCAACTTTAACAAATCTGGGGTGATCAGTTATATTCCCCTTTGAGTCGGCAATTGCGTGATGGGTTCCAAAGTCTAAACCAATTGCACCAAGATCGGTTTGATAACGAGTTGGGACGCAATCAACGGTAATTGACGCATACCATTTCCCTTGTTTAAACAGTATGGTACAGGTTTTTGGTTTTCCCCAATCTCTAGCTTGACCTCGCATTTTAAGGGTTCCCAAATTCGTTATTTTCAAGAAACCATTTTTACCATCAGTCAAAGCTTTCCATCCGCTTTTACAAGGATATGTCCATCCCTTGTAACGCCGACTTTTTTTGAATTTAGGATACCCAGACCTAAGTTTGAAGAAGCGTTGAAAAGCTAAATCAACTCGTTTAACAGTGTCTTGCAATGCGTGGCTACCCAGTTCTTTATAATCTGTCCAGAATTCTTTGAACTCTGGCAAACAATTCTGTTGGTCATAGTAACTAACCGACTTATTGAATCGTTTTTAAGATGTTTTCCGGTGTTCCACACAAGCATTATACAAAGCACAATGCAGCTTCCGCCAATAGTGCATTTTATTGGCTTGTGTTTTAGTTGGATACAAGCGGAATGTTACTCGTTTGGTAGCCATAACATATCGACCTTCTGTTATTTTTATGGTTACTTATTATAGTTACGCAGGTACAGTCTATCAATATGTCTATCAGAAAAGGTTCTCACAGCATATGAGCGTGTGCGGTTGCACTTTGTTTTTGTGACCCATTACCGAAAAAGGGTTTTAAACACAGAAATGCTCAACCGACTAAAAGAAATGGTTGAGCAAGTGTCAAATAAAATGGGATGTCAGTTGATTGAGTTTAATGGAGAGTCTGACCATATCCATATTTTGTTAGACTTCCATCCGAGAAACTCAATCGCTGCGGTTGTTGGAAGTTTAAAAAGTTCGAGTGCGAGAATGCTTAAAAAAGAATTTCCTGTAGAAGTTGAAAAGCATTACTGGGGTAAAGTTTCGTTTTGGTCGAACTCGTATTATGTTGCCTCTTGCGGCGGCGCACCAATTGAAGTTCTTAAAAAATATATCCGCGCACCAAGCAAGTTCCTAGAAATCGCTATCCTTCCCCACCCCGCTTTGCGCTCGGGTGGGGACTGCCGCTCAAATCGTTCATCTCTGATCCAAAAAAGCCCTCAGCGATTTCTTGCTTTTGGGCTTTTTTGGTAAACTGTTGTTATTGGTGGCGGGGAGCGGATTTGAACCACTGACCTTCGGGTTATGAGCCCGACGAGCTACCAGACTGCTCTACCCCGCGTCGCACTTCTATTACTATAACCTGATCAACACCAAACTGACAACCCCCTAATTCAAATCAATTGATTGAGTCTTCCTCAACTCCAATCCTGTTAAGCTTTTGAGCAATCGCGCTTCTCTTGCATCAACAGAAGACACAGGGAGAGACGCGATCACATTTTAAGTTAGGACGCTAAGAATTTAGCTGGCGGATTTCGACTCATGGCCTTCTTCAACTAGCAGGCTAGAGCAGGAATGCTTGGCTAGTAATTGTACTCCCTCAGTCGCATCTTGATAGACTTCTAACTCCGCTTTTGAAGGGGCTTCAAATAGAAAGTCTTCTTGAGGAAAAACAACTCGTTCTAAATACCAATTTTGAATATTACTAATCCGCACAACCTGTACTTTGTCACTCTCGTTAAAATAGCAGCAAAGTTTCTTGATCCCATAACTTGCAGGCAATTGATCCAATGTTAATGTCATTGTGAAATCCTCATTTCAAATGTTGTTTTTATCAGACACCCTTTCCTCATTTTACTGAGGTATGATCCCCAATCATCTAGAAATTTCTGAGACGCTTGAAAATCTACAAAATATCCTTTCCTTTTCTAGCGTCAAAAAAAGCCAGCTTTATCCATTTGGTTAGTTGGCTTTTAACTTAAACGGACAGGCTCGCAGCTTTTCAGCCGATCTGTCCGAATTTTGCTTAACCCGATCAATTTTCTATAGAAGTAGATTGCACTCAATTTTTTTTCGCTAACTCTGGAGTTGACCCATCTCGCTGTCTTGATCCTTTACATCTTAACTTTGTGTTTAGGTCAATTCCTTATCCCAATTCTACTGCTTGTTAAAGCCTTTTTGCAAGATAAGTTTGATAAATCTAACTTGAGTTAGAGATCTATGATCAGCCATCCTCTCTCAGCAGGGGAGTTGTATAAGTTACAATTAGCTATTATACAAATTTTTACTTTGTATTTTTTTTTCTATAAAGAATTTATTAAAGACTAGATTCGAGTCTGAAGACCAAACTGTTTGGGTTAAAATATCCCTCAACTGTACTGGTAAGAAATCTCAGAATCCGTAAAATAGTGAAATAGGCTAGCTAAAATTGTATTAGAAAATAAGAAGCCTTCTGGATCAGTTAATCTCAGAAAGCCAGAAATCGCCAGATCAGACTCCCCATCCATCGCTACAACTTCTACCCATCCTTGTTCTTGATAGGGATGCAAACAATAGAGAATATCTTTAACCGTTTGTTGTCCAAATCGTTGACTCAAACTCCTTAAATTCAGTCCTTCAGACAACCTTAACCCCAACATTAAGCTTTCAAGTAACTGATCACAAGCACGATTAACCCATTCGGCATCTTGCATTTGATCTTCAGAGTGTACCCACTGATGATAAAGTTGAGTCTGTCGAGGGCGAGTGAGACGATATCCCTGTAAATAACTGGCAGCCCCCATTCCAAACCCGTAGTAAGGCTGACAATGCCAGTACACTAAATTATGGCGACACTGCATACCCGGTTGGGCATAATTCGAGATTTCATAGTGAGTATAACCCGCTTGAGTGAGGATTTTTTGCGCCCAACGATACATCGCCGTTGTACTTTCATCCGTCGGTAGCGGTGACTCTCCCGGCGAATAATATCGTCCAAAAACCGTTTTGGGTTCCACAATCAGATCATAATGGGAAATATGAGGGGGATTGAGAGTTAAAACCTGCTCTACAGACTGTTGCCAAAGTTCTAGAGTTTGATGAGGTAAACCCGAAATCAGATCCAGACTGTAATTAGAAACTCCGGCAGTGTGAATGAAATCAATAGCCTTCCAAACATCAGCCACCGTATGCGATCGCCCACAAGCTTGTAAAAGTTCATCTTGAAAGGCTTGTACACCCAAACTGACTCGATTGATCCCTAAATTGATAAATCCTTGTAACCGATGAAGATCAAACGTGTCAGGGTCCATTTCCATCGAGATTTCAGCCTCAGCATCAATCCCAAAACGTTGCTCAAGTCTATCAAGAATTTGACCCAACTGACTCACCGATAACAGCGAAGGGGTTCCCCCACCAAAAAAAATCGTTTCTAGAGGCTGATCTTCGACAGGGGCTTGAGTAATTTCCTCACACAACACATCGACATACTGTTGTATCCAAGTCGAATTTTCACCCCGTTTGCGATCGCCGACAACAGACACCGCAAAATCACAGTAATAGCATCGACGACGACAGAAGGGGATATGAAGATAAGCTGAGGTTGGAATTGAGAAAATAGGGGAGTTTACCATCTCAAGAATGTTTTGCCGCTGGCATTAACAAAATTTCACTCAATCTATTATCCTCAAACTCAAACCCATTGTGGGATAATCCGATTCAAGCTCAGTCATGATCCTCAAAAGGATTGATGGTACAGCCGATTGATCAAAAAAAATAGTCTGATCATCCTGAAAAAATTGTAGGGTTTACCGAAAGACGATCAGGAAAACAGTAAAGTTTGATTGAACGATATAATAGAACGAAAACTTGTGGAAATTCCTATTGGAAAATCCCTATCCAATTCCATTAGCCTAAAGCAATGCTAGATGCCATCATTATCATTCTATTCATCCTAGCGGGCGCAGGAATGGGCTTCTATGGTATTGAACTGCTTCCTTACAATGTACTGGAGCAAGTCACCAATATCGAGGGACTGCGATCAGTGACGGCTGCATTCACAGCCCTCATCGGAGGAGTGCTAGGCTTAGTGGTTCAAACCACCTATCGCCGACTCGAAGAGCAAGTCCGACAGATGCCCATTGACGTGCTGCTGACTCGTGCCATTGGCTTAGTCATTGGGCTATTAGTGGCGAACCTGATGCTAGCACCCTTATTTCTGTTGCCAATTCCGAGAGAATTTGGCTTTATCAAGCCGTTAGTCGCTGTATTATTCAGTGTCATGTTAGGTTTTACCGGAGTAAACCTCGCCGATACACACGGACGAGCCTTTTTACGACTGCTAAACCCGAATAGTCTAGAAAGTATGCTCATCGCTGAGGGTACACTTAAACCAGCCTCCAGCAAAATTCTCGATACGAGTTGTATTATTGACGGTCGAGTTGAGAAGTTGTTAGAAACAGGCTTTCTCGAAGGACAAATCTTAGTCCCGGGCTTTATTTTACAAGAGTTGCAACTGGTGGCAGATGCAGCCAATGACCAAAAACGAGCGCGTGGACGCCGAGGATTAGAAATCTTAAATCAAATTCGAGAAAATTATCCGGATCGCATTCAAATTCATTCAGCAGATTACGAAGATGTACAAACTGTTGATGCTAAACTGGTGCGACTCGCTCTAGATATCAATGCCACATTGCTAACCAATGACTATAACTTGTCTCAAGTGGCAACTGTGCAGCAAATCTCGGTATTGAATATTAACGACTTAACTCAAGCGTTACGCCCCAACTATTTACCGGGAGATGGTCTAGACTTGAAAATCCGCAAAGAAGGAAAAGAACCCTCTCAAGGCATCGGCTACCTCGAAGATGGCACAATGGTTGTTGTAGAAGCCGGAAGTGATTATGTTGGTGATCAGGTGAGAGTTATTGTCACCAGTTCTTTACAAACTTCGGCGGGACGGATGATTTTTGCTCGACCTGAACAATCTGTTATGGCTTAGGGTTGACTTCAATTGGTGAATCTTGAATCCGGGAAACCATACGAAAAACAACCCCCCAAAGACACGGCAATCCCACCTGATCGTCGTGTTTTTTGTGCGAAGATCTGCTCAAACCAGCTTAAAATGGTATCTTATATAAAATTGAAAAAATAATGATACCGCTCATTTTCTGGACTTCCCTTGCTTCTTCTGCTTCCCTGGCTCCCCTGCCACTCAAGCGATCGCAAATATTTAAGTATTTCATTTAGCAGCTCACTATTGCTAAATTTTGGAGCAGAGTTTGAACTTGATCAGATTGGAGATCGACAAAACCGATCTTAAATCTGGGATCAATTTTAGGTTAAGAATCTATGCTTACCCTAAATGTGTCTCCTCCAACAACGGAGCCTTACAGTCTAGATGTCGGGCTTTTCACAGTTTAAGTTAAGATTTAAAGAACAGTCAGGATTGCCTGTCGATATGAATCCAGAATCCACATTACATCAACTCAAAACAGCACAGCCTAATGGTCAACTGCCTTCAAGCTTTGGAGTTTACTATAAAAACACCTTAGTGGCGCTGTGTCATGCCTTAGAAGACCACATTTTACAAACCTCTAATCCTGAACCCAACCAACAACCCCTGGTTTTAGTCACCTTCCAAGAAGGAAAGTGGTATTTACAAGAAGCCGAACGCTATTATGATCTAGCCCAATGTTGCCGTCACGTGGCGATCGCCGCTAAACCGGACAGCGGGTTTATTCAGCATCGCACGGGACAGTTGGAAAACGTCTCTTTGATCAACTTGAAAGATAGCGATCACTTGGCCGAAGAATGGAATTTGATCATTCTGGCACCAGGTTACACGGCGATGGTGTTGTGTCACGAACTCTCAGAGGAAGAATATCTCCCCCAGGGAAAACCGAAGAACGATTCCGAGCGGAAATTCTACGGGTTGTGGACGTTTGACTGCAACTTGGTTCGCAAGTCGGCGGAAATCTTAATTGATCGCATCGGACCCTACAACCCGGAGTTGGGCGACCGACTCCAGCAGCAGCACCAAGATATTCTCAAAACCACCTGTCCGGCGGTTCCCGACTTGACCGGAGTGGTTTCCCGGATTGTGACTTATTTGCAAACCTCCCAGCAAGAACTGATCGCCGTCAACCGCCAAGCCCGGGAACTGCGAGAACTCGAAGGTCAAGCCAAGCGCGTTAGCCGTAATATTAACGCCAATAAATTACAAGCTTTTCTTCGCATGGCTCAACGAGTCGATGAACGAGACAAAGACAACCCCTTTGCTTCCCTACAAGTCTCCGCTTTGTGTGAAACCATAGGTCAACTATTAGATTTACCCACGGTGAAGTTACGGCGTTTGCGTCTGGCGGGGTTACTATATCGCATTGGGTTGGCTTCCGCACCCCCAGAAGTCTTTACCCAAACCCCAGAAGAAATGGACGATGCAACTCACGCCTTCTGGAAAGAACGAGCCGCGATTGGAGCTAGACTATTAGAGGCGATGCCTGAAATTGCGATCGTTAGGGATGTTGTGGCTCATCATTTGGAACATTGGGATGGTAGCGGTAAACCTAATGGTCAACAGGGGGAAGAAATTAATATCAAAGCTCGCATTTTAGGATTAATTTCTTACTTCCAAGAATTGATTCAACCACGGGGAAATCGTCCAGCATTGAGTTTGTCTGAAGCACTGGAAAAATGCCAAAAACTGAGCGGAACTCGCTTTGATCCTCAGTTAGTCGAGTCACTCAATACCATAGTTCGACTCTCAGAAATTGGTTTAATGCAGTTACCCGATCGACCCGCTCAACTCCCTAATGTCTGGTTAGAGGACAGCTCTCCTTTGGATCAGATTAAATCAAATAGTTGAAGTTTGATCAATTAAGAAGTTTAGGAGTGACAAGAATAAAGAGTTTAGAGCTTCTGAACTTCTCAAACTCCTCGAACTTCTAAACTCTTTATGAATATTGATTTGAATGTTATGAATCTTGACCTAAGTGCTATTCGACGGGGAAAACTGAAAGAACTGACTTATGCGTACCTTGCGGGTGCCGACTTATCAGGCGCAGACTTAAGCAATGCAGATTTGTCTCAAGCCAATTTAACGGGTGTGAGTTTAACGGGGGCTAATTTACAAAGAGCAAAGTTACGCGCTAATTTACGGGGGGCGGACTTAACAGGCACTAATTTAATCGGGGCAGACTTACGAAATGCTGATTTAAGAGGTGCGATTTTGTTGGATGCCGATGTCCGCGAAGCCAGTTTCGCTGGAGCGTTTTTAACGGGTGCGAGTTGTGGAGCGTTGGATCTCACGGGTGTTGATTTGCGAGGGGCTGATTTGCGAGGGGTTAGCCTATCTCAAGCTATTTTACAACAAGCAGACTTGAGAAATACGAATCTCTCAGGAGCAGATTTATCCCAAGCAGACTTAGAAGAAGCGAACCTTAGTGGTGCAGTTTTACGGGGAACTAACTTAGAACGAGCGAACTTACTTTGTGCCATTGTCGAACAAACCCAATGGTTCGGAACTATTCTCGATGGGGCTTGTTTGGAAGGAACTCCCCTCGCCCTAAAACAGAGTTAGGGGCGTTCTTAACGGTTATTGAACCAATATTATTAACCGGGCGATAACAGGCAAACTCCATCGTAATTGAAGCCATTCCCGAAGTCAGCGATCGCAGTGGGTTAGAATAGCCAAACGTCTGCACTAACGACACTTCGGCTTGAATAATCAACTCCCCAAATTGAGGCGTATGACCCCAACAATAACCCCAGACGTGCGGATAAATCGCCCTGAAGCAGTTCGGCATCAATTCAACCCTCAGCTTGGGAAAGATTGTTATTCAACCCCATTGGGTCGTAACCTTCTTCCATACCTTTTCTTGACAAACAGTCTCTTAAACAAAGTCTTCTGCGTCAATCTGATTACTTGCTAGAACCGGGATAGCTGGGTTATCCCCAATATTCCCATTGAGTACCGCCAGAAGTTGACCCGTCTGAGCCAGTCGAATTCCAACGTCTGTGGGAGCGTTTATCCAAGGTAGCTCTGAAATCTGGTTGAGAATATCGGCATCTGTTGAGAGTTCAGCGATCGCAAGGTCATCAAACGAGATACCCTCCGGCAGCATGAATTTATCAATGCCATCCTCAAAATCAGAGATCAGGTCAAAGGAAATATCAGACTGAACCTCCAACACAAATTCATCAGGCGTATCATCCCCTGGGAATGACGGGGCACCCCCTTCGGGCGGAATTCCCAAATCCCCACCAATTAGAACGTCAAACCCGCTTCCTCCGGTCAATACATCTACCCCTGCCCCAGCTTGCAAATTGTCGTTTCCTTGATCTCCCCAAATCGAATCATTTCCAGCCCCAGCAGTCAGATTGTCGTCGCCTTGGCCCCCATAAAGTAAATTGATTTCTAGTGGAAGACTCTCATCTCGAATAAAATCATCTCCTTCCCCACCTAAAATAGTGTCATTTCCCATTTGACCATCAATAGAATCCCCAGCGGTCTGACCAAACAGCAAATCATTTCCATCTCCGCCCCTTAATGCTTCGACACCCACCCCGCCGTAGACAGTATCATCACCAAAACCTCCAGTGAAATTATCATCTCCTGAACCCCCATAAAATAGGGTTGTACCCAAACCAAATCCAGTAAATTCGTCACTGTCTTCTAAGCCAAATACAATTTTTGAGCCTTCGTCAAAGCTAAAGATAGTATCAATTGAAGCAGTTCCAATAAAGACACCAGAGCCACGAAGTTCAACAGAACGACCCACTCCTTGAACTCCATCAGGAGGAAATAACGACAATGTTCCATCGGGATTTTGAATCTCTCCGTTTGGCAATGAAATGATTGTAAGCATTTATGTTATCTATTAGATTATTAGAGTTCAAAAGATCTCTGGTATATTTTACAATCTTTATTTTAAGTTTAATAGAAAGTTAAGTAAATACGATATTTTTTAAAAATTTTTTAGCTAAAAAATTTTTATCTTTCGTTTATAAAACCTCTGATACAATCCAAGTAAAGGAAAGAAAAATCCGCGAAAACCTTCAAATTAGGAGCAACATTATGGCTGTTTTAATTGGAAACAATAATAGTGAAAAGATCCAAGGAGCGGCTGGGGATGATACCATCTACGGATTGGGAGGTAACGACAGTATAAACGGCGCAGGAGGTCGTGATTTAATATTTGGAAATGGGCAAAACGACTTATTGTTCGGATCTTCCGACCGAGATACTATGTTTGGTGGGCAAGGAAATGACAATATAGAAGGGTCAAGTGGTCGTGACGACTTGTATGGTGATAATGACAACGACACCTTGAATGGAGGTAGTGACACAGATACTTTCACAGGTGGAAGTGGCAGTGATTTATTTATACTTAGCACAACGGAGTTTGTTAACTACACCCGAGATTTCAACAGTAGCGAAGGTGATGATGTAGTTCTGACCAATAGCCCTTTTGCACTTGTGGTGCCAGAATCTGATGTGATAGGCATTGAGTCCGTATCTGAATCTAGCTTCTCTGAAACCCCTTACGCAATAGAATTAATCCGTCAGGGCGATCACCTGTTCTTAACTTCTTCATGGACTGAGGATTACGGCATACTTCGTGGAGCTGGAGAAGAGATTGAAAATATTCCTCAGTTGCTTTCCTCCGTTAATTTTAATGAAGTTCCGTTAATTGATCTGGCTCCGCCTGCGGATGAAGTAATCGAAGAAGATCCTTTAACAGAATTATCTGAATCTCGTTTTTTTCTAGAGCAAGAAATTCGTCGTACTGCACAACAAGAGGCTAATGGAACCTTAGATGAAAATGCACCTACCGTAGAAGATCTAGAAAGTGCCCTTGTTGAAATAAATGAACGCATTGCAGACTTTCAGAGTAATGAATTCGACTTGTTGAAGCCTCTCCAACCTGATTTCTCTCTCCCAAGCGAACGGGTTGTTATTCTAGAAATAGCAGATGTAGCTGTACTGAACAACACCTCTGCAACAGTTAACCTCACCGAAGATATGGGTACAATTGAAACCGAGGTGTTCACCGTACCCGATGGATACTTCCAGTTCCAAAATAACCTAATGTGACATACTCGACACAAGCGACTCTAAAGCCTGTGTGTAAGCCATAGTAATAGATTTAGCTTCGTTGACACTTGCTAATAGCCGCTCTTGAGTTAGCTTAAGTAAGTGTCAAGTCATAGCGTTTAACGCGATTCTGAGTCAACGCCAACCCGAAAGGTGGGATCTTCTTTACCAAAACGGTTCAACGCTTTCGATAAACGGGCGATATCCTGTTGGCGCCGAGGAATAATCGCCAAAGTCACAACGGGTTCGGGTAAAAACATCCCCTCTAGGGAGATTAAGCGATGTTCTCCGCACTATCGCAATCTACCCCAATCAGAATAATTATATCTTCGGCGATCGCGGGGGTCGATATCCTCCTGTTTATTGGCGTGCATTCGTTTGAGTTGTTCGATCGCAATCGTTCCCCAGTTCGAGAATTATAGACTTGATCTCCGAGTTTGAGTGTTTTCGAGGAATCATCAGATTGGCTCCTACTTGAGCTTTTTTGCACTACATATATACTACATTTGTCCCAGTTCCGATTCCAGATTCTGAATAAAAACCCAATTTTTTGGGGCTGGCGGCCTCGGGCTTTGGGTTAGTGCTTTTTGAAAAGGAATCTCCGTAGAAATACTGAGTCTCAACAACAGTATATAGGGATTTTTAGTATTTTTATTCACTAATTATTGATGTAATCCGAGAAAGCACTGACTGATTTTTGTTTTAAGTTGTAGCAAATTACTTTTCCACCAGTCAGTAATTTCACTGAAAATAAATTGATTCAATATTCAAAAGTTATATTCTGGTATTTTTACGGAGACTTTGATTTCATTTTTTATCAGAATAAATACGCAAATTTTGTTTGTAACTAGGCATAAAATATCTCCATATTCATCTCCGTGTATTCGTTTTGACTCTCTTTTTTTTACTTTAATAGATCACTAAAGTTCAGTGGTATAACCGATGACAGACCCTAGAGTGAACTGCAATAATTTAATTATGAAAGGTTAAAAAAGATACGGCAAGCCAATCACTCTATCTTTACAAAAACCTTTGATATTCCCGGACAACATTGAAAATTGCTGTCAACCTAAAAAGTTAATCAAATCAATCTAAATCGACCATAAAAGGCTAAGAATTAACTCATTTTTTCATATTAATTACTCAAACTAATTTACAAAAAATCAGCCCAGGAGATCGTCGTCATGTTTTCTAATCAACCCATTACCCGCTCAAATTCAGTCATTAGTCAAGGCGATGTTGCTCTCAATACAGAAGAAATTCGTAATACACTCAACCTCGATGGTAGCGGTATTAAAATTGGGGTAATTTCTGATAGTTTTAACCGATTAAAAGATGGAGTAACCGCAGTAGATGACATCAGAAGTGGCGACCTACCAGGTATTGGAAATCCAGATGGTTATACAACTCCGGTACAAATTTTAAATGAAGGCTCTAAAGGTAAAGATGAAGGCCGAGCAATGTTGCAAATCGTTCACGACATCGCACCGGGTTCTGAACTGATGTTTTATGGAGTTTCTAATAACGTAGAAATGGCTCAAGCTATTGATGCTTTAGCCGCAGCCGGAGCGGATATAATTGTCGATGATATGGGCTTTACCAATCAGCCCTTTTTCCAAGATGGAATTGCAGCACAAGCGGTTAATCGAGTTGTAGACCAAGGTGTTGTTTATTTCTCCGCCGCTGGAAACGATGGTCAACGCTCCTACGAATCAGAATTCAGCAACTCAGCGTCTACCTTCACTGTCAACGGAATCACCTACGAAGCCCATGATTTTAATAGCGGAGCAGGTGTTGATATATTTAACCAATTTAACCTCGATGCAGGCAAGAAACTCGGACCATTAACACTACAATGGGATGAACCCTTCGCCTCTGTGAATAATGGCTCAGGAGCAACCAGTGATTTAGATATCTTCATCGTTACAAAAGACTCTCTCAACCTGAGTGCAGATAATATTGTTGCTTCTAGCACCGATAGTAACGTCGGAGCAGACCCCCTCGAAACCTTTTCTTTTACCAATAATACCGATAGCAGCAAATTCTATGTTTTGATTGGTAAACGAGTAGAGTCCACTGAACCGAATCAAATCAAATACATCAGCTTTTCTAACGACGCAGACAACTTTGAGTATGGTTATAATAGTTCTACCGTTTTCGGACATCCCAACGCAGAAAGTGCAATTACCATTGGAGCTACTGGCTACAACGACACTCCAGCATTTGGTACAAGTATTCCCAAAGCCAAGTCTACTTCTTCTGTCGGTGGAACCCCCATCTTAATTGCAGCAGATGGAACTCACCTAGAGAGTTCTCTAATTCGTCAAAAACCCAACTTACTCGCCACAGACGGCGTAAATACCACCTTTTTCGGTGTGGATAATTCTTCTGATAGTGATGCGTTCCCCAACTTTAGCGGAACGTCTGCTGCTGCTCCCCACGCTGCGGGAGTTGCGGCTTTGATGTTACAAGCCGGAGGCGGTGCAGATTCTTTAACCCCTGGGGAAGTTCGGAGTATTCTCGAAGAAACTGCTCTGGATGCTGATTTTTCAGGGTTAGACTTTAAAAGTGGTTCGGGTTTAATTCAAGCTTCGTCAGCAGTCGAATTAATTGCACCTCAGTTTGGGGGAGTAGCGGAAGATAATACAGCCATTACTCGGGTTTCTCGGGATGCAAACAATGATATGGTGGGTACAGTAGAAGATGATATTCTCACAGGAAGCACGGGGTCTGATGTTCTTCTCGGCGCTCAAGGCAATGACCAACTGTTAGGGGAAGCCGGAGATGATGCGCTCTACGGGGGTCAAGGAAATGATATTTTACTCGGACGACAAGGCAACGATATTTTAAGTGGAAATTTAGGCGATGATGTTTTGATTGGTGGAAAAGGAAATGACCGCTTTGATTTAGGTTTAGAAGCGGGTGTCGATGTGATTAAAGACTTTACGCCTGGAGAAGATATTATCGGTTTGAGTGATGGCTTGGTTTTCACCGATTTAACGCTCAGTTTCCACAATGGCGCAACTCTCATCGCAGCTCAAAATCAAGTCCTGGCGACAGTAGATGGGTTACATTCTCTGAGTGAACAGAATTTTGTTTCTCTCTAATCTGTCTGATTGTAATCGAGATCAACTCCAATTATTAATCTTCAGAAATTTTGTTTACCCCAAAACAGTCTACTTTCTCCACTAATATCATGTCCGCCCAAACAGTCATTATTCCCCTGTGCCTTGCAACCTTCCTCCTTCCCTTCTGACTTCTGCCCTCTGCCTGATCTCCAGCAATAGTGTAAGTATTCCATCGAGAGCAATTGCCGCTTGTGCAAAGTTCATATTAAAAATCAAGAGATAGAGTTGGGCGTGTTATCCAAAAAAATATTATTATTTTCAGCGTTATTTTGTCGAGGTTCTTGATACAAAGGAACGGTAAACGTGACAGTTGAGCCTAAACCTTCGCCAAGACTATAGAACTTCACACTTCCTCCCATCGCTTGTACCAATTTCTGAGAAATCACTAATCCTAAACCCGTACCCCCATATTGACGAGTGTAGCCTGTATCGACCTGAGAAAAGGCTTTAAAAAGGCGATCTTGCTTTTCTAAAGGGACACCAATTCCGGTATCTGTGACTCGAAATTCTACAAAACCGGGAAATTCTTGATTCTGAAGGATGACTTTTTGGTTCAGGACTCCTAAACTGATATTGACTCCTCCTTCGTGGGTGAATTTAATGGCATTTCCTACCAAGTTCAGCATGACTTGTAGGAGGCGTTGATAGTTGGCATAAACAATTAAGTCTGGGGAGTAAGAGTGTTCGTGAATCGATAAATTTAATCCTTTTTGTTGAACTTGAGTTTTGGTAAACTGTTCGACTTCTTTTAAAAGTTCACTCACTTTAACTAAAGCCAAGTCAATTTCCATTTTTCCGGCTTCGATCTTGGCAATATCTAATACATCATTAATTAAATTGAGCAAATGTAAAGCAGCACGATGACCTTCTTGGACAAACTCTCGTTCTTCTTCAGGATCATCAACCATCCCATCAATAACGAGTTTGAGAAAGCCAATAATACCATTAAGCGGGGTACGCAGTTCGTGGGAAGTATTAGCGAGAAATTCACTTTTGAGACGGGAGGAGGCTTCAGCTTCTGCTCGGGCTTCTTCGAGTTCTTGATATAAAGTTGCATGAGCAATTGCTGTTCCCACATGAGTGGCGAGTTCCCGCACAAAATCAATTTCAGCGAGTGTCCATTGACGAAAGCGATCGCATTGATGGAGGGCGATCAAACCATTCGGGCGGATCACTCCATTGGGTTGATCGAGGTAGGATGTTGCCACCACCAACACCGAATGACGTTTGTAGGAATCTTCCGAAGCAGACGTGCGTTCGAGGGCGATGGGTTCGAGGGTTGCCAAGGCTTGACTCCAACCCCACTCGTGACTAATGGAGATTTCTGAACCGAGCATACTTTCGTAGGGATTTTGCAGATACTCTGCCACAACTTGGGTGTGCGCGAACCGAATATCTGTGTGAGTCTGATCCGGTTTGTAGGGACAAATAATGCAACGGTTAACTCGCAGAACCTGACCTAAACTTGCTACCGTTTGCTGCCAGATTTGCTTGAGATCAAGGGTGCGGCGAATTTTTTGGGTTATTTGACTCAGAAGCGTTTGATAAATTTGGGAACTCGGAGGTACTGTCCGACAAATCGTTCCGGCAATTTGCACCAGCATTTTTTGCTGAATGTCAAAGTTAGAAGGCAAAGAACGATAAGCAATGATTTCGTCGAGATTTGCCTCCGAATTCATCTCATTTTGTTCGAGAGTGCGACCCATAACCATTACCCGACTCGGTTTGCTATTCGGGGTCAAAATGGGACTGACGACTAATTCTAAGGGAATATAATGGTCTTGATAAACAAAGGGATAGCTAAATCGCTCTGGAATTGAATTTTCGAGAACACGGTGAATTCGTTCTAGATAGGGTTCTAACAAAGCAGGCCCAAACGTTTCCCCCATTTGAGAGCCTACTACTAGGTCAGCACCAAGATCATAGGATTCGCTCTGTTGCCAATAAAACGACAGATACTTACCCGATGCATCCTGAATAAATACTAAATCAGCCCCCAACTCTCGCCAAATTTCGGCAGGAAATGAGTTTGAAAGCTGAAAGTCTGTATTGGAGTTCATCAGTGTTCGCGACAGGGAACCTTTACCTCAATGCAGTTTAGGAGAATCAAGCTTCACCTTAGACCCCAGAGAATCTGAGAAGTTGAAAGCTTCAAACCGATCAATTGATCGAGAGAAAAGCAACTTAAGACTACTAATCTTTGATTCTAGCTTTTGATTCTCGCTCCCGGATCTATTCCTCACATAGCAATAGAGTAACCTTCTTTCCTGGAGGTCTTCAAGTCGTCACTTTAACTTCTTCCCCTACTCTCGATTAGCGGGGACTCTAAAAGGATGTTTGGAGGCGGGTTAAAGCCTGACCTCTCAACTCTTTTAGCTGACTCGTTTTTACCGTTTTGGGGACGAGTCTAAACCCCCCGACACACTCAAACCCACTCTTATTCAAGACTGGAAAAGTGACTTACAAAAATTGAACAGGGACTTTCCGTTCTATCCAATCAGACAGAGTGGAGAGTGGGGAGTTGAGCTAATCATTCCACTCACCCCGAGGCGGGATGGGAGGATTGCGTTGGAGAGTCAAAGCCAATTCATCTTCAGGACGTTCACCTCTGAGCCACTGACGCAAAGCATTTTCTATCACCTTACTCGGATCATTCGTCAGATGCTTAATCTGATCAAGCAGCTCGGGGTCTATTTTAATAGAAACTTCGACTTTTGTGGGCGCATCGGAGGAAGATATGGGGTTCTGCTGGTTCATAACGTAAAAAAATCCTAGCCAATCAAAATCTAAATCTTTCGGGGGAATAAGCACGGCTGAGTATGATTTTCACCTGAAACTTGGGGTGACTTTACCCAGGAAGACTCGCTTCATTTCTTTGATTTGCAGCAAGACAGAGCAACCCCTGATTCCGTGCCTATTTCTATTGTACGATGCCCGTTCCACAATCCAACAAACTGAGTTATTGGGAGTTGACTCCTGAACCCCCAACAATCACGATTCTTTAGGGTCGTTCAAACTTAGATGGAGGTTGAAACCCTTGAGCGGACTGACCTGAGAGCGCACGACTCATAAAATCTCGCCAAATCGGAGCAACTGTTGTACCTCCGGTAGACCCGGAAGCCAGGGGAGTGTAATCATCATGTCCCACCCAGACAGCGGTGGATAATTGCGGGGTATACCCCACAAACCAGACATCTCGCTCGGAGGAGGTCGTTCCCGTCTTTCCGGCTGCTGGACGGCCAATTTGCGCGCGGGTTCCAGTTCCCCCTGAAATTACTCCTTGTAAGACACTGTTAAGCGATGCTGCCGCCCATTGATTCAAGACTAATCTCGGTTTAGGCGTATTATCCAACAATATATTTCCCTGACTGTCGGTGACTTGGACAATAAAGGTCGGATCAGAGTGCCAACCGTCATTGGCAAAGGTCGCATAGGCACCGGCCATTTCCATCGGGGTAACATCGACTGAACCCAACGGTAAAGAAATTACCGGGTCTATCGGACTTCGGAAACCCAGAATGCGACAGACTTCAATCACTTGATTGAGTCCAACCGCTTGACCGATTTTCACCGCCGGAATATTGAGAGAATTGGTCAAAGCGGAGCGAATACTCACCGCCCCAGAAAAGCCACCTCCGTAGTTGCGGGGAGAATAGTAGCCATAACCATCGGGATAACTCACCGGTGAATCAGAAACGGTTGATTCTGGGGAATATTTACCCGTCGCAAAGGCGGTATAGTAAACAAACGGTTTAAACGCCGAACCCGGTTGACGTTGAGCTTGAATCGCCCGGTTGTATTGACTGGTTTTGTAGTCAGCACCCCCCACCATCGCTTTGACAAAATGGGTTCGCGGGTCAACAGCAGCCAAAGCAATTTGACCTTGATCCCAACTCCGGTAAACTCCCCAATAATACAGGCGTTCATGCCATGTACTCACGACTTGTTCGGCCATGCGTTGGAAGTTGACATCAATCGTTGTTTGTACGCGCATTCCGCCTTTGAGGACTGCATCTCGGCCAAACTTACGGGTTAACTCCTGAACCACCGCTTCGGTCACGTAGGGTAACTGACTCTGGCGAAATGAGGTGATAGACCCGACCAGCAGAGGTTGTTTGAGGGCTTCAGCTTCTTCTTCGGGGGTAATCCATTTTAACTCCCGCATTCGTTTGAGAACGGTGGCTTGTCTCTGCTTGGATTTTTTGTAGTCTACAAACGGGCTGAAATCTTCGGGCGCTGGAATCAAACCCGCTAACATCGAAGCTTCGGCCAGCGTCAGATCCTTGGCTGATTTATTAAAATAACTTAGAGATGCGGTTTCTACACCATACAGGTTATGACCCCAATAGACTTGGTTGAGATATAGCTCTAAAATCTCGTCTTTGGCTAAAATTTGTTCTAACCGAATCGCCATCACCGCTTCAGCGGCTTTCCGGCTAATGGTGCGGTTTGGGGACAGAAACAGGTTTTTCACCAACTGCATGGTTAGGGTTGAACCCCCCTCTACCGTCTCTCCGCTCTCTAAGTTGGCCACAAAAGCCCGGATAATTCCTGTGGGATAAATGCCTTTGTGATAGTAGAAGTTGCTGTCTTCAATTGCTAAAACTGCACGCTTGAGGTGAGGTGAAATTTCATCAAGGGAAATAACTTCTCGGTTGGCTTCATCGTGAAGACTGGCCAGTGGTCTACCCTGAATATCGTAAATGTGGGTGGTTTCTGTCGGGGCGTAGCTTTGCATAACCCGCACATCGGGCAAATTTCTGAAGCTGACGGCTAAACCCACTAGCCCTCCAGCCATGACCGAACTCGCTAACATGGTAGCACTGAGTAGCGTCCCAGCCGTGACCTTGCTAACCGACTGCACGAAGTCAAAAATACCTTCTGAGTTGTTAACTTCTGGTTTTTGGTGGATAGCGTTAGTTGATGACACGTTAGATTTCACTCCCTTCAGGAAAACAAGGCAACAGGGGATCAAGCCGGGGTTAGGATCGCGCCCAGAGGGTGATCGCTCTGGCTAAGTGATAGCATACAGCATTAGTTTGTGGCTATTGATTGGTTTTCTAAAAGTTTTCTCAGAAAACCGGGTTCGACAATTTGGGCTTGTCTCTCCTCTTTGTAATCTATCCCCAATCGCATCGGACAATGGTAAGATGCTGTATGAATATAAATCATTGATTAACACAGCATATCAGGGATCAAGGTTAACTTAATCGATCCAATATTTGCAATAATAAAAATCTTCATCAAATTATGGCATTGAGTCAACCTCCAAAAGAGAGATCAACAGAAGCATCTCTCGATCATATGACGAAACTGCGTCGAGGTGTTAGTGAAATTTTTCCCGAACAACTCGATTCCGAGAGTCCCGATGACAATTTTAACCAACGATTGGCTCAGTCTGATCAGCCGTTACGAGTTAAATTCGGGATTGACCCCACTGGAACTGATATTCACCTCGGACATAGTGTTGTTGTCCGCAAACTTCGGGATTTTCAAGATGCTGGACACACTGCTGTTTTAATTATTGGTGATTTTACGGCAAGAATTGGTGATCCGACGGGAAAATCTGAAGTTCGTAAACAACTCACGACTGAACAAGTTCAACAAAACGCTCAAACTTATCTCGATCAAGTTCGTCCGATTCTTGATTTTGACACCCCCGGACGCTTAGAAATTCGGTATAATTCCGAATGGCTATCGACGCTAGATTTAGCTAAAATTTTGGATTTGCTTTCGACGATGACGGTAGGGCAAATGTTAGCCAAAGAAGGCTTTGCGTTGCGCTACGAAAAAGAAGCACCAATTTATTTACATGAATTTCTCTATCCTCTGATGCAAGGCTATGATTCGGTTGCCGTTGAAGCCGATATTGAACTCGGAGGCACCGATCAAAAGTTTAACCTGGCGGTGGGTAGAGATTTACAACGCTACTTCCAACAAAAGCCTCAATTTGGTTTATTAATGCCGATTTTAATCGGTACCGATGGCGTTCAGAAAATGTCAAAATCTCTGGGAAATTATGTCGGACTGTCTGAAGATGCACTAACCATGTATTCCAAATTGGAAAAAATTCCTGATGATTTGATTGTACAATACTTTGAACTACTTACCAAACTCCCCCTCGATGAACTCCCGGAAAATCCCCGAGAACGACAAAAATTATTAGCCCTCGATGTTGTTTCTCAGTATCACGGCAAAGAAGCTGCATTAGAAGCCCAAAAAGCCGCCATCAACCTCACAGGAGGAAATACTAAACAAGCCGATGCGGTTCCTGAATTTTCCCTCGCTGAAGTCGAATTTCCGGCGAAGTTATTCTATATTCTCAGTGCGAGTGGGTTGTGCAAAAGTGGAAGTGAAGCCCGACGACAAATGCAAGGGGGCGGAGTTCGACTCGATGGCGAACAAATCACCGATGCTAACCTCATCTTTGACTCAATAGATGATTTAAACGGACGAGTTTTGCAAGTTGGGAAAAAGAAATTTGTGCGGTTAGTTGGATAATGAATACAGATAAAATTATTGTTCCTCTCGATGTTTCAACGATTACAGAAGCACTCGCTTTAGTTGACCAATTGCCCCAAGTTTCTTTCTGGAAAGTCGGTCTAGAACTCTTTGTGAGTAACGGGCCAGAAATATTAACCCAACTCAAACAACGACAAAAACGAATATTTCTCGACCTGAAATTTCACGATATTCCGAATACCGTTGCAGGTGCTTGTCGGGCGGCTTCTCAATACGGCGTTGATTTAATTACCATTCACGCAACCGCCGGAAAAGTGGCGTTAAAAGCCGCTCAAAATGCCCTAGAAGAAGGGGCAAAAGCAGCTAATAAACCGATTCCAAATTTAATTGCAATTACATTATTAACGAGTCTCAATTCCCGTGAATTAGCCTTTGATTTAAAAATCCCTTTAGAGTTGCCAGAATACGCCCTACACATGGCATTACTCGCCCAAGAAAGTGGGTTGGCGGGGGCGGTTTGTTCACCCCAAGAAGTTGAACAGTTACGGCGAACCTGTGGGAATGATTTTCTACTCGTTTGTCCGGGTGTACGTCCGACTTGGGCGGAAAAAGGCGATCAACAGCGTTCATTTACCCCGTCTCAGGCGATGAAAGCGGGTGCTGATTACCTGGTCATCGGACGACCCATAACCGCCTCAGAGGACCCCGTAGGTGCTTTAGAACGCATTTTTGAGGAGATATCTTAAACATAAATTATCCCTCTAAATCCCCCTTTGTATCCCCCTAAATCCCCCGCCCCCTAAATCCCCCAATTCTGGGGGACTTTGAAAGATGGAGACTTTGAAAGATGGAGACTTTGAAAGATGGGGGACTTTTTGACTGATTCCGCCTTAAAAAAAGGAACTTTCTAACTAATTCCCCCCTTACTAAGGGGGGCTAGGGGGGATTCAACTCAGGGGGGCTAGGGGGGATTAAAAACTTGACATCATTAGTAGCAAACATTAAATAATTTTATATGAACTCTCATGCTGAACTCCCTAAATAATTTATAGGTCAATTTAAGCGGTAACAGTTGTGGGTTTGAGTTCATCTTCTGACTCGTCTTGAACTTTGAAATACCAATACAAATTGGCAACGGTCATGTGAGAAGCCTGTTGTAAATTAGCAGAAACGAGGCTTTTAAATCCCGCATTTTTTGCGTGTTCACTAACATAACGTTCCGACTCTCGCCGCAAATCTGGGTTCATTAAAAATATAAGTTGATCCTGTAAAGATGCGGGGTGAGACTTTTGTTTTAACTCTTGATAATATTGATATTCCGGCGGTTCTGTAACGGGGGTTAATTGTGTTTCTGGGGTTTCTGTGGATTCTTGAAAATCTGCACTTGCTAATAGTTTTAAGTCTTCGGGTGGTAAACTCATCATCCAATCTATTTGATTTTCCCACGCTGACAATGCTGCTAAATCATGGTCGTGAATGTGGGTCAATTCGGGGAATATAAAGTCTAATTCTTCTTCGGTTTGGCAAGATTTAATCACTTCTAAGGAATCTTGACGAATTTTTTCTTGTAAATCAGAAACGGACTGTTTTAACGCTTTGGGTTCATTTTGCAGTTGATAGGTGAGACAAATGGTTTGTTCTATCGCCCAAGCACATTCGTGTCTTCGCAGTTTTCCGGGTGCGGAAGTTTCTGATAACAAATGGGGACTATTATAAATCGCCAACGCTTCTCCAAGGGTTTGACGGGCGTTAGAAAGTTCTACTTTTCTCGCGTCTAAATCTTCGATAGTCGTGGCGGTTTTCATTAATTTTGTCGCTTGAATAAACCGCGAATAGGCTTTGACATATTCGAGGCGATGCTGTTCAAACTTGATATCTTCGGCGACTTTATCCAAATGTTGAACAATTTCAACGCCCTGGCTTCTTAATGCTTGTTTGAGGTCAAGAAAACCGCCTCGGAGTTCTAATTTTAATTGTTTAACATCTTCTCGTAACTTCAATGTTTGCCATAAATTAACCGCCGAAAGTACAGCCGTCGCCGCCACACCAACGCCGATAAAAGCTGTTGTTGCTTGCAACATTCCCAAGCCCGATTTAATAACGTTTAATTGTCCTAATACTTGTTGATTTTGGTACATTTGTCCTAACGCTAAAGGAATCTGGGCTGGAGTTCCACCAATTAGAGGCGATAAAGAAGCACCGTTAAAAACTGCACCTTTTGCCATTTCTACAAATTGACCCGTAGCGGGATTTCGCAATAAAGGCAAAACTTGACCTGTACTTGTGGTGACTTGAAGCAGTTTACCTGCGCCCAAAAGTGCTTGACTTCCTGCACTGAAGATGTATTCTATCATTGTTAACTTTTTTATTGAAGAATGACCCTGCTTTCTAATCGAATGATATACTACTTTCGTATAGAAGCATTACTCTAATTTTACTTTAACTCGAATTGTAGTAAATCAAGAAAAATTGATTTGTTAGTTGGTTTTTTCGAGAGATAATTTTTATCTCTGCATTTTTACGAAAGTTCTGAATAAAAACCTATCAATCACTAAAACTTAGGAGGCTGACGGCTCATGGATTTATCATTAATTACAGCCGATACCGTAGATTTACTGTCTCGCATCACCGGACACGAACTTGAAGAAGAAGATCTCAGTCCTCCCGTTGTGTTTCTCGCCGCTTTAGTCTGTGTATTGTTGGGTGTGATAGCTGCTGATAATCAAGTTGATCAAGAGGAAACACAACGGCTTCTAATTACTCTCCGTCGCTTTATTCCAGAAACAGGAAATGTTCGCGAATTAGTCAAACTAATGAAACAGGGAGTTCGTCAACAAAAGATTTATCAAAATCCTAATGATTTGTTGTTGCTGACCGCATTTTTTTCGGAATCGGAAAAGTTGTTATTGATTGGCTTGGGTTATGAAATGTCAGCAGCAGATGGAGATATGGATGCGCGAGAGAAAAAATATTTAGAAATTTTGGCGAATCACTTGAGACTTGAACCGCAATATTTAAACGTATTAGAATCGGCGTTTACTAATCCTGCTTCTGTCGATAACGAATATTTAGAAAAAGTCAGATTTTTACTCGATCCGGTTTGGTTTCACGATTTAGATAGCGTGTTTGTGAAAGCGGCGAGTCAGATGTTAGCGGTTCTTCCGGTTGTTTCCGAAAAGAAAAAAAGTCAACAGCATCGCACGATTTCCTATGAGGCGTTACAAGCCTTTCAAAACTGCAAACGCCAGCTTGATCAAAAATGTGTTGATATTGAGAAAATTGTACAAGATTGTACGGACAGAGAGTTTCTTCAGGCGTCTTTAATTGAGGACATTGGCAAAGTTTCTAAAAAGCTACAGTCCCAACGTTTTCGAGTTGCGGTTGTGGGTGAATTTAGTCAAGGAAAGTCAACGATTTTAAATGCTTTACTGGGTGAAGAAATCCAACCCGTTCGAGATATTCCCTGTAGCGGAACGGTAACGGTTTTGAGATATGGAGAACAAAAACGGGTAATTTGTTGTTACAAAGATAAACGACAAGAAGAAATCCCGTTAGAACAGTATCAAGAAAAAGCGGCGATTTCTGAAGAAGCTGCATTGGGAAATCTAACCGAAGGATTGGCGAATTCTGAAGTTAGTAAAATTAGCGAAATTATTTTTGAGCATCCTAACTTAGAGTTGTGTCGGTATGGGGTTGAAATAGTTGATTCTCCGGGGTTGAACGAACATCCAGAACGAACGGAAATCACTCAACAACTGCTAAAAGATACGGATGTTGTTATTTTTGTAACGAATGCTTCCCGTCCTCTCACACAGGGAGAACGAGAGTTACTTGAAAGTCTGAAAAATCAACTCAATGGCAATAAACAGGAACCCGCCAATAATTTGTTTATGTTGGTGAATTTCTGGGATTTACTTCGCAGCGAAAATAGTCGTCAGCAGGTACAAAAACGGATTGAAAATTTGGTGATGGGGAAAAATCCTATCATTGGCGGAGAAAACCGAATTCATTTTATTTCTGCACAAGCAACCCTCGATGCTATTTTAGCGGGAACGGAGAATGAGTATTTGCAAAGTTTTTCTCATTTTACCCAATCTGTAGAAAAGTTTCTGACTCAGGAACGGGGAATTTTAGAGGTTAAGAAAGCAACGACAGAAGTTAATCAATTAATTCAGTCGGCGTTAGAAGGTTTGCATCAAGCCGAGAATCTTTTAGAAGGAAAACTACAACTCAAGGAGGCGGGAAAATCAGAAATTATTGAAAAAATGGGAGAAATCAGTGGACGGGATGTAAAAATTAAAATCTTTGCAGATCAAGAACTAGAAGATGTGATTGACGAAGTTCTTGAATCTTGGAATAAATGGCTTGATCAATTGGATGAGCGCATTATTCAATCAAGCGAACAATGGACTTCAACCTATTCTCCATTCAAAGACAAAAAAAAGTTAATCAAAGACTATGGAGATCAATTTATGGCTTCTCTTTTAAAAGAAATTAAAGAGTGGGAATCAACATTAAAAGATGACCTGTTGCTTGACTGGCTTAAAAATATAAATGGATTCATTCAATATGAACTTGAAGAAATCAAAAATGATTTAACCGAATTAGATAGCAAACTCGATACATATATCGGTAATCAATTTACCTCTACTCTAATTGGAAATGTGAATGCTTGTCGAGAATTAGGGATTAATCCTACACTTAAGTCTCAGAAGAATGAAGAAGAAGATTTTCATTTATTTGCTGGTCTGGGAACCGCAGGTGGATTAGCAATAGGCGCAGCGTTAGCATTTACAGGAATAGGGTTGATTCCATTATTGATAGGTGGTGTAGGTGGAGCGGTAACTGGAGTAGTCGGTTCTGCATTATTTGGCAAGAATAAGGATAGCATTAACGCTAAAGTTAAGGGAGAAGTTTGTGAGACAGGTTTGAAAAACTTTTATGAGTCTCACCAAGAACTGTTCGACAACATTTGTGAGCAGATTCAATCAATGTATAATACCCGAGTTGAATTAGCGAGTAATTTAATTAACCAAGCGATTTCACTGTGCGAAAATCCACTTAAACAGCAAGAAAAAGATTATCAAAAATCTGTTCAACAGCGCCAACAAGATCAAGCTTGGATAGAACAACAGCGTCAACGACTGGAACAAGTTCGACAGGAAATACAAGCCATTGTTCGTGATATTAACCCGGTTAGCAATTAGAAACTATGAATAAATTAAACGATTATCGTCAACGTCTTCAAGATTTAATTAGCCCCCAGAATTGGGGGTTGGGGGCAATATTAACCGACTGGAAACTCCCTACGGGGAACGTTTAACTTCGAGTTGTAACGCTGCTTTTACCCATCCCAACTCGGCTGTAACTTTATCATAAATTGTGGTAATATCTTCTGATAAAGGAACGCCTTTTTCTAGAGTTTCACGGGCTTTCATCTCCAACTGTTCGCAGAGTTCAAAGAGTGTTAAAGCCCCCAACGTTCCACTAATTGATTTGAGAGAATGGGCGGCAGGTTTGAGTTGTTCGGCGTCTAGGTTTGTTGTCGCTGCTGCTATTTTTTCTAACAGTTCGGGTGCTGTTTCTATATACGCTTCGACTGCTTCTTCTAAGGCTTCAATCTCCCGTAAACTCTCAATCACATTCGGATCGAGAACGACCAATTTTTCACGGGGAGAAGTCGCCACTTGAGTCGAAAAAACTTGGGTTTGTTTAGGTTCATTCGTTAACTGAACAGTCTCAGAAACGACAACATCGATATTATTATTTAAAACAGCTTGATTAATCGGTTTACATTGTTTTAAAACAGAAACTAACTGTTCCATTCTAATCGGTTTACTGATATAATCATCCATACCCGCAGCAATACAATCATTGCGATCGCTTTCCATAGCATTCGCAGTTACGGCAATAATTCTTGGACGTTCAGACATATCTTGTTCGCGATCGCCGTAGAGTTTTTTAATCTGTCGCGCCGCTTCCAAACCATCCATTTCCGGCATTTGCATATCCATCAAAATCACATCATAGGTTTGACGCCGCAAAGCCTCTAATACTTCTAATCCATTCCCCGCCACATCCGCCCGATATCCCATCCGTTGTAAGATTTGCAAAGCCACTTTTTGATTAACTAAATGATCTTCAGCCAGTAGAATTCGCAAAGGTAAAGTTTTTGCCAGTAAAGGAATATCTTTAGTGAGTTTCACCCGATCTTTATCGGCTAAATGAACTTCTAGCGATTCTCCCCCTAAAATATTCATCAATACATTATAAAGCTGAGATTGTTTAATCGGCTTATTTAAACAAGCAGAAAAATCATAAAGTTGGGCGCGATCAATACTTTGCCTTCCCATCGAAGTTAACAAAACCAAAGGAACTCTTTTATAGGGTGATAGCTTGCGAATTTCTTTAGCTAATGACAGCCCATCAAAATCAGGCATTTGCATTTCTAACAACGCCATATCAAACGGTTCACCCTGACGCAAAATATTTAAGGCTTCTACTCCATTTGCGGCGGTTTTTGCTAGCATTCCCCAAGCTTGAGTTTGTAGAGTCAAAACTTGGCGATTTGTGGCATTGTTATCAACAATTAATAACCGTTTTTCGGTTAATTCAGGCGTTTTTCCCCACTCTTTTTTGAGATGAGAACAAGATTCTACAATAATAGTAAAATAAAAGGTTGAACCGACTGCTTTATTGGGAATAAAAGATTTAGACGTTTGTGAAACTTGATCAATTTTTACGGGATCGAGTAAGGGGCGATTCCCGGTAGAATTTGTCATAGAAGGTATAAAATCAGTAGGCGGTTCACCTGCTATTGTTTTGTGACTTTCCACCCACATTTGACCCCCCATCATTTCAGCAAGTCGTTTGCTAATTACTAATCCTAAACCCGTTCCGCCATATTGCCGACTGGTGGAAGAATCCACCTGACTAAAGGATTTAAACAAACGATTCATTCGTGCGGGTGGAATACCAATTCCGGTATCTCGGACTGCAAATTGAATCTGATAACGGTTGGGTTGAGTTGTCGTTTCTGTAGAATTTTCGTCTAGATTTTCTTCAGAAACAATCGGCTCTAAAGAAACTGCTTTTAGTGAAATTACCACTTCTCCGGTTTCTGTAAATTTAACAGCATTACTGAGAAGATTCACTAAAATTTGTCTAAGTCGCGCCCCATCTCCAATCACTTTAGAAGGCGTTATCGGGTCAATTAAATAGGCAAGTTCAATATTTTTACTGACTGCTTTTGTCGCGAGTAAATCCAACGATTCTTCAATACAAGTTCGCAAGTCAAATGGATGTTGTTCTAACTCCAACTTTCCCGATTCAATTTTTGAGAAATCCAGAATATCATTAATCAATGAAAGCAACGCATCGCTACTACTACGAATCGTTTCCACATAATCTTGTTGAGTAGAGGTGAGGCGAGTATCTAATAACAACCCTGTCATCCCAATTACCGCATTCATGGGGGTACGAATTTCGTGACTCATGGTGGCTAAAAACTCACTTTTCGCTTTAGTTGCAGCCAGGGCTTCATCTCGAACTTTAGCTAAATCTTGGGCGGTTTTTTGACGTTCAAGTTCACTTCCGATCCATTGTGCCATTAACTTTAAGAGTTCCCGATCAACGGCTTTAAAGGGTTCTGTTTTTGTTTGCTGACTCCAAAAACATAAAATCCCATAAACTTTATTTTCAACAATCACCGGAATGCCCATATAAGCTTCAATTTTAAATGGTGTTGAAGTTGAACAGGGTAAACCAGAAAATTGTAGGGATTCAAAATAAAGGGGTTTTTTAGATTTTGCTGTCATCAAACCCAAACTATCCGTCAATTCAAAAACTTTTCCTGTTTGGATCTCTGGATAGGGACACATAGCAGCCATGATTTCCAGTTTATATTGATTTTGAGTCGGATTAATATCTTCTAGACGAGAAAGCAACCCCACTTCTAAACCAAACTTATAACAACCCACTTTTAAAATTCGACGGAGACGTTCTTGAAAATTCATCTCTCGGGTGGATGTGATCTGATATAATGCTCGAATAGAAGCTTCACTATCTTGAAGTTGTTGTTCGCGTTGTTTGCGATCGCTAATATCTCGAGAAACGCCAATAATTTCTTGTGAATCTTCATTCTCAGAAGTCCGAATTGCGCTACTGGTGGTTTCAAACCAAATATAATTTCCATTTTTGTGACGGATGCGATAAGTGATGGTGTAAGTCACATTTTGACGCAATACAAAAAAATGAGCTTTCACTAAAGCATTCAAATCACGAGGATGAAGAAACTCAGCCGCAGTACAATTAATTAATTCTTCGGGTTCATATCCGAGTAAAATTCGACAAGCGGGTGAAGCATAAAGAATAATTCCGTCAACCGAATGGCGAGTAATCATATCGGTTGAATGTTCGGCTAATAAACGATAACGTTCTTCTTGTTGTAGGCGATCATGATCAGCATCTTCTAGGGCGCGAAGCATCTGATTAATGGTTTCAGCTAAATTCCCTAGTTCATCTTCTCCCAATACCGATACTTGTAGAGATAAGTCGCCACTACTGCTAATATTACTAACTTGATTGTTTAAATCAGATAAACGGGATAATACCAATCGTTCTAGAACAAAGAGGGTAATTCCACCTAAGATTGCACCCACAAACAAAACTGCTATAATTAAGTGATATTGACTATCTTGAGACGCTTTAGAGAAGATTCGGTTAACTTTTACTTCGAGTTTTAGGGCGTTTTTGCCTTGAATATCTCGCAGAACTGTATATCCCTCTAATATTGAATAATTCAGAGGTTCAACCCAAATATTTTCTGAGTTTTTTGAAGGAAATATGGCGGAACTCCAAGGTTTGATCTCGAGCGATAATTGACTTCTTTGGGCAATATCAGGAACTAAGCGGTTTAAATTCTGTCCTAATATAACAACACCTTGCAGGTTTGGAGAATCAGAGGTAAAAATGGGTTGAGTTGCAATTAACCAATTACTTTCTGGTAAAGTCAAAAGACCCGAACTTCCCGGGGTAAAAATTGAAGAATAAGAACTGTTTTTTTCTGCTACACTAGAGGACAATAAAAACTTAGACTGGGGGACTGTCTGACTATTTTCACTAAAAAATTGGCAGAGTCGAAAAGAATCTGAAGTCAGATAGTCTTGAAATGCTTCAGAAATTGGAATTTCTCGCTGACGAGTCGGATCAAATCCTCTACTAAAAACAACTTTCCCTTCCCCATTCACTAAGACGAATAAATCAACGGGTGTTTGTTGCCAATCTACCTCCATAGAATTTGAGGAACTGACAATCGCAGTAATATTGAGGGACTGGGCTTGATGTTGGGCTAGTTTTTCTAAGTTGACAGATTCTTGATGTAAAGCATTCACCGCCCGCATGACCTCTTGATGTACAGACTCCACTTCTAGGCGATGAAAGTTGTTATGCAGGACAATTGATACTGTGACATAGAGTGCCACAAGGAGACTTGATAGGGCTGCACCGATAATCAATAGAGTTTTCTTACGCAATTTCATGGGATATTCCTTAGTGGTGCGACTGAGTGACTCGCATCAATACACCTGCACCCAACTGATGGAGGGGAATCTCCGACCATGGCATCTCAATCAACTGTAATCGTTTGCTGGTGGCATTACCTCATCTTTTTGAGGGGTTGGTTGATGTCTCATCTCGATTTTAACTTGAATACTACAAACCCTTCCAATCTCCCTGTCTTGATCACCACAGAATATCAGAAAAATAGCCATTGAAAGTCACAGATAAAATCTTGTAAAACCTTTAACTCTTTGAATTGGGCTTAAATCTCATTTGATTGGATCACGGTTTGGTCATAAAAATTTGATACAATTCTATCTAATATATAGATATTCAAGTTAGGGTTATTTGGAGATCACTTTTCAAGCTTTAACACTCAATAACCTAATATTAAACTTCAACTCAAAAACAAAACTCAAAGTACGAGGTGTTTTTCAGGTGAAGATGATCCCAGATTTTTGCGGTATTGTTCGATCGAGTTGCTGTAGAACTCAAGGAGAGCGTCCCCTGTAAACGGGGGAAAATGAACAACCTTTTGTGGATCTTAACTCACCTATAGGTTTTTCAATAAAACTTTAGAGTTGATTCATGTCACAATAGAACACAAATTGAAGTCATAACGAGTTACTGCGGGGAAGTCAAATATGGTAGCCCTTACCGATAAAGTTCAATCAAGTCGCTTGACGATGGAAGTCAGCGAAACCGTTACAGATACAACAGCGATTCGTTCCTTAGATTGGGATCGCGATCGCTTTGATATCGAATTTGGATTACAAAATGGAACAACCTATAATTCATTCATCATCCGAGGCGAAAAAACCGCTTTAGTTGATACATCCCACGCCAAATTTCGTCAACAGTACCTCGAAACTCTCCAAGGACTGATTGATCCGCGTGAAATTGATTATCTGATTATCAGTCATACCGAACCCGATCACAGTGGTTTAGTCAAAGACGTTTTAGAACTCGCCCCGAATATTACCATTGTCGGCGCAAAAGTCGCCATTCAATTCCTCGAAAATCTGACTCACGTTGAGTTTAAACGCATTCAAGTCAAAAACGGTGAGACTCTAGACTTAGGCAATGGTCATCTCTTAGAATTTGTCTCTGCTCCCAATTTACATTGGCCAGACACGATTTTCACCTACGATCACAAAACCCAAACCCTGTTTACCTGTGATGCGTTTGGGATGCACTATTGTTCTGATCAAACCTATGATGCAAATTTAGCCGCAATAGAACCCGATTATCGCTTCTATTATGAATGCTTGATGGCACCGAACGCTCGTTCAGTCCTGAGCGCGATCAAACGCATGGAAAAACTCGGAGAAATCAATACGATCGCCACCGGACACGGGCCATTACTTCGTCATAACGTCGGGGAACTGGTAGGGCGTTACTTCGAGTGGAGTCAAGCCCAAACCAAAGGCGAAACTACTGTCGCGGTATTCTACTATTCCGACTACGCCTATAGTGATCGGCTTTCCCAAGCGATCGCTCATGGGGTAACTAAAACTGGAATTGCAGTCGAAATGCTAGATTTGCGATCAGCCGATCAGCAAGAAATTCGTGAACTCGCCAGTTCCGCCCAAGGCTTAATCGTGGGTACACCGCCTGTATCTGGCCCTGATGCTGAAATGGCCGAAGAAGCAATTAGCACGATTTTAGCCTCCACTCACGCCAAACAAGCCTTTGGTCTGTACGAAAGCGGCGAGAGTAGTCTATCGGTTTATCTGTTAGAAGTAAAGTTTAAACAAACCGGAATTAAACAAGGTTTTCCCTCCATTCGCGTCACAGAAACCCCAACCGAAAACACCTACAAACTCTGTGAAGAAGCGGGGACTGACATTGGACAGTGGTTAGGGTTGAAAAAAGCTGTTAAGCAAATGAAGTCTCTTGATAATGACCTCGATAAAGCGCTCGGTCGCCTCAGTGGAGGATTATATATTATCACCGCCACCAAAGGAGAAGTTCGCAGTGCGATGTTGGCGTCTTGGGTGTCTCAAGCCAGTTTTCAACCCTTGGGTTTGAGTATTGCGGTGGCAAAAGATCGGGCAATTGAAGCCTTAATGCAGGTGAATGATACCTTTGTTTTAAATGTCTTGGCAGAAAATAACTATCAAAAGCTGATGCGTCATTTTCTCAAACGGTTTGCGCCCGGTGCGGATCGTTTTGAAGGGGTTGAGACTCAAAGCGCAAGTAATGGCAGTCCGATTTTAACCGATGCGGTGGCTTATCTAGAATGTCAAGTCGCTAGTCGGATGGAGTTGAGTGATCACTGGATTATTTACGCTACGGTGCAGGCGGGACGGGTGAGTGATCCCGATACTTTACCTGCGGTTCACCATCGGAAAGTGGGTAATCATTACTAGACTGGGAATCAAAAAATAGGGAATGTAAAAGCGTGAGTTGATTGTTGTTCTCTGCGGGAGAGCGATAAAAAGGAGCTAAAGAAATGCCTGTTTTTTTACTTTTTTTAGGCAGCGGCGTTGATAAAATCAGAGGAGTAGGAATCTCTAGAGAACGCCTAATCATTCACGTCTCAGCCATTTCCCTATTTTTACGAGGTGCAATTCCATGTCTACCGATTTATTGAAAGACCGTAGTTACACAATTGTTATTGCTCGCAGTGGGGTCAGCCGCGATCAACACCATCCTTGGTTTAATGAATGGATAGATGCTCAAGCTTCTTTAATTGATTTGGCAAAGAAATGTCAGGAATTTGATCCCGAGGGCTTAACGATTTATGAGGCTTCTAGTTATTTAAAAAAATATCCGAAAGCGACCGTAAGTCGATTTGCCGATCTTTTACAAGAAAATAATCGTTCTTGTGTCACCAATATCATTGACATTAATGTAGTTGAAGCGGTTGCTGATATTCTCAATCATTATTTTGAGCGCAAAGAAAACCATCAAACTAAGCCAAAAGGTGAGATTATTGTGGTTGTTCTAGATAAACATGGCATTGATGGCATTGGAGATCTACAACAATTAATTATCAAATCCTCTCATCAGATGGATTATGCCGAAGAATTGGGAATTACCTTTATTCAAGTCGGAGATGATGTGACAACTCGACGATTTATGACGGGATTGGATGATGATTTAACCCAAGTTGGTGCTAAGTTTGATATCGTAGATACAAAATATTGGCATGAAGTTAAACGGAAATCCATTAATCAGTTTTTAATTGATGCAATTTTGGATTAAAGCAATTCACAACTCATTTAAAATAATCTAACATGACAGCAACACTTGTAAAAGCCCGTGACGTACAAACACTCTTGATTGCAGAAGATACAAAAGTCCTGCGATCGCGCACTTGGGATCGCCTAAAATTTGAGGTTGAATATTCCCTCAAAAAAGGCACCAGCGCCAATAGTTATCTGATTCAAGCTGAACACACTGCAATTATCGATCCGCCCGGAGAATCCTTTACCCGCAACTATATTGAAGCCTTGCAAATGCGGCTGAATTGGTCTAAATTAAATTACATTATCTTAGGACATTTTAATGCGAATCGAGGCGCGACGATTAAAGCATTATTAACACTAGCCCCACAAGTGACTTTTGTTTGTTCCAATCCTGCCGCCCTAGCTTTAAAAGAATATCTCAGCGACTACGATAATATTAACTTGCTCGTTGTTAAAGGAGAAGAAACCCTCGATCTCGGCAACGGACATCAACTGCAATTTATCGCCGTCCCCACACCCCGTTGGCCGGATGGCTTATTAACCTACGATCCCAAAACCCAAGTATTATACACCGATAAATTCTTTGGGGCGCACGTTTGCGGCGATCAGATTTTTGATGAAGGATGGTCAATTTATAGCGAAGATCGACGCTTTTATTATGATTGTCTTCATGCTGCCCAAGCCCGTCAAGTGCTTTCAACCCTCGATAAAATTGCAGATTTACCGCAAATTAAATTCTATGCAACAGGTCACGGGCCGTTAGTTCGTTATGGGATGAGTGAGTTAACTCACCTGTATCGAGAATGGAGTAATAAACAAAAAACTCAAGCTTTTAATGTGGCTTTATTATACGCTTCAGCCTATGGAAATACAGCAACTATCGCCCAAGCGATCGCCAAAGGTTTAACCAAAGCAGGTATTGCCGTCGAATCAATTAACTGTGAATATACCAAAGCTTCAGACATTCAAGCCGCGATTGAAAAATGTGATGGATTTATTATCGGTTCACCCACTCTCGGAGGTCACGCCCCGACCCAAATTCAAACCGCATTAGGAATTATATTAAACACCGCTTCTACCAATAAATTAGCTGGAGTTTTTGGGTCTTTTGGATGGAGTGGAGAAGCCATTGATATCCTCGAAGGTAAGCTAAAAGATGCCGGATATAAGTTTGGGTTTGAACCGATTCGTGTTAAATTTAAACCCACCGATGTTACCCTACAAACCTGCAAAGAAGCTGCTATTGACTTCGCCCAAACCCTCAGACGCACCCAAAAACTGCGGAGCGCCCGATCTTCTGTCACCGACTCTGGGGCTGATCGTACCGCCCAAGCTGTAGGGCGTTTAGTGGGTTCGCTGTGTGTGATGTGTTGTCGGCGAGAAGATGTTCAAAGTGCAATGTTGGCGTCATGGGTGTCTCAAGCGACATTTAACCCTCCTGGTTTAACCATCGCCGTCGCCAAAGATCGGGCGTTGGAGTCTTTAACCCATAGCGGCGATCAATTTTTGTTGAATATTTTAGAAGAAGGGAAACAACTACGAAAGCATTTTATCAAACGGTTTGCACCGGGAGAAGATCGGTTTGCGGGTTTGGAGATTGGGGAAGCATCTAATGGTTGTGTGGTACTAAAAGATGCGTTGGCTTATCTCGAATGTGAGGTTAAACAACGGATGGAATGTGGCGATCATTGGTTGATTTATGCCACTGTTACGAATGGTCAGATATTGAGTTCTGAAGGAGTAACAGCCGTTCATTACCGAAAAATTGGTACTCATTATTAAAGAAGGCAGAAGTAGGGAGACAGAGGGCAGAGGTTGATTTGTTTAGACCTAGTATACCTCTCCTAAACTCCCAGAGTTGCAGAAGATTTAGATCTAATTGATCAAAAAAGATACACCGTTGCGAAGAGACTCTCTTTGTGTTTGGTGTGTCTTTTTAGTTTGTATTCTTAACTGAAGCTCAAGATCAAGTAGAGTTATAACATTTTCATACTTTTTTATACTTTTTCTCACGGCATTCAAAACTGTTTGAATTTGTTTCCTCAAACCCTTTGATATCAAGGTTGGCGATCAGTAATAATTCATTAAACCCCTAATAATCAAGGATTTCACCACAATTCGGTTCACGCTTACAAAATCAAACTTTACAAAGTTATATAAAAAATAGTGCAGTTCATATTGATTTATCAGGATATTTTCAGGCTTTTTTAAGAAAACAATCATTTTGCTCTCAGATTAAAATAAAAACAATTTTCTCTATAACTACATACGTTTTCAAACATTTTCATATTGTCTTTGTTCTAAATCAAGATTAAATTTGTTGATAACAAGATTGATTAATCAGTTCTGAAATGAGTAGAGATTAATTTCACGCTCTGACCGGACAAAGATTTAATTAATGCAAACAAATTTAAAAGGAGAACAACAATGGCAACCTTTAACATCGATACAACCCTTGATATTGTTGCTGGTGATGGTTTAACCAGCTTGCGAGAAGCCGTTAATGCCGCCGCAAATACGCCCGGTTCAGACATCATTAACCTTAGTAGTATTGTTGAGTTGAACAGTCCCCTGTTAATCACCGCAGGCAACGATCTGGATTTTAATGGAAACGGTTCATTTACCGGAATTGATGGCAACGGCCAAACTCAGCTTTTTGACATCCGCAGCGAAGCAAACGTTCGGTTTGAAAACCTCACCCTAAGCGGAGGAGTCGCACGGGGAGGTAATGGACTCCGAGGAGGAGGCGGTGGCGGTGGCTTAGGCGGGGCCATCTTTACCAGTGGTAACGTTAGCCTAGAAAGCGTCTGGTTTCGCGATCACCAAGCCATTGGCGGTAACGGTTTCAATGGCCGGGGCGACGGTGGACGAGGCGGTAACGCCTTCAATAGTGGCAGTGGTGGCTTCAACGGAGGTAATGGTGGAGTATTCAGTCTAACCACGTTCAACCAAGTGGCTACAGCTGGTTCCGGGGGTAATGGAGCTTCTGATCAAACACCAGCAGGCTCTGGTGAAGCGGGTAGTGGAGGCTTGTTTGCCACAGGTGGTGCCAGCGGTGGTGGTGGTGGTGGCGGTGGCGGTGAAGCCGTTAGTTTCCCCAATGCTGGTGGTCAGGGTGGTAATGGTGGTGCTGGTGGTTTTGGCGGTGGCGGCGGTGGTGGTGGCGGCGGTGGCGGCGGTGGCGCTTCACTCCTTCTTGGTGCCGATAATACTGGTGGTCCTGGTGGTACTGGTGGTCCTGGTGGTGCTGGTGGTTTTGGTGGTGGCCGAGGTCAAAATGGTCAAGATGGTGAGGAAGGTAATGCCAATTTCTTAGGTGATGATCCTGGCGTGGGGGGAATTGGTGGCGACGGTGGCGGTGGCGCTGGCTTGGGGGGTGCAATCTTTGTCAACGAAGGTACGCTGACGCTTGGAGACAATATCCTGTTTGAGAACAATACCGCCACAGGAGGAACGGGGTTTGAAGATGGACAGGGTAAAGGGGGCGCGATCTTTGTTCGAGAGGATTTGGATGCTGAAGTCGTTGTTTTGGGAGAAGATTTCGCTGCGGCAAATATCCGATTTGTCGAAAATAATGCTTCCGATGATGATAATATCAACAGGCAAACCAGCGATCCGAATATTTTCTTCACCGACAACCCCAACACCTTTGGAAATATTGAGTTTCTACCCCCTACACCTCAAAATCAAAACAATCCTTTAGGCAATATTGATGTTGGTTTTAACAGCGCTCCCACCTTTGTCGATGAAAATGGGGATGGAGATCTTGATTTGTTCATCGGTGCGGGTGACGGAACCATTGCGATCGCTCGAAATGAAGGCACCGCGACTAATCCTAATTTTTCAGCCCCAATAGTTATTCGAGATGTGGGCAACCGCAGCACTCCCACTTTTGTCGATATTGATAACGATGGCGATCAAGATCTATTTTCCGGAGATACTTTTGGCCGACTTCACTATTATCGCAACCGGGGTAATGTCAATGGCGCAAGTTTCGACCCTCCTATCATTAATCCCTTTGGTTTTTCGGGTGCAGGCGGTTTATCTAATCCTGCGTTTGCCGATATTGATGGGGATGGCGATCACGATTTATTTGTCGGAACAGCCACCGGAACAACGCTATTTTATCGCAATACCGGAACTCGCACCAGTCCGAATTTTGTTCGGGGAGATAACAATCCTTTTGGGTTAACCGAGGTTTCGGGTTCAGCAGCGCCGAGCTTTTTTGATGCCGAAAATGATGGAGATTTTGATGCTTTTATTGGAACTGGAGACGGAACCAGCATCTATTTTATTAACTTAGGAACTCCTACATCTCCACTTTTTGTGAATACGTCTACTACAGCCGTAGCCAATGGATCATCTTCTGATTCTTCCGAACCCGCTCCACCAATTCAGTTACCGGACAGTTTACCCGATGTGGGTATTGATGCAACACCCGTTTTAGTTGATATTAACAACGATGGTTTTCTGGATGCTTTTATTGGCGAAAATAATGGTACGGTCAACTTTTTCAATGGAGTTATTGAAGGTGGTGACTATCCGGTTCCGGTAAATTTAGGGGATGGAACGGTTGTTTTAGGGGGTTTTGGTGGTGTTGGCAATAGCACCGAATTTCCGGAAGTTTTCGATGAGTTGCACTTTTTTGGCGAAGGTTTAACGGCTGAGAATTTACTTTTAACTCAAAATGGCGAGGATTTAGAACTATCTTTTGAGGGGATTGATAATACTCAAGTTGTTCTCAAAAGCTTGGAGTTAGAAGATTTAGAAAACCAAGACAATGGTGTTGGTAATATTATCTTTGACGGAAAAACGGCTATTGAAGACAGTTTTGATGTGATTGATGCCGATGCCAATCCGACTCAAGTTGAACGGGTTAACACTGTTACTTTCCTCAATGATTTGGATAACGCTATTATCGGGTTTGATGACTCGAATGATGTGATTAATGGTCAAGGTGGGAATGATATTATTGCGGGTTTAAGTGGTGATGATTTAATCCGAGGTGGTGACGGTGATGATGTTTTACGTGGCGATCTGAATGAACGTTCTCCTGGCGGTTTAGAAGGGGGAAATGATACCTTAATTGGCGGAGAGGGTAACGATCGCATTGGTGGAAAAGGCGGTAATGATCAATTATTCGGTTCTGAAGGTGATGATCAACTTTATGGTGATGCTGGAGATGATCTTTTAAATGGCGGTTTGGGTAATGATACCCTACAAGGAGATGATTTATCTGGCGCTCAAGGAAGTGATACGTTTGTATTAGCTGAAGGACAGGGTATTGATACCATTATAGACTTTGAAATTGGCATTGATTTTATCGGTTTAGCAGAGGGGTTGAATGTCGATCAACTTACATTTTTTGAGAATGAAATTCGTCTCAATGACAACACTTTAGCCATTGTTAATGGTGTGGATACAACAACACTCGAACAGTCTAGTTTTCTATCAGTTTAAGTTAGATGTGATGAAGTTTGAGTTGATAAATTTGTAGTTTAAAGCCTCTACTCTATACCTCTATTTGAGTATTGGAGTAGGGGAATTTTAGATTTCTAATTTTGCCAGTCCCAAATATTGAATTCCCAAAGGTGTCACCTCAAACCGACAGGGTAAGACTTCAACTCCGATGTTTATCGCTTCTTTTAACAACTTTGCATAAACCGGATCGGCTTCTTTTCCCGGAGAAAAGCGATCGCAATCTCCCCGATTAATAAAATACAACATCACCGCTCGGCCGCCTTGTTGTACAATCGTGGTTAACTCTCTTAAATGTTTCTGTCCCCGTGTCGTAACGGTATCGGGAAATAACGCCAATCCCTCTTTTGCCCAAGTCGTATTTTTTACTTCTAAATAAATCGGTTGATTCTCCCCTTGCAACCAAAAATCAACCCGACTTCTGCTATCTTGACCGTAAACCACTTCTTTTTTAATCTCGCTATAGTTTCCCAACTCTGGAAACAAATGTTGTTCAAGGGCTAATTTTATCACCCGATTGGGTAAACCTGTATTCACCCCCACCCAAGTCGGTTGATTATCCGTCAGTTGTATCAATTCCCAAGTATAGGCTAACTTCCGCTTCGGATTATTACTGGGCGAGACTTGAACTGCATTTCCCAACACACAAACCCCCGTCATCGGGCCAGTATTCGGACAATGGGCGGTAATGGTTTCTCCGGATGTCAGCATAATATCAGCGAAGAACCGTTTGTAACGATTGACTAAAACGCCCGCTTGCAATGGCGGATATTGATAGAGGAAATCAGTCATCAGGCAAGTAAAATCAAGAGTAACTTCACTATTTTGCCTGATCGACGCATCTACAGCGAATTCTTTCTCTACCCTATTTTCTAATTGTCCATTCCCCGATAAACTAGGGGTTGCCACTCAGTGTTTATAACCATTTGTGTCTGGATCGCAAAAAACAACTCGTTCCCTGGTCAGTATTGCTACCGTTGTAGCAGTCGCAACCCTGATCAGCAAAGTATTTGGCCTGGTTCGACAACAGGTGATGGCAGCACTTTTCGGCGTGGGGGCGGCGATCGACGCCTACAACTACGCTTACGTCATTCCCGGTTTTCTGTTGATTTTACTCGGTGGAATTAATGGCCCGTTTCATAGCGCCATTGTCAGCGCCCTCGCCAAACGCGATCGCAGTGAAGCCGCACCTTTGATCGAAACGATCACCACTTTAGTCAGTGGGGTATTGTTATTGATCACAGTATTTATGGTTGTATTTGCGAGTCCATTAATTGATTTAGTCGCGCCTGGACTCAGCCAAACTCCTGAAGGTTTAGAAATTCGGGCGATCGCGATCCAACAACTGCAAATTATGGCACCAATGGCGTTATTTGCGGGGTTAATTGGCATTGGTTTCGGAACGTTAAATGCAGCCGATATGTATTGGCTACCGTCTATTAGTCCGTTATTTTCTAGTGTTGCTTTAATTGGCAGTTTGGGAATATTGGCGGTTTATCTCGGCCCTAAAATTACCGATCCCCAATATGCTTTACTGGGTGGAATTGTGTTGGCGCTTGGAACATTAGCCGGGGCGGTATTGCAATGGTTGGTACAACTTCCGGCAATGTGGAAATCGCAACTCGGAAAATTGCGGTTGAGATTTAACCTCAAACAACCTGGGGTTAAAGATGTAATGCGCGTCATGCTTCCAGCAACTTTTTCATCGGGAATGCTGCAAATAAACGTTTATACAGACTTATTTTTTGCCTCTTATATTCCCCAAGCTGCTGCTGCACTGGCTTATTCTGGGTTATTAGTTCAAACGCCGTTAGGAATTATTTCTAATGTGATTTTAGTGCCGTTTTTACCGATATTTTCTCGACTGCGAGAACCCGCAGATTGGCCGGAATTAAAGAACAGAATTCGACAAGCGTTGATGTTAACCGCTTTAACTATGTTACCTTTAAGTGCGATCATTGTTGCCTTAGCATTACCCATTGTGCGAGTGGTTTATGAACGGTTTGCATTTGATTTAGCAGCGTCTCAATTTGTCGCTTCGGTATTGATGGCTTATGGCGCGGGAATGTTTGTCTATTTGGGGCGAGATGTTTTAGTTCGAGTCTTTTATGGGTTGGGAGATGGAGAAACACCTTTTCGAGTCAGTATGGTGAATATTGTCTTGAATGGGGTGTTAGATTTTCTGCTCGTGAAAGCGTTTGGCGCACCGGGTTTAGTCTTAGCAACGGTGGGTGTTAATTTAGTTTCGATGTTAATGTTTTTAGTGCTATTAGATCGCAAGTTAAACGGGCTTCCGTGGCGAGAATGGGGGTTTCCGTTACTCGGTTTAACGGTGGGGAGTTTATTTGCAGGTTTGGCTTGTTGGGGAACGGTTTGGGGAACTCAAAGCCTTTTAGGAAGTGAGGGATTTTTGATTTTATTAATAGAACTTTGTTTAGCCACAACAGTCGGACTCTCTGTATTTGCTATCTTTGCAATGCAAATGAATTTACCTGAAGTTGATTTATTAATGAGTAAAGTCAGACAACGAATTAGTCGATAAATGAAGTTGTGTATTGGTTGATGGATTGTTGCTGTTTTTCGACCTATTGGACACAAGTGAGGACTTTTAGAGTATTTTTATTGGAAATGTAAACAGGAGTGTAAGTCTCTCCCTTGCTGGATTGGTCTGGTCAGTTAACAGTTGTTCACAAATTATTTGAAAATACTATAGAACCCGTGTTGATGAGACGATTACTCTAAAATCCTTGAACTCAGAAAAACTTTTACTCTTGGTGATCAATTTCTAACCTAAGAGAGAGTTTTTTTCTGACGCGAACGTAAATATTACGGTATGTTAAAGAGTAATGCACCTCACTAACTTATAATATGACCTCAACAGTTGCAACAAACCCTTATCTTGATGGTAATTTCGCCCCAATTCGGGATGAAATAACTGCTGATCATTTAAAAGTCATCGGTGAACTTCCTGCGGGTTTGTCGGGGATGTTTTTACGAAACGGCCCGAATCCTCAATTTTCGCCCATTGGACAGTATCATTGGTTTGATGGAGATGGGATGATTCATGGGGTTCGTATCCAAGACGGTAAAGCGTCTTATCATAATCGCTATGTTCGGACTCTGGGCTATAAAACCGAACATGAAGCCGGAACCGCCCTCTGGAGTGGAATTTTTGAACCGCCCCAACAAAATCTTCCCGGTGGCCCGAGCAAAAATACTGGAAACACAGCTTTAGTTTGGCACGCGGGTCAATTTTTTGCACTCTGGGAAGGGGGAGAACCTCATGCGTTAAAGCTTCCAGAAATTGATACGGTTGGGGCTTATAACTTTGATGGTAAACTCACCTGTGCATTTACCGCCCATCCGAAAGTTGACCCCCAAACGGGTGAAATGAGGTTTATCGGTTATTCAATGTCAGCCCCTCCTTATCTCCAATACGGTTGGGTTGGTGCAGATGGAAAACTGAAGCAAATTAACCCGATAGAACTTCCCGTTGGGGTGATGATGCACGATTTTGCCATCACGAAAAACTATACAATATTTATGGATTTACCCCTAACATTCCGCATGGAACGGATACAACGGGGCGAACCTGCGATAATGTTTGAAAAAGAAACACCGAGTCGGTTTGGTATTGTTCCTCGTCACGGGGATAATAGCCAAGTGAAATGGTTTGAATGTCCGTCTTGTTTTATTTTCCATACGTTAAACGCCTACGAACAGGGTTCGGAAGTTGTTTTAATTGCTTGTCGGATGGAGTCTACTTCTGTATTGGCAATGACTGGTGATGATGCTTCTGATATTCCCTTGTTATATTGTTGGCGGTTTAATATGGAAACCGGGGAAGTGAAGCAAGAACAGTTGGATGATGCGCCTTCGGAGTTTCCGACAATTAATAATCAGTTCACCGGACTACAAACCCGCTACGGTTATACGGGTAAAACGGCAAAGACTGAACTTCCCAAATTAGAAGGGATTAATAAATACGATTTTGAAAAAAATACTTGTCAGGTTCACCGTTTTGGAGAGGGACGTTTTGGGGGTGAAGCGGTGTTTGTTCCTCGTTCAGATGATAGTGCCGAGGATGAGGGTTGGTTGGTGACGTTTGTTCACGATGAGAATCAAAACCAGTCAGAATTAGTGATTGTTGATGCTCAGAATATCACGTCTGAACCTGTGGCGCGAGTGATTATTCCCCAACGGGTTCCCTATGGTTTTCATGGAACTTGGGTGTCTCAAGAACAGTTTCAATAATTTTCTGAGATCACCAAACCGGATCTTAAATTAAGTCCATCCAGACAAAATTCGGTGTATAAAATAGGCCCTGGTTGATCATTGCCAGGGTCTTTATTATCAAAGTAAATATTTAGAAATGTAAAGATTCAGTCTATTTTGTTTGAAAATTCTTGATTTTTGTTAGAACCGTTGAATAGTATAGCAAGATATAAGCTCATTAATCCAGTTTTAGATGAGGTTAAAAATCCAGGATTTAAGTGTAAGCTATTAACGATAATAGCGTTATTGCTAATATCAAAAGTATAGTTACAAGATATTGCTTACACTCGATCTGGAAATCAAATAGAAGTATCATAAGGGTGTTCAGTCTAAGTTTTAACTTGGAAAGGTAAACTAAATATTGAGGAAATATTGACTATGACTCTAAAAACAGAATTAAGAACAGGAATAGTTAAGTTTTTGCAAAAAACCAAACTGAATAAATTCGCTCACAAAGTTTATTATGGGTATGTTCATGGTTTTAATAGTGCGACTCCTGAGTTAGAAGATGCTTTAGAGATTGTGTTTCAAAAAGCTCAAGAATTCGGAACAGCAGATCAGGGAGATTACTGTGAGTTTGGTGTATTCAAAGGATATGCGTTTTGGAAAGCCCAAAATATTTCTACACAGTTCAAAGATGATTTTGCTCAGATGAGATTTTTGGGTTTTGATTCTTTTCAAGGATTACCGGAAATCACTAACCCAGAAGATCAAACCCAAGAGGAAGTTTTTTATCAAGGTCAATATAATTGTTCAAAAGAAGGCGTCATCAATAATTTAAACTCGAAAGGTGTAGACTGGGAAAGAACTTTTTTAGTCGAAGGCTTTTTTGAAGACTCTCTGACTGAAGCGGTCAAGACTCAATACAATTTGAATAAAATCACGATTGGATTAATTGACTGTGATCTTTATTCTTCTACACAAGAGGTGCTAAAGTTCATCTCAAATATGCTGATAGACAAGACGATACTGATCTTTGATGACTGGAATTGCTTTGATGGAGATAATAATCGAGGTCAACGAAAAGCTTTTCGAGAATTTCTAGAAGAAAACCCGCAATTTGATCAAGAAGAATTTATCTCTTATGGAGCTTATGGTCAAGTTTTTATCATCCATAAAAAGTCTTCTGAAGTCTAACCTCTGTAATTGATAGTCAATAACCCGGCTTCCTAGAGAAATCGGGTTTTTAGATTGGGCGACTCTTATTGAGCAGTTAGGATACATGATTTTATCCTCTATTTGCGCCCACGGGTGGGTATCAAAATTTCGCGATCGCTGTCAATGGCTGGAGGAGTTATGCTGTCTGGGTTTGCGGTCGTTGGTTCTGTGTAGAGGTGGGCGCATCCCACTGTGTAAGGGTTTCAGGGTTTTTGACAAATCTGAGGCAATCCGGTATTATAGTTTTAGTCGCACCAGGCGCAACTGTACCTCGAAAACTGAATATAGTAGGAGTTTCAAGATTCCGCAGTTGCAATTAACAAGAATCCCTATGAGGGATTGAAACCTGAAAATAAAAACGTTGTATTGTAAAGCGATCCTGTAGCGTTGCAATTAACAAGAATCCCTATGAGGGATTGAAACATTTACTGCGAAGGCCGAACTGTATGGAGTAAAGTTGCAATTAACAAGAATCCCTATGAGGGATTGAAACCCAACCGCGATTATTTCCGCCGAAGTTGCGGTGATAGCCTCGACTACAAGTTGCAATTAACAAGAATCCCTATGAGGGATTGAAACTATTTTACTCTTTCCAAATGGGGGAATGCAAAGGTTGCAATTAACAAGAATCCCTATGAGGGATTGAAACGTTTCTGAATGCTTACTCAAATCAGAGATAAATGGTTGCAATTAACAAGAATCCCTATGAGGGATTGAAACTAAATTGAGAAGTTTTTGAGCTACGTTTCGACCTGTTTTCCGGTTGCAATTAACAAGAATCCCTATGAGGGATTGAAACTTTTGGGGAAGTATCAGAGCGTGACGTGCGACGAGTTGCAATTAACAAGAATCCCTATGAGGGATTGAAACACTATGGCTTATATGAGGGGCAGGACAAAGTAGTTTTTGTTGCAATTAACAAGAATCCCTATGAGGGATTGAAACCAAAACAAGATACACGTCGAAGAAGCCAACCAGGTTGCAATTAACAAGAATCCCTATGAGGGATTGAAACTTGGAAATACTTCAAGCATTGAAGGATGGAGGCTTGGGTTGCAATTAACAAGAATCCCTATGAGGGATTGAAACATCAAATCTACCCCCCGCTTTACTGAGGGGTTGAAGAATAGTTGCAATTAACAAGAATCCCTATGAGGGATTGAAACCCCCCAAGCAGTCCTCAGCGGCCTGTGATATTCATCTAAGGTTGCAATTAACAAGAATCCCTATGAGGGATTGAAACAAAAGCCCTGTATCTTCGTTGATCGTTGAATGTTGCAATTAACAAGAATCCCTATGAGGGATTGAAACATAGAAAAAACCCTACATTGTATTAAACATTAAGAAGTTGCAATTAACAAGAATCCCTATGAGGGATTGAAACTACAAGATTACTGATATCAAGTTCCGCTCCCGACGATTGCACTATAGTTGCAATTAACAAGAATCCCTATGAGGGATTGAAACTTGTTCTCGGTAAGAAATGGAACGAGAAACCAGCTAGTTGCAATTAACAAGAATCCCTATGAGGGATTGAAACTACAAATCTCCCAACGAATACTTCCCGATACCGTTGCAATTAACAAGAATCCCTATGAGGGATTGAAACTTTCCCATTAATAATATTAAGAGGAAAAAATAAACCGGTTGCAATTAACAAGAATCCCTATGAGGGATTGAAACGACATATTTCCTGACATCAGCAATTCAAATCCGAGTTGCAATTAACAAGAATCCCTATGAGGGATTGAAACCGGAATTCCGAACCGTGAGAATCATTCCCAAAACTCGGGTTGCAATTAACAAGAATCCCTATGAGGGATTGAAACTGAAAGCAATAAAAACTATTTTCTATTATTTCTTGATGTGTGGTTAAGACGGGTTTTTAAATGTTATTTGTGAAAAATATACATTTGTGTATAACCCGCCCCAACTGTTTTTGATTCCCAATTAAAGGATTTATTCGTGAGTTAAATTGGGATCAAACTTGACCAACAAACCCAGAGGAAAATGTTGTAAAATCGTACCGACTCGGATCATATTCGCAGCAGGAATTTGAAAATCAGTAATTTTTTCATGCCAATCTGATTCAGAACCATTGGGAATTTCAATCGTCGTATCTCCCCAAACATCCTCTCCAGTCGGAAATACTCCCGCTTGAACAACACCTGTTAGAAATCGAGGAATCACAATAATTGCTGTCTCTTGTTCATAAATACGAGCAAATGCAATAATTCGATCTTGATGTTTACCCATCACTTTCAGAGGAACATAATTTCCATACTGAAACAATTCCACAAATTGCTGACGAACTTCCAATATTCGGGCGATACAAAATAACTTCAAGCGTCCATCTTCACAAGTCGCTATCAAGTCTTCGAGTAAACTCATCATCCCAGTTTTACAACGGCGTTTAATTTCTTGTAAAAAAGACAGTCGTTGTTCAAAATCAACGGGACGACGATTATCAGGATCAACTAAACTTAAATCCCAAAGTTCTGTACCTTGATAAAAGTCAGGTATCCCTGGAGTTGCCATTTTTAACAAGGTTTGAGACAAAGAATTAAATATTCCATAGAAAGCAATCTTTTCTTGAAAAGCTCGAAATTCAAATAAAAAACTGTTCTCGTCGGAGGGGTCAAGCACTTGTTCAACAAAGGAAATAAACCCTTCTTCATAAACCGTATCGGGACGTAACCAAGCCGTGTGAACTTTGGCTTCTCGTACTGCTTTCACCACATATTCTTTCACCCGTTCAACAAACTGCGGATATTCTTCTTCATACCAGGGAAAAGCCCCAATTATCGTTTGATAGAGGAAGTATTCATCATTATTATCAGGAATCAATATTCCGTCACTTTCTGTCTTCTTAGAACGGTTGAGTTCCATCCAATTTCGGACTTGAGTTTCCCACTCATCCGGAATTTCTGAAATTACATTCAATCTCGCTCGCATATCTTCACTGCGTTTGGTATCGTGAGTTGAAGATGCACTCATCGCATGAGGCCAATTTTGCAGTCGTTGTTGATTAAACTGGTGAAATGTCTCGGGTTTAATTCCAAAGTGTTGCGGTGAACCTCCCACCTCATTTAAAGACAAGAAACGGAAGTAAACGTAAAACAATGTATCTTCAATTCCCTTCGCAGTTAACGGACTTGAGAACTGTTGAAATTTCATCACAAACCGTAACCATAACTGTTTGTTGTCTTCACTGAGAAAGTCATCATAATCGAGCAATAAGAACTTCTCAATTAAATTCAACTCGTTCAACAGTTCGGGAATTTTTCCTTTTGCTTCTTGAATCGCTTTCTTTACATATTTACGATCTTCATCACTTACCCCTTCTTCGGTAATATAAGTTCGGTAAACTGGAAAACGAACCAAAACTTCCATAATTGCCGTTTTTAAACCGAGTAAGGTAAAATCACGACCATAACGATATTCTCCTGAAATTCGCTTCAGTAAATGAGCGAGGTTATCTGCATCTCCCGCTAAGTTTTTATCCGCAATTAACCGTTTATTATCAACGATAAGCTGGTTGTAGGGTGTCGTTGATCCGGTAACATCTCGGTAAATTTGGCTAAAGCGTGACTCCTTAGAGGTATCACAAAATAGTCCATTCACATAGTTCAAATATTCATAGCCTGATGTTCCTTGAACTAACCATTTTGAAGGTAACTTTTCATCCAGTTCTAGGATTTTTTCAACGGTAATATAAATATCTCCAACTTTATCTCGCAGCCACCGTAGATATTGAACGGGGTTATAAAGCCCATCAATATGATCAATTCTGAGTCCCGTAAATTGACCCGATTCTACCCGTTTTTCAATCATATCATGGGTTTTCTGGAACACTTTAGCGTCTTCTACCCGCACACAAATTAACTCGTTAATCGTAAAAAAGCGACGATAGTTTAGTTCTTCCGCGCCTACCTTCCAAAACGAAAGCCGATAAAACTGATTTAATAATAAGTTATCCAGTAAATTAAAACTTTCCGGATCACCTACTTTTCCGTTGAAATATTCAACATTTTGATCAATAAATACGGTGATTTCCGGATTATCTCGATACAGTTCCCACAATAAACCCTTGACAAACAAAGCCTGATCTCGACGCTGTTGATTAGAGGTTTCTGCGGGAATATTTTTGAGCATATACAAAACCCCTAATAATTTCACCACGTCTGGGTTTCGGCTGCCAAGTTTTTTCGAGAGTTCTCCTAATTCGTGACTAATAAACTGAGCGTAGGATTCAATATTTAGTGGAACTTTTAAGTTATAATAATTAATACTTAACCCTTCTTCATCGTAGGAAAGTTTGAGTTCTCCATTTTCCAAGCAATTTCCATAAAAATCTCCCAATAAAGGCGTTAAAACTCGACCCCGGATATCTTTATAAGGATGTTGCCAGTCAATCTCAAAAAATTCAAAATATTCTGAATCTGGGCCATATTCAAGAATATCCATCAACAGCTTATTTTGACTATCATAAGCCATGTGATTCGGGACAATATCTTGCACCCAACCCATGCCTCGATCTTGTAATTCTTCTATTAACTGATCAAAGGTTTCTGGAGTTCCTAACTGAGGATTTAATTGATTAGAGTCAACCACATCATAGCCGTGGGTACTTCCTTCTCTGGCTTCAAAAATCGGAGACGCATATAAATCAGATATCCCGAGTTCATGGAGATAGGAAACAATTTTTAGGGCTGATTCAAACCCAAAAGTTGGGGTAAACTGAATTCGATATGTTGCAACTGGAATCCGCATATTTTTTTTTAAGTTTAGAGGAGTTTAAAGTGATCTAATCATAAGTGATTTTTGGGGAAGATTGTTATCTCCTCCCCGTCCCATCACTTCTGATAAACTACACAACTTTCAGGAGACAGTGTTAACGGTTGGGATGTACTCAGAGTCTCTGGTAAACTCGATCCACTTCCCATCCATTGCTGATCCGCAGAATCTAACCGTTTCTGCCAACTTCCTTCTATACTGATGGCATCAGTCGTCACCGCTTCAGAGTTAAAATTCAGTATACAAAGAACTTGACTGTCTGGACTCCATCTGCGGATAGAGAGGATTTTTTCCGTTTCCCAACTCTGGACTTCTTGATGCTGGAAACTCAGGTTTTTCAACGCAGGAATTTGTCGTCGGAGTTGAATCAGTTCTCGATAAAAATCAAGCAGAACTTTATGTTTTCCTTCGGTTCGTAAATGCCATTTTAAGACACAATCTTTGAACGTTTCTGTACTTTGAGGATCGGGGGCTTCTCCCTCCAGATGAAAAGCTGCAAATTCCTCTTTTCGTCCCTTTCTCACCGCTTCAACTAAGCCCGGATCAGAATGACTAATAAAGTAAGCAAAGGGTGATTCTTCTCCGTATTCTTCTCCCATAAATAACATCGGAACAAACGGCGAGATAAGCAGTGTGGCGGCACCCAACTTTAGGGCTTCAAACGAGGAAAGTTGACTGATTCTTTCCCCTAACATTCGGTTTCCAACTTGGTCGTGATTTTGAATACAAACCACAAACTGAGAGGCGGGGCGATCGCCTGCATAGTTGCCATGATAGCGCTGACGATTTGCCGAATAATGCCAAGAATAAGCAAACCCTTCTTTCAGCGTTTTTGCGAGTAGATCACACTTACCAAAATCCAAATAATATCCTGTGGTTTCTCCGGTGAGTAAGGTATGAACACAGTGGTGAAAATCATCACTCCATTGACCCTCTAACCCATATCCACCCTGCTCTTTCGGTTTAATAATTCTGACATCATTCAGGTCACTTTCAGCAATCAAATAAAACGGACGTCCTAGCTGTTCAGATAACGCCTTTGTTTCATCTGCCATTTCCTCTAAAATATGCTTGGCACCGAAATCATAAATCGCATGAACCGCATCTAAACGCAGTCCATCAATATGATAATCACCTAGCCAATACAGGACATTTTCAATAAAGAAATTCCGCACACCCGGACTATAAGCATCATCAAAATTAATCGCTCGTCCCCAAGGCGTGTTATATTTCCCGGTAAAGTATGGGCCAAACTCCGATGTATAATTTCCTTCCGGCCCAAAGTGGTTGTAAACCACATCGAGAATCACCATCATTCCCCGTTGATGACAAGCATCCACCAACCCTTTTAACCCCTCTGGGCCACCGTAGGAAGCCTGTACACCGTAGGGATAAACGCCATCATATCCCCAGTTACGACTGCCAGGAAATTGCGCCACAGGCATAATTTCAATGGTGTTAATGCCGATTTCCAACAGATCTGGAATCCGATCAATAATGGCTTCAAACGTGCCTTCAGAGGTGAATGTTCCCACATGAAGTTCATAGATAATCAAATCTTCTAACGGGATCACCTGCCAGTTACTATCTGTCCAAGCAAACGCCCCATGATCAACAACCGCAGAAGGTTTATGAACATCATCCGGTTGGTAATGGGATGCCGGATCGGGTCTTGTGATCTCTCCATCGAGTTGAAACTGATAACGACTTCCGGGTGAAACCTCTGTAGCGGTGAGACGCCAATAGCCTTGGTCATCTTTTTCCATCGGCAGAAGCCGTTCTTGGGGAGTTAAAATCTGAACAGAAACTTGTTGTCGTAACGGCGCCCAAACAATAAATTCACAGCGACCATCACCCAGATAATTTGCACCAACTTTCATAGGTTTGTTGCTTCTCCTGATTAAAGCTTGGGTTCGGGTTCGCTCAGACGCACCTTTACAGGGATATCAACGGGTTTTTCTTCCGATGATTTTAGCTGTTGTTCGCTAGGGGAATTTAACCCTTGAGCGTCAGAACGCTTGAATTTGAGCTTTTCTGCTAAGGTGTCGCGCTGATTGACCAGGTAAATACTGACCAACGTTAAACCAACCCCTAATGATTGTAACGGACTGAGGACTTCTCCTAAAAACAGATTTCCAAACAACAATGCAAACACAGGTGTCAAAAAGGTCAAGGAACTCAAACTGGTGAGTGAACCGCTAGAGGCAAAATAGAAGAACAAAGCATAGGCGATCGCACTCCCAAACACGGTAGAGTAAGCTAAAGCCAGCCAGTCTGATGCCGCTAAATGTATCCATTGTTGGGACTCTAGACCTCCAGAAAGGGCAAATAGCGGTAAACCCCCGATGATCATGTGCCAACCTGTGGCGACAACGGGATCACAATAGCGACACACCCAACGGACTAACACGGTACCCACAGCCATTGACAGAGAGGCGAGTAGCATTAACCATTCACCGCTTTGAAATAGATGATCGAGTCCCCATGCCATGCCTGCGGTTTCGAGGTCAAATCCGTTTAAAATCAGTTGATCGGGTAAACCAATTAGACTAATTCCACCGACGCCAATGACTAAGCCAAGCCAACCCCAAAAGCCAATTCGATCTTGAAACAGCCATAGGGATAAAATAGCTACAGCCAGAGGTTGAGAGTCGATCATCACTGAACCTAACCCCGCCCCGGTTCTCACGAGTCCTTCGGCGAGAAATCCTTGAAATAATGCTCCATCTACTACAGCGAATATACTGATCCATAACCACGCTTTCCAACTTTTAGGTTGAGGTCTACCTTGTAGGGTTGTAAATAGTAGTATGAGTAAACCGGCCGGAACTAAACGCACACCAGCCATAAACAAAGGAGTAGTCTGAGGCATAACGCCCTTCATGGCAACCATTGCGGTTCCCCACAGAAAAAACGGGGCGATTAAAAATAGAGGTTGAAAAGGTAATTTAATATCGGTCTGTTTAAGCTGCATTCAGCTTTCTCCAAAAGATTTTGCTAAATTTTCAACAACAAAGATGAGTTTGTTTTTGTTTTGTTAAATTATCTTTACAATCATAACGAGTTGGGGAGATGATGTCTAGGGAAGACAGACCGACGGGGAGGAGATGAGACAATTGACAGTGACCCGTTTCCTCAAATCTAGTTTCTCAGAGGAACTGAGTTTTTATTTTTAGGTAATGTATCTGAATCTACAGAAATAAAATGCTAAAATTTGATATTATAAAAGATTCTATTTGACAGATAAAGCCTCACCTGGACTACACATGATCTGGCCATTCAAACCTCGATATCGCAAACAAATTGCACGCATTGAAGTTACTGGTGTGATTGCCAGTGACACTCGAAAACGGGTTCTTGAAGCCCTAAAAACCATCGAAGAACGTAAATATCCAGCTTTGTTGTTGCGGATAGATAGTCCCGGTGGAACGGTTGCAGATTCCCAAGAAATCTATAGCGCTCTGAAAAAGTTACAGGATAAACTTAAAATTGTCGCCAGTTTTGGCAATATTTCTGCCTCTGGAGGAGTTTATATTGGTATGGGCGCCCAACACATCATGGCGAACCCAGGCACCATTACCGGAAGTATTGGGGTAATCATCCGAGGAAACAACATTGAAGGTTTATTAGATAAAGTTGGGGTATCATTTAAGGTGATCAAGTCTGGCCCTTATAAAGATATTTTGGCGTTTGATCGACAACTCACAGATCCCGAAAAACAAATTTTGCAAGAATTGATTGATACCAGTTATCGTCAATTTGTGATCACCGTTGCTGAGTCTCGCAACTTAGAAGAAACCGCAGTCAGAAGCTTTGCGGATGGTCGCATCTTCACCGGAGAACAGGCTTTAGAGTTGGGCGTGATTGATCGTTTAGGGACTGAAGAAGAAGCCCGGTGTTGGGCGGCTGAATTGGTCAACCTTGACCCTGATAAAACAGAATGCGATACTTTGGAAAAACCAAAATCTCTGGTGAGTCGAGTCTTAAGTAATAATAATTTAGAGACTTCCCGATTAGCGTCGGCTAAAAATTGGCTAGAATTTGAGCTTTCTACCAGTGGTCTACCGTTATGGTTATATCGACCCTAAAATTGGAGTAAACTGGAGTCAAATAGTAAATGCTATTGATTCAGATGAAACGTTCTCATCGAACATTTCAACCAACAATGCACAATTGAGGAAAACTGGAGGACTTTTCGTGGAGTGGCGTGTACGAGCAATACGTGGAGCAACAACCGTTTCGGAAAATTCTATCGAAGCGATCGCTGAAGCGGTGACAGAACTACTAGATGAACTCGAAACCCGAAATCATCTTAAACCTGAACAGATCATCAGCACAACCTTTACAGCAACTCGCGATCTTGATGCTACGTTTCCTGCTGCTATTGCTCGTCAACGTCCCCAGTGGGATAATGTTCCGTTACTCGATGTCCAACAGATGCACGTTCCGGGAAGTTTAGAACGGTGTATCCGGTTTTTGGTTCATGTCAATTTACCCGCCAGTCAAACGGAAGTTCATCATCCTTATCTACGGGGTGCGAAAGATTTACGGCCAGATTGGAGTTTAGCCCCTGCAAAATCTGGTCTTTCTTCTGTTTCAATCCCTCATAGGGATTCTTGTTAATTGCAATCACAGGCAGTTATAGCAAACTCTGGAAAGCGATTCTTGTTTCAATCCCTCATAGGGATTCTTGTTAATTGCAATCAGGCGTTGATCACCCGGATCGGGCGTAGATCACCGGTTTCAATCCCTCATAGGGATTCTTGTTAATTGCAATTGAACCGATATCGCTGTTCTCATGTCTGACTCCTGGTTTCAATCCCTCATAGGGATTCTTGTTAATTGCAATATCTTCTTCCGTTCAAAGTATCTTAAAGGAAGCAAAATTAGTTTCAATCCCTCATAGGGATTCTTGTTAATTGCAATCAGATTTGAGTCTGATGCTCGAATTCTGGAGTGCCGGTTTCAATCCCTCATAGGGATTCTTGTTAATTGCAATATGGGAAAAACCGAGCGTCACGACTTGGTTGTTTCAATCCCTCATAGGGATTCTTGTTAATTGCAATAATTTATCTATCATGTTTCTTAACCTTGACTTTTTGTTTCAATCCCTCATAGGGATTCTTGTTAATTGCAATGAATTTACTTACACTAATTGTTTTTGGTGGGAAGTTTCAATCCCTCATAGGGATTCTTGTTAATTGCAATTTTCTATCGCTACAATGAAGTTCGTCGCGCCCTCGGCAGTTAGTTTCAATCCCTCATAGGGATTCTTGTTAATTGCAATTGGGGCAGAAATTCTGGAATGAAATTTGGGGCGGTGAAGTTTCAATCCCTCATAGGGATTCTTGTTAATTGCAATACAATAACCCTTCATTTTCAGTAAACACTACTCGTTTCAATCCCTCATAGGGATTCTTGTTAATTGCAATCGACAATATCAAGTCTGTGATGATTGGATACATTCTTCGCGGTTTCAATCCCTCATAGGGATTCTTGTTAATTGCAATAAACAGATCTGCAACGCCTTAAAAGAGGGCGGCGCCACCATGTTTCAATCCCTCATAGGGATTCTTGTTAATTGCAATAGTTATCTCGTTTACAAACCTCCCGCATGATAATGTTTCAATCCCTCATAGGGATTCTTGTTAATTGCAATTGCGGTACCGGCAGAGGGCCGCCATCTGATGTGTAGTTTCAATCCCTCATAGGGATTCTTGTTAATTGCAATTCCTAATCGTAGCTACGAACCAAGTTCACCGTTCCAACTGATAAACTGCTATGTTTCAATCCCTCATAGGGATTCTTGTTAATTGCAATTTGATATATACGCTATATCAACCGATCACCGCGATCACGATGATTTGTTTCAATCCCTCATAGGGATTCTTGTTAATTGCAATTGAATACTCTACCTAGAACCTCTGCCTGGCTTGCGTTTCAATCCCTCATAGGGATTCTTGTTAATTGCAATAAGTAAAACGACAGATCAATAAATCTGTCGCCAGCTAATCTGTTTCAATCCCTCATAGGGATTCTTGTTAATTGCAATGCGAATTAAGTCTTCGTCAACGTTAGTCAGTTCATAGGTTTCAATCCCTCATAGGGATTCTTGTTAATTGCAATGGCGGCATCTTGAAACTCTTACTATATTCAGTTTTCGAGGTACAGTTGCGCCGGGTGCGACTAAAACTATAATACCGGATTTCCTCAGATCTGTCAAAAACCCTGAAACCCTTACACAGTGGGATGCGCCCACCTCTCGTTCTGACAATCAACCGCAAATCCAGACAGCATAACTCCTCCAGGCATTGACAGCGATCGCGAAATTTTGAGACCCACCCTCGGGCGCAAAAAGAGGTTCACTTAGTTGACGATTAGTTGTACAACACGGTATTATAAGTCCGTTGTCTACAGTTGACGAGGTGACAAAGTATTTGAAACCAAGAGAAGCGGCAGAACATCTAGGGGTTAACGTCAGAACGTTAGCTAGATGGGAAAACAAAGGAATTATTCAAGCGATAAAAACCCCATCTGGTCAGCGCAGATATGACATTGAGTCCTATACTCAAAGCTTCTCTCCTGTAAAGCAAACCGTGTTGTACTGTCGGGTGTCCAGTCATGCTCAAAAACCTGATTTAAACCGTCAAGTCGCTGCGTTGCAAGCACTATACCCAGAAGCAAAAACGATTAAAGAAATTGGTGGAGGGTTGAACTTTAAGCGAAAAAAATTGCTTGAACTCTTAACTCAAATAATGAAAGGTGAAGTGAATCGAGTAGTTGTTGCTCATAAAGATAGACTTGCTCGATTTGGGTTTGACTTGTTTAACTGGCTTTGTGAGCAAAACAATTGTGAGTTGATTGTTCTCAACGAAAAAGAACTTTCACCACAAGAGGAAATGGTAGAAGATATTTTAGCGATATTGCACTGTTTCTCTAGTCGATTATACGGGTTGAGAAAGTACAAAACTCAAATCAAGAACGATCCTGACTTATGCAACGAGCCTTTAAGACAAAACTGAAACTGAACAACAAACAGAAAACTTTAATGGCTCAACACGCAGGGTATTCTAGGTGGATTTGGAATTGGGCGTTAAACCTTTGGAACGAGGCTTATGCTGCGGATTTAAAACCCTCTGTTAATAAGCTCAAAAAGTTCTACACCCATCATGTTAAGCCTGTTTATCCCTGGATGAAAACCTTGTCCTCAAGAGTTTATCAGTTTGCCTTCATGCACCTGGGAGAAGCATTTAGTCGGTTTTTCAAAGGTTTGGCTAAATATCCTAAATTCAAGAAGAAAGGCAGAAATGATAGCTTTACTCTTGATAACTGCGGTAAGGTTATGCAGTTTTCAGGGACTCGGTTAAAGATCCCCTTCATTGGATGGGTTAGTACCTATGAGCCGTTACCTGAAATCAACACAAAGCGAATTACAATCAGTCGTACTGCCGAGAATTGGTACTTATCCGTCGCCTATGAATTTGAACCCGAACGCACGGAGAAGTCAAGAGAATACCTGGGTGTTGATGTTGGGATAAAGGTTTTGGCGACTTGCTCAGACGGCACTGTTTTTGCTAATCCCAGAGCGTACAAGAAGGCAACTCAAAAATTGGCGCGACTTCAACGCGAACTCTCTAGAAAGCAAAAAGGTTCAAATAACAGGAATAAGGCTAGACTGAAACTGACAAAAGTACATGAAAGAGTGGCTGACATCCGAAAAAATACAATTCATAAATTAACCTCATGGCTATGCAAAAATCACGCGGTCATTGGGTTAGAGGACTTGAATGTTTCTGGGATGTTAAAGAACCATAATTTAGCAGGTGCTATTGCTGATTCGGCTTTGTATGAAATTCGCCGCCAAGTTGAGTATAAGGCTAATTGGTATGGCTCAATCGTAGTTTTTGCTGACAGATTTTATCCGTCGTCTAAAACTTGTTCAAATTGTGGGCATATTCAAGAAATGCCTCTAAAAGAAAGGGTTTTCAACTGCAAAGTTTGCGGCGAAGTCAAAGATCGTGATTTCAACGCCAGCCTCAATGCGCGAACATCGTGGCCGTTGGCTATTCGGTTTGAGCCTGTGGATCGGGTACTGCCGACAGTCCGAGATGAAGCAGCGCAAAGTCCGATCTCGGCGGTTTCCGTCGAGAAGGAACTTTGCAAGACAGGAACGAAACTTTGATACGGTTTGTACCGTGTTATGTCAGTTTTCGATAGCAGGATAAAATCAATTATTCAATTTCCCCATTAATATACATCTGGGCTTGATTCCAGACAGCTTCCCCCACTTTTCGCCCCAATATTCGTCCGTTTAAGTCTGCATCGCGAAAATGAATCCCGCCATACAATCGAGAGATTCCGGCTTCATCAGCAGCATCGGAAAAGGTTGGCCAGGATAAGGTTATATCTTGAGAGGGGGTAATTTCGGGTTCAAAGTGGGAACTTCCGACAGGGATAGTATGGAAAGCCCCAAATTCATCACTTCCGGTATAGCGTTTCAAGACTTCAGCAGCGGCGGCGCTATAACTGCTGTGTCCTGAAACATATTCAGGAAAAGGGGGAGTCGGATCATTGATGCGTTGGTAGGGATGCCACTGGCTACCGTCGAGGGTTTGTGTGCCTTTGCCGGGACCTGCCCAAGCTTGAATTTGTTGACCGTTAAACAGGCTACGAATAGCCGATACCGGGCGAATATAATCATAATACCGTTTGGACTCCCAGGCAGCGATTCCGGCATCAAAAACAGCATTTCCCAGCATAAAAAACAGTTTCACATCTTCATCGAGACTGTGATCATCCCGTTGAGAAATATATTGTCCAAATGCCATCCATTTACCGGGTGGAAAGGAAGTTCCCGGCCCATCTTCCCAATATTCGGCAATGATTTTATGTTTGTCGGTGAGGTTGGCGTTGTAGTCTAAGACTTCTTTGACTCGTTGATGAAAAGTCGGTGTGGCAAACTCAGGTGGGGCGGGGGGGCGAAATTGGGAACCCGAGGTTAAACCGAAGGGGATAACGTTTCCCCAGTGAGGTGTTAGGAACCTTTGGAGGCGACTTTGGGGAGTGTCGAGGGGAACTCGTAGGGGTTGCCAACGGTTGGGGTTGTTGAGGATATCAGGCGAGTTAACGGGTTGATAATTTGTGGGGTCTGTGTAGTTGTTGAGTTGGTTTGATCCGTCGTTGTGACGAAAACGGAGTAAGGCTTTGGCTGCTGCTTGTCCAATTCCACTCGGGGTTTGGGGGTTGGCGATTGACGCAGTAGCGTCAGTGGCGAAGCCAATCGCGATTTTGGGATCATAACCGAGTTGCTGCATCACCTCCTCAAAAATTTGAGTTTGAGTTGGAAATAAGTCGATCAGGGTATGATAAGCGGCGTAACTGATCGCTTCACTTTTGTTGGAGAGGGTGTTTTCATCTACGGGACGCTGTAGACGGTCTTCGAGTTGGGTACCGATAGCAACGGGATCATAACTAGCCCAAGCATCAAAGATGGCGGTATGTACCATTGCATAGGCGCGTGAGGCGATAGTCGGGCCAGGGGAGGTGTTGCGGATGGCTTGTTGGGCGGCTTCATCCCAGAGAATGACGGTTTGAGTCGTGCGATCGCGGTGATCGGGTTTTTCTGGATTAATTAAGGGTTGGAGTCTACTGACTATTTTTTCGGAATTGAGAGAATTTAGGGAATATCTCTCGGAGTGATTGTGGCGAGCAAAACCTTCGTTATTTTGTACTATTATTGGGTTTCCTATGATTTGATCAGATTTGCAGGTGAGGTCAAGTTCGGGGTTTAATTTACTCGCCTCTATGGGTTCGCTGACATCTGGAGATCGACTCTGATCGACTCGTTCACTCGGATAGAAACGAGGGTGACAGCCGACAAACTGACTCCCAGATTGGTGCTGATCGAGTCTGCCGTTAGATGAATCATTTTCTACTGCAATGATCACTTCTGAGTATTGGTTCAGGAAGAAACTCTCATCAAACAGGTTTAGGAGTTCCAACATAAAATTCAAGCCTGAGTAATATCTCTAGACTTCATAATTTGCCTATTCTTAAACATTTGTCAAGTCTTTGGGTTTATTCTCCCCTGATTTGTATCGAAAAGTTACGGTTTCGTGGCCTATCCAACTTTAAAATAACACCGATTGTCAAGTGCCTAAACCGAGTTTTCCTTCTATCAATGAAATAACTTCGCGGGGACTGAGCATCATCGCCATTAAAGGGGAGTGGGCGTTGATCGGTTCATTTGGGGGAACGTCTCTTCAGTGTAGATCGTTATGTCGGTATTTGGCATCGGTCGGGGCTAAGGTTTTTAGATGGACTTTCACTTCCTCTAGTCACCGTTCTTCATCTTCGTTAATGGCGAGGAGGATCATGGTGTGGCGAGAGCAAAGCAGGACTTGATCGTTGCTAATCTAACTCGACTCTAGGCGGCTGACAATCTCTAGTGTAATGTTTTAAATTCCTATGCCTAGCTGGGTTTTGACCGATATCAAGTGATGAATGATCGCCATGCTTTGGATCTCAAGATTAGTCTCAAATGATACAGATATTAATTGAGTAGCCCAGACCTCTGAACTTTTGAGGCATTTGGGCTACAGATTCAACTGTTAATTTCGATGAGAGAGAAATAAATCAGTGAAATTATTCTTCTTCGTCTTCGCTTAACTCTTGACCAGATTTGGCGTCTACCTGAATGAGATGAATATGTTTGTGACCTAAGCGAATTTCAAATTGATCACCGGGTTTTAAGCCCATTGCTACGGTATAGTTTGCGCCAATAACCAAAGAACCATTCTTGTGTACGCACGCCCGATAACTGGCTTCTCTACCTCGACCATCTGTACGACCTGGATCTAAAGAAATTCCCTTCGCGGCTAACAGTGCATCGTAAAATTCTGTCATGTTTGCCCGCATTTGCTCGTCTTTTGTGGTGGTGTAATATCCACAAAGTTTAGCGGTCTCTCGCCGGGGCATATTACCAAGCGACTTAACTTTCTGAAGCAATGCTTTTCCGGTCAATGGAGATGCTGAAATTTTCTCTGTTGCTGATTTAGCCATTAGTCTACTCCGAATCTTAGTTGATCAATCCTAACACGTAAGATTGCTATTCTTTACATCATATAACTAGAAAAGCATTTTTGTGTAAGTTCTTTAGATATTTTCTGATATCTTGATGACTCAACTCTCTTGATAATCTGTAAAAACTCTGATTACTGTTCCTACTGTTAAAAGTGTACAGCCTTTTGAACCCCACATCGGGATCTGTTGAATCGGTGACACTGCTATAATCTCAAAATATTCGATGGGGATCACAGCAGTTTTTTCATTTTGTTACATCTGTCTTTATTCTCTTTCTTAAGTTGACTTAAAAATCAAATTTTGTTAAACTTCTAAATAGTAGTGGGTCTGAAGTGAATTTAATTACAGAGTGCAACGGGTGAATTTCCATGAAACTAACAAAAATTGATTTGAGTCAAATCGTGGCGGTGGGTCACAATAATGGTCAATTGGGACTGTTGATTGATCGAGGCGAGGAAATTGACTATATCGAGATTCCCGCGCCAAAAGTAGCTTATGATGGCCTGCAATCGGTATCTAATTTTGCCAACAATAGAGCAACTTTAGGAGGTGAGCAAGACCCTAACTCACTCAGGGGTTCTCTACCCTTTGATAGAAGCGGAGAGGGTGTTTTTTTAGACGAACAAGAGGAAGACGAAGAAGAAGAACTCTTGATTGAATTAGAATGTTGTGATCCAAACGATGATGAATATTACCCAGTTGAGATAGTTTCCGAGGAACTCTCGCAGGATACCCCCAATGGTAATCAATTGCTAAATTTTCAAGTTCCGGGTTATTCTTGATCACAGCCAGCTTAAACGCGAGGAAAAGCGATTACTTTCTTAACTGACTAATTCTTCAATCACTCGTTCTAACCCCGCCACCACTCGCGCCAAGTATTCATAATTGACTTGTTCGGGTGTATCGTTCCAAGCGTGATAATAAGGATAGCGAAACATCGCTGTATCAGTCACCATCACGGCTGGATATCCTTGTTCCCAAAAAGACCAATGATCTGAATAACTAATTCCTGTCACCAAACCAGGAACTGCGGCGCCTTCACAGGGAAACTGAGTGTGACTACGAAATGATCCGACAATTTGACGCACCAGGGAAGCCGATTTTAAATGGGTGACGAAGGCGATATAATTTCCTGTTGAGGGATAAAAATTCCCCAGCGGAAAGGGAAAGCGCTGACTTCCGAGTTCCTCAGAATAATAGCCCATTGTTTCTAGAGAGAGCATCCCAACAATATTATCTTGAGACTGTTTGCAATAACGCGCATAAACCAAACTTCCCATATTTTCGGTCATCGCAAACGGGGGTTCTTCATTGACAAATTCAACAAATCGTAGGGTACGCGCAGGTTTTTTGGAGGCAAATAATCGGGCTAATTCTAAAACCGCAGCCGCTCCGGAACCGTTATCATTTGCGCCTGGACATCCTCCTACAGAGTCATAATGACCTCCAATCACAATAATTTCATCGGGGCGAACATTTCCTTTGATTTCGACGGCGAGATTTTCAAAGGTTTGATCATGGACTTGATAGGCTTGACGTTGAACTTGATAGCCACATCCTAAAAACTCTGTCTCTAAAAAATCTGCTGATGCTTCGAGATTAGCAGGGTTGAGATAGTTTCGTTCGCCGATCTCTTGTGCCAAAATTTTGACATCTCGTTCAAGAGCCATTTGGAGTTGTACTTCTTGAGGCGTTAAAGAAGGCAAAGGCCCCCGATAACTTTCACCAGGCATGGAGGGAATCATAAAATTTGCTGTTCTTTTTCTGCTCAATTACAGCCGAGAGTAACTGAAAACAAAGCCTTTTCATCATATCATTTAAGGTCAACCTTTGTCCTTTTATTCTCTGAGATCTGCTTGATTTTAAGATGTTCTTTTGGTTTCTGCCTCCGGCTTTGTTCCTTGTTTAATTCGGTGTAACAGAGTATAAAAAGGCTCCCAGTTATCAGAGGCTATAATCGGTTCCCAAATCGCTTCTATTTCTGATCGAAGGGGAACAAAGCTCGGATTGTGTTGTTGTAATCGGGCTTTCATTTCCTGCATTTCAGCTTCTGAGAGCGTTTGTAGATAATGGTGATAAAGTTGTTGCCAACTTTCTAGATATGATTTCCGCCATCCTTCAAACTCAGGTAATCCTTCAGCTTGACAAATCAGAGTCGAATCCTCTTGCCATTGTTGACAAAAGCCTTGAGTTAACAGTGTAAAAAAGTCATGATACCCTAAGTCGTTACTTTTGAGTAAATTTACGGTTAACTTTAAAAATTCTTCAGATTCGGGTATGGGCAACTGTTCAAAACCCAGTTTATTTAACATTAACTGTCGATAGGTTTCTCGAAACTGGCTATCAAATAAATCGAGTCCTGTCTCTAGATCTTTGGGGTCGATCACCATGGATAAAGGTTGTTGTAGCCGTTCTAAATTCCCCTTACAAACCCACGGTTGATTGGCGTAGCAATATAGACCACTATGGTCAAAATAAGCAGCCGTAAAACGGGGATTGTAGCTCGGCATAAACGCATAGGGGCCATAATCAAAGCTTTCTCCGGTAATCGACATATTATCTGTATTCAAGACACCATGACAAAATCCAGCAGCCATCCATTGAGCAACTAATGTAGCGACTCGTTGCACTAATTCGGCATAAAATAAAGCATAGCGATCGCGATCATTTTGAAAATGAGGATAATAGTATTCAATTACATGATCTAACAGTTTTTCGACTAAATCTGCACGCCCAAAATAGTGTAATCGTTCAAAAGTGCCAAAGCGAATATGAGAGCGGCTAAAGCGTACCATAACCCCTGAACGAGTGGGAGAGGGTTCATCACTGCGATAGAGTTTTTCGCCCGTTTCGATTAGACTGAGAGTGCGAGAGGTTTTAACTCCCATCCGATGTAAAGTTTCAGCCGCGATCACTTCACGGATACCCCCTTTGAGAGTTAATCGACCATCGGCGTTGCGAGAGTAGGGGGTTTGACCCGTTCCTTTTGTCCCAAAGTCGTAGAGTTCACCATTGGTTGCGCGAACTTGTCCATAGAGAAAACCCCGTCCATCCCCAAGTTGGGGGTTATATTCTCCAAATTGATAGCCGTGATAACACATTGCCAAAGCCGGACGCACACTTTCAAATTTACCAAAGGCTTCGATAAAATGATTGTCGGTTACGCTTTGGGGGTCAAGCCCTAACTGAGTGAGTATCTCATCATTACGGAAACGCAGAATATGGAAGGGAAATTCTGCGGCGCTGACTTTATCGTAGTAATCACTGCCTAATGTTTCAAATGCAGGTTCATATTCGAGGAAAAGGAAGGGATTCGCCATGAGAAACTCATACTGCCTATTTCAATTGTTATATTCTATAAGTGGAAGATTGTATTGTGATCAGGACTACCAAAGAATTTAAGAATTTCTGGCGATCGCAGATTAGGTTTGAGGACTAGATGAGGGTTTAAGTGGCTGATTTCGTGCGATTTAAAATCACAATGTTTGATCCAATTACGGCACTGCGAGCAAGGGGTTTTCCGCTAGTCTCGATCAGTTCGATGCGGGTAAAATCAAAGTTCTGGGCTTGCTCAAATAGAACTTGTGACATTTTGTTTTGTTTGTTTTCTGAAAGTTCATACCAATTTTCATTGAGTTCAACTCGGAGTAAACTGGCGGAAAAATTGGCGCGGACTGAGACAATTATTTCAGGGCTGATTTTTGTAGTAGATTTTTTCATTTGAGCTTGAATTGTCGTCATCAAATACTGTTTTGATGTCAATTCTAAAGCGGGAGGGGAAATCAAGTTTACGGGCTGAGGCGAAGCTATTGCTACGATAAACTGGGGGATTTTATTGGGATTCTCGGGTAAGTTTTCCGATTCTAGCATGGATTCATTTTGATCTTTAGACAACGATTCCTGGTCTTCTAAAATAGTAGGATTTTCAGTGACAATTTCTGAGAGAGAAGGTTCACTTTGATCAAGTTGGGGTGATTCTGGTAGTGTTTCTTCTAATTGAGATATTGATTGAGGCAATTCTGGAGGTGTGTCTTCTAAGGGTTGATCAATAATAGTTTCTGATGGGGTTGTTTTTGAAGGGATTGTTTCCGTGATTTTTAGAGGGGGTTTATCACTCGAAAATTGTTGAATCATTTGACTCGATAGAATAACAACAATAAATCCGATAGTTATTGCTAAAATAGAGTCAGGTAATATTCGATTTATAGAATCGGGAAGAATCCGGCGAATCGGTGATAAAATTCGAGAGAGTTGATATCTTAGAGATCGCTTTTTTGGTTTTGGGTTGCGGGAATTTTCAGAGGAAGATGGATTTTCTAATTGAGTGACAATTCCTTCGAGTTGGTCAATTAAGCCCCGCAAAACTTGCAGGGTTAGATTGATCAAAAAATTACGCTGAGGGGGACGAGATGGCGGTTTTTTGGGGTGAGGAGAGGTGAATCGATCTTCAGACATTGTTTATACCCGGCTAACCGTTGAGCGAAATCAAATGCGCTAGACTAAAGTGTGGGATGTGTCATCCTAATGTATCATTTTGTTGTCAGTTTTGAGAACCTCAGTTTTTTATAGATGAAACGTCGTTATTTTATTCTCTCTAGTTTGGCTTGCGGAAGTGTAGTGGGTTTGAGTTGGAAGTTGGGGAATTCCCAAACCTTGATTGATGTGACTCAGACTGCGGTTAATCCCACTAAAATTGTCTCGATTCCCACAACAGAACCTTTGTTACGTTTTGTTTCTGTAGCGGATACTGGAACAGGTGAAGCGGAACAATATGCGGTGGCTAAAGCGATGACTCGTTATCACGAAAAACATCCTTTTAATTTAGCTATTTTAGCTGGAGATAATATTTATCCGAATGGTGAAATAGATCGAATTGAAGCGGTTTTTGAGAAACCTTATCAAAGATTATTAGAACAGGGTGTGAAATTTCAAGCCTGTTTAGGAAATCACGATATTCGCACCCAAAATGGTGATTTACAAGTGCGTTATCCAGGTTTTAATATGCAGGGACGTTATTATACATTTCGTCGAGGTCCGGTACAGTTTTTTGCCTTAGATACCAATAAAAGTGCAGATTGGTCAACTCAACTGGCTTGGCTAGAAGAACAATTGCGGCGTAGTGATGCGACTTGGAAGATTGTTTTTGCTCATCATCCGATTTATTCATCGGGAGTTTATGGTGTCAATGAAACGTTAATTAAAAAGTTGACTCCGTTGTTTAAAACCTATGGGGTTCAACTTTATATTAATGGTCACGAACATAACTATGAACGCACTCGGGCAATTGAAGGAACCACTTATTTAGTCTGTGGTGCTGGTGCAAAAAGTCGCCCCGTTAAACGTTCAGAATGGACAGAATATTCAACGCGAGAATTTAGTTTTGCAGCCTTGGACGTGTATGCAGATCAGATCATTGTGCGAGGGATTAACACTCAAAATCAAGTCTTTGATGAGGGGGCAATTCTTCAATCTTAGATCACTCGATAACAGAGATATTTTGATTTAACAGCCCCTCGCCCCAACCCCAGTCTGTTCAGTTAAATTGGCCCTTTTCTAGTCCAACTTCACGAAAAACTATCTTTCACCACTGAACAATTTTCCCAAAAAACTCTACACTAGAAAGAGAAGCAAACCTCAACCCCTCTGGCCCTCGCTCATCCTCAAGGTTCCTCCTGTTGCAGGAAGTCAAAGGTCAGGCAGGTGAAGTAAGCTGAAAATCATCTACAATTTAAGGGAGGTGGAACCCGAATCAATGAAAAAATTAGGTACTCATTTAATTCTCGATGCCTGGGAATGTCCTGCTGATCTTCTCAATGATCCTGAACGGATTCGGAACTCAATTCTAGAAGCGATCACCGCAGGAAATGCGACTTTAATTGACTTCTGTGTACATCAGTTTAGTCCTCATGGGGTGACGGCAACCGCCACACTCGCCGAGTCACACATTGCTATTCACACCTGGCCAGAATACGGTTATTTTGCCGCAGATTTCTTCTTTTGTGGTCAAGGCGAACCTCGCAAGGCGGTAGAAGTATTAAAGACTGCTTTACAAGCCAAAAAAGTTGTACTGAGGGAATTTCAACGAGGAATTGAAACCGAAACAACGATAGAAGGGGAAAACCTAAACCCCACAGTGATTTCTCAATCTCTGACTTCAGAAAAAGAAATCTGTTCAGTCTAATCCACTTCAACCTCAAATCACCATTGCTTCCTGTTTGAGTCTAGGAAGTTAAAGGTAGAGGGGTAAGACATTAATCGTCTGTCTTCCCCTCAGAAGCTGTTTCAAAATGAGGGAATTTAAGCGAGATAAACCTCAGTCTAAACTTGATTCTGAGTTAAGGTTAACAGCGTTAGGTTTTTGAATAACCAATAATTGCGGTAATCAAACAACACAATATCCAATGCTTCGACAAGATTCACTTCTAAATCTTTATTTTGGATATCCACAATCATCTGATAGATTAGTTCAAAGATAATTCGTTGTTCTTTATCCATAAACACAAAATTACCATTCTCTGCATTGCGAAATTTTTCGAGAAATTCAGCACTTTTTTTTGCTGTAATCAAACCTTCACGGGATTCTCGACAGAGATTAAATTGAATTTCAGGATGATTAATGACTAATTCATTCCAGTTGCGAATGCGGTGATAAAATCTTGTTCCTCCTTGATGTAAAAAACCCACAGCAAATTGATGAGTCGCGGTTTGAATGACTAAATGTTCAGGAAGAACCCGTCGCCCTAATCGTAAGACTTCAAAATTAAGCGGAGAAATTACAGATCGCAGAGACTCCAAAATCGTCGTTAATTTTCCGAGATCATCACTTTCGGTAATAATTTGAGGTTTGCTATAGTTGTCTTCTAAACTCAGACGTTGCTGGCTTAAATAGTCTTGAACTTGTAGCTTAATGGGGGAATTTTGGGAGACGTGAGGAGTAATGACAGCAGGCGGTTCTGACAGCATCCCATTCCCATTTTCAGTGATATTTAAGGTTTGGGTGATTTTGAGAATGACCTGTTTCATTTGGGAAACTTCTGCGGTTAGCTGTTGAATTTGTTGTTCAAGTTCGGGTTCAACTGTAGAAGTATTGGAGATTGAAGATAAACGTTTGGGTAGGGAAATTCCTTCGATTTTGTAGCGGTAATAATCTGCTGCTGTATTGAGTGTAGACCGAATTGAAACTTGTTCTAAAATTGTTTGAATTTCATCCGGTTCAAACAGTTCTGAGATAGAAACTTCTGCGGTTTGTAGTTTTAAATTCAGCAGTTGTATCATTTGTTGATTGGCGGGTTTAGAGAGGAAAATCTGAGATTGAGAAACCCGATCTACAATGGAACCATCAAAAATCTGTTGAAACTGTTGCCAACGATCCGGAAAGAGATTTAAAATGATTAAGCTATTGGGAACATGGGTAAATATTTCTTTGATCGATTCTCCAAAACTTTGTAAAAGGGATTCGTTGTGTTTTAAACCTAGTCCTTCTAACTGATCAAAGATAATAATCAAAGGTTCATCGAGTAAAGATAATTTACTCAAGACTTCTAACGCCGCCAGCGAGATTTCTTCCCGACTCCAATCCTCTCCCCAACTTTCGAGTCCAACTTTATCGAGTTCTTCGGAAGATAAGTCATTTAAAGCCAACCATTGGGTAATAATTTGACGACAGTTAAAGTCAGTATAGCGACAAAAACGAATAATTCCTTTGAGAATTTGTGGGGCGTATCCGGCAGAAGAAAAGTTTCGCAACCACCAATCATAAGCCCGTTTTTCGATATGAGTCCAATATTGGAGTTTGGTTGTGCTTTCATCTTTTCCTAATTCGGTAAATAAGTTGAGATTTCCAGACTCGATCACTTTTAATATTCTTTCATCTTTCTGGATTTTTGCACTCGAATAGTAATCTTCATTTTGAATTATTTTTGCAAAACTATTAGCGAGTAAATGTTCCAGTTGAGTGCGATCGCTTCCGGGAACGTTTTGGATTAAAGATTCTAATATTCGGCTATAGGTATGAAATAAAACCGCATCTTTATTATTAGGTTGACGAATAAATAATAATCGATTTGTTTTGAGTAAATCCTTTGCCAGACGCATCATTAAATGAGTTTTGCCTGATCCGGGTTCTCCAATCACAATAGCCCCTTTACTTTGATGATTGGGATCTTGTTTGATATCAATAATAATAGATTTTAAACGTTCAAACTCATTTTGAAAAATCGAGCGAAAATCTATATGATCTTGAAACGGGGTATCAACACGACTAGAACCAAAAGGATTGGGTCTTTTTTTGAGTCTAACCTTTAAAAACTCATTCACCATCCGTCGGTACAGTTGATAGGTAAATAACGCATCATATTTAGCACGATGGGCAGAATCATTATTAAATATTTTACCCTCTGACTTCAGATTTAGATGCTTACTTAATGCTTCTAAAGAATGGCTACCTAGTTCGGGTAAATGCTGTTGGGCAAGTTCAAAACTACACTCAAAAACTAAATGAGGCGTGGGAATTCCAACCGCCCGAAAGCTATTACGCAGCACTTCAATATCATGTCTTGCATAATGACAGATAATGGTTTTAGAATGAGCGAAGTCCAAAAAATCAGTAATAATGGTTTTGAGGGGTTTGGTTTTAGGACTAATTTTAGGATTATTAGGGTGATTATCTGCCCAAGCTTCATAGATTAGTTTTCCCTGATAATCCACAATCGCAATTTCTCGCAGAATTGGCTGTCCTTCGGTATCAATTACAATAAAGTTGGGATTAAATTTCATAATAGTTTTAAGTACAAATACGACTTATATGGACTGATGCGGTGTATGATTCGCTGAATCCGGATTGTGACACCAGCAGGGAAATCGTAAACTGCAACCTACTGTTATTGTGCCACAAGTCGTAGCTCTGGCCACAGGCTGTTTACAGATTGCAATAAATAAAGAATAAATATAACTAAATAGCACCGCCATGATAACGGTGCAATTAACAAGATGAAGGACTATTTTAGTCTACGGTTAAGGAAGGCAATATTTATCGTCCAAAAGTTTTCTTTAAACCTTCATCAATCTGTTCTTCAACAGAAGTAGAAGTAGAATTTTCAGGTCGTTTCATTTGTTCTTTATTTGCATCTCCCTGAACTAAATTTAAGCCGGAGGGTGCATCAGCTTTCGCTTGATCTAAAGAACGAGGAGGAGTTTTGAGGACATCTTCTGATTTCTTCTGAACATCTTTTAGAGAATCTTCCCCTTGATTGGGCATACTATGAGCAGCCATCGCCGGAAAGCCCTGGGAAATAACCAATACTGTACAAACACAAACTGCAAAGAAAATTCGAGTTAAACGCAATAGAATATTTTTCATTATTTTCATCTCTCAAACTGAAATCACAAAACATTTATAGCAGAAAAAACTAACCTGCTTACTCTATCAAAGGAAAGAGATTTTTTAAAGAGAAATACATCAAGCTTTCTGCAAAAAAACCTTTAAAAAATTAAATGCTTTCCCTTCTCTCAAAACAAATCATCGCCAGTATCGGGGACATCTTGATCTCGTTCTTCTCGCTCTTGACGAAGTTGTTCTGCTTCTGCTAAAGTTTGTTCTGGGTCATCCTTGCTAGAGCGCTGGATATAGTTGAGCTTCAATTCCTCTAAGAGATCAAAGAGCCAAAGTTGTAATTCAGATTGGGTAACTTCATCCTGAAGTTCTTGACGTAAAACAGATTTAAAATTTTCACTCAGTTTGTTAAAAAGTTCTCTACCTTCCGCGTCAGAATAAGATGTCGATAAAACATCATAACTCGCATTGGCTAAATAATCGGCAAGTTGATCAATAACACTGGAAGGAAGCCCTTTCAATCCCGGAACTTGTTTTAATCCTTGATAAAAGTCTGATTGTGTTAATGTACCCTTTAAACTATGACGCAATAAGTCTTCTATATCTGGCTGAACTTGCGGTAAAACCCGATAAATAGAAAGTTGTAAAATCCGATTTATAATTGCATCTATTTTGTCAACTTCGCTGACTTGAATATAGGGATCAGGTTCAAAGATAGAACGAGCCATTTCTCCTGTTTGAACGGAATCTTTCGCTTGATTAACAACTTGTACCATCAAGAAAGTCGAAATTCGATCAGCAAGATAAGCAGAGGGTTCATGAGTGATTTGGGCTAAGATTCGTTCTAGATTAAATAAACCTGATTTATGAACTCGAACAGAAACAGGAATCATTCGCAGCCAACGCCAAGTCGGAAGTAAAAATAGCCAATCATACCAGCGCCGCAGCATCCCATCAAACCAACTCACTCCCGGTTGTCGCCTGGAAATAATTAGGGTTCGCCCGAGAAAATCTACCCCTAAAAAGATCATAAAATAGAGATCTATTTTCCAAAAATTATCAATATATTGACCATTTTCATCAACGGGTCTGAAGTAGTTGACTTCTAAAAGTGGACGGATTTTTTGCTCAAAAAAACTCAAAGCATTAGTCACTCCAACTTCTGTTAAATAGTCTTGACTCCAAAATTGAGTAAAAGCTTGTTGAGCATAGGGAATTTCGACATGATATTCCATTCGACGCTTGAGTTTAGCAAATGTACCAAATTTGTTGGAAACATCAAAGGGATTTTCTGCAATAATACTTTGACTTTGTTGACGCAGATCTGCTAGAATATCATTAGTTTGTTCAGATTTTAATCCCGTTTGAGTCAGTTCGGATTTTAAAACTTTAACCGTCTCAATATAGTGAGTTGTATCTGGATGAGGTTCAATCCCTTTGACGGGATCATAAAGCTTTACTAGAATCGGAAAATGTCTAAGATAAATATCTCGTAGAGGAATATAACTAATATTGAAAAAGACTAAACAGAGATTGATCAGAGCAATTAGAGCAACAAGCTTACTCCACCATTTCCATTGAAATCTTGGCTGAGAATTTTTAGGCGAGTTAGACGAAAAAGAGTCTTGATTTTTAGGTTGATTTAAAGAGGTCATTTACTTGAACAATGCCAGACAATCTTCAGCAAGAATACCTTGAGTAATTTTAATATCTTGAAATCCTTTTTTGACCACAGCTTCACAGGATAAATCAATTTGCTGTGAACCGAGTTGAATGAGTTGTTGAGTCGAAGCTCCAAACACAATTTCAGATAAGCCAACCCAAACACAAGCGGCTGCACACATCGGACAAGGTTCACAAGTTGTATACAGAGTATACCCCTTCAAAGCATCAATAGAATAAGATTTATTTTCTAAAGTAAATTGACGTAAAACATTAATCTCAGCATGAGCCGTAACATCATTATCCCTTTGAGCCGTGTTATGTCCTTGTACCACAATTTGATCTTCTTTAACTAAAACTGCCCCATAAGGCATATCTCCTTTTTTGGCTTCTTCTAGGGCAATTTTCATGTAATCTTCGGCTGTCATACTCTTGCTTTTAAATCTTTACTGATTCACTGCTCAAATTGATTAGATAACCCTAGAAGATTTTCTTGTTTTTTTAGATTAACAAATTGCAACTAGGGTTAATGACGAATTAATCTTTAATAACCTTTAAGCTTTCTGCCAAATTTCCTTGATTTTTCCGGGCATAAATTCAGAAACCTCTTGAATTCGGCTTTGAGAAAGTTCATGCTTTGTGGCTGAAAAAACAGCTTCAATAATGGTTTCACCCGACATTCCTTTGGGCGCTCCTCCCTCTTGTTCAATCCGAAAAATAAATGTGTTATCATCAAATTTCAGAGGGGGACGAACTCGACTCAGCCAAGCAACAATAGGATTTGTATCTTTCCAAAGGGTAGAAATTTCTGATTTCAGAGTTTTGTCATCTGTCGGTTGAGCTTCTTCGTGAAGTTCAGAGGCAACACGATCTGATGATTCTGTCGTCATTAAGTCACGCATTGTCCGAAACACGATTTCACTAAGATCTCTAGCCTCGTACAAGTCGTTAAGCCCGGCTTTAACTTTCACTTTCTCGAGGAAAGCTGTGTTGGTTTGAGAGATTTGAGGAGTTTCCATTTGATCTTAATCTAAAGTTGAATTTTATCGGGTAATACAACGCTATAGTCTATCATGGTTTTGTACATCCTACCCAGGATAAGTTTTAAAAATAAAAATAATATCGGCATAAGTATTAATCTCTTTCTTCTGGTAGAGGATAAATTTTTTTGAAAATGAGATGATTGTACAGGACATATTATAAATTTTCAAGGATTAGCTTTTATGGCCCAGACTCAACCCCTAACCGGAACAGAACTGATTGATTGTGCGAAAGCGAGTGCGAATCTCGGTCTAAAACAAGCGGCTCAAAACTCTGGTTATGGCGAAGATATTGAGAGCTTTCAAAAAAATCTTAAACAAGCTTGTGATCACATCGGAGTTAGCATTGATGGTTTGAGTGATTTGATCACTTCGCAGCAACAAGTTAAACAAGGACAAGGTATAGAAATTGCACCTGATAGTAAAAGCTCTCTCTAGAAAGTTAGTTGAGTTAGTAAAATAGATTGATTTCTATTATCAGTTAGGGTGAGTTTAGAGAATGCTGCTCACCCCATTTTATGGATTTTTATTTTATGGGTTGTGATGTTTTTTACAGACGCAACGCATCTTCAGAACGCCCATCAGAATTCGGTGTCGGCATATAATCATTATACTGATCCTGATTGTAGAAGTAAAGCGTCCGAATTGGATAAGGAATATTGATATCTGCTTGATCAAAGGCTTCTTTAATCGCTACAATTGCCCGAGTTTGAACTTGACGAACCATCTTTTGTTGAGGTTTAGTCCAGTAGCGAACAATAAAGTCTATTGAACTATCTCCAAAACTCACTAAATCTATTTCTATTTCCGGATTTCCTAACACCCCTTCGACTTGAGAAATTGTTTCTTTGAGAAGTTGAGATGCTTGGCGTAAAGACGTATTATAATCAACACCAACTCCTAAATCAGTTCGTCGGTAAGCAAAAGCCGTCCTCACTTGAACTGCACTGGTAAACACCGTTGCATTCGGAATTAAAACTTGTTCTCCTTGGTAAGTCCGAATTCTGGTTGTGCGAATATCGATTTGTTCTACTGTTCCTTCATAGTCCCCAATAATCACCTGATCATTAATTTGAAAGGGTTCTTGAACGAGCAATAAAATCCCCGCCAAAAAGTTTTTAAAGATATCTTGAAAGGCAAATCCAATCGCAACAGAACTTAGCCCTAAAGTCGCAATAACATCTCCTAACCGTAAACCGGGAAAAGCAATAACACAAGATAAAACAATACCAATAACCCAAATCCCAACATCACTGGTTTTGATTAGAAGTAATTGTAAAGATCGACTGCGAATAGTTCGACTCGCTATTTTTGAAACAATTTGTCTGAAAAATTTAGTAGCATAACGAGTCAAAAAAATGATAACCAGAGCTATTAAAATTGCCGGGATAAGTTTAACCCCACTGCCAACCATCTCTTGTATACTGTCTTTTACGGTGTTAAACAACTGATCCATGATGATAGAAAATTAGTCCTTTATTTTAACTATTTGGGTTCTTCAAAATTAATGTAGATGTACCCGATATTACATTGTATTGATGAAATTCTTTCGGGTGAACTCAAAATTAAAGCTCAATATTGAGAGATGCACAGAAAAATCCTAAGTTATTATACCATAACTCAAAAATTCAATAGTCTATCTTAGGGTATAAATTATCAAATTACGGTTATGTCTATCCTCTCCTGGTTTGAAAAAAGGCTTCAAACTCCCTCGATAAAACCGCTTAAATTTTCCAAATATAAAATAAAAGCCTGATCAGTTTACCTCCTCAGATAGAAGCCTTTCAAGGATTAAATTTGATATACTTAAGAAAATAAAAAATATCAATTTCAACTTTTTATCAAAAATAAAAGGAAATTTAACCATGAAAAAACATCTTTTTTACACAACTCTGGCAACAAGTTTAATCGCGGTGAGTTTGCTGCTATTTCCGTTTCATCGCCCCGCTTTTTCTCAAAATAACAATAACACTCCTAACAATGCTGAAGAAAACTTAGATCAAGCTGGAGAAAATCTTCAAGATGCTGGGCAAAATCTATTAGAAGCCACTGACGAAGCCGCCACAGATGCTCAACAACAGGTAGCAGAAACAGCGAATGTCGTCGAACAAAAAGCCAACTGGGGATGGTTAGGGTTACTCGGTTTATTGGGTTTATTCGGACTCGCAGGTAAAGGAAAAGAAAAAGTCGTTCATCACTATGAAACCGATCCAAACGTAGTGAGAACACCCACTAGAGATTACTAACGCTAAGGAAAGAGAGATAACTGTTCTTCCGGCGGCGAATACCCTAAATGTTTCCACGCTGAAGCAGTTGCTAATCGTCCGCGATGAGTGCGTTGTAAAAAACCAATTTGCATTAAATAAGGTTCATAAACCTCCTCAATCGTTTGAGCATCTTCGCCCGTTGTTGCTGCCATTGTTTCCAAACCAACAGGCCCACCGTTAAAGTTTTCAATCATCTTTTGTAAGAGATGCCGATCCGTCCAATCTAATCCCATTGGATCAACATTAAACAGTTGTAAAGCAGTGGCGGCAATCTCCCCCGTAATCGGCCCTGAAGCCTTAACTTCCACATAATCTCGTACTCGTTTTAACAGACGATTGGCAATTCTGGGAGTCCCTCGTGAACGACGGGCAATTTCTTCAGCACCATCAGGATTAATGGGGGTATTTAATAACTTAGCGGTGCGTTCTACAATTAAACTTAATTCATCCACTTCATAAAACCGTAACCGTTGAATTAATCCAAAGCGATCGCGTAAAGGAGATGTTAACGCTCCGATGCGAGTCGTCGCCCCAACAATCGTAAATGGAGTCAGTGGAATACTGCGAGTTTTTGCAGATCGACCTTGACCAATGGTAATATCGAGACGGCAATCTTCCATCGCCGGATAAAGTATTTCTTCCGCCATTTTTGATAAGCGGTGAATTTCATCAATAAACAGAATTTCGCCCGGTTTAAGATTCACTAATAATCCGGCAATATCACGCGGTTTTTCAATAGCCGGAGCCGTGGTAATCTTACAAGTAACCCCCATTTCCGACGCTAAAATCAACGCCATTGTTGTTTTTCCTAACCCCGGTGGCCCGTACAGTAATAAGTGATCCAGGGTTTCATTGCGAGATTTCGCCGCAGCGATCGCAATTTCCAGGACTTCTTTTAAATCCTTTTGACCGATATAATCACAAATACGCTGCGGTCGAATGGATTCATCTTGTTTGGGGTTAACTTGCTCATCAGTTGTTTCTTGAGGTTCCAGAAGATGATCGTCACGAGATTGAGATTTTTCGGCGGTTTCCGAACCTACAGATGCCCGCTTTTTGGGGGAATTGGGGTCAGTTGGTTGTGATTTTGATGAAATAATTGCCATGACGGGCGAATTTTACCTTCCGTCGGATTTCTTCATTGTGCCACAATGCTGATAATCTCAAAAATGGTATCAAGTTATTCACCTTTTTTTATGACTTCTCCCTCTACTGAGTCCAATTCCGAAGATCTCACCTTTGAACAAGCGATCGCCCAAACTCAAACGTTACTGGAGGACATGGCTGCAAACGCCCTATCCGAGTCGGAAACCCAAACCGCGATCGCGAATTTAGTTAAAACTCACAATGGCGCGAGGGGGTTTTTTGTCACCTATCTCACCGATCCTCGTGATTTTGTTGATCGTCCCTCAGAAGCAGTTATACGGGGTTTAGAAGCCTCTCCCGAAGTCCCTGATCTGCTGATCAAAAATGCGGCGATGTCTGCGGCTATGGGGGTTCATCATCGTCGCAACAAACGGGAAGAAATGGCCGCCAGTTCAGGTCGAGTCCGATCCCGTTCAGTTCACTTGATCCAATCTTTGAATACTCCTGTTTTATATACAATGGTCAAGCAACTTTTAGAAAGTGCAAAAACAGGAGGGGGTGAATACCAAAGTTTTCTCGAACGTTGGGGTTATGATGCCGAACAAAAAGAAGCGATCATACAGGCAATACATCCTTTGATTTAGGATAAATCTAAATGAACGTTCCTCTGCGATCGCGCTGGAAATGATGTCTTTAAAATTCAAGATGCAACCCTGTTTTTTCAGAACCATCGTTGTTTGATCACTCTCAGGTTTCGCTTAGACGACTGGTTTCGCGTAGAAAGAGACTCCCTCAAGCCTAAAATCCGGAAGGGAATCTGCAAACGCCGCTTGATTGGGATCAATCGTATAGAAGTGACCGTCTGAAATCAGATTATAGGCTCGGAATACAGGCAATGTTCCCGGTTGTTGAGTTGAAGACACTTGAATCGCTACACCAGAAGGAGAAGCTTGCCATTCTTGTAAGCTTTGTACAAAAGCAATTTCACTCGGATTACTGCTGTAGAAATAGCCGCCTTTTGAGTTGACAAAACGTTCAAGTACATTGCTTCCTTCCGACTGAAATTCAAACCCTTCGTTATTAAATTGAGGATTGACATTCGTTGCTTGTTGTTCTCCCGGATCAGCCGTAAAGAAATGTGAAAGTGCATTCGTATCCCAGTAACGAGACACTCGTTCGCCTGTTGTTGTTGGAGAAGAAGCATCTAGAATACTCAGAGTTGCACTCCCTTGAGAACTCACCGTATAACCTGTAGCCGCTTGTAAGCCAATTTCAATGGTTTCATTCAAGTCCGCAATCCCATCATTAACGGGGTTAATCGTAATATTGGTACTATTTTGTCCAGCCGGAATCGTCGCCGTGCCGTTGGTGGCGTTAAGTGTTCCGCCTGTCTGATTATAGTCAGTTCCAAAAGTGGCTGTTCCTCCAACGCTGAAATTGACAGTGAGGGGAGTAGTTGTATCTCCTGTCCGCGAGATCTCAAATGTACCTGGAGTTGGGCCGACTTCAGAAGGATTTCCCAATGCACTCACCGACACAGATGTTTCTCCACCTGTTCCTGGAGTAATCTCTAAATTATAGGGAGTCGATGTCGCACCCGCATCACTCAAGTTTGAACCATTGGGAAGGTTAGAAACTTGAACAAAATAAGTTCGGTTGGCTTCGAGAGGAACTTGGACTTGCTCCTCTGTGACCCCTGTATTGATGCCTTGATTCAGCAGAGAACCATCATCTCGAAATATTCTAAAATCTGCATTATCGACTAAATTTGAGAGTCTGAACGTAAAGTTTCCGGCGGTGGGAGGTGCGACAAATTGATACCAATCCTCAGTATCACTTCGACCCACAAATCCATTTAGGTTTCGAGACGTGTTGATAATGCCTTGGGGTTCGGCAATAGGCGCAGAGTTATTCGGAGTTTCTGCACTCACTTCAAACAAAAAAGGTCCCGTATTCGCAAAGGAACTAACTCGGACAACGGCACCTTCTCCAACGGGAAATCCGACGGGAAATGATAAGACTTCTGGACTTCCATTTCCGGCAAAGTCAATATTTGTACCCGAGAGAAAACCCGGTACATTTGCCTCAGCATTAAACCGAATATTAAGATTCGGGACAAGACCTGGAGCTGCACCTATGGGATAGGCTGTAAATTGAATCGGTACATTTGGTCTAATCTCTGATGAAGCTACATTGATTTGGACATTTGCTCCTAGATTATTAATCGCATTTGCATATCGTTGACCTGCCATTTTTTTTCTCCTACATCATAAATTCTGACAAGCATAAATTGCCCTATAGTCTCTACTAGGGTTTATCTACACCGTTTATGCTTTATAGTTTAAATTATAGTTTTTAGTTTGGAGTTGATGACAATATTTTTAGTACAAAAGTTAATCAAATGTTTGAAATGAGCGAGAGAAAATCGGGTTAATTCAATCCTTTTTTCTGAATTCCAATCAAGCCTATAATATGAAATCCTTAAATATTTGCTACAAATGATCGATGGGGAGGTGGGGAGGTGGGGAGGTGGGGAGAAAGATGTGTAGCATTATTGTTTGTATTTCCTATAAATATTTTGTCTGCAATCTTTCTATACAGGGATTTTTGCCGCAGGAATTAGGTATTTTATCCCTTAATCGCATTCAAATAATTTAATAATTCAGCTTTATTTTTTATAATAAACTTTTAAATAACTTCATCCCATCGGTCTGTCCTAAACTGGGATCAGAAGCTCGTTCGGGGTGGGGCATCATTCCTAAAACATTCCCCTGACGATTACAAATTCCCGCAATATTATTCAATGAACCGTTAATATTTTCAGCATCACTGTTGGGAGTGGGAACCGAACCGTAGCGAAAAACCACTTGATTATTTGCCTCTAATTCTGCTATTGTATTCTCATCGCAATAGTAACATCCCTCTCCGTGTGCGATCGGGAGATTAATCACTTCGTTGGCTAAATAACCAGTTGTCCAGAGTGTTTTATTATTCACAACCGTTAACGGTACGCGATCGCAAATGAAGTGTAAATCGCGATTTCTGACTAACGCTCCGGGTAATAATCCCAATTCCGTTAACACCTGAAAGCCATTACAAATACCAATCACAGACTTTCCTTGCTTGGCGTGTTCGAGAGTTGCCTGCATCACCGGAGAAAAACGAGCGATCGCCCCACACCGCAGATAATCACCATAGCTAAACCCACCCGGAATCACCATCACATCAATATCAGAAATATCCGTATCTTGATGCCAAATCATCCGAGTCGGTTGACCCAAAAGCCCTTGAGTCACCCAAACAACATCGCGATCGCAATTAGAACCGGGAAAAACAACAACACCAAATTTCATGGAATAATGGTTAAATAAAATCTAAGTTTAAGTTGTTTTAACTTCCGAAGAAACGGGAGTCAAATCAAATCGATAAGTTTCAATAACGGGGTTCGCCAGCAGTAAATCACAAATGCGATCCAGTTGAGTTTTCGCTTCATCTTCATTACTGGCATTGAGAGTCAGTTCGATATATTTGCCAATTCGGATCTGTTCTACATTGTCATAGCCCATCTGTTGAACTCCGGATCGAACCGCGACACCTGCCGGATCTAAGACAGAAGGACGAAGGGTGACATAAATTTGAGCGTAATACTTTTGGGTCACAATCAAGCCAAGTTTAACCAAACATTCTTATTATCCATCAAACGGAGACATTTTAAGATCTATTCATTTCAAATCAATGAATTAATTTTTGTTTGTACTCCCCAGTAAATATACCCAATTTGCCCAAGATCCTACCGGGTGAAAACAAATATCATGGGCGTATGCCATACGCCCCTACAGACTGATCATTATTGACCCGGTTTCTCTTTGTCAGCATCGACTTTGGGAACCCAACCAGGAGCATCAGCATCTTCCCAACCTGCCGGACGCTTAGAATTATACCAGGCGATCGAACCAATAATCGTTGCAGCTAGAAATCCAGCCGCAAGAATTCCCAGTAACGCCCATTGTACATAATCTTGATAAGCTACATTTGTAGTCACTTCCATTAAAATCTTCATGTCGAGTATCAATGTTTGATCAAGAAAGCTAGCAAACCCTAGATTACCACCTTACCCGATCAGACTCAAATCCTGGGTAGGGGCATATATTCGCCGCCTTGACATCGTTTTCATCCCGAAGACTTATGATCGGTTTTTTCAACTGATTTGTATTGTTGAAACGACAAACAAGTGCTACCACTACAAGATGAGATCACTGAATTAATCCAAACCACCCATGAAAGACTTTTTAGATAACCTTTCGCGCTACCCCCGCTACTTTATCACCTTTACCTTGGGGATATTTTTCTTTTTGTTTGATAAGTTGAAGCCTTACATGGAGAGACCCCTGACGGCGATCACCCTCGTGGGTTTGATGGGTGGCATTTTTGCCTTTACGTTTTTTACGCTACGAGCTATGTTGGGATTAAGTCCAGTATAGTTGGTGGCAACTGGCAACTTTTAGACATTGGGAGTCGGAATAATGGTCAAAATAAATGCCGACTCCTGATTTACTTATTTTCAGCTATCATCTCAAGACAATAGCCATAATACTGAGAGAAACCGAGCTTTTTAATCATTTTACACCCTGATTCGCACACAAGCTCTCATTTTCAACGGATGAGAATGGAGAACAGTTAATCCATCTCACGAAAAACTCTACACCCTAACTTTCTTCTCTGAATCAACAAGAAGAAAATCGCCATTATCTATCTTTAGTTATAAAAATTGTAAAACGGAGTTGTCTTCTTGTCGAGACATTAAATTAACAATTGCTGAAGTTGTTCAAAGTCGATATTGCCGATAGACTTGAGTGGCAGCCCGATGTAAAATCGAGTGACGATAGACTAAAGCAGCCATGTCATCACAGTAGCCTCCGCCAATAATTCCAGCCACCGGATAACCCAAACGAACACAACTGCTAAGAACTTGCATCTCTCGTCGCCAGAGTCCAGTATCACTTAAAGCAAGCTTCCCCAAACGATCATCAACGTGAGTATCCACCCCCGCATCATAAAAAACTAAATCGGGTTTAACCTCTGATAATAGATCTTCTAAATACTTCCCCAAGGTGTATAAATAAGCCTCATCTTCCATCCCCACCGGAAGCCCGACATCCAAGTCACTTTTTTGTTTCCGGGCGGGAAAATTCGCCTCACAGTGCATGGAAAAAGTAAAAACACTCGGATCATCTTGAAAAATAAAAGCCGTCGCATCCCCTTGATGTACATCTAAATCAAGAATTAAGATTTTTGGCGCGAGTCCTAAATTTTGAATAGTGCGAGCAGCGATCGCGATATCATTAAAAATACAAAATCCAGTTCCTAAATTGGGAAAAGCGTGATGAGTGCCTCCTGCGGTATTACAAGCGAGTCCATGACTTAAAGCGAGTTTAGCCGTTAAAACCGCCCCTCCGACTGCGATACAAGTCCGGTTTGCTAAAGCAGGACTCCAGGGTAAACCGATACGACGTTGGGCTTTGGGGTCAAGTGTTCCCTGACAGTAGGCTTGTACATAATCACGATCATGGACTAATTCTATCCATTCTGAGGGCGGAAGTTCGGGCGTATGAACTTGGGAGGGTTCGATCACTTCATCAGCGAGTAACATTTGATAGAGTAGCCTAAACTTTGACATCGGGAAACGATGACCTGGGAGTAAAGGGGCGACATAATCGGAATGATAGACAATCGGTAAATCCATAATGATGCTGAAAGGCTAGAGTAGAAAGTAGGTTACTCAATAATTTGATCACATTGGCTTGGGAAGGTATTATGACATCAACAATCACTTGGCAGTATGGCAGCAGCAACCCCGAAAATGCAACTGACCTAGAAACTATTCGTCAGTGGTGGGCTGATATTGAAGGACAGGAGATTACTTGGCAACAGCGTTTAATTCCGGAAAATGGAGATTTAAGCCAGATCAATTGGGAGTCTCAAAAGTTTGATGAAGTGTTTTTGATCGTCAATCCTCAGTTGCGAGGAATTACCTTATATTGGTCTAAGCCAAAAAGTGATCAAGAACGCAGTATTACCGCAAGTAAGTTAGAGTTAGATCCGCTACGTCAGCAGTTGTATGTTTTTTCTCAATCTCAAACTAATATTGTCATCCGAGTTGAATTTCCCCAAGTTAAATATCGGATTTTAGACTTAAAAAATCCAGAGATTGCTGTCGGAAAAAGTGGAACTATTCTGTTGCGAGATCCTGAACAATTGCTAGAGGTGAAAGTGAGTTTGACTCCAGAAAAGTTAGAACAGTTGAAACAGAAACTAATGTAGTTTTCACGAACCCACAAAAGTCTGGGCTGTTTCTTCTCGGGTTCCATTGATATCCAGTAAAGTTTAACCTATTCAATATTGAAAGCACTTGCATCAACGTTGACCCTGAAGAATAATCGAGTTTTGTGTCCAGGGTAAAGGGTTTAAAGGGTCATGTTTCTGAGATTGTAAAATGTAGATCAAAGCTGGATCTTCTTTCTATAGACAACAAAATTAATTTCAGCAATTGTTGATCAGATCAGCATGATTTGGATTTTTAATTGAGAATATTCCCCAAACCGATACCATTAAATTTAACATCAAGTTATAACAGAATAGATCATTAGTGAGTGATTTTTAATTTTATATGACAAACGATGACAAAAACCCCATCCACAAACCCATGAGCGCCAAGGAATTGATCGAGCGTTATGCAGCCGGAAAACGAGGTTTTATGGGGGTAGAACTTCCGGGCGCAGAATTGCAGGATGCTATTTTACCTAGTATATTATTATGGCAGGCAAATCTGCAAGGTGCAAACCTGAGTCGAGCTAATCTCAAAGATGCTCACTTATTTGCCAACTTGAGTAATGCTAACTTATCTCATATTGATTTGACTGGGGCTAAACTGATTTATGCAGATTTAAAAGCCGCTGACTTAACCCAAGCTAAACTGTTTAAAGCTAATCTTAAAGGGGCTGATCTACGGGGTGCTAACTTAAATGAAGCCAAATTTATTTATACAGATCTCAGTGAAGCCGACCTGCGTGGCGCTAGCATGAAAGGAACAATGTTTTATAAAGTTAATCTATTCAAAACTAACTTACAAGACACAGATTTAAGTGAAGCTTTATTACTCGGAACAGAACTTTGGACAGCGATTATTTCTTCTTGAGTTTCCCCTATCCAATGTTCCTCTATTCTCTCTAGAAAATCGGCATCAAAAAGATTGACAATTGGGGGAATTTTCCGTATCATAGAAGATGAAGGCTTTCTGGGTAAACCTGAATATACGCTTGAACTTTTATTCAACACCTGATCACTTAAAAACAGTAAAATCGAGTTGACGTCCGATTGATCAAATCCTAGAGACAAAATCAATCAACCGGACAACCGCTCAATTATCTAACCTTTGCCATTTCCATTTCCATTTCCATTCCCATTTTCCGAGTCAGCGCCACTCGCAATCACCTTGTCAGCCAACTTCTCTGGAACTTCTTGGAGATGATCATATTTCCACTGAAAACAACCCACACCCATCGTCAGCGATCGCAATTCTACAATCAAATCTTGCATCTCTGAGATAGCCAAATAAGCGGTAATTTTATCCCAACCTTTCCAACCCATGATCACTTCATAATTTAACACCTGTCCCCGTCGTCCCGTAATTAACTGAAACATCTGGGAAGTAAATTCATTAGGTGCAGAAAATTCAACCACAGCGATCGGTTCGAGTAAAATCGGATCACAATTCGTCATCCCCGTCTGCATCGCCAACCGTGCCGCCTGTTTAAACGCCTGTTCAGAACTATCGACCGCATGATATGATCCGTTAGTGAGTGTCACCGCCACATCCACCACCGGGAAACCCAACGGCCCCTGTTCGAGAGATTCACGCACACCAGTTTCGACGCCCGGAATATACTGTTTCGGAATAACGCCCCCAACAATCGTATCGTTAAAATTAAACCCTTCACCCCGTCCTAACGGTTGAATATCGAGATACACATCCCCAAACTGTCCATGTCCGCCGCTTTGGTGTTTGTAACGTCCGTGAGAATGAGTCGTTTTACGAATCGTTTCTTTGTAGGGAACACGGGGTAAATGAGTCGTCATCGGTAGATTATACTTGCGACGCAACCGATCTAAAGTCACTTGCAGGTGAATTTCCCCTTGACCCCATAAAATGATTTCGTGAGTATCACCGTGTTGTTCCCAAACCAACGCCGGATCTTCTTCCAACATTTTACTTAAAGCCGATGTCAGCTTCACTTCATCTTTGCGGTTGTCAGGAGTAATGGCTAACGCAAACACAGGGGGTAAAATCTCGACTTTCGGTAACGCTTTCACCTCTTGGGGTTCTGTTGTCAGGGTATCTCCGGTTTGAATGCTATCCATCCGCGCTAAGGCAACAATTTCACCTGTTTTCGCGATCTGGAGGCTTTCTGTTTGTTGACCCATCAAACGGTACATTCCCGCCGCCCGTACTCCATTGAGAACAATACCTTCAGTCAGTTCACCTTGCCACACCCGCACTAACGACAGTTTACCACCTTGGGGAGTGTAATAGGTTTTCAACACTTGAGCAATAGGCAGATCGGCTTGGAGTTTGAGTCCGCGACGATGGGCTGTAACAAACGGTTCCGGGGCTTCCCGAACCATCGCATCTAATAGACTACGCACACCATACTCCGCCTCTGCAACCCCCAGAAACACAGGAACAATTAAGTCAGCACCCAGTTCCATTTTCAAGTCTTTGACAATTTCATCTTGGGGCGGTTTAATATCTTCGATCAGTTCTTCGAGAAGATGATCGTCAAAGTTCGCTAACTCCTCTAACATCTGTTGACGGGCGAGATGTTCGGCTTCAGAGAGTTCATCGGGAAGTGCAACCGGATCAGAAGCAGCACCCGGATGATAATGATAGGCTTGTTCAGTCACCAGATCAATAAAGCCCACCAGTTCTTGTCCTTGGGCGATGGGGTATTGATGAGGTACAACAGGGCGGGAAGAAACGGTTTTTAGGGCGGCGAGAAGTTCACTATAGTTGGTTTTGCAGCTTTCTTCATCCGTAAACGCCCGATCCATTTTATTTATAAACACCAGGTGAGGAATTTCCCAGTCATCAAGGAATTTAAACAAGGGTGAAAGCGTTAAAATACGGTGGGTATCGGGTTCACAAACCACCACGGCTAACCCCGCCCCCACGAGGGCATTATAAGTTTCTTGGGCAAATTCTACCGAACCTGGACAGTCCAGGAATGTAAAACGAATGCCGCCGTACTGGGTACTAGCGGCATTGACTTCAACGGTCATATTGCGGTCTTGGGCTTCGGGCGCAGCATCTCCGACCCGGTTGTTTTCTTTTGCTGTTCCTTTACGGGTGGTTGCTCCTGTGATGTGCAGGATACTTTCGAGTAGTGCAGTTTTACCGCTAAGATAGGGGCCTACAATCGCAATATTACGGTTGTCTGAGGGGATATTTGATTTCATCGTACCGTCTCCTGTACTCGTCAAATGAATGAATTAAAATGCTGCAATTACAAACAAAAGTTTGCACAAAAACATAAATTTTTAAGGATGTTTTCAGGTTTAAATTCAAGCTCAAATTTGACAAAAAACATCATTGTGACCATTGGATAAACGTTGGTTTTGGTCAATTCTTCTTGCGGTTGATCTCGAACTAACAGATCAGAATCAAGCGATCAGCTATCCAATCGAAGATGTTAGGTGTTTTTAGCGTTGACTTCAATCTCTGAAATGTTCTATCCTCAATGCGTCTGAGATCGAGGTTCGCTACTTCTATAATTTATAATCTTTTGGTCACGAATCACCAACGCTTAACTAAAAAATACAATATTTATTTTTTGAAAGTTTTGTAACTGAATATTGCAAACCCGCGATCAATGATGAATCTTCCCTATCCCCTCTTTTGCCTCTTACCTGACTACGACGAGACAATATATCGATTGCGTCCTTGTTGTTTGGCGGTGTATAATACTTTGTCTGCTTGAGCGATTAATTGAGCGGGTGAGGTTTTAGAATTAGGAATAGTGCAGGCAATTCCCTGACTCAGGGTAATAATATTACTCACCTGAGACTTTTGATGAACAATCGCCAATGTGCGAATCATTTGCTGAATCTGTTGAGCAATATTAATCACTCCTTTTTGGTTTGTATTCGGAAGAACAACTACAAATTCTTCTCCCCCATAACGGGCGACTAAATCGGCTGGACGTTTTAAAGTTTTTTTGATAGCTTGAGCAATTGAAATTAAGGATTTATCTCCGGATTGATGCCCATAAAAATCATTATAAAATTTAAAATAATCAATATCTAATAAAATCAAAGATAAATATTGTTTTTCCCGTCTTAAACGCTGCCACTCTTTGATAAGATAATCATCAAAATAGCGACGATTAGCAATTTGAGTTAAACCATCGGTATGCGCCAGTTTTTCTAAAGTAAAATTAGCTTGTTGTAGTTTAATTTCCGATTGTTTGCGATCGCTAATATCCCGAATCATCATCAAGACTTCATGATCATCGAGTTTAACCACACGAGCTTCTTGATAATGGAGTTCTCCATCAACTTCGAGAGAATATTCATAGATTTGTCGTTCATTTGTTGTTAAAGCTTGGCAAATATAATACATTTGTTGTTCAGCTAACCGAGGCGGTAAAGTTTGATAAATCGATTGCTGGAGAATATAGGGAATACGACTAAACTTTTGGAGACTTTTACCTAAACCAATACTTTTACAAATTCCGTTGCGATCAAGACGAATCATCAGATCGGGAATCGCTTTTAAAATCGCTCGTTGAGTCGTTATATTTTTGCAGAGGGCGGCTTCAATTTTTTTGCGATCGCTAATGTCAACAATATGAACAATGAGGTAATGAGGTGAATTTTTCTGGTCATACATTAACGAAATATTCATCAGCCCCCAAATGATTTGATTAGATTGGGTTAAAAATCGCTTTTCAATTTGATAACCCGGAATTTCACCCCTAAACATTTGTTGGGCTAATTGATCATCAAGGGTTTGATCATCGACAAAGATTAAATCACTGAGGTGAAGGGAGAGAAGTTCAGCCGAATCATACTCAAACATCTGACAAAGAGCCGCGTTAACATCGATAATTTTTCCCAATATAGACACCAAACACATTCCGGCTGTAATGGTATCAAATGCCCCTCTAAATTTTGCTTCACTGCGGCGCAAATCATCAGTCATTTGTTGATTAATAAGCTCATTTTTTTTACGTTCACTGATATCTTGATGAAAGCCAATCATCCGCAGGGGAGTATTATCTTCAGCCCAAACTGCTTGTCCTCGTGCCAAAATCCATTTGTAACTGCCATCTTTGCAGCGTAAACGATATTCAACTTTGAAACTAGAAACTTTGCGGGTGAGATAATCATTGAGAGCAGTTAAAACTCGCTCACAATCTTCAGAATGAAGAAGATTTTTCCAGGCTTCCAAATCATTTTTCATCTCCTCATCGGTGTAACCCAACATTGCTTTAAGTGTAATCGACTTAAACGCTTCCCCGGTTTTTATATTCCAGTCAAAAATGCCGTCACCTGTTCCTTTCAGTAATAATTGCCAACGTTCTTCTTGCTGTAGTAATTGTCGGTTTTGAGTTTCGAGTTGGTAGAGGAGTTTTTGATGAGCTAAATGAAATTTAATTCGGGCTAAGACTTCCTCAGATTCATAGGGTTTAGTGACATAATCTGCGCCCCCAACTTCAAAGGCTTTGACTTTGTTGAATACTCCATCAAGCGCACTCAAAAAAACAATCGGAATGTGAAAGGTTTTCTCGTCTAATTTTAGCTGCTGACAGACAGAATATCCATCAATATCAGGGAGTTTGATATCCAACATAATCAAGTCAGGTGGAGACACTTTAGCTGATTCTATAGCGAGTTTCCCTGTCGGTGCAATGCGAGTATGATATCCACAACTTGAGAGAATCTTGATTAATAAGTTTAAGTCTGCTGGAGTATCATCAACAATCAGAATATGATTAAGAATAGACATAACATTTCTATTTTTTAACGAACTAAATGAATTAAATCGAGTATCCGAGTGTACTCAAACTGATCAGCCCAGACACTCAGAGTTTCAGCGAGGTGATGATTATGCTGACGGAGTAACTCAATGATTTGCCGAATTTGGCTAGGATCACCAAATATTAGGGCTTCTTCTAGTTCCTGGAGTATATCATCAGATAAAAGAGCGAAGGCTTCCATCCACTGTTCAAGATTCATCGGTTTTTGACTTTCTTCGGAATCTTCTTGAGCATAGCTGTATTCTACACCCAAATGTTGTTGTAAGACTGTAAATATTTCTAACTCTTTAAAAGGTTTATAAATAAAGTTATTGAAGCCCAGAGTTTGGTAATCGTCTCCTAATTTATTAGCAGAAACGGCAATAATCACTACGGGTTGTTTTGGCTTTTTCGATTGTTCTTGATCGCGAATTTGTTTTGTTGCTTGATAACCATCTAGTTCGGGCATTCGTAAATCCATCCAGATTAAATCAGGATGCCATTGTTGCCAAAGGGTAATCGCTTCCGCCCCATTTTCAGCTTCTTGTACAGCAAATCCTAGAGGGCTGAGGAGTTGAAGTAATAACTGTCGATTCGCAGAACTATCATCAACAACAAGCAGGCGATAAAGGGGAGTTTGGGGAGCTAAACTGATAATTTTATCTTCTTTAAAAAATAATTTTTGGGGAATTTTATCAACAATTTTGGCGACAATATAAAACTGAAATTTACTCCCGATATTCACTTGACTTTCTACAGAAATTTCACCCCCCATTAATTTGATAAATTCTCGACTAATTGCTAAACCGAGTCCAGTTCCTTCTTTAACTTGTTTTCCCGCTTGGCTTTGATTAAAGGCTTCAAAAATATCCGTTTGTTCTTCCGGTGCAATACCCACTCCTGTATCTTCGACTTCAAAATTGAGCATCACATTATTGTCTGATTTTTTAGATTTTACACTAATATTCAGGGTAATAAATCCTCGTTTCGTGAATTTTAAAGCATTACTCAAGAGATTAATGAAAACCTGACGGAGTTTGATTTCATCAGTACAAATAGAACAGGGAACATCAGATGTTTTCTGTACATTGAAATTCAATCCTTGCTCTTGAGCTTTGAGATAAAACATATTATAAATATCGTCAATTAGCTGATCAAGATTCAAGTCAGTAGGCTCAACTGTTATTCTGTTTGCTTCAATTTTAGCTAAATCCAAAACTTGATTAATCAGGTTTAATAAATGCTCACCACTACGATAGATAATTTCAGCATTCTTACGCTCATCAAGTGAGATCTGAGAATTATTTTTCAAAAGACGAGAAAATCCTAATATTGCATTCAGCGGGGAACGTAATTCATGGCTCATATTAGCAATAAAAGCACCTTTTGCTTCGCTGGCGGCTTCGGCAACTTCTTTGGCTTTTTGTAGTTCTAGTTCAATCTGTTTGCGATCGCTGATATCTGTCACTCGAACCAAATGAAACATTTGATCCCCAATATAAATTGGCTTAACGGCAAGATTTCCCCAAAAAGTATTCTCTTTTTTTGTAATATATTCAACCTCTAAATTCCAAAATCCTTTTTGATTCACTTCATTTCGACTGTATTCAATTTCCTGGGGAGTAAAGGGCTGTTTTTGTAATGTATAACCTGCTATACCAATTAATTCTTCTCGCTTTTGAGCTTCAAACAGTTCAACGGCTCGACGGTTACAATCAACGATTAAAATACTATCGACATCAACCAAGAAAATTGCATCCGCAGATTCATGGAAAATTGCATCTCGTAAATCTCGACTTTTACGCAGTTCTAATTCTGCTTGTTTACGCTCGCTAATATCAGTAACAATCGACCCAAACAGGGTGAATTTACCGTTGTCATCTATTAAGGGAAAGAGAATAGATTCAAAGATTTTAGATTGGTCATTAATAACAAGTTCATCTTCGATTATCAAGGGTTTACCACCATCAACAAGTATCTTAACTCGGGTGCGAAAACGGTTAACAATTTCTTCAGGAAAAAAATCACCAAAGGTTCGTCCAACAATTTGTTCTTCGGAAAGATTGAACAGGTTAGCAAAGGCTCGATTTACCCGCCGATAAACCATCTCAGCATCAAATATATGGATGATTGCAGGTGAATAATCAAAAAAGGCTTGTAGTTGTTGATTGACTCTTTTTAGAGCAAGTTCGACTTGTTTACGATCATTAATATCGCGACCCACTGACTGTAATTCGACTAAATTTCCCTGAGTATCATAAATGGCTTGGTTTGTCCATTGCGTCCAACGCACTTCACCATTAACAATTACTCGATTTTCAATATTAAAGACAGGCTGTTGAGGAGAAATTTGAGCGAGATAGCGATCAATAGTAGCTTGGTCTTCTGGATAAATGATCGGTTGATAACAGTGTCCAAGAAAATCTTCCTTAGAAATACCAAAATAGCGGCAATAAGCCTCATTAACATAACTCAACTTTCCATCGGGTTTAAATCGGGTGATGAATTCAGTTTGATACTCTAAAATCGATAAATAACGGGCTTCTGATTGATGCAGTAATTCTTCTACTCGTTTGCGATCATTAATATCGCGACCAACCGACTGCAATTCGACTAAGTTTCCCTCGGTATCATAAATGGCTTGGTTTGTCCATTGCATCCAACGCACTTCACCATTAACAATCACTCGATGTTCAACAATCCCGACGGGTTGTTGAGGAGAAAGTTGAGCCAGACAGCGATCAATAATCGGTTGATCTTCTGGGTAAATTCGAGGTTGATAGCAATGTCCAATTACCTCGTCTCTGGAAACACCATAATAGCGACAAAAAGCCTCATTAACATAACTCAACTTACCATCGGGTTTAAATCGGGTAACGAGTTCGGTTTGATACTCTAAAATCGACAAATAACGGGCTTCGGATTGATGCAGTAATTCTTGTGCTTGTTTGCGTTCGCTAATATCCTGAACGACCCCATGCCAAGCAATTTCACCATTTTCGCGTCTTTGGGGTCGAGAATTGGCTTGAATCCATTTAATTTTCCCTGAAGGTGTGAAAATTCGCCATTCATATTTGAAGGGTTTCCCGCTTTCGAGACTTTCTTTTATCGCTTGTTTATAACCGTCTCGATCATCTCGATGTATTTGGTTAAAAGTAATTGTGGCATCTTCGAGAACGGACTCCACAGAAATTTCGTGAATGTCTTCAAAAGCCGGACTTAAATATTCGTAGCACACCGGGCCGTTCGGATATTCAATCACAGTGTAAATCACTCCGGGAGAAGCGGCAGCTAATTCTTGAAATCTTTCTTCACTTCGGCGTAAAGCTTCTTGAGCCTGTTTGTGTTCGCTAATATCCTGAATCACCCCATGCCACGCGATCGCCCCATTGCTGCGTCGTTCCGGTTTGGATGTTGCCTGCAACCATTTAAGTTGGCCTGTGGGGGTAATAATTCGCCACTCGTGGGAGAACAACTCCAAAGATTCGGCGCTTCGAGTCCAAGCCGCAAGATAACCCGCGCGATCGTCAGGGTGCATCTGCTCAATCACCAAATTAGCATTTTCCAGCGCTTGTGCTAGGGTGACTTCATGGATAGTTTCCACCGCCGAACTGGTATATTCAAACCAAAGACGGCCATCGGGTTCTAGAACCAGGGTATAAATTGAACTGGGCGATTGACGGCTATATTGTTGCAGCCATTGTTCAGTTTTGCCGAGTTTTTCTTCAATCTGTTTGCGATTGGTAATATCAGAAAATGAACCGACCATACGCTCGGGTTTACCGTTTGGATATCTTGAAGCTTGTCCTTTGATTAAAAACCAACGATAGCGACCATCGGATCGTTGAACTCGCAACTCGATAATATAGGGATGATTGTTTTCTAAATGATCGGTTAGAGCTTGCTGAAGGTGATCGCGATCGTCGGGATGAACGAAGTTAGAGAATTGAGGGACTGGATCGGCTTCAATCTCTGCAACTGACAAGCCGAGAAGTTTATAAAGTTGTGGAGACCACCAAGCAGTATTATTAATTATATCCCAATCCCAAATTCCTTCTCCCATCGCCGCAATGACTAATTTTAATCGTTCTTCACTTTTTTGTAAAGCTAGAGTTCGTTCTGTAATTTCTTGTTCGAGTTGCTGTTGATAATTTTTCTGTAGTTGTTCGATATGATGACGTTCTGTGATGTCTTGAAACGCGATGATAGAGTAATGTACTGTTCCCCATTCATCGAAAACTGGAATTGATGTTACCTCTAGAGGAATCCGACGACCGTTGACTTCCACTTCCATATCATCAACCTGTACTTTTTCCCCTTTTAAAGATCGGAATCCAGGTAATTCTTCGGTGGGATAGAGTTGATTTGTTCCCGCAATATAAACTTGATAAACTTCTGAAATTTGGTCGTATGAAGTGGTTTTAATTCCTTGTCCTAAAATTTGTTCACTAACTTTATTAATCAAAATATGCTGTCCGTTTCGATCCAATATACTCACGCCAATAGGAATATTATCAAGTAAGCTTGAAAATCGCTGTTCACTCAGTTTTAAGGCTTGAAATGATGAGTTCAGTTGAGCAGCCATCTCAGCAAAAGAATCGGTGAGTTGATTGATTTCTTTAATCCTCGTTTTTTCCAGAGGATTAAGGAGATTATTTTGGGCGAGTTCTTGAGTAGCTGAATTTAATTTTTTAATAGATTTTAAAACAAACTTTGCTTTTAAAATGGCAATTAAAGTTGCAATTAATATAGCCAAAACGCACAAAAACACTGTTTCATTAACATTTTTTTTTATTTTTTCCATAAACTCGGATTCAGGCACGGTTATCACAATAAACCAGTTAGAATCATCATCTAAGGAATAGGGTATAACTCGGATGAAATACCATTTATTTTTTCCTTTTATTTTAAATTTAGCAGCATGATTAATTGAGTTTAAATTACCCAACTTCCCTCTGACATACTTTCCCGCCGCTTGAGTCACGGGGTGGCGGCTATCTTCTACAGAAAGTCGCCATTTTTGAGGGTTTGAAGTCTCTAATTCAGGAGAAAAATCTGTTACACGAAAGGGCAATTCATCGGTTGAAGTGGTAATTAAATATCCTTCGTTATCCATAATAAAAGCTTGTCCGGTTTTCCCGATCTTTAATTGACGCAAAAACTCACTCATTTTATCTAGAAAAACCGTTGCACCCAGAACCCCTTGAAAATTACCTTCGGAATCATAGAAGGGTAAAGAATGAACCAGAACTAAGATTAAATTGGATTTTTTTACGCCTGAAGTAACCGTTTGCCAAGTGCCGTTTTTTGCGGCTTTTGCCATTGGATACCAAGGCTGACTGGGAGGATCGTTGTGAGGATCGTAATTGGGAATAGTATCTCGTAAATAAAGGCGGTTTCCTTGTAAATTAGCAACATAGTTTTCCAGATCTCCCGTGCGGGGATTCCACTCTCGTATCACTAAAGAATCCGGTTCAGGTTTAGCCACAACAAAAAAGTCTTTTTGTTCGGTAGCGATATAGATAGAACTGACCTGAGAAAATGTGTTAATTTGTTCGACAAAGTAATCTTCTGATTGCGATTTATTCTGCCAGTTTAATAGACCTAAACTGATTGATTTGGCGTTGATTTGGGTAATATCAATAGACGTCTGTAAATAATCGTCGAGATTTTGAGTAATGCGATCGCCGATTTCTGTCATTAGTTGGTTTGTGAGTTCTTCTACCGCTTGCTGTCCGCTGCGATAAGATAAATAACCAATTACTCCCACAGTACCCAAAATTTGCAGGACAAAAGGCACAATCAACACCGTGCGAAGGGGAATCTCGTTGAAAGTTGTTTTTATCCATTGGTTCAAGGGTTTGATCAGCATTAGTCTAACTTTTTGATCTCAAAAAAATTTGCTGTTTTTACTGAACTTTGTAATAACCTTAAAAAATTTACTCGAGTTTTTCTGGTTTTTATGATAATTTTTAAGGTAGACTCATTAAACTTGAAAATTTCTTGTGCTTAACATTTGTTTTAATTATTTTAAAATAACCCTCTACACGAATATTTTACACTAAAAGTCCCATCAAGTAAAAAACAATAAAAGTTGATATGTTAATATAGCATATATTGTTTAATATTATATTAAACAATAAATATACGCTACCGATTCTGTTTGAACCAATAAATTAGGCGTTAGGGATTACGCCTCAGTAAACCCATTCCCCAACCCCAACACTATGATTGATGCAAAAACAACAATTCTCAACACCATGAAGATCATCGCTAACTCCATTACACGAATAGCAACAGTTCTAGCATAGTTTATCTCGCTCGCTTCTTTAATCTCTTGATGCTGGGTTAAAGGGCTTCTAAATCGCTTTCACCTGTACGAGTGCGGATGATATGTTCCATCGATTGAATAAAAATCTTACCATCACCAATTTGACCTGTTTGCGCCGCCTCCACCAATTTTTCGACAACGAACTCACACACTTCATCTTCAACTACGATTTCTAGCTTCATTTTGGGATGAAACTCAATAACGTGTTTGACTCCCCGATAAGATTCAGTTTGACCTTTCTGGCGACCATAACCCCGAACATTTGTGACACTCATACCCACAATTCCAGCTTCCACTAAAGCCGTGACTACTGAGTCAAACTGGACGGGACGGATCAGGGCTTCTATTCTTTTCATCATTGCAACTCCTGAGATTTTCCAAATCTAATTTCTGTATCTTTCATAACAGATTTTTGCTCTTATTTTTAAATCAAATATTTTACTGATCATTCCAAAAATGATAAAGTGATTATGTCTCATCCTCAATACAAGTTATGGCAAGGCACAAGGAGTTTAATCGCGGAGAAGTTCTAGCAAAGGCAATGGAGACGTTTTGGCGTTATGGCTACGAAGGAACGTCTGTCCAGGATTTGATTGAAAGTATGGGAATCAATCGAGGGAGTCTGTATGATACTTTTGGGGATAAACGATCTTTGTTTCTCGAAGCGATCGCCCACTATGATCAGACAATTGTTCGCCGTGCGATTGCCCGTTTAGAAGCCCCAGATGCCTCCAAACAAGCTATTATTGATCACTTTAAGAGTTTAGTAGATCGCATCGTTGCAGACACCGAACCTCGGGGATGCTTTGTCACCAATACCGTCGTTGAACTTTGTCCCCACGACCCCGATACAGCCCAGCAAGTTACCAAGAACCTCCAACGCATTGAACAGGCTTTCTATACAGCTTTATTACGGGCGCAGGAAAAAGGCGAAATTTCGGCCAATCAGAATTTACCTGCTTTAGCGCGTTATTTGACCTGTAACTTACAAGGGTTACGAGTAATCTCCAAAGTGAATCCTGATCCCCAAGCTTTGAAAGAAATCATCCAAATCCTTCTCTCTGTCTTGGATTGAGGAAACTTGTTCCAAATACTTGACTATTCGTTCCAGAATTGTTATTCTAAAAATATGAAAAAATAAATTCACTGGTTTTCCAAGTTGTCCTCTCAAAGAAAGTAACTGCCGAAAACTCTATTTTTTAAAAATAACTGGAACAATCGTTATAAAAAGGAGATCAACGATGAATTTGACTCAAGAACTGCAAAATCTACAAAACAAACTGCGAGCAAATAATGCTGAAGATATCAAAGCAGTCATGGATCAAGCCACAGAATATTTAGTCAAATCAGGACTTGTTGAAAAAGCGTTAAAAGTCGGTGATCAAGTTCCAAATTTTCAACTCCCGAATGCAGTAGGCGAAACAGTCGAAATCAAGGAATTGTTCAAATCTGGGGCAACTGTAATTACTTTTTATCGAGGTGAATGGTGTCCTTATTGTAATTTAGAACTGCGAACTCTACAGAAATATTTGCCTGAAATCGAACAATTTAAAGCAAAGTTAGTGGCGATTTCTCCCCAAACACCTGACCATTCTCTATCAACACTAGAAAAGAACGAACTCACCTTTGAAGTCTTGAGTGATGTCGGAAATCAAGTCGCAAAAAAATTTTGATTAGTGTTTACAGTTCCGGAGGAATTACGCCCCATTTACCAAAACTTTGGAATTGATATACCCGCTCATAATGGGAATGAAACCTTTGAATTACCCATTCCTGCAACCTATGTAATTGATCAAAACGGAATGATTATTCAAGGGTTTGTCAAAGCGGATTATACCCAGCGTTTAGATCCAGAAGAAATTCTCGCTACATTGAAAAATCTTCCTGTAGCCGTATAATCACCCTCAGATGGGGAACGGTACCGCCATACCCCAAATACAACTTGAGGAGGAATCCAATCATGTCAGACCCAACAAAATACGTCACATTAACCAATGAAAACTTTGAAGAAGAAGTTCTCAAAAGCACAATACCCGTTGTGGTTGACTTTTGGGCGCCGTGGTGTGGCCCTTGTCGGGTAATGAATCCGATTATCGAGGGATTAGCCGCAGAATTTGATGGGGTTGTGAAATTCAGTAAATTAAACGTTGACAATTACGAACAACTCCCCACTGACTATCGGATTGAAGCCATTCCCACCCTGTTATTTTTCAGTCAAGGCGAAGAAGTTTATCGAGTTTCTGGTGTTGTTGATCAGTCTGTATTATCAAATCAACTGAAGGAATTACTCGAACAAGTTTCAACTTCTAATTCTGTGGGTTAACTAATTTCAAGGAAGGCTGGTTTTAGCCTTCCTCACGTCTCAAAAACAGCAATAAATCTATCTAGACATTAGCCATGAATACTACTCTAAATTTGTTAAAACCGTTTAAACTCGGCGCTTATGAACTCCCTAACCGGATGGTGATGGCACCATTGACTCGGATGCGGGCAAAACCGGGAAATATTCCTCAAGAAATGAATCAGGTTTATTATACTCAACGAGCATCTGCGGGGTTAATTATTAGTGAAGCTACTCAAATTTCACCCCAAGGATTAGGTTATCCTAATACACCCGGAATTCATTCACCTGAACAAATTCAAGGATGGAAAAAAGTCACCCAAGCGGTACACGAAAATAACGGCAGAATCTTCTTACAACTCTGGCACGTAGGTCGCATTTCTCATCCCTCTTTACAACCCAATGGAGAGTTACCAGTCGCGCCGAGCGCAATTGCACCAGAAGGGATGGCAAATACCTTTTCAGGAGAGCAACCTTTTGTCACCCCCAGAGCGTTAGAAACTGAAGAAATTCCGGCGATTGTTGAACAGTATCGTCAGGGTGCAAAAAATGCTCTAGAAGCAGGATTTGACGGGGTAGAAATTCACAGTGCGAATGGTTATTTACTCGATCAGTTTCTCCACGATGGTTCCAACAAACGCACAGATCAATATGGGGGTTCTATAGAAAATCGGGCGCGTTTCTTGATGGAAGTTTTAGAAGCCGTCACCAGTGTTTGGGATGCAGATAAAGTTGGGGTGAGGTTATCACCTAGTAGTACATTTGGGACGGTATTTGATTCTGATACCGAGGCTTTATTTAATTATGTTGTCTCAAAATTAAATCCGTTTAACTTGGCTTATCTCCATATTGTTGAACCCAGAATTCAAGGAAATGTTACGGTTGAAGACGACGGAAATGGGCTAGGTGCGAGTTATTTTCGGTCGATTTATCAAGGCACAATTATCACAGCCGGAGGGTACACTCGAGAAACAGGAGAAGCAGTTTTAGAACAAGATGATGCAGATTTAGTTGCTTATGGCCGCTTGTTTATTGCTAATCCTGATTTACCAAAAAGATTTGCGTTAAATGCACCGTTAAATGAATATGATCGCTCGACATTTTATGGAGGAGATCAACGGGGTTATACAGACTATCCTTTCCTCGATGATTCAAAAGTATTGACGACAGTTTAATCGGTTGAAAAATCTATTCTAGGGTGGGTATTCCTCATCCTATGAATTGAAAATTTTAGATTCAATCTATTCAAATATTCAAAAGTAAAAAAATATCGAAAAATAAACTTCAATTAAGCTTTCTGTTTTCGGTCAACTTGATAATGTATAAAAATCTCTTGTTCTACCTGTTTAACTTCTAATAACTGCAAACGAGGAGACACATCAGCTAAAAATCCCTTTCCTTCGACTGGAGTAGGTGCATCAACACCACCGAGAATCAGAGGACAAACTGTTAACCAAAATTCATCAATTAAATCCATTTGAATTAATGAACCCACCAATTGACCTCCCCCTAAAACTGCTAGCCGTTTGAGTCCCATTTGCATAAATTGTTGAAAAGCATCGTTCCAGTCAATCAAGTTAGAGTTTTCGGAAAGGGTTTTAGCGATTAAAATTTGTTGAAAATCAGCAGACTTGTCCGGTAAATTAGTTAAATGTAAATTCTCTCTTTTAACCTGTTCTGATCCTTGGGAAGTTGTTAGTAACCACCGAGGTACAGACTGTTGAAAAAATCGTAAGTTTGGATTGATTTTTCCAGAACTTGAACAGACAATTTGAATCGGTTGAGGGGATTTTTCTTGCTGTTGGCGTCGCTGTAATAATTCTTCTGAAGAAACACTTAAGGTTGTACCGTAGGTATCCAAAGTTCCTCGTCCGAATAAAACCCCATCCGCATCAGCAATTTGAGTTTCTAGGTGAGTTGTATCTGTCGGTGAACCAAATCGAGCGGGTGAACGATTTTTATCCGCTATTTTACCATCTGCACTCATAGCGAGAATAACGGTTGTATGAGGTCGGTTCAGCAAGTTTGGGAAATTTATATTATTCATTAACTCCAATTCATTTCGGTTCTTCTGTACTTTTTTTAAGTTTCTCCTTTTTTGAATCAAAAAGCAACAGATATCTTTAGCAAATTCCTATAACTTCAGTCCGAAAATTGTGGGTATATTCTATTCTTATTTTACTCTTTTAGGTTTGGTCAATTCCTGTACCAACCTGGGGCTAACTTGTATCTTGGGTCAGAGACACCTATACTTTTGGCTAGGTTAAAAACTAACTAACAACAGTCTTCGGTTGTAGTTTTATTCAATTGGACATCTAAATAAAGTTCGGGGATTCCCCGAAGTCAAATCACTTCCCCCACTGCTAAAACTAAACGCTGAAGGGGATTTTAGCCTTTTATTTGTCAATTAGCTTCAGTGTAGGTTATGACTATATTATTAAGTCAAAAGCTTTGGAGAGTCAAGACTCCAAAATAGGCTACTTATATACAGCATCATTGCGGCTGCAAGCTAATTTATGACAAATCAAACAAGTCCCAAAACGATTTTAATATTAGCGGCCAATCCCCAAAATACTACTCGGTTGCGACTGGAGGAAGAAATTCGGGAAATTGATGAAGGGTTGCGACGGGCAAATCAACGACATCAGTATAAATTAGAACAAAAGTTAGCCGTTCGCTCTCGTGATTTTTATCGGGCAATATTAGATTATAAACCATCAATTGTTCACTTTTGCGGACATGGAGTCGGTCAGGAAGGAATTGTTCTCGAAGATGATACGGGGAAAAGCGCGGTGGTGCCAACCAATGCCCTGGCTAGTATGTTTAAAATATTTGCGACAAAGGGTGTAGAATGTGTTATTTTAAATGCCTGTTATTCAGAAGTTCAAGCCACAGCCATTAGTCAATATGTAAATTATGTATTGGGGATGAATAAGGCGGTTGGAGACCAAGCCGCTCTCGCCTTTTCTGTTGCCTTTTATGATGGGTTAGCCGCAGGATATGAAGTCGAAGAAGCCCACGAATTAGGCTGTTCGCAGATGATGAGTTTCTTAGAACATGAAACTCCCGTTTTAAAAATAAAACCGTTAACTGATAATTCTACTATTGATTCTGAGGATAACCCTGATTTAACGGCCTTTGAAGATTTCATTCCGCCGAACCCCTATCAAGGATTGGCGGCTTTTGGAGAAGAAGATGCCGACTACTTTTTTGGACGGGAAAACTTTGTTGATAAATTGGTAGAAGCCACCAACCAACAGCCGTTAGTTGGGGTAATTGGGCCGAGTGGGAGCGGGAAATCTTCGGTGGTCTTTGCGGGATTAATTCCGAAATTGCGACAACAGGGAAACTGGTTAATTGAAATTTTCAAGCCCGGAAAAGATCCGTTTTTACCCTTAGCTTTTGGCTTGGTGAGACAACTCGAACCGGAAGCGGGAGAAACTCACAAAATGCGGGAAGCGATGGGACTCGCCAGTGATTTTCAACAGGGTCGAATTACCGTGCAACAGGTGATTGATCAGATTTTAGAACGGAATCCGGGGAAACGCTTATTGTTAGTTGCTGACCAATTTGAAGAACTCTATACCCTTTGCCAAGTCAAGGAAGAACAGGAACGCTTTGCCGATGAATTGCTGGCGACAATTTCTCAAGAAAATATTACACTGATTTTTACGTTACGAGCCGATTTTTATGGTTATGTGCTGTCCTATCGTCCGTTTCGGGATGCGTTAGAAACTTATACTCCGAAATTACTCAGTTCGATGAAACGGGAGGAATTACAACAAGCCATTGAACTTCCTGCCCAAAAGTTAGACGTGCAATTAGAAGACCAATTAACCCAAAGAATTCTGGATGACGTGGGACAAGAACCGGGGAATTTACCGTTATTAGAATTTGCCCTAACTCGCCTGTGGGAAAAACAAAAACATCGAACCTTAACTCACTCCGCCTATAACGAAATTGGGGGCGTTAAAAAAGCGATCGCTAATCATGCAGAACAAGTTTATCAACAACTGAATGAAACGGAGAAACAACAAGCCCAGAGAATATTTTTACAATTAGTGCGTCCGGGGGAAGGAACCGAAGACACCAGACGGGTGGCCACCCGTGAAGAAGTCGGGGAAGAAAACTGGAATTTGGTCAGTTATTTGGCGGGACATCAAGCCCGGTTGGTAGTAACGGGACGTCAAGAAACTGAAGATACGGTAGAGGTGGTGCATGAAGCGCTCATTCGAGAATGGTTAACGCTGCGGGGGTGGATGAATGTAAACCGTCAGTTTAGAACCTGGCAAGAACGGTTAAAAGTAGCGTTGCGGGAGTGGAAAAAGAATAACCATGACGCCGGGAATTTGTTGCGGGGGGCGCCGTTGAGTGTAGCCGAAGAATGGTTGCAAAAACGAGCCGATGAGATGACCCAGGAGGAACGAGATTTTATTCAAGCAAGCCTCAAAGACCAAAACCGACAGAAACGGATACGCCAACTCGCTGTTTTGAGTCTGGCTGGCGGTTTTCTGCTGACTTTGGGTTTAGCAGGAATGGCAAGTTTCGGTTTATGGAAGGCTCGTATCAATGAAATTAATGGTCTAGCTCAATATTCCGATGCGCTATTGAGTTTAGATGGGTCGAAAGCGGTCAAAACCAGTTTAAAAGCTGTTCTGCAAATGCGACGCACACCTTGGGTTGATGCTGATACCCATACCCAGGTGGAACTCGCATTATTAAATATTGTCTCCAATGTGGCAGCACCAAACACTTTGGGAGGACACGTGAACTGGGTTAGGGCGGTGAGTTTCAGCCCCGATGGCAAACTTCTGGCGACGGCTAGTGGTGACAACACGGTGAAACTGTGGGATGCCAGCACTGGCAAAGAAATCAAAACCCTCACTGGGCATACCAACTCGGTTAATGGGGTGAGTTTCAGCCCCGATGGCAAACTTCTGGCGACGGCTAGTGGTGACAACACGGTGAAACTGTGGGATGCCAGCACTGGCAAAGAAATCAAAACCCTCACTGGGCATACCAACTGGGTTAATGGGGTGAGTTTCAGCCCCGATGGCAAACTTCTGGCGACGGCTAGTGGTGACAACACGGTGAAACTGTGGGATCTTTCTACTGGCAAAGTAATTAAAATGCTTACGGAACATACCAACTCGGTTAATGGGGTGAGTTTCAGCCCCGATGGCAAACTTCTGGCGACGACTAGTGGTGACAACACGGTGAAACTGTGGGATGCCAGCACTGGCAAAGAAATCAAAACCCTCACTGGGCATACCAACTCGGTTAATGGGGTGAGTTTCAGCCCCGATGGCAAACTTCTGGCGACGGCTAGTGGTGACAACACGGTGAAACTGTGGGATGCCAGCACTGGCAAAGAAATCAAAACCCTCACTGGGCATACCAACTGGGTTAATGGGGTGAGTTTCAGCCCCGATGGGAAGTTGGCGACAGCGAGTGCTGACAACACCGTGAAACTGTGGGATGCCAGCACCGGGAAAGAAATCAAAACCCTCACTGGGCATACCAACTCGGTTATTGGGGTGAGTTTCAGCCCCGATGGCAAACTTCTGGCGACGGCTAGTGGTGACAACACGGTGAAACTGTGGGATGCCAGCACTGGCAAAGAAATCAAAACCCTCACTGGGCATACCAACTGGGTTAATGGGGTGAGTTTCAGCCCCGATGGGAAGTTGCTGGCTACTGGCAGTGGTGACAACACGGTGAAACTGTGGGATGCCAGCACTGGCAAAGAAATCAAAACCCTCACTGGGCATACCAACTCGGTTAATGGGGTGAGTTTCAGCCCCGATGGCAAGTTGGCGACAGCGAGTGCTGACAACACCGTGAAACTGTGGGATGCCAGCACCGGGAAAGAAATCAAAACCCTCACTGGGCATACCAACTCGGTTATTGGGGTGAGTTTCAGCCCCGATGGCAAACTTCTGGCGACGACTAGTGGTGACAACACGGTGAAACTGTGGGATGCCAGCACTGGCAAAGAAATCAAAACCCTCACTGGGCATACCAACTCGGTTAATGGGGTGAGTTTCAGCCCCGATGGCAAACTTCTGGCGACGGCTAGTGGTGACAAGACGGTGAAACTGTGGGATGCCAGCACTGGCAAAGAAATCAAAACCCTGAGTGGGCATACCCACTGGGTTAATGGGGTGAGTTTCAGCCCCGTTGGCGCTAGCCTGCCGTCAGGCATAGGCAAAACGCTGGCGACGGCTAGTGGTGACAACACGGTGAAACTGTGGGATGCCAGCACTGGCAAAGAAATCAAAACCCTCACTGGGCATACCAACTCGGTTAATGGGGTGAGTTTCAGCCCCGATGGCAAAACGCTGGCGACGGCTAGTGGTGACAACACGGTGAAACTGTGGAATGCCAGCACCGGCAAAGAAATCAAAACCCTCACTGGGCATACCCACTGGGTTAGGGCCGTCAGTTTCAGCCCGGATGGCAAGTTGGCGACAGCGAGTGAGGACAATACCGTGAAACTGTGGCAATTAGATTTTGATTATTTAGTTCAGGAAGGATGCAAGTATATAGAGAATTATCTCAAACCCAATCCCGAGGATTTAGAAGCCCAAGAAATTCAACGGGAGTTATGCAGCAAACTTTGACAACTTTCGATGAAAAACTGAATAAACGCTTCGAGTTCAGATTTCTCTAAATATAGATTTTCCCAAACTTTACTGAGGATTTAACCATGACGACTTCAACTCCACGGAATCAACATTATTTTAGGAAAACAACGATGACAGAAAAAGTAAAAATGAAAGACATGATTGTAATTATCCCCGGAATTACAGGGAGTGTCTTACAAAAAGATGGTCAAGATATTTGGGCGGTTTCAGGTCAGGCAATTTGGCAAGTTTTAACCAATTTAGGAGATACAATTGAGCAACTTAAAATAGACCAAGACGACCCAGAAGCGGAAAGTTTAGGGGATGGTATTCAAGCAACTGCACTCATTCAAGACACCCATCTAATTCCCGGTTTATGGAAAATTGATGGCTATACAAAAACAGTACGGTTAATTACCGATAACTTTGATGTCGTTTCAGGTAATATTTACACCGATCCCGATGACAAACCCGCCAATTTGTATCATTTTCCTTATGACTGGCGACGGGATAATCGCGCCTCTGCAAAGTTACTGAAAAAGTTATTAGATAAACGCTTAAAACGGTGGCGAGAAGCCACTGGTGCGGAGGACGCAAAAGTGATTTTACTTGCTCATAGTATGGGGGGTTTGGTGTCTCGTTATTATTTGGAAGTATTAGAAGGTTGGCGAGATTGCAGGGCTTTATTTACCTTTGGTACTCCCTATCGGGGTTCGGTTCATGCGGTCAATTTTCTCGCCAATGGCTACAAGATGCTATTCGGAGATTTAACCGAAGTTTTACGCTCCTTTACGTCAGTTTATCAACTGCTTCCGATCTATGAAATGGTCAAAATAGGGGATAACTATCTGCGAATTGCCGAAGCCGACAACCTGCCAAATATTGTTAAAACTCGCGCTCAAGACGCCCTAAAATTTCATCGGGAAATTGAAGATGCAGTTAACAAAAATCGCCAAGATGAAATTTACCAAAATTCATTTAAAACAATTCCCATTGCAGGTATTCAGCAAGCAACTTTACAATCGGCTGAGTTGATTAATGGAAAACTGACGGTGAGCGAAAAATTACCGAAAATCTTACAAAATCGCCCCGATCTGGCTGACGGTGACGGTACCGTTCCTCAAGTTTCTGCGATTCCTATTGAACTGTCTAATAGTTTCAATAATAGCTTTATTGCCGAACGTCATAGCTCTTTACAAAACCACAATCAAATTCTAGAAGATTTGAAGAATCGAATTCAATTTAATCAATCAGATTTGGCGAGTGTTAGATCTTCACAAACTGCAATTAGCCTCGCTTTAGAGGATTTATACTTGACAGATGAAGCGATCGCCATGCGTGCGAGAGTCATCAGTACGCCAGGGTTTTTTAGTGGGAAACTTCACGCAAAAATTACATCAATTTCCCATGAACAACCCCCGATAAACTTTGATTTTGAAGAGCAGGAACAAGAATGGATATTAGCAATTAATGAATTAAAACCGGGATTATATCGAGTCAGCGTACAAACGGAAAATACCAGCGAACAAGCACCCAGTCCTGTTCACGATATTTTTGAAGTGGTTAAACAATAGATAAAAACTTAACTATTCTAGATAGGTGGGGTTGAGGCTTCAAAAACGCGATCGCCAAAATTATTTCATTTTCATCCCATTAAAACAGTCAGGAGGCTTTATGTTAACTATTCCGTTATTTTGCTCTTGGCATTGGCGAAGATTGCCTTCTTAAAAAGCGGTCTTTATAACAGTAAACCAAATTAAAACAAGGAGACAACAATGGTATTAGAAATTAATCCAAACCACCGCTCTGAAACTTCAGAACATGACCATACAGCCTGCACCGCCCCTATTGGTTTCACCGCAGAAGAACTTGAACAGTTGAGTTGGGGATCGCGAGGTATTTTTCAACAAATGCCTGCCAGTGGAGAAGGGTATGAATGTTACGGTTATCGTGATAAATGTTATGGTCATTCAGAAGTAATTCAAGCGATTATATCCATCTGTAGCGAGTGGGCAAAACTCTATAAAAAGCCTCGAATTGGCATCGGAAATATTAGCCTTACCAACGGTGGGCCAATGGAACCTCATAGTTCTCATCAACACGGACTTGATGTTGATATTGCCCCCATTGCTAACACTGAAGAAGAAATTCCGCTCACTTGGTATGATAGTAAATATTCTCGCGATCGCACTCAACAATTAGTCGATTTAATTCACAATAATACTATTTTGGGTGTGAAGGTAATTCTGTTTAATGACCCGGATATTAAAGGAGTAGAACCTTGGGCGGGACATGACAATCATCTCCATGTTAGTTTTCTCCCTCCTGGCATTAATTCAGCCCCCTACAGCAGTGACCAAAACGGGGATTTGCGATTAGTTATTCCTCCGATGCAAGGAGAACGAGTTCGCCAACTTCAAGAAGATTTAGCCAACGTTGGAATTGCAATAACAGCAGATGGTATCTTTGGAAAACAAACCGATGCAGCAGTCCGAAAATTTCAAGCTGAACAGGGTTTACAAGTGGATGGAATTGTCGGTTTTGTCACCCAAACTAAACTCGATCAGTTAAATTCTAGACAGTCTCGTGGGGGTTCTGATCAACCCTCTAATCTAACACTTCAAGATGTGATTGACCAAAACCAATCGATTTCTTTTGATGATATTAACTCCGGTTTATTGTTTGAAGATCAGCTATTTTGTGCAGAAATTCAGACCATTTTACGGGGGAATCATCTGTTAGAAGATGTTGATGGAATTTATGGGCTTAAAACCCAAGCAGCCTTGAGAAAATTTAAAACTAATCATCAACTGAGTGGCGGAGATGTATTGGGGGCAACAACAGCTAAAGCTTTACTCGATGCTAAACCCAGTGCTGGAATATTACCCAATTGGCAAGGGGGTGATAAACAAGCAGCAGTGCAAGCAATTATCCAAGAAGCGAATCGCCAAAATATTACTTCTCAAGCTCAAATTGCTTATATTGTCGCAACTGTTCAACATGAAACAGCAGAGAGTTTTCAACCTGTAAAAGAATCCTATTATTTGGGTGAACCCGCTGGAGAAAATCACCGCCAAACTCTACGTTATTATCCCTACTACGGACGGGGATATGTGCAGCTAACCTGGGATTACAATTATCGAAAATATTCTGATATATTAGGGCTGGATTTGGTTAATAATCCTGATCTTGTTATGCGTCCCGATATTTCACTATTTATTCTAGTTCATGGCATGAAATGGGGTGCTTTTACGACTTTAAAACTGGATGACTATATTTCCGATAACAGTGTAGATTTCTGGAGTGCGCGTAAAATTATTAATGGTATGGATCAAGCAGAACGGATTCAAACTTATGCAATGAATTGGCAAACTCAATTAGGATAAAACTAGCAGCTTGGGTGATTAGAGGAGATGGGGAAATCTTGCTTCTTGCCTTCTAACTTCTGAGTTCTGCCTTGTGAGAAAGTAGGATAGTTGAAAACTTGAGAGCGAAAAATGAGTTTTTCACCCGAACTAATTGCCTTAGCCCGTTATCTCGCAGGTGAGTTTGACAACCAAGCACAAGCCACTGCGGAACCCGTTTGGTATGTTCCTCTCCGCCTTTGGCATCGTCCCTTTCCTACCCCTATTTTTGCCGATAGTATTACCCTGTTTGTGGAACAAGCCAACGCTTTAACTCTCGATCAGCCCTATCGTCAACGAATTATGCAACTCTACTCATCTCCAGAGAGTCCAGAACACCTACACGTCCAGTATCATATGCTCAAAGACTTAAAAGCTGTTCAAGGCGGAGGTCGTCATGCAGAGAAACTGAGACAGCTTACACCCGAACAGCTTGAATTTCTTCCGGGTTGTCGGTTAGATGTGACCTATCAACAACTCTCGGCGAATACTTATCACTTCAAAGCAAATTTGCCCGAAAATACTCGCTGTTGCTTCACCTATCAAAATCAAACCATTCAGATCGATTTAGGCTTTGAAGCAATGCCCAATGATTTCTTCAGTTACGATAAAGGAATCAACCCCCAAACAGGTCAGGCGACTTGGGGAGCATTATTAGGCCCGTTTCGATTCGTCAAATGTCAAGACTTTGCATCTGAACTCTCAATTCAACCCCATGGTTAGGCAGTGGGGAGTCGGGAATGGGGAAGTAAAGTTATTAACAAACTGTATTCAGCAGTTGCCGTCCCTAGTCCCTAATCCCTAATCCTAACTGGCTCGTACACCTTCCTCAAGTGCCTCTTCTTCAGTTTCAAAGATTTCAAACACAGAATCCATCATGGTGACTTCAAACACCAATTTAGCTTCTGGATGAACATTGCAAATGCGGAAACTGCCTTTAACTTTATCCGCATCGCGCATCCCTGCCACCAATGACGTCAACCCAGAGCTATCAATAAAGTTAACTTGACCAAGATTGACGACAACATGACGACTAAGTTTCGAGATGCACTCTTGCAACTTGAGGCGGAATTGCCAAGCCGTAGTGATATCTAGGCGTCCACTGGGAGCCAAGACAATCACTTTTGTTCCATTTTGGGTCGTATGTTCCTTTTGATCGATATGAATCACTGACCGTCCCCTCGGATGTTCGATAGAGCAATGATTGATTGCTGCTTCTGACAGTAGTTTAACTCAGACCTGTTAGTTGGGAGCAGTCCAGTTAGCCCAATCTTGGGGTTTCAAGAACGTTTCATACAGTTCGGCTTCTGGGGTTCCAGGTTGAGGTTGATAACCATATTCCCATCTTACCAAAGGTGGCAAAGACATGAGAATCGACTCCGTGCGTCCATTGGTCTGTAACCCGAAGATCGTACCGCGATCGTAAACGAGATTAAATTCTACATATCGGCCCCGTCGATACAGTTGAAAATTGCGTTCGTGATCGCCATATTCTGTCCCTCGACGACGTTCAACAATCGGCTGATAGCCCGGTAAAAAGGCACGTCCACAGTCCTGTACAAAGGCAAATAACGCTTCCCAATCTCGGGTTTCCGGGGTGCCAATGTGTCCGGAGTATTTTGCCGCTTCACTGTCGCTATGAGGGCCGCGATAGAGTTCTCCTTGACCATCTTGATAGTCAAAGAAAATCCCCCCTATTCCTCGGGCTTCTTGACGGTGCTTGATGTAAAAATATTCATCACACCAATGTTTAAACACCGGATAATATTCGTCATGATGGCGATCGCAGGCCACTTTAAAGGTTTTGTGAAAATGAGCCGCATCTTCAGCAAAGGGATAATAAGGCGTCAGATCTACACCGCCCCCAAACCACCAAACCGGCCCGGCTTCAAAATAGCGATAATTCAAATGCACAGTGGGAATGTAGGGATTACGCGGATGCAACACCATAGAAGTGCCTGTGGCGTAAAATCCATGACCTTCGGCTTCCGGACGTTGAGCCAAAATCGAAGGAGGTAAATTTTTACCCCAAACCTCCGAAAAATTCACGCCCCCTTGCTCAAATACATCACCATCGTGAAGTACACGAGATCGGCCGCCGCCACCTTCTGGACGTTCCCAGGAGTCCTCTTGAAACTTGCTTTTACCATCAAGCTGTTCCAAACCCTGACAAATTTCATCTTGAATCTGCTTCATAAATTGGCTGACTCTAGCTTGGGAGTCTGCCCCTGGCGGATTCGGCATTTTTGTTTTTTCAGATACTCTCGAAGCTGTCATAACCGCTCCTAAACATTCGTGATTGCTAAACCATTGCTCGTTGCTAAGTGATTTAATCATCCGAGCTTTAACCCTACTTGGTCAATAGGTTAATCTCACAAATTTTTATTTTAACCTGATAGCGTCAACTCTTTGATCTTTGAGTGTATTGCGCTTTCGGAGATTGTCTCTTTTCGTTAGAATATCGTCATCAAAACTTCATTATTCCGGTTCTACCCAAAAATAGTGTAGGGAGGAAATCGCACCCAATGCGATCAACACCCACAATTGATCTGGCTTATTCAATCAAAAACCAAGATGTCAAATTCCCTCGATGTTAACTCTGTGTTAGAAATCCTGCGACCCGTACAAGATCCCGAACTTCAAAAAAGTTTGGTCGAACTGAATATGATTCGCAACGTCAAAATCAATGAGGGTGAAGTTAGCTTTACTCTCGTTCTCACCACTCCCGCCTGTCCGTTACGAGAGTTCATCGTCGAAGATTGTCAAAAAGCACTCAAGCAACTTCCGGGAGTTGAACGAGTTACCGTTGATGTCACGGCTGAAACTCCCCAACAGAAATCAATACCGGATCGCCAGGGTATAGAAGGGGTCAAGAATATTCTCGCCATTTCGAGCGGAAAAGGAGGCGTGGGAAAAAGTACCGTTGCGGTTAACGTTGCGGTTGCTTTGGCTCAAATGGGCGCTAAAGTCGGGCTAATTGATGCGGATATCTACGGCCCCAATGACCCGACAATGATGGGACTTTCAGACTATCAAGTGATCGTTCATCAAGGCCCCCAAGGTGAAGTCCTAGAACCTGCTTTTAACTATGGCGTTAAGTTGGTTTCTATGGCGTTTTTGATTGATCGCGATCAACCCGTGATCTGGCGTGGCCCGATGCTAAATGGGATTATTCGTCAGTTTCTTTACCAAGTCCAATGGGGCGAACTCGATTATCTGATTGTGGATATGCCACCGGGAACTGGAGATGCTCAACTCACCCTGGTACAAGCGGTTCCCATGTCTGGTGTTGTGATTGTGACGACGCCGCAAACGGTTTCACTTCTCGACTCTCGCAAAGGTTTACGAATGTTCCAACAACTGGGAGTTTCTATCCTGGGAATTGTTGAAAATATGAGTTATTTTATCCCACCTGATCTCCCGGATAAAAAATATGACATCTTTGGTTCAGGAGGGGGCGAGAAAACGGCGAAAGAACTCGGTGTTTCCCTCTTAGGTGGAATCCCTCTAGAAATGCCTGTGCGAGAAGGCTGTGATAACGGAGTTCCAATTGTCATCGCTCATCCCGAGTCTGCTGCTGCGGTTGAGTTAATGGCAATTGCTCAACGAATTGCAGCAAAAGTCTCTGTCGCGGCTCTTGCTTAAAGACGAGCGAAAAAAATTTAATCACTTCAAGGCTGTTCCGAATTCTCGAATTTTCTGTAGACTGAGGAATGTAGAGATCAATTTAGGATAAAGCAATGATTCTCCCCGGTTCAGCAGTTCGTGTCATTAATGCAAGTGATACCTACTTCAGTTTTCAAGGACAGGTGCAACGGATTAGCGATGGAAAAGTTGCGGTTTTGTTTGAAGGGGGAAACTGGGATAAATTAGTCACGTTTCGACTTTCTGAGATCGAACCTGTTGATGCGACAGCCGGACGGCAAGCGAAGAAAAAATAATCAAATCGGGCAGGTTCAGGATCAGTTTAATCATCCTCTACCTGCCTGTCTGTAATGATTTGCCGGGTATTTGCTCATGCGTCTTCCCTTTCCTCAATTTAGTACCACTCCTCGTCATCCCCGTCATATTGGAGAGGTGATTGAGACAACAACCTGTGAATTTTTAGCTCAATGTCTTGAATCTGAAGATCTGACTTTGCCGATTATGCCTCCGTTTGGCAGTTGGATCAAATCGAGTGATGAGGAGTCGGGTAATCAGATTTATGCGATCGTTTATCATGTCACTACCAGTCCGATTGATTCGGTACACCGAGCGCGAGCTTTGGGGTTATCTTTGCAAGAGTTACGGGAAGAACAACCGCAGATTTTTGCAATGCTGAAAACCGAATTTAGAGCGGCGATTGTCGGGTTTGAAACTCCGGCTACGGCTAATAATGGGATTGAACCCCCCCGAGGTTTGGTTTATCAATACATTCCGCCTCGTCCTCCGCAAATTCATCAGGCGGTTTACCACTGCGAATCTACAGATATTATTCACTTTAGCGAGGAATTTGATTTTCTGCGAACCTTACTGCAAGTCAATCAAGCGCCTGTTGAGTCTTTGGTTGCGGCGGCGATTCGTCATATTTATCAACTGCGAAATTGTGATCGTTCTTGGCTAGTGGAAGCGGGGCGCACTTTAAGTCTTGTGTTACGAGATGACTATGATTGTTTGCGGGTAATTCTGAAACAAATTCATCCTTGAGGAGAGTTAGGAAGACAGTCAACACTTATCACTTTTGACTTATAACCTTTCTCAAATAAGAACAAAAACCTTTTTCAAGTGATGTAGATTGGATATCAACAACTGATCGCCTCACTCAGAGACTCAAAATACAAAAACCCAAACCCAAAATCTGGGTTCAGGTTTCAGCATGATCCTTAATATTATGGAAGAAAACTTACTGGAGACTGGACAGAAACTTGGCAACAAGATCAATAAAGTCCTCTGTTGATTCGTAAGGTAGGACATTGCGACCGGGAATAATCCGAGACTGACCATTCGGCCATCCTTTATGATAAGCTTGAGCGCGTAGTTCAGGCGTTTCTGAAAACCCTTTGCGGCTAATACTAGAAGCTTTTTCGCCGATCGCCACTAATGTCGGTTGGGTAATCGCCGCCATTGCAGACTCATAATCTTTTCGCCAAAACCCCGCTAAAAATGCAAACACCGCGTACCGACTTTTAGGGTTAATTGCTCCGGCTTCTAGTATATCAAGCCAATATTGATCCACCGCTTCAGCTTCGGCAAATAATTGACGAATTGAAAAAGACTCAACAAATTGACGACGACGAGCATAAAGCCAGAATAAACTCCCAATGGGAGCATCAAAAAACAAATTCCACAGAAGTCGATGTTGAGTCGGTGAACCCCCTTCTGTCATCACTCGCCAAGCCGGAGGGCCAGATAACACTAAACCTTTAATTAACTGGGTTTGTTTTTGTTGCTGTAGCTCAACTAAAGCGATCGCAGTGGGGAGAAGCGCTCCCTGTACCACCAACAATACAGGTTTCTGAATCACCGTTTGTAAGAATTCATTTAACTGTTCGGCCCAATCTTGCGGTTGGTAAGCCACATGAGGCATTTCACTATCACCACACCCCAGTAAATCAGGATTATAAATCGGATTTTGATAACCTTGTTGTTGCCAGCGATCGCAAAACCGATACCAAAACTGACGGGATAATCCTACACCAATAGGATGGATCAACAGCAAAGGTAAATGCTCTGAAGACTCAGAATCTATTGTCGAATGAACTTCATAAGCACAACGATACCCTTTGTAGGTGTAAAACTGCGGCGTTGGGGTTGCTGAGGGTTCCATAACCAGTAGTGTCCAGATGTGGGGTCTATTGCAAGATGTACCTCGATTTTATATCGTTTGAACCCAGCGAACGAAATCTCCTGGTGCAAAACTCACCTCGGGATCGAGGGGAAATCGTTCTTGTTGGTTGGCTTGACAGTAGATAAACCGACACAAGACATGATTAAAGTTTGTTTGGCTATCAATTCTCCAGTCTAGAAGACAAGCACCTGTGAGGATTGTACCTTGAAAATTTGCACCAAAAGTTTGAGTTTGGGAAAGATCTGCTCCCCAAAGGTTAGCCCCTCTCAAGTCTGCATCTGTGAGATCAGCACCTTTGAGGTTTGCTTCCCACAAATCAGCACCTTTGAGATCCGCTTGACGGAGATCCGCTTGACTTAAATTGAGTCCTTTGAGGCTAGATAATCGCAGCATTGCCGATCTTAAATCAGCACTTTTAAAATCGGGTTGAATTTCGGGGTTCTGTTTTCTCCAGTGGTTCCACACCGAAACTCCCTGTTTGAGTATGGCAAGATGTGTTGTGTCAGCCATCAAAGATTAACTCCTTGAGTAGAAATCTGGATCAATCTCTTTACAATTTGCCCAATAAAATACGCAGCTTTTACAGAAAAAAGCCACGTATTTCTACGTTAGCTCAAACTTAACTGCTTTGTTAGGGTCTTAGGTTAGATTCCTCTAACTCAACTTCGAGTTCCACAAGTGAAGTTTCCTCAACGATTTCGGGAAGGGTTTCGGGTTCGGCTTCTGGGGTAATTACGACGGGTTCTTCCGAAACAGGTTCGGGTTCGACAACAGGTGTTTCCTCAACTGTTTCGCCAATGGGTTCAGCTTCGATAACAGGTGTTTCCTCAATCATTTCAGGAACAGGTTCGGGTTCGACAACGGGTGTTTCCTCAACTATTTCAGGAACAGGTTCGGGTTCGACAACGGGGGTTTCCTCAACCATTTCGGGAACAGGTTCCGGTTCGATAACGGGTTCTATCGTTTCAACCGTTGGCTGTGGTGTTGGCGAAATTTCAGTCGATGGCTTTAACTCATCGGGAACAAGTTCGGGAGATTCTTCGGGTTCTGGGGCTTGAGTCGGTTCGGGAATAGGAGCCTGATTAACAATTTCGGGTAAGGTTTGGACGGGTTCCGGTTCCGGTTGGGAAGTTTTTTGCTGAAATAGAGGAATTTGCTGAAAACGGCTGAAAATGCGTTTGAATACATTATCCGTTTCGGAAGGTTCTGGGGTAGGTGTTGGAGTTATTGAGGGACTCGCTTCAGAATTGTTGTTCTCTAATATCGGGAGTGGCGGAATTTGACCTTGAATGCGATTAAACCATCCATTAGTTTTGGGTGGGGTTGCTGTTTCTACGGGAACAGGAGTAATGGGTTTGGTTTCTATTTCTGTTTGTGGAAGTTGTTCGAGTTCTTCTTTTGCTGCTGATACAGGTTTTTCTACAGATTCTTCTTCCGAGGGTAAAGCTTCCTCGACTGCTGTAACCGAAGTTTCTTCGACGGTTGAAGGAATATCTGTTTCTGGAATGACTTCGATGTCTTCGGTTTCTTCTAAGGGTTCTAATGTTTCAGGAATTTCTTCTGCTGAGGGAACCGTTTCAACTTCTGGGGAAATATCCGGTTCTGATGTTTCGGGTTGTTCGTCTGCTAACGGAGTAATTTCAACTTCTGAGGAAGTCTCCGTCTCTGGAATTTCTTCGACTTCTGGAGTCAGTTCAACTGGAGGGATAGGAAGATCGGGTTCTGGTGTTTCTTCGATTTCTGGAGTGACGGCTTTAACATCATAGCCTGGATCAACAATGGGACGAGCTTCGGCGATGCTGAGTTCACCGCGTACAAGTTTAGACAGGGTGTCTTGACTGTTGGGATTATAGGTAAAAACGCGAGCTGTTTTATTGTAGACGTTGATCAGGGGTTCACCGAGTTCGTCGAGATATTCCAGTTGTACCCAATTTTTTCCGGGTTTTATACCTTTTATATAGATCGGTTGCCATTGAGCAAGGATAAAGCTATCGCCGTTGACTGTGACGCGAATTCGCCAATCGACGATTTCATCTTCTGGATTTTCTTGAGCGACCAAATGCAGGGGAGCATTAGCCAGGTAGAAGTCTAATAGAACGGGTTCGGCTCCATAGGTTCCTCGGGGTTGGTTATAGGTTAATAGGGGAAGTTGGGGATTGGGGTTGTTTTCTGGAGTTTTGGTGAAAACATGAAAGGTGGTTTGAGCGTAGGCGCCATCGTTTTTGAAGCTTTCTTCCCAGGGATAAGCCGCAAAGATTCGCAGGGTATGGGTTCCGGCTTCTAAGTCTGATAAAACTAGGGGCTGATCGAGGGTGTAGAGATTATCAAGGGGTTGATTGTCGAGAATGATTTGTAGATGTGGCCCTAAACCCAAGGTTTCATCTCTAAATAATGGTAAGTCCTGCACTTGAAGTTGGACATTGAGGGTATTGTCCTGAAGGACTTCATCGGGTTGAGGACTCAGGATGGTGACTTGAGGTTGGTAGACATCCAGGGGCTGATGAAGCATTTGAATCGCCTTTGGAGGTGAAACTTCCGCCATCTGGGTTGTCGGTTGAGGGGCTGACAAATTCGGGGGACTGGGTTCGGGTAATTCGGGTTGCTCACATCCGAGAAGATTTAAGACCAAGATGACGGCTAGGGCAGATATTAACCGTTTTCTTAGGGTTGTCCGACCACAATTCCTGTTCAACACGTTAGTTCTCCTGAAACTCCCAAATCCAATTTTGTATAGAAGGCTTCCATAGGGAACTATAGCCCAAAAGGATCATTGACTAAACAGCGATCGCGAATTTCAGCCTCTCCAGATCTTTATAAGTTTAAGAACTTACTCTCATTTAGTTTAAGTTTTGTAACATTTATCAATGATTTTTGGTGATTTTTTCCACTCAAAACAGGCTCTAAGCAATGTACAGCAAGTGTTATAGGCGCGTTTAATTATTGTTAACAACCCATTTCCCCCTAACAGGTAAAGATGATATATCATTTAGATACAACAGCCCCTTGAAAGCGGCTTAGGAAAATTCCCAAGTGCTAAAGAGGGGTTGAGTGTGAAATTAAATTTTCCACTCTTGTAGTAAATTAAAGGGGAGTTATGTTGCCCTCTAGCAAGTGTTAGTAACACATTAACTTTTGCTAAGGATTTTGAAAGAGTTTAACCACTTGTTTCATAATCAGCAACACGTAGAGTTTTTGTCATAGGGAGAGGAGAGTCTCAATGACCATCAGTCCTCCAGAGCCGGAGGCGAAGGTGAAGGTTACGGTCGATAACGATCCGGTTACTACCTCGTTTGAAAAATGGGCAAAACCCGGTCACTTCCGACGTGATCTAGCGAAAGGTCCAAATACCACCACCTGGATTTGGAACCTCCACGCCGACGCTCACGACTTCGATAGTCATACCAGTGATTTAGAAGATATTTCGCGCAAAATCTTTAGCGCCCACTTCGGTCATTTAGCTGTGATCTTTATCTGGCTAAGTGGCGCATACTTCCACGGCGCGAAGTTTTCAAACTATGAAGCTTGGTTAACAAACCCCACAGGCATCAAACCGAGTGCCCAGGTTGTTTGGCCAATCTTCGGTCAAGAAATTTTAAATGCAGATGTGGGAGGAGGCTTCCAAGGTATTCAAATCACCTCTGGATTGTTCCAACTCTGGCGTGCATCCGGCATCACAAATGAATACCAGCTTTACTGCACCGCTATTGGTGGGCTGGTTATGGCTGGCTTGATGCTGTTTGCAGGTTGGTTCCACTATCACAAACGCGCTCCCAAACTGGAATGGTTCCAGAATGTGGAGTCGATGATGAACCACCACTTAGCAGGATTGCTCGGCTTAGGATGCTTAGGTTGGGCTGGACACCAAATTCACGTGTCCTTACCGATCAATAAGCTTCTGGATTCTGGGGTTGCCCCCGCCGACATCCCCCTGCCCCATGAGTTTATTCTGAACCGGGATTTAATGACCGAGCTGTATCCCAGCTTTGCAGAAGGTTTAAAACCCTTCTTCACCTTAAACTGGGGAGTCTACTCAGACTTCTTAACCTTCAAAGGTGGTCTGAATCCGGTAACAGGCGGCTTGTGGCTGTCAGATACAGCACATCATCACTTAGCCTTAGCTGTACTTTTCATTATTGCTGGCCATATGTACCGCACCAACTGGGGTATTGGTCACAGCATGAAGGAAATTCTAGAGGCCCATAGAGATCCACTACTCATCGGTGGTACAGGTCATAAAGGTCTCTACGAAACGCTAACCACTTCTTGGCACGCACAGCTAGCGATTAACCTCGCAATGGTGGGTTCTTTGAGCATCATCGTCGCTCATCATATGTATGCGATGCCGCCTTACCCCTACATTGCCACCGATTATCCCACTCAACTATCCCTCTTTACCCACCATATGTGGATTGGCGGATTCTTGATTGTGGGTGCAGGCGCTCATGGTGCCATCTTCATGGTGCGTGATTATGATCCAGCGAAGAACGTCAATAACGTTTTGGATCGGGTAATTCGTCACCGCGACGCGATTATTTCTCACTTGAACTGGGTTTGTATTTTCCTGGGCTTCCATAGCTTTGGCTTGTACGTTCACAACGATACAATGCGAGCCTTTGGTCGTCCTCAAGATATGTTCTCAGATACCGGGATTCAGCTCCAGCCAGTCTTCGCTCAGTGGGTTCAACACCTACATACTTTGGCTCCCGGTAGCACGGCTCCAAACGTCTTGGCGAGCGTTAGCCCAGCCTTTGGCGGCGATGTCGTTGCAGTGGGCGGTAAAGTGGCAATGATGCCAATTACATTGGGTACGGCGGATTTCATGATTCACCATATCCATGCCTTTACCATTCACGTTACCGTTTTGATTTTGCTGAAGGGTGTTCTGTTCGCCCGCAGTTCTCGCCTGGTTCCAGATAAAAGTGAATTAGGCTTCCGCTTCCCCTGCGATGGTCCGGGTCGGGGTGGTACCTGCCAGGTTTCCGGTTGGGATCACGTGTTCCTGGGTCTGTTCTGGATGTACAATTCCCTATCGATTGTGATTTTCCACTTCAGTTGGAAGATGCAATCTGACGTCTGGGGAACTGTCGGATCAGACGGTACAATTTCTCACATTACTAATGGTAACTTTGCCCAGAGTGCCATTACGATTAACGGATGGTTGCGTGATTTCCTGTGGGCGCAAGCTTCTCAGGTGATTACCTCCTACGGGTCTGCCCTGTCTGCCTACGGTTTGCTGTTCTTAGGAGCGCATTTTGTCTGGGCATTCAGCTTAATGTTCCTGTTCAGTGGTCGTGGCTACTGGCAAGAACTGATCGAATCGATCGTTTGGGCACATAATAAACTCAAGGTAGCTCCCGCTATTCAACCTCGCGCTCTGAGCATTATTCAGGGTCGGGCGGTTGGAGTCGCTCACTACCTTCTTGGAGGAATCGTCACCACTTGGGCGTTCTTCCTGGCTCGAATCATTTCAGTAGGATGAGAGTCTCCCCGCTTAAGGATTAGGGTGAAGGATTATTCACGCTTTGCTCTAATTCCTTGAGCGGACTATCGCAAGAGAGCGCGAAGTGCGGTCTTGGCGGTTTCCGTCAAGGAGCAACTTCGTAAGAGAGCGCGAAGTGCGGTCTTGGCGGTTTCCGTCAAGGAGCAACTTCGTAAGAGAGCGCGAAGTGCGGTCTTGGCGGTTTCTGTCAAGGAGCAACTTCGTAAGAGAAGACGATTTAGTTAGGACTTATGGCAACCAAATTCCCCAAATTTAGTCAGGGATTGGCTCAAGATCCGACCACCCGTCGGATTTGGTACGGGATTGCCACAGCCCATGATTTTGAGAGTCATGATGGCATGACGGAAGAAAATCTTTACCAAAAGATTTTTGCTTCCCACTTCGGTCACATCGCCATCATCTTTCTCTGGACATCTGGCAGCCTGTTCCACGTCGCCTGGCAAGGTAATTTTGAACAATGGGTTAAAGATCCCTTAAATGTCCGTCCGATCGCTCACGCGATTTGGGACCCTCAATTCGGACAGCCTGCGGTAGATGCTTTCACGCAAGCAGGTGCTTCTAATCCGGTTAATATCGCTTACTCAGGTGTTTACCACTGGTGGTACACCATCGGCATGAGAACCAACGGAGATCTCTACCAAGGTTCTATCTTCTTGCTGTTAATGTCTGCAATCTTCCTGTTTGCAGGCTGGTTACACCTCCAGCCCAAATATCGTCCTAGCCTCTCCTGGTTCAAAAACGCTGAATCTCGTTTAAACCATCATTTGGCGGGTCTATTTGGGGTCAGCTCTTTGGCTTGGACAGGACACCTGGTACACGTTGCCATTCCTGAGTCTCGCGGACAGCACGTGGGTTGGGATAACTTCCTCAGCACTCTGCCTCACCCGGCAGGCTTGGCTCCCTTCTTCACCGGAAACTGGGGCGTTTACGCTCAAAATCCGGATACGATGAGCCATGTGTTTGGGACTTCAGAAGGTTCAGGAACAGCTATTCTGACCTTCCTCGGTGGGTTCCATCCTCAGACTGAATCTCTGTGGCTGACGGATATGGCTCACCACCATCTGGCGATCGCTGTGCTATTCATCATCGCTGGACATATGTACCGGACTCAATTTGGAATTGGTCATAGCATCAAAGAAATGCTCAATTCCAAAGATCCCCTGTTCGGCTTCAAGAATGAGGGTCAGTTTAATCTGCCTCACCAAGGGTTGTATGACACCATCAACAACTCTCTGCATTTCCAGTTAGGCTTGGCGTTGGCTGCTTTGGGCGTAATCACTTCTTTGGTCGCCCAGCATATGTATGCCCTACCGCCTTACGCATTTATAGCGCGGGACTACACCACTCAAGCTGCACTGTACACCCATCATCAGTATATTGCTGGTTTTCTGATGGTTGGTGCTTTTGCTCACGGCGCGATCTTCTTTGTCCGTGACTATGATGCAGAAGCAAACAAAGGTAATGTGTTGGCTCGGATGCTCGAACACAAAGAGGCAATCATCTCTCACCTGAGCTGGGTGTCTCTGTTCTTGGGCTTCCACACTTTAGGAATCTACGTTCACAATGACGTTGTTGTTGCGTTCGGTACTCCTGAAAAACAAATCCTGATTGAACCTGTATTCGCTCAGTTCATTCAGGCGGCTCACGGAAAAGCTGTTTATGCCATGGATGTTTTGCTGTCGAACCCCGATAGCATTGCAACCACTGCATGGCCCAATCACGGTAATGTTTGGTTACCCGGTTGGTTAGACGCGATTAACTCTGGTAAGAACTCTCTGTTCTTAACCATTGGCCCTGGCGACTTCCTGGTTCACCATGCGATCGCTCTGGGTCTGCATACCACCACTTTGATTTTGGTTAAAGGTGCGTTGGATGCTCGCGGTTCCAAGTTGATGCCCGACAAGAAGGATTTTGGTTATTCCTTCCCTTGCGACGGTCCTGGTCGTGGCGGTACTTGCGACATCTCGGCTTGGGATGCTTTCTATCTGGCTATGTTCTGGATGTTAAACACGCTAGGTTGGGTAACCTTCTACTGGCACTGGAAACATCTGGGTATCTGGCAGGGTAATGTCGCTCAGTTCAATGAATCCTCAACCTACCTGATGGGATGGTTACGGGATTATCTCTGGCTGAACTCTTCCCAGCTAATTAACGGATACAACCCCTTTGGAACGAACAACCTATCCGTCTGGGCTTGGATGTTCCTCTTTGGACACCTGGTTTGGGCAACAGGCTTCATGTTCCTGATCTCTTGGCGTGGTTATTGGCAAGAGTTGATCGAAACTTTGGTCTGGGCTCACGAGCGTACTCCTCTGGCTAACTTAGTTCGCTGGAAGGATAAGCCTGTGGCAATGTCCATCGTTCAAGGTCGTTTGATTGGTTTGGCTCACTTCACGGTCGGTTATATTCTGACCTATGCTGCCTTCCTGATTGCCTCGACTGCGGGTAAGTTTGGTTAATCTAGCATAAACTAAACTTGCTTCCTTGAAGCTGAATCCCTCGTCGCCTGACGGGGGGTTTTTTATAAGTTAAAAATCGCAAGTGTTAGAGATCAGAAGAATATTATTTACCTAAATTAATATAATTTACAGTCATTACACTGACTATTGTAAACTTTAGTTTAATTGGCTTGCCGATCAATAGATAAAGAATTACATTGTTAATAGAAGCTAATCAAGCTTCATTTGACAGATAAACAGGCAATGTTTGAAGGGTTCACTCGAACTCAATCTAACAAAGCTAATCATCGCAGTTTACTGGGAAACGAGGAGGTCAACACACTGTTTCATCTGAAGTCTGTGATTTCACATAGCATCACCTGCCTGAGTTGCAGAAATTTCCTCAAATGGTGATTTGGGAGCCATACATTAAAATCAATCATACTCTTTAATGTAACTCTATTTCAATTTAAAAAAGAGGAGTCAATCTGCTAAACTAGGAGGTCAAGAAAGCTGTTTAAGTTCAAATCTGTCTCGTCAAATATCGGTAACAGCATCCACAAGGTATTCTTATATTTCCTCAAATAGCTAACAGAGAGCAATGCAACTAAATGATCATTTTTAGTGTAACTCTGGATCTATTTTTACATAGGAGGAAGTCACTGAGAAAACAAGTTAGGATGCTGTTATTGTTGTAGGGTTTCTGATTAACTTAAAAAAAATCTAAAAAAATAGACTATGTACTGATGAGATCATCAACAAATCGTCTATCTTGAATCTATATTGGAAATGAGTTTGAACGGTATTTATTATTTAGACTTTTGCTTTCTCCTTCTTTCGCTTTTTAGAAGATTCCTTCTTAAATAAAACTCCAAATCCTAAAGCTGTACCTGTTCCTAGAATTGTGAATGGTTCCGGAACAAAATAGACTCCATCAATCGAAGCATTCTGCAAAGCAATATCTCTAGCAATCAGAGTTCCTGAAACCTTTCCGCCATTAATACTGGTGCTTGAACCTCCATTAACAGCTAGGATTGTACCAAAAACACTAGAATCTCCATCTAGCAATACATTCCCCAAAACATTAATCAGTACGTTATCGACTTTAACTCCACCCGTTAACTCAATTGCAGCAAAGTTAGAGAGCTTTAAATCCCCTCTAATATTGAGAACGACTGATTCTCCTCGAAGTGCATTAATCGTAAACTTGTTATCTCCATCGAGATTAATGCCACCATTGATATCAATGACATTATTGAAATTGGGTTTTCCCACCCCTGTCACTGTTGTTGCAGTATCAATACTACCAAAAGTAGCAGTGGGGTTCGTTACACTAAAAGCATTATTTGACGCAGTTTGGGCATAGTTACTAACGCTCGATAGTTCGTCTGAGTTTAGAGAAAAGAATTCATTGAGGGTGAGTTCTCCGTTGGCATTAATCGGAACATAACCTCCTGTTCCCACATCTAATACTGTGTAATCCCGAGGTACATAGGGAAAAACTTCAGTTTTAAGTTGTCCAACCGTAATCGCCTGAGTGGGTAAAGCAAATAAAGCCGTCGCAGCAGCTATTCCAGCAGATACCATCCATTGAGTTAATGTCCGTTTGGGAGATGCTTCGAGTTGAAAATGGAAAACGTTTTCTAAACCCTGATCATTTTGTTCTTCAGACTTTGTACTTACTCGTATCATCAGTTCACCCTTATCCTGTGTTCAAAATCAATCAACAAAAGACACAATGTTGATGGTCAATTCAATGAAAAAATTAGTCTGACTTCAGACTTGTGAAAACAAACATTGGATATAGCCTAATCATATATAGCTTTTTTTTAAAAAAAGGACAACTTTACAAAAGCTTTATAAAAGTTTTACACAGATAGTTCTTATGTAAAATATAGCTTTAGAGCTAAACAAACCGTTAATGCAAATTAAAATAGACTCCGGGCTTTAGGGCCGAAGGCTTGGAGACTTCAAGAGCAATAAAAATTAGATGAAAAATTAGATCGAGAAAAGTTAAATAGGCATTGATGATTGATAAATTAAGAATATCTTAAAACCTTTAAAGATTTAATACATTTTTGTGATCAAGCTGTATCTAATTAATTTTTCTATTTTTCTTTAATCCATGAAATTTTATAGTGCTACTCACTAAGGTTAAGACACTTATAAAGGCTGAAAACGCAGGGTAAGAGTCGAACTTTTGCCTTTTGCAAGATTACCTTTTGCCTGCGCGTAGCGTCATAGTTGCGTAATTAAGGAGAAATTATCTGAGATTGAGTCTCGGACTGATCAACCAAATTGCCAGCCAACAAAGGGACTTTTCCCTGACGTAAAACCGCACATTCACCGAACAGTATTAAGTCTGAACTAAGTTTTAAGGGTTTGTTTTTGTTTAAATTCACTGCAATTTTAGCAGGACTGTGATCTCCAATTTTTACCGATAAAATCATGGTATCAGAAGTAGCCGAAAACACATGAACATCAACCCCAAGAACTCGATCTTTTGCAGGAACCAAAACCCAAGCAAAACAAGTTGAAGTTTGTATTTGAGTTGAATAAATCGCCGTTGGGTTCGGTTGCTTATGATTATACTCCCGACTCCACCAACCCTGAACCGGATTTTCTTGACCTTGAACTAAATTCACCGTCCAATCAAGAGTAGAAACAGGAATAATTTTCAGATTTCCTAACCCTTCATCCACAGAACCTACAGTATCTGCTTCAGTAACGACAGTACAATCTGGATGAAAATGCCATAGTGTTTCTATCTGACGGGGACGGTTCGTGAGAATTTGATCGACAACGACCCAGTATTGATCACGCAGATAGACAACCGCCCGAGTATGAGTAACTATTCCTGAAACCCCAATAAATCCAGCTTTAAAACAACTTCGGGCATAGTCTAACTCATCAGAAATACTATAGCTAATATTTTCCGTAAACGGACGATAAGTTTCCCGAATATCCATTTTTTGTCCGCCGCCATTCACTAAAATCACATTATGACTGGCTGACCCTCGAAAATAATGCCAATAAGGACTACGAACATAACTGTATCGACCACTATCAACCAATAAATCCCGTCCATAAGCAGCGACAGAAAGATGCAGTTTATCATTATGAATATGATAGTTAATTCCCATTGGTCCCATATCAAAAAATGCCCAGTGAGCTTGTTTATCCCAAGCACTTCGCATCACCATTTGACCCGCCCAAGGAAAAATAATAGAAGGTCTGACCATCGGCTTTTGACCTGATTTTCTATTGGTAGTAATAGAAGTCCAGTCTAGTCGCTCATAAGTAATTGCGGCTTCTTTGATAATAGCTTGATTGTAATCTCTATCTGAGTCATTATTAAGAACACCATAGCCATCGGGACGCACTGAATAAGCCAAGTAATTCCACATCTGTTCTAAACGTTTTTTAAACAATGGTGGAACAGGCTGTCCTGATTGCAAGAGTAAATTAGCAAAACTCTGAAAATCATCCATTGTAACCCGGTGATAATGGCTTGTTAATTCCTTGTGAACTCCATCAGGATAGACCTGAATATTGATCTGGCTAACTAAATGATATTCAGCATATTTAAACCATTCTTGAGACTGTTTAAATTCAGGCCAGTATAAAGCAAGCGTTGCTAAACCATTCATTTCTCGACACAACCAATTGGCTCCCCAACCATGAAAATGTCGTAGATAATTAGCATGGTCGGAAACACTTGATAACATCAGAATACGAGCCGCAGGAGAAAAAGCTTCAATAGGTTGTAAACTATAAAAAATTGATGACCAATTGATCATACGCCAAGCCACTTCTAAGCCTCGCCATTGCGCCCAGGTGGATGTACTTGTTGATGATAGACTAGAAAGAATCCAATCGATAATCTGATTGTTTAAGCAGCAAATATAGTCTAAATTATTCGTTTTTTTATACGCAATAAATAAATCTTTTAAATGATAGTGACGATTTATAAAAAAAGCCCATTGTTCATCATTTTTTGGGCCTTTATATGACCAGTCTAAATAATAATCAGACAGACGGGGTACTTTCCCTGTCACTAATTGAAAGGTAAAGGTATCTTTGAGTAATAATTCAGCATCAGAATAATGGATAGTATTCGGTTGAACAGCAATCTGATGTTGCCATGCTTTGGGATTATAATGACAGTAATATTCGAGTAACGCTTCACAAGCTTCTAACCAATTCCCTTTAGAGGTAGCTATTTTAACTGTTTGTAAACCTTCCTTGTCTAAGTTTAGACTCAAAAATAGATTTTTAATTCGCTGGGGATAGAGTTCACAAATTTCTGGAAGTGAGATTTTACCCCAGTCTGTTTTGTACTGATGTCCAATTGTTTTTTGTGCAGTATTCAATGAAATCAGAAAATTTTTAGTTAAAGGATATATACACTTAATTTTTATTTTCCTTTTCGCTTTTTTAAAATAAGTTTGAGTCAGGTTTTCAAAATCTTTGAATTTTTCTGTATTCAACCAATTTTCAATCATGATAGTTTACCCTGGTTTTAATCTTCAATATCACTGATTGTTTATTAAGCCAACATAAATAACCGGTGAATAGAAAGACAATCACGTAAAACTGAGAATATTTATAGATAGCACCCGAAGCTTGAATAACCGAAGAAAGGCATAAATTATCACCTTTAGTATATCTCACAATATACAAAATTTTATAAATCAAAGAGACTCAATCAAAAAATTTACAATAAAAATTTACAATTTTATATCAACATTTATTGTTTTGAAAGCTTGTTTTAGTAATCAAAAAAATTCATAACCACACTGATGTCTGAAATGCGGTAAGCTTATAAAGCGTTATTTTTAGGCTGTCAAGCTGTGACTTTTGTTAGACTCTAAATAAACCCATAAACCCTGTAATCCACTGTAGCAATGACAGTTCAACCTCAAAATAGCGGTAACAAGCCCAATTCAATTCTGCGTGAGTTCATTACTCAGCAAATTAACGAAAGCCCAAATCAGCGTATCTCTTTCGCTGAATATATGAATTGGGTTCTTTATCATCCTCAACAGGGATATTACGCTACACCTCAAACTCGCATCGGCGCCTCTGGAGACTTTTTCACAGCACCTCACCTGGGTATAGATTTTGGAGAATTACTCGCTGAACAGTTGGTAGAGATGTGGGAGATTTTACATCAACCTCAGCCTTTTACTCTTGTAGAAATGGGGGCTGGACAAGGTATTCTCGCGGCAGATATCTTACAATACATTCAGCGACGGTATCCGCACTGCTTCAAAGTTGTAGACTATATCATTATTGAAAAATCAGCCGCCCTCAAAGCAGAACAACAACAGAAACTCAATGATCAAATCGGTTCTTCTGTCTCGGTGCGTTGGTGTGAATGGGATGACATTCCTAACGATTCCATTACAGGCTGTTTCTTCTCCAACGAACTCGTAGACGCTTTACCTGTACACCAAGTCATTGTTCGCAATCATCAACTGCGAGAAATCTATGTTGCGCTTAACACGCATAGTGAGGGCAACAATAGCATTAACGCTTATTTTACAGAAATTGAGGCTGATTTGTCAACCCCCCAACTTCAAACCTATTTTCAATCGCTAAAAATTGACTTATTATCTGAGATTTATTCTGATGGATATCGTACTGAAATTAACTTGGCTGCACTCGATTGGATAACAACAGTTACGAACAAATTACAACAAGGATTTGTATTGACGATTGATTACGGTTATTCGGCTGAACGTTATTATAGCCCAACTCGTGCGAGTGGAACCTTACAATGTTATTATCAGCATCGTCATCATAATAATCCTTATATCCATATTGGTCAACAAGATATAACGGCTCATGTTGATTTTACAGCTTTAGAAAAACAAGGAGAATTATTAGGATTAGAAGTGATTGGATTTACCCAACAAGCCCTGTTTTTAATGGCATTGGGACTTGGCGATCGCATTGCGGCTATTTCTCAAACTCAGGGACAAAATTTATCCGAAGTTTTGCGAAGACGGGAAGCTTTACATTCTCTGATTAATCCGATGGGTTTAGGTAATTTTGGAGTGTTAATTCAAAGTAAAGGTTTAGCCACAAAAAATCCTATTCAACTCAAAGGTTTAACCATTCCTACACTCTAACAGTTCTTAAAATCGACTACGCCAATTAACCGCCTGTTGATGAATAATTTGACGTTCATTTTCCGACATTTTATCGAGATGACGAAGAACCAAATTCATCCGCCCTTGAGACTTGAGTTTTTCCCGATGTCTATCGAGAAAATCCCAGTAAAAAACATTAAAAGGACAAGCTTTTTCTCCCGTCCGATGTCTAGGATTATAAACACAACCTTTGCAATAATCACTCATTTTATTAATATAATTTGCTGAAGCTGCATAGGGTTTAGAAGCCAAAATTCCGCCATCGGCAAATAACCCCATCCCAATCACATTGGTTTGCATAACCCAATCATAAGCATCAATAAAAACCGCATGAAACCAGTTTTCAACCTCTTGAGGGGAAAGACCAGTAATTAAAGCAAAATTACTTAACACCATTAACCGTTGAATATGATGAGCATATCCTGTAGTTTCCACCTGAGACAACACCTGAGATAAACAGTTCATATCTGTCTGTTCAGCATCCCAAAAAAACTCCGGTAAAGGTTGAGTATGGTTAAACCAATTGCGTTGGGAATAATCAGCATCCATTAATTGATAAATACCCTGCATATATTCTCGCCAACCTAGAACCTGACGAATAAATCCTTCGACACAATTTAGGGGTAAATTTTGCTGATAATAAGCATTTTCTGCGGCTTGAATCACTTCTAGCGGATGCAATAAACCCAAATTCAAATAAGGAGACAATAAAGCGTGCCACAAGGTTTGTTCACCAGTAAGCATCGCATCTTGATAAGTCCCAAAATTAGGCAAACGTTCCTGAATAAAAGATTGCAAAACCTGAAGTGCTTGTTGACGAGTAACAGCCCAAGCAAACGGCTCTATTTTCCCGTATAATGGAAGTGAAAGTTGGTTAACCTGTTCAATCGTTGCCTGAGTTATTTCATCGGGTTCAAACCAAAGTGGATGAGGAGGATTGAACTTTCCTTTGGGCGGTTTACGGTTTTCTGAATCAAAGTTCCAGCGATTACCAATTGGTTGTTTATCCTCCATCAAAATATTGAATCGTTTGCGGCTTTCTCGATAAAAGTCTTCCATTAATAAACGTTTACGACCCTTTGACCACTGCTTAAACTCGTCTATCCTCCAAAGAAAATGGTTGTTTTCTAACCAATCGATTCGACAAGATAAGTTTAAATTTTGAATAAATTCCTGAAAAGGTCGATCATTGGGAATCATCACTCGCAACTGAGTAATTTGATGATCTTTAATCCATTTTTTGAGAGGAACATCCACAGATTTTTCTGTAATAATATAAGTCACAGACCAACCTGCCTCTCGCAATTCCTCCGCAAAATGTCGCATTGCTGACCAAACCAACACCAATTTTTGGCGATGATAAGGTCTAACTCGCACAAATTCTAGAGATTCAATCAAAATAATCGGTGTCTCAAAATCAGAGTCAACACTTTTTAATCCAGCTTGTTGACTCCAAAGCTGATCTCCTAAAATCCAAATTCCTACTGTCATGCAACTAATTTCCTGAAAATTTAGAGTCAGAATATAAAAGATTTTAAACAAATATTTCTATCTTGTCATTACCCTATCCCCAAACTCTCTCTAAAATTTAGGAAATTATTAGGAATAAAAATCATAGACTTGGTTACCAAAGAAGATCAGAAAATCTTTTTGATTGCCGGGATAAATTATACCCAATTCACAGTATTTGATCACAACTAATATATAGGGAGGATGCAATTGAGGTTAATAAGGGTTACGATATAAAGAGAAAGCTGAAAGATCACTTATCATAGAATTAGAACCTATAATCTCACCGGATCAGGTTTGCAATCTCACCGCAAAGTCAGTTTACTCCCTAGCCTAACCACTCAACCTTTCAATTCACATCTCCCTTTTTCTAACTCTAGTCCTCGTTGAATTTAGGTCAAGCTATTGGCCGATCATGCACCTTCAGTTCAAACAGTTTAGAACAGACCATGGCTAAACTCGGTCAATCCTCATTTCGTCGAATACTTCTGTCTCGGATTTTACTGCTAAGTGTTCCGGTTCTCCTGGTCGGAGAATATGTCACTTATCGGAAGGCGAGATCAGGTCTACTCGAAACTGCTCGTCTCAATTTAACTGAAAGTGCAGTTGAGATGGCACAAGACATTAACGACTGGGTAAAATCACTCCAGTCTAATCTAATTTTAGCAACAGAAAGCACAATATTACAATCAGAACAGTCCAAAGATTATCAACAATTTATCAAAGAACTAGAACAACAACTTCCGACTCAAGTTAACTGTCTACAATTGGTGAATATTCAAACCAATCAGATTCAAGCCAGTAGTTGTGGAAATGAAGTGATTATTGAAATTCCTCCGAACCTATGGGCTGAGAAAAAACCTCAAGATAAGATCTTAACCTTGACGAGTGTTTATATCCAAAACAGAGTATTTAGCTCTCAATTTTCCCCCCTGACAAGACTTGAAAATTCAGTCTCTGTCCCTCCCTGGAGAAATAAAATACAGCTTGTTTTTATGGCTCCTGTTTATGTAACAGAATCCCAAAACTTCAATCAACTAAAATACGTTTTAATCTTAGAATCCTCTTTACCCTTATCCTCTAAAGACAGACCCAAATCCTTAACAGGTTTTACGGTCGTTCTTGATGAAGTTGGTCGAATTATTGCTCATCCTGAACCGGAAAGAGTCGGAGTTAACATCAATGAGGAAACTGATGGCCCCCGTCTTCAAAAAATCATTGATAGTGCATTATCTGGAGAGAAAGATTTTGTACATCTTTTCTTCTTTGATCAACAGGGGAATGAATTACTCGCTGGGTATGATGCAGTTTCAAGTCCAATTTCTCAGGACAAAGAAAGTCAATGGGTGATTTTAGCAGTCACCAGTTTAGATGATGCACTCTCAGGTTTAAAAGAAATCAACTCTGTTTTATTTTATTTAACAATTAGTTTAATTGCAGCCAGTATAATTGCAGCACTTTATTTGTCTCGGGATTTAGCTCGCCCACTTGAACGATTGAGAGATTATGCTTTAACCATTAATAGCCTAGAATCACCTAGACCTATTCCTCAAAACTTAAAAATCCGAGAATTTATCCAACTCGGACAAGCCATTAGTATTATGGTTGAACGGCTACAATCAAGAGCATCTGCACTAGAACTCGCTACTAAAGAAGCTCAAATCGCCAATCAACTCAAAGATGAATTTTTACGAATTATCTCTCACGAACTGAGAACCCCACTCAACGGTATTATTAATTCTCTCCAATTTCTCCGAGATGATTTGTGTGATACTCCAAAAGAAGAACAAGAATATTTAGACATGGCGAATAAATCAGCTTTGCATCTTTATAGTATTGTGAATGATATTTTAGATATTGCTCTCATTCAAGAAGGACAACTCTCTATTACTCAAAAACCTGTAGACTTAGTTAAAATCATTCGAGAAGCAATCGCCACTCAAAGCTTAGAAGTTCATCAAAAAGGTTTATCTTTAAAACTACATCTTCAAGACCCGATCAAAGTCTGGGCTGACCCAGATAAACTGAAACAGGTTTTGCTCAATATTTTAAGTAATGCCGTTAAATTTACAAAAAAAGGTCGGATTATAATCACCGCTGAAGTTCTTCCCATTGTACAATGTGATCGAATATCCTATGAATCCTGTGAGGAGAAATTTCAAGCTGTTATTGTCGTCCAAGATACCGGAATTGGTATAGCGGTAGAAAAACAGGATAAACTCTTTCAACCCTTCGCTGTTGTTGATGGTTCAACCACTCGTGAGTTTGGTGGTATTGGCTTAGGATTAAGTATTTCCCAAAGTTTAATGACCATGATGGGCGGTTCCATTGAACTGTATAGCAAAGGCGAAAATCAAGGAACCACAGTTACTCTGTGCATACCCGTCGCCCTATCCTCTTCTGAGACTAAGTTGTTTTCCAACCTGTGATGCAATTTCTCAGATTAATCGGGAATAGGGGAGAGACAAGGCAGAAGTAAAGCCTGACAATGTGTTATAATTATTAATTGTGCCGATGTGGCTCAGTGGTAGAGCGGCGCACTCGTAATGCGTAGGCCAGGGGTTCAAATCCCCTCATCGGCTTCTTTTGAAAACTGAGTTGTACTAGAAAATAACTTTTATGCCGCTAATGGTTTCAGAAGTGACCTGTCTAGAACTTGTCATCAAATGCAATCTCGATCAAAGTTAGAGACTGACAACGAAATAGATCAAGGGATAGAGATAAAAGTTGAACGGGTGTGGCAGGACTCGAACCTGCGACTCGCTGCTTAGAAGGCAGCTACTCTATCCACCTGAGTTACACACCCAAGATGACAATCGTTGAGATTTATTATAGCTTACCCGAGTCAAATCTAAAATTTTCTGTTCAATTGAGGTGACTCAATTCCCCATGAGTCGTAACGAATCATGAACTTGCTTCCCTCAAACAGACGAAGATGGGTGCTTGACTCGTGTTATTCTGAGAGTGAGCTGGAATCCCCCTAATTATGCTTCTCGTCGGAGGTCAGTGTTAGAGACTAAAATGACAGACACAGCCTCCAGCTCTAACAGGAGTAGGTCTGAGTGTCATGTTTATTCTGAAACGGCAGGATGTTGAAATTCAAACCATTCAACACCCAAATCGGGATCAGCAGATTCCAATTTTGAATTATCAGGGACAGAGTTTTCGCCTTATGAAAGTGTTTACCTCCCAGCAAGCTGATGAGGCGAGAGCCTTTTGGCGAGATCTGACGGATAACCGAGGCAAAGCTTGTGTATTGCTTGAAGAACCGGATCGATATAGTGTTTGGGGGAAAGTTCGCCCGGATCAATTGGTTAGCGATGCTGTCAGTACGAGCAATAGTAAACATTATGCACTCGTACAAGCGTGTTTGCTGGTTTTGCAAGCGGTTTATTTCGATGTGGAAGACTTATTAGGTTCTCGACAAGCTGGCTCTTTTGAAAAAGATTTAGCTCAAATTTTTCACAAAGCGAAACTTCCACAGATGGAAACTCAAGAGGCCGTGAAAACCTTGCTAACAAGAGATCCCCTTGACGAGCTTCAGGTTCCCCCGTGGCAGGAACATCATCTCAACACTTTATTAGAAGAACTCTATCAACTTGCTAAACAATATTTTGGCAATACCAGCTTTGCAGAGGGAATGAATGAAGTGTTAGAAGAAATGAGTACCGAAGATCGCACTCACTTTATTGGTTGGCTCAATCAATCTTCTCTAGGTCAGCTGTGGACAATAGGTTAAGGAATGTTGAGAAATTCTCAGTTCTGAGTCTCAGATATGGGACGCTGAATAATCGACCCTGCTAAAAAGTTGAACTTGGCAGCTTGTCGGGGGATCAAATCATAGGTTTTCATGTTAAATTGCCTGTTATTTTATCGCTATGAGTAGCACTTCACAACAAAAATCGCTGTCGAGATCGTCTATCCTTTCCGCTCAGAATCTCGTCATTTTTGGTATTGTCTGGGCGGTACTTGCACTGCTGTTTTTTCTGCTATTTAGTGTCACCCCGGAAGGGGAGGAACTACCATTGTGGTACTCCATTGGCACTTACGTTTTTGAACTCGGTGCTTTTCTGGTGGCAGCATTAGTTTGTTACCGCAACTGGCAAAGCCCCCAAATGGTCAGTGGACGCAACGTTTGGCTAGGTTTTGGTTTAGGATGTTTCTTTTATTTCGCTGGTGGTGTACTGTTTGGCTTTTGGGAATTGGTCTGGCATTTAGATCCAGATGTTTCACTAGCTGATTTATTTTATATCTTCAGTTATGTATTCTTAGGTTGGGGTATGGTTTTAGCCGTCAGCTCAAAACGGTTGAATTTAGAAATTTGGCAATGGGCAGCCATCTTGGGAGTCGCGGTGGGTGGAACAGCACTCGCTGTTTGGGTCGCTGATCCTTCCTTCTTTGGGCTACTTGGCTCTGAAGAAACGGTTGTGATCGAACAACAAGTCGCCCCAGAAACGACAGCCACATCAACCACTCCTCCCGTGGCACCTGCTGTCATGTCTGCCGCAGAAGAAGAAGCAGAAGAAGAAACGACAGCCCCCAGTTGGGTAGTAGATCTTGATCGCACATTAGAGCCACTAGCGACCGGGGTTAATCTGTTTTACATTATTGGTGATGTTTTTCTGTTAATTTTGGCAACCGCTCTGATTTTGGCGTTTTGGGGTGGACGCTTTTCTCAATCTTGGCGAATGATTGCCTTTGCAACCTTCTCACTTTACGTTGCGGATATGTACTTTAAGTGGACAGACTCTCGCGGTCAAGGAGAATACGAAAGTGGTGGATTATTGGAAGTTTTCTTTGTATTTACTGGAATTTTGTTTGCCATTGGTGCGGTATTAGAATACGATATCTCCACCCGTTCTCGTCAGAGTAGACGGGGAAGACGTGGTAGTGGTAAAAGCTAAAATGGAGGGAACAGGTGAGCGACTCATTCGGAACTCATAAGCTCAGTTTTCCCGGAACGCTCACCCCCTCAACAATCACTTTTTGATTCTCTATCTCAGATCTCAAACCCCAAAATAGAATGTCATCCTCCAAATTATCTGACGCTGAAAAACAGGAAATTGTTAAGTTGTATCAACAGATGCCAGAGGAGACAACTATTACTCTGGCTGACCGTTATGGCGTAAGCAGTTCAACCGTCAGACGTGTTCTTCAAAGTGCTATCCCCAAGGATACTTATGAGACACTGACTCAACAAAAACAACGCCTACATCGAACAGGTAAACGTTCAACCCGCAATGCTGAGGAACCAGAGGAAAGCCCCTTAACCTCAATGATTGAACAAGAGTCTCAAGAACAATTTGAAGAACAATTTGAGGAAGTATCGCCGGGATCTGATTCTTCTCCGACTATTAAACGACGACGTAAACGGTCTTCTGCAATTGAAAACGAGATTCAATCGTTAGACTCTCCAGCCAGTTCCTCGCCCATTCCCAAACCCATTATTAAATCAGGGGATGAAGAATCTAACTCTTCTCCTCAACCTAATACAGCGACTAACATTGACCTCATTGCTGAAGACTTTTTGCAGGAAGAATTCAGTGAATTTGAACAGGAGGAGGATGACGATGATGATGATGATGATGATTATATTATTGAAGAAGATTCCGATGATGGGGAAGAACCAGAAAAGTTCTTTTCTTCTTCTTTTTCGATGGGCGGATCAAGTCAAGTTAAAATCTTACCCTTGACAGAAGCAGAACTCCCAAAAACCTGCTATCTTGTGATTGATCGGGCTGCAGAATTGGTTGCTAAACCGTTAAAAGCTTTTAGTGAGTTAGGGCAGATTCCCGCAGATGAAGTTCACGAAAAAACGTTACCTGTGTTTGATAATCATCGAGTTGCCAGTCGGTTTTCTGCCCGAAATCAACGGGTGTTTAAAGTTCCCGACACTCGCCTGCTGCAAAAAGCTGCACCTTGTTTACAAGCGAAGGGAATTACTCGACTCTTAATTGATGGTCAAGTTTATCGATTTTAATTTTTAGGAGTAGGGTGGGCATTGCCCACACTACCAAATACAGGCTAAACAAATCTACATTAAAAAGATGCAACGTTTTGCTGAAGCTCAAATGTCTCTTGATCACTCAAAAAGTTAAATTTTTTCGAGATGCTCATCAAAATTAGCTTCTTCTCGTTTGTTGAAATAAGGACAAAAATACACTATTGCGAATTGAATCTCCCAAAAAACTAGGGGGATCAAGAATGGGTTTACGTTCCAGGGTTCGACGCCAACGCCACAGGGTTAAACTCATAATCCACGCTCCATCGACAAGGGCTGCATACAGCCATCCGTAGTTTTTCACGTAGTAACGACGTCGTGCATCAAACCAATATTGGGGGCGACGCTTCGGGGTAATTTTAGTGTCTGTAATCCCCGAACTCTGTCCAACTAAATGAACCACCCGACTTTGGGGTTCATACCAACAACTCCAGCCTGCACGTTTGGCTTGTAGACAAAAATCCTCGTCTTCGTAATACAGAAAATACCCTTCATCGAGTAAACCCGCTTGTTCAAAGACTTCACGCCGTACCATCATACTCGCACCGGGTACCCAGTCTGTCGCACAAGGGGAGTTAGACACCGGAGGCGCAACCATCCAACGCGCTAACAGTTTTGAGACTAATCCTAATCGCAAGCCCCCCTCAAATTGACTCATCAGGGTTTGAAAGCGAAAAGCCGAACGTTGAGGAGTTCTATCAGGATATTCTAGGCGACTCCCCACAATTCCCGCTTGAGGATGAGTTTGGAGAAAATCAATTAAGGGTTGCATTGCCCCAGGGCGAACTTCTGTATCTGGGTTGAGTAACCAAACAAAATCAGGCGGATGAGATGATTGTAAAGCCGGACGAATAGCGGCATTATTCCCAAAAGCATATCCGCCATTTTGATTCAGGGCTAAAACAGAAGCCCATTCTCCCCACCCTTCCGCTTGAATTGCAGCTTGAATTTGTTCTGCTGAACCGTCGCCCGAACAGTTATCAACGACGACAACCTGAATATTCGAGAGAGATTGAACTTCAGAAATTAGCGATCGCAAACCATTAATCGTCAGTTGAGGTGTGCGATAATTGAGAATGACAACCAGTATATTCATGCCACAGTTTAAAAGCGATTGTGTAGCTACGCAACGGTTTGTAAATCAGAATTTTTGCAGCGAATAATTTTAGAAGGAATACCCACTACTGTCGCACCCGCAGGCACATCAGACAGTACCACAGCATTAGCACCAATACAAACATCATCCCCAATGGTTACATCACCCAGAATTTTTGCACCTGCACCAATATTGACTCGATTTCCTAGTTTTGGAGCCTCCAAAGGACGGTCTAAATAGCGATTTCCAATGGTTACACCTTGACGAATAATGCAGTCATCCCCAATTTTACTATAACCATGAATCACAATCGCGCTTTGATGTTCAATAATCACACGCTGTCCGAGTTCTACAGTGTAGGGTAATTCAATCCCATAAACATTACGAACATGGCGAAATAAAGAGCGATAAAGAATGCTCAATGGCGCTCGTAACAGCTTTGATTTAATCTTCATTCTCCACATCCCAAACCTCGCCACAGCGACCGCTCGAAATCCGGGTTTTGTCAAATCTCCTTCGTGAACCTCCAAATCTTCGCGAATTTGTTGCCAAAATCCTAGATTTTTAGAAGAAGTATAGTCAACCTCAGAACAATCGGAATTGAAGTGAGAATTTAACGGCTGTGATTGCATGATCATTGTTGTTTCTCCTCAAGTGTTAAGAAAGGGAATGAATTGTATAGCGCTACTTGAATCGGGAATAGGGAACAGCGCTTGCCTTGCGGCGGGCGCGGTTTCCGGCGAGACTTAGTTGGCAATCTTAGGGAACAGCAGACTATGAAAGCGGTGTGACCCTGCGGCTTTGTAAGCCGCCAAGGAATGCACACGCCTGAGAGGGTTTCATAATTTAGAAATGTCCTAACCAATTTGCGTAGTGCTGTATAAATTGAGCTTAAAAACATACATTTTTAGCGAAGTTAGTTTGAACTTGATCTACAGCTCAATCTTTGTTGAATAGGGCTAGACTAACACAATTTTTGAATAACAATTGCCATTTTGGCAGATTTTTTCACAACAAACCCAGCGACTTCAATTTCCAAGCAAAGTGGGCATTGCCCACACTACAGATACAGATATCTATGCTTTTCGTGAAAGTCGATTGTCTAATAAAAGTTCACAAGTATCACCTCGATAACCTCGCTTAGATTTAATAAACACTTGCTGACCTTTTTTAAAGTTCAGTTGAGTAAATTGTTCTCGAGGTAGATGAGCCACGATCTGATGTTGGTCAGCTAAAATCAAATCAACTTGAACTTCCCACCCTAAATGGATAATACGCTTAATATAAGCCGTCGTTGTTCCACTCGCTGCAAAAGGTAAAACTTCAATATCGTGGGGACGAATAAATAGATGTGCAGGTAAAGTTTCTAGAGCGTGTTCAGCAACAATAGACGCATGGGCTGGAACCACATTCACCGCCCCAATAAAATTCATCACAAACGGAGTCGCCGGACGGTCATAAATGTCTGCGGGGGTTCCAACTTGTTCAATTTTACCTTGATTCATCACGACAATTTCATCCGCAACCGCCATCGCTTCTTCTTGGTCGTGGGTCACAAATACACTGGTAATATGAACTTCATCATGCAAATGACGCAGCCAAGTTCGCAACTCCTGACGCACTTTTGCATCCAACGCCCCAAAGGGTTCATCTAATAATAATACCTCCGGTTGAACCGCTAGCGCTCGCGCTAAAGCCACCCGTTGACGTTGACCTCCAGAAAGTTGACCTGGATAACGGTTTCCAAGTCCTTCTAATTGAATTAAGGCGAGTAATTCTTCAACCCGATGTTTGATATGAACAGGAGAATGTTTGCGAATTTCCAAACCAAAAGCGATATTTTGGCGGACAGTTAAATGCTTAAACAGGGCGTAATGTTGGAAGACAAACCCAATATTACGCTGACGGACATCAAGATGAGTGGTATTTTGACCATTGATAATAATATTACCAATATCGGGTGCTTCTAAACCTGCTATCGTTCTTAATAGGGTTGATTTTCCTGAACCTGAAGGCCCCAATAAAGCGACTAAAGTTCCAGTTTTGATTTCTAAGTTGATATTATGAAGGGCTTGAAAATTGCCGAACTGTTTAGAAACGTTTTGAATGATAATACTCATGGCTTTTACCTCAAAAAAAAGAACAATTTAGGACAAATATCGAAATTTCTATGCACTCAATTTTCGCTCAGTGCGGCGTTCTAAAATCTCTTTTAGAACTAATGTTACTGCTGCTAATAGTGCTAAAATAGCTGCGGCTCCAAATGCTGCTTCATCTTGATAGTTTTTATGGGCTTGTTCGACAAAAGAAGGCAAAGTTAATGTGCGACCTGCAATTAAACCAGAAACAACAGAAACCGCCCCAAATTCACCCATCGCTCGGGCATTTGTTAACAGCACTCCATAAAGTAATCCCCACTTAATATTCGGGAGTGTAACTCGCCAGAAAGTTTGCCAATCATTTGCTCCTAAAGTTTGTGCAGCTTCTTCTTGTTCAAGACCAATTTCTTCTAAGACTGGAAGCACTTCTCGAGCAACAAACGGTAAGGTTACAAATAATGTAGCGATCACCATTCCGGGTAGTGAAAACAAGACTTGAATATTCAGTTTGTCTAGCAAGGGAGCAAACCAACCGTTATTTCCGTAGAGTAAAACAATCATTAATCCGGCGACAACGGGAGAAATTGCAAAGGGTAAATCAATGAGACTAATTAATAGCGTTCGTCCGGGAAATTGATGTCGGGCTAATACCCAAGCTGTACAAATACCGAATACTGTGCAGAAAGGAACAACTATCGCGGCGATAGTCAGCGTCATTTGTGCAGCATGAATAAAGTCTCGACTACTTGCAGCTTCAATAAATTTACCAATTCCTGTATGAAATGCTTCGTAAAAAACAGCAAGAGCCGGAATAAATAAGATGAGCATCAAATAGACTAATGCAATGGTAATCAATACAAGTTGTAGGGGAATTTTACGGAGACTTTTGATTCGGTTCAGCATGATGGTACATGAAGTTTTGAACGTTTTTTAGCTTGGAGATTGAGGTGAGAAAAATTCAGCAGTTTAAATCCTATAATCATTTAGGATTTAATCGCATATCGTTGACCCCATCTTTGCAAACTGTTGATCGCAAATAACATGACTAATGACACGATTAACAACACAGTTCCAATCACAGCCGCCCCTTGATAATCGAACTGTTCTAGGCGTTGAAAAATGAGTACAGGTGCAATTAAATCTTTAAAAGGAATCGCAGAAGAAACAATCACAACCGAACCATATTCACCAACAGCCCGAGAAAATCCTAAAGCAATTCCTGTTAAAATTGAAGGCATTAAAGGCGGTAGCAATACACGAGTAAATGTTTGCCAAGGTGTTGCACCCAAGCTCCAAGCCGCTTGTTCGATTTCTGGTTCCATTTCTTGTAAAACTGGTTGTAAAGTCCTAACCACAAAGGGTAAAGAAATAAACACCATCGCCACAAATACCCCTAAACGAGTAAAGGCTATTTTTATCCCAAAAGGAGCAAAAAGTTGTCCGATCCAACCTTGAGGACTGTAAAGAGTCGCTAAGACTAAACCCGCCACCGATGTCGGTAATGCAAAGGGTAAATCTATGGTCGCATCAACCAGTTTTTTACCAAAAAAATCGTAGCGAACTAATACCCAAGCGACTAACGTTCCCATAACACCATTGATTAAACCTGCAAATAAAGCGGTTAAAAAAGTGACATTATAAGCAGAAATAGCCACCGGGTCAGTTGCAATCCGCCAAAACTCATTAAATCCAATCGAAAAAGATTTGCTAACTAATGCGGTAATTGGTAAAAACAACAACAAAGCTAAAGACAGAACGGTTACAGTCCAAGGGAAGGAAATCCGATCTAAATTAGGGTAAACAATTCGGCTGAATACATTTGATGGAGTGGCTTGATTGGCAGAAGTCATAACCAAATTATGCGTTTTTAACATTAAAACAAGATTGGATTAATTTCTAGTTTGTAGCTGGAGATTGAGCAATTTGGGCTTGAATGTTATCGAAAATTGCACCATCCGCAAAAAATTGGGTTTGTACAGCATTCCAACCGCCTAAATCTTTGGCTGTAAATAGGTTTTTAATTTTGGGAAATTGATTGGCAAATTCGGCTTCAACTTGGGAATCAACAGGACGAAAACCAACTTTTGCAAATTCTCGTTGGGCTTGGGGAGTATACAAATATTGAACAAAGGCTTCAGCAACTTCTCGAGTACCGTTTTTATCGACATTCGCATCAACAACCGTGACCGGATTATCAATGGAAATGTTGTAATCAGTGGGGACAATATAAGTTTGAGGATCACCTTTTTGTGCAGCTAAAATCACTTCATTTTCGTAGTTAATTAAAACATCACCTTGACCCTGTTTATAGAACACATCACTCGCCGCCCGAGCATCTTTCGGAAGAACCGGAACACGTTGATAGACTTTTTGTACGAAGTCTTGGGCTTGTTGTTCAGTACCGCTTGCTTGGGTAATTACTCCCCAAAATGCCATAAAGTTCCATCTTGCACCCCCCGAAGTTTTTGGGTTTGCAGTAATTAATGAAACATCATCACGAGCTAAGTCTGACCAGGTTTTGACGTTGCTGTTTTGATCGCGAAGTACGAAGGCGACAACCGACTTGTGAACGATAGAGTCATTGGGTAATTCTTGTTCCCAACCTGGTTCGATTAGTCCGGCTTCCTCAATTTTTTGGGTATCGAGAGCGAGCGCTAACGCCACCACATCCGCGTTTAAACCATCAATCACCGCCCGGGTTTGAGAACCAGAACCACCGTAGCTTTGATCAACGCTGATCTTTTCCCCGGTTTTGGCTTCCCACTCGGCGACGAACTGGGGAATGATTTTTTCGTAAGCACTTTGGGTCACAGCATAGGAGACGAGGGTGATTGTTTTCTCTTTTTGGGCGCGATTACCCGATGAGCAAGCCACAACTAAACCACTAAGGGCTGCTGTGGTCAGGAGTAGTCCAAGACGAGATCTGTCGAAAGTATTCATAGCCAGTCTCCTAAAGATGGGTAGATTTTGAATTCAGTTTTATCTCGATTTTAATCGTAAATTTATCATAGCTGTGTTTAAAATAAATTTCAATACATTTCAAATTAAATTTGCAAAAGCTTTACATAGCGGCTCAAGTGCGGTTCCATAACAGATAGGACACACCTGCACGAAAAGCCCGTGGCTATGGCAAAAGCAAAGCAGTCAGAACCCAGTCTGGCTCAACGATTGATTGAGCATAACTATCTGTTCCGAGAACTGGATGCAGACTGGCTAGCAAACTATCTACCCAATGACTTGAACATCGATAAGCTGTACTCGAACCGCCCGGTTTATACAGCTTTCCGTCCGAATACCTCTGGGGATGTGTTGTATCTAATCTTGGAAGGTGGCTTTGTGATTACCCGCAGCACTCCCTTAAACCGCGTCATCTCGATTACCTATCCTGGGGGTTGCTTTGGGATGCGAAACCTACCCTTTAGTTACGGACGGGTTGGACGAGCCTTTCCCAGTTTGGTCGAAGCCTATAAAACCACCGATGTGATTAAACTGCCCTTGGAGGTTCTCAAAGCTGTATATAATGACAGTGAACAGGTTCGCGATCGCTACGAACAACTGTTTGAACTCCGCGAAAAATTTCTCTATCATTTACTCAATTGCAGTTCTTATCCCCCGCAAGCGGTAGCCACACTGTTACGAGCGCTCATTTATCAAGAACGGGCGTTAGGAAATCAACCCGACTCTAAAGGGATGTACAATTTTGACTTACCCATTGATGTCATTTCTCATGCTTGTCAACTCAATCACCGTACTGTTGAGCAAGTGTTGAAGGGAATGCACAAGGTGAAATTGATTGAAGTGGCAAAATCTAGTGATGAGTCTGGAGATCTGATCCACGTCCTCGATGCTGAAGGACTAAAAGAAGCTTACGGCGCAACCCGAGATAAAGTTTCTTGGTGGCCATTACGTTAGCAGGCAATAGGCAATCTTGCAATAGGCAATCTTGCAAAATCTCCCCATTCCCCGTTCACTGTTACAATGGCGATGCGTAAAGCCCCCGTTTTCAAACGGGGGATAAAAGCGAGGGAGCCAAATTTATTTGGCAGTGAATGTTAGCTGTGACGCGGATCATTCTACGTCTTCATGCTACTATAGAAAACCATGAAAACACTAAAGTTTAAGCTCTACCAACACAAACGAAATAGATATCTCAAGCGCACTATTAATGCAGCAGGGGTTATCTATAATCACTGTATTGCTTTGCATAAGCGATATTATCGAATGTTTGGCAAACACTTAAACTGTGCAAAGCTTCAGTCTCACCGCCGCGAAACTCAGAAAACGAAATAAATTCTGGAAACTGGTAGGCTCTCAATCCGTTCAAGACATTTGTCAGCGCATTGAGAAAGCTTACCAATTATTTTTTAAATACAACAAAAAAGGAGTTAGACCGCCCAATTTCAAAAAGGTCAAAAAGTACAAGTCATTTACGCTAAAACAGGCGGGCTACAAATTCCTTGGTGGTAACAGAATTAAGATTGGTAGTAAAATCTATCAGTTTTGGAATTCGCAACCCATCGAAGGGAAAGTAAAAACTGCAACGGTCAAAAGAACCCCTTTGGGTGAGTTGTTTTTAATTATTGTCGTTGATAATGGCAGTAAACCCTCAGCCAAATCCGAGACGGGTAAAATCGCTGGTGCGGAATGCACCCCCACTTTCCTCTCGGATTTCAAATCCGAGAGGGTCGGGGGATTTGATTTCGGGCTGAAAACGTTTTTAACTTGTTCAGAAGGATTCTCTATTCAGTCACCGCAGTTCCTCAAGCAAGCCCTTACCGATGTTAAGAAAGCTTCTCGAAACTTATCTAAGAAGCGCAAATGGTCTAACAATTGGGAGAAAGCGAGGAAACACTTGGTTAGACAGTGCGAAAAAGTTGTCAACCGTCGCCGTGATTGGTTTTGGAAGTTAGTTCACCAACTCACCAGTCAGTTTGATGTTCTGTGTTTCGAGACTCTAAACCTTAAAGGGATGCAAAAACTTTGGGGAAGAAAAATAGGTGACTTAGCTTTTGGTGAATTTATTGAAATCCTTGAATGGGTTGCCACCAAGAAAGGCAAATTAATCGTATTTATCGACCAGTGGTATCCATCTTCAAAAACTTGTTTTCACTGCGGTCATGTCTTGGAAAAACTGGAATTATCAACCAGAGAATGGCGTTGTCCGTCCTGTTCAAATATTAATGGACGGGATGAAAATGCCGCTCTAAATATAAAAAGAGTTGGGGCATCAACTCTTGGATTAGACGGTGTAAGACTGGCTCCGCCTGCAACTGTTGCTTGAATCCAGAATCCCCCGTTTGAAAACGGGGGAGCAGTAACTTAGTTGACGATTTATAGTACAACACGGTACTATCTGTCAGATCACATCATACATCTATGCAACGAGCTTTTAAAACAAAATTAAAACTGAATAATAAACAGAAAACTTTAATGGTGCGGAAGGCACCGACAGGCAAGCACTCGAATTTAATTCGAGTGAACCTGTCGGCTCAACACGCAGGCTATTCTAGATGGGTTTGGAATTGGGCGTTGAACCTTTGGCGTCAAGCTTATGATGCAGGATTGAAGCCCTCTGTTAATAAGCTCAAAAAGTTCTACACCAATCATGTTAAGCCTTACTATCCCTGGATGAAAACCTTGTCCTCAAGGGTTTATCAATTTGCCTTCATGCACCTGGGAGAAGCATTTAGTCGGTTTTTCAAAGGTTTGGCTAAATATCCAAAGTTTAAGAAAAAAGGCAGAAATGATAGCTTTACTCTTGATAATTGTGGCAAGGTTATGCAGTTTTCAGGGACTCAGTTAAAGCTTCCTTTTATTGGATGGATTAGTACCTATGAGCCGCTACCTGAAATTAAGACAAAGCGAGTCACAATTAGTCGGGTTGCGGATTCCTGGTATATTTCAGTAGCTTATGAATTTAAGTCTGAACCTACAATAAAGTCAAGAGTTTATCTGGGGGTTGATGTTGGAGTTAAAGTATTGGCGACCTGCTCAGATGGGACTGTGTTTGACAATCCTAGAGCCTACAAAAAAGCGACGAAAAAGTTAGCGCGACTTCAACGTGAACTCTCTAGAAAACAAAAGGGTTCAAATAACAGGAATAAAGCTAGACTTAAACTGGCAAAAGCATATCAAAGAGTGGCTAACATCCGAAAAGTGTCAATTCATAAATTGACCTCATGGCTCTGCAAAAATCACGCGGTCATTGGGTTAGAAGACTTGAATGTTTCTGGGATGTTAAAGAACCATAAGTTAGCGGGTGCTATTGCCGATTCGGCTTTTTATGAAATTCGCCGCCAAGTTGAGTACAAGGCTGATTGGTACGGTTCAATCGTAGTTTTTGCGCTATAGATTTTATCCGTCGTCTAAAACTTGTTCAAATTGTGGGCATATTCAAGAAATGCCCCTAAAAGAAAGGGTTTTCAACTGCAAAGTTTGCGGCGAAGTCAAAGATCGTGATTTCAACGCCAGCCTCAATGCGCGAACATCGTGGCCGTTGGCTATTCGGTTTGAGCCTGTGGATCGGGTACTGCCGACAGTCCGAGATGAAGCAGCGCAAAGTCCGATCTCGGCGGTTTCCGTCGAGAAGGAACTTTGCAAGACAGGAACGAAACTTTGATACGGTTTGTACCGTGTTATGTCAGTTTTCGATAGCAGTATGTCAACCACGCACCATCGGAAATCAGCCCCGGAGTTTAGACTAGAGAAGAAACCCTTTTTAAATCAGATTATTTCAATTTCCATTTCTCGTCCTTGATATTGCATTCAGTTTACTCCTATGCCAGAATCCCCTATTTCCATTGCTCAACACTTTCACGAGCGAACCAAGTACCACCCAGAAACGATAGCATCTAAAAGCCAGCAACTCGACTGGGAAACCCAACCCACACCTTATAAAGAATATAAAATTGGCAAAACCTTCGATCTCAGACCTTATCTTCGCGAAGTTTCCGAACCGTTATCGGATGATTCCAAAATTAAGGAAGCTCAACGTTTGTCTCACCTGCTACTCCACAGCTACGGTTTAACAGCCAAGCTTTCGACTATGCAGGGATTTCACTATCTCAGAAGTGCGCCGTCAGCAGGGGGACTCTATCCAGCGGAGGTTTACATCATTTCTCGGGGAACCGCTTTTTTACCCCCAGGACTTTATAACTATCAACCTGTTACCCATTCGTTGCTACAATTTTGGGATAGTCAAGTTTGGCAACAATTACAAACGGCTTGTTTTTGGCATCCAGCTTTAGAAAATACCCATTTAGCGATCGCCATCACATCAGTATTTTATCGTTCAGCTTGGCGGTATCAAGATCGTGCCTATCGCCGTATTTTCCTCGATACAGGTCATTTACTGGGTAATATTGAGTTATCCAGTACCCTCAATGATTATCGACCTCATTTGATTGGCGGATTTGCAGATGAAGCGCTCAATGAGATGATGTATCTAGATTCTATGCAAGAAGGAGCAATTACAGTTATTGCTTTAGCCGACTTATTAGAAATCGACCAAAATTTACCTCCGATAAAAACAGCTTTACCTTCAGCAACCCAAACCGATTATCCTGAACTTGCTGATAGTGAACTGTTGGGTTATCTCCATAATGCCACGAAGTTAGACTCCGATACTTCAGGAAGTCAAGGATGGACTCAAACCCCCGTTGATGAAGATATTGAAGACAAATACAATTTTCCCTTCTGTACAAAAGTCTCAACTGCAACTCCGGCGATTGATTGGGGAAAAAATGGTCAAGGATTAGATCAAACGATTCTCAAACGTCGTTCTACTCGCAGTTATAGTGGAGTGGATCTCAAGTTAGAAGAACTCTTGGCGTTGTTAGATTTTACCTACCAACCCAATCACTATATTAATCAAGGATTTGATGGTTCTCCAGATTATTTTGATTTAGGTTTGATTGAGACATTTATCGCTGTTTCTGGAGTGAGTGGTTTAGAAGAAGGATGTTATTATTATGCACCGCTTGCCCAAGAATTACGCCAAATACGCTTTAAAAATTTTCGCCGAGAACTTCATTATCTCTGTTTAGGACAAGAACTCGGACGGGATGCGGGGGTTGTTTTATTTCACACCGCAGATTTGAAAAAAGCTGTCGCGAAATATGGCGATCGCGCTTACCGCTATCTTCACATGGATGCGGGTCATTTAGGTCAACGGTTTAACTTAGCCGCCATTTATCTGCGTTTGGGAGTCAGTGGAATTGGAGGCTTTTTCGATGATCAAGTCAATGAAGTGTTGGGAATTCCCACTGATGAAGCCGTTATTTACATTACCACATTAGGACGACCTCGATAAGATTAAGAGTTCCCCATTTCTTGTAGACGACAACAGTGTTCACACAATCCAAAAAACTCTAAAGTATGATAATAAATTTTGAAGTGATGAGACTGTTGCAATGAATTTTCAAGATTGTGAACGGGACATTCATTCAGAAGAATAGATTTCCCACACTCAACACAAGTCAGGTGATGTTCGTCTTGCTGAACACAACTATAGACGGACTCACCTGTGGGAAGGATTCGCACATGAACTAAACCTTCCCGTTTCAAAGCATCCAGCGCACGATAAACAGTAGCTAACCCCATTTTATGCTGAGTTTTGCGTAACTCGGCGTAAAGTTCTTGGGCGGAAATTGATCGCTTTTGGGTTTTGAGTTGACCTAAAACAACTTCTTGGCTGCGAGTGCGACGAGTGTTCATCTGTAGTTTAAGATTTCAATGAATGCCTATCTCTAGGCTATCTTAATCTTTGACAACATTTTACAACGTCTCCCGTTTCATGTAGGGTTGTAATACTTCTGGAATTCTAACACTGCCGTCAGGTTGCTGATAATTTTCCAGAATCGCGGCCATTGTCCGACCAATTGCTAGTCCTGAACCGTTCAACGCATGAACAAATTCGGTTTTCTTCTTTTTCTTTCCAGACTTACTTTCTTTAAACCGAATATTAGCGCGTCGGGGCTGAAAATCTTTAACGTTAGAACAGCTAGAAATCTCTCGATAGCTTTGAGAAGATGGCAACCACACTTCTATATCATAACATTTTGCCGCCGAAAATCCCAAATCTCCCGTACAAAGTTCGATCACTCGATAGGGTAATTTTAACGCTTGTAAAATCCCTTCTGCATCTTGAACTAATTTTTCATGTTCAGCCTCGGAAGTCTCTGGACGAACTAACTTAATCAGTTCAACTTTATGAAACTGATGCAGTCGGATTAAACCCCGTGTATCTTTTCCATAACTCCCGGCTTCTCGACGAAAACAAGGGGTAAAAGAACAGTGATAAATGGGAAGTTGTTCCCCATCTAAAATCTCATCTCTGTAGAAATTCACCACCGGAACTTCTGAAGTCGGAATTAACCACAAATCATCTTCACTACACTTAAAACTTTCTTCGGCAAATTTCGGGAGTTGACCTGTTCCCTGCAAAGATGTACTATTGACTAATAAGGGCGGCATCACTTCCACATAACCGTTTGAAGTGTGTGTATCCAGCATAAACTGAACTAAAGCTCGTTCTAAAGCTGCACCCGCACCAATCAAGCTAACAAACCGACTCTGAGCAATTTTAACCCCCCGTTCAAAGTTCAAAATTCCCAGATTTTCTCCGATTTCCCAGTGCGGTAAAATCTTAGGATTCTCAGGAAGATATTCATCACCCCAACGTCGGACTTCAACATTTTCTTCCTCACTTTTACCAAAGGGTGTAGACTCACTCGGTAAATTCGGAATGGGAAGTAATAATGCTTCAATTTCTGCTATAACTTTCTTTTCTTTCGGTTCGAGTTCACTCAAGCTTTCTCTAAGTTTTTGACCTTCTTCCTTTAACGCTTGAATTTCCGCACCTTTGGGATCACTTCCACTTTTAATTTTCTCTCCAACTTGTTTCCCAATTTCATTACTGCGAGTTTCCAGTTGAATGCGTTCTTTTTCTAACTCACGTCGCCGTTCATCTAGATCTAAAATGGGTTGGAGATCGTAATCTCCCCGCAATTTTAAACGATCTTGAATGGCTTGTGGATTTTCCCGAATTTGTTTAATGTCTAACACAACTTTGTTCCCAGAGTTTAACGAATAATTATATGAAATCGCTTCAGGTTTGCAACTAACACTTCTTGATTTTTCATCTCTCCACTTGCTATACTCTCCTTAATCCGATAGCCCCGTCAAGAAGACAGAGCCGTTTGATTCTCAAGAAGAAACGGTCAAGCTCGATCAGGTAACAGGTAAACTGGGCGAACTCCCCCTGCACCCCTGACCAGTACCGTGCAGTCATCAGTTTGACAGCAAAAGGTTGATAACCCAAGCATCAACCCATCCGTTTCTTAAAGCGTTAACCTTGATAGCCCAACCGTCAAGTCATCCGTTTACCATCTTTACCCCTATAGGATTGTAAAGCGCGATCGCGCTTTTGTCTCAAGTCTTAAGTGACGTACTCCAGACGTTCGTTGCTTAGGCAACAGAACGCTGGCTTCTCCTCTTCTTATTATCAGAAGATTTGCGTTTTATAGTGAGGCGAACGCCCAACCCCACTTTTTTTATTAATATTGCCGAATTAATGTCTCTTGACATTGATGCACCACAAGCGCAAGAATGCCAACGATCTGATAATTCTTTAGGAACACGATTAAGACAAATTGCACAATGTTGAGATGTACCTTTTGGATTGACTTTAACTACTTTCTTGCCAGCTTTTTCAGCTTTGCCAGGAAGTATCTCGCTAAGAAATCCAGAGATACCAGCATCAGCAAAACTTTTGTTTAACCCAGATTTAGCTGATTGTCCATTAGGTAGAAATGTTCCATTTTCTCCCTGCTTAGGTTGATTTCGCCTAGACATATTGGATACCTTTAAGTCTTCAACAAATAAGACATCAGCTTTATCTAAGAGTTGATTAGCAATTTCATAGTGCCATTGTTTACGTTGCCTTGCGATCTTTTGATGAAGTTTCGCTACTTTTTGGTTGAGCTTTCTTCTGGCTTTAGACCCTAATTTTCTACGATCTCTTTTTGATTGAAGTTTAGCTAATTTATCTTCGGATTGGCGATAGAATTTAGGGAGTTTAACAGCAGTTAAATCACTGCAAGCAACAAAAAACTCTAAACCACTATCAATACCTAAACTGTTTTCTTCTGTTGGTTGAATATCTACAGTTAGGCTAGGAACTGATTTATCTTCAAGTGTTAGTGTTACATACAAGCCATCAGCTTTTTGGGTAATTAAAGCTCTTTTAATTGTCAACCCATCAGGTAAAGGACGATGTTGAATAAACTTAATATTG
>NZ_AAVU01000007.1 GCF_000169095.1 Lyngbya sp. PCC 8106
ATTGCTGCTGCGCCACCAACCAATAGCGAAGCACCACCAGTGAACGGTGCCAAATACCGCCAATCAAAGCACAACCGATCGAAGCGGTAACCGCCGCGATAGTGAAATCTTTCCATGCTTTGTAGGCAGCATCTCGACTCTTTTCAAGACCTTTGATCCTTTCAGTGGCTGCACCAATAGCTTGATCCACCATCTGAACCAGATTTGATGAATCTCTCGTGAATGACTGTAATATTTCGTTGTACTCGTTCATCTTTTGCTCGAACTTGCCAAGCTTTTTGATGAGCACACCAACCTCGTCTGACATCGTTTTTGAAAGAGGAATCGGACCTAGGGTCTCGTCGAACAAGTATGCCTTCAAGGCTTCCACTTTATCCTTAGGAGGCAGACCTCCCAATTCGTCAAGAACGCTTTGGTAGCCGCTAACGAACCGTCCGGCAGTTGAATTTACCCTTTGACCCAGCCATACCGTGTGTGTGTAGATTTCCTCTGGCGGTTCGTCCGTGGCCAAGAGATTTGGGTTAGAGATCAACTGGGCTCTGAGGGTTTTAGGATTTCCAAACTCTGTAGCCGATGCTTTCACATTTTGCATGGCTGCAATACAATCTTTGACCTGTTGCTCGCCGCCAAAATCACCGTATTTTGCCTTAAAATCACCTTCAGTGATAGGCATTTCAAGAGCAGTACCAACATAGCCTTGAAGCTCAAGCCAACTGTCACTGAATAGTCCAAACTGGCTTTTTTGCCCTGAGTTAGGGTCGGCAGGCTTAACTAGTCCTGGTTGTGGAGCAATAGATAGTTCAGTCATGATTTTTTCCTTAAGTTAATAATGGTGAATAGAAAATTACAAGGTTGATCGGCCGTTAGGCTGCAATTCGTAAGGTCTGCGCCCAATTTGGATCGTCTTTCGGAAGATCACTGCCAAAAGAGATCAAACTGGAGTCAACAAATGAGCCATTAAAGAAGGCTTTAAGAGCATAATCAACTTTGATCCAGTTGGCGGCTGATGCTGCCATTTCCTGCTCTTTGAGCCAGGGTCCATCGGCTAACGTCTCAATGCTGAGATCGGTTACCTTATACCGAATCTCATCAATCGAGCTTGCCCATGCTGTTTTGATAACTTGAATCTGGTTAATGATTCCGTTCGAGGTTGGAAGTGAGAACTTCATCAAATCGTCAAGTGCGCCGAGATCGTGACGGTAGGCGATCCGTTTCTGGAGGAATTCTTGCTTAGTGCTTACCTCTTGGACAAGTCCGTCATAGGAAGTCCGCGCCAACGCTGCTGCCACACCAAGACCAGTACCAGCAGCAGCAGCAGCAGCAGCCGTCACTGCACTTCCCACAGCAAAGCTGCCGCCGCCAGTTGGAACGGCAAGGTAAACCATGAGCCCAATCCCGACAATAGCAATACCAGCGGGAACCGCAATAGCAGCGACAGTAAGGTCCACCCATTTTTTATATGCAGCATCACGATCCTTTTCTAGCTGCTCGATTCGGGTTTTCAGACTACCAATCTCCTTGTCAAGTGACTGGCGGGTATTGGATGAACGTTCTGTGTAAGTCCTCATGGCATCCTGGGCTGCTTCCAATTCTTTTTCAAGGGCTTGGAATTCCTTGACTAGCAGATCGAGTTGTTCTACCGTCTGCTGCATCTTGTCAACGATTTGGTCGGTATCCAGGAAAAGGCTCTTGATTCCCGTAACCACGTCGGAGGGTTTTTCACCACGGGCGTTGGCGGGAATATTGCGTAGTGTCGATGCCAAGGTAAAGGCATTCTGATGGGCACGATCAAGGGTCCACAGGGTTGAAGTAAAGGTATCATTTCTTGGCCTTGCTGCATTGGCCAAGAGATTTGGATCTTTGAGTATATTGGCCCTGAGACTCTTGGGGTTGCCGTACTTTGATGCCACGTTGCGTAAGTCACGCATCGCATCAAAGCACTCCTTCATCAACTCACCGGACGATGCATCCCCATAACGTTGCTCGTATTCGCCGAAGTCGGATGGCAACGCTAATAGCGCTTGTACATTGTTTTGTAGGTCAAACCACTCGCTGGAAGCTAAAACAAACTTCTGCGCGAGTTGACTGTCACCAACAGTAGTTAGCAACCGGGATGATGGAACAAACAAAGGCATTTTTCTTTCATCTCCATAATTCTGAGTAGTAGCCTAACTATTCTTTACAGGACTTACGCAATTGTCACAATACTCTGGTACTCCAGAATACTCTTATGTGAATTTGAGACTAATTCAGTTACAAGCCCACTAATCTCATAAAACTAATATCAAAGCTAATAATATCAATTTACAATGAAGTTACCAAGAATACATAGTAGGTTCATTCGTGACAAGTTAAGCTTGTATCACAGTTGTCATTACTTGCAAACCGCTATCAGAGTATGCTTCCAGCATAAAGATTTCCTACCGACAACACCACCAAAGTTTGTAATGTTAAGAATATAGTCCCAAAGCCATTCCCCGTATCTGTTTCAGCAATCGAAAACTTAACAACTTCGCCACCATTGAGGAAGGATTCCCTTAACTTTAGAAAAACTCAAAAGTTAAAGACTATAATTCCGCTTCTTGGTAAAAGGGTACAAGCTTCACAAATCAACACACACTGCTCCCAGACGTTGAGCGTATAACCACTCCCGGTTTGCCCATTTTGAAGTGAGTGAGGAAAAATGGGCAGTCAGAAAGTATACCAAGAGACAGATTACCAAAAATCAAGCAAACAGGTACTATTTATACTCAACTGGGGAGTAATTTTTTTACCTCTGAATAACTGTTAGTCAAGCCTTTAGAAAAAAATGCAATCAGAAAATAAAAACTCTGTGCGCCGCCGGGGTGTAACTCTAACGATTCAAGGCTCAAGAAAAATCAATCAGGCAAAAGCCGAGATAGAAATTGAGCAAAACTTTAAAAGATACACTCTCGAATCTCTCAGTGAAGCCACAGGTTTAACCCCCACTACCATCAGCAAAGTCTTTACTGGCTCCGCAAGAGTCGATAAACGAACCTTACAATACTGCTTTGATGCCTTTAATCTGACCTTGTTAGCAAACGATTATCAATATAACTCCGATCGGGATAATCTTGCCGAGATGAGTTTCTCGACCTCTGCTGAAAACTTTTCCAACCTTGAAGCAGTCCGTGATTCTCCTTTGGAGACGCTGCGCGATCGCACCAATACCCCCCAAACCAGCCAAATGGCTCAATCACCTCGTCCCCCAACCGTTCCAGGAGGGCAGATGCCCCTGGATTCAGTATTTTACATTGACCGTCCTATCCTCGAATCTCTCTGTTACCAAGCCATTGTGCAACCCGGTACACTGCTCAATATCCGCGCCCCCAAGCAAATGGGCAAAACCTCCCTAATGAGCCGCATCCTGGCTTACGGTAGCTCCCTGGGCTATCAAACCGTTTCCCTAAACTTACAACTGGCAGATGCTGAGATTTTACAGAACCTAGAACGCTTCCTAAAATGGTTCTGTGCCAGAGTCAGCAAACAGTTAGGCTTACTAAATCAAACCGCCGACTTTTGGGATAACTCCTTGGGCAGCAAAGCAAACGCCACCGACTGCTTTGAGGATATTATCTTAGGCAACTGCGTTCGCGCAACGTCTCCAAAGGAGAATTGCCCTCTAGTCATAGCCATTGATGAACTCAACCAGCTTTTTGCCTACCCAGACATTGCTCGTGAATTTCTCCTACTTCTACGAACTTGGTCAGAAAAAGCCAAAATTAAGTTAACTAATAGTAATCTTTGGCAAAAGCTGCGACTGGTGGCGGTTTTTTCTACTGAAGTCCTGATACCTTCGGCGATCAATCCTTCCCTCTTGAATACTGGGCTGGTGATTGATTTACCTGAGTTTACCCAGGCTCAAGTACAGGATTTGGCAAAGCGTTACGAACAAGAGATAACCGCACAACAAATTGAGCAACTCATTACTCTTTTGGGCGGACATCCCTATCGGGTGCAGTTAGCATTTTATTCTCTCTATCAGCAGACAATAACTTTAGAAGAACTCTTAGAAAATTCTGGTAGCACAACTGCTCTTTATAAAGAACATCTAAAACAACAATGGTGGAATTTGCAACGCTATCCTGAATTATTAACAATATTTACGGAAATCGTTAGTCAATCAAGTCCTGTAGAGTGCGAGGCAAAGCAAGCTTCTCAATTGTATAAGATGGGGTTAGTGCATCACCAAGGTATGCAAGCAAGTCTCGCCTGCGAGTTATTTCGTCCGTTTTTCTGCAATCGCCTGTCGCCAATTAAAAATCAGTAGTTATCCCTCTTTGTGTTACTTTAAAGTTTGACACTCCCCGCTTGGGAATTACGTGGATTCTTATTTCAGCGAGTCGGCTTTCACTTGGCATTGATTTGGTGCATCTACTTTGCGACTGTCTAAGTGAAAATGTCTATCGAGTAAATGTGGAAATTTAGAACAGGTTTTGTATTTGCTCAATCTCAGAATAAGAGATAAGGTAACTTAAAATTGACTGCGAGTTTTACCAGTAACCCATCTATCTTTTCAGGTATTTTTTGAGGACTACAGCGTTTAATGAACACTGTAAAAATCTATCAGGGATGACTTATTTTAAGCCTGATTGTACTCGCCACAAACTCGCATAAATTCCTGTTGTTTCTAAGAGTTGTTCATGTCGTCCCCATTCTACTAATTTTCCCTGATCCATGACATAAATACAATCGGCATTCCGAACGGTCGAAAGACGATGGGCGATCGCAATGGTTGTTCGATTTTGGGTAATATGTTCTAGCGATCGCTGAATGGCAGCTTCTGTTTCGTTATCGACGGCAGAGGTCGCTTCATCTAATATTAAGATAGGAGGATTTTTAAGGACGGCTCTGGCGATCGCAATCCGTTGTCGTTGTCCGCCGGATAACTTTTGTCCTCGTTCTCCTACTATTGTATCATATCCTTGTGGTAAAGTTTGAATAAAACTATCGGCTTCTGCGACTTGGGCGGCTGCAATTATTTCAGGTAAACTCGCATCAAAACTTCCATAACAAATATTTTCAGCAACAGTACCATGAAAGAGAAAAACATCTTGACTTACTAAACCAATAGATTGACGTAAATCTCTTAATTTGATCCGATTAATTTCAATCCCATCGAGGGTAATTGTTCCCGATTGAATTTCATAGAGTCGCAGCAAAAGTTTAACCAATGTACTTTTTCCTGAACCTGTCGCCCCGACAATTGCGATAGTTTTTCCTGCGGGAATATGTAGAGATAAATCTTCAACAACACTCACTCGATTATTGTAGGCAAAGGTAATATTTTTGATATCAATTTCACCTTTGATCTCACTCACGGGAAGGGGAATATCTCCCGGATGAGTTTCAATCGGTGTATCTAATAAATTCATCACTCGGTTAGTAGAAGCCATCGCCCGTTGATACTGATCAAAGGTTTCTCCCAGTCGCGTTAACGGCCATAATAAACGTTGAGTAATAAACACTAAAACACTATAAGTTCCAACTGCTAAACGTCCCGCAATGGCTTCTAATCCACCTAACAATAAGGTAGCAATAAACCCAAATAAAATCACAATTCTAATTAACGGTACAAACGCCGAAGAAAGTTTAATTGCTCGTTTATTACTCTGGCGATAGGAGTTACTTTGTTGATTAATTCGTTCGATTTCATAGTCTTCTGCGGTAAAACTTTTGATGGTTGTAATTCCGCTTAAATTATTCGATAACTGTCCATTTAACCAACTGACTCGTTCTCTGACTTCTGCATAGCGAGGCGCGAGACGTTTCTGAAAAATTAGCGAACCCCAAATAATCAAAGGCATGGGTAACATTGCCAACCAAGCCACTTCGGGAGCGATAATAAAAAACCCGCCTCCGACTAAAATAACCGTTGTTACGACTTGGATAATTTCATTGGCACCGAAATCTAAAAACCGTTCTAACTGATTGATATCATCATTTAAAATTGACATCAAACTTCCCGTGCTGCGTTCTTCAAAAAATGCTAATTCTAACTCTTGTAAATGACTGTAAGCATCCAAACGCAAGTCATGTTGAATGGTTTGACCCAAGTTTCGCCACAGCAGTTCATAGGCATATTGAAAGCTTGATTCTAATCCCCAAATAATTAAACTCAACAGCGACAATACCCACAATTGAGCGACAACATTTTCGACTCCCCAGCGGGCGATAAATGAGTCTTGTTGGTTCACGACAACATCAACCGCAGCACCAATTAAAACAGGCGGTGCTAAATCAAATAACTTATTTAAAATTGAACAAATTGTCGCTTGCCAAATTTGCATCCGATAAGGATGAGCGTAGCGAAATAGGCGAGTGAGAGGATGAACGGTTTTAGATGATTTAGGAGACACTTTTCTAAATTCCGGTAGATGAATAAACCCTAACTGTACTGATTATTTTTGAGCGTAACTGTACAGAAACTTAATCTAACGATGTCTTCTCATTGTTATACCATTTTTTTAGAACTTATTTGGACTTGGGAAGCGAGTCCTAAGCAGGCACCGCCAATTCGCGGTGTACCGATGACTTTTCTCTCACCCTCTCCTGAGATGAGGGAATAGCCTCCTGCTTTTAGGGGGAGGATGGGTAGAGTGCATCAAAAAATTAGCATTTTTCTAATTCTTTCTCAATTCCTCTGTTTGATGTACCCTACTTTTCTGGTAGTTTGGTTAAGGTGTAACCCGTCCATACGGGAGTTTTTAAGGATTAGGAATTAATGGAACGGGCTAACAAAGGCGCCGCATTTAAAAGGGTTTGGGTGTAGGGATGTTGAGGATGATTAAAAATGGCTTCTGTTGAACCGATTTCGACAATTTTTCCGGCGTTCATTACTGCTATTCTATCGCATAAATATCTCGCGACCCAAAGATCATGAGTAATAAACAAATAGGTTAAATTAAATTCTTCTTTCAATTCTAACATTAAGGCTAAAACTTGCGATTGAACACTGGCATCCAACATACTCACGGGTTCATCACAAATTAATAATTGCGGATGAGTAATTAACGCCCTAGCAATGGCAACGCGCTGTTGTTGTCCGCCAGACAATTCACCCGGATAACGTTCATAATACTCGGATGCAGGCGTTAATTCTACACGTTCTAACATGGCTAAAACTTGAGATTTTGCCGCTTCTGGCGTGGCGAGTTTATGAATAAAAAGCGGATCAGAAATTGCCTGTCCGATGGTCATCATGGGATTTAAACAAGCGAGTGGATCTTGAAAAACCATCTGCATTTGACGGCGATAGGAACGAACTTGAGGAAGTGACAAATGGGTTAATTCTGTCCCGGCAAATTCAACGGTTCCGCCCGTCGGACGAATAAGCTGTAAAATACTTCGAGAGAGGGTACTTTTCCCACAACCCGACTCCCCAACTAGCCCTAATATTTCACCGGGATAAAGGTCTAAACTCACTCCATCAACGGCTTTAATCGCTGTTTTTTTCTGTGCAAAAAACTGTTGAATTAAATTCGATTCTAAGCTATAATATTGTTGTAAATCTTTAACACTTAATAACGGTTTAGCTGTGTTCTCAAAAATAGGAGAATCTTCTGAACGTTCTTCGACAGCTTGAATATGTAAAGCAGCATTTAAAAGGGATCGCGTATATTCGTGTTGAGGTTGTTGTAAAAGTTGATCTGTAAAATTCATTTCGACCATTTTTCCCGCATACATCACCGCCATGCGATCGCAATATTCCCCGACCATTGCTAAATCATGAGAAATCAATAAAATTGCTGTTCCTCGTTCCTCACATAATCGCGTTAATTCTTGCAAAATTTGAGCGGAAATGGTAACATCTAAACTGGTTGTTGGTTCATCTGCTACAATTAATTTGGGATCAAGAAGTAACGCCAATGCAATAGCTACCCGTTGTCGCATTCCTCCACTAAATTCATGGGGATATTGTGACCACCGACTCGCCGGAATTTTCACAGATTCTAATGTTTCGATCGCTTTTTCTTTCGCTTGGGAACGAGAAAGTTGAGGTTGATGAGCATTCAATGTTTCGATACAATGTTCACCAATGGTCATCAACGGATCAAGACGAGTCATGGGGTCTTGAAATACCAACGCTACCGCTTCACCCCGAAATCGCCTCAACTGGTTGGGGTTCATCTCAAATACCGACTGTTCCCCAAACATAACTCGCCCTTCAACTTTCGTAGAGGAGGGAAGCAACCGCATCGCCGCCCGCCCTAACGTTGATTTCCCACAACCCGACTCCCCCACCAGTCCCAACTTTTCTCCAGGTTTGAGGGTAAAGGAAACGTCATCCACCGCCCAAGTTACGGTATCGCTGCGACTCGGGTAGGCGACTCGAAGATGTTCGACGCAAAAAAGAGGATCAAACATGGGGGACGGGAGGTTAAGATTCATTGATTGTTGACGAATGACCTGAAATCCTTATTCTATCGGAATATATCAGCCAGTCATCAAGCAAGTCTAGATAATTTCAAGAGTCATCAATTCTTTTCTAAATTTATCCTATGGTTGATGGTCACAAAAACGGGTTTAAACTTGCCTTAAAATCCTTTAAATTATCGAATTTTCAATTAGAAAAACACATCTTACTGTTTAAAAAAAGCGGAAAATATAGGGATAGCGATAGGGTTTACTAGGATTATTAATCACAGAAACAATCCCAATAATCGGCATCACAAAACTAATTAACCCAACTAAAAATAAAAGCGGAATTCCAATTAAAACAGGAATCAGAATAAAACAGATAAAAGCCGCAATATAGAGATTGATATGTAAATTTAAAGCTTCTTTCGCATTTTCCTTGACCACCGAATCTTCAGCAGCAAAGAAAATCGCAAACGGAATCCCCACCGAAATTAAAAGACTACTAAAAAAAATCGAACCATGACATAAAGCCGATAACAGTCTGCGCTTATCTTCTCCGTTCATCAGTCACTCTCCTGATTCTCAATTGATTCTTTACCTTTAAACAGATTTTACCGCTTTCGAGAAGCAGTTGCTTGTCGAATTGGAATCTGAATCACAAACTCTGATCCTTGTCCAATCTCAGAGTAGCATTCTAACTGACCCTGATGTTTTTCGACGACAATCTGATAACTAATCGATAGCCCTAGCCCCGTTCCCCGACCAATTGGTTTTGTAGTAAAAAAGGGATCAAATAGCTTACAACGAACCTGTTCTCGCATTCCGGGGCCATTATCTACAATTCGGATCATCACCCAATTTGAGTTTACAACTTCGGTTTGAATTCGGATCGTTGGTTTTTGAGAACAAAGATCATCATCAGACTCAAAATCAGACAATAAATACTCAACTTTTGATGTATTCGGTTCATTGAAAGCATCAATAGCATTAACCAAAATATTCATAAATACTTGATTCATCTGACCTGCGTAACACTCCACAAAAGGAAGATTACCATAGTCTTTCACCACCTCAATTCCGACCTGTCCGGCTTGCTCTTTTAAGCGGTTTTGCAAGATTAAAAGTGTACTGTCAATTCCTTGATGCAAATCCACCGCTTTAAACTCCGCTTCATCCAGTCGAGAAAAACTCCGCAACGATAATACAATCTGACGGATTCGATCTGATCCAAGCTGCATTGAACTGAGCAGTTTGGGTAAATCTTCCTGAACAAATTCTAACTCAACTTCTTCAATATATCGCTTGATCTCCAGCACAGGTTGCGGATAATATTCCTGATAGAGATTCAGTAAATTTAATAAGTCGTTTGTATATTGAATTGCTGGAATGACATTGCTATACACAAAAGTCACCGGATTATTAATTTCATGAGCAATCCCAGCAACCATTTGACCTAAACTTGACATTTTTTCAGTTTGAATTAGTTGAGCCTGAGTTTTTTGTAATTGTTGTAATGCTACTTCTAGTTGTTGAGCTTGAGCTTGCGCTTGAATCGCATTTGCTTGGGTTTTAGCATAAAGTTGAGCTTGATTAATCGCAATCGCAAGTTGATCAGTCACTGCTTTTAATAATTCGATTTCATTCTCATGCCAATGATGAATTTTTTGATGATAAGCACAAGAAATAATTCCAATTTCACCCAATTTAGTTTGAATCGGAATAGATAAAAAAGAAAGAAAGCCTAACTGTGTTAAAAATTTACGCATCTCAGGTTCTGATACTTCAGCAATATCATCAACTTGAATCCTCTCTAGCTGTAAAAATCGCATCGCCCAACTTCCCACCTGTTCTACAGAATAATCACCCACTAAACTCGGAAGATCTGAATTTTTAGACTCATAAACAATCTCCCAATAATCTAAGAAAGATGTATTTCCGTTGGAACTTAAGTTAGAATTTGATTGTAGCTGCAACTGAGAACTTGACGACTTAGAACGATACCAAACAAAATAACACCGATCAAGCTGTAATAAATCCTGAATCTGACCGACTGTTGTTCTTAGAATAGTATTGAGATCAAGAGAATTCCGAATTTGACTAGCAATCCGATTAATTAATTCTTCCTGTTGAGCGAGTTGACGAAATTTTGTTTCCGAAGTTTGTAGTGCAACTTCAGCTTGTTTGCGAGCTGTAATATCTGTGATCGTACCAATATAACCGATAATTTCTCCCTGTTCATTGCGTTGAGCGATCGCCTGACCAAATACCCAACTGACTTCACCTGTCAAATGTTGCATTCGATATTCACTACGAAATATTTCTCCCTGTTGAATTGTTTTTTGCCATTCTTGAACAACTCTAGGTCGATCTTCTGAATAAATAGTTTTGATCCATCCTGTCCCTAAAGAAGCGGCTTGATTAGTTCCAGAAATTTCACAGCAACGTTCATTAACATACAAACAATTTCCTTGACTATCTGTATGAAAAATTCCCACAGGTGAGGTTTCAGCTAAAGTTTGATAACGTTTTTCACTCTCTCGTAAGGCTTCTTGAGCTTCAATTTCATCGGTTACATCCTGAACCAATGATAAAATAGAAATTAGTTTACCTGATTCATCAAATAAAGCTGAATTGTACCAATCGCAATAAACAATTGAGCCATCTTTAGTATAGTTACGGTTGCGAATTAAATTCCGAGGTTGAGTTTTATCCAGCAGCGAAGTCATGACTTCACGAACTGCTTCCATATCTTCCGAGATAATAAAATTCCACTGATTTGGCTGTAAATGAATCACTTCTTTTGCTGTCCATCCGAAAATTATTTCTGCTTGTTGTGACCATCGTTGAACCTGAAAATCTTGATTCCACTCAATGACTGCTAAAGGGGTATTTTCAATATGAAAACTAAGCTGTTGATGGGCGTGTTCAAGAGCTTGATTAATTTGTTCGAGTTCCTTCGGACTTTTTAAAGCTAAAAGTTGGGGAACTAAAGGAATAATTGCTGTAGCAGTGACCACCGAAATAAAAGCTGTAATTGCTTTCATAACTCCAGATACCCAATAAATAGGATACCAGAGTGTCACCACTGACATTAAATGAGTTAAACCACAAGCAATAATAAACGCTGCAAACAATAGGAAAACATTGACATAGGGTAAATCTTTCCGCTTGCGAACAAAGTAAAATAAGGTCGCTGGAATGGAAAAATAAGCCAGAACAATTAAGACATCAGAAATAACGTGTAATCCGACCAACTGAGGTCGCCAAAGGTAACAATGACCATGAGGAATAAAAGGACTTGTTTGCAAAATCTCGGATAAAATTTCCATAATAGACTAATTAATCGGATGGGAATGGATCGAAGCAACTCAAAAGTAATCAAACAATAAATAGATTCATCTAAAACGAGATTGATACTTTAATCTATAATTTTAACTCAAACTTAAAAGAGATCACCCCTAAAAATTAATTTTTAATATCTTTTATACTCTCTCTAAATTAAAAACATAAAAGTGATTTATAGATGAGTTTTACATCAATTACATCAATATTTTTTGTTTTATCTAAACTCGAAAACTTAAGATTCGAGGTTTTCTGGTAAGCTCTCTAGCTTCCTTCGGGAAAGAATCTCGACATTACGAGTTAAGATGATATCTATATTAACCCTGACTGCTCAATTCATCCAGAGGTTCAACAGAGTAGACCTTTGAACTCAAAATTAAGTTAATATATACAAAAATAGTTACATCCCTCATCAAAAGAGAGTCACCCGGCTTAAAATCAAAAAAATGAGAAAAGTCAAATTATCACCCAAATTCAGTAGAAAACCCAGTCTGAGAACAATCTAGCATCGAAAAACAGCAACAGTTCTCAAAATCATTAGCCATGAACCCCTTTCTGCAAAGAAATCCCCGGTAATCTGACGAATTTTTAGTGAAACCGATCAGAAGATTCACTACCTCGTCGCCCTATCCCGACTCACCACAGACTTGATATTAGGGATAAATTTAATTAAACTTATAAAGAAAAGGAACTAAATTTTTCGTTACTCTGAATCTATAGCTTTAGAACCGTAGTCACCCTAATCAATAGTTCTTCCCGTTTCCAACAAGGCTTTGAAATGTCCCCAGAAACTCAAACCGAACTTCAACTCGAAGTAGAACGAAGACGCAACTTTGCCATTATTTCTCACCCCGATGCCGGGAAAACCACCCTGACCGAAAAACTCCTACTCTACGGAGGTGCTATCCACGAAGCCGGCGCCGTCAAAGTCCGTAAATCCCAACGTCATGCCACTTCTGACTGGATGGCAATGGAACAACAACGGGGAATTTCCATCACCTCCACCGTGTTACAGTTTGAGTACAGTGACTACCAAATCAACCTTCTCGATACACCCGGACACCAAGACTTCAGTGAAGACACCTATCGGACTTTAGCAGCCGCCGATAACGCAGTTATGCTCGAAGACGCCGCCAAAGGGTTAGAACCCCAAACCCGCAAGCTGTTTGAAGTCTGTAAAATGCGGAGTCTTCCCATTTTCACCTTCATCAATAAAATGGATCGACCGGGACGCCATCCCTTAGAACTCCTAGATGAAATTGAACAAGAACTCGGACTCAAACCCTACGCCGTTAACTGGCCAATCGGTATGGGAGACACCTTTAAAGGCGTATTTGACCGCCGTACCCAACAAATCTATCTCTTTGAGCGATCGCATCATGGTAGCCGTGAAGCCACAGAAACCATCATTAGTCTCGGAGATCCTCGCATTGAAGACCTGTTAGACCAAGACCTCTACTACCAACTCAAAGAAGATTTAGAACTCTTAGAAGAAGTCGGATCAGACCTAGACCTCGAACAAGTCCATCAAGGCAAAATGACCCCCGTATTTTTCGGAAGTGCCATGACCAACTTCGGGGTGAAACTGTTTCTCGAAGCTTTTTTGGAATACGGCTTAAAACCCGGCATTCATCGCAGTACCCAGGGCGAAATTCCCCCCGAGTATCCAGAGTTTACAGGCTTTGTCTTTAAACTCCAAGCGAATATGGACCCGAAACATCGCGATCGCGTTGCCTTTGTGCGAGTCTGTACCGGAAGATTTGAAAAAGATATGACCGTCAACCATGCGCGTACAGGCAAAACCGTCCGTCTGTCTCGTCCCCAAAAACTGTTTGCTCAAGATCGAGAATCAATCGAAAACGCCTATCCGGGTGATGTCATCGGTTTAAATAATCCCGGTGTCTTTGCCATTGGAGACACCATTTACAATGGTCAAAAACTTGAATACGAAGGGATTCCTTGCTTTTCTCCCGAACTCTTTGCCTACCTGAGAAATCCCAACCCCTCCAAGTTCAAACAGTTCCGTAAAGGCGTTTCCGAGTTACGGGAAGAAGGGGCTATACAAATTATGTATTCTGTTGATGATGCCAAACGTGATCCGATTTTAGCCGCCGTCGGCCAACTGCAATTTGAAGTGGTACAGTTCCGACTTCAGCAAGAATATGGCGTAGAAACCCTTCTCGATGTCCTTCCATACAGTTTGGCGCGTTGGGTGCATGGCGGTTGGGAAGCCCTCGAAAAAGTTGGACGGTTATTTAATACAGTCACCGTTAAAGATAGTTGGGGGCGACCTGTATTGCTGTTTAAAAATGAATGGAATTATCAACAGGTACAAGGCGATCATCCAGAATTACAACTCAATAGTGTTGCGCCCGTTGTTTCGGGTCAAGAACCTGAATCTATTTAGTTAACCTTTCGGGGAGAATCAGTTGAAACCTAACTACTAGAGTCGGGTTTCAATCTTTGTTCTGGTGTCGAAAATTCACATTGATCAATTTTTTTAGCTATTCTCCGTTGTCTTTGACCACTAACACTGAACACTGAGCCTCCGCTACGACTTGAGCGCTGACAGAACCTTGTAAAATACGATTTAACCCGGTTAATCCCCGACTTCCCAGAATAATTAAGTCTACTTTGTAGATATTTGCAAGGCGAATAATCTCGACTGCCGGATCACCATGAACGATTTCCAGTTCACTCCGAAAATCTAACTTGTCTTGATAAAGGCGAAGTTGCTCTTGGAGAAATTCTCCCGAGTCGGGATGAGGACGATCAGCGAGTGCTTCACTGTCGGACTCCTGGGCAGAAATTACATGGGAGAAGATAATATTTGTGGTCGGTTGTAAATGAAATTGTTCTAGAGCCTGAATCACCAACTCAGTCGATGGTGAACCATCAACAGCAACCAATATTGTTTTCAGCACAGATAGAGTTATCCTCCCAGACGATTAGCCACGATTGTTCGTGACTTCCCATCATACCAAGATCTGCTCCTCAAACCCCGAAGATCGAGATGACTTGACAGCAAATATTTCAGTTACAACTGACCATCGAGATCAAAATCCGCTTCATCTTTAGAGGTTTCCGTTCGCAAACGTACTGAGTCCCCATGAGAGGGTAAACCTTCGGCAGTCGCCAGAATATTAATTGCATCCGCAACTTTTTGGAGAGCCGTAGGAGAATATTGGATTAAACTGGAATGCTTCAAGAATGTTTCCACCCCCAAAGCCGAAGCATAACGGGCTGCCCCAGAAGTTGGTAAAGTATGGTTCGGGCCTGCGAGATAGTCTCCCACCGCTTCTGGAGTTGAACTGCCCAGAAAAATAGCCCCCGCATGGCGAATTTTTTCCAGCATTGCCCAAGGATCTGCTACTTCGAGTTCTAAATGTTCTGGAGCAAATTCATTAGACAGTTTAGCTGCGGCATCTAAAGACTCAACCACAACCACCAAACCATAATGAGCGATCGCTTTTTCTGTTAAGGTTCGTCGAGGGTGATCCGTGAGTTGACGTTCGACCTCAGTGACCACCTGACGGGCTAATGCCGAGTCTGTGGTCAGTAAGATCGCCGCCGCCATCGGATCATGTTCAGCTTGAGCCAACAAATCCGCCGCCACATAAACTGGATTTGCCCCACTATCGGCAATCACTAAAACTTCTGATGGCCCAGCGAGGGAGTCAATGCCAACCGTTCCATACACTAACTTTTTCGCTAAGGTGACATAGATATTTCCGGGTCCTGTGATCACATCAACGGGCGGGATTGTTTCTGTACCGTAAGCTAGAGCGGCTACTGCTTGCGCTCCACCCACGCGATAAATTTCTTGAACCCCGGCAACTTGTGCCGCTACCAACACTGCTGGATTGACTTTACCTTCGGGGCCGGGAGGCGTAGTCATCACAATCCGAGGGACTTTCGCCACCTTCGCCGGAATTGCATTCATTAAAACGGTACTCGGATAAGCTGCTCGGCCTCCGGGAATATATAAACCCGCTCGATCAACAGGAGTGTAGCGTTTACCTAAGACCACATCATCCTCTTGAAACTGAACCCAAGATTTGGGAATCCGTTGTCGGTGAAAGGCTTCGATTTGTTTCGCCGCCAACCGAATCGCATCAAGAAGTTCTTTAGAGACTTGCTGGTAGGCAGCATCCAACTCTGAACCACTGACACGCAACTGTTCTGGCGTTAAGGTTTGGTGGTCAAATTCTTGGGTGTAGTGCAGTAGAGCTTTGTCACCTTGTCGTTTAACGGTTTGCAGCACTTCCCGCACCGTTGCCTCTTTATGAAGGATCATGTCATCATGGGTACGACTCGCGATCCGTCGTAGTTCTGATTGTGCTTCAACCCACTGAGTGATAATTCGCAGCATGGTGGTAGGAGTGCCAACCTCAAGAGTTATCGGCCAGAAGACGGAATTGGGAATCAGTCCAGAAATGGAGTGGACAGTACAAAACCGGAGTCACTTCGAGTCTGAGATTCAAAATTCCCCTTTTGCCTTGACCTGTCTCGATTTCCGCGTTTTCCATCACCTTTCATCCATTCTGAATGTTGGGTGTTCCCGAACTTCTTGTAATAGTTTAACGTATCCTACCCTTGCCCGTCCCAGATTCCAGCTTTTCGCTCACTTCCAATTGCTTTTTTTTTCTTGAGCCGGGTGAGAGTGCCTGCCCTGAAAGATTTTCGGACACTCGACTGACCCGATCACGCTTGATCCAAAAACCCAATTTTTTCTGTGACTATTTTTGCAGAAAAGATGTTATAGTAGTATTTCTGTAACTTGTGTATATAGAAGTCCTGAAGACCCGCATTTGGTGAGAACGCGAACCTATGGCTAATATTAAGTCTGCCATCAAACGAATTGAAATTGCCGAACGCAATCGGCGACAAAACAAATTCTACAAGTCCGCCGTGAAAACGTTAATGAAAAATTATTTCGCAGCGGTCGAAAAATACGCATCTGATCCCAAACAAGAAACCTTAGATGAAGTCAATCAACGGATGTCAGCCGCTTACAGCAAAATAGACAAAGCCGTAAAGCACCGCGTCCTCCATCGCAATAATGGCGCACGTAAGAAAGCTCGACTTGCCAAAGCTCTCAAACCTTACTTCCCGAATCCTAACGCTCAGGAGTCCAACGTGTCCTAAGGAATTCTGAATGGCTGTAGACAAAAGAGAAAAAATCACTCATTTGTCATCATCAATTAGGGGAAGGGAGATGAGTTAGCTCTTCTCCCATTTGCCAATTGGAAAGATTTATTCGCGGCGACTCAAAAACTCGATCACAGAGCGTTCTGCCCTGAATCTCCTCCATTGTATTCTAGAGTTCTAAACATTTAGATATAAAAGTGATCCTTAAATTAAGTCAAAAGTTGCAAGTGAGTTAACAACCAGTGACCGATTGCTGATCAGATCACACAGGAGATGGCTAGCGGGCGGTTTACAGCCTCATCCCCGAAAAGCGTAGAACATAGGCGATCTTTACTGATCTTGATCCTTACTCTACGGCACTTGAGGAAATTACACCCACGCGATTGTCAAGTTAGCCTGGGACGCCAGACAGCCCTAGCCCAACTTCTGTCAACATCACGTTAAAAAGCAGTGGAAATTGCTGCCAAGGCTCTCCCGAAACGCGAATCTACTCAATTATAATGCAGCTCGTTGATACTCACGTTCATCTTAACTTTGATGTTCTCGCATCGGACTTAGAAGCGATTCAACAACGCTGGAAAGCTTCAGGTGTTGTTCGTTTAGTCCATTCCTGCGTACATCCACATGAATTCACCGAAATTCAAGCGATCGCAAATCAAGTCGAAAACCTCTTTTTTTCAGTCGGTTTGCATCCATTAGACACCGAAAAATGGACTACCGTTACCCCAGACCAAATCCTCAAACTGGCGCAATCCGATTCCCGTGTCGTCGCTTTAGGTGAAATGGGACTAGACTTTTATAAAGCCGATAACTACGACTTGCAATTGCAGGTGTTTGAAGCCCAACTCGAGCTTGCTTATCACCTAAACAAACCCGTCATTATCCATTGTCGGGATGCAGCCGAACCCATGCTTCAACTCTTGCGAAACTTTTGGGAGCGACGAGGCCCAGTTCAAGGTGTGATGCACTGTTGGGGAGGAACCCCCACAGAAACCCAAGACTTTCTCGATTTGGGATTTTACATCAGCTTTAGTGGAACAGTCACCTTTAAAAAAGCCACTCAAATTCAAGACTCAGCCCGAATAGTTGATAGTCAACACCTTTTGATCGAAACCGACTGTCCCTTCCTCGCCCCAGTTCCTCGTCGGGGAAAACGCAACGAACCCGCCTACGTGCGTTATGTCGCTGAAAAAGTCGCCCAACTTCGAGATATACCCGTCGAGATTCTCGCCCAACAAACCACCGAAAACGCTTGTCGGTTATTTGGCTTACCCCAACCCGAACTCCAAGAACAACAACAACCCTTGAGTATTTAACCCCAATTTTTGAGAGGGGACTTCTAACCCAAAGAATCACGGTTCTGCGTTGGCAATCAACAACTCTTGAGGAAAAAAGAATAATCGGCTTTTGTTGAATCCATTCAATTCAGCCTCAAGGAAACACCCCCAGCTTTCACACCCCAAAGTCGAGGAAACCTATCCCAAACTTATAAAATCCGAAAACGAGTTGACTCTTAAATAAATTATGCTTTTGTTAAAACCCCAACCGACAGTCCCGCTCAAACCTCCCCTAAACTAAACAAAACACCCATAAATGTTCAAAATCTAGTCCGTACACCTTACCCCGTTCCCAAAAATCCAATTCCACTCAACTCAAAAACTAAACCTATGACGAATACCACCACCGAAGAATCAATGTTCCTGCTCCCCGACTTGATCGACATTCAACGCTCAAGTTTTCGGTGGTTTCTAGAAAGCGGACTCATTGAAGAACTCGAAAGCTTCTCCCCGATCACCGACTATACCGGAAAACTGGAACTCCACTTCCTCGCTCAAAACTATCGACTCAAACAGCCCAAATACGACGTTGATGAAGCCAAACGACGCGATAGCACCTACGCCGTGCAGATGTACGTTCCCACCCGCTTAATCAACAAAGAAACAGGCGAAATCAAAGAACAAGAAGTCTTCATCGGCGATCTGCCGTTAATGACCGAACGCGGAACCTTTATCATCAACGGGGCAGAACGAGTAATCGTTAACCAAATCGTGCGGAGTCCTGGTGTCTACTATAAATCAGAAATTGATAAAAACCAACGCCGAACCTACAGCGCATCCCTGATCCCCAACCGAGGCGCCTGGTTAAAATTTGAAACCGACAAAAACGATCTCGTGTGGGTGAGAATCGATAAAACCCGTAAACTCTCCGCCCAAGTTCTCCTCAAAGCCCTCGGACTCTCCAACAACGAAATCTTCGACGCCCTGCGCCACCCCGACTACTTCCAGAAAACCATAGATCGAGAAGGCGAATTTAGCGAAGAAGATGCCTTAATGGAACTCTACCGCAAACTGCGTCCCGGAGAACCCCCAACCGTCGCGGGAGGAGAACAACTCCTCAACAACCGCTTCTTTGATCCCAAACGCTATGATCTCGGTCGAGTCGGACGGTATAAACTCAATCGTAAACTGCGCCTGACCATTCCCGATATTACCCGTGTTCTCACACCCACCGATATTTTAGCGGCGATCGACTACCTAATTAACCTCGAATACGACATCGGCGAAACCGACGACATCGACCACTTAGGAAACCGTCGCGTGCGTTCTGTGGGGGAACTGCTGCAAAACCAAGTCCGAGTGGGTTTAAACCGTCTAGAACGAATTATCCGTGAACGGATGACCGTCAGCGACTCAGACTCTTTGACCCCGGCTTCCCTAGTGAACCCTAAACCCCTGGTGGCAGCGATTAAAGAATTCTTCGGAAGTTCTCAACTGTCGCAATTTATGGATCAAACCAATCCCCTAGCTGAATTGACCCATAAACGCCGTCTGTCCGCTCTAGGCCCGGGTGGTCTGACCCGAGAACGAGCCGGATTTGCCGTCCGAGATATTCACCCCTCCCATTATGGGCGGATTTGTCCGATTGAAACCCCAGAAGGCCCGAACGCAGGTTTAATTGGTTCCCTAGCGACCCATGCGCGAGTCAATCCCTACGGGTTTATTGCTACCCCCTACTATCCCGCCGAAAACGGTCGTGTGCGGCGAGATGGGCCTCCCGTATACATGACTGCTGATGAAGAAGATGATTTGCGAGTGGCACCGGGAGATGTCTCCACAGATGCCGAAGGCAACATTTTAGGGGAAGTGATTCCAGTCCGTTATCGTCAGGACTTCACCGAAACGACTCCCGACCAAGTAGACTATGTAGCCGTTTCCCCCGTTCAAATCATTTCTGTTGCCACCTCATTGATTCCCTTCCTCGAACACGACGATGCGAACCGGGCATTAATGGGGTCTAATATGCAGCGTCAAGCAGTTCCCCTGCTGCGACCCCAACGCCCCCTCGTCGGAACCGGGTTAGAAGCCCAAGCCGCCCGAGATTCGGGGATGGTGATTGTTTCACAAATTGATGGAGAAGTCTCCTATGTCGATGGGGCAAGAATTCGAGTCACCTCACCGGAAGGTCAAGAAGTCGAGTACGAATTACAGAAATATAACCGTTCTAACCAAGACACCTGTTTAAATCAACGTCCCCTCGTTTACGAAGGCGACCAAGTGGTCGTCGGACAAGTCTTGGCAGATGGTTCTTCAACCGAAGGTGCAGAACTAGCTTTAGGGCATAACGTCGTTGTCACTTATATGCCGTGGGAAGGCTACAACTACGAAGACGCGATTTTAATCAGCGAACGTCTTGTCTATGAGGATATCTACACCTCCATTCACATTGAAAAGTACGAAATTGAAGCGCGACAAACCAAGCTAGGGCCAGAAGAAATTACCCGAGAAATTCCCAACGTCGGCGAAGACTCCTTGCGACAACTTGATGCCAATGGGATTATTCGAGTTGGGGCTTGGGTAGAAGCCGGAGATATCCTCGTGGGAAAAGTTACCCCCAAAGGAGAATCCGACCAACCCCCAGAAGAAAAACTCCTGCGAGCGATTTTTGGAGAAAAAGCCCGAGATGTTCGCGATAACTCTCTACGGGTTCCCAACGGCGAAAAAGGTCGAGTGGTCGATGTGCGCGTCTTTACTCGCGAACAAGGTGATGAACTGCCCCCAGGTGCCAATATGGTCGTTCGGGTTTATGTTGCTCAAAAACGGAAAATCCAAGTCGGCGACAAAATGGCTGGACGACATGGAAATAAAGGGATTGTTTCGCGAATTCTGCCCGTTGAGGATATGCCCTATTTACCCGATGGACGGGCCGTAGATATTGTTTTGAATCCCTTGGGTGTACCGTCTCGGATGAACGTCGGTCAAATCTTTGAATGTTTACTCGGATGGGCGGGTGAAAACTTAAAGACGCGATACAAAGTGATTCCCTTTGATGAAATGCACGGAGAGGAAATGTCACGGGAAACGGTTCATGGAGAGTTGCAACTCGCCCGAGAAAAAAATAAGAAAGATTGGCTGTTTAACGCCGATAATCCGGGTAAAGTTCTGCTCTACGATGGTCGTACAGGAGAACCCTTTGATCAACCTGTAACCGTTGGGGTGGCTTATATGCTGAAGCTGGTTCACCTAGTCGATGATAAGATTCACGCCCGTTCAACCGGCCCTTACTCTCTGGTGACTCAACAACCCCTGGGCGGAAAAGCCCAACAAGGTGGACAGCGATTTGGAGAAATGGAAGTTTGGGCGCTCGAAGCCTTTGGTGCTGCTTACACCTTACAGGAATTGCTCACCGTCAAATCCGATGATATGCAAGGCCGTAACGAGGCTCTCAACGCCATTGTCAAAGGGAAAGCCATTCCTCGACCCGGAACGCCAGAATCCTTTAAAGTGTTGATGCGCGAATTACAATCTCTATGCTTGGATATTGCCGTTCACAAAGTCGAAACGGGTGAAGACGGAGTTGGCCGCGACTTAGAGGTGGACTTGATGGCAGACGAACCCAACCGAGGACGCACCCCATCCAAACCCACCTATGAGTTTACCGCCAGCGAAGAAGACAAAAAAGACTCTTAAACACTCAACAGTGACCCGTGAACACCGGAACAATCCAAAAAAACGGATAACGGTTACAACAGGTCACTGATCAGTCGCTCACTGTAAACTGTCTCACCGAACTGAGATTTATCCGTTTCTATAGCGTTAACGTTGATCACCCCCACCGTTAACTCATCCGTTAACAACTCCGTTTCTACAAACTATGCCTAAACTAGAACAGCGCTTTGATTACGTCAAAATTGGGTTAGCTTCTCCAGAGCGAATTCGGACATGGGGAGAACGGACATTACCCAATAACCAAATCGTGGGCGAAGTCACCAAGCCCGAAACCATCAATTATCGTACCCTGAAGCCGGAAATGGATGGTTTATTCTGCGAGCGAATTTTTGGTCCGGCGAAAGATTGGGAATGTCATTGCGGTAAATACAAGCGGGTTCGACATCGGGGTATTGTCTGTGAACGTTGCGGCGTAGAAGTCACCGAGTCAAGAGTTCGTCGTCATCGCATGGGCTTCATTAAACTCGCCGCACCCGTGACTCATGTGTGGTATCTCAAAGGAATTCCGAGCTATATGGCAATCTTGCTCGATATGCCCCTGCGGGATGTCGAACAGGTAGTTTACTTCAACGCCTACGTCGTCCTCAACCCCGGTAACGCCGAAAACCTCTCCTACAAACAGTTACTGATGGAAGAGCAGTGGCTAGAAATCGAAGAACAAATGTATAGTGAGGATACAACCCTCAGTGGGGTAGAAGTCGGAATCGGGGCAGAAGCCGTTGCTCAACTCTTAGCAGATATTCCCCTTGAAGAAGAAGCCGAGCGACTGCGTGAAGATATCGCGGCGGCTAAAGGACAAAAACGCGCCAAACTGATTAAACGCCTACGGGTGATTGATAACTTTATCGCCACTGGGTCAAAACCAGAGTGGATGGTATTACACGTCATTCCCGTCATTCCTCCAGATCTGCGACCTATGGTGCAATTAGATGGGGGACGTTTTGCCACCAGTGACTTAAACGATCTCTATCGTCGGGTGATTAACCGTAATAACCGTCTGGCTCGTTTGCAGGAAATTCTCGCCCCAGAAATCATTATCCGCAACGAAAAACGGATGTTGCAAGAAGCCGTTGATGCCTTAATTGATAATGGTCGGCGAGGACGAACAGTTGTGGGGGCGAATAATCGTCCGTTGAAATCCCTCTCCGATATTATCGAAGGAAAACAAGGTCGTTTTCGGCAAAACTTACTCGGAAAACGGGTAGACTACTCCGGGCGTTCAGTGATTGTCGTCGGGCCAAAACTGAAAATGCACCAGTGCGGACTTCCCCGTGAAATGGCGATTGAACTCTTTCAGCCCTTTGTCATTCATCGGTTGATTCGTCAGGGACTCGTCAACAATATTAAGGCGGCCAAAAAATTAATTCAACGCAATGATCCCAGTGTTTGGGATGTTTTAGAAGAAGTAATTTATGGTCATCCAGTCATGCTCAACCGAGCGCCGACACTACACCGTTTGGGGATTCAAGCCTTTGAACCGATTTTAGTAGAAGGACGAGCCATTCAGTTACATCCTCTCGTCTGTCCGGCTTTTAACGCGGACTTTGACGGCGACCAAATGGCCGTTCACGTTCCCTTGTCGATCGAATCTCAAGCCGAAGCTCGACTGCTGATGCTGGCTTCTAACAATATTCTTTCACCCGCGACGGGTTCTCCGATTGTCACACCGAGCCAAGACATGGTACTCGGCTGTTATTATCTCACGGCGGAAAACCCAGCGGCCACAAAAGGAGCAAACGGCTACTTTGCCAGTCTGACCGATGCGATCACCGCTTATGAACAAGGAGCGGTAGACTTGCACGCCTACATCTGGGTACGTTTTCAAGGTGAAGTAACGGGAAGCGAAGGTGAACGACTAGAAAAAGAAGAAAGCAGCAGTGATGGAATCGTCACCAAAATCTACGTCGGAGAGAAAAGTGGACAACCCACTCGTCGGGTGCGAGAAGATCAAGACGGAAAAATTTTGTCCCAATATGTGCGAACCACTGCGGGACGTGTGATTTTCAATAAAACCGTTCAAGACGTTTTAGTGTAATTGTTTTCGAGTCATCCGTTCACCGCCTTGAAAAAGCGATGCCCACAGATGACCGTGTGCTGAGGTCAGAGGTCAGGTTTGAGGGGTTGATCTCAAATCAGAAGATCACCTTCACCTGTCACCTGCTGACTCATTCACTGTTCACTATTTACTGTAATAACCCATGACTGACAATAAAAAAATCTTCCGTAATCAAATTATTGATAAAAAGCAACTCAAGAAACTTATTTCTTGGTCCTTTACCCATTATGGTACTGCCCGTACCGCTCAAATTGCCGATGTATTAAAAGATATGGGATTCCGCTATGCCACACGCGCCGGAGTTTCCATCAGTGTAGAAGACTTGCAAGTTCCCCCTTCTAAGCGAGGTCTTCTCGATGAAGCCCAAGAAGAAATTCGTCGTACAGAACGTCGCTATACCAAAGGAGAAATTACCGAAGTCGAACGCTTTCAAAAAGTGGTCGATACCTGGAACGGGACGAGTGAGGCCCTCAAAGATGAAGTGGTGCGAAACTTTAAAGCCACAAACCCGCTCAACTCCGTTTACATGATGGCATTTTCTGGGGCGCGGGGTAACATCTCCCAAGTTCGTCAGCTTGTGGGAATGCGGGGATTGATGGCAAACCCCCAAGGGGAAATTATTGACTTGCCCATTAAAACCAACTTCCGGGAAGGATTAACCGTTACCGAATACATTATCTCCTCCTACGGAGCGCGGAAAGGTTTAGTTGATACCGCCTTGCGGACGGCTGACTCGGGATATTTGACCCGTCGTTTAGTAGACGTAGCTCAAGACGTCATTTTGCGAGAAATCGACTGTAGCACCGAAAAGGGAATTTGGCTGCGAAGTATGACCGATGGTGAACGCATTCTGATTCCCCTACAAGATCGGTTGTTTGGACGAGTGCTAGGAGCAGATGTTATCCACCCCGAAACTGGGGAAATTGTTAGCTTTGAAGGCAAAAAAGCAGTTCGCAACCAAGCCATTTGTGCCGATCTCGCAACTGCTATTGGTCAATCAAAAGTCAAGGAAGTTTTTCTGCGTAGTCCGTTAACCTGTGAAGCGACTCGCTCCGTCTGTCGGCATTGTTATGGCTGGAGTTTAGCTCATGCAGATATGGTCGATCTCGGAGAAGCAATTGGGATTATTGCAGCCCAATCTATCGGTGAACCGGGAACCCAGTTAACCATGCGGACATTCCACACCGGAGGAGTCTTCACCGCAGAAGCCGCCGAAATTATTAAAGCCCCCTTTGATGGTGTGGTTCACTTACCGAAAACACTGCGATTACGCGCCTTCCGGACTCGTCACGGCGATGATTCTTTTTACATTGAAAGTAACGGTAAAATTACCGTCGAAAATGGGGATCGGACTCAATCGTTAAATGTCTCTCAAGGAAGTTCTCTGGTCGTCAAAGAAGGGCAATCGGTGAAAGCCGACCAAGTGTTAGTCGAGATTCCCGCCGGGGGTCGTACCGCTCGTAAAACCACAGAAAAAGCGACCAAAGACGTTGCCACAGACTTAGCGGGTGAAGTCAAGTTTGCTGATGTAGTGGCTGAGGAAAAAACCGACCGTCAAGGGAACATGACCCGCATTGCTGCCCGAGGCGGTTTGATTTGGATTCTCTCAGGTGAGGTGTATAACTTACTTCCTGGGGCTGAACCCACCGTTAAAAACGGAGATCGCGTTGGAATCGACAGTGTACTGGCTCAAACGCGATTAGTTTCGGAACATGGGGGAATTGTTCGGATTCACGAGCGCGAACCGGACACAACGACACCAGAGGTTCTCGAACCCTCTATTCCTCCCTTGGCTGAACCAACGGGTGCGGGTGTGGTCACTCCCACCACGACTCCCAAATCAGACCTCCCGCGTGAGATTGAAATTATCACCGCTTCGGTGTTGTTAGACCAGGCGTTAGTGCGGATACAGCAACTCCAAGGTCGTGAACAATATGTGATTGAAACCACCAACAACAATCGCTTCTTGCTGAAGGTGACACCGGGAAGTAAAGTCGAGAACCATGAAGTGATCGCCGAGTTGATTGATGATAGCTACCGCACGGCGACCGGAGGCATTATTAAATATGCGGGAGTTGAAGTCGCCAAGCGCAATAAAGCCAAACAAGGATACGAAGTGATTCAAGGCGGTACACTCCTGTGGATTCCTGAAGAATGTCACGAAGTCAATAAAGATATTTCTCTGTTATTGGTCGAAGATGGGCAGTACGTCGAAGCCGGTACCGAAGTAGTGAAAGACATCTTCTGTCAGTCCAACGGGGTGATTGAAGTCACTCAGAAAAATGACATTTTGCGGGAAATTGTGATCAAACCGGGAGAACTCCACCTCGTTGATGACCCGGAAATGGTCATGGCGATTGATGGTAAGATTGTTAATCCGGGAGAAGAAGCGATTCCCGGTATCGTTGCGACAGAATTGCACTACATTGAGTATGTGGAAACTCCCGAGGGTCCTGCTTTATTGCTGCGACCGGTGACTGAGTTCAAAGTCCCCGAAATGCCTCCGATTCCTTCTCAAGAGTCCTTAAACGAATCGATCTCTTTACAAGCCGTGCAGCGCTTAACCTACAAAGATGGTGAACGAGTGCGATCGGTTGAAGGGGTGGAACTGTTGCGAACTCAACTGGTGATTAATATCGGCACTGAAGCCCCCCAACTGGCGGCCGATATTGAACTGATTCCCCATGAAGAAGATCCAGAACTGATGCGCCTGCAATTGGTGATTTTAGAGTCTTTGGTGATTCGTCGGGATATCGTGGCAGATGCGACTCAAGGCAGCACCCGCACTCGTTTACTCGTTAAGGACGGAGACGAAATTAAACCGGGTTCGGTGGTCAGTCGGACGGAAATCTTGTGTAAAGAAACCGGAATCGTCAGTGGTATTCGCTCCGGGACAGAAATCCTCCGACGGATTTTGGTGGTGCGTGATGCTGACCAAATGAAAATTGACCTTCCCCCGGGAGTGACAACCAATGTTAAACCGGGTCAGTTGGTGGTTGAGAGTAGTGAACTAGCTCCTGGGGTGACACTTCCCGAGTCGGGTGAGATTATTGCAGTTCATCCCGGGTCATCCGGGACTGCTGAAGAGAAGTCTGTCTCGGAGGGTTCGGAAGATGATTCTCAACTGGCACCGAGCGGAACCACTCAAGTCATCATGCGTTTGGGTCGTCCTTATCGGGTGTCTTCTGGGGCGATTCTACATCTTAATGATGGAGATTTGGTGCAACGGGGCGATAACCTGGTGTTGCTGGTGTTTGAACGGGCGAAAACAGGAGACATTATTCAGGGTTTACCTCGGATTGAAGAACTGTTGGAGGCCCGTAAACCCAAGGAAGCTTGTATTCTCGCCAAACATCCCGGAACGGCGCAAGTCAATGTCACGGACGAAATTGTTGATCTGCGGGTGATGGAAAATGATGGCAACATTAGTGAATATCCGTTGTTACCCGGTCAAACGGTGATTGTCTCCGATGGACAAATGGTGGAAGTGGGTCAAGCCCTAACCGATGGGCCTGCAAATCCTCACGAAATCTTGGAAGTGTTCTTTAACTATCATCAACACCTGGAGGGCATTTATGATGCGGCGTTGCGGAGTTTCCAACAATGCCAAACCTTCTTGGTGAACGAAGTGCAGTCGGTTTATCAGTCTCAAGGAATTGATATTTCTGACAAACACATTGAAGTCATCGTTCGACAAATGACCTCGAAAGTGCGAATTGATGATGGTGGAGATACAACTATGTTACCGGGAGAACTGGTCGAACTGCGCCAGGTTGAACAGGTCAACGAAGCGATGTCGATTACCGGGGGCGCACCTGCACGATATACACCGATGTTACTCGGGATTACAAAAGCGTCCTTGAATACCGATAGCTTTATCTCAGCGGCGAGTTTCCAAGAAACCACTCGTGTTTTAACAGAAGCCGCTATTGAAGGGAAGTCTGACTGGTTACGAGGCTTGAAAGAAAACGTGATTATTGGTCGTTTGATTCCGGCAGGAACTGGATTTAATGCCTATGAAGAACTCGGGGTTGGGGATTTTAGCCTTGAGAATAACGACATGAGTTATCTCGAAGATGAGGAAATGGAATTGAAAGATGTTGTTCTTGATGATCGCACCGCTCGTAAAATGGATCGAGGTGATCTCAACGACACTCAAGAGTCCGATGAACTCATCAAGGATAATTCTCTGTTTTTGGATGATGAACTCATTGATGATGACAGTTTTGAGGAAGATAAATAACTGATCACAGAGATGTAATCTAGTATACGATTTGCGTTACTTTGAGTGGCTTCAAGGTATTTTCTGAATGTGATACAATCAAAAAACGCGAAAACCAAGCGATTAAAGCATTTAAGGCTTGACATCCCAGAGAATTCTTGTCTAGTGGGCAGCCTGTAAAAAGGTAACTGAGTAAAGCCATCAGTTTTAAATTTCCTGAAAATAGTGGAGTAGAGATCCAAAGTTGTGATTGAAAACTCAATAATAGGTTGGGTTCCAGCCGATTTTCAGCCTGTGGACAGGGTGCTGCCGACAGTCCTGGTTTGAAACAGGAAGCAAACAGTGCAAAAGTGTTGTAATGCGACGTTTTGTACAGGTTTTGTAGAACAGATGACTTCACTGTCAAACATCTGGGCATCTGTCTCCACTTTCAACAATCTAGCGGAGTGGGGGCAGGTGCATTAGGGAACCGCAGGGAGCGCCAAGGTAAGGTATAATATCAAGAGCAAAGCACGATTTGTGAGCTGTAGTTGGAAACTCCAATTTCAGCGCACGCGAATTGAAGCCGTTCAACTCTACTCATTGTTGCTGACAATACCGCATGATTGGATCAGACCCCAAGTTAGAACAGCACGCTCATCAAGCCGAACACATTCACAATGACCACGAACATCACCAGACGACTCCTCATGTTCACAGTGAAGAATCCCTGCGACGTATTGTGAACCGCTTGTCTCGGATTGAAGGGCATATCCGAGGGGTGAAAAGAATGGTCGCCGAAAGTGATCCTTGTCCGGATGTGTTAGTGCAAATTGCCGCGATTCGAGGTGCGTTAGACCGAGTGGCGCGGATTATCCTAGATGAACACTTGAGTGAATGTGTGGCAAGAGCGGCAAAAGAAGGTAACATCGATGATGAGATTGAGCAGTTAAAATCTGCTTTAGATCGGTTTATCCCCTAAGCCTTGTACTGCATTTATGTTCAGGAAAGTCTTCTTCGGATTGTTGTGGATCGGGTTTGTTACCTACGCCTTTACCTTGGCGCCGCCCGATCAGCCCGATACCTTAGTTTTGATTAAAGATTTGTCAACGGGCAACTGGCAGGGAATCAATCCTCTGATCGTTGCTCTTTTTAATTTAATGGGAATTTGGCCGCTAATTTATAGTAGTTTATTGTTTTTTGATGGTCAAGGTCAAAAAATATCGGCTTGGCCGTTTGCAATGGCTTCTTTTGCGGTGGGGGCGTTTGCAATATTACCCTATCTGGTTTTCCGTCAACCGAACCCCAATTATTCGGGTTCTCTAAATTTTGTTTTAAAATTATTCGATTCTCGAATTACAGGTATTCTTTTAACAATAGGTGCCGTTACGCTGATGGGCTACGGTTTAAACGGTGGAGATTGGTCAGACTTTCTACAACAATGGCAAACGAGTCGCTTTATTCATGTGATGAGTTTAGATTTTTGTCTGCTCGGTCTGGTGTTTCCGGCTTTACTGTGGGATGATATGGCGCGACGGAAAATGAATAATTCTTTTCTGTTTTGGGGGGTGGCTTTACTTCCCTTGCTAGGGCCTTTATTCTATCTGTGTGTGCGTTCGCCTTTGAGTTCAACTCTGGGTGAAACGGAAACCAATCAACAACAACCCCAAGCCTGATCTCTGAGCCGATCAATGTGATCTCAAAGACTTAAAGAATTACCATGGATGATTGATGGGGAGATCTCCGGATCTTGCCTTCAATACCCTGATTTTTTTTTCGATTTTAGATCAAAATTGCTCACAATATTAGTTTTTCATGTCTTCAGTCGTTGCGTAAATTGTTGCTTCGGTTTAAGATAAATTTTTCTATACTAGACTATATAGTTTAATTTTCTAACTTTTCAAGCCTCAGCAATACCTCTGCTCAGGAGGTCGAAAGATGGCTAAGAGTTGTAAGCTTCACCACTTTACCAGTGAATGGGGAAGCTCATTGCTCATTTTAAACGAGCTGGCTTTATTCTAGTTTCCAGTCATCTCTGTTCAACAGTCAGCAAGACATATTTCTAAATAAAATCTGATTAACCTCAATGGAAACATTTAAGAATGGATATCAAAAGAGACTCAAAACAATCCTTACTTCTGTTATTGGGGACTCTACTGTTGAGTTCATGTGCAGAACAACCTCAAGCTGCGGCACCTCAACCTGTAACCGTAGAAATTGACCGAGTTGAATCGAGTCAAGTCAAAGATAGCACCGAGTTTGTTGCTCGGGTTGAAGGGGTAGAAAACTCTGTCCTTCAACCTCGGGTAAGTGGTTGGGTGAAGCAAGTTTATGTGAGATTAGGCGATCAGGTGTCAACCGGAGATCCGATCATGTTGATTGATCCGTCTCAACAACAAGCGAATTTAGAAAGTAGACTAGCGGCGGTTGAATCAAGACGCGCTCAACTTGAAACGGCTAAAGCCAATCTAGACGCTCAACGAGCAGAATTGAGACGATTGCAAGCGGAGTTAAGCTATCAATCTCAAGAAGCCAATTTAAGAGATGCTGAACAAACTCTCGCCGCCGAAAGACAAGAAAAGCAACGCATTGAGTATGAACTTGAATTTCTTTCAGAAGCTGCGAACTTAAAAGATGCTCAAGAACAACTCGAAGCCGCTCGTCGAGAACGTGACCGTCGAGCAATTGTCAAAGAAGAACGGGACAGTGCTTTTGAGAGATATGAAAAGCTGTGGGAAGAAGGCGTTGTTTCCTCAGAAGCCTATGATCAACGTTTGCGTGAGATTCGAGAAGCTGAAGCGGCCCTCGCTCAACAAGAAGATACCGTGCGATCTGCACAAGCGCAAGTTGTAGCCGCTCAACAGGATCTCGAACGCCAGATTAGTACCTTACAAGCTCAGATTAGCACTCAGCAAAGCCGGATCGAAGCGGCGAGGGCGAGGGTTGAGAGTGCAGGACAAGCTTTTGAACGCCAAGTCGCGACTCTCAACGCTCAAATTGCCAGTCAGGAAAAGGTGATAGAAGCTCAACAATCTGAGGTGAATCGCTTAGGACGGGAAATTCAACAGGCTCAAGCAGATGCGACAGGTCAACAAGTTGAACTCGACTACTATAGTTTAGAAGCTCCAATTTCGGGGATTGTGGGTGAGCTTCCCGTGAAAGTGGGGGATTTTGTTGATAGCCAAACGACTGTTACCAGTATTCGACAAAATGATCAATTAGAAGTGAATATTGATGTCCCTGTGGGACGATTATCTCAAATTCGAGTCGGGACTCCGGTTGAACTGATCTCTCAAGAAACAGGTCAACAGATTGGCACAAGTAGGATTTCCTATGTCTCTCCGAATGCCGGAACAGAAACCCAAACGATTTTAGTCAAAGCAATTTACAACAACCAAGATAACAAACTGCGAACCGACCAAATTGTTCGAGCGAGAGTGATTTGGGAACAACAAGCGGGAATTACAGTACCGACAACGGCGATTAACCGCATTGGCGCTCAAAGTTTTGTGTTTGTCGTCGAAGAAGAAAATCAAGAAGGTCAGCAAATGCAGATCGCCAAGCAAAGACCTGTGGAGTTAGGGAGTATGCAGGGTCAAAGCTTTGAAGTTTTATCGGGGTTAAAAGCAGGCGATCGCATTGTTACCGACGGAGTGGTGAAGTTGCGCGATGGTACACCCGTTACCGAACCCAATCAACAGCAAGAAGCCGCATCACCTTCGGAGTAATTGAGAGTCGGGGCGTTGTGTCGCTGAGTTTACCCGGTCTGTGATCATGAGTTGAACCAATCGGAATTTACTCTAAAGGAGGATGCTGCGGTAAAACAGTATGGAATTTTAGCCAATCGCTCAATGAATAGAATTATTAATCTATCAAAAGTCAAGGAGTCTGATAAACTGGAAGGCAATTATGGTGCTTCGATTCTTTTGTTAGCAAAAAGATTGATTTTTTTAAGCCCGTTTGTCCTCGAAAATATCAATACGCTAAAACACCAGCATCTTAAAAGAAAAGTTTAAAATCAAGTCCGACTCTACGCCTAACGGCACGCTCTGCGAACGCTAACAATCGTTACTCCCAACCCTGAACTCATCTACCCCTGCTGATTTTTATGTTGTTATTCGTTAGCACATTTATTAAAAGACCCGTTCTGACAACGGTTTGCACCATTATTGTTATTTTGTTGGGGGCTATCTGTATTCCCTTGCTGCCGATTACTCAGTTACCCCAACTAGCAAACACCCAAATTAACGTCACTGCGGTCAATATTGGGGCAGATGCTCAGACGACCGAAACCACCGTCACGACCATCTTAGAACGGGAAATTAACGGGGTTGAGGATATGAGATATATCTCCTCCAACACTGGAAACAACGGCATTTCTAATATTGCTGTCGCTTTCCCTGTGGATGTAGATCGAGACATCGCTCAGGTTAACGTTCAAAACCGAGTCTCTCAGGCTGAACCCACCTTACCCGAGACCGTTCGACAAACCGGAATATCAGTTGCTTCTTCTTCTCCGAGTATTCTGCTCGTGATCGCGTTTTACTCTGACACTGATGATAACGGCAGATATCTCTACAACGATATCTTTATGAGTAACTACCTAGACTTGAGCGTTCTAGACCAGATTAGGCGAGTTCCGGGAGTCGGTCAGGCGACAATTTTTGGGGAACGACAGTATGCGATGCGAATTTGGCTCGATCCCCAACAGATGGCGGCACGGGGACTAACTGCTCAAGATGTTAGCGCTGCACTACAACAACAAAATATTCAAATCGGTGCGGGAAAACTGGGCCAGAGTCCGACACCCGAGGGTCAACGCTTTGAAATTCCCCTACAAGCAACCAGTCGTTTAACCATTGACCAATTTGAAGATCTCGTGCTAAAAGTCGGGGATGATGGGACACTGATTCAACTCCGAGATGTGGGTCGAGCCGAACTTGGAGCCGAGAACTATGATACTGTTGCCACCTTTAGAGGTCAACCAACTGTGGGGTTGGGGATTTATCAACTCCCCGGAAGTAATGCTTTAGAAGTGGCTAACCAGATTAAAGCAACAATGGCGGAGTTGAGTGAGAGTTTTCCGCCAGGATTAAACTATGAAATTCCCTACGACACGACATTATTTATTTCGGCTTCTTTGAATGAAGTGGTTGTCACCTTAACTCAAGCGATTGGTTTGGTGATTTTAGTAATTTTTATTTTCTTACAAGATTGGCGGACAACTTTGATTCCGGCTGTTGCTATTCCTGTGGCGTTAATTGGGGCAATGGCGGGATTAAAAATCATGGGATTTGAACTCAATACCCTGACGTTATTTGCTTGTACTCTGGCTACAGGTTTGGTGGTGGATGATGCGATTGTGATTGTTGAGGCGATTTCTCTAAAAATTGAACAGGGAATGAAACCCCGTCAAGCCGCCCTGGATGCGATGCAAGAACTGACCGGGGCAACGATTGCGACTTCTTTGGTGTTGATGGCGGTATTTATTCCGGTGTCATTCTTTCCTGGAACAACCGGAATTATCTTTAAACAATTTGCCTTAACAATTGCCTTTGCTGTCGCCTTTTCCACCTTTAATGCGTTGAGTTTTTCACCGAGTATGTCGGCCGTGCTACTGCGTCCGAAAGATAAAACCAAAGGGCCTCTCGGATTGTTATTTAAAAAGTTTAATCAGGGGTTTGGTGGGATTCAAAACCAATACGCGAAAGCAGTTAATTTTCTGCTCAAAATCAACACTCTGGTCATGGGGATTTTTGTGGGGGGTTTGGTTCTCACCGTTTTGATGTATCAATGGGTGCCTGGAGGATTTATTCCGGAAGAAGACCAGGGCTATTTTATTATTCTGATTCAAGCTCCAGAGGGGGTTTCTCTCAACTACACCGCCGAAGCCATTGACGAAATTACAGATAGAGTTTTAGAAGCACCTGAAGTGTTGGGAACCTTTGGGATTGCTGGATTTAGTTTTAATGGAGTTAACCCCAGTCAAGGGATTATGTTTGTTCCCCTCAAACCCTGGTCAGAACGCCCGACGCCTGAACAGTCTGTTTATGGTGTCCTGGGTCGGGTAAATGGGTCTTTGCAAACTGTAGCGTCTGTGAGAGCGTTTGCGGTGAATGCACCCCCTGTTCAAGGGTTGAGCAGTACGGGTGGGTTTGAATTTCAGTTGCAAGATCGCAGTGGAAATTTACCGATTTCGGCTTTACTGGAAAATGGAAATCGCTTAATTGGGGCAGTCAATTCGCCTCAATATCCGTCTGTCGGAGTGGCTTTTACTCAATTTACGGCAAATAAGGCTCAAAAACAAATCGAAGTGCTACGCGATCGCGCTAATACTCTTAATGTTAATGTGAGTGACATTTTCCGAACCCTGCAAACTTATTTTGGTTCATCTTATGTGAGTGATTTTGTTCTCGGACAGAGACAATATCGGGTGTATGTACAAGCAGAAGCGGAGGCTCGGTCGGCACCTAACGATATTGATAAACTCTACGTTCGCTCTCGCAATAATGAGATGATTCCGTTGAGCAGTTTGGTTAGAATTACAGATTTTGTCGGCCCAGAAACGATTACCCGCTTTAATATTTTCCGCTCAATGTTGATTCAAGGAAATCCTGCACCTGGTTATAGTAGCGGACAGGCGATCGCCGCGATGGAACAAGCGGCCTCGGAAGTGCTTGACCCGGGTTTTGGGTATGCGTGGCAGGGGAGTGCTTTGGAGGAACAGGCTTCTGGGGGTGCGGCTCCGATTATCTTTGGTTTGGGGTTGGTGATGGTATTTTTGGTGCTGTCGGCGCAGTACGAAAGTTATATTGATCCCCTGATTATTATTCTGTCTGTACCCTTGGCGGTGTTGGGTGCGATGTCCGCGATTTGGTTGCGTTCTAATGTGTTGATGGTGGGTAGCATCTGGCCGGTGGTGACGAATGATGTTTACTGTCAGGTGGCGTTGGTGATGTTGATTGGTTTGGCCTCTAAAAACTCGATTTTGATTGTGGAATTTGCTAACCAGTTGCGCGATAAAGGCCTGAGTATTAAAAAAGCGGCATCGCAAGCGGCAGAACAACGGTTTCGACCGATTCAAATGACGGCAATTTCTTCTCTGATTGGGTTTTGGCCGTTGGTGGTGGCATCGGGTGCGGGTGCGTCGAGTCGTTGGTCTTTGGGAACGGCAATTTTTGGCGGAATGTTTGTGGGAACGCTCCTGAGTTTGTTGATTACGCCGAACCTTTATATTGCGATTAAAACCCTAGAGGCTCGTGTACTGAAAGGGGAAAAGCCGGAGAAAACTGATGGTGATGACGATTCTAATGGTTCAGGGGGGTTACTCAAGCCGATAAAACGCCGTTCCAGTGGTGATTCTGAATCTACAGAAGAAACTTCTTTGAGTCCTGATCAGGCTTTACGAATCAATCATCAGTCTCCTGATCCTCACGGAGAAGGGGTTTAGGTTTACTGTTCACTTAGGATCAAATCAACAAATGCGATGACGGATGAAGAACGTGTCCAAGCTAATCATGCTGAGGCTTCCCAAGCTGACAGCCCGACCGTGTCTCACTCGGATGACTCGACAGAGTTAACTCTTTTTAGCTTGTCGCAGCGCGTCGAACAGTTAGAGGAACAGTTGAGTAATGTGTTGTTGTTGTTGAGTGATGTCTACCGTTATCAGAAATTGCGGGACTTGTTGGCGGCGCAACAGTGGCAGGAAGCGGATCTCGAAACGACGAGAGTGATGTTGGAAATTATCGGACAAAGTAATCACGATAATATTACGCCGGATGATGTGATCAAGTTTCCTTGTAGTAGTTTATGCTTGTTGGATAAACTTTGGAGAACTTATAGTCATGATCATTTTGGGTTTAGCCGACAACAACAAATTTATGTGAGTGAGGGGGGAACCGATGATATTTCTAATATTGATTTACAGGTTTTAGAAAAAGTTGGCGATCGCATGGGATGGCGGGATAATCATAAATGGTTGCCCTATGATCACTTGGATTTTAGTTTATCGGCACCATTGGGTTGTCATCCGTCTAACTGGTGGCGTTCGGCTTATGGGGCAAAGATGGCGGTTTATTTTCTAGCGCGACTGATGCAGTGTGATGTCACTTCGGATGTTCAACTTATCGCAGAGGATACTGAAAATGTTTAAAGATTGGTCTACGGATGATTGGATTAATCATATCCTATTTGCTGTGACGATTTTGCTTTTATTGGCTTCTTTTATTTTTGCTTAATTTCTTTTTAACTTGAGTCATCATTTTCGGTGTGGTTGAGGTAGATTTTGATTGAATTTCCATCGATTATCCCCGAAATCGGATGATGATCTCTTAATTTTAGCCTAAACAATGTTGGAAAGATTCTCAGGTACTATTTTAATTTTCGTAAAACAATGTTTGTAATTTCTCGAAGGTTTGCTAAAACGGATATAGAGACTAAAAAAAATGTCAATCTGAGTCAGCTTAGGGGGAAAATACAATGAATACGAGGCTCATCCTCTTTTCGGGGATTATCATGGCGATGCTTGGCTCTGTATTTGGGTTAGCAGTCTCTAAGCTCCACCAGGATCGGTATCAATGTTGTAATCAGGTCAGCATCAATGATGTGGGTTATTCTCGCTCAAAAGCACCGAGTCAGTATGCAATGGCGGGAGCCGCGATGGGGTTGGCAGTCGGTTCCGTTTTGGAGACAGTTCGGCAGATGAAGCCAGAAGAAAATGAAGAATAGAATTATTCAATCACAAAATAGACAAAAAAAGAGATAAATTTAATTAACAAGTCAAGAAGTGGAAGAACTGAAAAAGCAGATCAAATCTCCCACAACTTTTAGTTTTAATCAAGTTTGCATCAAATTTTAGCGTTCAATCCGATGAATTTTCAGGAAGTTGGTGCCTCTGGGGTGTTTCGTGGGAATTCCAGCAACAACCAGAATTTGATCACCCAGATTGACTAACTGACGTTCTAACAGTAATGTTTCGGTTTGATCCATTAATCCTTCAAAAGAGCCAACTTCGTGAGCTAACAAAATGGGGAGAACGCCCCAAACTAAGTTCAAACGATGGTAGGTAATCTCATCGGGGGTAAAAGCCACAACAGCAGCTTTTGGTCGTTCTGCGGCAGCGAGTTCAGCAGTATATCCGGTGCTAGTATAAGCAACAATACACTTCAACGGCAGAATTTTATCAATTGTATTTATAGCTTCACTCAACGCATGGGTTTCGTCGGACTCAGCAGGAGGATAGTTAACAAATTTCAATTCCGGTTCAACACCAGAGGCAATTTTAGCCAGCATTTCCACCGCTTTCACCGGAAAATCACCCACGGCGGACTCTCCCGACAACATCACCGCATCCGTACCGTCAATAATCGCATTGGCGACATCCGAGGCTTCTGCACGAGTCGGGCGAGGATTATGAATCATGCTTTCTAGCATTTGGGTTGCCGTAATTACTGGAACTCCTTTTTGGTTGCAGAGTTTAATAATCTGTTTTTGCAACAAAGGCACTTTTTCTGGACTCATTTCTACTCCTAAATCCCCTCGGGCGACCATCAAACCGTCACATTCATTGATAATTGCTTCTAAGTTCTCAATAGCTTGGGGCTTCTCAATTTTTGCCATTACCGGAATATGTTCAGCCCCGTGTTCCGTGAGAAATGTCTTTAAGTGGCGAACGTCTTCAGCCCGACGGACAAAACTCAGAGACACCCAATCAATCCCTTGAGATAAACCAAATTCTAAGTCTTGGATATCTTTTTCTGTCATCGAAGGCAGTTGTAAAATTAAACTGGGTAAATTGACGCCTTTGCGACTTTTTAATAAGCCCCCTTCTACGATTTTACATTGAACGGCTTTACCCGAAATTTCCTCAATTTTGAGTTCTAATAAGCCATCATCGAGCAAAATTTGCGCCCCAGGTTCGGCTTCTTCTGCTAAAGAGGGATAATCAATCGAAATAGTATTCGGTTGATTGTTATACTCATCAATGGGAACTAAAGTTAGGGATTCACCTGTGATTAGTTCAATCCCACCATCGGGTAACTGACCGACTCGAATCTTTGGCCCTTGTAAGTCTTGCAATAGGGTAATCTGGATATCTAAATCATCTGAAACCTGACGTAACATTTTAATCGTTTCGGCATGATCTTCGTAGCTACCATGAGAGAAATTTAATCGGGCGATTCTCATTCCTGCAACGACCATTTGTTTAAGGGTGTTGGCATCTCGACTAGCAGGACCGATAGTGGCGACAATTTTGGTTCGATGAGTTGACATTTGCATGAGCTATATCTGTTATATCTAGAGGTTGATTCAAAGTTCTCCTTTGATGGAGATGTAATCTTAATTTTCAGTAGATGAAAAATACAAGGTTTTAAAATCCGAAGTTTTCATCAGAAAAGTTAATATTTTATAGATCAAGTTTATCGATATATTCTCGTAAAGTATGAGCAGATTTTTTGAGAAGTTTTTCTTCGTTTTCAGCTAGGGTAAAATTCATGACTTTCATCACGCCGTCTCGGTTAACAATCGAAGGTAAACTAATACAAATATCTTCGGATAATTCGTACATTTTATCAACTCGGGTACTGACGGTAAAAATCCGATTTTGATTGTGAAGAATAGCTTTAACAATCTCTGTCACCGCTAAACCAATGGCATAGGAAGTATATCCTTTTCGCTTGATAATTTCATAAGCCGCATTTTTGACCTGTTCAAAAATTTCATTTAATTCTGCAAAATCGCAAGCAGGGCTTCCTTTCCAGTCTCCATCACAGATTTTCATTCCGGCAACATTTGCCTTACTCCAAACCGGAACTTCACTATCACCATGTTCACCGATAATATAAGCATGAACACTGCGAGGATCAATATCGAGTCGGTTAGCCAATAAAGCCCGAAAACGAGCGGTATCGAGTACCGTTCCTGAACCCAAAACTCTCGAACTGGGAAAACCTGAAAGCTTGAGACTCACATAGGTCATAATATCAACAGGGTTGGCAACTATTAGTAAAATTGCATCGGGACAATGTTTAGCAACATCCCCAATTAAACTTCTAAAAATTTTGACATTACGGTGTAATAAATCTAGACGAGTTTCACCTTCTCTTTGACTCGCTCCTGCTGTTACAATCACAATATCGGCATCCTTTCCCACATCCGCAACAGTTCCGGCTTTGATGCGAGTCGGAGAGATAAAAGGAACGCCATGCAATAAGTCCATGACTTCTCCTTCGACTTTATCTGTGGCGATATCTTGTAAGATCAGTTCATCAAAACAGTCTTGAATTAACATAGAATAAGCACAAGCCATCCCGACCTGACCTGCTCCAATGATCACACCTTTGCGAGGTTTAATTTTACTATCAAAATTCTCCGCATCTGGATGTAGATTAAATAATCCCTCAAACATAAATCCTCCCGTTAATTAATTAATTTTTGAGTTAATTCAGTTAGAAAAATTGTACGTGGCTATACAATTTAGTTGTTTTGAATTGTTATACAACTTATACAACAGTTTTGACTGAATTACACCATATTTTAGCACTAACTTTTAAATCTTGCAGGGCAATGATTTAATAAATAATCTATTCTTAACCACAATTATAAATCTTCTTAACCCCTCAGTCAGCAGAATCTTCATAAAAATGGTTTATTCATCTATCTAATGAGGTAAAATGAGGAGACTTAAATGCCCATAGTTTACAAGTTATATCTATAAAAATGTAGATTTTTTTTAAATCAATCCTTTTGTACTTGATCAAAATTGATGTTAAAATTGACAACCCAAGTCAATACTAAAATAATCTCGTAAAATTTTGTTATATTCTGCTTCGGTAGATATGGTACACTCTTGTCGTTGACCATTTTGGGTAATTATTAATCGGTTATCGCTCAATGTGACTCGACCTTCAAGCGTTGCTTTCGTACAAATACGACGCTGAGTAAAAATAGATTGAGGTGAGGTTTGATTATATTCACAAGTTGATTGAAAATCTGTTAGTTTTTTAGGTGTTAAGGTGAAACAATATTTGGGTTGATAGTGGTCATCTTTTTTTTGATAAAATATCCAGTGACTCTCCTCTTTTATCAGCTGATAATATTCTTCCTGTTGGATTTGTTCAGTTAAACTTTCTAACTTCAAAGGATAAAGAAATGAGTCTCCAAAACCAACATCAACTAACCAAAAATCTCTGTCTTTTACCAACAGCATTAAATGACCCAATTCTCGCCCAAAATGACCATCTTCTCGTGCAACTTGAGCAGAAATTAGAGTGATATTAAAACCTAGTTGTTGCAATAGCCAGGAAAATAAAGAGTTAAGTTCATAGCAAAAGCCTCCTCGGTTTTTTTGAACGATTTTTGTGTATAATGTTTCTAAATTAAGATGAATTGGTTGGTTGAGATGAATACTAAGATTTTCAAAAGGAACCGTCAGTAAATGACAGTAATGCAGTTGATAAAGCGTCTCAATATTGGGTTCAAGAGAACCTTGATAGTGAATCCGGTTTAGATAGGCTTCAACGTCCATATAAAACTTAATATTTTAACTTTTATTCCTGATCAAATTTCTGTTCAATTTGACGATATGTTGGGACATCAATCAGTTTCTCAAACTCCTGAAAACTGACTAAATTTTCTAAATTTGCTGTACTTCCGGTTTCTTTCAACTGACGCAAACAATTCGTCATCGCTTTCGTGACAGTTAATAAACCTGACAAGGGAAAAAAGACAATTTTAAACCCTAGTTGTTGTAATTCTTGGGCTGATAATTGAGGTGTTTTTCCGCCTTCTATGATATTTGCAACTAAGGGAATATTGGGTAAAGCGTTAGCAATTTTAACGAGTTCATCTTCAGACTGAGGTGCTTCAATAAAAATTACATCAGCCCCTGCTTCAAAGTAAGCTTTACCTCGGTTAATGGCTTCATCTAAACCCAAAGGTGCGCGAGCATCTGTTCGTCCAATAATGACTAAATTACTATCCGCTTTCGCATCAACTGCGGCTTTGATTTTCGCAATTTGTTCGGTTGTGGAAATCACTCGTTTTCCCTCAAAGTGACCACATTTTTTCGGCCATTCTTGATCTTCTAAAATAATTCCAGAAACACCTAAATTAATCGCATCTTTCACGGTACGAATAACATTCAAAACGTTTCCATAACCTGTATCTAAATCCGCAATTAACGGAATTTGAATTGACCGAACAATTCGACCAATACTATAAAACATTTCAGTCGCTGTGAGAAACCCATAGTCAGGTAAACCCAATGTTGATGCAGCAATACCAAACCCACTGGTCGCGACGACTTCAAAACCTAACTGTTCAGCTATTTTAGCACTCAAACAGTCATAAATACCCGGAATTACCAAAATTTCTGATTGTTCTAGTCGTGTTCTGAGTTTATTTGTAAAAGACATAGGATAATATTAAAGCTCTATAATTTAGGATACACCAATCCCTGTCGTTATCAAGATTATATTTCTAGAAGCCGATGAACACTCAAAAAATCATTCAGCAGTTTGTACTAGCAATTGCAGTCGGCTTTTTATTCAATTGGCTTAATATTCCTGTTGGTTGGCTATTGGGGCCGATGATAGTGGGAATTCTATATGCTACTATTCAAGGCTATTCTGAACCCTTATCTCCTATTTTTATGACATTGGGTAAGGCATTTTTGGGTTTAGCAACGGCAGTTCGTTTCTCTCCAGATACTCTAATTATCGCTGCTAATTATGCAATACCTTTACTATTTTGTATTATTATCACTGGAATTATGAGCGTATTTCATGGTTATTTATTATCTCGTTTTTCGGGGATTGATCGAGTTACCGGATTGCTCGCTTTTATTCCGGGTTTAGCTTCAAGTATTGTGGCAATTGGCGAAGAAATGGGAGCGGATGCGGTAGCAATTGCTTTATTTCAATACTTGCGTTTATTGTTAGTTATTGTGATTGTTCCGACTCTGGCAACTTTCTTGTTTCCGGCTAATTCTGAAAGTCCAAATTTAATCCCTATTTTGACAGTAGATCAATTATCTATTCCTTTCGTTTCCAATTTGTTTATATTAGCAATTTGTTGTGGTCTAGGCATCTGGGGCGGAAATAAATTTAATCTACCTGCATCGGAATTTCTCGGAACATTTATTATCGGTTTAATTTGTTTTTGGACGTTTCCTCAGTATATCCAAGTTCCTCAATGGTTATTTCAAACGGGATTATTGCTTGTGGGACTTTCTATCGGATTAAAGTTTGATTTTCAAACAGTTAATAAACTCTTTAAAGCGGTATTAATTGAAGCAGGATTAGTCATTTCACTAATTATCTGTTGTTTAGCAATTGGATATGGATTTCATCGGGTGACAGAGGTTGATCTTGTTACTGCTATTTTAGGATTAACACCTGGAGGACTTGAAGCAATGATTGCAACGGTTGTGCAGCTTGCCGGTGATACAAGTCTGGTATTAGCAATGCAATTAACTCGAATGTTAATGATTCTTTTATTGACTCCCTGGCTAACTACTTTTGTGATCAAACAAAAAGAAAAAGATGTGTAGTTCTAACAATGTTTAAAAAAATCAACTTAGATTGATTTGCGAACAATATTCAGCTATGATAGATTTAAACTTGTGCAACTTACAACGATGTCTGAAGCTTTTACCTTTGATAAACTGATTAAAAATGTTCGGGTTATTCGTCCTCACCAGCCCTCTGTAGAAACGTTTGATATCGGGATTAAGGATGGAAAATTCGTTCAAATTGAACAGAATATTAACCCCGCTCAAGCTCAACAAACCTTCGATGGAAATCACCTTTTAGCCTTTCCGGGCGTGGTAGATGCTCATATGCACGTTGGGATTTATCAACCCCTAAATCAAGATGCTATTACAGAGAGTAAAGCGGCTGCAATGGGCGGTGTAACAACCAGTTTAAACTATATTCGTACAGGTCAATATTATCTCAATCAAGGCGGAAGCTACCATCAGTTTTTTCCGAAAGTGTTAGCGCTTTCTGAGGGTAACTTTTATGTTGATTATGGGTATCATGTTGCCCCAATTGCGGCTGAACATCTAGAAGAAATGCCCCAACTATTTGAGGAGTTTGGAGTATCTTCTTTTAAAATTTTTATGTTCTATGGCGGTTATGGGTTGCACGGACTATCCGACCAGCAAAATTTATTTTTAATGATTAATAAAGAAGAACGCTACGACGTGGCTCACTTTGAGTTTATCATGCGAAGTTTAACTCAAATGCGCGAAAAATATCCCGATTGTCAAGATTATCTCAGCTTGAGTTTGCACTGTGAAATTGCGGAAATATTGAGCGCCTATACCAAAATTGTTCAACAGGATAATACCCTAACTGGACTGAAAGCTTATAGCGCGGCTCGTCCTCCTCATTCAGAAGGTTTAGCGATTTGCATTGCATCCTATCTTGCCCATGAAACCAACTGTATTAATATCAATTTACTACACTTAAGTTCTCGCAAAGCTATTGAAGCCGCTTTGATGATGCAAGCGACATTTCCTCATATTAATTTCCGTCGAGAAGTCACTGTCGGACATCTGCTTTTAGATGTGGATGCACCGACTGGAAAATGGGCAAAAGTTAATCCTCCCATTCGTCCGCGAGAGGATGTAGAATTTTTATGGCAAGCGGTTTTAAATCATCAAATTGATTGGGTTGTGAGCGATCATGCTTGTTGTTCAGCCGAACAAAAAGTTTCTCAACAAAACCCCGAAAATATTTGGTTAGCGAAGTCGGGTTTTGGGGGAACTGAATATTTACTATCTGGGGTTTTCAGTGAAGGAAATAAACGCGGAATGCCTTATCATCAAATGGCTGAATTATTAGCTTGGAATCCTGCACAACGATTTGGGCTATTAGAAAAGGGGGATATTGCTGTAGGTTATGATGCGGATTTGGTATTAATTGATCCCAATGAAACCTTTACTGTTCGGGCAGTAGAATCACAGTCTCAACAAGGTTATACGCCCTTTGAAGGGATGGAATTAACCGGACGAGTTAAAAGTACATTTCTTCGCGGAAATTTGATTTATCACAACGGAGAAATTCTCGGTTCGCCCCAAGGACGTTATTTGAAACGACCCTATGGAAAGTCTACAACAAAATTAAAGTAAAGGTGTTTTGAAAAAAGTCACATAATTTAGAGATTTAACGCCTTAGCTTTAACTCATTGATACTCGAATCAAAGTCCGTATGACAAACAATTTCTTCAAGACTAGATACTCGTTTTTGCAACTGGTCAATTTTTGTTTGTTCAAGTAAGTTTGTTGGTTGTACAAATATCCAAACTGATACAGTGCTAACCATAGCTGCAACTATCACGACTAAGGGTAAAATTGTGTAGTTTTCAACTATAGCAATGATAGGTACACAAGCGAGTAAACAAAAAATAGATAAACTCCATATCCATTTTGTTGCTGCTAACCGAACATCATTCATCTCAAATTGCTTTTTCTGACTAGACATAATACATCCTATGATTAATAATGAATAATCCACCAATTCTATCCCAATCTCTTTAAAAGAATTATATTCTCAAAAAATATCTTGACAAACTGGTGGTTTATCTTTATGAACTTTTTTCATTCCAGACAGCGAGAATTCATCATGTAGCTGTAGTTATCTACTGCTGACTTTGATCTACTTTTCGCTTATTATGAGATGAAGTCAACATCTTTACACCTTGATATGCTGCAAATCCAACTCCGACTGTTGCGGCTACTGGTAACGCGGCAGAAACAGCGACTCCTGCTGCCCCTGCTGCCATTCCACTACCAACCACACCACCAACAGCAGCCAAACCTGAACCGATCATATCTGCTACGCTCAGATCCATCACGGCACTTACACTTAACAAAGCCCCAACAGCGGCTCCGCCCACCCATGCTCGTGTGGTATTGGGAGGATCAGGCTTGACAATAATAACCTGAGAATCATTCTTATAGGTATCGTGAGAATCATTGTTATAGGTAATATGGCGATCATCAATATTAATGTTACATTCTGATTTCCCCAATGCCCGTGATTCTGCTGTACATAATGGTTGTGCTGAATTCTGAACTGTTGTTGGCGTAGCTTTATTAGCCCAAGCTGGCTGAGACATCAGAGGAAAAAAGAAGGTAGAAAACAACAACACTGACATGAAGAATGTTGTTATGCGTTGTAGAAACGTTTGTGACTTCATCATCTTGCTCCAAGTTCTTTAAGTTAAAAAGAAAAACTATCTCAATTGCGACCTATTAATCCTGTGATGTTTTTAGGTTACTATACATAATTTAAAGCCATAAATTATTAGTGTCAATTAGAGAAATTACTGAGATGGATGAATGGATTTATTTCTCAAGAATCCGTGATTTTACGGATGTCATTATTTTTACGATCAGCACAATAAATTTTTAACTTAGTATTATGTGTGTTAAAATAGGATGAACGCGCCGAACAAGAGCGCCAAAATGCCATTCCTCGGTTGTTGGGAATGGGTTTAAGTGTTGAACAGGTAGCGGAAGCACTCAACCTCAGCCTCGAACGAGTTCAGCAACAGATTTAAACCTTAGACAACCCATTATTTTGGTTTTTGCTTCAAAATATAGATGGAGTCATTTTAGAGGTATCTATGTTTCCTTTTTTCAATCCTTGCTGGAATTGGGACAGTTCATCGAGTTCTCACAAAGCTTATCAGGAACGCAAACTGCAATTTTTGAAGTGGATGCGAGATGATCTTGAAACTCGGTTGGCTGGACTCAATGCGGCGATAGAAACCGTTCAACGCCAAATGAATCAAGAGTAAGCAGGATCAAGTTTGAAATTTAAAGTTTGAATCAGGGTGCTGAATCTTGCGCCTTTACTCATAATATATTACCACAAGTTAGCATCACAGCTAACTTTTTTATTGATTAAGTCATGTCACGGGGTTAACTCAGTTTATGAATAGGAATTCAACATCAAAAAAAGTAGTTTAATCGGATAAAAATGATGTAAAATCTTTTCACAATGAACATTAGTCAAGCCTAATTTTCTATGACAGCAAATCCAGAGCGCATCGAATCTTTTCGAGCCTTAGCCCTTCAGTTAACTTGTCAGGCGGTTAATTGTGCGAGTAGTCCTTCTGAAGCCCGAAGTATAATGACAAAAGCTGTCGAGAGTTTGGAGGGAAAAATTGCCACCAGTTTAGCGTTTATTGGTTCTGATTGTCGTTTGGTGGTACTTCCTGAATATTGGTTAACAGGTTTTCCGATGGGCGAACCGTTGGGAATTTGGGCAAAGAAAGCCTGTTTAGAAATGGACGATCCTATCTATAATACTTTAGCAGAAATCGCACAGAAATTCAAGATATTTTTAGCGGGAAATGCCTATGAAATTGATCCCAATTTTCCGAAGTTGTACTTTCAAAGCTGCTTTATTTTCAACCCATCTGGAATAATGGTTTTGCGGTATCGACGGTTAAATTCTATGTACACACCCACGCCTCACGATGTTTGGGATAAATATCTAGATTGTTATGGTTTAGATGGTATTTTTCCAGTGGCAAAAACCGAAATTGGTAATTTAGCAACTCTCGCCTCTGATGAAATCTTATTCCCTGAACTTGCGCGAACTTTTGTCACCCGAGGTGCTGAAATTTTCTTGCATTCAACCTCAGAAATTTATGGTCATGCTAGACTCCCAAAAGAAGCAGCAAAAGTGTCTCGGGCTGTGGAAAATATGGCTTATATTATCTCAGCAAATACTGCCGGAATTGTTAACACTCCGCTTCCAAGTTCTTCAACTGATGGCGGTTCAAAAATTATTGACTATCGGGGTATTCTATTAGCAGAAACGGGAGCGGGTGAGAGTATGGCCGCTTTTGCAGAAATTGATTTAACAGCTCTGCGACGTAACCGCAAACGCCCTGGAATTCAAAATTTATTGGCACGTCATCGTTCAGGGTTGTATACTGAAACTTATCAATACCATAATTTTTACCCCGCAAATACGATGTTAGAAGGAGAAGTTGAACGACAACATTTTATTAAAACTCAGCAAGCAACAATTAATAACTTAATTCAGCAGGAAATTATTTAAAATATGGAACACAAAATAAAAGTTCGCAATCCTAGAACCGGAGCAATTGATTATTTTATTACACCTCCTACAGAAGCAGAAATTACTCAACAGTGTGAGAATTTAAGACAAGCTCAAATTGACTGGCAACAGTTAGATATTCATCAGAGAATAGGAGTTTTACAAACCTGGAAAAAAGCCATTATTTCTGAAAAAGATACTTTAGTTCACGCTTTAGTTGAAGATACGGGAAGAATTAGAGAATCAGTGATGGAAGTTGATGGGGTTATTTCTAGTTTAGAGCGATGGTGTAAACTTGCTCCAGACCTTTGTTTTACAGAAGAAAAAAACACAGCTATTCCTTTTATTCAAATCAAATCTCAACTTGTTCCTTACTCATTAGTTGGGGTAATTAGTCCGTGGAATTTTCCTCTGTTACTGTCTCTAATTGATGCAATTCCGGCGTTACTCGCTGGATGTGCAGTTCTCATTAAACCCAGTGAAATCACTCCCCGATTTATTCAGCCTTTAGTTAAAACAATTCAATCTATTCCCCAGTTAAATCAGATTTTAGGTTGTATTGAAGGAGCAGGAGAAACGGGAAAAACTATCATTAAAAATATTGATGCAATTTGTTTTACTGGGAGTGTTTTAACCGGAAAAAAGGTTGCTGAAGCGGCTGCTAAACGATTAATTCCAGCATTTTTAGAATTAGGCGGAAAAGATCCGGCTATTGTTTTAGAATCTGCTAATTTAGAACAAGCAACCTCAGCTATTTTATGGGGTTCTGTGATTAACGCTGGACAGTCTTGTTTGTCAATAGAACGGATTTATGTTGCTGAATCAATTCGTGATAATTTTGTTAATCAACTCGTTCAAAAAGCCAGTCAGTTATCCCTCAACTATCCTGATATCAAAAGCGGTGAAATTGGACCGATTATTTCAGCCAAACAAGCGACTATTATTGCTGAACATTTATTAGATGCAACTGAAAAAGCAGCCATTTTTCATTGTGGAGGTCAAGTTGAAGAATTGAATGGGGGATTTTGGTGTAGTCCAACAGTGTTAACTCAGGTTAATCATCACATGAAAATAATGACGGAAGAAACCTTCGGCCCGGTCATGCCTATAATGACTTTTACCTCGAAAGAAGAAGCAATTAAACTGGCAAATGATAGCGTTTATGGGTTAAGTGCAGCCGTTTTTGCAGATTCACAAACAGAAGCTTTAGAAGTCGCAAAACAGATAGAAGCCGGGGCAATTAGTATTAACGATGCAGCTTTAACAGCTTTAATTAATGAAGGTGAAAAAAATTCGTTTAAATGTTCAGGCTTGGGAGGTTCACGGATGGGTGCGGCTTCAATGCAACGATTTTTCCGCAAAAAAGCCCTATTAACTAAAACCCAAGCTATTGTAGACCCGTGGTGGTATTGACAAAACTAAAAAGTTCATAAATAATTAAAAAAATCATCATTCTTTTGTTACAATTGGATATCTTTAAAGTACAAGGTTTTAAAGAGGAACATTAATCATGTCAAACCTACACGAAAAAATGCCTGTTTTAGCCCGCCATGAAGGAGACTGGAAGGGAACCTATACTCTGGTTAATATAGAAGGCAAAATTATCGATCAGCATCAATCTCATTTAACCTGTCAATTTCCAGAAACCGGGGATTATCCCTATTTTCAAATTAACCGTTATCACTGGGAAAATGGCAAACAAGAAGAACATCAATTTCCAGGTATTTATCAAGATAACAAACTTATTTTTGATACCGAACGCATTACCGGAAAAGCCTGGGAAGCCGATGACTCTACTCTAATTTTATGGTTAGCGTATAAAGGTGTACCTGATGCTTATATTTATGAAATGATTCAAATTAGCCCTTGTAATAATTATCGCGCCCGAACTTGGCAATGGTTCAAAAACTATCGAATTTTTCAACGCACTTTGATTCAAGAAGAACGAATGCAATAAATTCAGAAATTTGATTACATTTTCAAGAGATTAATTCACCATAATGAAACAGCAAGTTAAAAGAGCATATTTAGACACAGAAGATGGACAAATACTCTATCGCATTGCAGGCGAAGGAGAGGCGATTTTACTCCTTCATATGACACCTCGAAGCAGCGATGAATTTAGAGAAATTATCCCCATTTTAGCTAAGAATAAACAAGTGATTGCTATGGATTTAATGGGGTTGGGAGATTCGGACAAACCGCCTAGAGAGTATTCTGTCGCTGATTATGTTCAAAATATTATTACGCTTTGGGATGAGTTGGGGATAAAAAAAAGCAGCGTTCTCGGAAGTGTAACGGGTGGTTATATTGCGGGTGAATTTGCGGCAAATTATCCTGAACGAGTGAATAAATTGATTCTTTGTAATGTGCATGGTTTTGATGCCGAAGAACAAGAAAAAATCTTGCAAAGATATTCAATTGGATTTAAAATAAAAGCAGATGGTTCTCACTTAATTGAACGTTGGCTTTCTCGGGTTAAGTATGTCGGAAAAGGAGAGTTAAATCATCGCTGTGTGATTGATGATTTGAAATGTTTCGGTTCTCCCGTATATCCTGGTGTTGCCGTCGGAAACTACTGTCTATCGGCAAAAGAAAGATTTAAAAAGATTCAATCTCCAACTCTAGTGTTAACCGGAGATCAAGCATTAGACCCCTTAGAAAAAGCAGGTTTAGCGAAAGCAGAAAATCAAACTTGGCTATCTGAATCTATTCCTCACAGTCAAGAGATTATCATTGAAGACGGTACGCTTTGGATGATCAATCAAGTCTATCAAGAAGTTGCTAAAGCTGTGATTAACTTTTTAGATAAAACGTCAAATTAAATGAACCCTCAAACTTACAAAAAATTAGTCGCCACTCAAGTCAGTAGTGATTTTAAATCGGCTATTAAAATCATTACACTTCCCCTACGTGAACTGACTAATGATGAAATTATTATTCAAAATAAATTTGCGGGGGTTAATGCTGGTTTTGATACTTTATTATCTCAAGGAAAAATCCCCTATTTTAAACCGACTCCCCCTTTTGAATTGGGCGTTGAAGCAGTGGGGGAAGTCGTAGCTGTTGGCAAGAATATCACAACCTTTAAAATAGGGGATACTGTCGCTACTACAGTTCGAGGGGGTGGATATAGCGAATATCAAGTTATTGATGCAAATCTCGCCATCAAAGTTCCGCAAGCAACCCCAGAAATTTTAACCTTAATTCCCACTGGAATTTCCGCGTTAGTCGCCCTAGAACAAGTGGGAGAAATGACAAATCAAGAGACAATATTAGTCACCGCAGCAGCAGGAGGAACCGGACATATAGCGGTTCAACTGGCAAAATTAGCAGGAAATCATGTAATCGGAACTTGTGGTTCAGAAGCCAAAGCCAACCTACTAAAAAAGTTGGGTTGTGACAGAGTAATTAACTATCGCACAGAAGATGTTGATGAGGTACTTCAGCGAGAATATCCGAAAGGAATTAATTTAGTTTTTGAATGTGTTGGTCGCAAAATGTTTGATATTTGTGTTAATCATTTAGCTATTCGAGGTCGTTTAATTGTTGTTGGTTTTATTTCTGAATATGCAGATCAATTAGAGATTGTAAATCAACCTAGAATTTATCAAAAACTCTTTTGGAAAGGGGCTTCAGTCAGAGGGTTTCTGATGCCACTCTATCAAGAATATAGTTTAGAAGCTAGAAATCGTTTATTTCATTTACTCGAATCTGGTCAAATTCAAGTGGCAATTGACCCAACAGAATTTAGAGGAATTGAATCTATTGACTCGGCGGTTGATTACTTACTAGCAGGGAAAAGTTGTGGAAAAGTTGTGATTACATTTTAACCATCTTCATAGGAAATTACAGTTCCTAGCTTTGATAAATCTCGATCAATTCTAACGAAAAATAAGCATCCCTCATCCGTAATATGACGAGGAAGAAGACTCCAGCTAGGACAGTAACAATAGCCATCTTTCTGAACTCGATAATCTCCCAAATCCAAATATCCAGATAGACAAAAATCTTCTTCATTATAGGCTTGGATCATAGAATATTTACCATCATAATGAGGCAAAATAGTTAACAACCAAACACCACTATTATTTTGATTTTTTCTCAACCATTTTTTCTTGGCAACCTCAAATTGAGTTGTATCTGTTTTTCCCCAAGGTAAAAGTTTAGTATCCATTGCGGGAATAAAATCACAAATTCTGGCATTCGGAACCGTATTTTGAGCAGATTTATACTGTAACGGAACAGGCCCATTTTCCATCCAGAGGAGTTCAACGGGTTGATTTCCTAATACTTTCCACGGCCCTACTTTCACACCAGCAGGAATAAAAGAATAGCCATGTTTGGGTAACTTCCATTCCCCCAGTTGAACTTCACCTGTTAATACAAAAATCTCTAAGTCTGTGGTAAAAATGCCTTCTGGGGCGGTAAATTCAGGTGGAAAAACGACTTTAGCCGTTGATGCGCCACAATCATGCCAACTTAACAAACGACGGTTTCCAGGGGCTATATTGTTGGGCATTCCAGGAATTTTCCAGCCATTTTCTTCTGGAACGGAATTGCTATCAAATAACAGATACTCACGAGGTTTATACTCATTAGAAATGGCGGTTCGCCGACCCGATAAACTCATACGGCTTTGACCCTCTCCGCCCCAATCTTCAGGAATGGGTGGAACACTCAAAAAATCATCTGTTTCCACGTTTTAACTGTCCTTTACCTTTTCAAAACTCTGCCGTGATGTTTATTGTATCAAAATCTGTCTATAGTTAAGTGAATTTAAGAGGTTTAATTGTTCATTGTTTAGAATTCACAATAAAAACCCGAAGCTAAATTTCAGCTACAATTTTACCGAATTAGATCCAAAAATGCAGTATCAACCCATACAGCAAACAACAGGCAATTTTTAAGAAGATCTAAATAGCTAATCAATCCCCATCTGAGTTTGAGATAGTCTGAGTCTCAATACCCCAATGTCAACTCCTGTATCTTCCAACTGTCAGGCTTTTATCGAACTCATACCACTCCCAATATTGGGGGATTTATGACCCGAGTAACTTGTTTTATTCTTGACACCACCTAAACCATGAACTCACAATTTCAACACTCAATGATGCCCCAAGCTACGCATGATGAGTTAGCCCGTCAAAACTTCATGCAAAGCCTATCTGTTCATGTTAACCGTAAAATGGCATCAGGTAATAAGGCAGTCTATGAAAAAGTGGTCAAGCCGAACTTTGAACAAAAACATCAACGTTATCCCGAAAATCGCCATGAGATTTTACAGGAAATGGAAACTCAATCCTATTATCATTGGTGGAGTATTTTAAAGCGATTTCAACAGGAAATGATGTGGGAGTCGGTGGGCGCAAGTGTTGAACGTCAACTACCTGATTTGATTACAAAAGCTAAAAATATACATAATCAAATTGGTTCTTTAATTCTCGATCCTAACTTCCAAATACCTGCTTATATGACTGAAGTTGATATTCATTGTATGCCGGGAGGATATCATACTGAAATCATTGAAAATGACCTTGCAGCCGGTGCCGTTTATGATCGCGGTGTTTATGTGTATGGTCGAGGTTGGTTAGGAACTCTCAATGATGATATGGGTCATTCCGTTATTCAAAATTATCTCCAACCCCATTATCCTAACTTGAAACCTCAAAAAATTCTTGATATGGGATGTGCAGTTGGTCATAGTACCCTTCCCTATATTGATGCTTATCCAGAGGCAGAAATTTATGGAATTGATATTGCGGCACCCATGTTACATTATGGTCACGCTCGGGCAGAAGCATTAAACAAACCCGTTAATTTATCTCAACAAAACGCAGAAAAAACGAACTTTACCGATGGTTCATTTGATTTAATTGTTTCTCATATTTTATTGCATGAAATTCCGGCTTATGCTATTCAAAATGTCATGCGTGAATGTTATCGGTTGCTGTCGCCTGGTGGAATTATGGTTCATCTGGATGCGCCTTTGTATCGACATATGGATGCTTATACAGCTTTTATTTCCGAGTGGCAAACGATTAACAATAACGAACCCTTTTGGAGTGAAATGCGAGAGTTAGATTTAACTGCTCTTGTCACAGAAGCAGGTTTTCAATCAGACAAAACAACTGAAGCTTTTATTCGCAAATACAGTTGTAAAACACCAAAAGCTTCAAGTTCTGAAAAAATACCACCCGTTAGCGTACGTCCGACTTGGTTTGTACTCACCGCTCAAAAATAAATATTAGTAAAAAATCCAATGGTAAAAACAGCAAAAGGAGAACGTCCCATTTACCTCAATGATCCTCAACAGGATAAATTGTTAGGTATCATCATGGCGTTAGCGGGTGAAGTTTCTGTCTTGCATGAACGTTTAGATACCGTAGAACGACTGTTAGAAATAAAAGGAATTGTATCACCCTCGGAAATAGAAACCTATCAACCCGATGAAAAAACCTCTGAGCAACGAGAACAATGGCGAACAGAATACATTTCTCGAATTTTGCGAATACTAGAGGAAGAAATTGACACAATCTCGCCGTAAAAGAGGCTATAATAACAACAACTGTCTCTAGTTTGTATCGATGACCAAAACACAACAAACCCTAGAAACTGCCCAACAAGCCTTTGAACATTTTCGTCACGGTTTAGCCACAGGAGAATGGGAAAAATTTATCGCTATTTTGAGTGATGACTTTACCTTTTCCTTTCCGGCTGGCCCCTATCAAGGTTTAAATCAAGGAAAAGAACGCATGGCTGAATTTTTAGGCTATGTATCTGAAAAAGTGTTTAGTCAGGGTTTAGTTTTCACTCTCGAACGAACCACGTTTAATGAAAACACCGTTGTTTTTGAGGGAACATCAGAAGGCTTAATGTTCGGAAACCCTTATAAAAATCAAGTCGCCGTTTCTTTTGATATTCGAGGTGATAAAATTTGCAGTTACCGAGAATATTTAAGTCTCGTTTATCAACCCTAAATCCTCTCAATAAATTAGCTTTTACAATCACCCCATTATTCACGAATTTAAACAATTTTTGACCGTAAACTTTGATCATTGTAGATCTGAACAATACTGGTACGCTGATCTTTGTAATAAAAAATATCTCCAAGTTCCAAACCAACCCTGACTATCTGAGTCATACTTACCAAAGAGATGAATCCAGTTTTGTTCTTAAAGATTGTTCATGTTACTTAACCCTCTAACCTTTAAGTTTTAGTTTTTCAGCTACAGTCTTATTCTCTCATGTTTTGGTTTGATTTTGAGTCACAATTCGATCAAAATACCAATTTAATCCCGGTGCTAACAAACTATGTAATCGACTCAATAACGTCATTTCAATTCCGGGTGCAATTGCAAACGTATTATTTTTGATGCCGACAATAATTTCGCGAGCAATATCCTCTGGTTTCCACATTTTTGCCGTTTCTGTAATCTGTTTTGTTTCTGGAGGTTTGGTTTGATTTTCCGCTTCTAATTGCGGTGTATCTGTATCTGGTGGATAAACAATTGTTACCTGAATTCCTAACGGTTTCAATTCTCCTCGCAAAGATTCTGCTAACCCTCGTAATGCAAATTTTGACGGAGAGTAAGGTGTATAACCATAAATTCCAATCAATCCCGCACCGGACGAAATCAGCACAATATTTCCTTTTTTCTGCGGTTTCATATAAGCTAAAACCGCCCGCACAGCATACAGAGAACCAAAATAATTAATCGCCATTGTGCGTTCAAAAAGTTCTATCGGTAAGTCTTGAAAATAACCCGGAACAGAAATTCCCGCCGATGTAATCAAAATATCAGGAACCCCCAGTTCTTGAACAGAATTCCTAATCGCTATTTCCACCTGAATGCGATCTGAAACATCAGCAACTTTAGTACAAACTCGTTGTTCCGACTGTAATTTTACCGCTTCTATTTCCGCTTTAGCAGTTTCCAACTTTTCCGGTGAACGGGCAATAATCGTAATATTTGCCCCTGATTTGGCTAACAACTTCGCCGTCGCTTTACCAATTCCACTCGAACCACCCGTGATAATCGCGTGTTTTTGATTAAAATTCATCTTTTGTAATTCACCCCTAAAATTAAAAGTAGGGTGCATCAAATCCTCCCCATTTCACTCAATTTCACCCGAGCAATCATTTTGATGCACAAACTCAATCAGATTAGGGTGCATCAAATCATCCCCATTTCACTCAATTTAACCCGAGCAATCATTTTGATGCACAAACTCAATCAAATTAGGGTGCATCAAATCCTCCCCATTTCACTCAATTTAACCCGAGCAATCATTTTGATGCACCCTACCTGTCTTAGAATTTGGGCGAAACAAATGGGAATGCTGAGGGTGATACAATTGCGATCGCGTTGTTGTTTTCTGATTTCTCAACGCCGGACTAATCACATAAAGCGTTGTTCTAATCAACTTTTCTTCTTCAGTCACTTTTGCCATTTCCGTCAACGGCACAATTCTAATTTTTTCATCCGGCCATCCCAAACGATAACAAATCGCCACAGAAGTTGAAGCCGGATAATGTTCAAGTAATTCTTGCTGGGCTTGTTCGACATGACGCGCACTCAAATATAAACACAAACTCGCCTGATGCGCCGCCAAACCCGCCAAAGCCTCACGAGAGGGAACAGAAGTCGCCCGCCCACTAAAACGAGTCAAAATAATCGTCTGCACCAACTCCGGTACCGTCAACTCAACCTGCAATTTCGCTGCGGCATCCTGATAAGCACTAATTCCAGGCACCACCTCAACCGCAATTTCTGCTTCTGCCAACTGGTGAATTTGTTCATGTATCGCGCTGTACAAACTGGGATCACCCGAATGCAAACGCACCACAGAACGCCCTTGTCGCACCCGTTCAATCATCATTGGCACAATTTCTTCAAGGGTTTTATTGGCTGTGGCGATCAATTCCGCATCCGAACGCACATCTTGTAATATTTGTTGAGGTACCAACGAATCCGCATACAAAATTGTATCAGCTTGGGCGAGTAGTCGTTGCGCTTTGATAGTCAGTAACTCAGGATCACCAGGCCCTGCACCAACAATATAAACCGCAGGTTGTAGTGAATTTGTAGCTGATCTGTTCATACTTAAAAATTGTCCAAAAATTAATCAATTTCCCAAACTATTCCGGATTTTACCAAACTTTTCTCGATAAAGAGAATGGTAGATGCACCCTGGTTGAGGCTCCGGACTAAATATCCGGGGCATTTTTTTTGTCTGTTTTTTTGTTGTTCCGGATATTGGCAAACTTATCTAGATAAAGAGAATGGTAGATGCACCCTGGTTGAAGCTCTAGATTTCAAATCTAGGGCATTTTTTTTGTCAAAATTACCTGTTAATTCCGGATATAACCACACTTCTCTAGATAGAAATAGTGGTAGATGCACCCTGGTTGAAGCTCCAGATTTCAAATCTGGGGCATTTTTTTATCTATTTTTTTGTTCCGGATATTGCCCGAGTTTTCTAGAGAATAATAATGGTAGATGCACCCTGGTTGAAACCCTAGATCATTCGATCTAGGGATTTTTCTTTTAAGATTCATTGCGTTGTTGCTTTGTTGAAACCACATCGGGTAAAGAACGATTCAGCACATAAAGCCACGCCAAACCTGCTAATCCTAATACAATACCACTTAAACTCACCAGTTGAGCAACTCGCAACGGCCCAAACATTAAACTATCTGTCCGTAATCCTTCTATCCAAACTCGACCTGAACTGTAAGCGACAAAATAAACTAAAAATATAGTCCCCAGTTTTAACGGAGGTTTGCCTTTTAATCCTCTAAAAAACAAGGTGATCAGTAAGATAAAAACCAAAAGATTCCACAGCGACTCATAGAGAAAAGTCGGATGAAAATATTCAAAATTTGCATAGGCAAGGGGACGATTTTCAGGCGGAATATAAAGTTTCCAGGGTAGATCCGTTGGACTTCCAAATGCTTCGGAATTAAAGAAATTTCCCCAACGTCCAATCGCCTGACCTAAAATAACAGAAGGAGCGACTAAATCCGCTAGTTGCCAAAAAGAAACTTTCTGGATTTTTGCAAAAATCAAAGCCGCAATAATCCCCCCAATAATTGCGCCGTGAATCGCAATTCCGCCTCGCCAAATTGCGATCATACTTGCTGGATCATTAGCATAATTTTCCCACTCAAAGGCAACATAATAAAGTCTGGCACAGGGAATCGCCCCAATCACCAACCATATTGCTAAATCACCGATTAAATCCGGATCAACCTGACGACGTTTGGCGAGAGACTGAGAAAGCGTCACGCCAATTAACACCGCAGATGCTATTAAAAAACCATACCAGCGAATGGCGATCGGCCCTAACCGAATTAGAATCGGGCCGGGGGACGTAAATTGAAACGCTAGCAGTAAATCAGAACTGTGCATAATGAATGTGAAGCCGTTGCATTGGCAAGGTATATTTTATAGGATTTAGGTTAATTTTGCCTAAAAAATTTTGGTTCTCAAAAATTATCTCTTGCTTAACCCCTTCTCCACCCAAATTTTAATCCTTTGGCGATCGCACTCAATAACCCGAAAGAATTGTAACACTATCAGTTCAAGCTAAAAATGGGTTATACTATTTTTAATTGACCACTTTTTAAAACAATAAAATAGAAAGAAAAAACATCAATAAATTCAGCAAATAGGAACTATCATGGTACAACAATTTACGCCGGAAACTGAAACTCCAATTCTCTATCCAGAAAGTGACGGTCAACTGATGGCAGACAATACCCAACAATTTCGCTGGATTGTTACGATTAAAGAAAATCTAGAAATCCTATTTGCATCGGTTGCAGATGTCTTTGTTGCGGGTGATTTGCTTTGGTATCCAGTTGAAGGAAATAACAAAATTCGTCAAGCCCCCGATGTAATGGTTGTTTTTGGTCGCCCGAAAGGGGACAGAGGTTCCTATCAACAATGGCAAGAAAACAATATTGCACCCCAGGTTGTGTTTGAGATTATTTCTCCCGGAAATCGGGCTAAACAAATGGCAGAAAAATTATTATTTTATCAACGATATGGCGTTGAGGAATATTATCTTTACGATCCAAATCTACAAGAATTAACCGGGTTGCAGCGCCGAGATAATTGGTTAGAACCCATCGAACAGATGAACGGTTGGGTGAGTCCTCGCCTAGAAATTCGGTTTGAATTAACAGAAACCGGACTGGAAATTTATCGACCGGATGGAGAGAAGTTTTTGACTCCCGTAGAACTCGATCAATTGCGACAACAAGAACGCCAACGTGCAGAACAAGCCGAACAGGAGTTAGAACAAGAACGACAACGTGCAGAAAGATTCGCAGAACGGTTGCGGGAATTGGGAGTAAATCCCGACGAATTGTAAAGAGATTAGTTTAAGGATAAGATGGGTTATATAGCAATTCTTTAATCATTTGAAAATTGTTTAGCCCCCAAACCCCCAATAATGGGGGCTGTAAATGGGTAGAATTTTTCCGAATTATTTCACACTGCTATATTATCGTTAACCCATCAATTGTTCAACCAAGAAATGAAACTCGAAAAATGATTCAAGAATATCTTCAAAATGCAATGCAGACAGCGCAGTATGAAATACTCGAAGATAATGAAGGTTTTTATGGTTCAATTCCGGGCGCTACAGGAGTCTGGGCAACTGGAAACACTTTAGAAGAATGCCGTAATGAACTATTAGAAGTTCTAGAAGAATGGATATTAATTGGTGTTGCTCAGGGTCACAAATTGCCAGACAACAATAAGTTTAAGCTCTATCCGTCAGCTTTGCAAGGGTAAGCTTTTAAACGAACACAATCGCGATCGCATTTTTAACTCTATAAAATTAAAGATTGAGTTGGACTTCGGTTCAATTCCACCGACTTTGAACAACAAAAAAGGATAGAGAATACTCTACCCTTTGCTTTTATATTTTAGGTTTTGTGCGGTTGCAAATTATAATGTTAACTGGTATGAGTTGAGTAGCCAGCTCTAAGTTTCATAGGATTCAACCTAATCTACTACTCATATACTCTATTACCTACCTCAAATTCATAACATAATCCTTTGTTTTATGAGTATCAACTTCCTGCATCCGAATTATTTTTTGCCCTCTGCTACATTGACTAGCATTTATTGGAGTACTAACTGTTGTTTTCTTGCCGTAATCGCTATTTACACAAAAGCTCATGTCACCTGTCCAATAATATCCACCACTAAGAGCTTCTGCATAAAAGTAGTAGTAACGGTTCCATAACTCGGGATGGTAGACAACCTGACAAGTGCCATCATTAATGTAGAACCACGATCTATTTCTCCAAATACCTTGCTCTCCATAGGCAAAAGCCGCCCGAACTGTACTTCCAGTTCGATTACACACTTTCATGTAAGCTTGGGCTGGTTCTGAATGGAAAGCTACAGATCCTACAAGACTTAATACCGCTATTATTCCAAATTTAAAAATGTTCTGCATATTTTTTTCCATCAATTCAGTTCTTAAATTAAGAATAAACTAACTCTCATTTTGATGTCACCTAACAACTATTAGGAGTTTTCGATAAATTTTGTTAGGTAAACTAGACAAGGTGTTAGGTAACGTGTTAGGTTTGTTAGGTACGGTAAAAACTATCCGGTGAAGCTTAAGTATTTTTACGGAGTATTTAGGGGTGGTTACATTAGCTTCTCCGTAATTTCACGCTCGTTCTGAGAAGAATAGAAATAAGCTTTACAGGGTGATCAAAACCCTTTATCCTATAAAATGTAATGGCAACTTCAACCAGTCAATCGAACCGTTCACTGGGCCAGAAGTTTCTCGAAGCGGAGGACAACTGGAACCTTGAACAACTCTACTCAGACCTCACCACCGCCAAACAATTCCATAAAAATAGTGAGAAACAAAAACTCACCAAAACAGAAAAAACTGTCCTGCGGGGGTTGCTGTGTGGTTCGAGTCCCTCGGAAATTGCCACTGCACTTCATCGAAATTGTTCGGGTTTAAGGGTGGATTTATCAAGGGGATTGTATCGTTATGTGGAAGTCATAACCAAGAAATCTCTACGACATTGGAAAGATGTTTCTGTATTTCTCGAAGCGGCAGGATATCAACTTGAAATCTATCTGAATAACGAAGAAATTCCGACTGATCAAGCCGTAAAGATTGCCCAAAAAATAGCCGAAGATTCTTCACAACAACCCCTGACAACCTCGACTCCCCTCACAACCCCTTCACCTGTTAAACCCCAAAAAATTGACTCGATAGAAGCGATTGATGTTTCTACATTTTACGGACGGGAGACTGAACTGACAACACTCAAACAATGGATAATCGATGATCGCTGTCGGGTTATAGCAATTTCAGGAATACAAGGGGTTGGAAAAACTTCGCTGGCTTCTAAATTGGCGGGACAAATACAAGAAGATTTTGAATATATTATTTGGCGAAATCTCGATCATGCTCCGCCTTTTACTCATCTTCTCACAGATTTGATTCAATTTTTCAGTGAATCTCAAACTTCAGAACACCCAGAGGAATATTTAATCAGTCAATTATTTCAGAAATTAGTTCAATCTAGAGTCTCGACCTCAAACTTTAACCAATCTGTTATTATTGCTGACGGAATACGAACCCTCATTAAGTTTCTCGAAAAACATCGCTGCTTAATAATTTTAGATAATTGGGAATCCCTATTTCAACCCAATACGTTAGTGGGTCAGTATAAAGAAGGATATCAACCCTACGGAGAATTTCTCAACAAAATGGGTCAACTTCTCCATCAAAGCTGTTTGCTACTAACCAGCAGTGAAACCCCGAGAACAATTAGTAGATTAACGGGAAAAAATCAAGCCGTTTGTTGCTTAAAAGTTAAGGGTTTAAAACCTGAAAATGCACAACAACTCCTCAAACATGAAGGAATAGTCGAAGAAGAAAATCTGGAACAGCTAGTCAGTGAATATCACGGAAATCCCCTCGCTTTACAAACCGTTGGAAAAACAATTCAAACCGTATTTGCTGGTAATACAACCGAGTTTCTAAAATATCCGCCTTTCTTTGGGGAGTTTGGCGATCGCCTCACTCATCAGTTCCAGCGACTCTCTAAAACTGAAAAAAAGCTTCTCTATAAGATAGCAGGTTCAACAGATTGTATAACTTTAACTCAACTCTGCGACCCTTCTCAATCCTGCGATTGTTCAGAACTGATCAAAATATTGGATTCATTAGAAAAGCGATCAATGATTTCAATGAAAATTGAAGCAGGTCAATATTACTACTCGATTAATCCTCTAATTAACTTCTATTTGCAAGAGGTTTTATCCTCGGCTTCATAACGAATTAACTCAATTGAATTAATTAAACTTAAGCTAACTTCTATCTCTACAAACTGATTTAAAAATCTCCACAAAGCCGCCAAAAGTTAGAAAAATCTTGTAATAATCTGATAAAATACTCTAAACACCCCCACACTAAGCTATCTTAAAAAGAAGTCCAAGTGGAGGAAACATCATGTCATCTACTCCTCGTCCTCCTGCGTCGGGTTCAGAAAACTCACCAGAAGAAAATCCTTCTCTCGAAACGGGGTTAGCAGCGCTGAAACAGAAACAGTATCAAAAAGCGATCACCCATCTCGAAGCGATCGCCGAGTCTCAACCGCACAGAAGCGCCGGAATGCGGGCGAAAATGGCGTTAGTTGTCGCCTATGAACGCACTCGCAACCTTCAAAAAGCGATCGCCCTTTGTCAAAACTTAACACAACATCCCAAAGCAAAAGTTAAAAGTTGGGCGGAAAAAACCTTAAAAGAATTAACAAACCGTTATTCGTTAGAAACCGAAGCACAAGCTAATCATAAAAATACCACTCCCTCATCAAAAGATGCGGGTTTTGTTCCCTTTGAACCTCCTCAAAAACAGCCTTCTGTTGACGTAGAACTTAATCAGTTTCGTTCCGAAGTCCCAAAAAATCATCAAACTTCTATCAACTCATCTAATTCTAATTTACCTAAACTTCCAGAAGAAAATCCTGATTATTCCCAACCCCAAAAAACAATAATCAAAACCGAAGAAATCATCGAAGAAGAACCCCCCTCAACAGAAGTTCATCAATTCACGTGGAAACAAGCTGAACGCGCGACTCAATGGCGACGTTTAAAACCTTTAAAATTAAACCGATTTTATATAGAACAAGCTTTAACGGTTTTTGCGTTTATTTGGTTTGTACCCAAGTTAATCGAATTTTTGATGGATACGGCAAATAATTTGTTATTGTGGTTGCCGTTTGTTAACCCGATACAACTGTTTTATCGCGATCCAACTCAATTTGTTTATATTAGTTTTGCGGTATTATTTGTGTTGTCGCCTTGGCTATTAGATGGGTTGTTAAAACTGGCTTATGGGATGAAACCTTTACCGATGACGACGTTATTTAAGCACAGCCAAGAAGCCAATCGGATTTTAAGAAGTTATTGTCAACAACGCAATTGGAAAGTGCCGACACTCAGAGTATTACCCACCGATGCACCCATCGCCATGAGTTACGGGTGTTGGCCGAGATTTGCGAGAATTGTGGTCAGTCAGGGATTACTTAATCAACTTTCAGAAGATGAAATTGCCGTCATTTATGCCCGAGAAATCGCTTCAATAGGTCAGTGGGATTTTCTCGTGATGACTTTAGTAACAATGATTATTCAAGTTCCCTATCAGCTTTATTGGCAGTCTGCAAACTGGGTTGAAAACTCATTTGATTTAGTCAATAGACTTCCCCAGTTTATCCCAAATTTTGTGAAATCAAGCTTATCATTTCTGAGCAAGATTATCAACCCAGTTTTTACCATTGTTTCACCTTTGAGTTATGGGTTATATCGAATTTTGCGTTTACCTACATTCTGGATTTCTCGCCGACGAGTCTATTATAGTGATCGGATCGCTTGCAACCTGACTGGAAATCCCAATGGACTGACTCGTGCTATTGTGAAGATAGCGATGGGAATGGCAACCGAGATACAGCAGCAAGGTACAAGCAGCTTATTAGAAGGATTTGATCTATTGATGCCCGTTAGCTACAAACAAGCAATGATCTTCAGCAATGTAGCAGCCTATGGTAAGATTGAGTCTCTGCTCAGTTGGGATTTAACAAATCCTGATCGCAAATGGTTGTCCGTCAATAACACGCATCCAGTAATTGGCGATCGCTTGTTGATACTCTCTCACTATGCAAGTTTTTGGAAATTGAACACCGAGTTTGATTTATCTGCGGAAAATTCTGCTTCTCTCTCCCCTCTGTCGAAGCAACACAGTCGTTTGCTGCTGCAAGGGGCGCCTTATTTTGGAATTCCGGCGGGTTTGATGCTAGGAAGTCTATTGTGGTTATTGGGCGGAATTTTTTCAACTGTGGGGGTATGGCAGTTAGAATGGCTACTTGGGGATTTTTGGATTTTGGCAGGTTGCATTCCCCTCGCTTGCAGTTTAGGGATTTTCATTCGCATCAATTCATTCTTTCCAGACATTAAACCCGCAACACTATTGCCCAATCCCAATTTGGTGAATCTATTGACTAATCCTAATGCCTTGCCGATTGATAGTCAACCGCTGCGTCTGGAGGGGAAACTCTTAGGGAGAAAGGGGTTGAGTAATTTAATGGGACAGGATTTGATTTTACAAACCTCGACAGGGGCGATCAAGCTGCATTACATTCCAGTGTTGACTCCTTTAGCAAACTTTGGCAAGTCAACTCATCCGGTTGATCTAATTGGCAAGTCGATGAATGTAACCGGATGGTGGCGACGAGGGGCGACTGCTTGGATAGATGTTGAGACAATCGAAACTCAAGATCGTCAAGTAATCTTGACAGCAGGGCATCCCATTTGGTCTACAATCTTAGCTTGCGCTCTCACTTTTTGGGGAGCTTATATGATTTCTCAGGGAGGATTCTAAGTTTTTGTAAGTTTTAAGAATGTTAGATTTGCATTTTGCTCAACTCAGTGTTACATTTGTTTACAAACCTTTAATAGTGGATTCACCTGTTGGGTATGTCAAAGGAAGGCTTCAATCAATTGGAAGAAAGATCCGTGAAGACATTCCTGTTACAATCAGAAAAATTTGAACAACTTACTAGAAATATGCTCGCAGCTATGATATCTTAGAAAATGGCTTGAAATTATCCGGTTAGGAATAATAGAGAGCAGAGTTTTATAACTGTGTTGCTGTTTTTTAGTGAACAGGTATCTGATCAAACGACTTTTTCTCCAAATGTTCTATTTTGTACCATTGGGTGTACTAAACTTGAATAGGCGTTACATCAACAGGAAGCTGAAATCCATTGATATTAGTTTTATAGTCTGGGTTCCAAGTGTTTTCATCGACACCCAAAGGAATAGAAAGTGTATACGGTAGTAAGTTATTGAGAAATGACCGGAAGTTTACAAAGCAGCCTAACAAATTATAGTTTTCTGCATCAGCAAATCAAGGTGGAGAAGAAGTTACAAAGTCACCCGGTGAGTTGGCGTAGACAAAGAAAAAGTTGTCAATTTTTTTGCGACTCAGAGCAAAAAGACTCTCCCCTTCGAGAGTATTGTTCAATACCAGATGTTTTTTATTTAGAAAAGAGCAGTCGTAGATTTCTCCGGCGTCAATTGACGGAGGCGGTACACGACCGTTTTTCATGCAATGCTAAGTTTTCTAGCTAGCTCATTTTAGTTAATAATTGGAGGCTTTACTCATGCCAGTTCGTCTTTATGTCGGAAATCTTCCCAAAGAACTCGAGCGCAAAGAATTGCAGGACGTTTTTGTCGAGGAAGGAGATAGTGTCTCAGCCAAAGTCATTACAGATCGTAAGACTGGAAAATGTCGAGGCTTTGGTTTTGTGACAGTACAAACCGATGAAATAGCCGATCAAATTGTTGAAAAATACAACGGCTTCATGTTCAAGGAAAATCCCCTCAAAATCGAAAAAGCCTTACCCCGTAAAAAAGGCAAAAGTGACAAACCCGAAGGTGCATCCGAAGAAGAATCTCGTCCTGCGGCTAAAACTTCCGGTGCTGGGAAGAAGAAAAAATCAAATCGAGGAGGGAATACATCTTCGAGTTCTTCAAGCAGTTCATCAGGTTCTAGCGACTCTGTTCAACCCGATCCGCGTTGGGCCGATCAGCTAGAGAAACTCAAAGAAATGCTCAACGCTCAAACCACCAATTAAAATCCCGAGTTTTTATTTTCTGATAAGACAAAACCCGCCAGAATTAATTTTCGGCGGGTTATTTAATTCAATTCGGAGTGGGATCAACCGGTTCAAAATTACAAGACCTTCGATCTCAAAAGCGCAACAGGTAAACAAAGCAACTTACGCCGAGTCGGAACATAGGCTCGTTTGCTAAAAACATCGTACTGGTTGCGCTCAATTTCATTCAGAATCTTGCTGTAGAGAAGCAATGCTGACCAAACCGGCCAGCGAATATCAGGACTCAAGGCACGAATTCCGCACTCGGCTAGAGTGTAATATTTACGCGCTCGCTGAATTTGAAAGCGCATTAGTTCTCGCCAGCGATCATCGACAACTCCGTTCAATAAATCGTCTTGGGTGTAGTTGAACAAGGCTAACTCTTCTAGAGGAAGATAAATACGACCTCGGCGAGCATCCTCACCCACATCTCGGAGAATGTTCGTCAGTTGATTTGCAATTCCAAGAGCGATCGCTTTATCTGTCGGGATATCAAAACCTTGTTCTTGATCCCAGGGAGCCTTTTGGCCAGATTGGGCAACACCCATCACAGCCATAGACATCAACCCAACTGTACCCGCCACCCGATAGCAGTACAGTTTCAACTCTTCAAAGGTTTCATATCGACTGCGGTACAGATCCATACGTTGACCCGCAATCATATCTCGAAACGGCTGAATATCTAGAGGAAACTGGCTGAGAGTATCCACTAGAGCCACGTCTTCATCATCAATGGGATCTCCTGCAAAAATAGATTCGAGGTGTTTTTCCCAATGATCCAAAGTTTCAGCCGTTGTTGAACTCGCTAATGGCCCATCAACCCATTCATCGGTACGGCGACACCAGACATAAATTGCCCAGATCGCCCGACGTTTGGCGAATGGCATAAGCTGAGTTCCCATATAGAAAGTTTTGGAATACTCCGCAGTAATCTGACGACAGAGTTCGTAGGAGTCTTCCAAGGAAGCCAGAGTTCTCATCCGGAGGGACTTAGACAGTTGTAGCATTCGTCGTTTTTCTGCTCTGTCGCTATCAGCCGTAAATCGGTTGGTTATTGCGTAACAGGGGTGCGGGGTTGGGAATTGACAGTGGGTGAACTTCCATCAAGAGTAGAATCAACCACAGCAGCCTGGGCTTGCTTATCAATTAAGGCTGAGTCCTGACTAATAGCTTGCGCTGTTAGTTTACCAGAAAGTACAGCACCTTCCATACTACCCAGATATCGTTGCATCGTATAATCCCCAGTTAAAAAGAAATTGGGAATCGGTGTGACTTGAGACGGACGACAAGCCTGAGCGCCTGGAATGGCTTTATACACCGAACGAGGCGTTTTCACCACATGAGACTTCAACAACTTCGCCTGATGAGGAATTTGTTCCGGAAATAATTTTTCCAATTCGGCCATCGTTATTGCGACAATCTCCTCATCGGACTTGGCGATCCAGTCTTTAGCAGGAGCTAAAACCAACTCTAACATTGAACGATCAGGGTCAGAATAAGCCTTGCAAGTATTACTCATATCTGCATACACACTCAGAAGTGGCGATCGCGAAAACAGCAGATGATCAATATCAGTCAGCTTGCGATCAAACCACAGATGCACGTTAATCACCGGAACGCCCTCTAAACCCTCTAGCTTTTGAAAATAATCCAATTGCTGCCAAGGTTCAGGTAACATCAACTTCAGCGGATCAACTGGCATCGCCGAAACATAAGCATCGGCTGTCAGTATCTCGTCTGATCCGCCCACCTGAAAGCCACTGATGCTAGTATCGGCATTCAATAAAAACTTTCTAATCGGTGAGTTGAGTCGGACTTCTCCCCCTCGTTCCGTAATATAATCTACAATCGGCTGACAAAGGCGCTCTGTGGGTGAACCATCCAAAAACGCCATCTTTGAGCCATTTTTCTCTTGTAGAAAGCGGTTGAGAGCCGTCAGAATAATGGTTGCTGAAATCTCATCCGGGTTAATAAAGTTAAGAGCTTTTGACATAGCGATAAACACTTCCTTCTCAACCCGAGGCGGAACATTTTGCTGTTCTAGCCACTGGGAAAAGGAATATTTATCCATCTGCTCAACATAGTTTTGCCCCTGAATCATCGCCGGAATCAATCCCAAACCAAACCGGATCTTCTCCGGCCAAGTGAGCATATCATTATTACGCAGGATCGCTATAACTCCATTAATCGGAGCAGGCAGATCGGGAAAATCGAACCGAGAATAGGTGCCTGGCTTTTCCGGCTGATTAAAAATCATTGTGTGTTCTTTCCATTGCAGCCGATCCTCGATCCCGAGTTCTTTAAAAAGCTGCAACATATTTGGATAGGCACCGAAAAAAATGTGCAAACCCGTTTCGTACCAGTCCCCGTCTTCGTCTTTCCATGCAGCCACCTTGCCACCCAATACATCTCGTCGTTCTAAAAGAATGGGCGTATGACCCAAATCCGTGAGATATTTGGCACAAGATAAGCCTGCTAAACCTGCTCCGGCGATCGCAACTCGCATTGATAACCTTATAGTCTATGTGCTTGTGTTTTGTTCTCATTATACTTTACATCTTGTTACATTCAAGGTGTAGATTTATTTGAAGTTCAGAAGTTGGGAAAATAGGAAGGTGGAGAGATGGGGAGATGGGGAGATGGGGAGATGGGGAGATGGGGAGGTGGAGAGATGGGGAGATGGGGAGATGGGGAGATGGGGAGATGGGGAGATGGGGAGGTGGCGAGATGGGGAGATGGGGAGATGGGGAGATGGGGAGTTGGGGAGATGGGGAGATGGGGAGGTGGAGAGATGGGGAGATGGGGAGATGGGGAGATGGAGAGATGGGGAGATGGGGAGATGGGGAGATGGGGAGATGGGGAGATGGGGAGGTGGAGAGATGGGGAGATGGGGAGATGGGGAGTTGGGGAGTTGGGGAGATGGGGAGATGGGGAGGTGGGGAGGTGGAGAGATGGGGAGATGGGGAGATGGAGAGATGGGGAGATGGGGAGATGGGGAGATGGGGAGATGGGGAGATGGGGAGGTGGAGAGATGGGGAGATGGGGAGATGGGGAGGTGGGGAGTTGGGGAGATGGGGAGATGGGGAGGTGGGGAGGTGGAGAGATGGGGAGATGGGGAGATGGGGAGAAAGAAGTCGTGATGTCAGTCGTCAGAAGTTTAGAATTGCCTTTTGCCTTACTTGACACGATAAAATAGATGATCGGACAACCAAGCCAAATCGAAGCACATAAGGAGAAAACCAACGCATGGGTAGAGTAGTCGGCATTGACCTGGGGACAACCAACTCTGTGGTCGCTGTCATGGAGGCCGGAAAACCTATCGTGATCGCTAATTCTGAAGGAATGCGGACAACCCCATCCGTCGTTGGTTTTACCCGAGAAGGGGAACGTATCGTTGGACAAATGGCCAGACGACAAGCCATTTTAGATCCACAAAACACCTATTTTGGGGTGAAGCGACTCATGGGGAATAAATACACTGATCTCAACCCCGCCTCCAAACGAGTTCCTTATACCGTTCGTCGTGATGAAGTCGGCAATGTCAGAATTCGTTGTCCTCGCTTGAAAAAAGACTTTGCACCCGAAGAAATCTCAGCAATGGTCTTGCGAAAGTTAGCCGAAGAGGCCACCCGTTATCTCGGCGAAGAAGTCACCGGGGCTGTGATTACCGTTCCCGCCTACTTTAACGACTCCCAACGCCAAGCCACCCGTGATGCTGGACGAATTGCTGGACTCGATGTTAAACGCATCCTCAACGAACCGACTGCCGCCTCTCTTGCCTATGGCATGGAAAAACGCGAATATGAAACCATACTCGTCTTTGACTTAGGTGGAGGCACCTTTGACGTTTCCATCCTCGAAGTTGGCGATGGCGTCTTTGAAGTCAAAGCAACCAGTGGCGACACTCAACTCGGAGGAAATGACTTTGACCAAAAAATCGTCGATTGGTTAGCCGATCAATTTCTCGAACAAGAAGGAGTCGATCTCAGACGCAACCGCCAATCCCTACAACGGTTGACTGAGGCTGCCGAAAAAGCCAAAATTGAACTTTCAGGGGTCGGTGTCACCGAAATCAACCTACCGTTTATTACCGCCACTGAAGAAGGGCCGAAACATCTCGACTATCGACTCAGTAGAGGCGAATTTGAAGGATTATGTGCTGACTTGGTTCAACGCCTACGTCGTCCGATCAAACGCGCTTTAGCTGATGCCAATCTCAGTCCAGATCGGATTGATGAAGTCGTATTAGTCGGCGGATCAACCCGAATGCCGATGGTGCAACAAGTGGTTTACAGTCTCATTGATCGCGAACCCAATCAAGGCGTTAACCCCGATGAAGTCGTAGCAGTCGGCGCTGCCATTCAAGCCGGAATTTTAGCCGGAGAAGTGCGAGATATCTTGTTATTAGATGTCACCCCTCTATCTATTGGGTTAGAAACTATTGGCGGGGTGATGAAAAAACTCATCCCTCGTAATACCACTATTCCTGTGCGACGTTCAGATATTTTCTCCACCTCGGAAAATAACCAAACTTTAGTCGAAATCCATATCTTACAAGGAGAACGAGAATTAGCCAGCGATAACAAATCCTTGGGTAAATTTAAACTCACCGGAATTCCGCCCGCCCCAAGAGGTGTTCCTCAAGTACAGGTATCTTTTGATATCGATGCGAATGGAATCTTACTCGTGACAGCCCTCGATAAAACCACTGGACGAGAACAAAGTGTCACCATTCAAGGCGCATCCACTCTCTCTCAAGAAGAAGTCAACCGCATGATCCAAGAAGCGGAACAATTTGCCGATCAAGACCGACTCCAACGGGAACGAGTCGAAAAACGCAACCGCGCCCAAGCCTTGACTTATCAAGCAGAACGACAACTACGAGAAGTCGCCTTAGACTACGGAATGCAATTTGCCCAACGTCAGCGAGGACGCATTGAAACCTTAATTCGGGCTTTGCGTGATAGCCTGGAACGAGATGATGATCGCGGCATTGATCAAGTTGGGGCGGACTTACAAGATGCCCTGTATGAAATCAATCGAGAAGTGTCTGCAATGGGTGCTGAGGACGAAGATGATTTGTTTGGTTCGATCCGACGAACATTTTCAGGGAGCGATCGCCGTCGGGAAGAACGATATGACTACCGCGACTATCCGCCTCGTTCAGAACCTTTAGAACCAGGTCGAACCCCCAAACGTTACTACCAAAGTGATGACTGGGATGAAGAAGAGGATGATTGGCTCTAAAATTTTTCAGAGGAATAAATTCGGTCGATACTCTCAACTTAAAACGCAAAACTCAATCAACCCAATCATGCAAAACTTTCGTAACTATTATCAAATTTTAGGCGTTCCCAAAGACGCAACCTTAGAAGAAATTAAAAGAGTCTATCGCCGACTCGCCAGACAATATCACCCCGATCTCAATCCTGGTGATAAAGAAGCTGAGGAAAAATTTAAAGATATTGGGGAAGCTTATCACATTCTTTCTGACCTCGAAAAACGGGCGCAATACGACGAATATAGTCAATTCTGGAAACAAAAAGGATTTCAAGGTCGCACCCGTTCTCCTTTTTCGGGTTTGAAAACTTGGGCAAATCAATCAACCAATGGTCGCACTCAAACTCAAGAGGTTGATTTCGGAGACTATGCTGATTTTAATACCTTTATTGATCAATTATTAGGACGACGACGAGAAGTCAGAACGGTTAACGCAGACGCGCCTCGGGTGGCTTCTTCTGATCCTTATCGTTCCCCTCGCACAAAAGCTGTTTATAAGGCAGATTCTCGCGAAGCAAAACGGGATATTGAAGCCCGACTGACTTTACCGTTAGAAAAAGCTTATACAGGCGGAACTGAACGCATTCGTTTAGAAGATGGGCGCAGTTTAGAGGTGAATATGCCTGCTGCAATGATCACAGGTCAACGGATTCGTTTGAGAAATCAAGGCATTGGAGGCGGGGATTTATATCTGAAAATTAATGTTGTCCCTCATCCCTATTTTAAACTCGAACGCTCCGATATTTTTTGTGAAGTTCCGATTACTCCCAGTGAAGCCGTGTTAGGAAGTGAAATCGAAGTTCCGACTTTAGATGGTTGGGTAAAAATGAAAATTCCTCCGGGTGTAACATCCGGTAAACGATTACGTTTAGCCAATAAAGGTTATCCGACCGGCACCGGAAAACGAGGCGATCAATTAGTCGAACTGAAAATCGTTTTTCCTCCAGATCCCAGTCCTCAAGAACGAGAATTATATGAAAAATTACGTCAAGTTGAAGCGTTTAAACCCCGCCAAGATTTACCTGTTGATCTTTAATTCGGGCGGGCTGAAAAAATAAGGAGGCTATTAATAACCTCCCTATCTTAAGATCGTTTGATCACTTGAAATTTGTTTCTAGACCGTTGCGAGTTGTTGCGTTTTCTCTTTGAGAGATTTCATTAACTCATCATAAGGCTGAACAAACTTATCAATTCCTTCTTCTAGGAGTTCAGACATGACTCGATCTAAATTGATATCAATATCAGGCTCTTGCAAACTTTCCATCAATTGATAAGCTTGATCTACATCCGTTTCTATTTGATCACCAGAAGGATGACAATGATCGGCGCAAGCTTTTAGGGTTTCGAGAGGGACTGTATTGACTGTATTTTTTCCCACCAATTCATCGATATACATGACATCGCTGTATTCAGGGTTTTTTGTACTGGTACTCGCCCACAGTAAGCGTTGAGCATTTGCACCTTTTTCTTCTAATGCTTTCCAGCGTTCACTCCCGAAAATTTCTAGGAATTTTTGATAGGCAATTTTAGCATTAGCAATCGCAACTTTACCTTTTATCTGACTCAAACGGGCTTCTTCGTTTAAGTTTTCAGTCCCAATCTTTTTAATTCTTTCATCTATTAACTGATCAACTTTCACATCGATTCGACTGAGAAAGAAACTTGCGACTGAAGCAATTGAGTCAATGGGTTGATTATTCTTAACTCGTGTCTCTAATCCGCGAATATACGCTTGGGCAGCTTCTAAATAGCTATCTACGGAAAATAACAGCGTCACATTAACATTAATGCCTTCAGAAATAACCTGTTCTACCGCTGGAATTCCCTCGGGAGTTCCCGGAATTTTAATCATTACATTCGGACGATTAATTTCGTTAAAATACCGTCGAGCTTCTGAAATTGTTTTTTGAGTATCTCGTGCTAGGTTGGGTGGGATTTCGATGCTAACATAACCATCTAATCCCTGAGTTTCATCATATATCGGACGAAAGGAATCACAAGCGTTGCGAATATCGTCAAAAATTAAGTGAGTACAAATTTCTTCCACAGACTGATTATTCTCAATCCCTGCTTTGATATCAGCATCATAACTTTCATTTCCGATGATAGATGACTTGAAAATAGCCGGATTGGAAGTGATTCCTCGGATGTTGAGATGTTTGATTAAATCTTCGAGTTCTCCTGATTTAATTAAACTGCGATTTAGATAATCCATCCAAATGCTTTGATTGTACTGGCGAATTTCTGCAATATGATTCGTAGCCATAGTTAATTTTCTCCTATTTTGTCAATTTTTAAACAAACTTTTCACTTCTTACAAAAAAGCGATCATCAAGTTAGTTTTTGTTCTGTACCACTAACACCGAACAAGGCGCATGGTGAACGACATGATTACTCACACTTCCGAGAAAAGCTTCTTCTAAACCTGTGCGACCTGTACGACCTACCACAGTTAAATCTGCATTCCATTCTTGAGCTGTTTTACAGATGAGTTCGCCGGGATTTCCCCGAGATGGAATACATCTATATTGAGCGTAAACTCCTTGTTTCTCCGCGACTGTTTGATAGTGATGTAGCCAGCTTTCTGCTTCTGCTTTCGATTTTTTTATCTCTTGTTCAGTCGCTTGTAATACCTCTGTTTCCGTCATAGAAGGATACATTCTCATCATAGGATGTAAACTGGTTCCTGTTGGTGCTGCTACGGGCGGTACAGTTGGCATTTGTGTCCACCTTTGTGTACAAAAAATTAGCAGTAATTCCGCTTTTTGAGTGTGAGCAATATTTAAAGCTTCTTCAAATACATTTTCTCCCTGAGAAGATCGATCTAATGCAGCTAATACTTTGTTGTAACTCATAATATTAGACCTTTTTTCTAACGTGTATAACTTCAGCGCATTGACTTGCTAAAACTTTTAAAAATCTATTACTATCAAGTATAACATCGAAAACCAGTAACATCTTCTGTCACAAGATGGATATCTATCTCTATCTCTCAAATGATGGTCAATTTTTAAAAAGTATTCCTATTTTAAGATGTAAATTTAAAAGTAAAATGATAAAAAATGTTACAATTTGAAAAGTATATTTATTATTATTGATTTCTAGTCTAAAAAATCTCCCAAAAGTATTAGATAAATCTCTATCTGGAGGTATAAAAATCTAATGCCTAATAAGTTTATACTGAAAATTAGCTCTAAAAGCTACAAATACAAACTACTATACAAAGACTCAGAGATGAATCAAAAATCTGATTAATACGTTCTCAATAGAGTTATTTTAGCTCTCCAGTTCACTTAAACCTTTTCATTCAACCCTTTTTTAAAATGATTATCTGTCCTCTCTGTTCAGGAGAATTAACTCGTCATGTTTGTCAGCATACAATCTGTTGGTTGTGCTTAAACTGTCGGCAAACTTTATCAGACTTTCTAGTAGAACGATACAACGATCAACCTGCAAATTTAGGTGGAGTTGCGATCGCAAACGTTAGTCAAAATTCCATCACTCCCACAACCCACTTTGGTCATTCTTCCTCTAAAAACTTAGCTTAATAAAGTTTCAACTTTTTAGATTATCTCTCTACTCGGTTAACACCCCATGACCTCAACTAAAGAACCACAAGAACAGTTAGATATTCGGTGGACAAGCTCCCATTCAGCAGAAGAAAATCTGAATAAACTTTCTGTTGAAACTAACCAGGGACTCTCCGCTTCTAATATCAAAAAAAGACGAGAAAAGTACGGCCATAATCGCTTACAAAAACTCAAACATCGTAGTTCCTGGCAAATCTTCATTGATCAATTTAAAAGTCCAATTATTGGGCTATTAGCGATCGCCGCCATTCTCTCCTTTTCATTTCAAGACTGGGTAGAAGGAATTGCTATTATTATTGCTATTCTTTTAAACACAGTGATTGGCTTTTTTACCGAACTAAAAGCCGTTAATTCGATGGAGTCTCTACAAGAACTCAGTCGTACAAAAGCCAACGTTAGACGCGAGGGAAAAGTTCAAGAAATTTCTGCTGAAGAACTGGTTCCTGGTGATATTGTTGTCCTTGAAAGTGGTGATTTAGTTCCGGCAGATGTGCGGATTTTGCAAGCATCTAAACTGCAAGCTGATGAGTCTGCTTTAACCGGAGAATCCCTTCCTGTTAGTAAAACAATAGAAGCTTTAGAAGGCGATCTTTCCCTGGCTGAACGTACAAATATGCTGTTTAAAGGAACAGCAATTACACGGGGTTCGGGTGAAGGAGTCGTAGTCGCAACCGGAATGAAAACGGAACTCGGTCATATTTCCTCAATGACAGCCGAAGCGAAACAAGAATCGACCCCTTTAGAACAGCGACTCGATAAACTCGGTCAAAATTTAATTTGGGTAACATTAGTCATTGCTGTATTAGTAGCGGGAGCGGGAATTATTGGGGGGAAAGAATTATTTTTGATGATACAAACCGCCATTGCTTTAGCTGTGGCTGCGGTTCCCGAAGGACTTCCCATTGTGGCGACAGTCGCCTTGGCGCGAGGAATGTGGCGCATGGCAAAACGTAATGCTTTAATCAACCGTTTATCGGCTGTAGAAACTCTCGGAGCCACCAATATTATCTGTACCGATAAAACCGGAACTTTAACCGAAAATCGCATGACTGTAGCGCAAATTGCGTTAGATTCTGGGATCGTAAAAGTGAGCGGAGAAGCGTTAGAAATTGAAGGAGAATTTACCCAAGACGAAGAATCAATCAATCCCCAAGAAAACGACCGTTTGCGCTCCCTCTTAGAAGTGGGAGTTTTGTGTAATAAAGCCAGCTTACCCCAATTTAACGAACACAAAGATAAACCCACTGGCGATCCGATGGAAGTCGCCTTATTAGTGGTCGGGGCAAAAGGAGAGCTTCGCCGCGAAAAAATATTACAAACCTATCCAGAAGTTCGAGATGTGCCATTTGATTCCGATACTAAAATGATGGCAACCATTCACGAAGATGAACAAGGTTATCGTTTTGCAGTTAAAGGCGCTCCCGAGTATATTCTAGACGTTTGTAATCAACAATTAACCTTAGAAGGTGTTCAAGAGTTAAGCGAAGATGACAAAAAAACTTGGCGGGAACGCTGTGATCAATTAGCAAAAGAAGGATTAAGAATTCTTGCCTTTGCCTCTAAAAATACAGATGATTCGGAAGCAGAACCCTATGAAAACCTGACCCTTTTAGGGGTAGTGGGATTACTCGATCCTCCCCGAGAACAAGTAAAGTATTCACTAAAAGCGTGCCATGATGCAGGAATTAGAGTGATCATGGTGACAGGAGATCAACCCGTTACCGCTCGTAATATTGGCTTGGCTGTGGGTTTAACCACCGAACAAGAAGCCGAAGCCAGACGAGGTGAGGAACTTCAATCTCTCGATAATTTATCTAAACAACAAAAGCAAGAATTACAACAAGTTCCCATTTTTGCTCGCGTTAGTCCAGAACAAAAATTAAATTTAGTTACCCTACATCAACAGCATAATGCGATTGTTGCGATGACCGGAGATGGTGTTAACGATGCACCCGCATTAAAGAAAGCAGATATTGGCATTGCGATGGGAAAACGGGGAACACAAGTCGCCCAAGAAGCGGCAGATATGGTATTACAAGATGATGCCTTTTCCAGTATTGTTGCTGCGGTCGAACAGGGACGGGCAATCTTTGGGAATATTCGCAAGTTTACCATCTATTTGCTCTCGGGAAATATGGGTGAAATTATTGCGGTAGCTGCAACTTCGTTAGTGGGCGCACCCTTACCTTTATTACCCTTGCAAATTTTATTTTTGAATGCCGTTAACGATGTGTTTCCGGCGTTAGCTTTAGGCGTGGGAGAAGGAAGTCCTAACCTGATGAAACAGAAGCCACGCGATCGCAGTGAAGCGATTTTACCCCGGCGTCATTGGATGGCAATTGTGCTGTATGGAGTGATTATTGCGATAACCGTTTTGGGGATCTTTTGGCTGTGTTTAAGTCGTTTGGGAATGAAAGAAGATAAAGCCGTGACTATCTCATTTTTAACCTTAGCTTTTGGTCGCCTATGGCACGTTTTTAATATGCGGGATTCAAACTCTGGATTGTTTAAAAATGAAGTCACAACTAACCGTTATGTGTGGTTAGCGTTATTAATTTGTACAGGTTTACTATTGATGGCGGTTTATCTTTCTCCCTTAGCAAATGTGTTAAAAATAGTTAATCCGGGTTTGCAAGGATGGGGATTTATTTTAGGGGGAAGTTTAATTCCATTAGTCATCGGACAGATACTCAAAGTGATCATTCCTTCTAAATGGTTTGCATTGTAAATCAATCTATCCGCAGTCAGTTTTCTCAAAAGCATATTTCCTTTAAGCTAGATGGAAGAACAGGAATCAATTCATCAAGATGAACGGGGTGCGAATTTTGCAGGAGAAGAAGCCCATCATCAAGCTGTTACCGATCAGGAAAAAATTCTCTCTAAACAACAGCAGCAGGAGGAAGCAGACGATGCGCGTAATCGAACTACAACCTCCAATTAAACGTATTCTCTACGTCATATCTATTAAAAAAAGCTCTAGTTAGGATGACGATAATCAGCATCTAGCCAACAACGAGGTAAACTTTCACCAGAAGGAAAAATAAGCTTTTCTTTCTCCATAAACTCAGGAGACTGTTCTTCTTCTCCTGCTTGAACTCGGCCGGAAATCTGACTTTTATTCGGATCAGCTAATGCTGTCAAATCCAGAACTTTAACTAAGTTTCCCGTTTGTTTATTTTCTAAAAAAATCATAGCTTTATCAAGTTTGACTCTACTTTAAAGAGTATCTACGATTTGTTAAAAGATGTCATCTATCTTAAGTTCTATAAACTTTAAATCGCTCGGTATACTCTCTCTTTCCTTCTCTTTATCCTCTTAAACTATTCATTATTACCATGGATTTAAGGATCGTGACTGGGGAGTTTTTTGATTTGAAACTATTAGCAAAATCTCGAATTAAAAGTTAATAGGACAATAAATTATGGCTAGAGTTGCAATTAATGGATTAGGTCGGATTGGTCGAGCAGTTTTCAAAATTTTACTGGATACTCCCGAGCTAGAAGTTGTTGGTACTAACGATATTATTTATGCCGATCAACAAATCTGTTCCTCTAGGAAGATCCTGATTGGTACATTGAGGATCTATCCTAGAAATCGATGGGTTACTGATGAAGTTAAAGTTTAAGCTTTGGAAGTGGGGAAGGTTAGGAGATGTAGAGAGAAGAAAGTAACCCTAGAGATTAAATTTGTGAAGTTCTGATTTTGGATGACAGAATTTAAACTGTTAAATGGTTTATTTCTGGAATTGTCATTGGTCTGTCACAAATAAAAGTAAACGATTCACTCGCTCTTTTCTCATTAATTGGAATTGACGGCTGAATAATTTACTTGTTGATTGTTTGTAATAGGAGGATATATTCTCATGGATTTTTATTTACTGTTAGGCATTGTTGCCGTTGGATTTTCAGCGTATCTGTTGATGCAACGTCATCGTTTATTTTACTCTGCTGTCACTGTCTTCGGTATTTTATTAATTACCTTGACTCAGAGTTCGTCTGCTCTCGCAACACCGCTTTTAGGTGCTTTAGGAACGCCTGATAGTGCGCTTCAAACGCCTCAACAAAAACAGCTTGATGAACGCTTAAAACTAAATCCGGGTGGTGGTCAATATAGCGGTGTTGAATACGTTAAAAAAGACTGGAAACGTACAAAAGCACTTAGCGATCGCGAAATCAAAAAGACTATTAAATCTGAGATTCAAAAGGATTTGGTGGCAATGGTAACGAATGGTTCTGTCATTCTCTCGGGTACGGTGAAAGATAAAAATACAGCCCAGAAAATTGTTAAGGACGTTAAAGCAATTCCCGGTGTTCACGAAATTACCTTTGAGCTAGGATTAAAGGAAAAAAGTAATCTGTAGAGTTTTAAATAAACAGAGTAATTAACTTTTTCTCATTCATTTTTTTGACTTTAAAGACAACAAAGAGAATCAAAACTCTCGTCTTTCAAAGTTTTTTGAACAAAACGAAGAATACAATTAATAGCTGAGGAAATCATCATGGCACAACTTAACCAACAAAAATGTGAAGCCTGTAGCGCAAATTCTCAACCCATTACTCAAGAACAAATTCAACAACTTAAACCCGAAATTCCCGAATGGGACTTAATTGACAGTCAAGGCGAGGCTCATTTACAGCGAACTTATCAATTTCCAGATTTTAAAACAGCTTTAGACTTTACCAATAAAGTTGGAAACGCAGCCGAAGCAGAAGGACATCACCCCGCAATTACCACCGAATACGGAAAAGCAACCGTGAATTGGTGGACTCATGCGATTTCTGGGTTACATCGTAATGATTTTATTATGGCGGCTAAAACCGATGAGCTTGCTCAAAGTTTCTCATAAACTCTGACCGCAGCACGCGGTCATCGGCAAGCCCCGCCTTTTCAAGGCGGGGAACCGATGACTCTCAAATAATTTAGATTAATTAAATGTTCGCCGACAGCAGGCGAATATTTTTTTTCACGGGTTAAACTCTGTTGACTCAAAAATAAATTGGTATTCAACTTTTTGAAATTCAATTTCGATTCTAAGTAGACTATTTTTATCAATTTTTGGAAATCTGTAATAAAAATGTAGTATATTATGCTTTGGGCCAAAGCCTTGACCAACAAGCCATCATGCCAAGGGTACAAGTCAAGGTGCTTGACAGCATTGCTTAAATATGTTACAAACTATATATTCATTTAATTACAGTGATTGACCAATTTTACACTGTAAACAGGGGTTAAACTGTGCTAAAACTCTTTAGAGCTTTTGTCAATAAATAGAAACAAAATTTTAAGAGTTAAAACTTTATATATCTATAGATAGAAAGTGAGAAAATTTTCTCATTTTATCCGGTTGAACCTGGTAAGTTTTTGAAGCCGGATAGATGTTTTGTGCAGGGGAGGAAAAATAAGAGGTGAACCTACTAAAACCGTATCGTTTTCACACGAAGGCGTTTATTGAACGTCAAGCCAACCACATCCTAGAACAGATGCAAACGACAACAAATTTTGTTCCAAGTTGGCCGTTTGATGGCTCCTTAGTGGCTGACTTTCTTGATTTAGGTATCGTTTGGGATGTTATCAAACCCGACGAACAAGGGGCAATTGCTGCTCGTATTTTACCCCGAGAACGACTGATTGAGATTAACGAAGACATTCTTGACAAACAAAGAGGGTTCATCGAATCTACCCTCGCCCATGAAATTGGCCATTGGGTACTACACGTTAATCATCAAGCGACTCTCCAAGCCACAACAGCCCCCGAAGAACCTTTTGTGTGTCGCTCCGAGACGACCATCACTCAAATCGCCTCAATTGAATGGCAAGCCCAATATTTCGCCAGTTGCCTACTCATGCCTCGTTACATTATGGAGCAGAAAAGGCTCGGTCGAAACTTGATGAAATGGTCACATCTCTATGAACTGCGTCAAGAATTGGGGGTCAGCATCTCCAATTTAGTGGGTCGTCTGCAAGACTTGGGTTGGATATACCTTCGTCCCGGAGAACGCACCATTTATCCTGGCCCGGAAATGCTCAAACAACACCAACACTTTCTCAATCAACACGCTCAAGGCCAATCTCATCGTGGATGGATGGTGCTAGAAGAAGCCAAAAGTTGATTTTTTCTGGCCCCAACTCTGGACTTCATGGGTAGAAAAATCCGGTTTATGCTTACAGAACCCCCAATCTGACGATATTCTGGGGAAATCTCCGATTGCAGCGTTTAATTTTACATTCACAACCGCTCTAACACGCTATATTTAGAGTCTGAGCAAAGTGAATTTGTCAATAACCCTATCTATGGTGTAGAAATAGCTATGGCTGCCCTTCCCCTTTCTCGCTGGGAACTTCAAAACCCACAACAACTCGCCGAACTCCTGACAACCGCCCAAACCTGGAAAGAAATTGAGGCGCTCGGAAAAGCATACCCCGACTGGAAACGGGAAGCTTGGGAGTTGTTGTCCCCGGAGAAACGGGAATATATTCAACAACTCAAACAGTGGAAAGATTGTCCCACCGCTCAAAAATTTCCCCTCGGTTGTACCGTTGAGCGAGTTAACAGCGCCCAAGGACTTACAGGACAAGTGATTAGTTATTGGAGTGCCTACGATATTGATTATGTCATGTTTAGAGTTGGCGAGGATATTGATTGGTGTCGGGCTGCTTTTTTAAAGAGAGTTAAAGCGGAGAGTCAATCCTCAGAAAATTAATACTCAATCTCAACTCATGTAAATGTAGGGTATTTTGAAAGAAAAAGGTAAGAATAGTAGCCCGAGTGCGTTAAAATAAGCTGGAATAACTGAGCATCAGCCCTTAATTAGCCCAGGCTTCATAATTTCGGGAGTCGCTTTATGTCCAGATTGCTCGTAACCCAATATCAGGGAGAAGTTGAACAAATCATTCGCTATGGGGGTTCTCGCAAGGAAACCAGCATTCGCAATGCTTTTGAGCGTCTGCTGAATGAATATTGCAAACCCCGCAACTATCTGCTCATTCCCGAACTGGATTTCAAAACCAAGTTCAACACCACCGTTTTTCCCGATGGTACGGTCAAAGATGCTATCCGCTTGGAGCATGGTTGGTGGGAGAGCAAAGACCAGTATGATCACCTCGACCAAGAGATTGAGAAAAAACTAGAGAAGGGCTATCCCGACGAAAATATTCTCTTTGAAGACTCCCAAACCGCCATTCTGATTCAACACAGTCGGGAACAGTTGCGGGTTTCGATGCGGGATTCCCAAGCACTCGATGGGCTGATCTCAACCTTTGTAGACTACGAACGCCCGGAAGTTCGGGACTTTCGCTCCGCGATCGCCAAATTCAAAGAAGACATTCCCCACATTATAGAAGCCTTACGACAGATTATAACACAGCAGGAAGCCAGTAATACAAAATTTCGGGAACGCCGCAACAGTTTTTTAGCGGTTTGTCGCCAGTCAGTTAACCCGGAAATTGAGATTTTTGACATCCATGAAATGTTGATTCAACACATTCTCACGGAGGATATTTTTACCAATATTTTCCACGAGTCGCAGTTTCATCGGGAAAATAATATTGGCCGATAAATCTCGGAGATTGTTAACACTTTTTTCACTGGAGCTACCCGCAGAAACACGCTCAAAAGCATCGAACATTACTATGCGGTGATTCGTCGCAAGTCGGAAAATATCGCCAACCACCACGAAAAGCAGAAGTTTCTTAAGGCGGTTTACGAGAATTTTTACAAGGCTTATAATCCGAAAGCGGCGGATCGGTTGGGGATTGTTTATACGCCCAATGAAATTGTCCGCTTGATGATTGAAAGTGCGGATTATTTGGTACACAAGCACTTTGGGAAGTTGTTGAGCGATCCGGGGGTGGAGATTCTCGATCCTTGTACGGGTACGGGTACTTATGTGACGGAATTGATTGAATATTTACCCGCCGATAAGTTGGAGCATAAGTATAAGCATGAAATTCACTGTAATGAGGTGGCGATTTTACCTTATTATATTGCCAATTTGAATATTGAGTTTACCTACCAGCAAAAGATGGGGAAATATGAGGAGTTTCAAAATATTTGTTTGGTGGATACTTTAGATCATTGCGGGTTTGCGGGGAAGCAGCTTAATCTGTTTGCCATGAGTGTGCAGAATACAGCCAGAATTAAAGAACAAAATAGTCGGACAATTTCTGTGATTATTGGTAATCCGCCCTACAACGCTTGGCAAGCAGATTTCAGACAGGATAATCCAAATCGCCAATACAAGGATGTAGATAGACGAATCAAAGCGACTTACATAAAAAAAGGTACCGCTCAGAATCAAAATGCTGTATACGATATGTACACACGTTTTTATCGATGGGCATCCGACAGACTCAGCGAACAATTAAATGATGGAATCGTTGTATTTGTCAGCAATAACTCCTTCATTTCATCTAATTCTTTCGGCGGATTTAGAAAATGTATTGAAAATGAATTTGATTATGTCTACCTTGTTGATCTGGGCGGAGACGTGCGGCAAAATCAAAAGCTTTCGGGTACTAAAAATAATGTTTTTGGTATTCAAGTCGGCGTTTCTATTGCTTTTCTAGTTAGAAATGTCAAGCTTGCCAATAAAACAGATAGAAATTGCCAAATCTTCTACGTGCGTCGTCCAGAAATGGATACAGCCGAAGATAAGCTAAACTTTCTTTCACAAAACAAGATTCAAAACTTACTTTTCCAAAAGGTCAAAAGCAGTGCAACAGGCAAGTGGCTTGTTGGCGAAAATGACGACTTTGAAAGCTTTCTATGTTTGGTTGATTCAGAAGTAAAGTCAGGGGAAAAGCAAGAGGCGATTTTCAATCTCTTTTCAAGAGGAGTGGAAACCAATAGAGATGAATGGGTCTTTGACTTTAAAGAAGATGTGCTGTCAGACAAGATCAAGTTTTTCATCTCTAAATATAATGAAAGCCTTGATACACAGAAAAAAAGTCCGGACATTAAGTGGAATTCATCTCTAGTAGCGCATTGGAAAGATGGGGTGAAGCTGAGTTTTCAAAAAGCTTCTATTGTCTCGTCAATTTATAGACCCTACACTCGGCAGTATCTTTATGCAAGTCGCATTCTTTGCCACAGGCTAACCCAAAATCATTACGATATTTTCGGTGAAAACCTTGAGCAAGAAAATTTAATTATTGCTGTTACCAACCACACACAAGTTGCTTTTTCTGTTCAGGCTTTGAATTGTATTTCAGAAGTGGCTGTCGGAGGTAGGACTGGTCAATGCCTCCCTCTCTACCGCTATAACGAAAATGGCACCCGTATCGACAACATCACCGACTGGGGTTTAACTCAATTCCAAACCCACTACAAATCCCCCAGTCCTGCGGACACCCCCCTTGACAAGGGGGGCAGGGGGGATCAGATCAGCAAACTCGACATCTTCCACTACACCTACGCTGTCCTTCACCATCCCGCCTACCGTAGCAAATACGAACTCAACCTCAAACGCGAATTTCCCCGCCTCCCCTTCTATCCCAACTTCCATCAATGGGTAAACTGGGGTAAAGCATTAATGAATTTACACCTCAACTATGAAACCATCGAACCCTACGGCTTAACCCGCAGCGAACTCAAGAGCATTGCCACCCCCAAACCCAAACTCAAAGCCGACAAAACAAAAGGCGTAATTATCCTTGACGACAATACCCAACTCGCCGGCGTTCCCGCGATCGCTTGGGAGTACAAACTTGGCAACCGTTCCGCCTTGGAATGGATACTCGATCAATACAAAGAAAAAAAACCCCGCGACCCCACCATCCGCGAAAAATTCAACACCTACAAATTTGCCGACTACAAAGAACAAGTGATCGATCTATTGCAAAGAGTCTGCACTGTTAGCGTCAAAACAATGGAAATAATTCAACAAATGCCTCATACTGTAGAACATCAGGGTTAGTCTACGAGAGAATTTAAATAGAGTAGTATTCAAAACACTTGTTCTAACACCATTTTCGCTAACTTTTCCGCCGCTCCCGGTTCTCCTCGAACTTCAACTAACCGATCGCGAATTTGTTGTAATTTCTCGGGATTTTGTAAATAATCTAACGCTAACTCCGCCACTGTTTTCGCTTCTAACTTTCCAACTAACTCCGGGACAATTTCGCTTTTCGCCCAAATATTCGGCCAAGCAAACCGTTTCCCCTGTTTTAATACGATCCAATTGATCGCTTTCGCAAACAACGAACCGACTAACGGTAAATTCGCTAACAGCCCCGGTATGCCATCCCAAGCCCGCATCGCATCTAATTGTTGGGTGGGAAGCAATACAATCATCGGCACTCCTAAAGACCCTAATTCTGCTGTATTAGCGCCAATTGTTGTTAAACATAACCGACATTGAGACAACAATCCATAAGCAGGAGTTTCCGTACACAAGTAAATTTTTAAACCCGATTCTAACTGAAAATAAGGCGGATTATCATCCTGTAAAGTTGCCTTAAAATCGCCGATTTGTGATAAAATTGGATTGAACTGCGGATCGGCAAATTGCGCTAAAGTTGATAACTCTAACGTGGGGGCGACAGGAATAATAAAACGGGTTTGGGGTCGTTGATGATGTAGATATTGGGCGATCGCTAAGGTTAACGGCACACCTTGCGCGAGTTTAGCAGGTTTTGAACCCGGTAACAACCCAATTAATTCAACATTTTGATCGCTTAAAAACTCTAACCCCTTTTGTTTATTTTGTCGCAACTGTACATCCGCCATCAAATCCCCAACAATCTTAAATTTAGCCGAATATTCACTCGGAATTGCTGCAATCACTTGAGAATTCATCGCAGCAAAACGATCTATCCATCGCCACCACCGTGCATCCCATTCTGCATAAATAATACTGCGATAACCTAAACGTTTTGCTGTGATTACGGTAAAAAATTGATCGCCTCCTAAAAAAACAACCACACCTTGAGGATACCAATCCCAATTTTCGGCGGTTTTTCCAGATAATAAAAATTGCCAAAAATAGTCTGAACTTTGAACCCGATCAATTTCCGGATAAGAATTGGCGATCGCGACTTCTTTTCCCGTCGCATGAGGACAAGGCGAAAGAATCAGGGAAATTCTAACTTTTTCGGTTTGATCTCCTAACTGTTTTCGCAATGCTTCTACAACGGGACTCACCCAAGTTGTTAATTCTCCAGGGCCGTTAGAAAGGATTAAAATATCGATAGACTGCACCATTTTTTCCGAAAAAAACCATAATTCTGTTAAATTTTAAAGGGGATGTGACCAGTGATATTCCATATGTCGTGCGGTTTTGATCGCGGTTTCTTGACCTAATAATTTGGCGACAACATAAAGCGACAAATCAATTCCGGCGGAAATTCCTCCCGAGGTGAGAATTTTATCTTGTTCAACAAACCGTTGATTTTCAACCACTTCAGTATGAGGTGCAATTTCTCGCAGTAAGTCAAAGGCTTGGTGATGAGTAGTTGCCCTTAACCCCTCAAGTAAACCTGCTTTTGCTAAAATCAAAGAACCTGTACAAACCGACAACACTAACTCAGCATCTTGAGAACAGGTTTTAATCCAATCTAAAATCGTTGATTGCTTCATTACCTCTCGACTACCCATTCCGCCAGGAATAATTAATAGATTAGGAGAAGGACAATCTGTCAGTGTATATTTAGGATTGACACTCAGCCCATTTTTCGCCAGAATAGAGCCGTTTGTTTCCGCAACGGTATACACTTCAAAGGGTTGATCTTCATTCAACTCTGAGGTCACAGAAAAAACCTCAAATGGGCCTGTAAAGTCTAGAACTTCGACATCATTAAAAAGCAAGATAGCAACATTTCTTTGAGTCATTGTCTTTATCCTCTACTATAGACACGAGAAGTTTCCTATACCCTAACTTTCCGTACATTAAACTGCCTACCCCCTTAAGATAGTTAAATGATACCTGACGACTTGGAGAGAGAGAAAAACTTTAGAATCAGAGAAGACACACAAGTTTTAGAGGATCAGTTTCAGACGATTTTCTGCTTGTTTTAACATATCTTGGGGATTTTCTCCGAGTAAAGACGCTTCAATCGCCCGACCTAAATTTTCCGACAGACGACGATATCCGGCAATAATTGGCCGCGTTCGCGCCCAGGCCATCTGTTTGAGAAAGACTTGTAAACTCGGGTGTTGAGATAAAAAATCTTGATACTTTTGACTTGGACGAGTTTTCAAATTCACGGGTAAATAACCCGTTCCCAGACTCCACTCGGTTTGAAAATCCTCACTCAACACATAGTCTAAAAACGTCAGGGCGGCTTTTTGCGGTTGGGGAGTCGTTTTCATCACAAACAGATGTTCACCTCCGACAACGGTGGCTTGTTGGTCTTTGGCGGGAATGGGAAACACCCCATAATCAATTCCCACAGACTGCAAAAATCCTAACGTCCAAGGCCCTGTAATTTGCATGGCGACTTTACCGGAAATAAAGTTATCCTGTTCATAGCCTCGTTCTGGTGGTGAGAGAATCGCTGAACCGTCTGTGAGAAGATTAGCATGGTAAGATTGTAGTCTGAGAACTACCTGAGTCTTTTCTAGCTAATATTATCATCTTCAAAGTCTATTATTTTACAGAGTTATGAGCAGGATGCTTTTGATCTAAAACAGCACTTACAAGATTATTTAAACTTGGATCAATCTACGCTTGAAGTATAACTAGAGTCTAGTCTGCAATTACTCGCTGAATTGGGTCATCGGGATTTTGACTGGGAAAATGCTTCTCTATTTTACAGTGAAAAAGTCGGTGAAATTTATTTATTTGAGTTGGGAGCTTGGCATCTCACCAGTCAAGACTATATTGGGAATACCTTACGAATGGTTAGTGATCATGCTCGGGGTAAGGTGTTAGACTTTGGGGGAGGAATTGGAACTCATACGATCGCCGCTGCTTTGTGTCCCCAAGTCGAACGGGTGATTTATTGCGATATTAACCCGATTAATCAGGCGTTTGTTCGATATCGGGTTGAACAATTGGGACTGAGTGATAAAGTTAAGATTCAGTCTGAGATTTCATTAGAAAATCAGTTTGATACGATTATTTGTTTTGATGTTCTTGAACATTTACCCGATCCCTCTCAACAGTTACTCACGTTTCATAAGTTGATGCGTGATGAAGCTAAAATTATTCTCAATTGGTATTTTTTTAAAGGGGAAAATCAAGAATATCCTTTTCATTTAGACGACCCGGAAAAAATCGAGCTATTTTTGAGAACCATTCAACGTCATTTTCTGGAAGTTTTTCATCCCTATTTAATTACCACTCGCTGTTATCAGAAGTTAATTCTTCCCAACTAATCTCAATTTTAATCAACTTTTTCAAGCCGGGGAGAAAATTTAAAAGACGTTGGCGGTATGGCGATCGCGATTAAACTCGAACCTCTGGTTAAAGTTAGTTTCACCGTACAGGTTAAAGCTAATTGTGGGTTCATTCCCGATGACTTCGACTTGATGAATGGCATCGGGCATTAAACACAGAATATCACCAGAAGTCAAAACTTGTTCGCCGACAGGTTTAATTTTATCCCGATGATCCAAAGTTGGCGATCGCTGCCAAAAGGTGTTTTTTTCCTGTCCACTCAGCATCGCCACAATTCCCCATGTACCATGATTATGAATCGGCGAAACACTCCCCGAAGACCAAACAACCGTTTGAATTGTAATCGGAAAATCCGGTTCATTATAAAGCATTAAAACAGACCAACCCGTTACCGGATCGGGGGGTAAAAAGTTAAACTGCAACCACTCAGAACTGTTTATAAGCCGACGAACGAGAGGACAAATGAGGTGGAGTCGCTTTTGGTCGTCTTCAACTTGTTCGAGAATATTTTCTAAATCGGTAAGAAAGCGATAAAGCCGATAGGGACGGGACAATTCCTGATCGCGCACGTTCGGCTCTATTCTAACACATTGTCCCAGATTGTTCGCCAACCAATCTGGTTTTGTCATAACTTTTTACGCCTATTTATGCAGGAGACTAGACAGATATACTGCTAGCAATCATGCGGGTTAAAAGTGATTTCTCGCTAAAGCAAAGATGAGTTTTTGCTGAGAAATCCTCGAATTGATTGCGAAAGGTTTCACGAGAAAATCATCAGAGTTTCATCGACCATCAAGCTTGCTTTCATCTTCTACTCATTTTCTAAGCGGTTAATAGAGTCAGCTTAAAACAACGACACCGAGAAGAACACTTCTTAACCGTCTAAAGCCATTTCATTAGAGGTCAAATAAAAAGAATTCCATGAAAGTTCAATATCTTGCTACTCTTGCATCCATTTCACTCTTGAGTTTTGGGGCGATCGCCGCTTGTGTCAATCCTTGTGCTGCTAAAACCTCATCAAACACCGGAACAGAAGTTAGTACAAATCCATCAAACACCGGAACAGAAGTTAGTACAAATCCTGGTACATCCAAATCTCAGGTTAACTCAGTCGGCGCACCTTTAGCCGAGGAACTTCAGGGAAAACCTGTGGTTGTTGATATGTTTGCGACTTGGTGTTCGGCTTGTAAAAACATCGCCCCAACTTTAACACAACTCAAACAAAATTATGAAGGCAAAGCCAATTTTATTGTATTAGATGTCAGCGATCAATCAACCACTGCTGAAGCCGAAGCCAAAGCCAAACAGTTAGGACTCAGCCAATTTTTTGCAGCTAACAAAAGCAAAACTGGGACGGTGACGATTATTGATCCCGCTACAGGTAACATCCTCGCCCAACACAAAAATAACCCGAATATCGCTGATTATACCCAAGTTCTTGATAGTGCGATTCAGCAATAAATTAGAGAAACTATCAGTCTGAATTTTGGGCTAATCTCGGGAGAATATTATGAAATCAAGACCTCAGTTATCCACTGAGAAAACGGTTAACAAAGGGTTTAAACTCTCAAAAAAATGGCTAATTTATGGTGGATTGGGACTGCTTGCTTTAACTCTCGTTCTCACTTTTGGAACGGTAATTAGCGCCCCAATTGAGCGGGCAATTTCCCTCATTGAAAACCAATATCAGCAGTGGTTTATTCAACAAAATACAGCCAATCCCTTTGTATTGCTACCCCTGGCGTTTTTGGGCGGAGTCCTGGCTAGCGTATCTCCCTGTATTTTGGCACTGTTACCCGTCAACCTCAGCTACATCGGCACATTAAAGATTAAATCTCAGTGGGATGCCTTGACAAAAGCGGGTTTGTTTGTATTGGGTGCTGTCACCATTTTGAGTTTATTTGGCTTGGTTTCCTCCTTTGCGGGGGCGCTAATGGTCGAATACCGGGGCTATATCAATATTATCGTTGGACTGCTGATGGCCGTCATGGGTTTGTGGTTAGTGGGGGTGGTTCAACTCCCTCTACCCCAAACGAATGTAAATCTACCTGGGGCTGGCCCCTACGGAGTCGGATTAACTTTTGCTTTGGTGAGTTCCCCCTGTGCGAGTCCGGTGTTATTTGCGGTGTTGGCTTCTGCTGCGGCGACGGGATCTCAAATTTTAGGCACACTGACAATGGTGAGTTATGCGCTTGGATACACGCTATTGATTTTCCTAGCGAGTTTGTTTACGGGATTAATCAAACAAAGCAGACAATTATTGCAACATTCTGAGGGGATTATTCGCTTCGGAAGTGTGGCTTTGATTTTAACTGGAATTTACTACCTTTTTACAGGTCTGCAATGGTTTTCTTGGGGATAAGAAAAGCCGTTAATTGGGGTGCCAAATTTTCAAAATCTCTGATTGTGTTAATAATATTGAAGGACAGGTAACTTATGACTTCTTTGCTTGGAACAAACGGCGACGATAATCTTCTCGGAAGTGACTTTGAAGACTCCATCTTTGGTTTAGATGGAAATGATGTTATCCGAGGAGGCGGGGGAAATGATACCCTGTTTGGTGGCCCAGGTAATGATTCGTTAACGGGAAATAATGCTAACTCTGTAACGGGTTTTCCGGGTGATGACTATCTTTTTGCGGGTAAAGGAAGCGATCGCCTTGATGGTTTGGGAGGTAATGATACTCTTTTTGGTGATATCGACAGCGATCAAGTTTTTGGTGGCGACGGGTTGGATTTAGTTTTTGGGAATCAGTCTGAGGATACTCTCGATGGGGGGAATGATAATGATACTCTATTTGGCGGTCAGGGAAATGATAGTATAGCGGGAAGTTTGGGTGATGATTGGTTGTTTGGAGATGGTGGGAACGACACCTTGTTTGGGGGAAATGGTAATGATAAATTTGTTTTCAAGCCGGGAGATGGAACGGATACTATTATTAATTACAGTGCAGGTGATAGTATTGTTTTTGATGCGAGCGATGGAATTACTGCGGGTAGTGTAACGCTTGTGGATGGAACGGGTGCTAATAATGGCAGTTTGTTAATTAATTTGATTTCAACGGGTGAAACTCTGGCGATATTACAAACGACTTCGGTTGCAGAATTTAATAGTATTGGTTTAATTGAAGTTGTGGAAATCTAATTTCTGTCTTAAAAACCCGGTTTCTTTGAGAAACTGGGTTTTTTGAGTCTAACCTAAGTAGATGGTCATAATTAAAGTTTAACTGCTAAATACTGTAAGTCCTTCAGGATAAGGGTTTTAGCTTTCGATTTGTTGACGTTATTTATGCCCGCCTACTTATCCTACAGTTTAAGTGTTATACAGGTTACATCACTTATTCCTCCCCTCAATTTTTTACTACACCAGCGCGAAGCACTATAAATGTAGGATGTGTTACACTTCGCTAACGCATCTTTAGTTCAACTAATTTGATGTAATTTTCCGTTTACAGGCGAACATCATCAAGCTTAATGTTCCGAAACCGAGTAAAATTGAAGGTTCAGGAACCGGCTGAAAACTTAGCGTAAAACTTCCTGAAGAGAGAAAAGGAGTAGAACTGCTATCTGTAGTCACATCTAATAAACGAAATGTTGCTGAGTAAACAGTTTTCGCCGCATCTTCTTCAATATAAAACGTCGGTGTAAAGGAAAAATAATCTCCAGTTCCAATGGTATAGTTATCTCCCACAGCATCAAATAAATCTTCACCTTCTGAGTTGGCAACTCCCAAACCCGGTGTAATATCAACTAATTCTAAAGCAATAGTTGTATTTTCTCCGAGTAAGCCTTGCCAGCGACCATTTCCGGTATTATAGATAGCATCGACATAAGGATCTCCGAGATCTTCTGTTAGATGAGTAACAGGTTTAGTTTTGAGATCAGAATACATATGCTCATCTGTTTTCATCGAGATATACTGACCTGAAAAAGCTCCTGAACCCGGAAAAAGAGGAAGTGGGGGTAGATTATATCGGGCTTCTGGAACCTGATTATTACTACTGGTTGGAATAACCGTTAGATCTTCTGGACTGGTATAACTATAAACACCAATTGCATGAAAATGACTAACTTCTATGGGGTCATGTTGATGAGGAAATAACAGGGAAAGACGGTTATAATTAGGGTTAGGTAAACCAATAAACGGATCTCTATCTAAAGTTTCTAAGCCGTCAACTCCTACCATTAAATGATGATGATCCGCGTGTCCTCCTGACGTTTGTGCTTGGCTGATTTGACCCGAACTCATAATTGTAAAGACAGCTATAGAAGACCCGAAAATGAGACGAGTCGCCAAGTTAGATTTACCAAGAAACATAAACAATTCCTTTGATGAATGATGGCTAACTCTAACATAGGAAAAACTATTTGTAAAAAGACAAGTTGTCAAACTTTTACAAATATTTGCATCAGCAAATTCGCCAAAAATCCGATAAAATTCTTACATCTAAATACTGGATAAAAGAGAAGACGGCTAAAACTATACTAAATCAAAGAAACCAAGTTTTTGGAGTCCTACAGTTTTAGCGTGAGTAATTTTGCGAGTTCACAAAATCCATTCACTTCTTCTGCTGTCGTCACATAAGTAGGTTGATAATTGAGGTATTTGGTATAGTGTAAAATATTAGCAACACCGACGGAATGGGGAAATTTTTCGGGGTTAAATAAGCTTTCATCGTTGGGACTATCACCCACTGTTAAAATGTGTTCGGTTGACAGTTTGGGGAAATATCTTGATAAAACCTTTAACAGTCCCGTTGCTTTATCTTGGTTTTGAGGTTTAATATGACATTGAACGGTACTATAAGTAAAACCCCAATCTTTTTCGTGACAAATCTCTGCTAAAGTTTGCAGTTGCGATGGACTTAATCCCTCGACATCAAACGTCCAATCTGTTAGACGAAAACGATTATCTGTTGATTCTTTGAGATTGGGAAATTGAGATTTTAAGCACTTAAAAACTTCTGCTAAATGTTGACGATGTTCGCTGAGATCAGAAACCGAAACTAATAATTCAGGAGAATCATTTTTACTCGCATAAAAAAGTCCGCCATTTTCAGCGATCGCCCCGGTAACGGGAAGATAATTATTTAAGGCTTGTACCCATCCGGCTGATCGCCCTGTAATTAAGATTACCTCAATTCCGGCTTGAGTTAAACTCTCAATAGCGGTGATTAATTTCGGGGTGAATTTTCCCTGTTGAGTCAGGGTTCCATCTACATCACTAGCGATGAGACGAAGATTTGAGGTGAAAGTGTTTGCGATCGCAGTGGAGAGAGGTTTGAGGGTCATACCGTTAGGCGGCTAATTCTATTCAGATTCATTCAGTTTACTATATCAGTATACTCAACAATTTGCCTTTGATCTCGATTGGAAAAATTTTGATTATTTTCAATAGGTGAAGGGGTTTCTAGATGTAAATATTTGATCGGGAGAATAATCATAAATTTGGTTCCGACTCCTAGAGAAGACTGACATTTAATTTGTCCTCCATGTTTGTTTTCAATAATGTCTTGACTGATGGATAAACCTAAACCTGTCCCCATGTCAGCAGGTTTCGTTGTAAAAAATGACTCAAATATTTTTTGTTGATTTTCCACAGAAATACCTGGCCCATTATCTTGAATATGAACAGCGACTTGTTCAGAATTGAGGGGTTCAGTGGTGATTTTTATTTCTTTGGTGGGTTGAGAAACTTCGGATAAAGCATCTATGGCGTTTCCAATAATATTGATAAAGACTTGAGAAAGAGAACTCGTATAGCCTTCAATTAAAGGAATCGTTTGATAGTGTTTAGTTACAATAATTCCTTTTTTGATTCGATGATTTAGAATGAGTAGAGAACTATCTAAGCATTCAGATAAGTTTAATAGTTTGGCTTGTTCTTGATCTTCGAGGCGAGAAAAGTTTTTTAAACTCAGTACAATTTCCTTCGTTCGTTCGACGCCAATTTTCATAGATTGTAACAATTTTGGAAAATCTTCTTGAATAAACTCTCGCTCGATTTCTTCCGCTTTTATTAAAATTTTATCAGGAGGATGATCAATTTCTGCTTCGTAAGTTTGCAGTAAATCAAATAAATGATCTGTATATTCTATTGCATGAGTTAAGTTTCCAGAAATAAAGTTAATCGGATTATTTATTTCGTGGGCGACTTCCGCCAGCAAACGACCGAGTGTTGACATTTTTTCTTGCTGAAGAAGTTGATTTTTTGTCGCTTGATTTTGAGACTCTAGAAGTTGTTTAACTTGCAAAATTAAATGATTAAAAGCTTGTGTTAAATCTCCGATTTCATCTTCTGTTATTTGAGAGACTTGTAAATCAAAATCGTTTTCTTCTTGAATACGATTAGCTGTTTGAGTTAATATTTGAATCGGATAGGTAATTGCTTGACTGGTATAAATCGCTAATAAAATTGCAATCAAGACTGAAATGATTATGCTGAGTGTAATAGTTTGAATTCGCAGTTTTTCTGAAGTTTTCATTGCGTTTTCGGCTTGGATTGCTTCTTGTTCGACCAACTCAACCATCCCTTCTAATTCATTGATAAATTCTTCAATATTGTCAACGGATTTGCTTTTTCTAAAGTCTAGAAGTAATTGTTTTGCTATTTCTAAATTTTCGGAGTTTAATTCATTGAGATTAAGTTGTTTGACCTGTTGATCGAGTTCATTAAAATAATTAAGAATGGTAGAGTTATAACCTTGACTAATGCTAGCTAGAGTATTGAGTTCTTCTGAAGTTTCATTCACTTCTGATGTTTCATAGGACAATTTTAATGCTTTCCACGTCTCTTTTAGTATCCGTTCATGTTTTTTTAGAGCCATATATTCTTGCTGAAATTCATCCAAATTCTCTAATAAATAAATTAGTTTATTTTGGTGAATAATGGCTAAAGTGAGATGAGTTTGTAAGCGATGAATCAGTTGGTTTTCTTCTGAAGAATCTTCTTGCAGTTTTAAAGCTTTGTGGTGATAGTGATCACCCATCTTAATTCCCAAACTAATACCACTAACTGTAATGCTTAAAATAATTGCATATCCAATCGCAATTTTATGACGGACTTTCAACCGACTAAGCCATTGTGTTGCGGGTATCTTTTTTGATAAAGAGGCTAAATTTTGACTTGATGGTGACAAACCCATTTTTGACATCATTTTAAGTCCTTATCAAGGAAAACAAATTATTTAAAAATTATAAATTTTTGCCAATCAAAATTAAGATGACACACCCAGATATCCGAAACAAACATATAAGTTCTTGTTTCAGATCAATCAGCTTTAGTTGGCGATCCGCAACGGAGAGGGTGGGATTCGAACCCACGAGGAGCAATTCAACCCCTAACAGATTTCGAGTCTGTCGCATTCAACCAGGCTCTGCCACCTCTCCAATCAACCTCAAAAATGGGCTAACCTCTAGCCTCTGACTATCCATTCTATCATAAGAAAGAACCATCAGTCTGATCAGAATGGAGACTCGTTTCAAATCCTGTCGTGGGTGTCCATTGCAGAGCGCCATCACGCCCCGTCCAAAAGACTTGAGTTTGTCGCTGACGCAAGAGTTCAAAGGTTTCGGGGTCAATCGTATTAGAAGAAGCAATTGCGATTTTAGGTTGAAGGACTCTGAGCATCTTGGGGTCAAGACGATTTCCTGACCACCATAATACTTGAGTCGGGGTAATAATTTCAGCTTGTAAGAGTTTAATTTGGTTGTCAAGATTAGCATCACCCAACAACATCCATTTGAGATCCCCAATAAAGAATTCTACGATTGGAGTTTCCGCATCAATCAGTTCAATTTGAGTCGAACCCAACTCCAAAGATTCTTCAAGCGTCAGCGGTATATAAACACCCTGGCGAGATTCAATCGCTTCTTTAATCGCTAAAGAACTGACATAATAAGCTTGTTTAGAAGCTGGATTATCATAGAAAACTTTAACAGGGAGTTTTTCTAAAATAATCGGCCAGCCAATGCTTAACCCTAAGCGAGAATGAGTTGAAACAGAATAATCAATCTGATTTATCCCTTGCTTTTGCAAAAAAGGCAACACCGTGTAACGAGCGCTATCTTGACCCCCACTATTAACTAAAGTAATATTTCCTCGATCTTGAATCACTAAAATAGGTTCTCCAGATGTCGCCAAGACTGTCGCTTGAAATTGAGAAGCTTTACTGTGCCAAATTGGAACCACAGCGATCGCAATGGCAGCAATAAAAGCAATCACAACCGGATGAAACAACAGCAATAACCCGGATTGTTGCGATGTTTGACGTTCAAGGTTTCTAGCTTCTCGTTGGCTACCGATCAGCCAAACTAAACCGATGAGACTGTAGAGAGCGATCAGTTGAAATTGAGAGAGCGAACCGAGAGCCATCGAATTTCCGGGCTGTTGACTGAAAAACCGCACCAACGCCAGTAAACCGCCCACCGGATACTCTAATAACGCTGAAATCGCACTTCCCGCAGTCGGCCAAAACAGAGCCACAACTCCCGCAAATAAGCCCCCCAAAGTAATCACCGCCACAAAAGGAACCGTAATCACATTCACCAAAATACTATAGGGGGAAACCACATTAAAAACATAAAGTTGTAGAGGTACCGTCCAAATAGAAGCCGCCAGAGGAACAGCCAACAGAGAAGCGATCGTCGGAGGTATCCAGTCTAAACGATTGATAATCGGGGGAACACTCACCAATAATCCCAGAGTTGCTAAAAAGCTAAACTGAAATCCCAAGTCCCAAATCCATAAGGGATTCCACAGCAGCAAGACCACCGCTACGGCGACTAATACACTTAGGGGTCTGACTTTACGGTTTGTGGCAAATCCAATTAAAGCAGCGAGTCCCATCAATGCGGCTCGTAAGACCGACGGTGATGCCCCAGTCAAGCCCACATAAGCCAGCAAAGCAATCATACCAATCGTTAAGCGTTGGCGGGGAGAGGCGGCTCGGCTTAAAGCCAGGACAACACCTAACACCAGAGAAACATGAAATCCTGAAGCCGCTAAGATGTGAGCTAATCCGACTTGTACAAACTGATCGCGAACATCGTAGGGTAAATCTACCGCTCGTCGCCCTAAGACCATCGCACTGACAACAGAGCCTTTGGGAATGCCTAAGCCTTGCACTTGAGCGCGAACAATCCGTTGTCGAACCGCCCACCATCCCCAAGTTTGACCGGAAGTTGAGGTTAGAGAGGTTAAATAACGGCCTTTGAGTCCGGCAAAAGCCCCCTGACGAGCTAGATAAGCGCGAAAATCAAAGGCACCCGGGTTAGACGGGGGTTGGGGTTTGTAGAGGCTTCCAGTGACAGCGATCGTGGCTCCCGGATGCAGACCTGTTGCTTGGAGGAGGGGTACGGTGATGTAAAGTCTACCGCTAACCTCCCGACTGACTTCAATAGGTTTATCATTGCCCATGATTTCGTTAACTTGAGCAACCTTTAACCAAAATTGCGCTCGTCCTGAACGGGTGAGACGAGGAGGGGTTTGGACTTCACCGCGAACCGTGATAATCAATTCGGGTGCATCTGAGGCTGTAACCAGTTGACTAATATTATTAGGAGCGGGTTGAGGGGTGCGAACTTGCAGATAGAGACTGGCGGCGACGGCAATTAATCCAGCAAATAACCAAACGGTTTCGGGTATTGGAGGAGTGGGGAGTCTAGAGTCAGAAACAGAGGTTGGGGAATCTCTGAGCATCAAGGCTGTTTCTTCCCCAACCCCTGTCTTTTCAACGGTATGGGCTGTTTTTCGGGAGTTTAGCCCTCGCTTCATCTGGATCTGACGCTGTTTGCGTTTGACAAACTCTCGCCCCATTGTGGCAATTGCCAACCCCAGAGCAAGGGCTAATACTCCAGATTTTCCCCAAGCAACACCGCTACAGAGCAACCCCAGAATATAAGCCAAACCGAAAATAATAACTACCGTTTGATTCATTGCTGCGACCGAAGGCAGACCCTCGTTAGATGGACAAGCCCAATTTCAGACCCAGTATGCCATGGATTAACATCATACCGACGGCTAAGGTTCCCAGGTAGGCATGGGTAATTCGCAGGGAATCTTTATTGCCACCAAAGCCTGTAAAAGCAATCAAACCGTTGAGCGCCAACACACCGAGCAATGCCGTACCTGTCCAAAAGTGAGGACTTTCGAGAATGGGTTGTTTTTGCATCACCAGTGAGAGGAGTCCGCCTGTATAGCCTAATGCCATGAAGATAAACATCCAAGGTGCTATTTGACGATGGGATGAACGGTTTTTCAGCGAGACTTCTTTATCACTGGCAATTCGCCCTTGCCATCCAGTGTAAGCGACAGCACTACCCATCGCTAAAACCACGATTCCCATCATCACGGGATGTCCCCAATGGGTGATGGGTTCTGGAATCCCTAAACTTCGGAACTGACTGGCAATGGGTTCCAAGAGTTCACTTAGATTCATCTTCTGCCCTCAAAAATTAATTGATTCTGATCTTTTTGATCATACAGTTTAATGGCTTTTGATGATACCGTTGAGTTGCCCGCTCTGGATCTTGTGAGTGAGCCTTTTTTTGACGGGTTAATACTCTGTCCTGAGTGTCTATTCCCGAGTTAAGGTTGCATTTTTGTTGGGTCTAATTTGTGACCCATATCGCCGTGACCAGACTTGTGTAAACTCCGCACCAAATAGAAAAATTTGAGTCGAATAGAAGATCCACACTAATACAATCACAAATGATCCGGCAGCACCATAGGCTGATCCGATGCTACTGTTGCCGAGATAAAGGCTGATTAAGGATTTTCCAATGGTAAATAAAACGGCTGTTATTCCGGCTCCGACAGCAACATCTTTCCAGGCAATTCGCACATCGGGTAACACTCGATAGATTTGACCAAATAGTAGAGTGGTGAGACTTAAAGAGATGACTAAATCGACTAATGACCAGACAAAACTTGGAATAAATAAATGTTGTTCTAGCCAGGCGGATGCTCCCGACAAAACTGAACTAATAATCAGGGAGAGGAGTAAGATGAATCCAATCCCTAAGACCATTAAAATTGATAAAATTCGGGTTTGAATAAAGCCTTTAACGCCTCGTCCGGGTTTGGGTTCGACTCCCCAAATTAGGTTTAGGGCTTGTTTGAGTTGAGCAAAAACTGTCGTCGCACCAAAGATAATTGTGACAACGGCAATTATAGTTGCGGTAATATTGGAGCTAGGATTAAATTGATTTTGTAGAATGGTACGAAGAGAAGCGGCATTCTCTGAGCCAAAAAAAGATTCTAACTGAGCAAAAACTTCTTCTTGAGCGATTTGTTCCCCGACAATAAAACCAACAACTGCAATCACCAAAATTAAAATCGGTGCAATTGAAAAGATCATATAATAAGAAAGGGCAGCAGCCAGGATAGGAACTTTATCTTGTTGCCATTCGTTAAAGGTTTCTTTGAGCAGACTCCAAATGGTATTTAGATTCACGACTTTTCAGCAAACAGGGTCAACATCATAGCTGAGTTTAACAGCAAGTCAAATTAAAATCTACTCTGTGCTTCGGACTTGATGAGATTTTGATGAATGGGGATTTCAATCACAAACTCTGCTCCCTCTCCAAATACTGAATTAAAATTAATTTTACCCTGATGTTTTTCGACGATGATTTGATAGCTTGTTAATAAGCCTAATCCACTTCCTTTGCCGACGGGTTTGGTGGTAAAAAAAGGATCAAATAAACGAGTCTTGACTTCAGGTGAAATACCGATTCCATTGTCTTTTATCTTGATTTTTACTGTATTTTTATCTTGTAATTCAGTGGTAATCCAAATTGTAGGATTCTGAAACTTGACCGTCTGTTGAGCTAATTTAGATTCTATTGCATCAATAGCATTACTTAATAGATTTAAAAACACTTGGTTGAGTTGACTGGCATAACAAGTAATTTTGGGGAGTTGATCATAATTTTTAATAATTTTAATCTCAGAGTGATGATTGGGAAGTTTGAGTTTATGATCTAAAAGAAGTAATGTGCTATTAATTCCTTCATGGAGATTAATTAATTTAATATCAGATTCATCTAAGCGAGAAAAAATCCGTAAAGCGAGAATAATGGTGCAGATTCGATTCACTCCATTTTTCATCGAAGAAATAATATTATGCACATCGGAAATCAGAAAATCAAAATCGATTTCTTCTGTCGTTTGCTGAATAACTTGCGAAGGTTGAGGATATTCGTATTGATAAAGTTTGATTAATTTAATTAAGTCTTGAATATATTGATTGGCGGGTTCGATATTTCCCGAGATAAAGCTAATGGGATTATTTATTTCATGGGCAATTCCAGCAACCAGTTGCATTAAACCCACCATTTTTTCCTGTTGAACCAGTTGGGCTTGAGTGACTTGTAATTCACTTAAGGCTGTTTTGAGTTGCTGATTTTGATGTTGCAGTTGATTGTGTAACTGTTGAATAGTGAGTTGATTTTGAATTCTGACAAGAATTTCTTCGAGTTGAAAGGGTTTAGTTACATAGTCTACTCCTCCGACTTGAAAGGCTTTTACTTTGTCTAAGGCATCGTCTAACGCACTTAAAAATATGATCGGAATTGAGCAAGTTTCTTCATTTTTTTTAAGGGTTTCACAAACTGTATAGCCATTCATTTCAGGCATATTAATATCGAGTAAAATCAGATCAGGCTTAACGGCTTTAACAGCAGTGAGTGCCATTTTTCCATTGATAGCCTGTCGCACATTGTAGCCATGCTCGGTCATCATTTTGGACAGCAAACGTAAGTTTGCAGGTGTATCATCAACGACGAGAATATCCGGTTTATTAGAAGTATCTTCCAGTTGATTCATCATATTTATCGAGCATATTTTTTGATGTAACCTTTAAAAAAACCGAATTTCAATATTCTTTTTAGGGAATTAAGTTTTGCCATTGATTAGATGAAACGAGACGAATTGCCTCCTCTGCATTAACCGGACGAGAAAATAAGTACCCCTGACCTAATTTACAATTTAAACTCAGGAGTTGTCTTAACTGAGTTGGAGTTTCTATCCCTTCTGCAATCACGTTCATCTCTAAAATTTTAGCGATATTAATGATAATCGGAACCAGCCCCAAATGTTTTGAGTTTTCATCTATCTGTTTGACGAAAGATTGGTCGATTTTGAGGGTATCTAAGGGAAAATAATGTAAATAACTGAGTGAGGAATAACCCGTCCCAAAGTCATCAATGCCTAACTGAATTCCTCGTTGTTTGAATTTTTTAAGAATTTCAATCGCAATTTGAGGATTTTCCATTAAGGAACTTTCAGTAATTTCTAGTTTTAAACATTGGGGATTAATTTGAGTATCGTGGATAATTTGATCAACCTGTTCGTTGAGATTAAGTTGAGTCAGTTGTCGCGCCGAAAGATTGACACTAACAAAGAAAGAATCGTCAACTAGATTTTGCTTTTTCCAGGTTTGGAGTTGCTGACAAGATTGATGTAAAACCCACTGACCAAGCGGAATAATTAATCCAATTTCTTCGGCGATGGGAATAAAAGAATGGGGAGAAATCAAACCTCGGGTGGGATGCTGCCAACGAACGAGAGCCTCAAAGCCAACGATTTGACCCGTATTTAAAACGACTATGGGTTGATAGTAAACGACTAATTCTTGTTCTTTAATCGCTTTATGGAGTTCTGTTTCTAGCTCTAAAGTATTAATTGCAGCAACGTGCATAGTTGAGTCAAAAATATGATATCGACCTCGACCTAATGCCTTGGCTTTGTACACTGCGTTATCTGCATCTCTTAGTAAATGTTCGGGATTTTCATAGTTTGGATGCCAAAGAGCAATTCCAATACTTGTATTAATAAAAACTTCATATCCTTCGAGTTGAAAGGGTTGGGAAAGAGCCTCTAAAATAGAATTGGCAATTTGAGTGACTTGCTGAGAGTGATGAATCGACTTGAGAAGAATAATAAATTCATCTCCTCCCAATCGTGCTAAGATATCATCGGGATTGAGTAAAGTTTCTAAACGACGGCTCAGAGCAATTAGTAGCTCATCTCCGACTAAATGACCGAGTGAATCATTGACGACTTTGAAGCGATCGCAATCTAAAAATAAAACGGCAAATTGAGACTGTGAATCTTGTTTAGCTCGGTTGAGTGATTGTTCTAATTGCTCCATTAAAAATCGACGATTTGGTAATCCCGTTAACGGATCATGCAGTGCCATTTCTAGGAGTTTAGCATTGGCAACTTCAAGCTGCTTTTTACGCTGTTCGACTCGTTTTTCAAGTTGACTATTGAGGGTACTGAGTTTTGATTTAGCATCTTTTAAGGCGAGTTGATTTTTGACTCTCGCTAAAATTTCTTCAAATTCAAACGGTTTGGTAATATAGTCTACCCCTCCCACTTTAAAAGCTTTAACTTTATCTAAAACATCGTCTAAAGCACTTAAAAAAATGATCGGAATATCAGCCGTTTGAGGATCATTTTTGAGAAAAGAGCAGACTTCATACCCATCGATGTCAGGCATCATTATATCCAGTAATATTAAACTCGGTGGACAAGTTTGTACTGCTGTCAATGCCATTTTTCCGTTAATTGCTTGACGCACTTCATAGCCCTGATCACTCAACATCGTTGAGAGGAGGCGTAAATTCATGGGTGTATCATCAACAATCAGGATATCGGCTTTTATAAAGTTCAGGTGGCTTTGATTCATTGCAGGTTGGGAGTAACTAACATAACAGACTAAATTAGATTCAGTCTATCCATAAATTTTAAAGAGTGGGGAGCGATAAAGTCGATTTTGATAATTTTTTTAGATTAGAATTTGAGAATTGATGAAATATTGATTAAAAACAATCAATATTGGACATTACATCGAGAAGAACCTGCTTTAACTCAGGGTGACTGTTTGAGAAGATTCGGGTCAGGGTGTACAGGTTCAGTCTTCCTTGACAAGATAAACCCAGTAGATTAGATTATACCCCAAGCATAAACCGAGCCGCAAACAGAGAGAAGTTGGGTTGATGCTCTAGGAAAGGAGAATCGCGAATGAAGAATAAACTTTTTTGTAAATTGACTGAAATGTGTAGATAATTGTTAATGTTCTCTTGTCAGTAAAACTCAATGAACGTAACATTACGGAATGTGTAGATCAAGATGATACAGAGTTTCTCTATCTACAAGTAGATTTTACAGAAAACCTTGATCTAATATTTTTTTGATCAACTTCAGACAATGAGTGTCATTTGATCATTTTTTAGCCTATACGTGTAATAATATAAAATTGAGGATCAGCTAAGTTCCCCAATGATTGGTAAGTTTCCTTTATAGGAAAACATTCTGAGAAAACGAGGATTGGATGAAAACTGACGAATCTACTCCCTATCAACGATTGGTACAAGAACTTGATCGCCAATGTCAAAAAATGGCAACTGGTGACTTGTGCTTCTCTACCTATAACCAAGAAGGAAAGTTTCACCTATTTTATGGTCGGCTACTCTATATTACAACTGAATATCATCAGGTACGACGTTGGAAAAGAGCAGTTCTCAAGTATTGCTCTGACTGGAAACCTTCATCAACATTGACTTCATTTGACCATAATAAACCCTGGGAATATGAGATACTTTATGAGGGAGTCGCCCAAGAAAAAATTAGTCTGACTCAGGCTAAAATTGTGATTCGTCAAGTCAGTTTAGAAGTGCTATTTTCTTTAGCTCGATATACTGATATCAGTCTTGAATGGAAACCTTCTTCTGAAAAGAAGACTCATCTTTCACTCGGTTTAGCCCTGTCTTTTTCTGAAATCGAGCCAATTTTCACACGAGCCGCTCAAATGCAACAGGAGTGGCAAACAGGAGGTTTAAGCAGCATTCATCCGAATTTATCTCCGGTTTCTAAAAAGAAACTCAATCCTCAAAGTCTTTCGGGTTTAGCTCAATATCTCAATGGAAAGTTTACCCTTTGGGATATTTCTTTAAGGATGGGAAAATCAGTCGTCAGCATTGCTCGTGCTTTGGTTCCTTTGATCAAAAAAGGGATTTTACAACTGCGGCAAATTCCAGATTTTTCCACACCTCTACCAACCCCAACAGGAGCGACTTCGGCTTCAGTTCGTTCATCTCAAACAACTCGTCACACCCCGTTTCTGATTGCTTGTATTGATGATAGTCCGGTTGTCGTTCAAAGTTTACGCAAAATTCTTGAACCTGCTGGCTATCAGGTTGTCGGAATTCAAGACCCGATAAAAGCCTTGGCTCAAATTGCCGAACAAAAACCTGATTTAATCTTTCTAGATTTAATCATGCCTAATGCTAATGGTTATACGGTTTGTCAATTTTTACGAAATGCACCTTTATTTGAAAAGACACCTGTGATTATTCTGACCAGTCGGGATAATGTAATTGATCGGAGTCGTGCTAAACTTGTGGGTGCTTCAGACTTTCTGGTTAAGCCTCCTCAGCAACAGGAAACTCTGGAAATGGTTCGCAAATATCTGGCTCAATCCTCCAAGGTTTAAACCTAAGTGATCATATAGGATTGAATAGAGTGTAAACTTTGAGTAAAGCTTGAGTCCACATTTTAAATTTTTGATGAGGTTATTCGATGACGAGTATATTAGTGATAGAAGACAACTCGACTGAAGCTAATCTGATGATTGGTTGCTTGCGTCAATCGGGTTTTGATGTCCATAATGTTAGCACTGCTGAAGCCGCAAAAGTTTTGCTGGAACATAAAATTTTTGATGCTATTGTTACGGATGTAGTCTTACCCGGTCAAAGTGGTTTTGGATTGTGTCGTCAGCTAAAAAATCAAAACACAACTGCTCATATTCCGATTATTATTTGTTCGAGTAAATCCGCCAAAATTGATAAGAATTGGGGATTAAAACAAGGAGCGTCTGCTTATGTAACAAAACCAATTGATCGCGAAGAATTAATCGATACGGTTAGACGGGTGACTTTGCCTTCAGGACAAGCGGGACTCGCTTAACATCATATTTTTTTGAGAATTATTTGGTTTTGTTGAGCAGGAAAACATCCAGAAAATCGCTCAATTTTTGACCGATCACCTCAACCCCCAAAAATCATCATTTTAAAAAAAGTAATGACTATTACTTTGAGCATAAACGGTGTCACAAACAAGATTTGTTAGACTGTTCAACAAAAATTAATATTAATATCATAAAAACAATTTAAAATCAGAGTAGAAGCCCGTTACATCTAATAGATCTGGGGAAGGATGTAAATTCTCTGAGACTCATTGAGATCAGAACCCGATGAGTTCGACAAAACTAAAAAGAGAAATTAGAGTGTATTTCTAGTTTGGAGATGCAATTGTAGCCTGATCACAATTCAGGTGTAGTTTTAGATCTGCCCTAATGATACAGTTGAAGTACCAACTTCCGGCCAAGATGTCAATCCATCTTAAGGAGTAGAGTTGGTATTTGTGATCGCTTCTATCTAGCCGATTTATCTAACGTTACTCATTCGGTGCCTACCCAACTAACCATGACCCTAATAGAATCTGTACATCTCAAGCGGCTCGCTGAAGAACTCGATAGGTTGAGTCAACAGACCGAAAGTGGTATCCTCATTCTCAGTAGCCATACTGAAGAAGGAAGTCTTTACTTCAGCCAGGGTCAACTGTTGTATGCAACCTCTCACATTCATCGTGTGCGTCGCTGGTCAAGGAGTGTTGACAAATACTGTCCGAAAATAACGGTTAAACTCCCCTCTTCTGTCAATTCTTCACTTTGGGAATATAAACTTTTATACCAAGGAATTCGTCGTCAAGAACTCAACCTGACTCAAGCCAAAGCAGTCATCCGACGAGTCATCAGTGAAGTGTTGTTTTCCATGAGTCGCTATGTAGACTTCAAGTTTCATTGGGAAGCTCAAACCGCTCTCCAGTCTGGCTTTTCCAAACACCTTTCTTTTTGTGACTCAGAAGTGAAAAAAATTTTACTTCAAGTCACCCAGATGCAAACGCAATGGCAAACGGCTCATTTAAGCAATCTTGACCCCAATCTTGCTCCGATTTTCACAAAACCCGTTAATCCCAAAGCCCTCTCCGGTTTAGTAAAATATCTTAATGGAGAGTTGACCTTATGGGATATTTCCCTGAAAATTCAAAAGCCGATTGTAACGATTGCTCGTGCTTTAATTCCTTTAGTTCAGAAAGGACTTTTAAAGTTTAGAATGTTGCCCGATTTAGCGGCACAGACTGATTCAGTTGCCGAACAAACGAATAATTTAACCGTTCAAAACGAAAAATCATCAACTCGTAAACAACCTTTAATCGCCTGTATTGATGATAGTCTAGTTGCGATAGAAAGTCTCAAGCAAATTCTTGAACCTGTCGGATGTCAAATTTTAAGTATTCAAAATCCCGTCAAAGGACTGGCTAAAATTGCGGAACATAAACCTGATTTAATCTTTCTGGATTTAGTCATGCCGAATGCAAATGGATATATTGTTTGTAAGTTTTTACGCAATGCTCCTATTTTTCAGAATACCCCAGTGATTATTCTCACCAGTCGAGATACAGTCGTCGATAGAAACTATGCCAAAATCGCAGGTGCAACGGATTTTTTGAGTAAGCCGCCCAATCCTCGCGAGACTTTGCAAGTAGTTCGCCAACACCTCGCCGAAAAATTCCCCCTACTAAAAACTTACAATTTCAGAGAAGGAGCTAAAAAAGACCCCCCTCCGACTTCTGATTATGCGGTAAAACCGATGATAAATTCCTAACAAATAGAATAAGCTTTAATAAGATTGAGAGATCAAAATTATCCCCAATACAGGATTGACAATCCGAAAAAACTCTGAAACGTTTTTTTAAGATTAAGCAAATTTCAAGAACAGTTCAGTTAAAATAAAGAAAGTTAACCAAAAGTCGAATTAAACTGTTCGATTTGGGTTATTGATTCTATCATATTAGATCGAAAATGAAGGGGAAATCTGCCAGTTCGACTCCCACTGAACAATTTTTTAGTTTTTCGCTCAACCCCACTCTGCAAGCCCTCTTGTCCGCTCACCAACTAGCAGAGATTATTCGACTCGATCCCACCCAAATTGTACCGATCTCAGAAATGCCTTTAGCGGTGATCGGAGTCTATCCCTGGCAAGGGGAAGTCCTGTGGTTGGTCGATCTTGCCTGTCTGTTTGGTTTTGAACCGCTGAGAAAACCCACAAATATTCAGTCTAATTGTAGCATTATCAAAGCCCGAGTTCACCGAGGAAATATTGGTTTATGGGTCGCTCAAGTGGGGGAATTAATAAGCTGTGAACCCTCCAGTCTTCAAGCCCCTGAACTCTGTTATCCTCAACTTCAAACCCTCAAGAAATCTCCTCATCAAAAAGAGTCAATTGATCCGATTCAACCTGATTGGATTCAAGGAAGTTGGGTCAGTTCTCAGGAGACAATCTTACCCATTCTTGATCTCGAAGCAATCCTCCGAGATTTAGTTCAGGAATAAACATTTAGTTTTATCCCTTTGTTTCAATCAATAAACCCCTTTTTGCCCGAAAATATCCACCTAAAATTTGACATTAAAACCAATGACTAAAACACCGTATCGTCCTTCTAACTCCCCCGAAAATCGCCAGTCTAATCCCAATCGTCGCGCAGCACTTTCTCCCCAAAAAGCCACAGAAAACACCAAATCCAATGCTTCTGAATCAACCGCAGATCTAGAAACAATCTCTCCTACTGTTGTCGAATCCTCGGCGACTCCCCCAATCGGATTGAAAGCCAAAACAACAATCTTAGCCAAAGAATTAAATGTATTACGCTCCAATATTGATCGCCGAGTTAACCAACTGCAAGCCTTAATTGAAAAAGAAGGGGCAGCCGCCGAACGCGCCGAACTGATTAACCAAATTACCTCCCGAATGCGGGAATCTCTAACCTTAGAAGATATCTTCAAAACCATCGTTGAAGACGCCCGGGCTGCCCTGCAAAGCGATCGCGTGATTATTTATCAGTTTGATGAAAATTGGAAAGGCACCGTTGTCGCAGAGTCGGTAGACCTCAATTGGCCGATCGCCTTTGGTGCGGAAATCACCGATCCCTGCTTTGCTGATCGCTATGTGGAATATTACCAAAAAGGCCGAGTCAAAGCCACCGCCAATATTTACGAAGCCGGGTTAACAGACTGTCATCTTGGTCAACTCGAACCCTTTGCAGTCATGGCAAACCTTGTCGCCCCGATCCTCGCCAAAACCAGCGAGAACCCCGCCGGCCATTTGTATGGTTTGCTGATCGCCCATCAATGTAGCGAACCTCGTCAGTGGGTTGATGCGGAAGTTGAATTTATGCGACAACTCGCCATTCAACTCGGGTATGCGATCGATCAAGCCTTATTATTACAACAACAACGAGAAGCCACCCGCATCGCCCAACGCCTCAACCAGATCAACACCGGACTGCGAAAATCCCTTAACGTTGAAGATATTCTGACTGCGGCGGTCGAAGAAACCCGAGAGGCAATCAATAGCGATCGCGTGGTGGTTTATGAATTTGATCCCCATTGGAAAGGTACCGTCATTGCCGAGTCTGTCGATAACCAATGGCCGATGGCGTTAGGGGCTGAAATTGCTGATCCCTGTTTTGCCGATCGCTATGTACAGCCCTACCTACGCGGACGAGTTAAAGCCACGACCAACATCTATGAAGCGGGTTTAACTGAATGCTATCTGGGTCAACTCGAACGCTTCGCCGTTAAAGCGAATTTAGTTGCTCCGATTTTAGTTGATAATAAACTGATGGGGTTATTGATCGCTCATCAATGTTCAGGGCCGAGAGTGTGGACAGACTTAGAAATCGATCTGATTCGTAACGTTGCTATTCAAGTCGGTTATGCCCTCGATCAAGCCTCTGCCCTCGAAGAACAACAAGCGGCCGCCAAAAAAGCCCGTCTTCTCAATGATATTATTACCCAACTGCGAAACTCTCGGAGTGCAGATGAAGTTTTTGATATGATTGTGGAAGAAGCCCGCAGCGCTTTAAAAGCAGATCGGGCAATTATTTATCAATTTGATGAAGATTGGATCGGTACTGTTGTTGCAGAATCGGTAGATAAACGTTGGCCGACAACGATGGGTAAAAAAATCGCTGATCCTTGCTTTGCGGGTCAGTATGTGAAACCCTACTTTCGGGGTCGGATTAGTTCGATGGAAAATATCTACGAATCCGGCTTAAGCGAATGTTATATTAAACTCCTCGAACCCTTTGCGGTGAAAGCCAATATTGTCGCGCCTATCATCGCTGAAACCCGTTTACACGGACTGTTAATTGTTCATCAATGTTCAGAACCGAGGGCGTGGAAAGAGTCTGATATTAGCTTTGTCAAACAACTCGCCACCCAACTGAGTTTAGCGCTCGATCAGGTGATTTTGCTTGAACAACAACAACAAGCAGCCGAACAAGCCCATCGTCTCAATCAGATTAGTTCTCATATTCGCGAATCGCTTAACTCCAAAGATATTTTTAATACAACGGTTGAAGATGTTCAAGAAGCAATAAATAGCGATCGCGTTATTGTTTATCAGTTTGATGCCAATTGGCAAGGAAAAGTGGTTGCAGAGTCGGTTGCGGTTGGTTTTCCCGAAGCGTTAGGGGCAGAAATTCATGATCCTTGTTTTGCTCAAAACTATGTTAAACCTTATCTTAAGGGGCGAGTTAAAGCAACAGAAAATATCTATGAAGCCGGGTTAACAGACTGTCATATTGGTCAGCTTGAACCCTTTGAAGTCAAGGCAAATTTAGTCGCGCCGATTGTGGTGAATAAAAAACTACATGGGTTATTAATTGCTCATCAATGTTCGAGTTCTCGTAAGTGGAAATCGACTGAAATTGACTTTATTCGACAAATTGCGATTCAAGTGGGTTATGCCGTCGATCAGGCGTTTCTACTGGAACAACAACGGGCGGCAACTCAACAAGCGCGTCAACTTAGTGAGATTAGTTCTCGCATTCGTCAGTCTCTTAATTATGAACAAATTTTTAATACTGCGGTAGAAGAATCGTTATCTTTGATGCAAGCGGATCGAGTCGTGGTGTATCGGTTTGATGAAAATTGGCACGGGGAAATTGCCTATGAGTCGGTTAAACCGGGTTGGTTAAAAATCATCGAAATGGAAACCGAAGTTCCTTGTTTTCCGGCTGAATATGTTGAACCCTACCGCAAAGGTAGAATACAAGTCACTGAAGATATTATGACTGCCGAATTGAGTCCTTGTCACAAAGAACAACTGCAAAAATGGCAAGTTAAAGCCAATATTGTGGTGCCGATTTTAGTGAATCAAAAACTTTATGGGTTGTTGGGGGCGCATCAATGTTCGAGTAAGCGACAATGGGCAGCATCAGAAGTCGAAGTGTTTAAACAAGTGGCGTTGCAAGTGGGTTATGCCCTCGAACAAGCTCAATTGCTCGAACAAGTTCAACAAGCCCGTCAAGCCGCAGAAAAAGCATCCGATGAACAGCAGCAACAAAATGAAATGCTGCAACAACAAATTGAAGACTTTTTAGAAGATATTGAAGACTCATTTAGTGGAGATTTAACAGTACGGGCGCGAGTTTCGGAAGGGGTAATGGGAACAGTAGCGGACTTTTTTAATGCTACCATTGAGAACTTACAACGATTAGTTTTGCAAGTGCAATCAGCAGCGACTGTGGTGACTCAAACCGCACAAGGAAGTGAACAGGAGATTAAACAATTATCGAATGAAGCCCTGCGACAAGCTGAAACAATTTCAGATGCCTTGACTCAAATTCAAGTGATGGCAAATTCGATTCAAGCTGTTGCTCAAAATGCCCAAGCCGCAGAAATGAAAGTACAACAAGCTAGTCAGGTTTTGCAAACTTCTGATCAGGCGATGAACCGCACCGTTGAGGGAATTGTGGTGATTCAAAAAACGGTTCATGCTACCGCCCGCAAGGTGAGAAATTTGGGCGAAGCGTCGAAGAAAATTTCTCGGGTTGTGAGTTTAATTGGGGAATTTGCTAACCAAACCAATGTGTTGGCGTTGAATGCTTCAGTTGAAGCAACTCGCGCCAGTCAGGACGATCAAGGGTTTGCAACGGTGGCGACAGAAGTGCGAACTTTAGCCGAACAGTCTGCGAGTGCATCAGCAGAAATTGAACAAATTGTAGAAGAAATTCAAGCAGAAACAAAAGAAGTGATTCGGGCGATGCAAATTGGAATGAAACGGGTATTATTAGGGACAAAATTGGTGAAAGATACTCGTCAAACGTTAACTGATTTAGTAGAGGTGAGTCGTTCAATTCGGGAGTTAGTCGAAGAAATTGCTGATTCTGCAACCACTCAAGCCCAAACTTCCAGTCAATTGTCCGGTACAATGCAAGAAGTCGCTGCAATTGCTCATTCTACCTCGGAACAATCTCTCACTGTTGCTGACTCTTTTACACAGTTGTTGGGTGTGGCGGGTGAACTTCAAAAGGGTGTTGCTCAATTTACGATCAATAATGACTGATATAGGGCGGTAAATTTTAATTGTTTTTCTGATGTAGAGGCGTTGTCTGTCATGTCTCTACAGAACATTATCTTCTAGATTTTTAACTCTATCTTCTCTCAAAAAATGATTGATACTAATGACCAAGCTTATGAATTTTTTGTTCAAGAATCTTTAGAACTCTTGCAAATTTTAGAACAAGGGTTAATGACGCTGACGCAAGAACATGAAATGCCTAAACTTCACGGACTAATGCGGGCGGCGCATTCAATCAAAGGAGGGGCGGCTTGTGTGGGGTTGATGGGGATTCAAGATATTGCTCATAACTTAGAAAATGCGATTCGGGCATTATACGCTAAGGATACGGTTTTTAGCTTAGAATTAGAGGAGTTATTGTTACAAGCGTTTGACTGTTTGCGATCGCCGATTCTTGAACAAATTGAAAAGGGTCAATGTCAGCAAGAAGCAGTCGCTAAACGTTCACAGTTGATTTTTCCAAAAATTGAAGCCTTACTCGGACATTCCTTAGATGAAGCTTCTGAACTTCCTGAAGTTCCGATGGAAACAGATATGACTATATTTCTGTTTAAGGAAGAAGTCCCGTCTGGGTTACGACGTTGGAAACAGATGTTAATTCATCCTCAAAATTATCATCTTTCTGAGGAGTTAAAAAATCAAGCGGAAGTCTTTGCAACACTGGGAAAAATGCTCTGTTTGCCCGGGTTTACCATGATTTCGGAGGTGACAATTAAAGCCATTCAAGTTAATCCTAAGTTAAGTTTAAAAATTGGTAAACTCGCCTTAGTTGACTTTTGGGCGGCTCAAAAAGCGGTCTTATCTGGCGATCGCATTCAAGGCGGAAAACCCAGTGAAACTCTTTTAAAGTTAACTCAATCTCAAACTCAATCAAGTTCTAAAACAAATTCTCCAACTGTTCATAAAACTTCGGCTCAAAGTTCATCTCAAAAATCATCTCAAACCTCACCAAAATCTCTCCAAAATAATCATAAAAGTGCGAATCAGTCTACTTCTAACTCAACCCTAACTCAAGATTCTCCTCAATCTCCAGAAAAATCCACCCAAAAAACAAATCCGGTTCAGCCAAAAGTAACAGAAACCTCTCCTGAAGAAACATCAAAACCACTATCAACTGCTATCGTTGCTGCTAATTCTGGAGATAACAATCAACTCACGTTAGGAGTGCGGGTTGATCTAAATCGTTTAGAATTGATTAATAATTTAGTCGGGGAGTTAGCGACTCAAGATAATAGCTTTTTACTCCAAAATCAGCAATTCAAATCTTCTTTAGAAACATTAAGTAAAAGTTGGAATCAGTTTCATAAATTTATCGGTAGACTCCAAGAAGCCACCGAATTTAATAGTTCTCCAAATAATCATCTCAACCTAGAAGACTGGGATCAAACAGGTTTGCTGAAAACTGATGTTCAAAAGACCTTAGATGAGATGGAGAAAGTCGAGCAGATTTTGTATGAAATGAAATTGCTTAGTTTTCAAAGTCAGCAAATTGTTAAAAAGCGACAACAAACCCTCCAACAAGTTCAAAAAAATCTCACAGAAACTCGGATGATTTCTATAGAATCTCTATTCAATAGATTTCCAAGAATGGTGCGAGATTTATCTATTCGGAAAGGTAAAAAAGTTAAATTAAACCTCATTGGTCAGAAGACCTTGGTTGATAAAGCAGTTTTAGAAAAACTTTATGATCCTCTCGTTCATCTCGTGAGAAATGCTTTTGATCATGGCATCGAACCCCCAGATATTCGTCAAAAGAAACAGAAATCTATCGAAGGAAAAATAGAAATAAAAGCCTATAATCAAGGAAACTATATTTATATTGAAGTTCAAGATGATGGTCGAGGGATTAATCTAGAAAGAATTCGCAAAAAAGCAGTTGAAAAGAGACTCATTTCTAAAACAGATGCTCAATATCTTACCAAAAATCAGTTATATGATTTACTCTTTTTACCGGACTTTTCAACAACAAATCGCGTCACCGACTTATCCGGGAGAGGGGTTGGACTTGAAGCAGTTTCTCATCAAGTCAAAGCTTTAAAAGGTAATATTACTATACTCTCTGAAGTCAATGAAGGGACAAAATTTATTCTCCGTTTACCTTGGTCACTGACGATTACCAAACTCTTAGTCTTTCAAATTGATGACCATTTATTTGCAATTGCCATGGATACTGTGGGGGCGATTGTTTCTGCTTCTCCTGAAGAAATTGAGTCTCACAAAGACGGTAAAATTTATAATTGGTTAGGACAAAAAGTTCCTTTGGTTCAGTCAATATTGTCAAATTATCAATATCGGGGAACTCCTACTCATCCCGAACAATCTCATCTTTCTGCTTTGGAAAAAAACCGAACCGCACAATTTTCAGGAAAAGTTATGGTATTGTTGTTATCAGAAGGATTAGAAACTATTGGCTTAAGAATTGATCAAATTTTAATGGAACAAAACTTAACCATTAAACCCTTTGGAAAAGTATTAAAAGCACCGCCCTATTTCTATGGTTGTACAATCTTAGGTGATGGTCGTTTAGTTCCAGTGATTGATAGTCCGGTATTGTTAGAAGAATGGCAACAAAAACAACAAGCAAAAACCGACAAAGTAATGCTGATTCCGAGTGAGATCAAGTCAACATCTCAAACCGAAAAACAGATGACCATTTTAGTGATAGATGATTCACTCACCACCCGTCAATCTTTGTGTGCAACATTGCAGCAAGAAGGATATACTGTAATTCCCGCTCAACACGGTAAAGACGGATTAGCTAAATTGCAACGATATCCTCAAGTAAAATTCGTAATTTGTGACTTGGAAATGCCGGAGATGAATGGGTTAGAATTTCTGAGTCATTGTCGTCGCCAATTCTCCCGAGAAAAGCTTCCTGTACTTATGTTAACTTCACGAAAGAGTGATCGCTATCGTCAATTAGCTAAACAGTTGGGGTCAAATGGTTATATGACAAAGCCGTGGGTGAAGCAAGAGTTAATTAAGATATTACAAGATCAGCTTTTGACTTCAGATTAACAGATTTGATGATCAGTGGCTATTTCTATTTAATAGAAGTTAACGAGGATTGATACTCGGATGAAAACTCAACTGTAAGTTTAACTGTTTTAGATAAAGCTTTAATGTCGGTTGAACGGTAAAATAGAGTTTCTATAGCACTACGCATAAAGGTTAGGACATTTCTAAATCCTAGAATCCTTTCATAGTCTGCTGTTCCCTGATCCGGTGTTCCCTGTTCCCGATTCAAGTAGCGCTATATTTGTGATATTTTTGATGTTTGACATAAATGGAATTTTATCGGTATTGATTTTTTTGTCAGCTAGTTTTTAACTCGAGTTCCTGGTGCTATTTTATTGTCTGCGTAAAAATTGAGTAAAGAGGGAACCGAACCTAGAGAGGCGTTGGTTTAAATCCCTCCTAGCCCGTCCCCAATCCGTAATAAGTGAATAGCATCGACAAAGCTAAAGGTCAAAGGAATAACCCCTAACTTTTTGGCTTATTTGTTAAAATTCCACAGATATTGTAACTTAATCTGAATATTATTTTGTACGTTAGCGACCACAACAGCAGTATCATTAAACTGGGGAGGGCCAGCAAGAATCGTGGGATTGCGAGAAAAACCAAAGCCTTCGGTGGGAATCCCTAAGCTGTTGAGGTTTAAAGTTTGATCACTATTCGCATCGTGGAAAACAGCAACTGCATAATTTCCCGGAATTAAGTTTTCAAACGTAATTTTTGGATTGTCTTTTCCAAGCTGAATACATTGAGTTTGCAAAGCATTCTCTTTGTTATCAGGAAATCCTTGACTACTTGAAAATAGACTGAGACAGACTTGACCTGTTTTATTTTTTAAACCATCCAGTTCTACAATTAAATGATTTGAGATCGCTTCTACACTCGGTACAATCCCCAAATTACCGAGAATAGAAAGTATCAAAATACTGGCTGAAAATCGTTTTTTCATTATACCCTTTTCCTTTAGTAAGATTCAAACACCATTCTCTTTCCCTAATCTCCTCACAAGTTGTAAGAACATTGGAAACTAATTCAACTGACAGGGGTTCAAATTTGACTCAAAATGAACCGAAAACCATATCCTCAAATACAGAGAAGCCTAAATAGAATCAGGGGATTTCGCTAGAAATATGAGTGATAGAGCAAGCCCTCTCTCCGGATTGAGGGTAGGTTCAGAGAATAATTTACATTCTGTTTAGCATTTTGTCAAGATTTATTAATAAAAATCTAAAAATTTTATTAAACATACAATAACACAAAAATCCCTCAACCTGAAAAACTGACCTTGGGGGGATTCAAGAACTAAAAAATTGAATATTTGTTCAAAAATTATATCCAATTAGAAGTGTTTATACCCAAAAACAAACATCCATCTAATCACATAAAAAGAGGTGAGCAAAGCCCACCCAAAATTATACTAAAAGGTTGAGAGAAAGCTGACTACTTCGTTTCTACAAAATCAGCATCAATGACATCATCACCAGAACGAGAAGCAGATGTGATCGCAGTCTAAAAAAATAGAGGGCGCATTTTGCACCCCAGACCGTTATTTTGACAAGCGTTTAAGCTGGCTGTAAATTAGTGATTGTCTTTTGCTTCTGAGGACTGATCTTGATGAAGGAGTGAAGTCGGCAAAGAGCGTTCTAAATTCATGCGTTGAGAAGCACTATGCAAGAAATAACCATTTAACATCGCTGCGGCTAAGAGTTGTCCTAAATTTTCACGACTGGTGGTAATAGAGACATCAAAATGTTGGGGGGGTAAGTTCCCTAATATGCCGTTGAGATGAGATTCCATCAATTGACGAACTTCAGAATTCGGCTTAGACAGTTGAGAGATTGATTCAGTATCGAGGGATTGAATATACTCGGAGAGGACATTCTGATGGCTAGAGTTGGGGTGGAATCCGTTTTGAGTAAATTGAGATTGATTATTCATGTGATTTTTCCTCTATGACTTTCTCTAAACTTTCTATCTATTTGCTAGTGTAGAAGACTAAGGATGAGAGTTTAGTGAGTGTAACCGAACATTTATTTTCGGATTTCACAGCCTGTCAGGTTGTCCGATAAATTGGTCAGGTCAATTCAACTTTAGGATTAGCTTTTGAATATATAAATATCTTCTGCTTTTCCGAGTGCAAATTTAATGGAGTCGGGAATATTGCGGCTAGACTGGGTGATAAATATGATTAAACCGAGTAGTGCTAATCCGGCATCTAAAAGATACATATTCGAGTAACCAACTTGTTCAGCAACCCAACCAAATACCGGGCCAGCCAGTGCAATTCCGATATCAAATCCCCCAATACACAGCGAGAAAAATTGACCCCGTTCATCCGCCGAACAACGGTCTGTAACTAAGGTGATCACGGTGGGAATGAGAATTCCGGCACCTGCCCCTTCTAAAGCCGCTGCTAGGAGAATTTCAGAGTGATGATTTGCGGTTCCTAAAAGCAGCATTGAGATCAGATACAAGATCAAAGCAATCGTGATAAACATACCTCGACCATATCGGTCTGAAGCGCGACCCACGAATAAACGAGAGCTAAAACTAGCGATCGCTGCGGTAGAATAAAATAATCCAGCATTTAATTCTAGGTTAGATTCAGCCAGATAAAGGGGTAAAAAAGTGACTAAACTGCCAAAGATTAGACCGACGATTGCCATGACAAAAGCAGGAGTTCGTAATGCCGGACTTCCGATTAATTTGAAGTAGCGAAATAGTTTTTGTAGGCGAATCTTGGGCGTTACAGAGATGAGGTCAATGTTGTCTAAAGTGGGTTTAGGGCGAGTGGGTTCCCAAACTTGAGAAATACCCAGTCCGGCAAGAAGTCCAAAAGTTGCACTCGATAAAAATAGAAAATTGTATCCCAAGCCTGCTTGTACAAAACCTCCAAAAGCCGGGCCAATTGCCATCCCTATAGGTGTGACGAGACTCATATAACCAATGACTTCGCCTCGACGGTCAATGGGGGCAATATCGGCGACTAAGGCACTGTAACCAATGGTAAAGGCGGCAAGACTAACCCCATGAAAAGCCCGAATTACTGCCATTGAGGGAATTGAAGTGACCCATAAGTAGCCCAACGGGGCTAGTGTGACAACGGTGGTGCCAATCAGTAAAACGAGTTTGCGACCTTTGCTGTCAGCAAGGGGGCCAAGTCCAAACCGGGAGGGTAAGAGTCCGATAGCAAAAGCCCCCATCACTAAACCCACTTGTCGATTGGTGCCACCGAGGGCTTGAATGTAGAGGGGTAGAGTGGGGAGTAAACTGGTGGTGCTTGACCAAAAACACAAACCTGCAATAAACAGAAGTAATAGGCTACGCCGTCGCTTGGGGTCTAGAGTTGAAAAAACGTTCAAAATATTGATTCCTCGGAATGCTCAACATCGATGTCTGACCAAGCTGTTAGTGTGATCAAAATATCGGATACTCTTTCTATTGTGTAACAATTTATTAAAAATTGGCAGGTCAAAGTATATCAAACTTTTTTGATTTTTTCAGCGTGATGATCGAGAATCAATTTTAAAAAGATCAGGATTGAGGAATATAAAATGTGAATATTTCCTCAATTTTAAGTGGATCTTTTTATCTAATTTTCGGTTTGTTTTTCAGGCCAACTTTTGTCAATATCAAGTAACACCGTATCAACGTCTTGACCGTCAATATAATTAATAATTCCGAGCCAAAACGTTCCAGTCCCCACTGCTCCGGACATGACATCTGAAGCATCAAAGCGAATTAAATCGGCATTTAATAAAATTTCAGCTTGTTGGCGACTGACGGCATCGGGATAAACATCCAAACTCACCCCACGATGGGGAGAAATATAGCCTCCCATTGCCGCCGAAATTTCGTGAGGTTGAATAGAGGCTAAATATTGCATTAATTTCCGAGCTTGGGGTGTATCGTTGAACATGGCAACAACATCGCCGCCGACTAAAATAGGTAAGCCCAATTCTTCGTTAATCGGAGGTAACGGAAAAATATCCACATTTTGACCCAGTACCACACCTTCCGGGAAAAAACTACTAATAAAACTGGCTTGACGGTGCAGATAACACTCAGGTGGATCTGTAAATAAACCGTTGGGAGACACACCAAAGGGAATATTAATAATGCCAATGGTGCCGCCAACAACATATTTAGGATTGAGGGCGATTTGACCAAACCTTTCAAAGGCTTCTTTAATCGGCGGAGAATTAAACGGGATTTTGTGTTGAACCCACTGATCATAAACTTCTGGGCCAGAAGTTCGCAGGACAATATCTTCAATCCAATCGGTACCGACCCATCCGGTTGCATCTCCGCTTTGGATTCCCAAACACCAAGGAACACGACTATCAGCGACAATTTGATCAGAGAGATCGACGAGTTCATCCCAGGTTTTCGGGACGGTGTATCCTGCGGCTTGAAAGGCTTTCGGATTATACCAGACTAAACTTTTAACGGAGGCTCTGTACCAAATTCCGTAGATTTTGCCATTCACAGTACCCAAAGTGAGCCAGTCGTTTGAAAAAGCTTGAGTGAGATCTTCTCTATCAATGACGGTTTCGAGGGGAACGAGTAAGTCTTTTTTAGCAAAGTCTGCCATCAAACCGGGTTGAGGAAACATCGCAATATCGGGTGCATTTCCCGCTTCAACCCGCACGGGAAGCAGGGTGCTAAAGGCTTCTGTTCCCTGATAAATGACTTCGATCCCTGTTTTTTCGACAAAAGGGGTCAATGCAGCTTCTAGCTTTTGTTGTTGGGGGCCTGTCATTGCCCCTAATATCGTCACACTTCCCTGGGAGGGGGGATTGCTCTGGGTTTGTTGGTTTTGATTTTCCGCCGTTCCGGCACTACAAGCAACTGTCAAGACCGATAGACTCACCAACAAACCTGCATTGCTGAATGCACGACGGTACTGACCGCAAGAACACCAAATTTTGTCAACTTGAATAATCACTCTATAAATTTGAGCTTCCCACATTTTGATTTCCTCCTGACTAGACTTTAGCTATTTGGAAAATAAAGAGCAACACAGTTAGACTGTTAGACCCAAGCTGTTCTATAAAGTTACACTCCATTTTGAGCAAAATAACCAGAGGAACAGTGCAAATATGATTAGTCTGAGACTTTTGTCTCCGGTGTCCAGCGATTGATCATCAAATTAACTTGATATGGTCGAATGATCTGTTATATAGTTGATCTAAATAAGTTTTGGCTCAATTCTGGGTATTCTCAGAGAAATATTCGCTACATCGCCTTGCTTGTTAGTCTTTGAGACCGCATCCGGTTTTAAAAGTGCCACTAATTCTCAGAAAAAACACCACTCCTGAAGCGAGAGCGGTGCATAGGGGGTGTTATGGGTGTTACGGCTACTAGAGTAGCAGAGTCGAATTGGGTCTGAGTCTCAAGCTTGTGCTAGTTGACAAATTGTCACAATATTTTTAGGGTGTTGAGGTTAACTAAGCTGATATTATGCCAAAAAAACACCGCTCCTGAAGCCAGAGCGGTACATAGGGGGTGTTATGGGTGTTATTAGTCCTAAGGTAACAGACCCCCTATTGAGTGATCATCATGGTTGTGCAAGTGATCAAATTGTCACAATTGAGGATCGTAGATGTTATAATTCCCTAGACTCAAAGGATGGCAAAATGGGGAATCAGATGCCAAAACAAGGGTTGCTATGAATTTTAGTCTTTTCGATCTGTTCTGGATTTTTCTGCTGATCAGCTCTTTGCAACCTGTAATTCAGAAACGTTCAATGGAGTCGCGTCGGATCAAAGCGATTCGAGAATTTGAACAAAAGCGAAACAGTCGGGTTATCCTGCTGATTCATCGTCAAGAGTCGATTAGCTTGTTCGGAATTCCGCTCTCTCGTTATATCAGCATCGAGGACTCAGAACAGGTACTCAGAGCTATTCGCCTCACTCCTTCTGATGTTCCAATTGATTTAATTTTGCATACTCCGGGCGGTTTGGTGTTAGCGACTGAACAAATTGCTCATGCTCTCATTCGTCATCAGGCTAAAGTCACCGTGTTTGTGCCTCATTATGCCATGAGTGGAGGGACGATGTTAGCTTTGGCTTCTGATGAGATTGTCATGGATGAAAACGCCGTATTAGGCCCGATTGATCCCCAGTTAGGTAATTTTCCGGCAGCAAGTATCTTAAAAGTTCTTGAAGATAAACCGATTAGTGAAATTGACGATCAAACTTTGATTATGGCGGATATTTCTCGGAAAGCAATTCGTCAAGTTCAAGACTTTGTAAGAACTTTGCTCGAAGATAATATTCCCCAACAAAAAATTGATCCCAGTCGCATTGATGGGGTGATTAATGCCTTAACGACAGGTCGCATTACCCATGATTGTCCGATTATGGCAGAAGAAGCAGCAAAATTGGGATTACCTGTAACACCGGGATTACCAAAATCAATTTATTATTTGATGGATTTGTATCCTCAATCGCGAGGAAACCGTCCAACTGTACAATATATTCCTATGCCCTATACTCGACCTGCGGCGATGCCTGAAGGGACAAAAAAATCAGACCTTCACTAAATTTTTCTTTGCACAATACTCAACCTAAACTGTTATCTAAAGACGTAAAATTATGCTAGACTCTAAATCTTCTTTAACTTATCCAACCACTCGCAAAGGGGATCACGTTGATGATTATCATGGGGTGAAAGTTGCTGATCCCTATCGTTGGCTAGAAGATCCCAACTCTGAAGAAACAAAAGCCTGGATTCAAGCACAAAATGAGATTACATTTGGTTATCTCCAACAAATTCCTGCCCGAGAAAAGCTGAAACAACGCCTAACTAAACTTTGGGACTTTGCTAAATATAGCACGCCTTATAAACAGGGTAATCGCTATTTTTATTATAAAAATGACGGTTTGCAAAATCAAAGTGTGTTGTATGTTTTAGATGATTTGGAAGGTCAGCCCGAGGTTTTGCTAGACCCCAATACATTATCTGAAGATGGTACCGTTGCGTTGTCTGGGGTTTCCATTAGTGAAGATGGAAATTTGATGGCTTATGGAATTTCGACATCGGGTTCAGACTGGCAAGAGTGGAAAGTTCGAGATGTTAATACCAAACAAGATCTCGACGATCATTTAAAGTGGGTTAAATTTTCAGGAGCGTCTTGGACACACGATCATCAAGGCTTTTTCTACAGTCGTTATAACGAACCGAATGAAAACACCAAACTTGAAGATACCAACTACTATCAAAAGTTATTTTATCATCGTTTAGGTACACCTCAATCTGAAGATCTTTTAATCTACGAACGTTCAGATCAAAAAGAATGGGGTTTTAGTGGTTCAGTCACAGAAGATGGCAAATATTTGATTATTTCGGTTTGGCAGGGAACTGATCCTAAAAATCTAGTTTTCTACAAAGATTTAACTCAATCTGATGCACCTGTGATTGAACTGATCAGCGAATTTGAAGCTGAATATAATTTCATTGATTATCAAGATACAAAATTTTGGTTTCAAACGGACTTAAATGCTCCGAAAGGGAAGGTAATTTCCCTCGATATTCACAGTGGAGATCGAACCGAAATCATCCCAGAAATTGAAGATACTCTGCGAGGAATTAATATTCTCAATCATCAGTTTGTGGCTTTTTATCTCAAAGATGCTCACACTCAAATTAAAATCTTAAATCTTGATGGTTCTTTTGTGCGAGAAGTCGAATTACCGGGAATTGGTTCGGCGGGAGGATTTAGCGGTAAACCTGACGACACCGAAACTTTTTATGCTTATACCAGCTTTACCACGCCAACGACGATTTATCGTTATGATATGGTAACAGGAGAAAGCCGTCTGTATCGTCAGCCCGAAGTTGATTTTAACCCCGAAAATTATGAAACCCAACAAATTTTTTATCCAAGTAAAGACGGGACTCAAATTCCCATGTTTATTACTTATAAAAAAGGCTTATCACTTGAGGGGAATAATCCGACAGTTTTGTATGGCTATGGGGGATTTAGTGCTTCTTTAACCCCTAATTTTTCTATTAGTCGTATTGCTTGGTTGGAAATGGGGGGAGTTTATGCGATTCCTAACCTCAGAGGCGGCGGTGAATATGGGGAAGAATGGCATCAAGCGGGTACAAAACACAATAAACAAAATGTCTTTGATGACTTCATTGCAGCGGCGGAATGGTTGATTAAAAATAAATATACTTGTTCGCAAAAATTAGCGATTTCTGGTGGAAGTAATGGCGGTTTATTAGTGGGGGCTTGTATGACTCAACGCCCAGATTTGTTTGGGGCGGCTTTACCTGCTGTGGGGGTGATGGATATGTTACGTTTTCATAAGTTTACGATTGGTTGGGCTTGGTGTTCAGACTATGGTTCACCGGATAATGCCGAAGATTTTCAGGCAATTTATGCTTATTCTCCCTTGCATAATTTGAAACCTGAAACGGCTTATCCGGCAACTTTAATTACAACGGCTGATCATGATGACCGAGTAGTTCCAGCACATAGTTTTAAGTTTGCAGCAGCGTTACAAGCCGTTCATGTGGGAGATAATCCGGTGTTAATTCGGATTGAAACAAAAGCCGGACATGGTGCGGGTAAACCAACGGCAAAAATTATTGAAGAATTAGCAGATGGATTTGCTTTTTTGGTGAGAGTATTTGAGATGAATCCTACGTTTTAAGCGATTGAGTTTTTTAGGGTTGAGGGCGGCGGCTTTTACCTTCAAATGAAGTGAATTGAATCGGTATCATTTAAGTAGAATGTCGTCAAGTTCAACCCTAAATCTTGTGAATATGAAGTGGTTTATTAACTCTAAGATGTCGAAGATTAAGTTTAGCTTAAAGTTTGGTTAATTTTGTGAAAACTATGATAAACTATTAACAATAAGTTAATTTCTGAATTCTTGATTATTTTAGAAGTGTATGAACTGTGTTCCCTCAAACGGTTAACAACGATTAAAGCCGGGCAAAATCTGAAACAAGTTGATTTCTTTGACTCTCGTTCAAGATGTCAATAAAAGTTAATCTAATGGTGGTATAATGGATAAAACCTTTTCCGTCAATCACCAAGAAGCTATATCTCGCAGCGTTGAACGATTTTCTCAATGTCATCTATCGGTAACAATTGATTTAGAACCTTGATCATGGAATCCTGAATATCCATTAACATTAGATTTACGAAAATTTACATAAAAACAATTTTTTTTGTCAAACTGTAAAATATAGCGAAGAAATGCTGACTTAGTTATCCAGTTTATAAAAAATATCTTAAGACAAAGTGAGTTTAGGAGGAAAGTACATTGTAAAATAAAGAGGACACCACGCCACACACAACAGAGAAAAATGACCCAAAGTAACCCCAAAACTCAAACCATTCAGGAACAAACCGGACTCCGACAGAGGCATTTTGCGGATCTGATTCGAGTCGCACAAATCATTTTTGATCCTTGTGGAGGAATTACAGGTCGAGTTGTTAATGCAGATTGGCAAGCATTCGGTATTCCGATTGAAGTTGAAAAAAATCTTAAACTTTTAGGAGATAAATATCGCTATGCTTCTCCTCATTTACCGATGGAAGAAGTTTGGGAACAGTTGACCCCGGAAACCCGAAGTTGGTTCATCGAAAATAAAAATGAATTGTGGATGTTAGAAGAAGCATTTCCGGCACTTGATGAAGACTAAAGATTAACGTCACGTCAACACTCTATTTTATTTTACCCAAGCCAGACGGCCCAATGGGTCGTCTAAAATTTAGAATTAATTATGAAACATTTAAAGAAATTTATGAGATAATATACATGAATCTTGACTTTAGTTTAAAAATGTATTATATATGTAATATAATACAGATAGTCGTTCCATATGCTGATCTGAGGCAAGTTAAACAGTGAGCAATTTCTCACAGAAGGTCAACCCAAAACCCAATCTTCTCTATCAACGACTAGAGGAGGCTCTCCAACAGGGGAATGAAGTGCAGGTCGTATCATCTTGTGGCAGATTTTTTGGTATTCCCTCTGCTCTTGATGAGGATTTTTTAGAACTCGTTAATCTGTATATTCCCTCTGAAGAAGAAGGTTGGGAAGATGAGCCATACGAACGCACAGTTTGGTTGATTAAAATTTCTGAGATTGTTGCAGTTGCTTATCCAATTCAATCGTTATCAAAAGCTCAACTAGAGTCATTGATTAACCCCAGTCAAACAGTCTTTGAATCTGAGGATTAATCAAGCCACTCAATGAGGTGGTTTCCCAAGACTTCAAAAACGATAACCCGAGATTGATTTCGGGGATAGAATGAATTAAAATTCATCACGTTAACTGATTTCAAGGGATTTCCACCTCAACTCTTTTCATCCCCTAATTGTGACTCTTTTCAGACAAAACTTGACAATGAATCCTCAGCGTTTGGTCAAAATTAGTCAATATTTGAGCAAACACTTACGACATCAACCCGAACGTCTAGGACTAAAATTAGCGCCTGGAGGTTGGGTTAATGTTGATAAACTTTTAGCAGCTTGTCAACATCATCAATTTCCTCTGAGTCGGGTCGAACTCGAAGAAGTCGTGATTAAAAATGATCAGCAACGATTTTCCTTTGATGAAACAAAAACTCGTGTTCGTGCGAATCAAGGTCATAGTATTGATGTCGATTTACAGTTAAAAGCGAGAATTCCGTCCGATATTCTTGATCACGGAACAGTGAAAAAGCCATTGATGCAATGTTGCAATTTGGGTTGCTAAAAATGTCTCATCATCACGTTCATTTATCTACTGATATCACCACAGCAACAGGAGTTGGAAGGCGAAAGAGTCGTCCTATTATTTTTCAAGTGAATGCAGCTTAAATGGTTCAAGACGATTACACCTTTTATTGTTCTAAGAATGGCGTTTGGTTGGTGGAACAAGTCCCAGTAAAATACTTAACCCCTCTAAACTGAGAGCCAAAAAAATGAATATTCAACACTATAATTACTGCTTGATTATAGATCTAGAAGCGACTTGTTGTGATCAACATACCATTCTGCGTTCAGAGATGGAAATTATCGAAATTGGGGCGGTAATGGTGGAGACAAAAAAACTGACTTCCGTTAACGAATTTCAGACTTTTATTAAACCCATTCGTCATCCAATTTTAACTAAATTTTGTCAGCAATTAACGTCTATTACTCAAGCTCAAGTCGAGCAAGCACCTCACTATCCAGAAGCCATTAAAAATCTAAAAAATTGGTTATCTCAATATTCAGATTCTCATTTAATTTGGGGTTCTTGGGGAGACTATGACCGACGACAATTTGACCAAGATAGTCAATTTCATCATGTGTCTTTTCCGATAGGTTATCCTCATATTAATCTGAAAAAAATGTTTAGCACAAGTCAAGGCTTAAAAGGACGTTATGGGATGGCAGACGCTTTAAAATTGGCAAATATTCCCTTAGAAGGAACCCATCACCGAGGAATTGATGATACTCGCAATATTGCTAAACTCATGCCTTATATTTTAGGTGTTAAAAAGCTAGAGCATTAAGTTGTAAACTCTGAGTGAAAAGATAACCATGAAAATCAATAATTTTGACGCTCCTAAATTATTTTATCAACAAGCTAAAGAATATTTACTGCGCTATGAAGCTGAACATAATCTATTATTAGGAATTAGTCAAGCCTTAATACATTCACCTGATAGATATGGGAATCAACCCTATTTAGCAACGGTAGAAGAAGAAGATAAAATTGTAGCGATTGCCATGATAACTCCTCCCTATAATTTTCTGCTTTCAAAAGTTGAAAACTTCGCGGCTATTGAAATGATCGCTCAAGATTTATATCAGAATAAAATATCATTACCGGGAGTTAGTGGTTTAACAACTGAAACTGAAATTTTTGCTCAACAATGGCATAACTTAACTCATCAAGCTTATGAAATAGAAATGCACTTGAGAATTCATCAACTCAAACAGGTTGAACCCATCCCAAAGGTTAGCGGTTTTCTGCGTTTAGCAACAGAAAATGATCGCGCTTTACTCTTCAATTGGTATGAGGAATTTATTCAAGAAGCGGCACCTTCTGAACCCACGAGTATTGAAAAAACTGTTAACTATCATTTAGGTCAAAATCATATTTATCTTTGGAAAAATGAAGTTCCTGTTTCTATGTCTTTAGCCACTAAAGCTACACAAAATTCTAGCAGAATAGGGCTAGTTTATACTCCTCCAGAATATCGAAAAAAAGGTTATGCAAGTGCTTGTGTTGCGAGTCTCAGCCAGCAATTACTTGATCAAGGAAATCAGACTTGTTATCTGTACACAGATTTAGCAAATTCCACATCTAATCATATTTATAAAAACATTGGATATAAACCCGTTTGCGACTGGAATATTTATCAATTTGATGCGATTTAATTTTAGATTTTAATTTCCTCAAAAATAGGGAAGATATCTATAAGCTTATTAATCAACTTTCAAAGATCGTTTTATCTTAACATCAACTGATTATAAAATGACACCTAAATCTACTTCTGCTCAAACCAAAAATCAAGTTTTAAATTCCGAAAGCGAGCAAACTTTTCGCTCTCAACCCCAAGAAGAACTTTCTTTTCAACAACTTGTCTCTAATCTAATAGCAGGTTTAGTTGTTGGAATTATTGGGGTAACAATGTGTGTTTCCTACGCGGCATTAATCTTTTCTGAACAACTTGCTAATTTTCTCACACGAGGAATTGGAATTACCTTTTTTAGTGCAGCATTGTTATGTTCAATTGTCGCTATTTTAAGTTCTTCTTCTGCGGGAATGATTGCTATTCCTCTCCCGGCTGCTGTCCCAATTTTAGCATTAATGGTTGCTGACATTGAAAAAAATATTCCCGAAGAAGCATCCTTAAATGTGTTACTATCAACGGCTCTTTGTACAATTGCTTTAACTTCTCTATTAACTGGAATTTCTCTACTCATTTTAGGACGATTAAAAGCAGGTCAACTCATTCGATATATTCCTTATCCAGTTGTTGGGGGTTTTCTTGCAGGTGTGGGTTGGCTGCTATTTAAAGGAGGAATTGAAGTCACAACAGGAATTGAAATTAGCTTTTCTAAACTCCCCATTTTATTTCACTCTAATTTACTGTTGCGTTGGCTACCTGGATTAATCTTTGCGATTGTTTTACTCTTGATTTCTCGTCGCTATAAACATTTTTTGATTTTACCTTTGAGCCTAATTTTTGCAGTTACTTTGTTTTATTTGGTATTAGCGATAACTCATACCTCATTAGCGGAAGCGACTGCTCAAGGTTGGCTGTTAGGGCCATTTCCAGAAGGAAATTCTTGGCAACTGTTGGGCTTAAGAGAAATCAAAACAGCAAATTGGTCACTGATTTTTGATCAAGTGGGTAGCATGGGTGCAATTATTGTGATTACAACCCTAGAATTACTCCTAACAGCGAGTAGTATGGAGTTAATTACCAACCGAGAAATTGACCTCAACCGAGAATTACAAGCCGCAGGAATTGCGAATTTAGCTTCGAGTTTGGGTGGAGGCTTAGTGGGTTGTCATTTGACTTCTTTAGGAAGATTAGCCTCAAAAATGGGAGCAACTCGTCGCTTAGTTGGACTAACTGCTGCTGGGGTTTTTGGGATTATGTTAGTTTCAGGAACTTCCCTATTACCCTTTTTTCCTAAAGTTGTTTTAGGCGGATTTTTGCTATTATTAGGGCTGAATTTTTTAGTTGAATGGTTATATGATTCCTGGATTGAACTTCCGCGAAGTGACTACTTTTTAGTCGTTTTAATTTTATTGGTGATCAGTACATTTGAGATTTTAGAAGGTGTGCTAGTGGGTTTAGTTGTAGCGGTGATTTTATTTGCTATTAAATATAGTCAGATTGAGGTAACAAAACATACTTTTTCTGGAGTCAATCGGAAAAGTTATGTTCAACGTTCTCCAAATCAAGAACACTTACTCCAAAAGCAAGGAAAGCAAATTTATATTCTTGAACTACAAGGATTTATCTTCTTTGGAACTTCAAATAAGTTACTCAATCAAGTCCGAACTTTATTAAGTCAAAATCAAGATCCTCCCTTACAGTTTGTGGTGTTAGATTTTCGTTTTGTTAACGGACTTGATTCTTCTGCGGTGCTTAGTTTTACAAAACTCAAACAACTTTCTCGCAAAGAACAGTTCAATCTAGTTTTAACAAATCTCAATTCTCAAGCGGAAAAGTTACTTCAACAAGGAGGCGTTTTAGAAGCAGAGAATTCTTTGTTAACAGTTTTCCCCGACTTAGATCGAGGGTTAGAATGGTGTGAAGACCAAATTCTAGAAATTTATCATCTCAATAAACTTAACTTCCAGCCTCTAAGTGAACAGTTACAAAGCTTTTTTCCCGACTCTCAACAGGTTATCATGCTGATGAAATACCTAAAATTATTACAAATTTCCCCGGATGAATTTATCTTTAGAACTGGAGATCTAGCAGATGGCTTATACTTCGTTGAAACAGGTCAAGTCAGCGTAATTTTTGAGCTACCAACGGGTCAAATGAAACGGGTACAAACTTACTATAGTGGAACGATTTTAGGAGAAATTGGTCATTACATGAATGTACCCCGAACGGCTTCAATTATTGCCGATCAACCCAGTCGTCTTTATTATCTCTCAACTCAAGCCTTTGAACAAATGGAAGCTGAACAGTCTCAACTCGCCAGTGAGTTTCATAAGTTTATTGTGAAGTTACTGGCTGAACGATTAAAGCAGCGATCCCAAGAACTGCAAAACCTTTTACAATAATTTAAACAGGTATTAAGTTTTATTTTGAACTGATTTTGAGTCTTGTTGTTGCATAAATTCATCATACTTATTGCGAACTTTTTTAATATCTTCCCACATTAACCATTTGGGTTTTCCGGGTTCCAGAGAAGGATTTCGCAGTAAATAAGCGGGATGAAAAATCGGCATACATAAGCGTCCTTCCCATTGTCGCCACTCACCCCGAATTTTAGTAATTCCTTGCTTTTCTGCTAACAACGACTTGACCGCAGTCGCTCCCGTCAACAAAATAATCTGCGGATCAACTAAGCGAATTTGTTCTAATAAATAAGGTTTACAAGCCTCTATTTCGGCAGCCGTGGGAGTTCGATTTTCGGGTGGACGACAACGAATCGCATTAGAAATATAAACCTCTCGTTCGGTACTCAACCCCACAGATTCTAAAATTTTATCTAAGAGTTGACCCGATCTTCCCACAAACGGTAAACCCTGTTCATCTTCATTTTTACCCGGTGCTTCTCCAATAATCATAATAGCCGCTTGGAGATTTCCGCGACCAATCACCGCATGAGTTCGATTATTTCCCAAAACACACCGATGACATTGATTACAATGATCCGCAATTTCATCTAAATTTTGGTAAGTTTCAGGAGGAATTTGAACCTGAACATCTTGGGGAATTTGATCCCGATTAAAATGAGATGGAGTTGGAGTAGCACCCGACTCGTCAAAGTCAAATAAATTAAGTTGTTGATCGCCAGACATGAATTTAAAAGCTGAAGTCACACGACAGAAACTTTATTTAGTCTAGACTGATTGAGTTGCAACTCTCAAGTTTGACGGTCAAGATAAAGAAGATAATGATCGCCCGTTATGTTCTCAACCCCTCCTTTTAAAGATCGCACACAGGCAGGTATAGAACTCGCTAAAGCCATTGAGCGACAAATTGCTCGACACCCCCAACACCGCGATCGCATCATCGTCTACGCCCTTCCTAGAGGCGGTTTACCCGTTGCTGAACCTGTAGCCCGTCGTCTCAACTGTCCGTTAGATGTGATCGTTGCCAAAAAAATCACCCATCCCGATAACCCTGAACTCGCTTTAGGTGCTGTCACCGCAGAGGGATATGTACTTTGGTCTTCTAAACATCGCCCGGCAAATTTTGAACTCCAGCAAACCCTCTTACATCAAGCCCACGGTAAAGCCCTCGATCAACTCGCCCAACTGGCGCCCAATGGCTTGAAAACCAACCCTCAGAACGCATTAGCAATTATCATTGATGATGGGATTGCCACCGGGTTAACAATGGCTGTAGCGGTTAGATTTCTCAAATCCAAAAACCCCAGTGAAATTTGGATCGGTGTACCTGTTGCCCCCCGAGACTTACAAGAACCCCTAAAACAATGGTGCGATCGCTTAATTATTTTAAAATTACCCCGAATATTTTTCAGCGTCAGTCGGTTTTATCGAGATTTTCCTCAAGTTGAAACCCAAACCGCGATCGCTTATTTACAACGTCAAACCGAATGGCTTTAGATTCAGTAACCCGTTGTTACAGTGACTCGTGAAAAGGTCACAGGGAAAATTCATAATTCATCGTTCCCGATTTTGTATGATATTTCAAGAGCGAACTTACAAATAAACTGGTCATGAGACTTTGGCAATATTGCTGGCAAACCCTGGTACTCTCGACTCAATACAATCAGCCTCAATTTATCGAGGTGATCATGTTAATATTAGCCATTATCTTACTCGGATTTTGGAGTTTAACCGGAGAGATACCCTATTTAGTGCTGTGTTTGAGTTATGTTGCGGGTTCCTCGACCTCGATGTTAGTCCGAGAAGCAATCATTCCTTCGACCCATTTTAACATCGCTCCACTGCTTGCTGTTTTGTTACTGTATATTAGTCTGTTTATGTTCATTGAATTGATGCTGACTGTTGCTTAAAGATCTTGACGGGAAGACTGATGTAGTATGATACGATTTCCCACAGGGTCATAGGCATAAATTTCTCGACCATGAGAAGCGGTTAAAATCTCTCCGGGGGGTGGATATCCCAGGCGAGATAACTCCGCGATCGCCCCATCCAAATTCGCCACTTCCAAACACAGACTCATTCCGGTTTTGGCTTGATCTGCAAACTCCTCAACCTGAGTCGAGTTGGGTTGAAAGATACCTAATTTTAAACCCGGAAGCTGAAACTCTGCATAAACTTTCGGGATGTACGACTGAGGTTCAATTCCCAAAAATTGACGATAAAACTCCACTAAAATCTGGAGATCTGTCGCCGCAAGCGTGACAAAGGCTTCAATGCAGTGTACAACCATAATGGCAAAATTGCTAAACCTAACGCTTAAATTGTACAGATGGGACGAATCTTTTTATCCGCAGGTCATGGTGGCTTTGAAAACGGAGTCCGAGATCCGGGAGTGATTGCAGGAGGAACAACCGAAGCCCAAGAAATGATTTGGATTCGCGACTTGGCTGCTGCGGAATTGCGATCGCAGAATTTTACGGTATATTTGGTTCCTGATGATCTCTGTCAAGTTGAAACGGTTGACTGGATTAACTATTATTCTCGTCCGGGTGATGTCGCGTTAGAATTGCAAGCGGGAGGCTCATCAAATCCCAGTGTACGGGGCGTAACGGTGTTTTATATTGCTCACAATGCCGAACGTCAACGGGATGCTCAACAGCTTTTAATGGCGTTGTTACGGCGAGTTCCTCAATTTCCCAGTCGGGGAACGAAAGCGGATACTGCAACTGGATTAGGGCGTTTAATGTTTTGTCGCTGGATTATTATTCCTTCTTTATATGTTGAAATTGGTTTTTTGACTAATTCTCAAGATCGAAGTTTAATTCAATCTCGACGACAGGATATTGCTCAAGGAATTGCGGATGGAATCATCGGTTGGATTCAAGGAGAAAACGTCATCCCTGCGCCTCCCGTTCCACCGAATGTGATGGTTTATGGTTCAATTGGAATTAAAATTAATGGTCAATCTTATGGGGAAGGTGGGATTTTAATTCAAGGGAATTCTTATATTCCTATTGATTTAGTGGATCGTCTCGGAATTAATGTTGCTCAACTGGCTCGGGTGCGTCGAGTTCGATATCAAAATATTGTCTATGTTCGTGCTGTAGATTTGCGAGATTTTGGCATCTCCGTGTCTTGGGATAATCCGACTCGGACTGTTGTTTTACGGTCTTTTTCCCGAGTTTATGCTGAGAAAATTGATCGAATTATGAGCAATGGGATTACGACAGAATTACAACTGATTGCGTTTATCAAGTCTGAAAATAATACGGGTTTGTATCAATTTCCAGAGTTGGCTCTGATCTACCAAGAAGAAGCTAATATCGAAGGCGTTAATTATGATATTGCTTTTTGTCAAATGTGTTTAGAAACGGAGTTTTTACGATTTGGGGGCGAAGTCAAAGCCGCTCAAAATAATTTTGCTGGACTCGGAACGCTTGGCGGTGCATCAACAACGGCTTCTTTTGCAACCCCTCGATTGGGAGTTAGAGCGCATATTCAACATTTAAAAGCTTATGCAAGTACCGAACCTTTAGTTCAAGATATTATCGATCCTAGATTTCATTTTGTGACCCGAGCAATTGCCCCTTCTGTGTTGCAATTAAGTGGGCGTTGGTCAGATGATTTACAATATGGTAATCGAATTTTAGCCCTGATGCAACGACTTTATGAAGTTTCTGGAGTTCTCTAATTGAGTTCTAGACTTGAAAAATTAAGCGATTGAAAATAAAACTCTATCGAGAGGCAAAAATCGCCGGAGAGACTGACTGAACTTGCATTTTTTTATATATTATGCTATGATTAATTGTTGTAAGCTCATATCAAATATTATTTATGTGTATTTGAGGGTATAACTTTTGTATACTTTAGAGTATAAATTTATAACATACAACAATCGGGTTTTTGACTCATTATCAATCCTCTTGATTAATCGCAAAAAAGTAAAGTTATAGTAGAGTAAATATTGAACTAAGATAAAGAATATATAAGCATCTCCAGATTGACTTACTAGATTAAAAATTAAACTTATAACCCACCCTTTTTTAGACTTATGTCTTCAATTCAACATCAGTCACCTGTAATGTGTTCTGTTCATCGAGATTCTCCCATGACTGAACAACCCGGCGGCCCTATCCCTCCTTTCTCAACAATATATATTGAGCGTTCTCCTCTCGAAAAACAAGCCAAAGAAGCGATTGAACAACCCGGATGTTTACTCCGAATCAAAAGCCCAAAAAAGATGGGCAAAAGTTCCCTAATTGGTCAGGTTAAAACTCACGCAATAGGCTTAGGATATCGGATCGTTCATCTAGATTTACATCGAGTCGATTCTAATATTTTAACAAACTTAAACTCTTTTTTACGGTGGTTTTGTAAAACTCTCAGTTATCAACTGCAACTTGAATGCGAACTTGAAGATTATTGGAATGAAGATATTGGCAGCAAAATTAGTTGTACTGCTTACCTCTACAACTATATTTTAGAAAAACTAGAAACTCCGCTATTACTCGTGATCAGTGAAATTGATTGCTTATTTGAACATCCACAAATTTACCAAGATTTTTTACTGTTGTTGCGTTCCTGGTATGAAGAAGCAAAACAAGAAGAAAGCATCCAAAAACTCAGGTTAATTTTGAGTCATTCCACCGAGATTTATATTCCTCTCAAGATCCATCAATCTCCCTTTAATGTCGGTTTAGTTCTCCAACTTACCCCCTTAAATTTACAACAAACCCAAGCCCTAGTTCACTGCTATGGATTCTCGTCTACTCTGAGTGAAACTATTACTAATCAACTCTACGAATGGGTAAACGGACATCCCTATTTAACTCAACTGGCTTTGTATCATCTCGTGAAGCAAATAGAAGTTAATTCAGAGACTCCAGAAGTTAAACTCGCTCATCTTATAGAAGAATCTGTCACACTATCAGGGATTTATAGCGATCATCTACGACGTTGTTTAATCCACTTAAAACAAAATCAAGAACTCGCCACCGCTTTTCAATACGTCGTTGAAATCGATGATGCAATTACACTCGATCCCATTTTAGCCTATCAGTTAGAAAGTCTAGGGCTAGTCACACTCATCGGTAATAAAGTGATTTGTAGTTGTCAACTTTATCGACAATACTTTAGAACTTACAAACTAGACATCATTGATCAGCATCCATTAATTCACCATCTCAGACAACTCGAAAAACAAAATCTAACCTTAAAAAGCCTCTCAGAAACAGATGAATTAACCGGACTGGCTAATCGTCGTTGGTTTAACAACATGATTGAACAAGAATGGCAACGATTAGGACATCAAAATAATTCCTTATCACTTCTTCTTGTCGATATCGATTATTTCAAAGTCTATAACGATCTCTATGGTCATCCGGCTGGAGATGTTTGTCTACAAAAAATTGCTCAAGCCCTAACAGAATGTGTTAACCGTTCAACAGATTTGGTTTCCCGTTATGGGGGAGAAGAATTTGCAATTTTGCTCCCGATGAGTAACAATCAGGGCGGAGTGCAAGTCGCCCAACGTATTCAAAAACAAATAAAAGCCTTACAAATTACCGTTAAAAATTCTCAGATCATTTGCTTTCCAGAGGACGTTGTAACAGTTAGTATTGGAGTAGCAAGTATTATTCCTTCATCCGATTTTAATTGGCGAGATCTGGTCGAAGCTGCTGATCGATCTCTCTATGAATCTAAGAGAACAGGACGCAATCGGATTACAGTCAGTCAAACTTTTAGCAGGTTAAATGAGTGAGAATTTTTATCAAGTTGGAGGGAGCTTAAGAGTTGGAATCGGAATCTATGTGATTCGACCCGCAGATCATGAGCTTTATCAAGCACTAAAAGCGGGAGAATTTTGCTATGTATTCAACGCCCGTCAAATGGGAAAATCTTCCCTTTTGTGTCAAACTCGTTACCGACTGCAACAGGAAAATATTCGCTCCTCCTTTCTAGATATTACCCGAATTGGTAGTAATGATGTTACACCCATTCAATGGTATAGAGGAATAATTTATGAACTCTGGCGAGGATTTAATTTGCCCAAACCCGCTACTCTCAAAACCTGGTTGCAGAGTCAAGCGGATTTCTCTCCCATACAGCAACTTAGTCATTTTATTGAAGATGTTTTATTGACTCAACTGAGCGAAGAAAAGTTGGTTATTTTTATCGATGAAATTGATAGCATTCTGAGTCTAAATTTTCAGGTTGATGACTTGTTTGCTTTAATTCGTTTTTGTTATAACCAACGGGCGGTTAATTCTGAATATAATCGCCTTACCTTTGCTTTGTTTGGAGTGGCTACACCTTCCGATTTAATTCGAGACAAAACTCGCACCCCGTTTAATATTGGACAAGCTATTGATTTAGAGAACTTGAGTTTAAATCAATCTATGGTTCTCGCTCAAGGATTTCCAGTTTCTAAAACCAAGAGTAAAGCGATTTTAACGGAGGTTTTTTACTGGACAAATGGACAACCATTTTTAACTCAAAAGTTGTGTTATCTTGTTCAAGGAAAATTAGAAGAAATCTCTATAAAAGATCCAGAATCAGCCCTAGAATATATTAGTCCAGAGCGCTTTGTTTCGGAAATTGTGCGATCGCAGATTCTCGAAAGTTGGGAATTTCAAGACGAACCCGAACACCTAAGAACCATTCGCGATCGCCTGTTATACCATCGCCAGCAAGTCGGACGAATTTTAGGGATTTATCAGCAAATTTTGCAAGGTAAAAATATTAACTCCGATGAAAGCCGGGAACAAATTGAGTTATTGTTGTCCGGGTTGGTGATTAAACAAAATGGCAAATTGCAAGTTATCAATCCCATTTATGCCGGAGTTTTTAACCTCGAATGGGTAAACCAACAGCTTCATAATTTGCGCCCCTATTCGCAGGCGTTTGATGCTTGGATCGCTTCGGAAAAAACTGATGAATCTCGTTTATTGAGCGGACAAGCGTTGCGAGATGCTCGAACTTGGGCGCCGGGTAAAAGTCTGAGCAATTTAGATTATCAATTCTTAGCGGCTAGCGAGGAAAGCGAGCGTCAAAAAACTCAGCAAGCCTACGAAGCCGAACGCGCTAAAATTATAGAAACCCAACTCAAACAAGAGCGTAAAAATGCCAAGTTGCAACGCTATTTGCTCGGTTCCATAAGTATAGGATTTTTGGTCGCCGTTGGTTCAGGATTGATCGCAATTAATCAACGCCAGCAAGCCATCCAACGGGAACAGCAAGCCACAGTTCAAGAAATTCAAGCCTTAATTGATTCCTCAGAAGGACTGTTTACCTCTCAAAATCGCTTAAAGAGTTTGGTGACGGCAATCAAAGCAAAACGGCGATTAAACAACCTCAAAATAACGCCATCTAATCTCGATAAAAATGTGACAGACACATTACGCCAGACTATTTTAGGAACCGCAGAATTTAATCGTTTGCTGAGTCATCAGGGTGTGGTTGTTGGAGTTGATACGAGTCCAGATGGTGAAATTATCGCCACAGGAAGTAGCGATAGAAGTATTAAACTTTGGAATCGTCACGGTCAGTTACTTAATCGTTTAGAACACGATGGTACGGTTTTTGCGTTTAGTTTTAGTCCCGACAGTCAAACCCTTGTTTCTGCGACTACACTCGGTACAATTTATCTTTGGAATGCTCGGGGAAAACTGCTAAGAAAATTCTCGGCTCATCAAGGTGCGATCTGGGATATTAGCATCAGTCCGGATGGTAAAACGTTTGCCTCAGCCAGTGGAGATACAACCGTTAAATTGTGGAATTTAGAAGGTAAACTTCTCAACAGTTTTACAGGAAATTTAACTTCCATTTGGGGAGTCGCCTTTCATCCAGAGGGAAATATGATTGCCTCGGCAAGTCTGGATGGAACAGTTAAACTTTGGAGGCTGAATGGTCAAAAAATTCTAACTATAGCAGCCCACAAAGCACCCGTTTGGGATGTCAAATTTGCTTGGTTAAAAGATGCAAACGGACAAAATAATCCGATTATTGTTTCCGCCAGTGGGGATAATACGATTAAAGTTTGGACAACTGATGGCAAGTTAATTAAAACCTTAGAAGGTCATCAAGGTGAAGTCATGGAAATTGAGATTAGTTCAGACGGAAATCAAATTGCTTCTGTGAGTGGGGATAAAACGGTAAGACTCTGGACAACAGAGGGAAATCTATTAAAAACTTTTAAAGGACATCAATCTACAATTCGAGCGGTAGCATTTGCTGAAGATGATCGAACCCTGATTTCGGGTGGTGATGATAATACAATTCGGTTTTGGACAACAAAAAATCCCTTTTATCAAGCTTTTAGCGGAAACGCCGGAACAATTTGGCAACTCAAATTTAGTCGGGATGGTGAAACTTTAGCATCGGCAAATTCTAGTAATACGGTTAAATTATGGTCAACCGATGGGAAATTACAACAAACAATAGACGGAAGAAGAATTAGTTTTTCATCAACTCAAAATTATACTTCGGGTTTAGAAGATCTACTCACCATCGCAAAAATTGGCGGTACAATAGAGTTTTGGAGATCGGGTCAACTGATTAACTCTTTCCCCGCTCATTCCAGTCAAATTTGGGATTTGTCCTGGAGTTATGATGGTCAAATATTAGCATCTAGCAGCGATGATAAAACTGCAAAGTTATGGAATGTAGACGGTGATTTAATTACAACTTTAATTGGACACAAAGCCCGGGTTTATAGAGTTAAAATTGCACCCGATAATCAGACGGTTATAACATTGAGTGAAGATGGAACGGCTAAACTGTGGAAAACAGACGGTACTCTGGTGAAAACCTTAAACGGTCATAATAATTCAGCTTGGGGACTTGATATTAGCCCAGATGCTGAAATCATTGCCACTGCGAGTTTAGATGATACAGTGAAACTCTGGAAACTTGATGGTACAATCCTACAAACTTTTAAAGGAGAATGTCGGGGAATATCTTCAGTTAATTTTAGTCCCGATGGTCAAACATTAGCAGTGGGTTGTGGAGATGGTTCGGTGAAAGTGTTAAAAATAGATGGAACTGAGATAGTTAAACTGAAAATTCACGAGAGTAATGTTTGGGATGTAGCTTTCAGTCCCGACGGTCGATTTATTGCTTCTGGTGGAGAGGATCAGACTGTTATTTTATGGAATTTAGAGGAAATTTTCAAGTTGGATGAACTCCCTTATGCTTGCAATTTTGTTAAAGATTATCTTCAAAATAGTTCGGAAGTTCAAGAACGCGATCGCTCTTTGTGTGATGATGTAAATTGAAACCTCTCCCCAACCCCTCAATAATGCTACAGAAGGTAAAAGGCAAAATCTCCCGACCTCCCCATCTATCATCTGTAGCAAACACTTAGGGATTTCAGATTATAAGTCAAACACTATTAAGCTTCTTTGAAAAACCTGACAAGTTCTCGGGCATGACTTAATATTTCGCTATCTGTTGTGAGTTGAGAAATAGCATTTTCTGCCTCTCTAGATAACTGTTGATGTTCAGCTTTATTCGTTGATTTTAACTGTTTTAAATCAGCCGATAGATTCTCTAAATCTCTGGTTTGAACTTCCCAATTTCTGATTTGTTGAGAGATAAACGAATTGGGATTATTAGTATCCAATATATTTGTTAATTGTTCTACCTTAAACTCAAGTGTTGTAAAGCGATTGCGAAGTTCAACAACATCCTCTCGCGGATAAGAAAACTCTCGCCGAACCATTGACAAACGTGCGGCTAAATATTGATAAGCACGAATCGATGGACGCAAAACAGTTAAGAGTAATGCCGCCCCCGAACCGATATAACCAACAACACTAATTCCAGCTAAAGCTAAGGCATAAAGTCCGAGAGTAGAAACGAGATGTAATCCAATTGCAACCCACAGAGAACGACTGGCAACAAGCTGAACATATTTAAGCTGTTTTTCGTCAATTCTGATTTCTTTTTTGATAGAATCATCCGCCTCCGCGATCACTTCCTTAGCATCAAAGTGAATATTCCAAGGAACCGTTACAATTAACAATAACCACCAAAATGTTGCGCCACCAATTACCCAGTCTAAAAAGTTCCCCGTCGGAATATTCAACCATTGCAAGATTCCGAAGCAAAAGAGAACTAATAGAAAAAGTCCTACAGTAAAACCTGCAAAATTAATTGAGTTTTTCATCGTTAAACGCTGGCAAATTCAGATGACTTAATTATGTTGGGCGAATGGGGACTTCTATAAAATCATGTGACAGTTCCCTGACTTTCATAGTTGTGACAATTGAACAATTGGATGCTACTCTCAGAAAACAGTAGAATCGCCAGGCTGTCATCCAAAATAAATAGAAACCTCCTTGTGACAATTTCACAATTGGATGTTACTCTCAAAAAACAGTAGAACCGCCAGGCTTACCGCCTCAACTCAAATTAATATAAACGTCAAAATAGAAATGAAAACCTCAAAACCAGGGAAAGTATATTTAGTGGGTGCAGGATTAGGAAATGTTGATTATCTAACGGTGCGATCGCATCAACTTTTGACCCAAGCAGAAGTAATTATTTATGATGCTTTAGTCGATGATTCGATCTTACAACTGATTCCCTCAAATTGCCTAAAACTTGATGTCGGTAAACGAGGCGGAAAACCAAGTACACCCCAATCAGAAATCAATCAGCTATTAGTTGAATATTGTCAACAGGGAAAACAAGTTGTGCGACTCAAAGGCGGTGATCCGTTTATTTTCGGACGGACAACCCACGAAATTCAAGCCTTAATAGCAGCGAATTGTACTTTTGAAGTTGTTCCGGGTATTTCCTCAGTATTAGCAGCGCCACTACTGGCTGGAATTCCGCTAACCGATGCTGTAATGAGTCGATGTTTTGCCGTATTAACCGCCCATGAACCCGAAGCAATTGACTGGAATAGTGTTTCCCAAATTGACACCTTAGTGATTTTAATGGGAAGTCGGAATTTAACAGAAATTATCCATCAATTACAACGTCACGGGCGATCGCCTCAAACTCCCATTGCCATTATCCACGAAGGAGGCCGCCCTCAACAAAAAGTTTGGATAGGGACATTAAGCGATATCATTGAAAAAACAGCAAACTCCTCTCTTTCCCCCTGCGTTATCGTTGTTGGAGAGGTGGTCAACTTGCGGGATTTCCTGCAATCTCCTGTATATCCTATGTCTAAGCCTCAAAACCCTTTATCTGAAAAAACCATTTTAGTCACCAGGGCAGCGGGACAGTCGAGTAAATTTAGCGAATTGTTAACCGCAGAAGGCGCAACGGTGATCGAAATGCCAGCTTTAGTAATTGGCCCCCCTTCCAGTTGGATGGCCCTCGACCAAGCGATCGCCCATTTTGACGGGACTTCCCCTTATTTTCATTGGTTAATTCTCACCTCAGCTAATGGTGTCAATTTCTTTTTTGATCGACTGCAAGCCAAGGGTAAAGATCCTCACGCTTTGAGTCAGACTAAAATAGCAGTTGTGGGGAAAAAAACCGCCGCAAGTTTACAGAAATACGAACTCCAACCTGATTTGATCCCGCCTGATTTTGTGGCTGATTCTTTAGTGTCTCATTTTCCCGAATCGTTAGCGGGAAAACGAATTTTATTCCCGAGAGTCGAAACAGGAGGGCGAGATGTGTTAGTACAGGAATTGACCCAACAAGGCGCCGAAGTGGTGGAAGTTCCGGCTTATGAGTCTAGATGTCCGGATACAATCGCCCCAGATGTCTTAGAAGCTTTGCAACAGCATAAAATTGATGTTATTACATTTGCGAGTTCTAAAACGGTTCAGAACTTCTCTCGTCTGACTCAATTTCTGGGAAAAGATTTATGGGAGGGTGTTTGTATTGCTTCGATTGGCCCGCAGACCTCGGAAACTTGTCAGCAGTTATTGGGTCGGCTAGATATAGAAGCAAAAGAATATACTTTAGAAGGGTTAACAGAAGTCATTGTTGCCTGGGAGTTGGGACAGAAAAAAAATCAGGGTCATTTGTAAACGTAAAAAATTGATATTCTCCCTTGGGGGTGAAAATATGAGTTTAAACAGATTTCGACAAAGCAATTTCACGCCGGATTTAACACAGGTTTTATTCGGGACTGCGACTGTGGCGGCGATTGTTGTCACTCAACAGAATATTGTTGTGGCAAAATCAGCCCAAGAAGTTGCAGAAATAGCCGCCCCGATTACGGTTCAAATTAATAGTATGTTGGGTGATGGTTCTGGTGTGATTGTAGCAAAATTGGGTCAGAAATATACAGTTTTGACCGTCAATCATGTGGTTGAAGAAACCAGTACAAATTATAGTATTCGCACCCATGATGGGGAAAATCATTTAGCAACGGCAGTCACTCGTCTACAAACTGATAACACCGAACCCGATTTAGCCATTGTTGAATTTGAGAGTAATTTAGATTATCCAGTTGCAACATTAGGAGATTCTGAACAGGCTGTTATTGGCGCTCAAATTTATGTTTATGGATATCCGGCAACCGGAGGGTTAACCGGGGCAGAACGCGAACCCGAACTCTCGCCGGGATTAGTCACCAGTCGCCCCAAAAGTCGCCCAGAAGGATACAATTTGCGCTATCAAGCTGTTACCTGGAGCGGTATGAGTGGCGGCCCGGTATTTGATGGGGCGGGGCGTGTGGTGGGTTTACACGGACAAGGGGAGTTTGGATTTGCTCAAACCAGTTCCGGTGATGTGGCACCGATTAAAACGGGGTTTAATGCCGCAATTCCGATTAATTTATTTATGGTACAACTCTCAGAAACACCCTTAAAGCGAGAGGATCTTCAGATTGATGAAACCTCAAAAACGGCAACAGAACCGACGTTATCTCTAGATAATCCTGGGGATGCTAAAACGTTCTTTTTTCGGGGTTTAAGTTTGTTGGATCAAGGATATGCTTGGGAGGCAATTGAGAGTTTGAATCAAGCCTTAAAACGTGATCCTAATTTGCCTGAAGCTTATTTTAATATGGGGTTAGCTCGTACCTTATTAGCGGCGAATGTTACTCAAGAAATTGGCACAGTTCGCGGTTCAAATCCGGTTGGTGATTATACTGAAGCGATTCGTTTAAATCCGGGTTATGCTGATGCTTATTATAATCGGGGGTTGGCATATTTAGAGCTAAAAAAGCTAGATTTAGCGATCGCTGATTTTCAGCAAGCAGCCCAACTTTATCGCCAATTAGGACGGGAAGCCTCCTATGCAGATGCAGTTCAACGTATTCAAGAACTTGAAACCTCGATGTAACTGATTTAACAACTAAAGTTAGAATAATCTCAAGTCTCCAGAAATTAAGTAAGTTTCTGGGGAATTTTGTCTTTTTAGAAGTTTTAGTTATAGTAGAATTAGAAAATAATCAGATGTAGTCTGTCCAAATTAAAACAGATTAGATCTCATCACATTATTGATGGTAAATTTTCTATATAAAGGTATAAAAAAAAATTATTAGATCCATCAGTTTTTGATTTGAAACCTTTGAATAAAACTACCTTTTTTGCTTTTTGTCAGGGAACAATCACACCAGGAAATTTAAGATGACTTCATTAACCACAGAAACAGAAAAAATCGATAAAGGAAATATTGTCGTTGTCGATGATACACCAGATAACTTGCGCTTGTTGGGTAACATTCTCAGAAAAGAAGGATATAAGGTTCGATTAATTCCGAATGGAGAGTTAGCTTTATCCGGGATTGAGTTATTACGACCTGATCTAATTTTACTCGATATAATGATGCCGGAGATGAACGGTTATGAGGTGTGTCAACACTTAAAAGCAAGAGAACACAGCCGGGATGTTCCGGTGATTTTTATTAGCGCGATTGATGAGGTTTCAGATAAAGTGAAAGCCTTTGAAGCCGGAGGAGTTGATTATATTACGAAGCCGTTTCAAGTTCAAGAGGTATTAGTCCGAGTCGAAACTCATCTAAAGATTCATTTTCTGCAAAAGAATTTACTCGAAAAAAATCAAGAGTTAGAAGTTACCCTCGAACAACTCAAAGCCACTCAAAATCAACTGGTTCAGTCAGAAAAAATGGCAGCACTGGGACAATTGGTTGCCGGAATTGCCCATGAAATTAATACTCCTTTGGGGGCGATTCGTTCTTCTATCGAGAATATTACCACCTTTTTTAATGATAATTTAGAACATCTACCCGAAGTTCTCCGAACGTTAACTCCAAAAGCACAGCAAGATTTATTTGCCCTCTGTCAGCAGTCTTTACAACAAACAACAGGCTATTCTAACAAAGAAAAACGTCAAGCTAAACGGGCTTTGAGCCGTCAGTTAGAAGCGGATCAGATTGCCAATGCAGATACGATTGCGGATACACTTGTTGATCTCGGAATCATGGAAGGTTCATCATCGATTTTATCATTTTTACACGATAAAGAGGGCAATAAAGTGCTAGATTTAGCCTATCAAATTACCAGTGTTCAAAAAAGTGCTAACACGATTAAAACCGCGACAGACCGAGCCGCAAAGGTTGTATTTGCCTTAAAAACTTATGCCCGATATGATCATTTTGGAAATCTTGTTGAAGCCAATATTATTGAGGGAATCGAAACGGTATTAACGCTGTATCAAAATCAGATCAAGCAAGGGATCGAAGTAATCCGAAACTATCCTGATTCTATGCCTTCGATTTTATGTTATCCTGATGAGCTAAATCAAGTGTGGACAAATCTAGTTCATAATGCCTTACAAGCGATGAATTATCAAGGGACGTTAACCATTGATGTTATCTATGAAAGCCAGAACCTAGTGATTCATATTACTGACAGTGGTGATGGAATTCCCCCGGAAATTCAATCCAAAATTTTTGATCCTTTCTTTACTACAAAACCCGCAGGTCAAGGAAGTGGTTTGGGTTTAGACATCGTTCAAAAAATCATTGCAAAACATCAAGGTAAAATCGAGGTAAAATCGGTTCCGAGTGAAACCATATTTACCGTCTGTTTACCCATTCAGAGTTAATCACAATATCTATATTTATGATTGAACGAATTGCATGGTATCCTATGATCTGTAATGTGCTTTTCGAGATGAAGTGCTTGCTATTCTCTGTTTGAATTGAGTTGCGCTCCTAGATTAAAATCCTAATTCTACTGAGGTTAGCTATAATGTCTAAGCCCGTTATTTTATGTGTCGATGATGAATCTGTCGTTTTAGATAGTTTAAAAATTCAGCTCAAAAATGCTTTTCGAGATGCTTATAGCTATGAAATGGCGGAAAGTTCTGATGAAGCTTGGGAAATTTTAGAAGAACTTTGTGAGGATAATAGTCATGTTCTCGTCATTGTTTCTGATTGGTTAATGCCGGGAATGAAAGGGGATGAATTTTTAATCAAAGTACATCAAAGATTCCCCAAAATTTTAAAGATCATGCTGACGGGACAAGCAGATATAGAAGCTGTAGAAAAGGCAATAGAACAAGCTAGTTTGTATCGATGTTTATCGAAGCCTTGGAACAGTGAAGAACTAATTACCACGATTAAATCAGGGTTAACTAACTATCAATCTTCTCAAAACTATGAGCAAACCAGTGGTGATTTGTGTTGATGACGAACCAACTATTTTAGACAGCTTAAAAGTTGAACTTAGAAAAGCCTTAGAAAATCAATGTATTATTGAAGTAGCTGAAGGGGGAGAAGAAGCGCTAGAACTTTTAGATGAACTTGAGGAAGAAAACTCAGAGATTGCTGTTGTGTTATCCGATTATTTAATGCCGGGAATGAAAGGTGATGAGCTACTCAAACTTATTCATCAAAGATTCCCGAAAACTTTAAATATATTGCTCACAGGACAAGCAGATTTACCCGCTCTGGGGAATGCAATCAAATATGCAAAACTCTATCGATATATTGCTAAACCTTGGCAACCGGAGGATTTAAGACTAACTGTAGTTGAGGCAGTTAACAGTTATGTTCAAGAGAAAAAACTCCAAGAACAAAACCTAAAACTACAACAAATGAATCAGGAGTTACAGCGATTAGCGGGAGAATTACAACAAGCAAATCGAGAACTTCAACGTTTGGCTGTGACTGATAGTTTAACTCAATTGGCAAATCGTCGTCAATTTGATGAATATTTAATCCATGAATGGCTAAGAATGTTGCGAGAACAGCAATTTTTATCGGTAATTTTATGTGATGTAGACTTTTTTAAAAATTACAACGATAAATATGGTCATCCCGCCGGAGATAATTGTTTAAGAAAGGTTGCTAAAGCCATTTGTCAACAAGTTCAGCGCCCTGGAGATTTAGCCGCTCGCTATGGTGGAGAAGAATTTGTGATTATCCTTCCTAATACTCAAGCCGAAGGTGCGATTAATGTTGCCGAAGGCATTCGCCAGGCTATAAAATCCCTTAATATTCCCCATTCTCAATCTAAAATTGCAGATTGTATTACAGTAAGTTCGGGAGTGGCGAGTGTCGTTCCTCAAGCAAATGATTCACCCTCTAACTTGATTGCAACGGCGGATACTGCTCTCTACGAAGCCAAAAAAAAGGGCCGAGATTGTGTGATTTATAAACCCTTTTCTGACTGTTATGATTTTGATAATCTATTCTAAATAATTGAGTCTAATCCTTTAGACTGATGTTAAGTATTCTAATTGAATGCTAACATGACGCTCCTCCAGCGTTTGTTTAAATAAATCCGTAGTTAAGGCTTGCTCAATCGGCCAAACTCCGGGTTGATTGAGTTGATTGGTGAGTAGAAGTTGAGCCACACTTCCGGTTCCTATTCCCGCTGCAATGGCTGTATTTTCATGGGTGAGAGTTGAACAACATTCAACCCGTTTTTGGTCTTTGTAACCCTGAGTTGATGACCGAACAGCTACTCCAATTCCACTAAAATAATCGGTGAATGTTGTCATCGCATAACTCACCTGAGAGAGAAATTCAATCACTGCGGTCTGTTGTAACCAACTTGACGGCCATTGATGAGCAACCATTTGAGTTAAATAATTATAAAAATCGGGAAAAGTGCCGAATTTAGTGACGACTGTTTTAACATCAAAAGATTGAGCCAGAGTAAAACATTCCGGCATATCAAACCAATAGACCCCTAGTTTACCATAGGGTGCTGGAAATTCAATTTCTTCGCGATCGCTATAGGGTTTAACCTGTTGCCATTTTCCCTCTTTCCAGACCTCAAAGGGACGCTGTAACCCCAGAAAAGTCGTTCGCATCACGGTAATTCCCGCCCCACCGGAACCCCCAACAACATAACTCAAATGAATATTTTCAACTTGATCTAACTGTTCAACACAAAGACGAACTAAACTATTAGAAATCCCCGGAAAAATACCCGTATTAATCACTGCCGTTATGCCTTTTTCTTGAGCTTGATGGTGATAATTTAAAGCCTGGATTGTAAAGCTGCGATTATCACTCACATCAATATAATTCACTCCCGCATCAATACACAGTTTCAGAACTGTTGCATCCCGATAGTGAAATGGCCCGGCACAATGAATCACTAAATCAACGGACGAAATTGCAGCTTTTAATGAATCGCGTTCAGCTAACTCTAACTCTAAAAACTGCATTCTCGGATCAAGAGGCAGCTGAGATTGTATAGCTTTCCGACCCGTTACAATAATCTCAACCTCTGGGATAAAATGAATAATATCTTGAGCAACACAACTCCCAACTCGTCCTCGTCCTCCTAAAATTAAAACTCGCTTTTTCATCATGTTATTGATTGTCTATTGTTGGCATTAAACAAAAAATGTTTGATTGAATCTGGGTTTAAGTAAAAGCAGTTAAAATTGCCCTTGCTGTTTGAATATTAGTCGCACAAATCACCTGAGAAGCATCACACAATCTTAAAATAGCATCTATAGACGCTCGGTTAGGTCTACGAGCTAAGGGATCTCTAAAACAAACCACAGCTTTAATATTACCTAAGATAATTTGTGCGCCAATCGTATCTGATCCCCCAACTAACACATTAGAATTAATCACCTGTTTCACATTCAGATTAATATTCTGCTGCAAACTTTGAGCCACCCATTCTGGTGCAAAAATAGGTATATTGTACAAGATATCTATTTCCTTTTGTACCCAGTCTAGCAAATCTGACATTTTCGTTTCATCTGCCATCAGAATCATATATTTGCGATGCGCTTGAATTCCACTGTTGCGAATGTTCTCAACGGCGGATTGGGTAATACGATGAACGAGTTTAACGGCTAAATAAGGATGTTTGAGTTTGAGATTTTCAATATCATCAAAAGTCATAATCGCAATTTGACCATCACTCGCCGCAATAAAATCAGCTTGGCGATCAACTGACTCCAGCAGCGCCATTTCTCCTAAAAAGTCTCCCGCAACTCGGCTTGGGTTGTCAACTTGATGATCATCTATAATACTAATTTCTCCACTGAGAAGTAATCCAAAAGAAGTATCACGTCCAGTTTTGGGCATGATCTCTTGTAAGTCAAAAAACTTATGAATGGAAAAATATTCACAGATCAGTTCGATTTCTTCCGAGTAAAAATCCTTGAAAGTCTCTAAATTGTGAAATAAGTCCGCTTTCTCAGACATAAAGTCAGAACCCCAAGAGTATATTAGGAGAAAAATGATCACAGTCTACTTTTGGTCAAATCAGGAAGGCTTGACCAACGGTCACAGCAGGAAGGCTTGACTCGTCGGGAAATACAAAAACTCAAATGTTGAGAGCCAGATTCTTCAGAAACTCAACTGAAGATTTGAGAATTGAAAATTTCCCTCGATGAATCTGACCTCAATCTGCGCGTCAAAAATCCCCAACTACAACTTATAATTAAATCAATATAATAACTGAATCGCACATCTATTCCCAAATTTGATGAGTCTATCACAACTGATTGCATTTGAACCGATTGCGGCGATCGCTACAACTCCCAACGCCAGCCAACGACTGCAACCCTTGTGTCAGACTGCCGATGTGACGCTCTATGTCCCTCAATCTTTGGGCAATATTCCCAGAACCCAAGTTTACCCTGACTCTCTACGACAACTCCTCCCGCAACTGTGGTCAAGTCATCGCGCCATTGTCTTCTGTTTGGCGTTAGGCGCCGTTGTCCGTCTGATTGCCCCTTTATTACAACACAAATCCACTGATCCGGCGATTATCGTAGTTGATGAAACGGGTCAATTTGTGATTAGTGTCTGTAGTGGTCATATTGGTGGCGGCGATCAGCTGGCCCAACTGGTCGCCCGTATACTGGGAGCAACTCCGATTTTAACCGGATCAGCCAACGCTTTGAATCTCCCCGGAATTGATGTTTTAGGGACTCCTTTTGGCTGGAAACGCGGTAGCGGAGACTGGACAGGGGTGAGCGCTGCCATTGCCCAACAAAAAACGGTACAAGTCCAGCAAGAAGCGGGTTCCACGCTTTGGCAACACCATCTCCCCGCAACTCATTCTTTTGAATTTACCTCAACTCAAACCCCCCAAGCCCAAATCTGGATTAGCCCGAAACAGCGACAACTCTCAACTGAAGATTTACCTCAAGTTCAGTGGCATCCGCGAGTGTTGTGGGTGGGTGTCGGTTGTGAACGCAATACCCCCAAAGCGGTGATTGAAAGGGCAATTTTAGAAGTCCTACAAGCCCATCAACTGGCAGAAGAAGCCGTTGCCGGAATTGCCACAATCGATCTCAAAGCTGATGAAACTGGATTGGTGGAACTTTGTCAAGAGCGTCACTGGCCGTTACAGACATTCAGCGCTGAAATTTTGCGTCAGGTGACGGTGCCGACGCCTTCGGAGATTGTTCAGTCTGAGGTGGGAACGCCCAGTGTTGCTGAAGCTGCCGCCTTACAAGCCGCCCAAGTTCAACCGTTACTCGTGTCTAAACAGATTTATCGTTCTCACAGGCCCCAACCCTCGGAAGCCGAAAGAATCGGTCAGGCGGTAACGGTGGCCATTGCGATCGCCCAACAGGAATATACCGGACGAGACGGACAATTATTGCTTGTGGGTATAGGCCCCGGTCAACTCAACCAAATGACTCCTGCCGCTCAAACTGCCGTAACTCAAGCCGATGTAGTGATTGGGTATTCGTTGTATTTAGATTTAATTACACCACTTTTGCGATCGGGGCAAATTGTTGAGTCCTATCCCATTACCCAGGAACGTCAACGGGCTGAACGGGCGATTGGGTTGGCCCAATGGGGTCTAACGGTGGCGGTAGTGTCTTCGGGAGATTGTGGGATTTATGGGATGGCGGGGTTGGTGTTTGAACAGCTTCGCGCCCAAGGTTGGCAAGGTGAAACGCCTCGAGTGCAAGTGTTTCCGGGGATTAGTGCGTTGCAAGCGGCGGCTTCTCGGGTTGGGGCGCCATTGATGCACGATTTTTGTGCAATTAGTTTGAGTGATTTGTTGACGCCTTGGGAGATGATTGAAAAGCGCTTAAAAGCCGCAGCGATGGCTGATTTTGTTTGTGCTTTATATAATCCGCGATCGCGCAGTCGTACAGAACAATTATCTCAGGCTCAGGCGATTTTTTTACAGTTTCGTTCTCCTCAAACTCCTGTGGCTTTAGTGCGTTCAGCCTATCGAGACGATGAACACATTACCTTGACTACCTTAGAGAAATTAGGGGAAGTTTCGGTTGATATGTTAACAACGGTTTTGATTGGTAATCAAAGTACAACTTTTCACCACAATTGGATGATTACACCCCGAGGGTATCTGGGATTTACTTAATAAAATTTCAACTTTAGTGAGTGAATAAAATACAAGTTAAAGTAGAGCTATTCATACTTTACTCTTGTTCAAATGATAGAAATTTTCAAGTCTGCCTAAAATGTATATGAGCGAAAATATTGAGTCTAACGGGACTCCAGCTTTAGAACAAATTCTGAATCAATCTCCACTCATTGTTACTCCAGAAACTTGTATAACAGATGTGTTGACTTTGCTCAATCAATCTCAGGAAGCAGATTGTGTTTTAGTCGTGGAAGCCCAACAGCTTGTGGGAATCTTCACCACTAGCGATGGAGTCAGACAAATCGTTGAGGGGAGTCTTCAAAAAATTCCGATTAAGAAGGTAATGACTCAGCCCGTGATTACACTCGATGAGAGTGAATATCGAGATATTTTCCAAGTTTTATCTTTGTTAAAGCAGCATCAAATTTATCACCTTCCCATTATCTCTAGAGAAGGAAAACTGCAAGGTTTGATTACACAAGACCGTTTACTTCAATCCTTTGCTGCCGTTGATTTGTCTAGTCAGGTTCAATCCCTACAGCAAAAAATATCTCGGATACAGTTAGAAAAAAAGGGAATATTACAACAGCAAAATCAACAACTAGAACAGCAAGTTCAGGAACGAACAGCCGCTTTAAATCAACAAATTGATTTGGATCGCATCTTAATTAATATTGCTGATAACATTCGGCGTTCTCTTAATCTCGGTCAAATTCTGAATACGACTGTCACCGAAATTAAACAGTTACTCCAGGTTGATCGAGTTGTAATTTATCGCTTTAATCCCGACTGGAGTGGGGTAATTATTGCTGAATCTGTAGGGGCTGGATGGCTGTCAATTTTAGGAACATTTATTGACGATTCTTGCTTTGCTCCCAACTGGGTTAAATCCTATCACAACGGTAAAATACGAGTCATTTCTGATATTTATACAGCCGAAATGTCATCCTGTCATCGCGAGTTACTCGAAGCACTACAGGTTCGGGCTAAAGTTCTGGTTCCAATTCTATTAAATTCTCCTGAACATTCCTCCAGGGAATGTTTTTTATGGGGATTACTGATCGCTCATAACTGTGGCGAACCTCGGCACTGGCTACAGCATGAAATTCAGTTATTAGAAAAATTGGCAGTACAAATTTCAATGGCGATTCAACAATCTGAACTTTATCATCAATTAGAAGTTTTGGCAACTCAGCGAACACTTAAATTAATTGAAATAAACAGTCAGTTATACCAAGAAATTAAAGAGCGTCGTCGAATTGAAAATACTCTCGAAAAGAGCAATGATCTTTTGCAAGCGATCAGTGAAGTACAATCTCAATTTATTGCAAATGCCGAGTCAAGAATTTTATTTGATTTTCTCCTCGAAAATTTTTTGAATCTGACCGAAAGTGAATACGGTTTTATTGGGGAGATTCTCTATACTAAAAAAGGAGAGCCTTACCTCAATAAAAGTTATGTCAAAATCAAAGGGAAACCCGAGCTAAAAAATTACAAAATCACCAACAATTCTTGGGAGCAAGAAACCTACAGTTGGGATGAAAAAACGGATCAGAAAGGGATGGGGTTTTACACTCTAAAAACTCTATTTAGATCGGTGATGACAAGGGGTGAACCCGTGATTGCTAATGATATCAAAAATGACTCCATCATAGGAGAAACACCAGAGGATTATCTACCCTTGAATGCTTTTTTAGGAATTCCATTTTTTAGCCCCTCTCAAAAGTTAGTGGGAATCGTTGGAATTGCCAACTGTCCAAAGGGTTATGACGAAGCATTAATTCAATATTTACAGCCCTTTTTAGCCACCTGTGCCAATATTATAGAAGCCCATCGTAGTAATCGTCGTAGTAAAGAAGCGGAAAAAGAGTTGCGAGAAAGTGAAGCGAGATCTCGCCTTTTTACTGACATCACGCTCAAGATTAGGGAATCTTTACAACTCAATGAAATTTTACAAGCGACGGTAACAGAAATTCAGAAAATTTTAGAGGTTGAACGAATCTTAATTTATCAAGTCTTTGCCAACGGTACGGGTCGTGTGGTCTTTGAAGAAGTTCAACCGGGATGGACTTCCATTCTTAATATTGATTTTCCAGAAGATGTTTTTCCCCTAGAGCATCAACAGACCTATTACAACGGACAAGCAAAAGCAATTTCTGATGTCAATCAAGCTTATAGTGAAATCACACCTTGTCTACTGGATTTTGCAGAAACATGGCAGATCAAAGCTAAGTTAATTGTACCAATATTACAGGACAATAATCTTTGGGGATTTATGATTGCTCATCACTGTTCAGCACCTAGAGATTGGAAACAATTTGAGATCGAACTCCTACAACAAATTACAATTCAACTGGGGGTTGCTCTGGCTCATGCAAAACTCCTCGAACGTGAAAAAGAACTAAATGAACTCAAGTCACGTTTTATCTCAATGGCTTCTCATGAATTTCGGACTCCTTTGACTTGGATTGCTTCTTCTGCGGGAATTTTAGAAGATTATGGTGATCGCCTTCAGTCTGAAAAGAAACAAAAACATTTCGCTCGGATTCAATCTTCGGTTCAGTATATGACTCAACTCTTGAATGATGTGCTAACCATTAGTCGTTCAGAAGTTTATCAGCTAGAATGTAATCCAATATCTTTTGAACTGGTTGAATTTTGTTCGGATTTAGTTGAAGAATTACAAACTTCAACTCACCAACACCAGATTATTTTTAGGGCTTTTTATGCAGATAATCCTCGAGATGAAATTAAGCTAATTCCAGTTTTTCTCGATGATAAATTGTTACGGCAAATTCTCACCAACTTATTGACAAACGCGATTAAATATTCACCCAAAGCTGAATCGATTAACTTCGAGATCATTCGTCAAGAGCAAGAAGTGATCTTCAAAATTCAAGATTCTGGGATTGGAATTCCACTTGCAGATCAATCTAGAATCTTTCAGTCTTTTCATCGAGCCAACAATGTTGATACCATTGCAGGTACAGGTTTAGGGCTGGCGATTGTCAAGAACTGTGTTGAGGTTCAAGGTGGTGAAATTACCTTTTCTAGTCGGCTTGGGAAAGGTACAATATTTCAAGTTAAACTTCCTCGAATTCTTCCTCACATGATAGAACAATCATCGTGATTTTCTAGAGTTTAATGTTATTAAAGTAGATGAAAACATCTGTTATGACACCTATTACAATACATCAATTTATGCTAAGTATTAAAATCTGTAAATATAATTGATGATTCATTATGAAATATGATAAACTATCAACAACTAGAGATTGATTTTCCTCCTAATGATTAAGATTTTAGTAATTGAAGATGACAAGCAAGTACAAGAAAATATTCAAGTCATTTTAGAACTCGAAGATTTTGATGTGATTGTAGCTAGAGATGGTCAATCCGGTCTTGAAAAAGCGATCGCAAGCTCACCCGATTTGATTCTTTGTGACATCATGATGCCACAGATGGATGGATTTGAAGTTTTATCTGCTTTACAATCCATAGAAGCAACAAGTAATATTCCTTTCATTTTTTTAACGGCTAAATCGGATCGAGATGATTTACGTCAAGGAATGGAATTAGGAGCAGATGATTATTTGACAAAACCTTTTACACCGAAAGAATTACTCAAGGCAATTCAAATTCGTCTTGATAAAAAAGAAAAATATCAACAAAAATATACTCAAACAATTCAAGAGATTTCAGAACAAGTTGAACATCAGCTTCATTATGATCAAGTCACAGAGTTACCCAATCGCCTCTCCCTACGAGAACAATTTAACCAGAGATTAGCTCAAAGTCAATTTATAGCAAGTAATACTCAAATGTTGCCTATATTTTGCTTGAGTTTAGACCGCTTCAATCAAATTCAAAAAAACTTGGGATATAACTTCAGCGATCAATTACTCAAGGCTTTTGTTGAGCGAGTAAAAAAAAGTTTAGATCCAAAAATTTTTCTAGCTTATCTGGGTTCTAATGAATTTGCAATGATTCTACCCATTGTTGAGTATAAAACATTTATTTTTGATCTCGCTAATCACATCAAGACTCAACTCAATCAGCCCTTTACAGTCAATAATCAAGAGGTTTTTCTCTCGGTGAGTATTGGAATAGCTCTTTATGAAAAAGATGCTCAAGACATTGAAAAAATCCTTCAAAAAGCAAAGAAAGCGATGTATAAAGTTCAGGAAAATGGAGGAAATGACTGTGAGTTTTACAGTTGGGTTCTTGATGTGCATACCTCTCGACGACAGAGACTAGAAAATGATCTTCACTATGCAATTGAGCGGGGAGAACTATCAGTTCACTATCAACCTCAAGTCAGCCTAAAAACGGGAAAGATCATCGGTTGTGAAGCTTTGGCTCGTTGGTCACATCCGACTTATAATATGATTGCACCGGATGTTTTTATTCCAATTGCTGAAGAAATTGGTTTAATTGATAAAATTGGAGAATGGGTTTTAGATCAAGCCTGTAAAGAACTAAAAAAATGGCAATCTTGTGGATTTTTGAGTTTTAAAATGGCTGTTAATATTTCGGTTTGTCAATTAAATAAAGCTAATTTTCGCCAAAAATCAATTAATACTTTATTAGCCAGTAATATTCTACCTAAATATATAGAGTTTGAGTTAACCGAAAGTTGTCTGGTACAAGATTTAGTGATGGCAAAACAAAAAATTGAAGCTTTAAATTCTTTGGATATTAGAGTTTCTATAGATGATTTTGGGACAGGTTATTCATCGCTAAAATCTTTACAAAATTTGCCTTTCAATACCTTAAAAATAGATCGATCTTTCATTCAAGATGTTGATAGTAATCCGAGTAATTCTGCAATTACCAGTAATTTAATTAAAATTGCACATAGTTTAGGTTTAAAAGTCGTTGCGGAAGGAGTAGAAACAGCCGGAGAACTTAATTTTCTAAAACAGCATCAATGTGATGCGATTCAAGGCTTTATTTTCAGTTATCCTCTCCCCGCTTCTGAAATGACAAACTTACTCAGAGAAGGAAAATGCTTAAAAATTCAGGAACCACTGGAATAAATTCCTGAAAAAAGTTAGATGAAAATATTGAGTTTAAAAACAATAAAATCTCAGGTGAGAAGATTTTTGAGTTGATTAATCAGAAAAGCGTTAAATTTCCTGACTATTGGGATCAAAGACTTTCCCAATCAAACTAGAAACCAAGGATAAAACAATCGAACCAAACAACGCCGGGAAAAATCCTGCAACTGTAAATCCGGGTGTAAAATATCCAACCAAGCCCAGGGAAATGGCATTAACTACCAGTAAAAAGAAACCCAAAGTTAGTAAAGTTAAGGGAAGTGTAAACAAAATCAAAATCGGTTTAACAATCGCATTAACTAACCCCATAATCACGACACCAATTGCTGCGGCTTGCCAACTCGCAATAGTTAACCCCGGTACGATAAAAGCAGTAATCCAAAGGGAAATGGCTGATAATAGCCACGTTAGAAAGAAATTCAGCATAGCCAGCTTAACCCTATCAGTACCTTATAATTTTAGCAAATTAACCGATTTTTTAGGCTTCTGTATCCGCAAGTCGGTATGCTGGAATGAGAGATTCCATTTGAATAGGAGATTTAAAGATGATTCGAGGATTGATCACTTTTCTGGCGACGCTGTTGTTGTTCTGTTGGCCTTTAACGGCACTCGCGGATAATCCATCCGGTTTGTTTTTTAATCATAGCCTCTTGCAAGGACGAGATTTTTCCGATCAATCTCTCCCTGCGGCGGAGTTTGCTAACTCAAATTTAGAGTCGGCTAACTTTGATCATTCTCAATTAGTGGGATCAGTTTTTAGTAAGGCGATGATGAAAAATGCCAATATGCGAGGTGCAGATTTGACTTACGCCATGCTGGATCAAGTCGATTTTAGTAATGCTGATTTGAGTAATTCTATCTTTACAGAAGTCTTATTTTTTGGTTCAACTTTTAAGGACACTAAAATCACAGGTGCAGATTTTACGGATGCTCTTTTGGATGGAGAACAGCTTCGACAATTGTGTATAACTGCTAGCGGAGTGAACCCCAAAACTGGAGTTTCTACGCGATATTCTTTAGGGTGTCGTTGATTTTTTTTCGGGATTGGAGTTGATAGCCTTGACCATTTTTTAGGCTGTTTTTCAACCAGGATTACACCCTAAATTTAGCTATAACTCCAATCTTTATTAAAAAAATTATAGTCATCCTCAATCCGAGTCAAAAAAAGAAAACCCATTTAAAAATTAAAGACTAGGTTTATGATTCTCGATCCAATGTTGATCAATCCCCGCAGATAAAGCCCCAAACGTTTCAGCTAATACACTGATCACTCGATAACAAGCGATCGCACTGAGTAAAAGTCCAGAGGGAAAATGGGATTCTAAAAGGGCAAGCGTTGTCGCTTCAAACACACCCAAACCTCCCGGCGCACCGGGAACGACTAAACCTAGTAACCAACCTAAACTATAAGCACTAATTAACAATGGAATTTGCTGAGGAGTAAACGGCATCAATGCTAAAGCAGTTAATAAAAACCCAATTCCTCGCAAGCTGACAAATCCTAATTCTCCTAAAAAAGGTCGCAAAGGATAACGTTCTAACTGATAGAAGAATGCTGAGGGACTCTCAGAAGAAGTCACTTTCCACTTGATTTTTCTCAAGTGATTAACAACAGGATTTAAAATCAGAGGATGAACACCAGTCAATACCACAACCAAGCAAAGAATCTGCAAACCCCAGTATTTTTGTTGAGCGGTAATTAAAGCGATCGCTAATGCCGCAGATGCCATTAAAAGCGGTTCCAGTAAAACGCTGAGTGTAGCTGGCCCCAGAGAAACACCTGCCTTATTCACTTCTGTAATACGACCATAAAAATGCCAGATATTTCCTGGTAAATACTTAGCAATATTCGTTTTAAGATAAATATGTAATCCGCAGCGTTGTTTGATAGTTTGATTAAACTCTCGTAAAATCAATAACCACACCCATGCTGCCCAAATATGAGCCGTTGTCGTTACGACAAAAGCTATTGTTAGACAAAGCCATCCCGTACTCGTAATCTGGATTTCCGCGATTTCTTGCCAGTTTGTTTTTAAGGTATGAATCAGGAAAAAGGCTGTTAATCCCAGAATTAACCAACGGAGATAAGGTTTGAGGATGGATATAAATTTTTTCATGTGGTTTTTACTAAAATCAACAGAGGGGCTAGTTTTCAAGGCTTTTAAAATCATTAAAACTACATCAACACTTAGACAGTAGATTGAAACAGTTTAGATAGTGGGAACATCAATAAAAGTTGTAATACGCCGGGTTTAGTCCAACTTTTCAGAAGAAGTTTTTTAAATTAAATCTTCCGATGAGAAGCTGGGTCAAGCCACCGACTGATAACTGCTAACAACTCTGCCTGCACCCCGTAACTGCCGATAGTATCCCTGAGCAACTCTATCTCCCTGATCTGATATAACGTCAATTTCAATGCCATTTCGACCTTTTTCAGGGCTAGAACTGTGAATGTAACGTCCTTCTCCTAGATATAATCCGACGTGAGTTGCTTTAGTCGGAGTTCCAAAAAATATTAGATCTCCAATGTGTAAACAAGATAGCATGAGCTGAGTTTTGTCAAGATCAATCTTTTGGGTGAAAGCCTCCTGTTGGTAAGCATCGCGAGGCAACCATATTCCCTGGGATGCAAAAGCAGCTTGCATCAAACCAGAACAGTCATAATTTGGCCCCACTGTTCCTCCCCATAAATAATAATTGGGTGTGTTCATTTTTTCATAAGTAAAGTCAATAACAGCCGATAATTTGGATTGGATCTCAGCTAAACTGATCGGTTGAGGTTGATAGGGAGTTGTAGCGCATTCAATTTGATCGACATCAGTACGCGCCAACCAACCCGGATAATCATCTTCACACAGTTGAACCTGAATGGCTTTGCAGTCGAGACAAGGGTTTAAATCTCGGTGACTGACTCGCAAATGTCTTCGGGCGGCAGCTTGGGTCGCCAACGCTTGGCAGTCTGCCGAATCATACAGATTCAGATTCGCGGTGCAACGATACTCTACAATGTCCGATAATGGGTCAATAATCATGGGTTGGTCGTGATCGTTTGGTCTGGAGACATCCGGGGTGAATTGTGTACAATCGCCAATCATACGTTAAAAAAACAGATATCTTTAGGTCAGAAAATATAACAAACTTTAGTCACTACCCAATTTTTGATTCTGATTCCTTATTCTTTATCCTCTGCTATGACGTTTTTTAATTTAGACGAACAACTCGAAAACTTGGGCAAAGGCATTATAGAGGCAACTTGCGCCCAATTTCCAGCACTTGCACCGGATCAAATTGCCATGACTTGGGTGGTCTATGATCCTCCCATTCCCGTTAACACAGGGGGGGCATTAACTCCGGAAGAATTTTGGAAGTATACCGTTCGGGGATTTGCCTATCGCGGGATTGAACGCATCTATCCGGCGAGTGTCGTCAAGTTGTTTTACTTGGTGGCTTTGTACGAATGGATGGAAAAAGGCATGATTGCGATTTCTGCCGAGTTAGAGCGGGCAACACGAGATATGATCGTAGACTCGAGTAATGATGCTACTAGCCTGGTCGTCGATATGTTAACTGGAACAACCAGCGGCCCTGAGTTGGCACCTGGCCCCGATGAGACTTGGAAAGCCCAACGAAATCTGATTAACCGTTACTTTCAATCTCTCCATTGGCCGGAACTTAAATCGATTAATGTTAATCAAAAAACTTGGTGTGATGGGGCCTATGGTCGAGAACGAGAATTCTTGGGAGAATTGATGGAAAATCGCAATATGTTGACCACAAATGCCACCGCCCGGTTATTACATAGTATTGTCGGTGGGATTGCCGCTTCTCCTCAAGCTTCTCAAGCGATGATGAAGTTGATGAAACGGAGTCTTGATCCGGCTGAGTTAGCAGAAGATCCAGAAAACCAAGTTAGTGAATTTTTAGGGAGTGGTTTACCTTTAAATACTAAACTTTGGTCAAAAGCTGGACATACCAGTCAAGTTCGTCACGATGCGGCTTACATCGAAATTCCCGGTTTATATCCTTATTTACTTGTAGTCTTTACAGAAGGCAAAAGCCAAAGTCGCAATACTGAACTCTTACCTTTTGTGTCTAAACAAGTTTTAGAAGCAATGAAAACTGTTTGTTCAACAAAAAAGTAAAACCACTCCACTCGGGTTTTAAAAGTTAGTCGGATCATTCATAAAAGCCTGATTGAGAAAACAACAAAATGACAAGATTATAATCTATTGATATTTTAACAACTCCAACCTCAATTACTCAGTCCCTTTTTTGAGTGACAATGCGACATTTAAAACGTTCTTTTTTGAGTCTAATTTCGAGTCTCGTCTCTGTGACGGCGATCGCCACAACCGCCCTCTCTACACCACCTCCGACACCCGATCAAGAAGTCGCTTGTGATATTTTAGTCGTTGGGGGAGGGTTAGCTGGATCAGCCACCGCCTATGAAGCCCTACTCGCTGGACGAACTGTCTGTATGACCGAAATTACGGACTGGGTTGGCGGTCAAATTTCTTCTCAAGGAACCTCAGCCCTTGATGAACGGGCGACACAGCGATCGCTACTTTATTTCCCTCGGGGTTATCTAGAATTACGAAAACGAATTGAAGAAAAATATGGTCGATTAAATCCTGGGGCTTGTTGGGTAAGTCAAGCTTGTTTTATGCCCTACGACGGTGATAAAATCCTATTTAATATGTTACAAGATGCCGCCAAAAAAGGCAAGGGTAATTTGAAATGGTTTCCGTCTACTGTTGTTAAAGAGATTGAAGTTACAGACGGTTTAATTACCAACGTTACCGCCATTCAACACGAACCCGCACCAGGAACACCGCCCCTCAATACAGAACCTTTATCCCAAATTATAGAAGATGCTTACAGTTACGAAGATTCTCCCCGTTTAGATAAAACAATTATTCGTTTTAATCCCCCCAGTCCCCCCTTAGAAAGTGAAAATCCACCCTTGGAAAAGGGGGCTAAATGGTATGTAATTGAAGCGACAGAAACGGGAGAAATATTAGGTTTAACAGACGTTCCTTATCGGTTGGGAGTTGATGAAAGAACACCCTTTGAACCGACATCTTCCAGTGTATCCGGTGCGCCCTATTGTACGCAAGGATTTACCTACACCTTTGCGATGGAAGCCACCGCAGAACCCCAACCCCACAAACTTCCCTCATTCTATCAACAATATGCACCCTATTACAGTTATGAATTAGAACGATTAGCTAACTTTAATCTCGTTTATACTTATCGCCGCATTCATAGTATGAACCCCGACGAACAACTTCCCGGAAATGTCCGAGAATGGCCGATTTATCCCGGTGATATTTCCATGCAAAACTGGACATGGGGAAATGATTATCGCCCCGGAAGTGCTGAAGATAATTTTATTTTCACTCGCAACCAACTACAAGCAATGGGTCAGTTAGAACCCGGAGACTGGAAAGGAGGATTGAGAACAGAAACCCTAGAAAGAGGCGAAGAAAATGCCATCGGTTATTTTTATTGGTTAGTCGTCGGAACTACAGATTCTCAACTGGGAGAAGGCGTTAAAAAACCTCATCCAAACCATCGTTATGTCACCGGGTTAGACTCGCCGATGGGAACAGTTCACGGGTTGTCAAAATATCCCTATATTCGCGAAGGTAGACGAGTGATTGGTCGTCCGAGTTGGGGTTTTCCAGAAGGGTTTGAAATTACAGAAATTGATATTTCTCGGAATGATTTTCGCAAGGAATTTTATCAAGAGAATTTATCTTCAGAAGATTATCAGGCGTTGTGGACGGGGTTAGCCGGGTTAGAACTTCCAGCGTTATTAAGTGGAATGCAAACAGTTGAAGAAACAAATCCCAAATCACGGGCGACTATTTATCCCGATACTGTGGGAATTGGTCACTATGCAATTGATTTTCATCCCTGTCTAACTAAAACCCCCCCAGAGGCGCCGGGAAACACAGAAAGAGAAGGCGAAAGACTCGGACAGGGGGCGGCTTATCCCTTTCAAATTCCCTTGCGGGCGATGATTCCTCAAGAGATTGATAACTTATTAGTTGTGGGGAAAAGTATTGCAACCAGTCATATTGCAGCAGCAGCTTATCGGGTTCATTCGTTTGAATGGTCTTCGGGAGTTGCGGCTGGAATTACCGCAGATTTTGCCTTAAAAACAGGGATTAAGCCTTATGAATTAGTTGATGATTTACCGTTGCAAGAACCCCAGTTAGAAGTGTTAAAAAAGAGAATTCAAGAAACAGGTAATCAAATTTATTTCCCGGAAACCTCTATTTTTAACAATTCTTGGGAAGATTGGAAATAAAGACTGTTTGTGATTGGATAGCGTTCTCTCTAGAGGGCTACATCTTCTTCTCCTTTGGTAATTTCTACAGTTGACTTTTGATAAAATAGTGCAATCCCAAAAGACAACGGCCCAACTCTACCAATATACATTAAAATAATCACAGCGAGCTTTCCCAATGCGGTTAAATCTGAGGTTATTCCTCGGGATAAACCCACCGTTCCTAAAGCAGATGCGGCTTCAAAAATTATATCTTCAAAGGCTTGATTTTGAAAGATGAACAATAGACTACACCCAAACAAAAAGGCAATAATATAAAATACCCATGCGGAAAAGGCAGTAAATAATCTTTCTTGGGGAATTTTTCTACCGAAAATACTAATAGAATTGTGACCTCGTAATGAACTCCACATCACCGCTAAAGCTGCAAAGACTGATGTTGATTTTAAACCTCCTCCAGTTCCAGAAGGAGATGCTCCCACAATCATAAGAATTAGGGTTAAGAAAATCCCGATCGCACTCAGCGTACCGATAGGATGAGTATTGAATCCTACAGTGGTTAAAGCTGTCATCGCTTGAAACCAGGCTGCGAGTAAATGTTCTCCCAAAGGTAAAGTTTGCAGGGATTTATCAAATAAAAAAAGCAGTAAAAAACCTACAACGATAAACCAAGCCGTTACCCACAAAATAATACGAGTTGTTAAAGTTGTGCGGCGATTGCGTTTTGTTAAACCTTGCCAAATATCTGATGCAACTAAGAAGCCAATTGCGCCTAAAATACTCAGTATACTAATGATTAAGTTAATTCCAAAATTGTTTCTAAAATCCTCTAAACTATTGGGAAAAATACTAAATCCAGCCGTACAAAAAGCTGAAATTGAGTGAAACGTTGCCGCCCAAAATGGATTGTCAACATTGGCTGATTTAAAACAGATATAGAGTGAAATGATTCCGGCAACTTCTACCAGTAGAGTAAAGATTACAGTATGCTGAATAAATTCTTTCAAGCTGAATCCCTGGGGTAAAGAAAAAACGGCATTTCCAATTCGTTGACGCAAATAGGATAAAGAGTTCTTGCTAGCAATCAAAACAAACGAACCCAAGGTCATGTAACCTAACCCACCCACTTGAAAGGCTGACATAATCACTAATTCTCCAAAAAAGCTGTAAGCTTCAGGAGTATTAACCGTGACTAATCCTGTTGTACTAACGGCTGATGTGGCGATAAACAAATTATCTAAAGGAGAAATCGCTTCGGCTTCCCAACTAATCGGTAAACAAAGAAGTAGCCATGCAATCAAGATATACAATCCGTACCCAAATAAAAGTAGTCGAACAGGATTATGATGAGCAAATCTATTCAGTAAACGCTGAAGAGAAGATGGTTTCATGAAAAACTAGAATTTTACTAAGCTGATTTATATATTCTTAGGGGTTTTAGTTCTTCAAAAACATCTATCTTCAGATAGATTTAAGGTCTGGAAATATTTCCTTATACTAATTTTAAATCCTGAAGCCGCAGCAAGAGATAAAGTGGTTTTTTTCTGTCACATTGTTTTCACAAAATAAAACAACAAAAGTTGCTTTGTTTATCTTTTTTGAGATTAACTATAAACAATCAAGAGATTTTCGGCAATTGATGGTGTAAAATAGACAAAGTTTGTCAAAGTTAAACGCTACCGTGTCAGAGTCCCCCTCTTTTCAGTCTGCATCTTCATCGAACTTACCCAACCAACGATGGCATCTAGTTCCGCCTCAACCCGAAAAAGCGCAACAATTGGCGGAAGCTACCCAACTTTCTCCTCTGTTAGCACAAGTTTTGATTAACCGAGGGTTTGACACCGTTGAAGAAGCAGTTATTTTTTTAGATCCTGAAACTCAAGCTTTACCCGCACCCATTAATGAACTTCCTGACTTAGCAAAAAGTGTAGAATTTTTACATGATGCGATTCTTCAACACCAAAAAATTGCCATCTGTGGAGATTATGACGCCGATGGAATGACGAGTACCGCTTTATTAATACGAGCGCTTTCAAGCTTAGGAGCGGATGTCAGTTATGCCATTCCGAGTCGGATGAAAGAAGGCTATGGGATTAATAATCGCATTATTGAAGATTTTCATCAAGAGGGAATTCGCTTAGTTTTAACGGTCGATAATGGCATTTCTGCCTATGAACCCATTGCCAAAGCGCGAGAATTAGGCTTAACAGTAATCATTACTGATCATCATGATCTGCCTCCCTTACTGCCACCTGCTCATGCTATTCTCAATCCTAAACTCATTCCTGAAACCTCTCCCTACAGAGGATTAGCGGGTGTGGGTGTGGCTTATGTGTTAGCAATTTCCCTCGCTCAAAAAATGGGGAAAGTACAAGGTTTAGTTAATCCTTTGTTAGAGCTTTTTACATTAGGAACAATTGCTGATTTGGCTGCTTTAACTGGAGTAAATCGTCGTTGGGTCAAACGAGGATTACAGCGATTAATGAGTTCCCAAATTGAGGGAGTTCAGGCGTTAATAGAAGTTGCAGGATTGAGTGGTTCTCAGGTTTCTGAATCCTCAAAAACAGAGGAGATTGAAGGGAATAGAAAAAATTTTAAAACAATCAAACCCGAAGATATTGGCTTTCGGTTAGGGCCTAGAATTAACGCAGTTGGACGCATTGCTGATCCACAAATTGTGATCGAATTACTGACAACAGAAAACATGGGAATTGCTTTAGAAAGAGCGATGCAATGTGAGCAAATTAATCAACAACGTCAACAACTTTGTGAACAAATCGAACAAGAAGCGATCGCCTGGTGCGAAAATAGTAATATTGATTTCACAAAAGAAAGAGTTTTAGTGATTGTTCAACCGGAATGGCATCATGGAGTGATTGGAATTGTTGCTTCTCGGTTAGTCGAACGTTATGGAGTTCCGGTGTTCATTGGCACCTATGAAACGGAAAAAGAAAACGAAGACAATTCATCAGAAAAACCCGCCCCAATGATTCGCGGTTCAGCCCGAGGAATTCCCGAATTTAATGTCTTTGAAGCCTTACAATACTGTACAGATTTATTGGGTAAGTTTGGTGGACATAAAGCCGCAGGGGGTTTTTCCTTTCAGGCTGAAAACCTAGATCAATTTCGTCAACGGTTGAGTCAGTTTGCTCATCAATGTTTAGAAATTGAACATTTAAAACCCGTCGTCAAAGTCGATGTTCAAGCCAATCTGAAGCAGATTAATTTTGAGTTATACCATCAAATTGATCAACTTCATCCCTGTGGAATCGAAAATGATCCTCCTATTTTTTGGACTCCTAATGTTAGAATTGTCAAACAAAAAACGGTGGGAAAAGGTCATATTAAACTCACACTTTCTCAAGACTCTCGCTCAGACCATAAAATCGCAGCATTACCCACTCTAGAAGCAATCGCATGGCGCTGGGAAGATTATTTTCCCTTACCGACTCAGTTAGATATCGCCTACAAACTCAGAACCAATGATTGGCAAGGTCAAACCTCTCTTGAACTCGAAATTGTGGGAGTAAGACTTCCGAAAATCTCTCCTGTTGTGACGCCAAAAAAACAGAATTTAGCTGAATTTTATTATCAAGATCGCAAATATACTTGTACTCTCTGCGATAGTGATTCACTCACAGAACTTAGAATCCGCAATTCTGATGGAAAAGTTCTCGCTATTGAGCAAGGAAAATCAACAGGTTTATTAGGTGAAAATCGAAAGTCAGCTAAAATTGTTGATATTTCTCAACCCTTCTATCATTACTTAATTCGATCTGCTTGTCAGGCTTTGGGAATGGGAGAATAATCGGTAAACAAACAACGAAAGAAGTGATCAGCTTTCTTTTTCTTCATCTGTTCTCCAACCTTGTTCTCTATTCGTTTCTTGCTTAAATTCTTGATTAATTTCTTGACTTTCGGCTTCCATTCTTCTCTGTTCTTCTCGACCCATTTCCTGATTGATTTCTCGTCTTTCTGCTTCTATTTCTGCTTGATTTTCCTCGGGAATAGTTGTTTCTGAAGGTGGATTTTCCGCAGTCGTTAGTGAATATTCATTCATCGAAAGTTCAGTCGCTTCTATTTGTTCATTCATCAAATCAAGATCTTCAGTTTTGGATTCAGGTTCTAACTGATGAATTTGAATTTGATCAATTCGTGGCCCTTCTGCTAAAATCACCGTAAATTCAAGATTTTGATAACGCAGTGTTTCCCCAACTATCGGAATTTTTTGGAGTTGATAGATCAGAAAACCACCCAAAGTTTGATATTCTTCAGTAATAGGAAGATCTAAATCAACCAGTTCATTAACTTCTTCAATATCGAGTTGAGCTTGAACTAAAAATGTTTGTTCATCAATATATTGCAACTTAATTTCTTCTGTTTCTGTTGATTCTGAACTATCTCCAATAATTTCAGCAATCAAATCATTAATCGTTACTAATCCAGCCGTTCCACCAAATTCATCGACAATAATCACCATTTCTAAATGCGATCGCTGCATCAGTGGTAATAATTCACTCAAGAGCATTTGTTCAGACACAAATCGAGCTGGACGAATCCAAGATTCTAGAGAGGTTTCTGGGGAAAGTAATCCTTCAGCGAGCGGTTTTGCTAAATCTCTAAAGTCAATAATTCCTAAAATATCATCTAAAGATTCTCGCATGACTGGATAACGAGAATGACCCGAAACTGTCATTTCATTGAGTAAGTTTTGAAAATTTGCGGTGCTAGAAATAGCGATAACATTGGTGCGGGGAATCATCACTTCTTCAGCTAACACATCCCCAAATTCAAACACATTATTGAGGATTTCTCGTTCTTCGGCTTCCAACCCCATCGACTCACTAGATGTGGTGATAATCAGTTGTAATTCTTCTGGAGTTACTCGTGTATAAGGTTGTCCAGTATATTCAATTCCACCGAGTTTTAAGAGCCAGCGAGTCGATTGATTTAATCCCCAAACAAACGGACTAAAAAAACGAGCGATTGCTAAACTAGGAGGGGCTAATAAACGAGAAAGTTGCTCGGGATAAAGCAGGGCTAACGACTTTGGACAGAGTTCACCTAAGACAATTTGTAGATAAGCAATTAATACAAACGTAAAAATCGGAATTGCCAAAGAATGAGCAATAAAATCTTGAAGATTAAGAGGGATAGGAAGCGAAACGATTAACGCTCGAATCGCAACTGCTAAGGTTCCTTCGCCAATCCAACCTAAGGCTAAACTCGATAGCGTAATTCCAAACTGAGTCGTCGAAAGTAATAGATCAATCCGTCGCTGAAGCCGTTGAACTGCGAGAGCGGGTTTATCTCCCTCATCCACAAGCTGACTAATTCGCGAACGTCGGACAGAAACCATTGAGAACTCAGCAGTCACGAAAAAAGCGTTGATTGCAATCAGCAGAAGCACTGACAATAAGCGCAATAGCAAATCCTGCGAAGTCAGTGTCATTGTAGAAAAGTCACCCACATGAGTTCTATTAAAAAAAGTCGCACAAACATCAAAACTGATTTATCTTATAATTGGAATTCCAGACATTTTTAGTTCTAGTTTCTGATCTGGATAATCCGTTAAACTAATGGCTAATTCATTCGCGTTATCAAGCAATGCAGTCGGAATACTGACCGTTCCCACATAGGTTTGACTATCAGCAGGTAACTGTCCGGGTAAATCATCTACACTTGCACTCAAAGCACGACCTTTATCATCTGTCACATTTAAGAAACTGTAGAGAAATCTAATCGAACTATCGCTTTCATTTTTGAGCTGAACTTTTAACTGAAGCGAGCTTCCGGTTTGACTAGCTGAAATAATTTCTAGCGTGACTCCCTCATCTCGACTAACAATCGGAAAAGCGGATGAATTAGCCTGCTGTTGGGGTTTTTCTTCAGGTTTTTGTTCGGCTTTTTCTTCAGGTTTTTGTTCGGGTTTCTGTTCGGCTTTTTGTTCACCTTGAGCGCTGGCTGGGGGAGAAGTTGTTGTCTCCTCATCCTTCCCTTCTATGCGCTTTTTCACATTCGCTAAGATCTCACCTTCTTTAAGCATTTTCACGCCTTCAGATTTGTGATTGCTGTCTTCTTTTTTCCCGGTGAGGTTGCTTGGACGAACATCAGGCTGAGTAATCTCTTTTAAAGCTTCCCGACCCAGTTTATACCCCCAAGCAGAACTAAAAAACCCGGCTCCGAACATAAGCACGAGTAAAATAACGGTCATTACTACGGTTGAGTTCAATCCCATCTCCTGTAAATGTCAGTGTGAGCTATTGTGATTGATGATCAGTTTCAATCTAGATATACTAGCAGTCTCCAGCCTAAATGTAATGGCAATTTGTGAGATCCTGATCTTAACCTCCAGCCCAATACCCGAGCAGAACTGACTGAGCCAGAACCTTTGTCGGGATACTGTGGCTTGCACTCAAAACCAAAATATTTTAGCGATCGCTTGCATCAAACACCTATGTTAAACTAGAATCACAAAGTAATTGTCGGTTAAAATCAACTTTTGTGTTAACCTAGACAATAATGCGCCCTTGGCCGATTGGGGAGGCAGCGAACTCATAATTCGCCTTCAGGCTGGTTCGATCCCAGCAGGGCGCACTTGACAGCTATTCACAGACCGAAAACTGTACATTGATTTTGTTGTACAGTAGCAAATTAATTCCGTCTCTACACTAGAATAATGGCTCATCTTCCAATAATGTGAGCGTCGAGCCGATTAAATGATCTTGAGTTTGAGACAATCGAGAAAGACTTTTAAACCCGTTTAAAATCGGTTCAAGCTGAGATTTTGCATCCTCATAACCTTGTTGTTTCAACTCGGAAATTCGTTCAGCATCAAAGTTGAGCAAACTTTTTAAATCGGAATTGAGTAGTTTTTGAGGTCGAATTTCAATAATCGTTTGATTGGGAAAATCATGGCGGTTCCAAACCCGACCACTCCCTAAGTGTATCACAATCACATGAGTACAACCTCTAGCCGCCAATGCACCCAATGGAACGTTATCAACTAAACCCCCATCAACGTAGTTTTTCCCATTAACACTTCGACAGGGGAAAGCCAGAGGAATAGCGACACTCGCTAACAATAAATTATAAATTGTTTCGTTATCTGGGCAATCTTGAATACACAACCATTCAGCGCCCGTTCCCGTTTTAGCGCGAATAAAATCAATTAACCAATCATAACCCAAACCGGGAATTTTTAACGAAGGAAATACTGTTACCCAGAGTTCAATTCCTCGCCGCAACTCAACGGGATTAATAGTTTCTCTTACCAGAGATTCTATCGGAGTTGGATCATAAATTGCGGTTCTATCTTTCAAGATTCCGCTTTCAACTAAAAAATCTAACATCCACTCTCGAAAAGTGGGAATAAAAGTTTGGGCGGCGTAACTAATAAGATGATAAATTTGTTCAGTATTGGGTTTGAGAATTTCAACTTCTCCGAGATTTGTCCAGAGTTCATTTAGCTGTTGAACGGCGTTAGAAAACGGGCGATCAGAGGCTAAAACCGCCCCGTTAAGAGCGCCTACACTGGTTCCGGCGATAATTTTCGGTTGAAAGTTCAACTCGGCTAAATAGCGGAGAGCGCCCGCTTGATAAGCACCTTTAGCACCGCCTCCGGTTAATACTAATCCCCATTGAGAATTGAGAAAGTTTTGATTCATTTTATTGAAGTTTATAAGTACAAAAAAGTTGTTACGCTAAAGCGCAGTATAATAGGGCGGTCGCTCAACAACGAACTGAGTTTTTACCGAATTAAATTAACACAATCATTGGCAATTTCTTCGACAATCGCCGTTACAAACTCTCTTGCATCGGTGGTTTGAGAAATCCGATCTATTTGTTGGCGACAAAGAGCGATCGCACATTTTCCAATCTGTTTCGGTTGGGCATCTGGCGGTAAAATTGCCAGTTCTAAAGTTGTACCAAGAGTAAATAATAATGGTGTGGTTTGTAGCCGCGAAAACCGAAGCGATCGCACTTCTAATAACGCCGCAGTCAGTTCCCGATCATCTGCGGGTATTTCTTGACAAGTTTGATTGAGTAAATTTGCAAGTCCAAAAAATTGTTTAGAAGGGGGTTGACTGTGGGCTAATATTTTATTTACCACCAGAGGACGAAATCTTTTAGTGTCGCCCGTTACTCGTTCGTAAATTGCAACGGAACTGCTGAATATTTCCCGTGTTAACAGTGCTATTTGTATCGCCCAAGGTAAGTTTGTATAGGTTTGTTCCGCCATCCAAGCGGTTAGAATTCGATCCAAATCTTCCGATGCGGCGATTCTAATTTCTAGCTGATAAATTCGGCTTTCTAATTCATTTAATCGCTGGTTAATTGCGTTGATGGAGTTTTCTAGGTGTTCACTCAGAGATAATATTGCTTGTTTTTGACGGCGAATGGCTGACCGTGCTTCTAATAATGATTGTTGGGTAATTGTTAGGGCGACTTGGCTAATACTTTGAGAATCGGTTAATTCTAATACCCAATTATATAACGCTTCTTGACCTGCGATCAGGTTGCCATCGAGTAATAGTTGACGTTGGCGATCGCTTCCGGTTAAGCTTTCAAAGAGTTGTCCGAAATATCCTCTACTTTTGCGATAACGAATTAAGTCTTTATTGATGTCAATTCCGTTAACTAAATCGACTAATGCTTTATCGCTAACTAGGGGAATTCGTTGTTGGAGTTGTTGAAGGCGATCGCTTAATTCTGTTTGGGGTTGTCGGTGAGTTGAGAACATTTTAACTCGGTAAATGGGATTAAGTTGGTTGGTTAGACAGGGAATTAATTCCCTGCCCAAGTGATTGACTATTTGTTAGGGGACATTAATTGCTCGTTTCGCCCCTTGTATGAGTTTACTGTTTTAATGTTTTCGCTTGCCTTTTGAGCGATGTTTTCAAACTCATCAATTAGGTGTTTTTGCTGTTCAAGAGAAAGTTTTTTATCTTTCTGAGCTTGTTTCAAACTGTCTCGATAATTCCCCAGATAAGCATCAAGGTTCTCAAAGAAAGTATCAATTCGTTCTTGGAAGTCTTCTTTAAGATACTCAGAAATATCCTGATTGATCTTACCAATTCTTGCTTCGAGAGAATAATTAATCTGAGCAACTAAATCATTTATAGAAACAACATAGTAATCTTCTCGGACATCAGGCTTCTTGTAAGTTTCTTCCTCTTCATAAGGGACTATCCAAAGCCAATGCCAAAAAGAACGCTTTTCAACTGTTCGCGTACCATACCCTCCGTCTCGCAGGCGAGTTTGAGATTTCACATCAAGCTGTATCGTTGTTAAACTATCATCTGACTCTAAAGTAGGTGAGGGTAAATCCAAGTTAATCTCGAAGGTTTCATTCAAGCGCTTTTTCGCTTTTTCGATGATGGGCTTTGTTTGTTTTTCTAAAACTTTTGTCAAGTTTATTCGAGCTTGTTTAACCTCTTTTTCTGCATTTTGACGAACACTTGACATGATAAATTTCGATCTCTTTCTTGCCCAAGCAACCGCTTGTTCGGAACACTCTTGTGCTTCTTGCTCGGTCTTAAATTCAAAAACTCCTGCTGATTTGTACTCGGTCTTAGGCTTTGTTTTTGGTGAAAAAAATTTAGGAAAAAGAGCGAAGCTTCCGCCTAAATTAATTGGTGGAGCAATTCCGACTAAGGCTTTGGCTTTAAATGTATCGGGTTTTTTTATAGCACCATCCTGTTTGTAGTCTTCCTCAATGGAGTAATCCTCTATGCTGACTTTAGCTTCTTTTTTTAGTTGAATCTGATTCAAATTGCTCTCAAGCGATGTTATGATTGAATCAACAACTTTTAATCGATTGCAACATTTTTCAAGACTATGTAAATCGTTTTCGAGCGCACCAATTTCTAACCTCAAATCTTCCTCACTTTTGGCGATCGCATTACTGCGAAGTATAACATCATCTCGTAATTCTAAGAGACAAGAACCAGTGAGACTAAGCGAAGACTTTATACAGCGAGGCGCCGCAGTTTCCATCAGTACATTAATTGCTTGATCAATAAAGGGTGCAAATCCTGACTTCTTCCACAATTTTAGAGCTTTTTTCTCTAGTTCTTCCGTTGTTGCATCCTCGAGATCTTCTTCCCAGTCAATCCCAAATACTTCTTGAGCCAGTGATTTTGCTGTGACTAATTCCCTTACTTCAGCGTCGGGATTTTGTTGTAACTCCAATAAAAATTTAGTCGCACAAAAAGCGCGAATTGCAGCGATTTCAAAGACTTGTTCTGTATCGCTAGACTTACTAAGTTCCAAGTCAGAAGCAACAAACTTTTTAACATCTTCAGGGGTCATATCTCCTTGACGACGTTGATCAACTTTATTCACCAGAACATAAAGGTTTTCTTTTCCGAGTAAATCAATAATCGGCTGAACCTGTTTTTTAACACCTTCTGCGGCTTGGTTATTTAGCTGTGTAAAATCGAGAACAATCAACACAATAGAACTTTTTCGTAATTGATCTTCTACTACATCACTCAGCCGAAGGTTTTCTCCCGCTTCATTGGGTCCCGGAGTATCAACAATCACTAAATTACCAAGTTTTTTGGATTGTTCACCTTCCTGAGAATGCCAAAAAGGTGTTTCAATACGAGGAACATCTCGAAGTTTGAACAGTGGATCGCTGTTTGGATCTAAAACGCTACACAGACGAACAATATCATTAAGAACACTGAGGATTTTGTGAATTTCTTCTCGTCCTTTATTTTCTGGTTTTAACAGCAATGACCCCAAACTTTGAATCTTCTGTACCAAATCATTTAAGTGGGGATATTGAGCAATTCTTTTTTGAGTTTCTTCCGAACCCAATTCGTTTATTTTTTGCTGCAAACCCTCAAGAGTGTCTTGAAAAATAGATAAAACTTCATCATCTAGCGTGAGAATGGGTTCATTTAAGTTAGCGTTGAAAAAAATCTCTGTGGGTAGTGTCGTCATTGCAGCGTTACGACTGGGAAGCAAATCTTGACCGATAATTGCATTGATAATTGTAGATTTACCTGCTTTCATCGGCGCAACAATTGCCATTCTTAACTCTAATTTCTCAACCTTTCGAGTCTCGTTTTCAACTTGCTTTTGAAATTCTCCGTATTTTTGACCGAAATCTTTTGAACTCAAAGTAGAATTAGCTCGACCCATTAATTTACTGACTTCTTTTAACAGCTCAATCACATCCAGTTGCAGAGCTTGGACACTGGGTTTTAATTCCGTCCCATTCATAACGTTAAATTCCTCGAAGGTGAATAAAGGCTTTCCCAGAAAATATTCTCTAGGCGTTGGCTCTGTTTGTAACGGGAAACTGTTCAACAGAACTTTGAAGGCTCTCTATTCAAGAATAAGCGATTAAAACTTAGATATCAACGTGGGAATTACCGAACTTTCTAAATGGTATAATTGCTAAAACATAGATGATTATCAGTAAATTTACGGAGGCTATAATTTGCATAACTTTTTTGAATAAATCATCCTAAAAAACCATCTAAATTTAAGCCAGTTAACCTAACTAATCAGCGTTCGCCTACTCACTCTTCCCTCTACCTTTAATCAGTTTTAACTGACTTGATCTATTAGACAGGGAATTAATTCACTAGAGGAGTGATTGACTATTTATTAGTTCAAATGAATTGCTCGTTACCAAGCTGTGTTACTGTTAGGAGGATCGAAACACCTTCTTTAACTATCTTTACAGGACAGCATCAAAATCAATGAGACAGTATTCTCCACTCACAATTGTTCTTTATATCATCGGTCCCGTGCTGATTATCTTTAGCCATATCGGATCGTTACTCCTTCTAAAAACGGGCTTATCATGGGGCGCTTTTTTATGGGTGATATTGCTATATCTAATCCGTATGTTGGCCACGACAGGCATCTACCACCGACTACTCACCCACAAAAGCTATCAGGCGCCTATTCTAGTTCTTTGGGTGGGAAGTATTATCGCAGCATCAGCAGGACAAATGGGGCCAAGTTGGTGGAAAGCACACCACATGACTCATCATCAATATGTCGAGCAAGATCTCGATCCCCATTCTCCCTATACACCCATGCAGGGGATTCGAGGATTTTTTTGGTCCCAAGGCGGTTGGCTATTATCTTCCACATTTTTTCCAGCCAAGCTACCCATTGATGTTGAGAATGATCGGTTTTTAAAATTAATTGATCGTTTGCACTTTATCCCGGTAATAGCATTGGGGGCGATTTCCTATTTTATAGGCGGTTTGGAATACTTGGGTGCATTTTTTCTCAGTACAACTCTATTGTTTCATGGCGTGCAAACGGTTAACTCCCTTGCCCATATTTTCGGTACACAACCATTTATTACAAACGATTTAAGTCGAAATAATGGGTTTGTTGCATTGATCACACTGGGAGAAGGTTGGCATAATCTCCATCATGCTTTTCAATCCTCAAGTCGGCATGGGATTACAATTCGTTCTGGACAGGTTGTTTATCTTCCCGATGTCACCTTTAGCTTCATTAAAATGCTTGAGTTCCTGAAGTTAGCATCCAAGCTAAGACTCCCGACTGAAAGCCGTTTGTTAGCCGCTTCTAAAGAGCAAGACTTTGAACATTCAATCTCTAAAGCCTCAGCTCAATAAGTCGTTTAACACCCGTACAATAGACAGAATTTACATCCAGGAATTTCAGTTTAAAATAAAGATCAATTATATTTTTAAATTCCTTGATGTCAAACCGATGGATCAAAAAACAGTTCAACTTCCACCTCTGGCTAACCGTTGTGCGGGTGTATTATTAACAGCAGCAAGCGGCGATAGTTTGGGTTGGATGACCGAGTTTTTGCGAACACCCGATGAACTTCTACACAAATTTGGTTTAGAACATTTGAGTGAATTTCTTCCCTGGAAAAAACAAGTCGGGGGACGTTTTCAAGGTTACGAAGATTATATCGAAGCGGGGGAATATTCCGATGATACTCAGTTAACTCTGTGTGTGGCGGCTTGTATTCGGGCGGATGGGGGTTTTGATATCGAAAGGTTTTGTCAGTCGGAGTTTCCGCTGTGGCTAGACTACGCCAGGGGTGCCGGGGGAACGGTGAAAGAAGCCGCTCGCAAAATTCAACGTCAGTCGGCGAGTTGGAATAGTAATTTTTCACTCGTCGTACAAAAAAGGGTACACTTGACTATCGAGATAGCGGTGCGAATGGGGCGGCGATGCGAATTGCTCCCCATGTGTTAGCGAATGTGGGACGATGGGAACAGATAGAGGCGGATATTTGGCGGAATTCGATTATTAGTCATGGACATCCGAGAGCAATTATCGGGGCGTTGTTGTATGGTTATGGGTTATTTCTATTATTAAATCAAGATCAGGTTCCGTCTGGGCGAGAGTTGATTGAACAGTTAGGAAATTGGGTAAAAGCGTTACAAATTCCGAAAATAGAAGGGTTACAGTCTTGGTTATTTCAGTGGAATCAACATCAAACTCAACCCTTTAATATAGTCTTTGAAAAAACTCAAGCCGAAGCAGTCGAACAGTTACGTTTAATTTGGGTAGCGTTACGGGATCATCATTCACCTAAAACCGTATTAGAACAGTTGGGTTGTTTTACTTCTGAGAGCAGATGTTCAGGTTTAGGAACCGTTTTAGCGGGAATATATTTGTTTGCTCGTCAACCCAAAAATACGCAAGATAATCTGATTTTGGCGGCTAATTTTATTGGAAGTGATACCGATTCAATCGCGGCATTTGTAGGTGGGTTAGGCGGTGCAGTTTGGGGAATAAACGCGATTACAGAAAGTTGGCGACAGCAGGTACAAGATACTGTTTTTTTACAACGTTTAGGTGAACAATTAGCCGCCATTTCTGAAGGCAAAGCCTCTAGAATTAATATTCATCCGGGTGTTGCTAATGTACGGTTAGGAGATTGTTTACAGCGTTCTCAACTCGTCTCGTTAATGCGGGTTGCTCATCGGTGTTTGGGAGTCGGAACTGTCGAGTCAGTCGAACAAAAAGCATTAACCACTCGGGATAAAATAGTGACTTTAGCTGAAATTGAGTTTGACTGCGGACAACGCTGTAAATTTGTTTTTCGTACTGATCAAAAGATTCCGTTTTTGTACGCGATTAAATCAGAAAATGTCATCGTTTGACTTTCGGAGGTAACTGCGCCATGGGGGAAGATTGAGCCGGAAGTGTTCGTTGTGATGTCGCCGAATGTACCGGGATTAAATTATCCTCAATGGGTTCTTCAAACCATTCAACCTCAATATCTGCTCCATTAATAATTGCACCTAACAAACGAGGACGGTATTTGGTGGAATCTTCATCCTCATCAATTTCGGTTAACTGCTCTGCAAATTCTCCAAGCTGACCCGAAAGCGTATAGGAAGGACGAGCCACTAAGATCATACCATCTGTTAACGGTTCTAGGGTCAACGCATCATTATTAGCACTCAAAGAAGGAACATCAATAATCACCATATCAAAGCGATAACGAACTTCATTGAGTAAGCGTTTCATCTCGCTCGATTCTAACACGGTCGCCGCTTGTCGAACTGGCCCCGGACTAGGAATAACATACAAATTCTGCACATCAGGAACCAAACGAATACAATTGTTAGCATCTCCGTAATAGTGCAAAGGTTCCGTTCCACTTAAAGGTTCAGGTGCCAACTTTAATGATTCTACCCGAGACGGCGATCGCAAATCTCCTTCAATTAACAACGTTCGTTTTCCTGCTCTTGCTGTAGCAATGGCTAAATTATAAGCACAAAAGGTTTTTCCTTCCAAATCACCTGCACTCGTAATTAGCACAACCCGAGCGGGTTTGTCTCCACTTCGTTGTAAATTGCTCCGTACTTTTTCATAGTATTCTAAATAGGGAGAATGAGGTTTTAGTAATAGAGGCATCTCCTGAAAAGATTCTTCAAAGAACATCACATTCGGTAATAAACCCAACAACGGAACCTCTCGTTCTTGCAATGCTCCTTTGATTTCTTCCCAAGTATAGAACTTGCCACTGAGCATACCCAATACAAAGATTAACACCGCTCCCCCTAAAACGCCAGCCAGTCCACCTCCGGCTAAAATCAAAGCCATACTAATTGCTTCTGGAATTTCTACATCAGATGCGTAGCCTTCTTGAGCAACTTTCAAACTACTTACCGTTTCAGCTTCTGCGGCTTGAGAGTCTACTAACTGAGCTTTCATCTTATCGTACAAGGCTCTTTTGTAGGCGAGTTCTTGTTCAAGTCGTTGTTTTTCCAACTGTTTGTTAGGAAGGGTGCGGTAAGTTTCTCGTAAATCAACTTCAATTTTTTTGAGATTTTCTAATTGTTGTTGTAAGGTTTCTTTTTGGGTTTGTAAGGTCATCAAATTTTGAGCCAATTGTTGGCGAGCTGGATCTAGAGAAGAATCAACCCGAATTTGATTAGCTTGTCTTAAAGGAGCCGCAATTCCATCGCCTCCTAACACTTCCGATGCTCGTGCTTGTAATTGTCGTTCTGCGGCTTGTTTTTGTTTAATTAAAGTGGCGACTTGGGGATGTTCGTCTCGATAATCTTGACGTAAAAGAGCAAGCTGAGACTCAATTTGATAGAGTTGAACTCGTAACTGAGCAATAATCGGATCGGCTGTTAGGGCTTGAGAAACATAAGCTTGATCGGCATTTAATCCCAGTCTAGACTGCAAACTTTGGATTTGTGCAGTCAAAGTATCGAGTTGAATTTGTGTATCTTGCTGTTGTTTTTGATTCCCTACAATTGCTTCGGGTAAAACCCCACTTTCTATCGCCAGTAAGGTTGCACCTTCGCGTTTATCGTATTGTTCTAACGCTTTTTCAGCTTGTCTGAGTTCTTGCTCGACTGGCTCTAAACGAGTGGTGACTGTATCAATAATATCTCGCAGTTGTTGAGTATTGATCAAGCGACTTTGTTCGACCATCTCCTTCATCATTACATTAACAATTTCTACCGCTCGTTCTCGGTTTAGATCTCGATAACTGACTTGAATAAAACTCGGCGCATCCGCTTGATTTTTAATATTTACCTTTAAATTATCTTTCAACTCTTTGGGAGTCACCGCCACCTTTTCCATAACGCTTTCAACAACACGAGGTTGAAGTAACATTCCCTCATTGAGTTGTTGTCCTCTTTCACGAATACTTTGACCCGTTTCTGAAAACAGGACAGGGGGATTTTGATACGTTAAAATTCCGCTTGCTGTATAAGGGGGAGTCTCTGGCGGTTCTAAAATCATCGCCACCGCTCCCGAAACGCCTAAAGCCAGCATAAAGGTAGAAAGTCCAGCCCATTTATACTGTTCAAAAGCGATCAGATATCGTTTAACAATCGGTAAAGTCATAAGTCAGTTTCTACTTCAAAAGGGTTAAAGTAATTCTCTCAAATATAGGTAAATAAAGACCGTTTCAAGCACCCCGACTTCAGCATTAAACCCCTCATCAACGGCGATTACCGCCTCCACCATTATTATTCGGCCCAAAGAGATCCTCAGCAGCATTACTAATCTCTCTAAAAAAGAGTAGAAACCCGAGAATATCCCGAAAGGGTTGAGTAAAGCTATTGAGGAAATAACTAAGATCTGCTGAAAAATTGCGATCAATTACAATCACATCTTCATCTTGCAATAAAATATTATCGGTTGGATTACCTTGTAACACTTCTCTACCATTGAGAGTCCGAGTAATCGCCTTTCCTTGTTGGGGATCAAACCGAATTAAAGTGATTTCATCTAACTTCGCCGTTGCTAAAGGAACATTATTCAAAATATCGACAAAGGTACTTCCATTCGGTAAAGCCACTGAACCCACAGCACCGCCCGCATTGCTGAGAATTCGCACCGTAATCTGTTGATTGACCAATGTAGAATTTGCCACTAAAGTCCGATCATACTCTCGTTCATCCTGAAGTGACAATTGCGGTACAATCACTGAGTCACCATTCGATAAAGCGACATTGGGTAAAGCCGTCGCCTCACTCAAGGGAGAATACAGATCAACGGTGTCTTGAATAACTCGACCATCAATGGTAACGCGACAAACGACCACCGATCGCAAATCAGCCGTTAAGGTGGCGCCACCTGCTGCTAAAATCGCCGTTGAGACTCGTCCTAACCCCGCAGGTAAGGTATAAAAACCGGGTTTGACAACCGCACCGACAATGGTAATTTCTACAGGTGTAGGTGCCGCTGCTAAACTATAAGACTCGACAATTTCGCGTTCTGGGCCTTGAGTGGGTAGGGTTTCTTGGGTGGGAACATAGATAATATCTCGGTCTTCTAAACGAATATCGGGGGGCGCTAAACCCGATAGCAATGGGGTCAACAGATCAACTTCGGCGGCGATAGTGCGACCATCGGGTAAATTCCGGCGTAGCTGAACTGAACGCAAGTCTGCATTTGAACGAGTTCCGCCTGCGGTTGACAATGCAACCACGAGTTCCGCCGTTCCCAGGGGATAAAAACCGGGTCTAGCCACTTGTCCGGTTACAGTCACTTGGACGGGACGTTGTACCAATAGAGAGACATTAACTTGGGGATTTTTGACATACTGATTTAAGCGAGTTTGAATTTCTCGTTCAATTTCCTGTAAAAATAATCCCTCTAGTCTGACGGTTCCAATTAACGGGATAATGGTTGTTCCCTCAGGGCCGACAATGGCATTGGGAATACTCAACTCTGCTGAACGCAAACCGTTAACAAAGATATCAATAAAGATTTGATCTCCTGGCCCTAAACGATAACGTTCAATCTGATTTTCATTTGCGCGTTCAAAATAGGAAACATCCACTGGAATTAAATTCGGTTCCAGGGTTCGTTCGACAGGTCGGCTTCCCGGTTGCTGAAATAGTCGTAAAATTTCGGGGGTATCTTGGGGTTGTACCTGTTCCAACAGTTCGATCTTGCGATCAACAAATGCCTGCGGTAAAACACATTTATCAGGTATTTCCTGGGCTTGGGTTTGGCGAACAAAAACGAAGCTATTGATCGACCCCATCACTACGGTTAATCCTAAAGTCCAACTTCCAGCGTAAAGACTTGCTACTGAGACTGAGATTAATCGATGAATAGAATTAACCATAGGGCATTTTTACAGTGATCACTCAACAGTCTTTGTCGAGATTAATTCTGGCTGAACTTCTGAACTTCTAAACTCCTAATTTTTAGTTTTTTCGCGATCGTTGATAGTGAAAGCTTCTGCGATCAGTTCAGCTTGAACGGCTTGGCTCAGAGAACGACTGAAATCCTCTACCTCTTCTATATTACCTAATGGTTCAATCGGAATTAACACATTAACTGCTATCCAAGGCGCTCGTTGCTGAGACAGTTGAGCCAAACGATCCGCTATAAACCAATGACTTGCGGCTGGACTCCCCCCATCTGGCCAAGCATACCACTGCATAACCGCATAGGTTTGTTTTAAACGCTGTTTTTGGTACAACTCACAGAGTTGATCGGAAGGACAATCTTTCCATAATAAACTTAATAATGGATTGACAGCCTGCGTCCAACTGCGAAAAAATTGAGTGGTAAATTTTGTTGAGGACAATCCATTTTCTGACGGTTCAATATTTAAGCGAAGACGACGATAAGAATCAGTTTTCCACTGTTGAAATCCGTTGATATCCATCCATTCAATTTGCGGTCTATCTTTATAATACTTCTGCACCAGCATTAATAAAATAGCAGTTTGATTATTCTGTTCGACCGTTTGAATTAACCACTCTTGACCCCGAATTTTCATCAGTTTGTGTTCTAGAGTTGTCCATCCCGCTAAATCTAATCCCTGTTTCCGAACCTGTTGGAGTTGCGCTAGGGTTTGTAATTGCGGTTGATCAGCCCAAGTCCATTTCCCGGTGAAATAACCCGGAATTGCGGCAAAGATTAACAGTAACAACATCAACCCTAAAGCGGTAATCTTAGCCCATTGGGGCGGGAGTTTTGCTTGTACAACCATACGATTATCTCTCCTCTGATTTTTGGGATAGTCTGGAGATTATTCTAAAAATTTTTAACGGTTTAATGCGTCTGGGTTTGGGGTTCATTTACAGTATTGTTTTGCATCCAATTAATTAAAACCACCAACAATCCTAACATTAACGCCGAATAAAGATCGCCTCCCCAACTATCGTGAAGCCAATGAAATAATCCATCTTGACCCGTACCATGAAAGAGAGTCAGCAGAGTATTTCTAATAATATTGGCGACAACACTAATTAGGGCTGCACTCACTAAAAATAAAGTGCTTTTTGTCCGATCCGAAGCAATACCCGTCCAATACAATAGCATTAACCCCACATATAAACTGGTAAATAGCATCTTCAGTCCGGCACAATGGGGAGCCACTTCAACAATTTGTCCATTCACAAATAGATAAACTTGGTCAACCGTTACATTCAGATTAAACTGAACCAAAATAAATCCGGCAACGCTGGCAATAAATTTTTGTAAAGGAAACGCCAACGGTTCGATTAAATAGGGTAAATGAGTGGGAGTCGCCAACGCCACAAAAATTAACGGCCATTTTTGCAATCTTAAACCCGGAATTCCTTTTAGCCACAAACACAGTCCTGCTAACACAATGGGAAACGAAAGATTTACCAAATCTGATAAACCTGACCAATAACATAATCCCCCAATCATCAGCAAAATCGCACCCGCAGGATGGCTAATATTTGCTAGTTGACTCCACTGCGATCGCAAAGTCCAAGCAATATAAGCCGCAAACGGTAAACCAATCAAACCATGACTAAAATATTCATGTTCGATGCTGATACTTTTTTCGAGCCAACCGTGATACCAATAAATTAATAAAGGAGCATACAACAGCACCAAAAGCACTACCAAAGCGGCATTCAACAGATATCGCTCAATCGCAATCGGAATTTTACGTTCAATGTGCATTGTTCTTACTAACCCTGTATTTAATGAGTCCCGATCAAAAGTTTTCCCAAAAGGCAAAAGAATTCATCATTCTACATTCATATAGCAATAAGAAATCATTTGTAAATGACTTTGCCCCAAACTTCCAATTCTCCGCCCCCCTAGCCCCCCAATTCTGGGGGGTGATCTCGATTGCTTTTTTACAAATCAGGTAACATTGCTATAGTTGAGTTTTACCACCTCCACTCCCCATCTTCCTAAAAAACAATTCTTTAATTGACTAATTTATTCCTAAAACCGATTTAATGGCAGCAACTACATAATTAACTTGATCGTTGCTCAATCCAGGATACATCGGCAGAGAGAGGATTTGACGACTCAGCATTTCCGCCATGGGAAAATCACCTTCAGAATATCCCAAATATTTGTAAGCGGGTTGCAAATGACAAGGGATCGGATAGTGAATTCCAGTTTGCACACCCAATTGAGACAATTTGGCTTGTAGCGTATCGCGATCAACGATACATTCCTCTGTTACCCGCAGCACATACAGATGATAAACATGACCCTGTTCACATTGGTTTTCAATCGGGATAATACCTTGTTCTCGTAGAGGTAACAGCCAAGTATCATACTGTTCAGCCGCAAAATTGCGATCATTATTCCAATCTTCTAAATACGGGAGTTTCACATTTAAAATCGCCGCTTGGATTGTATCTAGACGGCTATTGGTTCCCAATTCCATGTGAACATATTTTTTCGGTGCGCCATAATTTCTGAGGCTTTTCATTTTTTGCGCTACATTTTCGCTGCGAGTCATCACCATTCCGCCATCGCCAAACGCACCAAGATTTTTACTCGGATAGAAGCTAAAAGCCGCAGCTATCCCCACTGAACCCGCTCGATAACCTTCTCGTTGGGCGAGGTGGGCTTGGGCTGCATCTTCAAAGATCACTAGGTTATGGGTATTTGCCAACTCCATCAAGGCTCTTGGCGAAACCATTTGGCCGTAGAGATGAACAGGAATGATTGCTTTTGTTTTTGGGGTAATTGCTTTTTGGGCAGCGTCTAGGTCAATTAAAGCAGTCTGAGGGTCACAATCGACGAGAATAGGAGTGGCACCCGAGTGAAGTACACCAATCGCAGTTGCAATAAAGGTATTGGCAGGTAAAATCACTTCATCACCTTGACCCACCCCGCAAGCTTGCAAGCCTAAGGCGATCGCATCGGTACCACAAGCAACCCCGATCCCATATTTTGTCCCACTGGCTTCGGCAAAGGCGGTTTCAAATTCTCCTAAAACTTGACCCATAATAAAATCTCCCTTGTCCACAACCGCTTGGATTGCCTGTTCGATCTGAGATTGTATGGCTTGTTGTTTGAGCTTGAGATCTACAAAAGGAATCGGGGTTAAAGTGCTAGTCATCGCAAGTTTCCGTTGAATTTTTTTATAGTAAGTACAGGGGCAATTGCCCAGAAGCTTTAAATTTGAGAGGGTTTGAGGGTCACAAGGCCAGGGGAGTCAACCTACGCAAGTTCAGTCGCCGAATCTGGGGGCTTGAACCTGATGGACTCAGCCGATCTGGGCATCAATAGCATAGCTTAGGAAAACGGGGAATTTGTGTGATCTCAAGTCACAGGAGTCTTTCCCCAGGTCTAGAAAAAACTTGCCAGCTCTGCCTTTAGACAGAGTTTTATTAATTTCGTCAAGTTTTAGCAATAAAAGTTTGCAATTATTGAAATATTTAGTTACATTGAGAGTAATCAATGATCAACACCGAGTTTTTATAGATGAGTATGTTTTCTAACTTAATCCCTACACCCGAACCGATGAAGGCTCAATCTCGCGTACAAAACCTAAAAAGTCGCTTAGATTGGGGTGAGCCTGCTTTAACGATTATCGATGCACGTAGCCGCGAAGCTTTCAACGCCAGTCATATCCAAGGTGCTATTTCTTTACCGATGGATGTATTAGTCAGTCGCATCGGAGAAACCATTGAACCCGCTCGCGATATTTATGTTTATGGCGACACCGACGAAGAAACAGCACAAGTTGCTACTCAACTGCGTGAAGCAGGTTATCCGAATGTTGCAGAGTTAACTGGTGGGTTGGCTGCGTGGAAAGCTGTTGGTTATCCCGTTGAAGCCATTAGTGGAATTACAGCCTAAACCTTGTTTAATCTCCCTTTTAATATAATACAAATCGCGATTAGATGAGAGTCTTGCAGAAGAAGTTTCTGTAGGACTTATTTTTTTGAGCCAAAACTATTAACAATGTTTTATATAGCAATATTGAATGAGTTGTAAACTTTCAGCAGCCAAAATGCCCGCACTACAAGCTTTCTAATCTCGTGAGCCTTCACAAATAATTTTTTAATTTCATTCATAACATTTAGAAAATATAACATAAGTTATACATTCTGTAATAGATTTTATCTTCATAAGCCTTGCTTTTCAATAAAGCTTAATAATATTTGTATTGATTTTGAGTCAATAGAGAACAGAGAAATGTATAATATTATGCACTAAGTTAAGTGACAGTCCAGACAGAAAACAACAAAAACTCGTGAAAGAACTTATTAAGACTTGAGTTGGGTCAATTCTATCAATTTATGATGGTGATGTATTAAGCAGATTAAGGAATCATCGACAATGAACTCAGTTCTCTTTTTTCATTTTAATTTCAGTTTGAATCTGTTGATCACTTTTCGACTCGAAGTTTTAACTCAAAGATTTAAACTCAAAGAATATTATCGGAAAATATATAAATTTTTCTCAATGTTTTTCTTGATAACAGCGATACTCCTGGGAGTGAATGCAGCATTTGCTCTCCAACAAGGAAATCGAGGCATTAAAGTCGTTGAACTTCAGAAAAAATTACATAAAATTGGTTATTTTGATGGACAAATTACAGGTTATTATGGAACTCTCACTCAAAATGCCGTTAGCCAATTTCAGGCGACTAATGGACTCACAGTAGATGGGATTGCAGGTTATAAAACTCTTGCAGCATTGGGATTATCAGAAGCGATTACCACTCAAACTTCTCAACACACCTCCCTCCTCAAATTAGGAAGTAGTGGTTCTCTGGTGATCGAACTTCAGCAACATCTACAAGTTCTGGGATATTATGATGGACTGATGACAGGTTATTATGATCTTTCTACACAACAAGCCGTGATTCTCTTTCAGATGGATGTTGGACTAAAATCTGATGGTATTGTCGGCCCTCTTACCCAAGCGGCAATTGAATCCCAGTTCAACTCACCCCCAGTTTCAACATCGACCTCAACTCCTTTATCTTTACCCAATCGGGGAGATATTCGCTAACTTCACGAGTTTAAAAGTTTGTGGTGTAAATTAGAAGATAATCAAGGACAACCGCTCTATATTTTTACTAAAGTATCACCGTAAAGGAAATAAGGAAAGACAGAATGGGGCGTTTACGTCAAAAATCCTGTACACTTTGTCAACAGTCTGAATCTGTACTTTATCGCATTCAGTATGATCAATCAAATCAATGGATATTTGTTTGTCGTTGCTGTTGGGAACAAGTGAGTCAAAATAATCCCTATTATGTTTATGGCGGAACTTGGAAGGCAAAAAAATAATTAGGAAAGAGATCTTTTAACCAGTCGCCCTAATTAGAACTAAAGTATGCCTAGATTATTTACTACACTCATCATAACATTTTACGGCTAATTTAACTCAAATATTTTACGAGATAAAACCGATCATTCCAGTGAATAAACTCGGCAAAAATAAGTAACCATCCAACACAATATTATAAGTATTTCGGGGGGTTTGCGGTGTTACCATCCAAATCGCAATCAGATTCAACAAAATACAAGGAACCACCACTCCAGGAGAGAGAATCCAAATCTGTTGAGTCCAACTCCAAACCATAACCAATAGCAGCACTAAATTTAACCCTGTCCAAAAAATCCGAGTTCCTCGAACGCCAATAATTAAGGGTAAAGTTTGTACTCCTTTTTCTTGGTCAGAATCTATATCTCGAATATCAAATAAATGAGAATTTGTGCCGACAAATATTAACAAAAAGAAAGTAACTAATGTTGTAAAATAGTTAAAGCTAACCTGAGCATAAGCCAAGGGTACAGCAATCAAAGCATAAGTTATCACTCCACAAACAATCCAAGCTTTGATTCCCGGTATATCTTTAGGACGATACCAGTTTAGATTTCCTTGTTGTTGGAGAGGGAACAATGGCACCCCATAACTCAAGGGTAAAAGTCCGCCCCAACTTACAAATTGAACTGATGAAGGAGCCTGATATAATAAGAATACAAAAATTAAAATTGCAGTTGAAAGTAGCAATAAATTTCCCGGTTTTCTGACAAAAGACTGTAATCTTGAATCGGGACTTTTTTGAACGTAAGAGTCAACAATTCGATCTAGATTGTAGGGAATTAAAGCCGCAGCAAAGAGAAAAATAGTAGGACGCCAATCTATCGGCAAATTGAGGGCGGTTTGAACAAAAAAGACTAGAGAAGCGATTCCCCCCGCAACCCAAATATTAGAATAAACAATTAACGATAAAAATTGTTCATAGAAATATTTACCCAGTTGAGAGAGCTTTTGAATAGATTGACCTTCAAAAAACATAAATTTTGGCATTCAAATCCCTAACTTGTAAAATCACTGCAAAAGCGATTTAGAAGGAGAAAATAAGCCCAAATTAAAACGAGGAGTGTGGCTAAAATGATCATGGCTATTTTGTGGGGTTTGACTATCAAGCAAATTTGCTGTAAAGGAAGCTAGACTTTGGTTTTTATCCCATCGATGATGCTTTTTTGCTAACTCTATCCTCTACAGCATTGTATCGTACATCATTCATTCCTTAATAAATCGAGAAACCTTAGCGAATTTCCAAAGCTTCTGTGATGTCTTTATCAATTCCCCAAGATTCTTTAATAATCTCGCGGAACAGATTTTCCCGAATGATGGTACTTTTATATAAATCGATTAAAAGCTCTTTTGCTTCTTCTTTAGAGATTGTATCTACTTTTCGAGCAAAAGATTGTACTTGAAACTCTTGTTCTAAGGATATATTTTTGTCTTGATTTTGATTATTCATGGTGAAATCTCCGTTGAGTTAACGCTGAACCTCTGAAATCGAATCTCTCAGTCAGACACTCAGCTTTATCCTTTACATTAACTATTGTAACGAATTCACGAAGAAATGTGTCACACTCTTGAAAAAATACTCCTTTCGTTGTAGGCGTGTTGCTGATCTACCTCAATGGACGGAGTATACTGCGTCTCCAACTTCTGGAGTATCGGGTTGTTGTCGCGTTAAGCAGAGGGAGTCATCAGGGTAATTACTGAACGTTGAGAATATTTTGAGATCAAAAATAGAGGTTGTCTCCGTATAAATATGAATTCCTTCTGTTAAACTCTTAATAGATTGGTAGGCTGCATCAGACTCGAGAACTATTAATTACATTATTAACTGAAAAATCTGATGCGCCCTACGGTTACTCTTAATAGATTGGTAGGCTGCATCAGACTCGAGAACTATTAATTATATTATTAACTGAAAAATCTGATGCGCCCTACGGTTACTCTTAATAGATTGGTAGGGTGCATCAGACTCGAGAACTATTAATTACATTATTAACTGAAAAATCTGATGCACCCTACGGTTGTGATAAAAATTAGTGTTTAACAACAAAAGTATCGAGCGCTAATTTAGCCGCACCAATTGCACCTGCTTGATTGCCTAACTCTGCAACTAACACTTGTAAACCTTGACGAGAACTCACTAATACTCGCTGTTCAATTTCTGCAAGGGTACTCGGTAAAAATAATTCTGCACCCGCACTAATTCCACCGCCCAAAATAATCGCTTCTGGTGTTAAAATATAAATTAAACTCGCTAAACCCGCACCCAATCTTCGGCCGTATTGTTGCCAATATTCTATCGCTTTTGTATCGCCCGATTTTGCTTTGGCAGCGAGTTCAGCAGGTTCTAACCCCGTTTCTCGACGAATCGCTTGCACAGAGGCATACTGTTCTAAAGACCCTTGATTTCCACTATTGCAAACCGGGCCGTCAAAATTCAACGTAATTAATCCCAATTCTCCCGCAGTTCCATTTCGCCCCACGAACAATTCACCGTTAAGAATAATCGCCCCACCAACACCCGTTCCCAAGGTTAACAAAATCAAATCTTTAAACCGACATCCTGCCCCTAACCAAGCTTCTCCTAACCCCGCACAATTAGCATCATTTGCCATCACAACAGACAAGTTTGTTTGAGCTTCTATCCAATCAGCTAACGGTACATTTTGCCAATTTTTGAGGTTAATCGCAATTTGAGAAATTCGTCCAGTCGCATCCACAGGCCCCGGTAAACCGATACCAATTCCGCCAATAGACTTAACATTTTTAGTGATTTGTAAAATAGCTTCTAACAAAACTGAAAACACGGCTTCTGGCGTCGCCGCTTGGGGAGTCGGAACCGTTAAAGACTGATAACAGTTTCCCAACGCATCATACCGTCCCAATTTAATCGCAGATCCGCCTAAATCAACCCCAATCACTTGAGTCGAGATTTGTTGATTGTTCATAATTTTAGGATTAATGATAGCGGATCAAAAATAACGAGTCTTTAATCTTACTCGACATCATCGCGATCAATACTGGTTGTGAAAATCGGTTCAACTCGGATCGCTTTTATACTGGAAGGACGAACTACCATATATTCCCCTTGCATATTTTTAATGGGAACATTGAGGAACTCATCAGAAGTATATTTGGGAATCAACTCCTTTTTATACCAGACTTGAAACTCCTGAATTGTGGCAAATCTTACTTCTTCTCGGTGTCCCCCTTCAATCATCAGATGAACCGCAAATGAACTAGGCTGCTTTGGCATAATCGATCCCCGAACGTTATAGATTCCTTTGTGTAGTCATTTTACCCCGCTCTGGGAGTTCCTAGATCACCGAAAAATGAATTATCAATCTTCCCCCCTCCCCATCACCCAGGGCTATGCGCGTTGCCCTAAAACTTAATTTGTGAGGAGATGGGGAGGACCGGAGGTAGGGAGGTCGGCAGGGCCGTTTCGTTGCCCGAAAACTTGATT
>NZ_AAVU01000006.1 GCF_000169095.1 Lyngbya sp. PCC 8106
AAGCACTGTTAGAATCTGAAAAAATTGAGTACGAAAAGTTTAATGGCCCGATTCGTTCTCGCGGAGAATTTTTTCAATTGGTGATTGGAGACGAAATGTTTAGTTGGTTGCGTCCCTTTTCTCAATTAATCGCTCAAATCGATGAAGTGATGGCGGCGAAAGATGAGCCAGTCACCCTACAACAAGTTAATCATCTCTTAGAAGAAGCTCAAATTTTGCTTCGCCCTTCTGAAAACGGAAACCTTCGAGAAAAGCGCTATTTTGAAGCAATTCAACGCGATCCTGATATTGCGTTTATGCACGCTGAATTATCTCAAATTCTCGCCTCTAGAAATTAATTTATTGATTTCTTTATTCATTTTAAGGCTTGATTAGTTTTGGGTAAATTTGAATCAATATATAGTCAGCCAACCCAAGCAAATGTTCAAGCAATGTATTGAGTTGGCTAGGGGAATCTGAGTTCTTCGTTAATTCAATAAAAAATACTCTCGAACCCAGATAAACTGATCAGACAAACTATTGGAAACCAAACTGGATAATGGCTCCTAAAAATTCATAAAAGGTAACTTGTTCATCTCCATTTTCATCAGCTTGCTGTAAAATGATTTTGAGTTCCTCTGTCTCCACAGGTATATACAACTGATTAGCAATTTTTAATGCTTCCTGAAATGAAAGTAAACCGTCGCCATCTGTATCAAATTCTCGAAATTTTTTGAGAATATTATAATCTGGCTCTATTGCCATCAAAAATTCTTCAAACTCAATACAGCCATCTTGATTCGCATCAAGGTGTTTAAACTGCTTGATTAGCTTTTCTTTCTCTTGCTCTAGCAGATATTGCAAATATTCCTCTAGCACGATTTGACCATCGTGATTGCTATCAATTTGAGCAAAGGATTGTTTGAGTTGTTCTAATTTCTCAGGAGAAAGTAGCTCTTTTGCCGCCTCTGATACCTCAAATCCAAAACCTTCAGAATTCATTCTTCCTATTTGTTCAACTGACTATTTCCTTACAGGTAAGGAGTTTATCACAAACATTCCTCAATTCTCTGAGTTAACCCAATATCATCTGCTTTGTGGGATTTCACTTTCCTTCCTCCGAGTGGGTTCAGGGGGTTCGCCTGAGTTTCCCTTTCCTCCGTCATCTAGAAGCCAGGGAACCGCCCGACAGAGTAATTCTCGATTTAGACATCACCCGTGCTTGCTGTACGGTTAATCCGTGTCTTAGATGGCATTGGGGTGAGATTACTCTAGATGATCTTTATATAAAGTTTGCAACATTTTTTTTAGTTGATCTTCTGGACAATAATCAATTAAGGAATCAAAAGCTTCTACTAATTTTGCAGCAGTTTCTCCTAAAGTTGGACTCATATCCCAAACATCCTGAACCCACTCGGAGGAAGACTCATCATAAAAAATTAAACGTTCAAGTTGTTGTTTTGCTTCTTGTTTTGAGATAGACATTGATTTTCAGTTGACGATAACAATCTTGCTAATTTTGGAGAGAGTGAGATTCAACCTAGAGTTTAATATTAAATATTATCTTATCGCATCAAGCTTCAAAACACAAGAAAACTGATCAACTCTTTCAAGATTTATTCTTCTTCCTTATTTCCAGATGATTTGGGATGATCTTCTCCCCACTTTCCAGAAGATTCCGCAGCTCGTTTTGTCGGTTGGGGTTTTGTTCCATATTTTAGCAGTTCTAACTGTTGAGGTTGGGATTGAGATTTATTCTGATCGGCTGAATACTTGTTCTGACCTTTTCGCCGTTGTGATGTTCGTTCTTCGGCTGTATTTTCTGTGACAACTTCATACAAAACTGCCTGTTTATTAGCTTGACTTCCCTTTCGCAAAACCCGCCCTAAACGTTGAATATATTCTCGCTCAGAAGCCGTTCCAGATAAAATAATTGCAATCCGAGCGTCAGGAACATCAACCCCTTCATTCAACACATGAGAAGCCACCAAAGTTTTATATTCCCCTTGGCGAAATTTAGATAAAATTTGATGACGTTCTTTCACCGGAGTTTGATGAGTAATTGCTGGAATTAAAAAATCCCGAGAAATACGATAAACTGTAGCGTTATCACCTGTAAAAATCAAGATGCGTTCAGGATAATGCTGAGAAAGTAAATTCGTTAATACTCGCAGTTTTCCTTCTGTACAAAGTGCAATTTCTTTCGCTTGACGATGGGCTAACATCGCCCGTCTTCCCGTTGGAGATCGCGAACTAATCATCACAAAATTTTTCCAGCCTTCTAAACTCGCCAATCTAATCTTGTTGTCTTTGAGGAAATCATTTCTAATCTTGATTTTATCCTGATAAACCTTCTGTTCTTGTTGAGAAAGGCTCACAAAAATCTGCACATTTTTATGTTCAGCCAATGCAACTCCAGCAAGTTGTTCCGGTGTTTTACTATAAACATTAGGCCCAATTAAATAATGTAAATCACTATGTTTTCCATCCGAACGATCTGGAGTCGCCGTTAAACCCAAACGATAAGGAGCAATTGCATATTCAGCAATAACACGATAAAAATCCGTGGGTAAATGATGACATTCATCAAACACTAACAACCCATATTTATTCCCAATCGTCTCAGCATGAATCGTTGCACTATCATAAGTTGCAACTAAAATCGGAGTTTTATCTCGTGAACCTCCCCCTAATAAACCAATCTCCAAATCCGGAAAAGCCGCCTTTAAATGAGCATACCATTGGTGCATCAAATCCAAAGTCGGAACAACAATTAAAGTGCTGTTTGATGTCGCTTGCATCGCCATTTGAGCAAGATAAGTTTTTCCCGAAGCCGTCGGTAAAATCACTACTCCTTGACTTTGAGTTTGTCGCCATGCTGTTAAAGCTTCCTGTTGATGAGCATAGGGTTTCATCTCCACACTCGGAACAAATTCTACAGATTTAAAATCTTCCGCATGATCAACAAAATTGACATTTTCAGCTTGTAATGATTTGATTAAAGAAAGATAATAAATTGCCGGAATGCGAAACTTTTCTACCCGATCATCCCAAGTTGCAAAGTCAATCCAGGCTTTTCCTTTCGGAGGAGGATGCAAAATCAGAGTACCGCGATCAAAGGATAAAATTGGAGTACGAGGCATAAGGTTTATTGCTATCAGTTAAGGGTGGAGTAATCTGTGACTCAAACATCTATTTTAATGATTAACACTAAATTTAACGATGTCTAACAATCAAAAGCAAATTTTCGGCTGGCTGATGTATGACTGGGCAAATTCTGCCTATATCACCACTGTTGTTGTGGCTGTGTTACCCGCCTATTTCGCTGCTGTTGTCGTGCCGAAAGGTGGTGTTAGCTTTGCTGGAACCATTTATAGTGCAACCACAATTTGGGGATTTCTAATTAGTTTATCAGCTTTTATTGTTTTTTTAATAGCTCCGGTGATGGGAGCGATTTCAGACTTCTCCGCTTCTAAAAAGAAGTTTCTCATGGCATTTTGCTATACTGGGAGTTTTGCGACTTGTTTATTATTCTTTTCACAAGCCGGAGATTTAGTTCAGACTATCATTTTACTTCTCATTGCTCAAGTCGGTTTTGTGAGTGCTAACATTTTTTATGATGCTTTCCTACCCAGTCTAGCTTCAGAAGATCAAATAGATTGGATTTCAGGGAAAGGATTTGCTTATGGTTATATCGGAGGAGGTTTACAATTTGCCCTTTCACTCGGGTTAATTGCGGGACATCAAGCTTTAGGAATTTCTGCTGAACTAGCGGCTAGATTAGCGATTTTAATGGCGGGATTATGGTGGGGTGGCTTTTCAATTTTCACGTTTTTGTACATCAAAGAAGCCCCAACGCTGGAGACATTACCTGTAGAATATCGTCATCTTCCCTCTGGAATTGCTTATCTAAAAGTTGGAATTATTAGAACTGTTATTACCCTCAGAAAACTGCAAAATTTCAAGCAGTTATTATCTTTTTTAATTGCCTACATGATTTACAATAATGGAATTCAAACCGTTGTTGTTATGGCAACAATTTATGGAACTGAAGAATTAAAATTTTCCACCAATGTTTTGATGATTACCTTATTAGTGATTCAGTTTGTTAGTGTGGGCGGTGCATTAGCATTTAGTAAGTTAGCCGAGAAAATATCCGCTAAAAAAGCCTTAATGGTGAGTTTGGTTGGTTGGTCATTTGTGGTGATTTATGCTTACTTTTTAACCACCCCAACTGAATATTTTATTTTAGGAGGAATTGTCGGATTAGTTCAAGGCGGATCTCAATCTCTCAGTCGTTCTTTTTATGGTTCAATTATTCCCGTTCATGCGGCGGCTGAATTTTATGGATTTTACTCAGTTTTTAATAAAGGATCAGCAATTATTGGGCCATTAGTTTTTGCGTTAATTCGTCAAATGACAGGAACCGCCCGCACTTCTATTCTCTCCTTAATTATTTTCTTTATTGTGGGTTTAATCATTTTAGCAGGTGTTAATGTCGAACAAGCCAAAGCCGCAAAAGCAGCCAGTCCTTTAAATTAAGTAAATTTAGAGTTTATCTTTGAAAAGAAGTGTGACAATTACTGATAATTTGAAAATTTTAGGTTAGGATTTAAACTTATATCCTCTCATCTTTTGTTTCTCAGTTCAAGTTACCCTATTTTCTGCTGTGAAACCCGATCAACTTGACCTCAAAATAGCGAATCAATTTGCTCAGTTTGCTTTGGGATGTGTCTTACGAGAATATCCACACGTTCAATTATATTGGTTAGACAATGATGAAGATTTTATTCCTCATCGTCAACTCACTCCAGCCTTTTATGGATGCTTAGACTGGCATTCCGCCGTTCATAATCATTGGATGCTTGTGCGATTAATCCGTTTATTTCCTGATGCTTCATTTAATCCAACAGCCCGAGAAGCAATTGCTCAAAATATTACCTCTGAACAGATTAACACCGAAGTTAACCATTTACAATCTCAACCTCGGTTTGAATGTCCTTACGGTTTAGTATGGCTTTTACAACTCACCAGTGAATTAAGAGAATGGCAAGATATTCAAGGCAAAAAATGGCTCGAAATTCTCCAACCCTTAGAAACCGTTGCTGTCCAAAATCTACAAAAATGGTGGCAAAATTTATCCTACCCTAACCGTACAGGTAGCCATTCTCAAACCGCATTTGCTTTCGGTTTAATTTGGGATTGGGCAAGCGCTCATCACCCCAGTTTAATCCCAGAAATTGAGCAAAAAATCCGTCAATTTTATCTCAATGATTGTAATCATCCTCTGCATTTAGAACCCTGGGGATATGATTTTCTGTCACCAACATTAGCCGAAGCCGACTTAATGCGACGCCTTCTTTCTCACGACACTTTTGCCGCTTGGTTAAGTCAGTTTTTACCTAAACTTCCCACCGACAAACAAACCGATTGGTTGCAGCCTATTTCTGTAGAAAATCCCCACGATTATGCCCAATCTCATTTTGATGGTTTAAACTTAAGTCGGGCTTGGATGCTAGAAGGTATTATTTCAAAATTACCGAGTTCTGACGCTCGTATACCCGCCCTAGAAGCCGTTGCCTGGGTGCATCGAGAAACAGGTTTAAACTTAGTCTCTGCGGTTGACTACAGTGGAAGTCATTGGTTAGGCAGTTTTGCGATTTACCTGACGACAAAGCGAGGATTACCGATGCACAATCATTAAGATTTTCTCAGAATTCTGAAACTGAAGCATGATTGCAGAATTCTAGTTTAATAACTTTTCTTTCTCTATCTAATTTTATGACTGAGTTAAGACAAAATTTGATTACAAGAGATTGGGTAATTATTGCCACTGAACGAGCAAAACGCCCCCATGAATTTACTCAAAATGAAATTCCCACTCTTAAAATTCCTGTGTATCGTTCTGATTGTCCGTTTTGTTTGGGTAACGAACATCTAACCGGAACCCCTGAATCTTTGCGACTGTGTGAAGGCGTAGGAAGTGATTGGAAAGTACGAGTTGTGGGTAATAAATATCCCGCTTTATCTCAAACTGGAGAACGAATTAGAAATATTGACGGTATTTTTCGCTCCTTATCGGGTGTCGGTTTTCACGAAGTCATTATTGAACATTCTCGCCATGATTTAACCACCGCTTTGATGAGTATTGAAGACATTTCAAGCATTCTTCGAGTTTACCGAAAAAGATACTCAGATTTACGTCAAGATTCTCGAATTGAAACCATTGTAATTTTTAAGAATCATGGACGAGGAGCAGGTACATCTCTTGAACATCCTCACTCTCAAATTGCTGCTTTACCGATTGTACCTTATCAATGGCGCGATCGCACTCAAGAAGCCATTCGCTATTATGATGATACTGGAGAATGTATTTTTTGTCATACTTTACAAGAGGAACTAAACACCCAAGAACGGATTGTTTTCGAGAGTAAATATTTTGTCGCCTTTATTCCCTATGCGGCTCTTTCTCCCTTTCATATTTGGATTTTTCCCCGTCGTCATTCTTCCTCTTTTGATGAGATTACCAATGGAGAAATTACCGATTTATCTCTGACTCTAAAAGTCGTTTTAGCAAAACTTTATTATGGGTTACAAAATCCAGATTATAACTATACGATTCGCTCTATTCCAACTTCTGATAAATATGCAGAATATTTTCATTGGTATATTGCTGTTGTGCCACGAGTTTCGCTATCAGCCGGGTTTGAGTTAGGCAGTGGAATGTATATTAATACCGCTTTACCTGAAGAAAGTGCAGAATTTTTGCGAACCGTTACGATTCCCCATGATGAAAATTCTGATGATGATGATTTCAATAATGATAATTTAGTTTATCTGCGACATTAACTCCTGCAAAAATAGGTGATTTAATCATTCATTCCTAACAATAAAGGCGGGTTTATTAAAGTTGTCTGTGAAAAACATACATTTTGACAAAACCCGCCCCAATGAAATAGTTAACTCTCTACAGAAAACGCAGCCGTTGATTCTGGTAACTGAACTTTTGTTCCACCCAAACCACAATATCCATTCGGATTTTTTGCCAAGTATTGCTGATGATAACTTTCAGCAAAATACAACTCAGGCGCTTCGATAATCTCAGTGGTAATTTCTCCGTATCCTGCCTTAGAAAGCTCCTGCTGATAGGCATCCCGTGAGGCTTCCGCAGCGCTTTGTTGCTTGTCAGAATAGACATAAATTCCAGAGCGATACTGAGTTCCGACATCATTGCCTTGACGCATTCCTTGAGTCGGATTATGGCTTTCCCAGAACACTTTCAGCAACTTTTCAAAACTGATCACATTCGGATCATAAACCACCAACACCACCTCATTATGACCCGTTAAACCTGTACAAACCTCTTGGTAAGTTGGGTTAGGTGTATATCCAGCCGCATAACCGACAGCCGTGATAAAAATCCCCGGTTGCTGCCAAAATTTGCGTTCAGCGCCCCAGAAGCAACCCATCCCAAACATTGCCTTTTCCATGTTTTCGGGATAGGGAGGTTGTAGAGGTTTGCCATTGACGAAGTGATTTTCCGGTGCTGGCATTGGTTGCGAACGTCCTGGTAGAGCCTCTTCTGGCTTCGGAATCGCCACTTTTTTGTTAAATCCAAATAGTCCCATAAGTTTTAACTCAGTGTTTGAATGATATCTTAACCTTACTTAACATTGTAGAGAAAATCGCAGCCATGATCATCCGTCAATGGTAAAGTGGGCAAAATTCATCAAACTGAGTGAGCAAGCTGTTAATATTCTGTTTTGTGGCAAGAAAACGAGATTGTTTGAGAAAATATCAATAATAGAGCTTTACTGTTTAGTATAAATTTAACACAAATATGTCTGAGTTTTCAGCAAATATTTTGATCATTGATGATCATCTTAATAATCTCCGAATGCTATCTACTTTACTCCGCCAGAGAGGATATCAAGTTAGAAATGCCCGCAGCGGGTCTATCGCATTAGAAACCGTTAAAGTTAGTTTACCCGATCTCATTCTTTTAGATATCAAAATGCCTGATATGAGCGGCTATGAGGTTTGTCGTCAACTCAAAGCTAGTCCCGAAACTTGTGAAATTCCTGTGATTTTTATTAGTGCGCTTGAAACCACTTTTGATAAAGTAAAAAGCTTTAAAGTCGGAGGAAATGACTATATTACTAAACCTTTTCAAGCGGATGAAGTGCTAGCACGAGTAGAAAATCAATTGACAATTCAGCGACAAAAAAAACTTTTACTCAAACAAAATCAACAGCTTAAACAAGAAATTCGCGATCGCCAAAAAGCAGAAGCAGAAATTCAGCTTTTACTAAAAATTACTCTAGCAGTCAGTGAAACCTGGGATTTTGAAACCGCTTTGGAAGTGACATTGTGTGAAGTTTGTCAAGCAATTGATTGGGACTATGGAGAGGCTTGGATTCCGAAAGATTCTGTCATTGTTTACAAAGCCAGTCAAATTCAATGTTGTACAGATGAGTTAATCCAAGAATTTCAAAGTTACAGTATGAAGTTAGAGTTTGCTTTGAATATGGGATTAGTTGGGCGGGTATGGTTCTCTCAAAAATCTGAGTGGATTGAGGATATTTCCTTAGAATCTGAGGAAATATTTGTTCGCTTTCAGATGGCTAAAAAAATGGGATTAAAAGCAGCTTTTGCAGTACCGATGATATTGAGTAACAATGTTTTAGCCGTGTTGGTCTTTTTTAAAAAAGAGGCAATATTAGCCAATCCTCATATCATCAAACTGGTGAGTGGAGTGGCGGCGCAACTGGGGGCTTTAGTTCTACATAAAAAAGCAGAAGAAGCCTTACGAACGGCTTATATAGAATTAGAACGTTTAGCTAAAATTGATGGTCTGACTCAAATTGCTAATCGTCGTTATTTTGATGAATATTTAGAGCGAGAATGGAAACGACTTGCTCGTGAAAAACAATTTTTATCCCTGATTTTATGTGATGTCGATTGTTTCAAACTTTATAATGATTTTTATGGACATCCATCCGGCGATTATTGTTTAAAAGAAATTGCTCAAGCGATTTCTCGAACAGCAAGGCGCCCGGCGGATTTAGTCGCTCGTTATGGCGGCGAAGAATTTGTGATTGTTTTACCCAATACTACATTAATTGGAGGTTTAAAAGTTGCAAATTTAATCCGCCAAGAAGTTAAAAAGCTCAAAATTCTTCATGCCAAATCTATTGTAGATTCTTCTGTAACCGTGAGTTTAGGAGTTTCAACTACCATTCCTCATCTAGAACTTTCCCCTAAAACTTTAATTCGAGTTGCTGATGAAGCTCTTTATAAAGCTAAAAATAAAGGTCGTAATTGTGCGGTTGCAACATCATTATAAAACACCATAAATATTTAAAGATTAGGAACATGATCAATGGTGATAATAGTCACCGGATTTAAAGGAGAAAATCGGGTTAAATTACTAATCGGAACTGAACGGGATAACTGAACTTGTAACAACTGATAGCGCCAAGTGGGTTCAACTCTAATTCGTTCTTCTAACCAACTGAGTGCTAAATTCAAATGTTCTAATGTCGCCAAAGCTAAGACAATGACTCCTCCTGAAATTAGTCGTAGACTCGCTAACCCTAAAATTTCCTCTAAGTTTCCTCCACTTCCACCAATAAAAATCCGGTGAGGAGCGCGTAAACGATGCAAAATAGCAGGTGCTTCCCCGTGAATTGAAATCACATTATGAGTCTTAAATCGTTCTCTATTCTGCTCAATTAACGCTGTTCCTGCGGCTGTTTTTTCCACTGCATATAACGTAGAACTCGGAAATAAACGCGCAATTTCTATCGAAACTGAACCCGTTCCTGCCCCAATATCCCAAATAATTTGCTCGGGTTGTAATGCTAATTCTCCTAAAATTAATGTTCTCACTTCTCGTTTTGTCATTAGCCCAGGGCGATCGCTAAAACTACAAAACAAAGAGTCTGGTATTCCTAAAAAGGGAACTTGAGATAAATCTAAACTCCGAGAAACATGAGACTCTCTTAACAAAACAACCACATTTAACGGCGCAAATTTCTGAGTTGAAATATCTGCAACTGACCAGTGTTGAACTCGCTCATCTGATCCCCCTAAATTTTCACAAACCCAAAACTGATAAGCGGTTGCTAAATCCAGAGAATAGAGTAGACAAGCGATCGCATTTGGGGTATGATAAGTGGTATCAGTTAGTATGGCAATTTTTTCTGCACCTTGTTGAAGGGCTTGAGTCAGTTGATCAAAAGAACGTCCATGTGTACTAATAATCTGAGCATCTTGCCAAGGAACTTTTACCCGATTAAATGCTAGTTGAATTGAACTTATATGAGGATGAAAGGTCAATTGTTCGGGGGGAAATTTTGCTAATAATAACCGTCCTAACCCAAAAAATAACGGATCACCAGACACCAACACAACAACAATGGGATCAATATCCGGCGTATTTGTTTCAAAGGCGAGTAAATATTGCTTGATTTCAACTAAAGTTTCGGTCAAATCTTGTAGTATTATCCGAGATGCTCGATGATCTCTAAAATAACGAAGATGGCGATCACTTCCCACTAAAACTGTTGCTTGATCAACAATTTGTCGCACAGACTCGCTCAGTCCTGCTTCTCCATTTAAACCAATTCCAACCACCTGTATTGTCAATTTATCTCACTAGCCATCCGTTAGAATATCCGTTAAAAAAGCATAAACCCAAAATCACCAAACATCAACCCATCCGTTAGAATATCCGTTTACAAAAAGCATAAATCCAAAAAACCTAGCATTAACCTATCCGTTACAAAACGCCAACACCATTAAAGCATTTAAAATCGCCGCAGCAACAGGAGATCCGCCTTTTCGCCCTTCTATTCTAATTTGGGGAATCGAAGTTTGAGCGAGTACCTTTTTTGATTCTACAACAGAGACAAACCCCACAGGAACACCAATAATTAACGACGGTTTAACCAAACCTTGACTCACCTGTGAACATAACGATAATAAAGCAGTTGGCGCGTTACCAATGACAAAAATTCCATTCGGAAATTGTTCTGCAACTTTCAAGAGTCCTGTTTCGGTGCGGGTTTTTCCGGGAAGGGGGTTTGAGACGTGTTCAATGGCGCAAATCAGGGGATTTTTGAAGGTTTTGGCGATCATTCCGGCAATTCCTTGCTTGACCATGCTGACATCTGTAATAATAGGGGTACACTGAGCTATGCTGGCAATTCCCTGCTCTATTGCACCTGGACTAAAACGAATCAGTTGGGCGAGTTCAAAGTCTGCGGTAGCGTGAATGGCTCGACGAACGATCGCGTATTCGTTAGCAGTAAAGGAATGTTCGCCTATTTCACTATCAATAATTTCAAAAGATTTTTGAGTAATTATTCCATCGAGTTTTTCAACCATAGTTCAGTCAAATCTTAAGTTAGAGATTAAGTTAAATTGAGTGAGAGTTGCTGATAGTCACTTTCAGATTTAGATATTTCTAATTGACTGTTTTCTACTGACTCAATCATACATTTTCCCACAAATTCCGCTAATTTAACCGGAACAGCATTTCCAATCATTTGTTCGAGATCGGTTTTAGACCCCTCAAAAATAAACGTTTCGGGGAAAGTCTGAATATAGCTTCTTTCTAGAGTGGTTAACGGACGAAGATTTGGGGTAATTTCTACTGGATCTTTAGGATGTTTTTGATAGGTTTTCGGAATAGGACGGTTAACCCCTCTCACCGTTGGACTGGGTTCGTCAATACTAAAGATTCCTCGACGTTGATAACTTCTCGGATGTCGGTAATAATATTCGAGTCCGAGTTTATCACCCAAATAATCTCGAACCGTTGTGGGTTTTGAAGATAATTTAGATTCAAAATAACTCAATAAACGATTATCTTTTCCGTTGAGTTCACCCACCCAGAAAAACCGTTTTCTTTTTTGGGGAACCCCACACAAACTCGCATCAAACACTTTTTCAGTTAGTCCATAACCCGACTGTTCAAATAATGCTTTTGCTTGGCTGTATTGACGGCTTTTTTTAAATAACTCTACATTTTCCAGAATAAACCATTGGGGTTTAATTCTGGTAATAATATCAGAAAAGGCGAGAGTTAAGTCACCCCGTCCTAAATTTTCATCTCGTTTTCCCGCACTAGAAAAATCTTGACAAGGAGGCCCACCCACAATTACATTGGGAGAAAAAGGCTTGATTAAATCAACCGCAGTTTGAACCTCTTGAAGATTGCCAGAAAAAATGGGATGAGCGAAGTTTTTTTGATAAACTTTAATCGCACTTTCCCAATCATCAAAAGCGGCGACTATATTAAAGCCAGCCTGTTGTAAGCCGAGTGATAACCCTCCACACCCGGCAAATAAATCAACAACTCTCATCAGACTCAAATAGACAAACCTTCAAAACTCCAAAGCAGGCCAACTTTCCTCCCGATAATAGTTCGTCATATCATCAAATTTGCGAAGTTCAGCCCGTTTGATGACGAGTTCTTGCGGTGAGTCTATCCATTGATGATTAAAATCCGACAAAACCGTATTGAGATGATTCCGATCTAAATCCGATGGAATTGTCCCAAAATACCCAAACGTAATATGAGCGGTAAAATGGTATTGCTGTTCAATACCCAAAGCCCTAAAACTCGGGTTTTGATAAATAGCTCGCCGAAACTGTAAAATCTCCTCATAGGAAGCTTCATCTCGGGGTGCTAAACAAACACCAATCGCACGAGTCATCACAATCATTCCCAGAACTTGCCAACGAATCGGCTGATCGATTAAACTCGCTTGAAAAGCGGAAAAAGATTCAGCGATCGCCCCTTGTAACTTCTGTTCAAACTCAGGGTCTTGACAAGCATCCCGATAGGCATCATTCCAGATCAAATCAGCTAAAGTCAAGTGTAAGCTATCCGGTGGCACCGGCACCCACCATTGGGAATCAAATTTCTGACTCAGTTGTTGCTGACAAGTTTGCAGATCGTCATAAAAACTGCGATTGTCTGGATTATCAGGAGCCGGAGGTGTAATGATGGTATAACCAGGAAAAGGAACCGCTTGTCGTTGGCCGTCCGGAAGTGGTTTATACTTAGGAGACTCCTGAATGTGGTCTAACTGAGAATTATAAGTTTCTGGCAGCGTCATCCGCGCTACCCGATTCACGTAAACTTGGTAAGTATCGTCCAATCTTTTTCGCCTCTTGTTCAGAAACCGTCACCAATGCCAGTTTACCTCTACTGGGGAGATGATGAATTTTCTCTTGCCAAAGCTGTAGATGCTCTGCGCGAGTCCATTCTCGATCCTAGCTGGTCTACATTCAATTTTGACAAAATTCTACCCGATTCGCAAAACTCTGTGATTTCTGGCCTCAACCAGGCCATGACCCCACCGTTTGGCTTGGGAAACCGTTTAGTCTGGTTGGTCAATACACCGATCACTCAACAGTGTTCTCAGGAGGTGTACCAGGAATTAGAACGAACCCTTGCTGTCATTCCAGAAACCACAACCCTGTTACTGACAACCCCGAACAAACCCGATGGCCGACTTAAATCGACCAAATTGCTGCAACGTCACGCCACCGTTAAAGAATTTTCGCGAATTTCGCCTTGGAAAACCGATCAACTCGAACAGCGAGTCAAACAAGTCGCCGCAGAAGTCGGAGTTAGACTAACCTCACCTGGAGTTGAACTGTTAGCCGAAGCTGTGGGCAACGATACGCAACAACTCTACAACGAATTGGAAAAACTGAAACTCTATGCCGGAAACGACTCCGAAGCGTTAAAACTCGAAGCGATCGCCACCTTAGTTCAGTCCAATACTCAAAACAGCCTCAAACTTGCCCAAGCAATTAAAGCCGGAAATACCAATCAGGCTTTAGAATTAATAGCAGCTTTGATCGATCACAACGAACCCTCGCTGAAAATTGTGGCTACATTAGTGGGTCAATTTCGGACTTGGTTATGGGTAAAATTGATGATTGATCGGCGAGTCAAAGATGAGCGAGAAATCGCCAAAGTCGCAGAAATTGGTAATCCTAAGCGCATCTATTTTCTGCGTCAAGAGGTACAATCACTTTCAGTTCGACAACTTCAACACACCTTACCGCTATTGTTAGAGTTAGAAACCCAACTCAAACGCGGTGCTGATGAAATCTCATCCTTACAAACCCATGTAATCGCCCTCTGTAACCTCTTTCAATCTCCAAGCAGAAGTTAAACACTGGGATCGTTGAGACGTTTGCCAGCGGGTTCGACCCCTTGAGTGTCTTGCCAAATTAGGTTACACAGCTTACAAAAACAGATAGTATCATTAAATTGCCAGTTACCCCAACACAGGGATAGCCATGCCAGACGAAAACCAACGCGACCTCCCTAAACAACTCGCTAGACAAGGTGATCCCAAAGCGATCGCCACGGCGATCAACCATTCCCTGAAACCGAAAGGCATTAGCGCCGATGTCATGCGGGAGAATGACTGTCTTCATGTCATGCTTGAAGGCGAACAAGTCCCCAATCATCAAAAAGCCTTAGTCAGCTTTATTGAGAACGGGATGAAAAAGCTGGACATTGACTCTGTACATACCGTCAAAATTTACGGGCGAGAATTTGGGGATGACATACCCGCATGGGAAGATGAAATTATTCTCAAAGACTTTCCCCAAAAATCATTGGACTTTGAGGAAGAATTGATTCCTCCTGTACCACAGCTTGAAATTGATCAGGATGAGGAGGACTATTTGAACGAAGATGATATTCCAGAAGAAGTGCTTCCCGAAGACGTGATCGTTTCTGATCCGGAGGCTGAAGACTATGATTTTGATGATGAAAGTATTGACGATGAAGACATTGATGACGATATCGGGGCGAACTACAACCCGGAAGAAGACGACGACTTAGACGACGACTTAGAAGCAGAAACCCAACAAGCCCAGCCAGACAATAAGGGTAAAATACTGCTGTTTGTCGGACTGCTGATTTTGTTGGCGATCGCTGCCGTTGCAGGTTTACACTTGAGTGGGATTTATCCCCTTCCCTTCCTTAGTGGCGGAGATTCTGAGTCTGAAGAAGTCGAAACCTTAACCCCAGAGGAGACAACCCCCGAGACTTCTGAACCCCCTCCCACCGCAGAAACCCCTGCTGCTGATCCTTGGACGGAAGCCGTTCGCAGTGCGATTAATGCTGCTAACCTAGCTCAAACTGCTCAATCTCGAACCGAGTGGGAGAATGTCGCTAGCCAATGGAGACAAGCTGTGGAACTGATGGGACAAGTTCCCGAGTCCAGTCCCAACTATCAAACCGCTCAACAAAAGGTGACAGAATACGAAGCAAACCGTCAAGTCGCGCTTCAACGTGCCGCAGGTGCGCCCAACTAGGGAGACAATGAATCTCGAATCTCTGCTGAAACTCAATCGTGTTATTCGAGTGATTGGCTTTGATGATGCCACCTTTGAGCGCCATAGCGGTGAACCTGTCTCCGTTGCAGGTGTCGTTTGTGGGGGAACTCGCTTTGAGGGTATGGTTTGGGGACAAGTGCAACCGGATGGGTGGGATGCGACAGACACCCTTTGTGACTTACTGATTGGCGGTAAGTTTTTAGATCAGTTGCACCTGGTTTTAATTGATGGGATTGGTTTTGGAGGGTTTAATTTAATCGATTTACCGGAGTTGGCGAGTCGATTAGAAAGACCTTGTGTTGCCGTGATGCGTCGTCCCCCCAATTTAAGCAAGATAGAACAGGCGCTACGACGTTTACCCGATGCGGAAAAACGATGGCAAATTTTGCGCCGTGCAGGTCAAATTCATGCTTATCCGCCCTTTTTTTTTCAGGTTTGCGGTGAAGAACCGTTGGTGATCGCTCAAGCTTTAGAGCGGTTGACAGATTGTGGTAAAGTTCCAGAAGCTTTGCGTTTGGCTCATTTAATTGGTGCGGCTGTGATCACAGGAGAAAGCGGCAGCCAAGCTTAATGGAATTAGAGCAAAAACTTATCCTTTTTGAATAGGCAAATAATTCCGCACATATTTCCAGTGGTGATCTCCGCAATTGGCTTTCAAAAGATCTCGGGTTTTCAGACCAATTATTAATTCTCCTTCTGGGGTATAAGAAAAGTCTTCGCCTGCTTGAATGCCGTTATTCGGGGTTTGGTTGAGGAGATTGAGAGTTTCCGCAACACAAGCCAGGGAATGATGTTCCTGTATCCAGTCGCATGGGTCAGGAATATCATTGGGTGGGGATTTGTACTCGTCGGTATTATTTTTGTGAGAAGATGGTGAAAACATTGCGATTATCAACCTCAGATCTGCAACATGGCTTGCAGTTGACCATAAGACATCTATTAATCATCATGGCTAAAATCTGATCAAATCATCCGTGACTTAAAGCCCCCTTCTGTCTTGATCTGAGCTGAATATTTTACTGATCGAGATCACAACTGTTAGGGGGTTTCAACTAAGTTCGACCAAAGGTAGGATTTTGCCAGTGGTAATAATTAGGAAAAACAAAATTGGTGAATGATACGGAAATACTTACATCTAATGCTCTGACATGATGCCACCAACCGACCGGAATAAAAATCACTTCTCCGGGTTTTAAAATCAGTTCAATGGGTTTAATATTTTGGTAGAGAGGATATTTCTTAAAGTCGGGATTTTCGGGATCAACTTGACTAAACACACCCAGATGATTGTAGAGAAAGGGAGTTTGACGAGGGGGAATCAATAAAATCCGTTTTCGACCCAACACTTGAGCTAACATTAAATTAACGGGATCGTGATGTAATGGGGTAATCGTTCCGGCTGAACCAAACCAGAAAAAGACTCGTCGTGAAGTGTCTTTGGGGTTGAGATATTCAGGGAAAACTTCGAGATCATTCATTAACCCTTTGAGGTCTTCTCGGTCTAAATTTTGGTTATTAGCAACCATATAACAATCATTACTTTCTCCTTTCTCGACTATCCAATCGATATAATCTTTAAGTAACACTTTTTGCCGATGTTTTTCGACATTCAGTTCATACTCAGGATCACTATTGCGATTGCCTTGAACTTCTACTGTTGCCGTGCCATAATGTTGTTTGAGATACTTGGGATTCCAGAGGTTTAAGGCTTTCCAGTTGTTCATTATTCCTGTCAAAACTACAGGTTTGTTTTGAGAATAAAACCCATCTAAAAATTCACTTCTAGAAAGACTCACTCGACGTTCAACGGTTTCAGCTTGACTGGAAAGCATCGAGAGTTGCTGCTGAATTTGCAGAATAGACTCTAATTTTCGCAACTGTTGAACAAATTGATCTCCGGCTTGATAATAAGGATGATTTGAGGCTTGCGCGACTTCTTCGAGGGCTAACTTCACATCAACTCCCTGTTCCACCATCTGCTTCACTAAAGCCTCATCGGGTTGATTTAATAACTTATTAATCATCACCCAGGTTTTCCAAGAGTCAGACACTTGAGGCTGAGGTTCAGAGGGTAAATTTAATTGTTGTGCTAACCATTGAAGACTGACTTGTTGTTCATCTTCTAGGGTGATTTGCAACGGGGGGAGCGTAATTCGCAGCGGTTTAGAATCTGTCATTTTGGCTAAAAAATTATCAATTAAAAAAGGACTAACTGTATTAATTTACTGAATTTTAGTCTCATTATTTATCATTATTTTTCTATTTTGTCAATCTATTTTCAGTTCGGGTACAAATCATCTACTTTAGAGGTTACACCCAGAAGAACCCTTTGTGATCAACGGGGAAAAAATTTCACACTACTGCTAAGACGATTTTATCCATTGACGAGTTCCAAAAGATTGACAAGAACAAGCAGCAATTTCCGCCGCAGCTTTTAATGATTTCACAAAAGAACTTTGTAAAATAAAATGACAAAACGCCCCATGAAAGACATCACCTGCCCCGAGCGTATCCACCGCCTGAATTGACGGAATTTCAATTTCACCCTCTCGGTTGGGGCTACGATACTGAATGGGTTGATTTCCTTGGGTGCGGGCAATAAACAAAATATCCAGATCATAGAGATAGGCAAAAACATCAGCCGCAGTTTGACAATTAGGAGGATAAAAATTTGCCGAACAAATGGCATAATCAGCATAGGGTAAAACCATTTCAAACCCCGGTTTCCAACTGCCCCCATCAATAACAACGGGGATTTCCTGTTCTCGGGCGAGTTTGGCAATGTGTTGACTGACTTCCATTTGATGCCCGTCAATCAAGACAATATCAATCCCATCTAAACAATTTTGAGGTAAACTCTCAACAGAGACTTGTGATTTGACGGCGTTGATCGAAACAACCGTGCGATCGCCTGTTTTTGGAGTCACTAAAATAGAAGAAACCGTTGGCGGTTCGCTGCGAGTGGGGTCTAAATCTGTTAAAATCACATTTTGTTGAGTTAAATCCGCTCGAATCAGTTCGCTCATCGGATGAGTTCCTAACACAGCGAAAAGTTGAGCTTGGTTTTCAAGAAAACTAAAGGTTACGGCTGCATTAGTTGCAGGCCCCCCTGCTGCTACCGTATAATCAGAAGCGACAACTTTTTGATTTTGAGCTGGATATTCACTGACCCCATAGAGAAAGTCTAGCGTCACTAATCCAACAAATAGTCCGTTGTAAGTCATATCAACACCCAGAAATATTTTCCCTATCTCAGTGTTTAGCACCTTTATTGAAATTTAGCTGTTTATGGGTTACTAATTGTCGTTAATTTAAAATTTTTGTCTGTCCTTTGCTCATTGGAAATGAATGGAAGTTAAACCAGGAACGCTGTATGTGGTGGGAACACCAATTGGTAATTTGGGTGATCTAACTTTTCGAGCGGTTCAAACCCTAAAAACGGTAGATTTGATCGCCGCAGAAGATACCCGACACACGGGTAAATTGTTACAACATTTTCAAATTCAAACTCCACAAATTAGTTACTATGAACACAATCAACATCGTCGCATTCCTGAAGTCTTAGAAAAGCTGCATCAGGGAAAAGCGATCGCTATTGTTACTGATGCGGGAATACCGGGAATTTCTGATCCAGGATATGAACTGGTAAAAGCTTGTATTGAAGCTGAAATTGCGGTGATTCCGATTCCGGGGGTGAGTGCTTGTTTGACAGCGTTGAGTGTTTCGGGTTTAGAAACGGATCGATTTGTATTTGAAGGATTTTTACCGACAAAAAACAAACTTCGACAGCAACGTTTGCAAGATTTGCGATCGCAATCTCATACTATTATTTTATATGAATCTCCTCATCGTTTACGACAAACTTTACAAGATTTAGCAGAAACTTTAGGAAGCGATCGCCAGATTGTATTCGGGAGAGAGTTAACCAAACTCCATGAAGAATTTTGGCGAGGAAGCCTAGAGGAAGCCATCAAGCATTATGAAAATCGTGAACCCAAAGGTGAATATACTCTCGTTGTAGCAGGAAAAATTCAAGAAACGCCACAACTGTCAGAAGGTGCAATTAAAGCCGAAATAGAGGCGTTACTTCGTCAGGGATTAACGCGATCGCAAGCTAGCCGTCAACTCGCTCAAAATATCTCCCTTCCCCGTCGTGAAATTTACCAACTCGCACTCACTTTAGAAGAAGAAAATACTGAGTTATAGGTTAGCTTAAACTGGAGTAAACTTATCCTAAAATTGAGGGTTTAAAGTTAACGATTTAGGGTAATTTACCAAGGAATTTTTCATTTCCCCACCATCTGACGATAGCCCAGATATCCAATCCCTAAAATAACCGCAATAATTATGAGAAAAGTTGAAAAGGGCAAAGCAGAGAAAAAAACAATTCTAATCCGTGATAAAATCCAAGATAGGGCAAGAAAAGCTCCGGCTAAGAAAATAAATCCTTCTAAAGTTCTAAATGCAGGAATAAAGTCTAAAGGCATTCTTTGTTTAGAGATCCACAAAGAAGTCAATAGATAATAAGGAGGAGAAATCAGCAAGAACAAATCCGCCTGTTTCACCACTAACGACCAACCTCCAGTATTCGTCGCATAGGCTAAATATCCGACCCAAAATAACATCGTAGTTAATGCTAACCACAGGTTAAAACTGAGGAGATAGGGTTCTTCCCAATAACCAGGAATTATAAAACAAATGAGCCACGTTAACCAAGGGGCAATCAGGATCAAAAAGATGATGATATCGCGGTAATTAACAATTTGGGAGAATAAGGCATCAAGAGTCATTGTTATAGTTATCTTACCCAGTATTTCTATTCTATCCTCTCCCATCAAAGGTCGCTAATCTTACCCGTTAAACGCTGTTTAAGTGTTCTGGATGTTGAAATATTTTCATCCGCATATGATTGATAGGGAGGTGGGGAGGTGGGGAGGTGGGGAGAAAGATGTGTAGCATTATTTTCCGTATTTGATATAACATGAAAGACTTCAATAGACGTAAAAATGGGGGTTATAGCAATAAGAAATCATTTGTAAACGACATTGCCCCCCCTTCCCCCCAGGGCCGTTTCGTTGCCCTAAAACTTGATTTGTTGGGAGGTGGGGAGGTGGGGAGGTGGGGAGGTAGGGAGGATTTTTATTAATAAAAAGCTATTTTTCATGTTTAAAAAATACCTCTCCCCATCACCCCCGGCAATTTTTAACTGAGAATGAAACAGCCCCCCCTTCCCGCCAATTTTGGGGGGTGATCTTGATTACTTTTTTACAAATCAGGTAACATTGCTATATATTTAACGATTAACTTCTTTAGAATAGTCATCGGGAATGTGGATGAACATAAATTTGACAATTCAATCATTCAACAAATCCCACAACGCATCAATTCCACTGCCAATATTTTCAGAATCTTGGTGTTGTTCCAGCCATAGAATAACAGCAGGAAGAACAGTATCGGATTTTTTGCCTAACTCACCCAAAGCAGACGCAGCCCCCCGACGCACAAAAGAATTTTGAAAAGAATCTTTATCGGCGAGTGTTTTCAGCAGGGCATCCACCACTGTTTGTGAACTGTTACCCAACTTGCCCAAAGCATAGGCAGCCCCCCGACGCACAGAAGAATCTTCATCGGAGAGTGTTTTCAGCAGGGCATCCACCACCGTTTGTGAACTGTTACCTAATTTACCCAAAGCAGAAGCAGCACTCCCACGCGCATCAGAATCTTCATCGGAGAGCGTTTTCAGTAGGGCATCGACCACCGTTTGTGAACTGTTGCCCAACTTACTCAAAGCCCAGGCAGGATTCCAACGTACATGAGAAACTTCATCGGAGAGCGTTTGCAGCAGGGCATCGACCACGGTTTGTGAACTGTTGCCCAACATACCCAAAGCCCTGGCAGCCCACCCACGCACATAAGGAGCCTTATCGGAGAGTGTTTTCAGCTGGGCATCGACTACCGTTTGTGAACCCTTGCCCAATTGACCCAAAGCAATGGCTGCATTCCCACGCACATCAGAATCTTCATCGGAGAGCGTTGTCAGCAAAGCATCGACCACCGTTTGTGAACCTTTGCCCAATTGACCCAAAGCAAAGGCCGCCCTCCAACTCACATCAGAATCCTCATCGGTGAGCGCTTGCAGTAGGGCATCGACCACCGTTTGTGAACTGTTGCCTAACTCGCCCAAAGCCTCCGCAGCCTTCTCTCGCACATTAGAATTTTCATCGGTGAGTTGTTCTAGGAGAGTATTAATAACCGCCTCTCGTTCACCTAACTCGACTTGATATTTCTGCAAACGAGAGTTATCAATTTTATCCTTTTGTTCTTTCAACAGTTGCAACGCCGGGGTTTCAAACTCAGTTTCGTAGAAACTGCACAGGATTTTAAAAACTTGTTCACGAACCCTAAATCCAACTTGATATCTATCTTGAATTTCCAACGCCACTAACCGTTCTAAAACGTCTTCAACCAAACCACTATCCGCCACTTTTAAACCCTTCGGATGTTCGGCTAAACAATTTCCCGCAAATAATAAATCCCGATGTAGCCATTGTTCGTAGTCGCTTCCTTGATTTAAAATTGCCCGAATTGCTTTGGCGGCTTTCTTTGGTTTTTGTTGGGCGATTAACAATAGCAAAACTTCTCGCCAGTGGGCATCGTGGAGATGATCTTTAATCGCATTTAAAACTATCTCAAAATCGTCCTCATTATCCGCTTGATAGTTAACCTCTTGGGCGCAGAGATATTCTTGAAACGTCTTGTGAACAAAAGCATAACAATCCTGACCCTGTTCATTTAACAGTCCGGTTCTCTCCCGAACAAACCCAATAAATCGTTCCGCTTCTTGCTTCGCCTGATACCGTTCAATTTGTTTGAGGGTTTTGATTTCTCGACTCAACTGTTCAATCAATTCCTCGCGATCAATAACCGTACCGCCTTCATTATCTCCCGTATTTCCCTGAGTATGTATCCAATAGGCTAACTGTTCCATTAACCGCTGCAAATCATCCAGTTCGAGATAGTTCAGAATAGTATGATTCGAGAGTTCTTTGTTGGCATCCCAGGAGGTTAATAGGGTTTCAACCGCTCGTTGATAAAGTTTGTAGCGTTCTTTCGGTAAAACCGCTTGATAGCGATGAATCAAGGCAATAATCGTCAATAATAGCGGATTTCGTGCCAAGAGTTTAATCCGGTCGTTATCATTGAGTGCTTTTCTGAGGCTATCTTTGCGGCGTTCGGCTTCTGTTTTATCTAAAAAACGGCTATCATACCAGTTGTTAATAAACTGCTCAATTTTATCATCATCAAATCGTTGTAGTTCGTGATGGGGAAACTCCTCAGTTCGGAAAAAGTCGCGCCGATAACCCGCTGGACGAGAGGTAATAATCGCAATATTTTTGTTATACTGTCCGAGAAAGTTTTCAATCCGTCGAACAATCTCATACCGTTTACCTTCGTCGGCGATTTCATCCAATCCGTCTAATAAAATTAACGTTCGTCCGTCTTCCAGCCAATATTCAAAAAATCCGGTCTGTAGCGGTTTTACAGACATTCTCTTTTCTGCAAATTGTTTAACAAAATCGAGAATACCAAGATTCGGGTGTTGGGAAAAATCCCGCATCCGAATTAAAATCGGTAGCCAGTCAACGTTAACATCCAAGCCCAAACGTTCGGGTCTTTTTTGAGCTAGCATCACCGCCAAATAACTCATTAAAGTGGTTTTTCCCGAACCCGGCGCACCCAATAAAACGGATTTTTTTGCAGAAACTTCTGTTAACAGTTCCGAGGCTAAAAACCTTCGACCTGAGAGATTTTCAAACAAAACTCGTTCGCGCTGTTCTTGGATTAATTCGGCTTGACGACTACCGGAAATTAACCACTCTCGTTCAAAGTTACTCTGAGTTGAAACATCTTCAACCACATCCGGCATGACAAAAATTCGCGCCAATTTTTCCGATTGATCAACCTCTTGACCCGGAACAGCAATTCCCGCAAATTTAACATCATCAAACCAGTTTGCGAGTTGTTGAAAATAGTTCTCTTTGTTAACTTGAAACTGAATAAAAGTTGAAGTTTTTTCAAAATAAGCCTTGACAAATTGCTCAATCCAAGCAATAAGATCAGGTAAATGAATCGGTGTGTTTGAGGTTGTTGCTTCTTGCTCAAAGACTTTAGCTAAAAACGCGATATCGGGTTGACCTTTCTGACTCAACGGCTTTTGTAATTCCGCCTGTACTCCCGAATCAGCCAATACCCGTTCTAGAAGTTTAGAAACTCCATTTACTCCGTCAGGACTGACCCGATAAAATAACCCCTTTTGGGTAAGATTTTGCTGTTTTTCCCAATGTTCGGCTGCTTTCAAACCGGACGCGATCGCTTTTTCGATATCGGTTTTATTGAGCGTCTTTTTAACCTGTTCTGTTGCTCCTTTCCAGAGAAGATCTCCGACTTTCGGGACAACCCATCCAGCGACAGTAGTGATCGGTTCCATCTGATTAACTTCTAGCGACCTACTTCTACTGTACATAATCACTGATTTCTCAGATAAATAGATTCAAGTTGATCCGCTATTGTTGTTGAAGAAGGGAGTATCGCCCCCCTGACTGATCGCCCAACTTTAGAAATCGAGACAGCCCCATGAAAGGCCAACAGGTGTCGCAACTCTATGCTCAAGGTCGCAGAGACTTTCGAGGTCAAAACCTCCGTCATCAATCTTTTCAAGGTCAAAATTTGTCGGGTGCAGACTTTAGCTATGCCGATATCCAAGGAACAAACTTTAAAGGTGCTGGCCTATCCGAAGTGAAGTTTCGAGGGGCAAAAGCTGGACTTCCCAAGGCTTGGGTGATCATCCTCTCCGGGACAGCATGGCTATTATCGGTTTTTTTGGGACTGTCTTTGGTGCTTGTGGGTTATTTTGTATTGTTGTTTTTCAATATGTCCACTCCTGAAGACGCGAACACGGGTTGGGCTGCACTGGCTTTAATGCTGGTCTTGGTTTTCATGGGTGGACGTCGGGGAATTGAACGGGGTTGGGGAGCGTTTATCGATACGATCGAAATTGTGATTGTCGGGATTATTATCGGGGTGGTCTCTGGACTGGCGAATGTTGTCACGTTGCTCGGTACTTTGGCGATCGCGGGGGTGTTAGCGGGGTTTGCAGGGGCGATCTTGTTTGCATCGGCGGTGGCTTTTGGGGTGATTTTTGCGGTGACTGAGCGTCTGGCTTGGGTGATGAGTCTGACCAAGGTGTTAACGGTGGCGGTGGCGGCGAGTGCGATCGCGGGTTATATTTCTGGTGGGGTGAGTGCAATCGCGATCGCATTGGCTGTTTTTGTGACGTTTTGGTTTGATTATATCGGTTGGCAGGCGATTCAAGGCAACAAAAAATATGTTTTAGTTCACAATTTAGCGGTTAATTTAGCGGCGATGGGAGGAACAAGTTTTCGTCAAGCTGATTTAACAGATGCTAATTTTATTAATGCTAATCTCAAAGGAACTGATTTTCGTCATGCTAAACTAATCCGAACTCGTTGGCGTGGCGCAAAACTACTCGATCAAGTTAGAGGCGGTAATACTTATTTAGAGAATGCAAAAATTCGGGAATTATTACAAACGGGTCAAGGTCAAAACCAGAATTATGATTTTCAAGATTTGCGGGGACTCAGCTTACAAAATGCGAATTTAGCCGGGGCGAGTTTCATCAGTGCCAATCTCAGTTTTACGAATTTACGCGGGGCTGATTTATCGAAAGCAAAGTTGATTCAAACTAAATTAAGTCAAGCTAATCTTAATGGGGCGACCTTAACGGGGGCTTTTATTCAAGATTGGGCAATTACTCTCACAACTCAACTCAGAAATATCACTTGTGATTATTTGTTTTTACGGTTTCCGTCTGAAAAGAGTAGTGATCCTAATCCCTATCGTCAGCCGTCGGATTGGAATCGAACCTTAAATCCTCAAGAATTTACGGCTTTAATTCGTTCATTCTTGCAAAATAAAGAAAGTTGGTATTCTACTATTTTAGATTCGGCTAACGATCACCGTTCGGAGTTTTCGGGAAAAATTTCTCAGGTTTCTCTCAAAGGAGAAGAAGAATATGAGGAAATGGAAAAACAAAAAAAATCTCAAAATTTGTCTGTAGAAACGGTTAATCAGGAAACCTCTTTACAACAGGATTTACCTCAAAATTTAGCTGCCATTATTTCAGTAATTGAACAGTTTATCCAAGAAATAGAAGCAGTTTATCCGATTAATACAACGTCGGAACAGATGAAAGCCGCAGCAGAAATTGTTGAACAACTTGAAAGCGATCCCGTTTTAAAACAGAGTTTAATTGAGACTTTAACGCCTGAAAATATTGAAAAAATTCAACAAGCGATTAATCGTCCTATTGGTTATTTTATTATCAAAGCGATTCAATTTTGGGGAGATAATACAGGTCTATAAACTCACCTTTTTAATTCCAGTACCCTCGAATCAGTTGGGTAATTGCCAATGTTTCTAGCATCAGATAAGTAAAGACATTAGCCTGGAAAAAGGATTGATGAATTATTTTTTGCTCTTGTTCTTTTAGTACCAGATACCCAACGATTAATTCTAACATAAAAGAAAAGAAAAACATCGGGATGAGTGTAACAATCAGTTCTAAGGGTAACAAAGGGAAAGAAAAAGGCAAACAACAATAATTTTGACCGACAATAAATACCAACAAAACTCCAGCAAAAGTCGAGATAAAGTTGGTACTAAAAGCAATAGAGATCGAACGAGCAATCTTGAGTTTGAGTATTTTTCTATGGATAAAAGCTTCAATAAAAATAATTGGAATTAGCAGAAGAACTTGATAAAAAATACTTTGAGTAAAAAGCGGAAGACCTAAATTTGCGAGATAAACAGATGTGAGTGTAAGAGACATCATCGAGTGTATTGATAAAAATAATAGGGTGCATAAAATTGGGTAAATCTTAATCAAAATTCTCCAAGATAACCCACTAATACACCCGACAAATTCCCCTTCCCCAAATCTGCTTAAAGAACTTGATGAGTATAACTGTGTTGTTTAACGTTATCCTCTGCACTAACAATTCGCTCAGAATTTAAAATTCGTTTCCGTTCTAAGGAATAGTTAAACTCTTGAAAAACTGTCCCTAAAGCAATATGAGATTGAGCATTGGGGCGACTTTTATAAGTTCGGGTGGCGGAGAGCAACCTTTCTTTGAACTCATCCGCTAATTGAACTTCGGGCGGAAATTCTGGGGGAATTTGGACAGTATCGCCTGTGAGAACCGCTCCTATTGTTGTTGCACAAGCTTTTTGATAAGAGGTTGGAATTCCTTTGAGTATGGCTTCTAGGGCGGCTGAGGGAATGGGTTCAATAATTTCGACTTGATGAACTTCCCCTTCTTCTTTGAGAAAGCAGGTAGCTAAACCGATAATCACGTAGTCATCAGTGGAAATATCTGGAGCGTTAGGATAGGTTGTTGTTGAAGTCATAGGGTTTGGTCAGGTTTCAGAGAAATATTATCGAGGTAAATTTATTTAATCTGAGTGATTACTAAACTCACAAACTGTATTTTACCAAGGTTTGGATCAGAGTGGGCTAAAGAGGAGACTGAAATACACTGAAAATTATTGATAAATCTTAATAAAAGTTCAGAGAACAAAGATGAATCAAGTTACGGTGACGATGCGTAAAGCCCCCGTTTTAAAACGGGGGATTGCTCTGCGAGAGCAGCCCATTTTATTTGGCAGGGGAAGAAGCTTGTGTTATCATAACTTATCGTAGGTAATGACGATAACTATGCGGGTCTACGAGATGAAGCTGAAAGGAACAGAAAGCCAGTACCGAAAGTTGGATGAAGCCATTCGGACGGGGCGTTTTGTTCGGAACAGCGTCATCAGAGCATGGTTAGATGGTCAGGTTAAAAGTCGCAACGACGCTTATAAGCACTGCAAGGTGCTGTCCGATAATCAGGAGTTCCCTTGGGTAGCCAGATTAAACTCAATGGCGCGACAGGCACACGCAGAGAGAGCATGGGCATCAATTGAACGGTTTTATAGAAATTGTCGGCAAAAAATACCCGGTCGGAAAGGCTTTCCCAAATTCAAGAAGTATCAAGTCAGAGCTTCTGTTGAATACAAGACATCAGGATGGAAACTGTCGGATGATAGGCGTTATTTAACCTTTAGCGACAAGTTTGAAGCGGGTACATTTAAGCTTTGGGGAAGTCGAAATTTGCACTTCTATCAACTTGAACAAATTAAACGAGTTCGAGTGATCAGAAGGCATGATGGGTATTATGTACAATTTCTGATAGACCACAACCGGGAGGAGAAGAAAGAACTCACAGGGAAACAGACAGGGTTAGATGTCGGTCTCAACTATTTCTACACTGATTGTTCTGGCAATCAAGTAGACAATCCTCGTTTTTTGAGAAAGGATGAACGCCAACTTAAAAAGTTGCAACGCCGACTATCAAGAACCCAAAAGGGGAGTCAAAACCGTAAAAAAGCCAGGAATAGATTAGGTAGAGCGCATCTCAAGGTTTCACGCAGGCGTCAGAATCGGGTCTGTAAATTAGCTCAACACGTCATCCGGTCTAACGATTTGGTAGCGATTGAAAACTTGCGGATACGGAACATGGTTAAAAATCATCATTTAGCTAAATCAATTAATGATGCAGCTTGGTACAGATTTAGAGAATGGTTGGAGTATTTTGGGAAGATTTATGGGGTTCCGGTTGTAGCCGTTGAACCCGCATATACTTCTCAAAACTGCTCAAATTGCGGTGAAAAAGTTGTTAAAACTCTTAGCATCCGAACTCATAAATGTCCTCACTGTGGATACACATCCGACCGTGACAAAAATGCCGCAATCAACATTCTAAAATCTGCACTAAAACAGTTAGCAAATCAAGAAACGGATAAGAAATAGATTAACGGATTAACTTGACTGTAAAACGCATAAATCTAGGCTTCTCACACGTAGCTTAATCCGTTTTTCCGCTTAATATCTGTTTTTAAAATACCGTCGGGCAGACGGAAATCAACGCCTCCGGAGAGACCGACCTCTGCTTGAGCGGGGAAACTCAATCAAGTAAGTCAACTCGTAGAAAGAGGAAGCCCAAGCAGTAATGTTTGGATTCCCCCGTGATTTATCCGGGGGAGGATGTCAAAATAATATTTCTGTTTGTAACAACGCCTCTAAATCCAAACTCGCGAGTTTATCGTAGGCTTGGTTAATCACCCGTTTACCGCGTAAGGCTCCGGTATTGGCCCCCGGACAGATAAATTGTAAGGTAGAGTGTGAAAATTGTTCAATTAAGCGTTTAACACTCTGAATTTGTCGGGGCCAATGAAACGTTTTCGCGGTGCGTAATGGGACAGGTAAACCCTGAAGATTGGGTAACAAATGACGCCCACTAAACAAGATCCCCCCATTCGAGCTAGAGTAGAAACAGGACGAACCTGGACAGTGACCGGGAGTCCAAATCATTTGGCTGTGAGGACTGAGAGTAAAAGTTTGTTGAAACGTAGTGACTGTGGCTTCGGGAATCAGATAAGCCTCTTGTTCTTGGATGAGGAGATGACATTCTGTGGCTTGCTGAATTTTGCGGGCGTTACCGATGCTTTCGCGATGAGTGATCACTAACCAATCAAGTCCACCCTGTTGTTCAATAAAATTCCGGTTAACCTCATCCCAAGCGGGAGTATCGATTAAGATATTGGTCTGATTTTCGATCATCAAGTAGGCGGTTCCTCCTAACGTCTCTCGGTTGGGAGAAAAAGCCCAAATATAATCCAAGATCGGCTGTGGGGGCTTAGAAACGGGTCGGGACTCTACCATAAAAATTTTTGTCAGATAAACTCAAATGATGGGATGAAACTGTGGGTCTCCAAGCCAGAGTGATAGCATAGCAGCACTCAACACGCTAATCTAGAAACAGGCAATCGTTATCCCAAGCTAGAATAATCAACTTATGGATTGTATCTACAGGCATTGTATCTGTTTCCCTTCCTCTCTAACCGATGAACTAAAGTGGGATAATAGCATAGCAGAGAATTTAGTCTAAGCGTCAGTTTGAGTCAATGACTCCTGGTATTTGTTCGGTCTACTCATTTTAATTGTTAATTCTAGACTAGGTAATTAGTCGCAGTAAAATTAGATCATGCTTCTTTGGTTGTGGTTACTCCTTTTAGGGTGGATAACGTACTGGATTTTGCGACGGGGTGTAGCTCGCATTACCCGTACACCGATTTGGATTTTGTGGCTGGTGATGATGACACCTGCGTTGATTTGGAGTACCTGGCAGCTTGTCCATGGTGAAGAAAAGCGCATTCCCCTGGAATTGATCATCATCCCCTTTATTGTTTGTCCTTGTGTTTACTGGTTCCTAGTTCAACTCGGACGCCAAAGCCCACCTCCAACTGATTCGTCAACGACATCGACTTCAGCAATGACTTCTGAACCGACACAAAAATTACCACCGCCTCGGGTGATCACACCCGCCGAAGAAAGTCAACTCCGTGAATGCTTTCCCTGGTCAGTTTTTCCCCTACAAAAACTAGAACATCGGCCCCAAGCGGTCATTTGTCGCGGTCAAATCCGCTCTAATCCTGAGCTGGTCTACCAAACAATTCGAGATAAAATTAAGGCTCGGTTTGGCGATCGCTTTATTGTTGTCTTTCAAACGGATTTGAATGATCAGCCGTTTTTTGCTCTAGTTCCCAATCCTTTCCTCGAAAAATCCACAACGATCACTCGCAATGACCCCTTAAATCGACCGATTCTGGCTTTGGCATTGTTAGTCGTTACATTGTTTACCACGACGATAGTAGGGGTCAAAATGACAGATGTCTCTCCAGAAATTTGGCAGTCTGATCCGAGCTGGTTACTGAAAGGATTACCTTATGCTTTGTCTTTGATGGCAATTTTGGGGATTCACGAATCCGCTCATTATTTGGCAGCTCGATGTTATCAGATTCGCACCACTTTACCTTATTTTATACCCGTGCCGTTCTTTCTCGGGACGTTTGGGCCGGTTATCCAAATGCGATCGCCACTTCCCCACCGTCGAGCTTTATTTGATGTCAGTATTGCTGGCCCTTGGGCTGGATTTATCGCCACGTTACCGATTTTAATTTGGGGATTGGCGCATTCAACTGTGGTTCCCATTCCGCCCGATGGTGCAGGAATTTTAGATTTTAATGCCATTGATCCGAGTTTTTCGCTGTTGTTAACGGTGTTGAGTAAGTTGACTTTGGGAACGGAGTTGACGGCGACTCATGCTATCGATCTTCATCCGGTTGCGATCGCGGGTTATCTGGGTTTAATCGTCACTGCGTTTAATCTCCTCCCGATTGGTCTTCTTGATGGGGGTCACATGGTTCATGCGATGATGGGTCAACGGACCAGTATGGCGATTGGTCAAGTTTCTCGCATCTTAATTCTCGTTTTGGCGTTCACTCGTCAGGAGTTTTTCATCTTAGCCATTTTGCTCTTTTTGTTACCACTTAATGATGAACCTGCGTTAAATGATGTCAGTGAATTGAATAATATTCGAGACTTTATCGGTTTACTAACGCTGGGTTTATTATTGGTGATTCTTTTACCTGTTCCTCAAACGATTGCTCAGTGGTTGAATTATTAACTTGCTTCCCTATTTGACATGAGTTTGTGCTAAATGTTCTAACAGTAAGCGATGAATAAAAATATAACCCCCTCCCACTTTTTGCATTAAAACTCGTCGAGTGGCTTCATTGAGAAAACGCGCATAATTCCAGGGGATACTTCCATTTATATAAAGAATTACTCTCACAATAAAATGTTTAATACAAGCTTCTCCACCGCCCACGATTAGCCCAAAACACAGTCCTAAAATTACCCAACCTTTCAGATACCAATTGAGTAAACCCGCAGCTATTCCAAGAAGAGTAAATCCAATAACTGCAAAAATTAAGGCGTTAATCCCTGATTGAAACATTCCTTGATTTGGAAACGTTTTTTGTTGAATCATATCCCCTTGAAACCCTCGAACTAAACCATAGATGATTCCTAAACTCATTCCAAAGATTATTCCTCTCCCTAAAGACTCAAAACCCGGAAAAACAATGATATTTCCAGTGTGTGAACTTTCCGAAAGCTTATGGGGTGATGTTCCGGTTAAGGCTTGAATTCCTAATATTCCGACTGCATATAAATCACTACTAAATTGGGGTTTTCCTCTGGCTTGTTCCGGAGACATATAGCCAGGAATTCCGATCACTGTACCGGGAATTTTATTATAAACCGCGACGTGTTTAACCGCACCAAAGTCAATTAAAACGAGCTTGTTATCTTTCGTTATACGAATTAAATTTGAGGGTTTAATATCTCGATGAATGACTTGTTGTTGGTGAACAAATTCTAAAATCTCCAGAATACCTCGTAACAGCGAGACTACTTCAAAATCAGATAACTGTTTCCCAATTTGTAATTCTTGACTGAGATCATGACCTTCGATATATTCTTGGACAATATAAAATTCTTCTTGTTGAAAATGAGCAAATAGGCGAGGAATTTGATCATAATGACCTAATTGATATAAAACTTCTGGTTCTCGCTGAAACAATTGTTGCGCCTGTTTTAAGGCTTGGGGTTGATGAAATTGTGGTTGAAACTGTTTGACAACACAAAAGGGATTTCTGGGTAAATCGTGATCCCGTGCTAAGTAGGTTTTCCCAAAGCCGCCACTTCCTAAGAAACGAATAATTTCAGATCGTCCTCGCAGTTTTTTTCCTAGCATTCTAACAAGATGTAAGACGGTATTTCAATTTTGGCATAGAAACACTTGAATTGAAAGTTTTTATTCAAATTTTAATTCAAAAATCGAGTTAAATCAAATTCTTGATCTTGTTTTAATTGAGTCTCACGATCACGTTCCGACATCAGCAATAATAATAATCGATCTGAATAATCCACCGCCCCACGACATTCTTCTCGTAAGACTTCTAAACCTCCATTCGCATATTCTTCAAAAATTATCGCTCGTTTTTCTTCAGAATCTGTATCAAAAGGAGAGAGGATTTGTGAATCATTAGTTTCTAAAAATGCGATGAGTTTAATCACGAAATCATAGCCGCGAGAAATAAAAATCTCTAAAGAAATGGGGGACGGTTCTCGCTTAGAAACTGCTTCTAGAGGAATTCGTTTTTTGCGGCGTATTCCTAATGTTGCTGCAAATACAATCACATCGGCGTAGGTTTGGAACGGGCCTGTTTTGCCTTCGGATTCAGTTAAGGCTTTGACAAAATCTGCTTTATCCTTTGCCACTCGAATTCGATTAAATGCCATAACATTTACATTTAATTGAGAATTGACAGTTTGATCTTCCTCTAATATTATAATTGATCTAAACTTAACTCGCAATAGATGATTAAGTTTTACGGAAATGACTTGTTTCAAGAAACATTAAAGTGTAAGATAAACTTTAAAATCGTACACCTGATTGATTAATTTTCTAAAATTATGTATGACTTTGTAATTATTGGAGGCGGAATTGTTGGCTTATCAACAGCAATGGCTTTAGGCCAACGTTATCCCGATGCTCAAATTCTGCTTTTAGAAAAAGAAAACCATTTTGCTCCTCATCAAACCGGAAATAATAGCGGTGTCATTCATTCAGGAATTTATTATAAACCGGGAAGCTTAAGAGCAAAACTTTGTCGAGAAGGCTGTCAGTCGATGGTTGAATTTTGTCAAAAACATAATATTGATTATGATGTGTGTGGTAAAGTTATTGTTGCCACCGAACCGGAAGAATTACCACTCCTCGAAAATCTCTATCAAAGAGGTTTAGAGAATGGTCTTGAAATCCACAAAATTACTGCCGAACAGGTCAAAGAAGTTGAACCCTACGTCCAGTGTTTAGCGGGAATCAAGGTCAATTCTACCGGAATTGTTAACTATACGCAAGTTGCCCTAAAATATGCCGAATTGATTGCCCAACAAGGGGGAAAACTCCAACTCTCGACTAAAGTTGAGAATATTAAAAACACCTCAGAAGGTACAGTTATTGAAACCAATCAAGGTGAGTTCAAAGCCAAATTTTTAATTAACTGTGCGGGATTATATAGTGACAGAATTACTCGCTTAGGTGGAGTTAAACCCGAAGCCAAAATCATTCCCTTCCGAGGCGAATATTATGAACTCATTCCCCAAAAACGCCATTTAGTTAAAACTCTAATTTATCCAGTTCCCAATCCCAATTTTCCCTTCTTAGGGGTTCATTTTACCCGGATGATTGATGGGAGTGTTCACGCGGGGCCTAATGCTGTTTTAAGTCTGAAGCGAGAAGGTTATAAAAAGACTGATTTTGACTTAGCAGATACTCTTGATACACTCACTTATCCGGGGTTTTGGAAACTCGCCACCAAACACGCCAAAGATGGCATTGAAGAAATTATTCGATCTTTTAGTAAAGCGGCATTTGTTCATAGTTTACAACGTCTAATTCCTGAAGTTCAATCAGAAGATTTGATTCCGACTCACGCAGGAGTGCGAGCGCAAGCGTTGAGAAATGATGGCAAACTGGTGGATGATTTTTTAATTGTAGAAGGACGTAAGGCTATGCACGTTTGTAATGCTCCCTCTCCTGCTGCTACCGCTTCCCTAGAAATTGGTAAAGCTATTGTCGAGAAAGTTGCAAATGTACAGGAACCTGCTACCAAGCTTTAACGAGAGTTCCTTCAGTTGAGGAAAAAAAGCTTGACCAAAGGGACGCTAAAATACTAGATTAAAAAAGGATAACATCAAGGAGAGATCAAAATCTATGGCTGGTGAAATTATTTATGTTTCAGTCTTGTGCTTTTCAATCGTTTTAGTCGGTTTAGCCGGTGGCTTCTTGTTACTCAAACTTCAAGGCGGCGAATAAGTCAAGTAACTTAGCTTAAAACCGAATAAAAAAATGCGATCGCACTTTAGGTTTGAGCGATCGCTTAATTTTTTATAGGCATTTCATTCACCTTCCTCCGGTTCAGGATGATCAACTATTAGCATAATTTCATACTTTTTCTAACGCTATTTTTACCGCATTGTGAAATCTAGCTCTTATGAAAATTTTAGGATAGAAATTCGCTTGATTTATGTCAGTATTTAACTCTCTGTATATTTTTTTAAATAACAATTACAGTTGAGAAAAATGGCGTTGAAGTAAACGATGAATAAACCGATAACGACGACCTACTTTCTGTAAAATCAAGCGTTTAGTTGCTGTATTTAAAAACTGATTAGTTTGCCAAGGAAGATAACCTTTCAAAGACAAAAACCATCTTAAAACAAACTGTTTTATCCAGTCATTAATCGCAAATCGTTTATAGAGAGTAGCCCAAATCAGGCCTAGAAGTATTCCGCCCAAAACAACCCAAATTGAACTAAAAATCACCCCAATCGCGATTAAAGCCACAATTCCCCACCAAATCAACCCCGAGATAAATTTAACCCCAATATTATATTTTTTTTCTTGTTCATAATCTTGTAACCAACTGGGCGAAATTTCTTGAGTCGAAAACTCAGATTTATTTTCTTCTTCTAAACGTTTTGCTAACCACTCTAAACCCTGCCTAACCTTCTCTAAATTTTGTTCTTCCCAGTTCTTACTAGAGGTTGACTGTTCTCTGTGAGGTGCAATTTGAGTTCTAATATAAGCATTAAATAAATATTGACGTTGTTCTTCTAATGTCTCTAAGCGCTTCCAAGAAGATATTAATATTTCTTCATAGGCTAAAGTCATCATACTGAGAAGTAGCGGTTTCTTCGCTAATTTCAATAAACTTTCATCATTTTCAATATTATTCCAGAGTTCTCGACTGCGAGCATTCATCAAATAAGTTCTAATTTGTTTTTTGGTGAGTGGACGCAGTAAAATAGCCCCATTAAGCTGCAATACCGCTTCACAACTATGATAAGCTTCTACACTGCTACAAACCACTAAATGTAGAGGACAAACAGCACTCGATAAAAATTCATTCAGCTTGAGAATACATTGATTTGTTTGATTGTTTCCTACCTCATCTAAACTATCCAATAAAGGTAAAATTTGTAAGTTTTCAAGCCAATCTTTGCCGATCTCTGCGGGAATGTTATACTTAATCTTAAGTTGGTCAATAATCCAATTTTCTATCGATTGTTCGCTATCAGTCCAAGTTGCTAAATTTAATAATATCGGTATGGGTTCTCCATCATCCTTGAGCGCCCGTTTAACCAACACCTTCGCTAATCCCATTAATGTCGTTGTTTTTCCCGCCCCGGTTCCCCCGAGAATCAACAGCTTTCCCCCAATTCGATCAAAAACGGGAATAATTCCACAGTTGGAGGAGAGTCGAAAACTAGGACGATTTCCCACTTTGGCTTCGATATCCCAAATTCGCCGCATTCGTAAGGGGGGAGTTTCCTGGGCTAACTGGGTTAAAACCGCTCTGTGAGGTGATTGTAAGCGAGATTGCTTGACTTCATTTTTAACCTGTTGAAGCAGTTGATAACGTTTCTGATAGGGAAGTCGATGGGAGTTGAATCGTAACATAGAAGTATAAGATATTGGCGATCAATTATAAAGCCAGCTCAAGTTTAATTTAAAATATACAGGGTAGACGATGATTTAAAATCTCGATGTCAAATTTTAAGAGAAAATCCTGAATTTTCAGGCGTAATCTCGAAACTCATAACACAGACTCAACAGCTTTTCAGACTAAATTGGTTCAATAAATTTTCCTGGAGAAACGAGGTTTATACTCATGTCCTTCAAACCTAGCCAGTTGATGATTGCAGGTGCAGCCGGACTTGTTACAGCCGTGATTGTAGCTTATCTGACGGTATCGACCCATTCTTCTCAACCTCCGGCTTCCGAGACTTCAAACTCCGTGAGTCAACCCCAAACGACGCCTTCTCCCACCGCAGCAGCACCCGCTAACGCCCCGATTTCTTCCCCTTCTCCTCAACCCGTCGTGATTCGACCCCCTGTAGAAAATTGTCGCATCAGTATGGCTGTGGTTGATGACCCGGAACCGCCTCTAAATGTTCGTTCCTCCCCAGAAATTCAAGATGGTAATATTGTCGGTCAACTTGATAATAATACGTTTATTTCTGTTGTCAATGAAGATCAAGGTTGGTTAAAAATTAGTAGTCCGGTAGAGGGATGGGTGGCAAAAAATCGCACGAATAGTAGTTGTGCAAATGTAGAAACACCAATTAACTTTTTACAAGGGGGAAATTCCGCCATTATTCGAGGAGAAATTATCGGCGGGGGAAGTCATCGTTATACTCTCAACGCAGAAGCCGGTCAAACTTTAACGGTGGAAAGTCGTCAACAGGTTTTTCCGCGTATTGTCACCCCAGACGGAGAACTTTTAGCCGGAGATCCCTATACTGAAAATCTCAGTGAATGGACAGGTAAACTTCCTCAAACCGGAGAATATACCCTAGAACTTGATTCTAACTTTCGCGGATATGAATATGAGTTTTCGGTAAACGTTAAATAAACGGTAAAATCTTAAAAATAAATTAAAATTTTAAGTGTGATTTTGGCTTGATTTCACACAAAACTGGGGAGAGTAGAGGCATTTTAACCGAAAAGAGACGTCGAATCAACTCGATTAAAATAGATCAAAATAACATCACTCTATCCAACCTCTCCTCTAGAATTAAAATGAACAAGCTGATTTTTAATCCTCCTGCTTTGTTGGCAGAAATTCCCCCCGGATATCTGAATATCATGGGTTATGTTGATGAATCTGAAGTCAATGGGCCTGGTTGTCGGGCGGTGATTTGGGTTCAAGGGTGTCAACGAGAATGTGGGGGATGTTTTAATACTCCTTCTTGGTCTTTTCAACCCAATCAGTTGATCAAAGTTGAAGAATTAGCTGATAAAATTATTAGTAATTCTCACAATCAAGGTGTCACATTTTCGGGCGGAGAACCTTTTTGGCAAGCATCCGGTTTAACTCAATTGGCAAAACTTTTAAAAGCTAAGGGTTTAAATATTATGTCATTTACGGGGTTTACCTTAGAAGAATTACAATCCCCTCAAGCCCCTGCTGCTTCTCAAGACTTGTTAGATGAATTAGACCTTTTAATTGATGGGCCGTTTGTCGAATCTTTAGCCATTCATTCACCTGAATCTTTAGTGTCTTCTCGCAATCAAAAAGTTCGTGTTTTTAATCCCGAATTTGCCGATAAACTCACTTGGGCGAGTGATCAAATTGAAATTCACGTTCTCAAAGATGGTAGTCGAATTGTGACCGGATTTTTGGGTCAGATGAATTTAGGTGAATAAAGATTTAAGGAACCTGATTGAGTTGTACATTGAGGAGGGAATATTGATCCCAACCTACCGCATCAAAATGCCACCATTCGGTAATCAAAGAACTAAAGCCATATTGTTTCATTTTGTATTCCAATAAGTTACTATTGCGGCGAACTTCTGGAGGATGAGAATAATAATCTCGGGCGGCTTTATCGGTAAAATCATCAAAATCAGTGGGCATTTTTAATTCCTCACCTGTGCGAAGATCAACTAAGGTTAAATCAACTGCCGCCCCTCGATTATGACGAGAACCTCTTTCGGGATTCGCTACATAACGACCATCAGGTAAAATTTCCCACATTTGTTTAGTGACAGACCAAGGTCGATAGCAATCAAAAACCTTGAGTCCTAAGCCCATTTCTTCTAAGTCTTGCTGTACATTAGAGAGGGATTGGGCAACATCCGCCCGCAGCAAACACCGAGGAACAGAATAAAGTTTTCGTTGTAAAAAATTGTTAGTTGTTGCGTAACGAATATCCAGTTTAATATTCGGATTAATCTCCTGAATATCAACAAGCTTTTCCTCCTCTTGAACTTGAGAATAGACTTGAATAGAAGGAGAATTAGACGAAGTTTGTGCAATTTCTACCGCCATCGCGGGTTCATAATTAACCTGAAGTTCAGTCGGAGGAACTGTCGTGAGATGACATCCAACAACTGAGAGTAATACCGTAAAAAATAAGAAAAATTTTCGAGTCATGTTCTCAGTATTAGAACTCGATAAAAGTTTAAATCAAATTAGCGAACAGGGGTCAGACGAAAGACTGGGAACTTAAAACCGCAGTTTACTTTCAAACCTAGCCTAACTAACCCCACCTATTCTGTATCAAATGCCTAAACGTTGATACACTTCTTCTAAATGTCTCAAATGATATTGAGGATCAAAACACGCTTCCAGTTCTGAAGTTGAAAGCTTAGTCGTCACCCGCTCATCTTTGACAATCAAATCGTGAAAATTTCCTCCCGGTTTGTTCCAAGCTTCATGGGCGCAAGATTGTACAATACTGTAGGCTTCTTCACGACCTAACCCCTTTTCAACTAATGCCAACAAAACACGCTGACTAAACACAACACCTCCATAGAGATTCATGTTTCGAGTCATATTTTCAGGATAAACTAACAGGTTTTTGACTAAATCTGTCGTTTCCACTAGCATAAAATGGGTAACAGTCGAGGAATCCGGTAAAATCATTCGTTCTACAGAACTATGAGAAATGTCCCGTTCATGCCACAGGGCTACATTTTCCAAAGCTGCAACGGCATGACCTCGTAAAATTCGCGCCAATCCAGTTAACCGTTCACTGCGAATTGGGTTGCGCTTGTGAGGCATTGCTGAAGATCCTTTTTGACCTTTAGAAAAGAATTCTTCGACTTCTAAAACATCAGTCCGTTGTAGGTTACGAATTTCCACCGCAAACCGTTCGATAGACGCGCCCAATAATGCTAAAGTTTGGGAATATTCGGCATGGCGATCTCTCGAAATCACCTGAGTTGAAGCGGTATCGGGTTGCAGTCCTAAATTTTGACAGGCGATCGCTTCTACACGGGGATCAATATTCGCATAAGTCCCCACCGCCCCGGAGATTTTACCCACGGCGATACTGTCACGCAAACGCACCAAACGTTCTCGGTTACGACAGACTTCGGCTAACCATCCGGCGAGTTTGAAGCCAAAGGTAATGGGTTCGGCGTGAATCCCATGCGATCGCCCCACCATCACAGTATTGCGATGTTGTTGGGCTTGATAACGTAGGGCTTGACTCAAACATTCCACCCGTTCTAAAAGCAGATCGGTACTGGCGACTAATTGCAAGGCTAAAGCGGTATCTAAGACATCGGAACTGGTTAACCCCAGGTGAATATAACGTCCGGCGTCGCCCACATATTCGTTAACGTTGGTGAGAAAAGCGATCACATCATGGCGAACTTCGGCTTCTATTTCTTGGACTCGTTTGAGATCAAAATTGGCTTTGGCTTTGATCTGTTCGACGGCTTCGCTAGGAATGTATCCGAGTTCGGCTTGGGCTTCACAGACGGCGATTTCCACCTGAAGCCAAGTTTTCAGTTTATATTCATCTGTCCAAAGATTGCCCATTTCAGGCAGTGTGTATCGTTCAATCATCTTGATTTTTTTGAATTTGACCTAATTTTTAGGGATTCAGTCACTCTACAAGTGCCTCGGCGCGAATAACACGTTGGGTATTTGCAAGCATAACCGTTTTATTGTAGCGGTCAGTGGCAATTTGAGCGATTGTCAATGGAGATTCAATGTAATTTTACACGTTGATCTTCTGGGATGTATTTTCAACGCTGATATTGCCCCTGGAAACTTAACGAAAGAATTCGAGTCTTTATCTTTATTTTTTAATTTTTGTGAATCTGTGATTGATTAAGTTATATTTTTATTAAAATCAAACCCAACTCGCATCAAAGGATACAGCATCCAATTTTTTATATTTTATACTTAAGCTAGAATCTTATCTATAGTTATTTGTCTCAATCGAGAAAATATAAATGTGTTGTTCAATCTTAATCAATTGAATTGGTTCTGGCAAACCCTGACCTCAGAAAGCCAAATTCTCAGGGCGATTTTACCGCGAACAATCTTGTTTGCAAGTTTGGCAATGGGTGTCGCTTGTTTTCATCAATTTAAACCCATATTAGAATTAAATGTCGTCGCCAGTTTAACGACAAATGTGGCTTGTAACTTGGTATTAGGGCTATTATTAGTTTTTCGGACAAATGCGGCTTATGAACGGTTTTGTCAGGGTCGTCAAGCTTGGGGTATTTTAACGGTTGAAATTCGCAACTTATCCCGAGAAATTCAGATCACAATTTTGGAGACTAATGAAGAAGATATCTCTGAAAAAACGACTTTATTAAAACTCCTCATTGGGTTTGCGATTGCGACAAAACTCCATCTCCGACAACAAACAATTACCACAGAGTTAGATGAATGGCTTTCACCCCAAATCTTAGATCAATGTCGTCAAGCTAAAAATCCACCGCTGCAAATTTCATTATGGATTAGAAATGATCTCCAACAAATTACTCAACATCAAACGGTTACACCTATAGAACAAATGATCATGCTTAATCAACTAAATCGTTTGATTGAAGGGTTGACCTGTTGTGAACGAGTTCTCACGACCCCGACTCCTCCCGCTTATGTCAATTTTTTGAGAAAATTAATTATGGTCTACTGTTTTTTGTTACCCTTTAGTTTGATTGATCAATTAAACTGGTGGGTGGGATTTGCAGTAGCAGCAATTGCTTCTGTTTTACTCGGGGTTGATGAAATTGGCAGTCAAATGGATAGTCCTTTTGGAAAGGATTCCACTGATCTTCCCTTAGATGAAATTTGTGGTAAAATTGTTATAGGTGTAGAAAGTACAATTTCTTTTGTCTCAGAAGATCAAACTCCAATAGAGACGAATACTTCTGATTTTGTGGAGACGGCTTTAAGAAAACATTTCACCCCAAATCCGACTCCATCGCCTCCTTTTAATTCATCAAAGATCGATTTCCCATAAACGAATTCCGCCTAAAATTCCGGTGATATTGGGAACAACTTCAATAAAGCTTGGCAACTCAATATTAATTTTTTTCGTGTTGCCTCCTCCTAAATAAATTCGGTCACAATTTAACACTCGTTTGAGCGTTTTCAAGGCTTTTTCTAGGCGACGGTTCCATTTTTTTGAACCAATTTTATCTAAGGTAGCATTTCCTAACTGTTCTTCGTAGGTTTCTCCTTTCCGAAACGGATGATGTCCGCCTTCTAAATTGGGAACAAGCTGACCATTGAGGAATAAAGCGGTACCAATTCCAGTTCCTAATGTGAGAACTAATTCGACCCCTTGACCAGAAATTGCACCCAGTCCTTGAATATCCGCATCATTCGCAACTCGCACAGGTTTTTCAAACTGTTGAGAGAGGGTTTCTGCGAAGTTTAATTCTTCCCAGTCTGGATGTAAATTCACCGCTGTTTTTGTGACTCCTCGGACAACAACTCCCGGAAAACCCACAGAAACTCGGTCAAATTCTCCCTGTTTGTGGGCTAATTCACTCAGAGTAGCGATCACTAATTTGGGTGTTGCGGGTTGAGGTGTTTCAACTCGAACTCGTTCGGTTAAAGGTTCGCCGACCCGATTCAACACCATCATTTTAATACCACTTCCCCCAATATCAATCGCTAAAGTTTGGGGCGATTCTGGATGAGATTCAAGCATTTAAGTGTGACTGAAATCAGATTTTATTTTTGATTTTACAATAGATTTTCTTGAAAACATCTAAAATCAATCTAAATTAAGTTTGATCACTTGCCAAATTTCTGGTAAAATATTTCCTAAAGTATGATCGCTGTCTAGTTCAATCAGTTTCACCCAAGGACGTGAGGCGCTGTAGTCACGACTGGCTTGCACGGGGATAATTTCATCTTGTCTTCCATGTACAATTAACGTCGGGAGAGAACGGTTTAACTGTGCATCAGAGTAATGAGAGAGGTCTTCTATGAAGTGATAGTTTAGAGGAACATTCTGTTGTTTACCATGATGATAAACCGATAAATCTCGTTCAATTTGCCATTGTTGTAGCTTTTCATTGCCGAGAAGCGGTAACACATGAGTGAGAAAATCAAAGGCAGGTGCAAGCAAAAATAACTGTTCAACTGAGGGATTTCGTTGCGCTAACCAAGTCGCTGTTAATCCTCCAAAACTCGAACCAATAATCACTTTTTTTTGCTCAGATTTAAGATTATATTCCGTTTCGATTTGTTGGAGTTGTCGAGTCAGGGTCAAATGATAAAAATCCCCCTGATTGAGATCGGGAATTTGTAAGTCAATCTGTTGTTCTCGGAACCGATCCCGCAAAAAATCGGCTTTGGCTGATTTCGGACTAGAAGCAAACCCATGCAAATAAATATAAGATTTATCCATTAAACTGAGCAATAACAGGAAAATGATCAGACGGCCAAACGTAATCAATTTGAGTGCGATCAACGCTCACTTGATGCAAGTTTAAACGGCTATCATAATAAATAGTATCGACCGCAGCAAACCCTTTTCCGGTAAATTCGTGATAGGTCATTTGCTCGTCCAAGTCGATATCAGCGAGTGTATCACATAACACAACCCCATTCGTGAGGGGTTTTAACAGGGTTTTACGGGTGAAACTGTCGGGTTCGGCGTTAAAATCACCTGTGACAATAAACAAATATTCATCCGCGTTGAACTGACTTAAGCGATCGCTAATTAACTGGGCGCTCAACTCTCTAGCCCGTTGACTATGATAGTCGAAATGGGTATTAAAAATAATAATCGGTTTGTCTTGACCTACTCCCTCAAACACTCCCCAACTCACCATCCGAGGAACAGGATTTTCCCACTCAGCCGTCACACTTCCGACTAATTTTGGAGTCTTACTCAGCCAAAAATCTCCAGTTTTGAGACAACGCCATCGCTGTTGATGGTAAAAAATTGCACAATATTCACTCAAACCGTTTCCCTGACGATCAACTCCTACAGTTTGATAATTGCTTAAGCGTCGATGGAGATCAAGTAACTGATGTGCTTTTCCTTCTTGAGTCCCAACTAAATCTGCATCCCACTCAGCCATGAGTTGAGCCATTACCTGTCGCCGCCATACCCAGGCGTTGTTACCCGGATCGGGTTTATCAAAACGAACGTTAAACGTAACAATTTTCATCACATCGACACCGCAAAAGCTGAACACGAGAGATTTATTCGTATCATATTCATCGAAATTTTGGCTCTTAAACCCCGTCTTTTAAGGACGGCTTTAATAGTCTAGATTAACATATTCACAGACTGTATATTAAAGTGTGAAACATGACAGAGAAAGCCTACCATTAACGATTTTAACCAACTCCCGAACAGGAAGATCTGTTGAGGAGAACGTTGGGGTGTGTGAGGTTAGTGTACAACAAAGCACTGTCCGAAGGAACCGAAGCGTGGTATGAACGTTTTGAGTGAGTGGGTTATTCTCAAACCTCTTCAATGCTGACAAATTGGAAAAAACAGGAGGAATTAGACTTTTTAAATCATGCCAGTTGCGTTCCGCTTCAGCTAAACTGCCAGGAGCCGTCCGGCATAATTTCTAATTTGCCGTGACGAGGAATGGCAGACAGGATCTCTATCAATGCACAGGAACTTCCTGTCCTTCGATGTATTTTCTCAACACATCAACAGTAACTCCACCACATGAAGCAATGAAGTAAGATCCATTCCATAATACTGCTTTTCCTCGGTAAGTCTGATTTAATTCTTGTTCAAACTCTTTACGAATTAATCGACTCGTAACCGTTTTTAAGTTGTTAATAAACTTGCACAAATCTAACTGCGGGTAGTAAGAAAAAAGCAAGTGGATGTGGTTGTCCTCGCCAACGAATTCAATAACGAGGACGTTCCATTTTGAACAGAGATTATGTATATGGTCTTTAAGTCGTTCAAGCATAGGTCTAGTTAACACCTTTCTTCTATATTTGGTTGTAAGCACCAAGTGAGCTTGCAAGCTTGAAACAGCACGTCCGGTTGACTTATAAGATTTTGTAGTCACAACACTAAATGATATATGCTACAATCCTAGCATGAGATTAGCATATCAGTATCGATTAAGACTTACGACTGAGCAGAAAGCCAGAATCAACCACTGGCTTGAGTTGTTACGCCGCCATTACAACTATCTTCTAGGGGATAGATTTGATTGGTGGGAGCGCAACAGATGCCCTATTAATTCTTGTTCGATACTGGTTTCTCATTTACCAGGACTAAGAGAACAGCCGGAATACTATGGTCAAAAGCGAGACTTAGTTAGGCTTAAGCAACTCTTTCCTGAATACAAAGACATTCATGCTGATGTATTACAGGATATGGTGAAACGAGTCAAACTAGCTTTTGACAGGTATTTAAAAGGCGATTGTAACGGGAAGAAAAGTGGTAAACCTCGCTTTAAAAGTAAAGGTCGATATAGAACTTTTTCTTACTCTAGAGTCAAGGTTGATTGTATTCAAGACGGGTACATTCAACTTCCTAAACTGGGCAAGATTAAGCTCATATATCACAGACCTATACCAGAAGGTGTCACAATAAAAACGGCTCTGGTCACAAAAAAAGCTGATGGTTTTTATGTAACACTTTCCTTAGTTGATAACACTGTTCCTGACTTCAACCCTGATGATATTGAACCAACAGAGAATAATAGTATCGGGATTGATTTAGGGCTAGAGAAATTTGGAACTTTATCGACTGGTGAAGCAATTCCCATTCCTAAATATTTCCGTAAAGCTGAAGACAAGCTGGAAAAGCTACAACGAAAAGCGGCTAGTAGAAAGAAGGGAAGTAGAGCCAGAAAACTCCTGTACGGAAAGGTTGCCAAGATCCACCAAAGAATTCAAAGGCAGAGAAAGCAGTTTCATTATGAGCAGGCTAATCAATTAATCGCTAAGTCCGATGTAATCTTTATCGAAGATTTAAAGATTCGCAATATGATAAAGCGATGTAAGCCTAAACAGGATGAAACCGGAAAATACTTACCTAATGGTCAAGCGGCTAAGTCGGGGTTAAATAAAAGTTTGGCAGATGCAGGTCTAGGTCAATTTGTCGAAATACTATCATTCAAAGCCGAAAACGCTGGAGTGAAAGTCGTCAAAGTTAATCCTAGAAATACGTCTCAATTCTGTTCAAATTGTCTCAATATTGTACCTAAAGAATTATCGGAAAGATGGCATAGTTGCCCTCATTGTTCAACTGAACTTGATAGAGATTTGAACAGTGCCATCTTAATTAAAAAAGTGGGTCTGGGCGTGAAACTCACTATAAAACGCTCTAGAAGAAATTCAATCTTAAGCGACCCCTATAGCGTCAGCTTAGGGTGTTGAGTACGTCACCAAGGTTTGAGGCATTTACAAACTGCATTTACCAATTTCTTTGCAGGTCGGGGAAAATACCCAAACTTCAAGAAAAAGATAAGCGGTGGTAGTGCTGAATTCACGAGCGTCAGCTTTTAAGTTTAAGGAGGGTCAAGTCTATATTGCTAAATGCAAAGAACCTTTACCGATTCGATGGAGTCGTCAACTTCCCAAGAGTTGTGAACCATCTATCATTACGGTTAAGTTAGATCCGAGTGGTAGATGGTTTGTTTCTTTAAGGATTGATGATCCAACAAATCAGAAGTTAGAACCTGTCAAAAAACAGATAGGAATCGACCTGGGAATCACCAGTCTATTTACAACTTCTGATGGAATTAAAGTTTCCAACCCCAAGCATTTTAATAAGCTCTATAAAAAACTTTGACTCGCTCAAAAATCTTTGAACCGGAAAACCAAAGGTTCAAAAAAGTGCTGAGTTGTAATCTCGGTCTAGTTCTTGGCTGCACCCTCAAGAATGTCAGCGTTGTTTGAGAGGTTTTGGGACTTCCCGCCGAACTCTTAAAATAGAGGAGCCGCAGGAGTTGGGGGTGCAACTAGGCAGTTAACCACCTGATCAAGAATACAAACAACCGGGCCAACTTCTGTTCCTTGCAGCAAGGCATTTGTTAAGTCAGTATTGGACAGTTCTGCTTGAGCAATATTTGTATTCACTAGGATGGCTGCCTGCAAATTCGCGTTGGAGAAATCTGCACCCTTGAGGTTTGCAAGACGAAGATCAGATCCAAACAGATTAGCATCTGTGAAGTTGGCATCGGCTAAGTTCGCTTTGAAGAAAGTCACTTGACGCAGATCAGCGTTCTCAAAATTGGCTTCTGAGAGGTAGGCTTCGCTGAAGTTGACTTTAAACAAATTGGCATCTTGGAGATCTGCTTTGCGAAGATCGGCTCGGGTCAAAGATGCTCGTGATAAATCAGCTTGTCGCAGATCAGCACCTTGGAGATTCGCATATCGAAGATTCGCCTCGTAAAGATTGGCATCTGCGAGGTTTGCTCGAAATAAATCGGCTACATAGAGATTGGCTCCGTACAAGTTGGCGCTCCGCAAGTCAGCATCGCGTAGAATTGCCCCTTGTAGTTTGGCATTGAACAAGTTCGCCCCTCTCAAGTCCAGTCCGCTGAGATTCGCTTCCCGTAAATCGCATCCTGGACAGCGATTTGTTGCTCGTAATTGAGCGATCGCATCGTCATCGGCCGCCAAAGTTTCCGTTGCCAACCACAGTGGAGAGAGTAAAATTGTGGTGACTAAAGCTTGCAGTTTCATTATCCTTTTCCCCAATCAGCCAACAAAAAACCAGAAATGAACGCATCTACGGCTTGTGCAATTGATTCTATCACGGGTTATCCCAGTTGCAAGGATGAAACAACCTTTGTTAAGACTTTAGAGGGGGTAAGTTGAGGGTGATCTTTCATCAATTTGCAGTTTTATCGTTTTCTTAAGAAAGACAAAAATCAATCAGACGCTTAAACCCCAGTAAATGGACATGAGGAGTGAATCGAGCCATTTTTTGAGAGCCGATTGACAGAGGAGCATTTTATACAGTATGTTAAGCCAGACTAGCTCTAAAAAAATCTCATCTGATCGCACTTGAAAGGAGTCCAATTCACTCAAAAGCTGGACACCTCTATAATTTCATCTCGCCTATCCTGGAAATAGGAGTTCAGATTTGAAAAATTTAAGTCTGCTTCTCTAGTCGATAGAGACTTTTATGAACTATACTTGCTCATTGAGTCTCTGTTCTAGTTCAAAGGATAGAACGGGATAAACAAGTAAAGCATCGCATTGAGATTCAAGTTGATATTGTCCATAGTGGAATTGTGGCGTGAAGCAGAAGGGAATGAGTCAAACGACAGCATTTATGGGGGGGTGTATGTTCACCGTAATGACCGCCCTCCTCTTGCTCATTGGGTGGCTATTATTTGGCGACCTGCCTTCTAGTAATTCAAAGGATGCTTCAGAATCTGATCGTAATAATCAGCCCTACGGAGTTTTACCTTTTAATCCTTCCCAACCCAATCAGCCTTTTGGTACTCTTCCGTTTGGCCCTCCTCAACCGAGTCAATCCTACGGTTCGCTGCAACTGCCTCCTCCCCCTCCTCTGAGTGCAACACCGAGTAGTCCTTCCAATCCCCCCAATAACTCGGATTCCCAACTCCAAAACCAAGTTCAGCAGCAGCAGAACTTAACGCAACAGCTTACAACTCAGACGGAGCGGCATCGGATGCAAATTGAGCAGTTGACGACGCAGACGGAGCGGCATCGGATGCAAATCGAACAACTGACTTCTCAAACTGAGCAGCAACGAATCAAAAATGAGCAGCTCTTGATGCAACTCAATGAACAACAACGCATGATTACTTGGTCGGCGGGTTCCTCGAAACCTTTTCCGAATCAGTCCGGAAACAACTCGATGATTCAAACGGCTGTTCTTTGGGTTTTAGTGGGAGTTGTGGTGGCTCTGTTTTTAGGCGGAAGTATTTTTATCCTGAGTTTGATTTTTGTCCTCACTCAACCTCAGCGACGTTCATCGAGTGCGAAAAAGTATCCCATGCAACCGATTAATTTTGCTTGGCCTTATGCTTTTTATGATGAGCAAACTGACTTTCTTCCTCCGCAAGTCAGAAACAGACGCAATCGTTAAGATCAGATCTCACCGAATCTAATTTGCCAGTTTTTAATGGGCATTCGACAACTTTTGACCCAATGGGGTCTATCTTTTTTTGATTCTCCTCTACTGGTGAATTTGGCTAGAGGTGCGGGAACTGCTTTTTTAGTCCAGGTTTCAGGTGTTGGACTGACGTATATTGTCCATATTTTTCTGGCTCGTTGGCTCGGAACGGCTGAGTTTGGGATTTATGAATATGTTGTTTCCTGCACGTTGTTACTCGCCATTTTCAGTGGACTGGGTTTGCCGACTGCTGTATTGCGGTTTATTGCTGAATATAAAGTCACCCAACAATGGCAACAATTAACGGGCTTAATTCAAGGCACTTGGCAGTTAACGGGTGTGATTAGTGTTGCCCTCGCTTTCGGCACCACGGCTTTAATTTTAATCTTTACTGATTCTAGTTGGATCTATTATACGCCGCTATTAATTGGAGTTTGGATGGTGCCTTTGATGGCTTTAGCCCAACTGCAAGCAGAAATTGCTCGGGCTTTTAATAAAATTATTTTAGCCTATGCTCCGTTTCGCTTAATTCAGCCGCTATTGGTATTAGGGGCGGCTTTTTATGCAGGGCAAATTCAATCCCCCCTTCTGAGTGAAACTGTCTTAGGACTCTCGATTTTATCTTTAATTCTTGTCGTCGTCAGTCAGTGGAAATTCTTACAACATCAACTCAAGACTGAATATCAGTTAGCCACTCCTGATTATCAGACGATTAAATGGTTGAAAGTGGCTTTTCCGTTATTATTGCAAGGGGTGTTTGCTATTGTTCTCAACCAAACTGATATTTTAATGATTGGAACAATTATTAGCCCAGAATCAGTTGGAATTTATAGCGCTGCGGCGAAAACATCGGTTTGGGTGACGTTTGTTTTACAAGCGGTGAATACAGTGGCTGCCCCGGTGTTTACCACACTTTACACCCAAAATGATCGCTCGGGTTTACAATCGTTAGTGGGGACTGTTGCCCATTGGATTTTCTGGCCGTCTTTACTTCTTTCTATTGCTATCATTACCTTTGCTGAACCGATTTTAGGCTTATTTGGTTCAGAGTTTGTCGCCGCCCGTCTACCCATGACGATTCTAATTTTCGGACAGTTGGTGAATGTTGGTTCCGGTTCAGTTGGATATCTAATGGTGATGACAGGACATCAAAATCAATCTGCTATCATCTTTGGATGTAGTGCGATCACTAATATTATTTTAAATGCGATTACGATTCCCACTTTGGGTATTTTAGGTGCGGCTCTGTCTACTGCTGTAACGATGGCGATGTGGAATATTTTACTACACGTTTTAGTCGTTCGCTACCTAAACGTTTATCCTTCTATTCTCTATGCCATTTTACCCAAATCTCCCGACCACTAAACCTTAATATACACTTTTTTACCCAATCATTCATATCGTTGAGGTTGAGGGCGTAGAGAAGAACGCAATACAAACCGCCCCAACAATAACACCATCAAAAACATGAACTTTAAAAACAACTGCACAGATTCAGGAGTTGAAATCAAAAACAAGACGATACAAAACACCCCCATAGAAACTAAAGCAATGCGATGAACATCATCAGTTGTTTTCCAGCCAGCCCAAGTTGTTACTACAGCAATCATTAACCAAATTAAGCATATCCCTGACATAAAAGTTTAAAAATTATTTTGAAATTCGCTCAAAGAGCTTTCGCGAAAACCCTATGCAGATTTTATAACGAACTTGGAGAAATGATGTTATAAAAAAGTAATCAAAGACTTAAGTTTTAGTAATGTGCGCTCATCTCATCAATAATTAATTCGGGCTGGTTCACTTCATCAGACATCTCTACAATCGCCCGTACAACAGGTTTAACTTCAGAAGCATTAGGATTATCAAAATCTTCATAACGAAACCGTTTCGCTCGTTTTGCCACTTTCACCGTAATCTGATAACGGCTACTTGATCCGCTCTTGATTAATTCTTCACTCAAACGGTTAATTTCATGGGTATTGACCGAGGAGATAGTGTTATACATGACTACTTGATTTACTCTACAGTTCCATCCTAGAAAACCGAGGTAAAATCGTTGTTAACAATAGGATAAGTTCATGTTATCTTTGGGCGAGGAGAAATCAGTCAGTTCAAACCCTTAGACCCACAATAAGCTGATTTGAATTGTATCTGTGGTATAATATAAAATTATCGTAAATTGTAGCCATGAGAATCAAAGAGATTTCTGTAAAAAATCTGTTTGGTATGTTTGATCATGTCATCCCAATGAATCTGGATGAACGAATTACCATTATTCATGGGCCGAATGGAGTAGGAAAAACTATTTTACTCAAGATATTAAACAGTTTATTTAATTCACAATATTATTTTCTTCATACAATTTCCTTTACAGAATTTAGATTAGATTTTGATGATGAAAGTTATCTAGTAATAACTAAAAAACAAGAGAATAAAAAAATAAAAAAACTCTCGTTTTCTTATTATCAAGTAGACTCAGAAGTACAAACTTTTACCTATCCATTGAGAACTGATATAGATTCTCTAGATTTTCCGGTCGAAATTATAGATGATATTATTCCAGGGTTGGAAAGAATCGGAACCAGGAAATGGTTGTATTTGCCTACTCAAGAAACATTAAATGGATCGGAAATATTTGAACGTTTTGGTGACTCTCTTTTTTCTGTTAGATTTTCTAATAACAGATTCAATAGGCTTGTCAAAGGTCAACCGGAGGAAGATAAATGGTTGTCAGAGTTAAAAGAAAAAATTAAAGTTGGTTTCATAGAAGCACAACGTTTATTTAGTTTTTCTAGCAATCGTACTCCTAGATCTATCGCTAGATCTATGGTTCCTTCGGTTGCAACTTATTCTCAGGAACTATCCGAACAGATTCAAGAAACATTAACCGAATATGGTGTGTTATCTCAGTCTCTAGATCGAACTTTCCCGGTAAGAGTTGTCAACCAAAAATCATCCTCTAATTTTACGGAAGATGCGTTAAGGGATCAACTGAGTAAATTAGAAGAACAGCGAAATCAATTAATAGATTTAGGTCTTTTAGAAAAAGATGAAAATCCAGATTTTCAAGTAGAACAAGAAATTGATGATAAAACTAAAAGTATATTATCAGTTTATGTAGAGGATGTTGAGAAAAAACTGAAAGTATTTAGTGAGATATCGAGCAAAATTGCTGTTTTCAAGAAAATTGCTGAAAGTCGGTTTAGTTATAAAAAAATGTCAATCACCAAAGAGAAAGGATTTACATTTACTACACTCAACGGTAATCCTTTATCTCCTACAAATTTATCTTCAGGAGAACAGCATGAATTAGTGATGCTTTATGAGTTATTATTTAACGTTGAACCCAACTCATTAATTTTACTTGACGAACCCGAAATTTCTTTACACGTTGCTTGGCAGGTTGAATTTATCAATGATTTACAAGATATTCTTAAACTGGCGAACTTTGATGTTTTAATCGCAACTCACTCCCCAGATATTATTAATGAACGATGGGATTTAACCGTAGAACTCAAGGGGCCTAATAAATGAGAGAATTTATTACCCCGGATAGAGTAGCAAATAAAATTCGGTTAATGCGGACTCAATTTCAGGGTTCTTTTCTCATTGTCGAAGGAGATACGGATGCTCGTTTTTATAAAAACCTAGTTAATAAAGAAAAGTGTCGTGTTGCTAGTGCAAACGGCAAAAAGAATGTGATTCAAGTGTTAGATATTTTAGAATCCGATGAATTTTTAGGTGTTTTAGCAATTATTGATGCTGACTTTGATAGACTAGAAAACAATTTACCGACTCAAAGTAACATCTTGATAACTGATAATCATGATTTAGAGATAATGTTACTTAAATCCCCCGCATTAGAAAAATTTTTAGTTGAATTTGGTTCGGAGGATAAAATCAAAATCCTAAATCAAGATGTTCGCTCGATTTTACTTGCAGGAGGAGTTGATATTGGTTACTTGCGGTGGATTTCTTTGAAAGAGTCTCTTGATTTGAAGTTCGAGGGATTATCTTTTAGTAAATTTATCGATAAAAAAACGTTGGCTGTAGATAGAGTTAAATTAATAGTGGCTATCAAAAATAACTCTCAGAAACCTCAAATTAACCAACAAGAGATAAAAGACAAGATGGAAAATTTAATTAGTCCAAACTATAATCCTTGGTGTGTCTGTTGCGGACATGATTTGATTGAAATTCTCTCAATTGGGTTGTGTCAGTTCCTCGGTTCAAATAATTCAAAAGATGTAGAAGCAGACAAAATAGAGAAAATTCTGCGACTGGCTTATGAATCTTCTTATTTTCGCAAAACTAAACTTTATTCTCTGATTCAACAGTGGGAAAGTTTAAATACACCGTTTGTAATTCTCCATCAATAAGAATAGAATTAGGGCGAGTTTCTGTCGATAATCTGTTCAAAATAGACATCAATACAAAACCCGCCCTGAAAATAATTACCGCCAAACTTTAGACGATTCTAATTGTCCGAATAAGCCTCCATTGGTAGACAAGAACAAACGAAATTGCGATCGCCATAAGCGTTATCAATCCGTCCCACAGAAGGCCAGAATTTATGTTCTCGCAACCAAGGCGCCGGGTAAGCCGCCTGTTCACGGGAATAGGGATGATTCCACTCACCCACAATTAGCGATTCTGCGGTATGTGGTGCGTTCTTTAAGGGGTTGTTTTCAGTGTCTATGTCTCCCGACTCAATCGCCCCAATTTCGCGCCGAATGGCAATCATCGCCTCACAGAAACGGTCTAATTCTGCTTTCGACTCGCTTTCAGTCGGTTCAACCATCATGGTTCCCGGTACCGGCCAAGAAACAGTAGGCGCGTGGAAGCCAAAATCCATCAACCGTTTGGCGATATCATCGACTTCAATATTCGCCGATTTTTTCACGCCTCGCAAGTCTAAAATACACTCATGGGCAATCAAACCATTTTTACCCTTATATAAAATCGGGTAAGCGTCTTTGAGACGAAAAGCCATATAATTCGCATTTAAAATTGCCACTTTTGTCGCTTCCGTTAACCCTTCGGCACCCATCATGGCGATATACATCCAAGAAATTACCAAAATACTCGGACTTCCCCAAGGCGCCGCAGAAATAGCGCCCAAAGACTGAGGATTATCATCCTGCATTGTAACAACTGAATGCCCCGGTAAAAAGGGAATTAAATGAGATTTTACCCCAATTGGCCCCATTCCCGGCCCACCGCCACCGTGAGGAATACAGAAGGTTTTGTGTAAGTTTAAATGGCAAACATCCGCCCCAAAATCAGCCGGGCGACACAAACCAACCTGGGCGTTCATATTCGCCCCATCCATATAAACTTGACCGCCATTGTGATGAATAATATCACAAATTTCCTGAATTCCTTCTTCAAAAACCCCGTGAGTGGAAGGATATGTTACCATCAACGCCGCCAAATTTTGACCGTGTTTTTCGGCTTTGGTTTTGAGGTCATCAATGTCAATATTTCCATCCGCATCACATTTTACAGCAACAACTTTTAAGCCACACATAACCGCACTTGCCGGGTTTGTTCCGTGGGCAGATTCAGGAATTAAGCAAATATTACGGTTAGTTTCGCTGCGTTGTTGATGGTAGCGACGAATCACTAATAAACCTGTATATTCCCCTTGAGAACCTGCATTCGGTTGGAGAGAAATTCCATCAAATCCGGTAATTTCTGCTAACCAAGATTCAAGTTGTTGGAATAAAATTTGATAACCTGTGGTTTGAGATTTGGGGGCAAAGGGATGAATTTTACCAAATTCCGGCCAAGTTACAGGTAACATTTCTGCTGCCGCATTTAACTTCATCGTACAGGAACCCAAAGGAATCATCGAAGTGGTTAACGATAAATCTTTGTTTTCCAACCGATGCAAATACCGTAATAATTCGGTTTCAGAATGATACTGATTAAAAGCCGGATGGGTGAGATATTCGCTAGTTCGTTTGAAAGCATCTAGCAGTGTAGAATTTCCGGAGAGTTCATCCAGTCGGAAAGGCAATTCATCGGTATCTGAGAAAATTTGCCACAAATCAATTAAATCTTTCAGTGTGGTGGTTTCATCTAAACTGATACCGACAGTATTTTGATTCAGAGTTCGTAGATTAATATGATGAACTTTGGCTGCATCTAGAATCTCTTGTAATGGTTGGGACCCTAAATTCACTCGTAGGGTATCAAAATAGGATTCATTGCTAATTTCATAACCTAAGCGTTGTAATCCTTCGGCTAACATTGCCGTTAACTGATGAATCTTTTCAGCGATTTGTTTTAACCCTTTTGGCCCGTGATAAACCGCATACATCCCCGCAATAACTGCTAAAAGAACTTGGGCGGTACAAATATTACTGGTGGCTTTATCCCGACGAATATGTTGTTCACGAGTTTGTAAAGCTAAACGCAAAGCCGGGTTTCCATTTGCATCTTTTGACACCCCAACTAAACGTCCTGGAACTTGTCGTTTGTAGGTTTCTTTGGTGGCAAAATAAGCGGCGTGAGGGCCTCCATAACCAAGAGGAACTCCAAGCCGTTGAGTATTTCCAACCACAATATCCGCCCCAAATTCACCAGGAGGCGTTAACAACGTTAAGCTTAAAATATCAGCCGCTACGGTAACTAATGCTTTGTGTTTGTGGGCGGTTTCGATAAATTCTCGATAGTCGTAAATTGCCCCATCAGTTGCGGGATATTGTAGCAACGCCCCAAAAATAGGAGTTTCAAACTTAAAGGTTTTAAAATCACCCACAATGATTTCAATTCCTAGCGGTAAAGCCCGCGTTTTAACCACATCTATCGTTTGGGGATGACAATCTTCAGAGACAAAAAACGCATCTGCTTTTTTCGCCTTAGAAACGCCATAACTCATACTCATTGCTTCAGCCGCAGCCGTCGCTTCATCGAGTAAAGAAGCATTGGCAATTTCCATCCCCGTCAGATCAATAATCATCGTTTGAAAGTTTAACAACGCTTCCAAACGACCCTGGGCAATTTCGGCTTGATAGGGTGTATAAGCTGTGTACCAACCGGGATTTTCTAAAAGATTACGTTGAATAACTGGAGGCGTGATACAGTTAGAATAGCCCATCCCGATAAACGAGCGAAAGATTTGGTTTTTTGAGGCAATTTCTTTTAATTGGGCGAGGGCTGCATATTCACTTTTAGCGACAGGTAATTTCAGGGAACGGTTGAGGCGAATTGATGCCGGGATGGTGCGATCTATGAGTTCATTGAGATTAGAAAATCCCAAAGTTTCTAACATTTGTTGGATCGCGGCAAAGTTCGGGCCAATATGTCGCTTTAAAAAAGAATCTGTTATAGTAGTCAATTGGGGTTCATCCTCAGCAGTTGGAGAACTGGAATAAAATTGATGAGTTTTTGTGACGGTAGATGGAGTGTTGGCTTCTTCTGGATTGGACGTTGAATGAAAATCTAACATGAAACTTTAATTAAAACTCCAAAATGTGAATAGTATGGGATTGAGAACTACAGAACAGCCAGATGGACAATAAAATAACTTTTCATCAACAGAAAGAGTAAACTTTCCCCTCTGTTCCTCAACCTGACGACAGGTTATGAAATCATGGCGATGAGAGATACAGCTTCCTTATTTATTTGTAACAAATTTTTTCACAAAGGAACTAGGAACCGTGGCTTGTGATATAGTTGATGCACTTACTTTACAAATCTGTACTCAAAAACAACTCCTGGGGTCGCTGTTGTTGAAAAACCGTTATCCCTCATCAGTTAAGAGTTGTGAATCCTAGATTTTTTGTTCCTAGTTCCAATGACTTAAATTTTACTCGCCTTCAACAAGCTGTCGATATTCCTCTGCTGTCAGACAATCATCTAAATCATTGACCTCATCAATGCGAACTTTAATTAACCATCCCTCGCCATAAGGATCGTCTGCAAGCTGTTCGGGTGATTCTACCACAGCATCGTTCCGTTCGACTACTGTTCCACTGATGGGAGCTTTCATATCTTCTACCGCTTTGACAGACTCAACAGTCCCAAAAGATTCGCCTTTCTCAATCGCATCGTTGACATCGGGCAATTCTAAAAACACAATATCCCCAAGTTGTTCAACGGCGAAAGCACTCACTCCAACCGTGGCAATTTCACCATCAAGTCGGACATATTCATGGGTGTCAGTGTATTTTAGATCTTCAGGATATTCTATCGTCATAATCATTCCTCACAAATTGCAAAAATTCAGCCTAACACTGCTAACTTAGCTACAGAATAATCCCAGCATAATCGGCTAGAATTATGAACAAAGTAACTCTCAAACGCCTCATTATAGGAGAATTTTCACTCCATCGCTTGCTGATCTCGACAATGATCATTTATGCTTGCGTTGGAATCTGGGCCTATTTTGGGACTGATCGCCTAATTTTTCTCCCACCACCGTCGAGTTACACCCAGACTAACGAGTTGATCCAACTCAAAGCCGCAAATGGCGACAATATTACCGCCCTCTACCTGCCCAACCCCGAAAGTCAGTATACTATCCTTTACAGCCATGGCAATGCCGAAGACATCGGACAGACTCACTTCCACTTAAAACAGCTACAGGAAATAGGCTTTTCAGTCTTGGTTTATGACTATCCAGGTTATGGGACTAGCAGTGGAAAACCGACGGTAAAAGGCACCTATCACGCCATTAATGCGGCCTACAACTACCTCACCCAAGACTTAAATATACCGCCCCATGAAATTATCGTCTATGGTCGTTCCGTTGGGGGAGGGCCGTCTGTTGATTTAGCGTCTCGTCAACCCGTTGGGGGGTTAATCATTGAAAGTTCGTTTGTGAGTATTTTTCGCACTGTTACCCCCATTCCCCTATTTCCCTTTGATAAGTTTCCCAATCTGGCTAAAATCCCGAATGTTCGCAGTCCAATCTTAATCCTACACGGAAATCAGGATCAAGTTATTCCCTTTTGGCATGGTCAAAAACTCTACGCCAAAGCCAATGAACCGAAAATGTCTTTCTGGGTAGACGGCGCGGATCATAACGACTTGTTAGATGTCGCCGGACAAAGTTATCTAGAAACCCTTAAACAGTTTATCAAATTAGTTGAAAATCACCCTAGCTCAACTTAACTCAATCAGTGTATAATCAGTCAATTCAGAATTTGTGTATGGGTGCATTTACCGTGTTCACATAACACGAGGACGTTTACCCGATGAAACTCACTAAATTTTTGGGAAAATCCCTATTGATTTTGACCGGAATTTGCTTAACTTGGGTTCCCCAATTTTCTGCCATTGCTAGCCTAACTCCGGTTAACCATACCTCTGAAACTGGACTCAACTCGATACATCTACCTCAAGCTGAATATCAACTTGCAAATATTCGCAGTTGTTCCGTTGCTGACCCGACAGATACCCCCCTCAATGTGCGTTCAACTCCTAATGGAAAATTATTGGCAGTTTACCCGATGGCGTGAAAGTCGAATGGCTGAAAACCTCCGATAATAACAAATGGGCGTTTATTCGCACTTCTATTATGGAAGGTTATGTTTGGGCAGCTTATCTGAAATGTTAATTCACAGCTAAACCGCAATTAACGGAGACTCAAAATACCTCAAAGACACAGAGAAAACCCCCAAATAAATCTTTGTGTCTTTGTCTGTTTGTGTTCCCTCTCAATTCAGACTAAAAACTCTATTTTCTGCATCTACTTACCCTAACCGCTTATGTCAATTATTGTCGCCCAACAGTTGAGTAAAGTCTATCCCGTCGCCGTAAAAGAACCGGGGTTGAAAGGAACCCTGCGTCACTTTTTTAATCGAACCTATCGCCAAGTTCAAGCGGTGCGTGAAGTTTCTTTTAGCTTAGAAGCCGGAGAAGTTGTCGGGTTTTTGGGTGCAAATGGGGCGGGAAAAACCACAACTTTAAAAATGCTGACTGGACTAATTCATCCGTCTAGCGGTGTGGTCAAAGTCGCAGGTTATACCCCTTTTGAGCGCCAATCTTCCTTCTTACATCAGATTACCCTAATTATGGGGCAGAAGCAACAGTTAATTTGGGATTTACCCGCCTTAGACTCTCTGCGAATTAATGCAGCCGTTTATGGGATTTCTGACTCAGAATTTCGCTCTCGTTTGGGAGAGTTAAGCGAGATGCTTTTCCTCAAAGAACAGTTAAAACAACCCGTCAGAAAGCTGTCTTTGGGTGAACGAATGAAAGCGGAATTATTAGCAGCTTTGTTACATCGTCCGCAAGTGTTATTTTTAGATGAACCCACACTCGGTTTAGATGTTAATGCTCAAGTTGCTGTCCGCCAATTTTTAGCCGAATATAATCAACGTTATCATGCAACAATTCTGCTCACCAGTCATTATATGGCAGATATTACCGCTTTGTGTAAACGGGTAATTTTAATTCATCAAGGCGAGTTGATTTATGATGGTAATTTAGAGGGATTACTTGAACGATTTTCCCCCTATCGAGAAGTTAAAATTGAGTTAGCAAATTCTCCCCAAGAACATCCCCAAGCCTTCCAGAATATCTTCGCAAAATATGGAGAAATCGAATCTATTCAAGGACAATCTGTGCGGTTGTTAGTGCAGCGAGAAACCCTAACCAACACGATTGCTGAAATTTTAGCGCAAATGGAAGTGTTAGACTTAACCATTAGTGATCCTCCGATTGAAGAAGTGATTGGTCGAGTGTTTAGTCGTGGCAGCGTTCAATAAGTAATATAATGAAAATCATTCTAAATTTTGACTCTTAATTCTTCTACAATCGAGGTATAATAGTACAGAAATTGTTATTAATGATGTTGATTGGAAATTTTAGATGAATATACCCAGAAAAATTTTATCCCTTTTATTTGGATTGTTGTTGATGGTGGCGACGGTCAGTTGTGATCAAATTGGTGATTCTCAATCAACCGCAGAAGCCGATAATACCGAGCAAATTGTAGCCGTTGCAGAGATCAAAGGCGCATCAGATTCTAACCTATCAGGAACCATCACTTTAACTGAAAATCAACCTTTAGACACCTCAGAAATCTTACCCACGGTAGAAGTCAAAGCCGAAGTTAGTGGCCTACCTCCGAATACTAAACATGGATTTCATATTCATCAAACTGCAAAATGTGAACCCGATTTTGGGGCGGCAGGTGGACATTTTGATCCCGGCCCTTATGGAGAAACAAACCCCGATGCCAATCATCCATTTCACATGGGAGACTTACCCAATTTAGTCGCAGATGCCCAAGGAAATGCTGTTTTTACCCATCGTACCAGTCGCGTCACCCTTTCATCAGGGCCGTTAAGTTTATTTGATGAAGATGGCAGTGCTTTTATCGTACACATCGATGAAGATCAAGGCACAACTGGCGTTCAAGGCGGTGCAGGCGGTGGTCGTTTAGGGTGCGGTATTATCGAGAAACAAGCCTAAAACAGTTTACAGTGACCAGTGAACAGGTTTCAGGTGAAAGGTAACAGGTGATATGATATCCGATTGATTAATTTTGTTATGGGGTGGGGCGGGTTTATCAATTTTCGGCGTGGAGCAGATCGTTTTCAACGACGAGAGGAAACGCCGTCCCCATGTGGTAATACAATGAAAAAGCCGAAACGCAAAAACCAAGCAGAGTAGGTATCAGCACCTTGAAAACTAGAGTTAGGGGGTTCCAGGCAGGAAGGCTTGACTGGGTAAAAACTCGCTCGCAACAAGTACAAGTCTTTGAGACACCGTACCGCAGGGCTGGCGGAATCGGGACTCTGTAATGGGTCGAAAGTCTGTGGACATGACGTAAGACGGGATATAACTAATGCGAAGCGCGTTGTGTACGCAGATGTGGATGAAGCAGAAACTTAAATCGTGAGATTTAGGAATCCCTTGCCTCTGCCGATGGGAGGATGTTAAGATTGAATATAGGCAAATTCCAGCATAATTAGTGAATAATTCTGATTTAAATAGAGGGATGCAGTGGCACGAATTCTCATATCTCAGCAGGAAATACAAGCCGCGTCAGAAGAATACGGCACTCCGCTGTACTTGTATAATCTCAATAAAATTAGCCGTCAATATTCCAAACTACGAGATTACCTGCCCCCAAATTTCAACATTCTCTATACTCTCAAGGCCAATAGCAATTTAACCATCTGCCATAGATTAGCTCAATTAGGATGTGGAGCAGATATCAGTTCGACGGGAGAATTGAAGGCAGCACTCAAAACAGGATTTTCAGCCCCACAAATTGTATTTACAGGGCCAGGAAAAACTAACTCAGAACTAGCAGCAGCAATAGAAGCAGGAATTGGCATAATCGTACTAGAATCAATAAACGAAGCTCGTCGTTTGAATAATTTGGCTCAAAAGTATGGTAAAAAGCAAGATGTTTTAATTCGGATTAACCCCTTATACAGAACAAATCAAAGTTGCGAAATTAGGGAAAAAGCAAGTAGTTGTGGGGCCAATGATACTAATAGTGTCCAGCCTAGTCTAACAATTCAAACCATCGCCAGTAGCTCTAGCAAATTTGGTGTAGATGAAAATAAAGCTATAGAAGAAATTGCAGCGATCAACTCTTTGGAGAATCTCAACTTAAAAGGTATTCATATCTTTACTGAAAGTAATGTCCTAGACTACCAACAACTATTAGCTTCTTGGACAAATACCATCAGTATAGCCAACAAAATTAATGACCAAGGTTATCATATTTCCCTGTTAGATTTTGGTGGTGGAATTGGTATACCTTATAATACTGTCGATCCTGAATTTGATATGGAATCCTTTGGTAAAGAGTTACAAAGGATTTTTGAGAATAATCCTTATTCTTATCATTGTATTGTAGAGATTGGGCGTTATCTGGTCGGAGAAGCAGGATGTTATATCACAGAGGTGGTTGACATCAAAGAATCTCTAGGGCAAAAATTTATTATTTTGGATGGGGGCGTCCACCAACTATTAAGACTGTCGATGAAACCAGCAAGCAAATATATGGAAGTGCTGGGAAAAAATGGTAACTATACTCAGAAAGCAACTCTGGGAGGAAAACTACCAACCCCCTTAGATATTATGGTGGAGGATGTGATGGTTCCAGAAGATATAGAAATAGGCGATCGCCTGGTCATCTATAATTGTGGAGCTTATGGGTTTAATCATAGTTTGACCAATTTTGCCTTGCACAATTATCCAGCAGAAGTAGCTTATAGTGACGGAGAAATGGAACTCATTCGCGAACCTGGAAAAATAGAAGATTTTTTCTTGAATCAAAAATTACCTTTTGCGACAAATCTAGAAAAAGAATTAATTACTTCTATTTAAGATGAAACAAGTTAAGTTTACAGCCATGGAAAATGGCGATCAACAAGATTACGATTTATTATGTGAAAGTTTTGAAGAATATACCTCTAACTTGCCAAAACGGATTTTAGATGGCCTCATAGAATTGAAAACAGCTTATGAAGGTTATCAAATTTCCCGTTACGAACATTCTTTGCAAACAGCTACTAGAGCATATCGGAATCAAGAAAATGAAGAAACTATTGTAGCAGCATTAGTTCACGATATCGGCGGAACTTTAGCACCTTATAATCATGGTGTATTAGCTGCTGCAATTCTTCAACCTTATGTCTCTGAAAAGATTTGTTGGATAGTCGAACATCACGATCTATTTATGAAGTATTACTGTGGACATTATCTAGGTTTAGACCGCTATGCTAGGGAAAAATATCGCGAACATCCGTATTATCAAGCGACTGTCGATTGTTGTCATAACTACGACCAAAATAGTTTTGACCCGAATTATGATACGCTCCCTTTAGAGTTCTTCGAACCAATGGTCCGCAAAATACTTGCTCGACCTCGCCATCATAGCCCTTATCTTGAAGAGTAGAAAACTGATGAAAATGTTATGGAACCTATCCCAATTTTAGTAATCTGTCCCAGACAAATAGATTACTTCAACTGCAAGACTATACCTGAAGCAGAAAAGTATGAATTTCATTTTCTGGATGCACCCTTAGAATTAAGTGGTTTTAGTCAAAGTTTTGATATGAAAAAATACTTGGAAGAGTGTCGTCAATATATTAAGCAGCACAATATTCAAGTAGTATTAGCAACTCGCGATATTCCCAGTTTATTGCAAGCACAACTGAGTCAAGAGTTCGAACATTTGCGAGGTCCGAGCGTCGAATCTTCTTTTTTATGTTTGCATAAATATTACACCCATCAACAGATTAATTTTCCCTCCAGCGAATATGCAATTTGTTTGTTAGAAACGGGAAAGAATTTATCTGAATATATTCAGGAAATAGATATTCCTTTTCCTTGGATAATGAAACCTTGTACGGGTGCTTGCTCTTCATCAATTTTGAAAGTTAATAATACTCAAGAAGCTAACAATGGAATTGAATTTTACCAAGAATTTGTGATAGATAATCTCAATTATTTATCACCCTTTTTATCAGCTTATTTAGACTCAGATAAATATCCACTGATTAATAGTAATTCAATTTTAATAGAAGAATATATCAACTTTCCTCATAAATGTTGTGTAGATGGTTGTGTTAGTAATGGAGAAATATTAATCTGGGGAATTTCTGATGGTCATTACTATTCTACTAAGCCAGAATGTTTTGCTGATTATACATTTCCTTCAACTTTACCTTTATCTATTCAAAAAAAGCTCAATCAAGGGTATAAAAGAATAATCGAAATATTAATAGAGTATGGATTTGACAATCAATTTGTTGATGTGGAATTTTTTGTTAGTAATAAAGGAGAGATTAAAGTTATGGAAATTAATGGAAGGATGATACCTATATCTACATCTCTATATCGTCAATGCTTAAATCATGGCGATCCTTATACTGCTATAATTTCAATTTGCATGGGGGAAAAACCTAAAAATCCTACTCTCAATGGATTGGTTGGCGGGATATTTTATCTTACTACTTTTGCCAAAGATATTGCTAAAAATTTATTTGATTTTGAACTAGCTAATCAATTTTCTAATCTGGAATTTAGGGCAAGTCCCGAACAGGAAATAACTGAAATTAGTGCTAGTGGTTTGACATTAGCAACAGTAAATTTAGTAGGAAATAGTTATGCAGAAATACACGAACAAGCAAATAATATTAGACGAAAACTTTTGAAACAGCCAGAATTTTCTCCTTGGAATTAATTCAGTGAACCTTAGTCGAGGAAAATTAAAATGACTACAACTAAAACCAAATCTTTTATTACAATCAAAAATAAACGTTTTCACTATATTTGGTTACGAGAAAATTGTCCGAGTTGTCGGTATGCAGCTCCTTACCAACAACTATACGATCCAAATATTAGCGATCGCCCAGAATACCCCCAACCTTTATCAGTAGAATTAAATGAGGAAACTTTAACCATTGACTGGGATGAAACGCCCGCTCACCGTAGCGTATTTTCTGTGGAGTGGTTGCTGAAAAATAGTTACGATCCTCAACCGGAATTAGAGTCAGACAACTACATTTTCTGGGAGAGAGCAAAACTAGAATTAAAACCCCCCCAAACATATAACGCCGAGACTATTAATAACGATGGTTGGATGGAGCAATTATTTAGTTTGGGATTTGTGATTTTAGAGAATATCCCTCCAGAAAAATTAGAATCTTTTCTGTCATCTATCGGTCCAATTTTTAATGCCGATTACGGGACAATAATGCCTCTGGAAACTAGAGATAAAACTACAGAATCTTTACCTTCCCGCGATGGATGTCCCTTACCTCCTCATCACGATTTAAGTTATTGGGGAGGACACCGCTTAGTCGAGTTTCTTTATTGTGTAGAAAATCAAAATTCAGGGGGTGAATCTACCTTAGTAGATGGTTTTCAGGTAGCTCAAGACTTTAGTCAAGATTATCCACAATATTATCAAACTTTGTTGGAAACTCCCGTACAATTTTGGTTAGTAGACAAAACACATCAATATCGGTTTTGTAATATCGCAACAATCTTGGAATGCGACAGATATGGGAACTTGACTACAGTCCGTTTTAGTAAAAGAAACTGTAGACCTCATTTACCTTTTGAGCAATTAGAAGATTTCTATCAAGCATATCATACTTTTTTCCACTATCTGAAAAAAAACGATTATAAACATCAGTTTCAGTTGAGATCACATAACTGTCTGCTCTTCCAAAATTTCAGAATTTTACACGGGAGAACAGCTTTCGATCCAGCACTAGGTAAGAGAAAGCTCAACTCAGGGTATGTTGATTGGAACTTCTTTGTAGGAAGAAGAAATTTTCAATAACAATAAATTTAATCATGGGAGGATATGAAATGAAAATTGCCTACATTAAACCTAGTTTCCCTAATGAAAAAAGAGTCGGTTTATTACCGCAACATTTATCCTACTGCAGTCTAGAAGATGAACGTAGATTTGAACAAGGTTATGGGGAAACTTTAGATATTCCCGATGCAGCTTATGGGAATGGTGCTGGTTATTCTAGAGAAAGTTTATTTGAGTGGGCAGATGTCATTTACTGCCTTAAAGTGCCTCAACCTGAAGATTACCAATACTTTAAAGAAAACCAAACTCTCGTGGGTTGGGTTCATCCCCTTGGTTCTGGGAAACATTTTATGGAAAACTGCGCCAAAGCGAAAAATATGACAGTATTTGATGTAACGAATCGTATTTCTATTCGTCACCATCAAGGAAAATCAGAAGTTATCAATATTCCGAGAGACATAACTCGCAAAAATAGTATCTTAGCGGGGTATGCTTCTACGATGCAAGCTATTACGCTGCGGGGTGGTATTCTAAAAGATAAGGTGGTTGCTGTTTTTGGCTCTGGTAATGTTGCTTATGGGGCAATGAAATATTTAGCTCAAAAAGGTATCGACCCATTGTTACGCAGGAGAAGCAATCTAGCTCTAATGCAGCGAGAATTTAGTAGTTATGATATTTTTATTAATGGAGTAGAAATTGATGAAGGAGAAAAAGCAATTGTTACCCAAGAAATGCTAGATTCGATGAAACCGGAAGCATGGGTTATTGATGTAGCAGCAGATGCAGGAAGAGCCATTGAAGGGACAAAATATACCTCAATCGATCGCCCCATCTACACCGACGAGCAAGGGCATACTTTTTATGTGGTTAATAATTCTCCATCTCTTATGTATCGAGAAAGTAGTGAAGCAGTAAGCGTTGGTTATGCCAAACATTTTTGGATGAAACCCATGAGTTATTGGCAGAGTGATTTCTGTATTGCTCCTTAATTATAATAATGTCTAAATTAATTCTGATTACAGGTGTCAGTCGGGGTCTCGGTCGCGCCATGACCGAGGCTTTTATTCAATTGGGTCATACTGTTATCGGTTGCTCTTTGAATAAAGAGGCGATCGCTGACCTAACACAAAAATTTGGCGAACCCCATCATTTTACATCAGTTAATATTGCCGACGAAATGCAAGTCAAAAATTGGAGTCAAGCAATAAGCTCAAAATATGATGCTCCAGACTTAATTATTAATAATGCTGGCATCGTACACGAACTTGCACCCTTGTGGGAAATAGAAGGGCAAATTTTTGATCGCGTTATTGATATCAATATCAAAGGAGTGGCTAATGTTCTCCGGCATTTTTTACCACAAATGCTCCCTAAAAGTCAAGGAGTAATTGTTAATTTTAGTGCGGGTTGGGGACGTTACACCACTGCTAATGCGGCACCTTATTGTGCTAGTAAATGGGCAATTGAAGGATTGACCAAAGCACTATCACAAGAGTTACCTCTAGGCATGACCGCAGTTTCTTTGTGGCCGGGAACCATCCATACAGATACCCTAGAAACAATTTATGGAGACGAAAAAGCTGCTAAGTATATCCAACCTCAAGATTGGGTGAAAATTGCCGTTCCTTTTCTGTTGCAAATTGGAGCGAGCGATAATGGGAAAGCTTTGGCAATTCCGACAGGATAAAAGAGTCATTATTGCTAGACAAAATTATTAATAAATTTTAACAAAATGTCAACAAACTTTCAAATTCGCTTACCTGATAATATCGAAAATTTACCAATTAATGAAGAATATTTTTTCATTACAGAAAACGACAAAGAGCGTCGGTTAAAACTCCACGATTATGCTGAAGTTTATCGCATTCCTGGACTTTATAATTATCTTGCTTTAGAAAAACTCCATTATCTATCGCCTGAAGTTATGGCTTCTCTATTAACCGAGAAATTAAAAAATAGCGGTGAGTCGGTGGAGGAGTTAAAACTATTAGAGTTAGGAGCAGGAAGTGGATTATTTGGTCAAGCAATTGCCAAACGGGGAGTAACATCTATTATTGGTATTGATATCGTTCCCGAAGCTGCTGAAGCGACTCGAAGAGATTGTCCAGGAGTTTATGAAAATTACTTTGTGGAAGACCTGACTCAATTATCGACAGCAACTCACGATATTCTCAAACAGCAAAAATTAAATGGTTTTGTCTGTTGTTCTGCTTTGAGTGAAGGTCATATTCCGGTAAAAGCTTTTGCGACCGGAATGAACTTAATTAAAGATGGAGGTTGGGTGTTATTTAACGTAGCAAAAACCAGTTATGAGTGCGAAGAAAATTGCCCGGAGTTTGTCAATTTTTACCGTCAAGCAGTGGAAAAAGATTACTTAAAAATACATCGGACAAAATCCTATCTCCATCGTCGTTTTTTTAACGGTCAACCGCTAGAATATGTGGCAATTTTAGCAATAAAGGAAACAGATATTCCCATAGTTTAAAACAGAAAAGGAGATGGACGTAGAATTTTTAAAATCAATTTTCGAGAAGAGATTTGCCGTTCCCGATAATTATCAGGTTGCAAAATTAACCCCCCAGCAAATGGAGAATTTAGGGACGGTAAAATCGGATTTGTGCGATCGCATGGAACTCCACTTATAGCAGGTCGCACTGGTATATTTACAAATGCCCCGAACGAAGAATAGCCAAAAGCCTGACTAGATCGGCATTTTCTTGCCTATTGCCTATTGCCTATTGCCTATTGCCTCTTGCCTAGTGCGAAGCGCTATAACTTATCTAGAAAAAGAGCAATATTTAAGAGGTTATGTTTCTCCAGGAAGTCGAACTTTTACTGAATACCTAACACCTGACCCATATAATCTTTCCACAACTGAGCCGCATTTGCACTACTCCCATTCGTGGGAGAGTTATCATCATTTCCCAACCACACCCCTGTTGTTAACTTATATTCCGGTACAAACCCAATAAACCATAAATCCACATTATCATCAGTCGTTCCTGTTTTCCCCGCTTCTCCGACTCCGAGAGAGGCATTTTGTCCGGTTCCATTTCTAACAACACCCTGCAATAATTGAGTCATGGTACTCGCAACTAAGGGCGGTAAAACTTGAGGGCGAACCGGATTTTCGCGATCATAAGAATAAATCACTCGACAGGTGGTAATATCATTAAAATCAGTGCAATCGCTACTATCTAAAATGCGTTTAACGGTATGGGGACGATTAAATGATCCCCCATTCGCAATTGTCGCAAACGCCCCAGTCATTTCCAACAACGTCACTTCACTTTGACCAATTACTAACCCCGGCACCGCTTTGAGTTGAGAACGAACCCCCAAACGTTCCGCCATACGAATCACTGAATCTAAACCCACTTCTTGAGCAACTCGCAAAGCGGTAACATTTTCCGATAATGCCATCCCTCGATACATATCAACACTCCCTTGAGATCGATCACACCCTCGAAAGCTTTGACCTCTCCAAGTTAGAGGGGCGCAGGAATAGCTACTTCCAGGGGGAATACCTTGATCTAAAGCAGCAGCATAGGCAAAAATCTTAAAGGTCGATCCCGGTTGACGTAGGGCTTGAGTCCCCCGGTTAAACTGACTTTGTTGATAGTCTGGTCCGCCCACCATCGAAACCACTTCCCCGGTTATCGAGTCTAAAGTGACAAGCGCACCTTGAGAAAAGTCAGCCGTCGCACCTGTAGAATTTAAAGTATTACGAAGGGAATTTTCCGCCTGTTTTTGTAAGTTGGAGTTTAAAGCTGTTTCAACAATAAAGTTTCCTTCTCGGGCTAGTTGTTCGCCTAAAAGTTGCTCAATTTCCGTGAAGACATAATCATAGAAATAGGGCGCAATCGTGCTTTGTAAAAGTTCTTTCGCTTTGGGGTTAATCTCAATCCGCGATCGCCTGGATCGATCGGCTTCTTCTTCGCTGACCATTCCCAATTCTAACATCCGGCTAATGACGCGATCGCGATATTGTACTGCTAGCTGATAATTTTGAATCGGGTTAAAGGTGTTGGGAGCGGGTAAAATTCCAGCCAGGGTTGCGGCTTCCGAGAGCGTTAACTCTTTTGCGGATTTGTCAAAATAAAACTGAGCAGCATCTTCAAAACCGTACAAATCTAAGCCTAAATAAACCTGATTAAGATAAGTCAATAAGAGCTTTTCTTTGCTGTAAATTGTTTCTAACTTTAACGCTACAATTGCTTCTCGTAGCTTCCGAGTCGCCGAATCTTCTGTTCCGACATAATCGCGAAACAAAGTTCTGGCTAATTGCTGGGAAATCGTACTTCCCCCTTCCCGAATCGTTCCCCCTTCCACGTTCGTCAAAAAAGCCCGAGTAATCCCAATCGGATCAACGCCTAAATGCCAATAAAAACGACTATCCTCAGAAGCAATCACCGCTTTGGGGAGATATTTAGAAACATCTGAAAGTTGTTGAACTTCTAAATGGGCGTTATTACTCGGTTGACGCAAAGGACGGTTATCCTCAGAAAACACAATTACAGGCCCAGTAATGCTTTTAGGAAGGGGACGCACCGTGAATTTTTGCCACTCCACCAACACCAACAAAGTCGCCGAAGCCGTCATCCCACACAGACTGATAAAGCCATACCACAACAAACGACTGTACCAAGGGGGCGGATCAACATACTGGAGTCTGACTCCATTGGCGAGTTCAGGTGGCCCTAAGGTGATTGTATCTCCGTGACGTAGGGGAAGTTGACCAATACGACGCTGCTTTAGATAGATGCCGTTGGTGGAATCTTCATCTTGAATGAAAAATTTTCGGGATCTCGATCGTCCATAACTAACCAAACACAGATGGACTTGACTGACAACCGGATTTCGCACCACGATATCACAAGAACGAGATGAACGTCCTAAGATATAGCGATCGCCAAGTAAAGGATATACATCGGCGGTATCAGCATCTGCGTTTTGTACCCAAAGTTCAGGGACTTTGGCATTGGGTTTGAGAATCAGCCGAGAAAAGTTGACCTTCGCATGAAGGGTCTGAACAACTTGAGTGATTGCACCCAGAAGGGTTTTCGGCTTCTGTGGAGGCTTCGTTGATGTCATACTGAGCGATCGGCAAGCAGGACAAGGCGTTTCACTCATTTTACTCACAAGTGCGATAAGTTGTGGAGTTCTGCTTCTCTCCACCCTTAAATGTTCCCAGAGGAGGGGTCACTGGGGGGATGCCTTGGGTGTTCGTGAATAAACATGGCGATCAGTAAACAAATAATCCCGATATTAATCGAGACATCGGCTAAATTAAAGATGGGAAATTGAATCAGACGAAAATCTAAAAAGTCAACGACATGACCGGAGATAAATCGATCAATTCCATTCCCTAATGCTCCTCCTAAGATTAAACCATATCCGGTTTGTTCCCATCGAATAAATTGCGGCCCCCACCAAGCCAGCGCCATTAAACCTAGACTAACTCCTAGCGATAACCACCGCAACCACGAGACTCCGCCATTACTAAATAAGCTAAATGCTGCTCCAGTATTGATGACGTAGGTGAAGTGAAAAACGTCTGGCCAGAGTGGAATGGTTTGTGGAGGGCTGGTCAATTCTAAGGTTTGAAGCACCCAAAACTTAGTGGCATGATCGACAATTAAACTGAGAATTGCAGCGATCCAAAAAATCGGATTTTTTTGAAATTTCATAAAAGGGGAACCCGGAACACAAAGCAAAAATTTAGTCTATATTTTGACCCAATTTTTGATTCAATAAAACATTAACCCACGCAACACATAGGATAACACGCTAATTGCACAGGTGACACCGAGTTGACCGGGAAGCGGATACAGGGAATATTTTTGAATGGCTTCTGTTAACAGTAGATTTTGAGTGGCAACTCCCTCAAATAAATAGTTTAAGATTAAATAGGTTAATCCTACTCCATGAATCATCAGTAAACCACAAAAGCAGCTAAAGGCTAAAAGTTCTAGTTTTGGGGCGGCTTTAAATGCTAGCGTTCCACAGATCCAACCCCCAGGAATAAAACCGAGTAAATAACCAAAAGTTGGTTCTTGTAAGTAACCAATTCCTCCGCCTTCCGAAAAAACAGGTAATACGGTTAAACCCAATACTACATAGGCAATTTGTGAGATGGCGGCTGCATTTTTCCCCCCCATACAACCTACTAATAAAACCGCCCCAATTTGATAGGTCACTCCCAAAGAATAGACGGAGATTTCTTGTTGTTCCCATAGCCAAGACGGATCGGCGGCAAAGGCTTCTAAAAATGTGCCACCAATCGTTAAAAGAACACCAATAATTGCCCATAGCAATTCTAAGGGAGGAGTCATTACAGTTAACAGTGAACAGTTAACAGTGATCAGCTTTGAGAGTGAACTGGGGCTTCTCCTCCCTCCAATCCTAAAGACTCTAGCATGGCTTGATCTTGTTCAGGAGACTGACCGAGCGTGGTTAAATAATGTCCGATTAACATGGCATTTAGCCCGGATTTTAATCCCAGGCTTTGTAGTTCTCCCATGACGGCTTCTCGTCCTCCTGCGTAGCGCAGAATTTGTTTGGGGAGAATCAGACGAAAAATGGCGATCGCTTTTAAGGCTTCGTAGGGATCGAGTTTAGGTTGATCGCCGAGGGGGGTTCCTTCTCTGGGGTTTAATAGGTTGAGAGGAACAGACTCGACTTCGAGTTCCCTCAAGGCTAGGGCGAGATCGACTCGATCTTCCCAGGTTTCTCCCATACCGAGAATTCCCCCTGTACAGGCTTGAATTCCTGCATTTTTGAGGGTTTTGACGGTTTCGATGCGATCGCGCCAACTGTGGCTACTGACGATCTGGGGATAGAAGTTTTCTGAGGCTTCTAGGTTGTGGTTGTAGCGAGTTACGCCTGCTTCGGCTAAAGCTGTCGCTTGTTCGGGTGTGACTTCTCCCAGGGCGCAGCAGGGTTTAATTTGGGTTTCACTTAGAATCTGCTTGACGGTTGCTAAAATTTGTTCAAATTCGCCGGACTTCGGGCTACTATATTTGGGGCCTCGTCCTTGAGAAACTAAACAGAACCGTTTGGCACCTGCGGCTTCGGCTGCTTTGGCTTGGGCTAAAATGTCTTCAGGGGTTTTTAAGCCATAAACCGGAGAATTTTCGCCGGGATGATGAGAGGACTGAGAACAAAAGCTACAGTTTTCTGAACAGTTTCCGGACTTGACGTTGATGATGCTACACAAGTCTACAATATTACCACAACAGGCTTGACGAACGCGATCGGCCGCTTGACACAGGAGCATAATCTCGTCTTGAGTTTTGACTTGTTGAGTCAGAGCGAGTGCTTCTGAGCGACTGATGGGATCACCTGCAATGATTTGATCGGCTAAATCATTGAGCCAGATTTGAAAATCGGGTAATGTTCCCCGCACTGGAACCTGATCGTGATCGGGGACCTTGATCTCGTGAGAATGGGTTGAGAGTGGGATTTGAACCACGTTACACTTTTTTAGTTTGCAATTTTCATTCAAATTTTATCATCGTACCATCTTCTCAGTGATTACTCGTCAATAGATGTGTGATTCAACGTCTTGATTCTGATTTTTTCTAAATGTCTCCTGAAAAACCATAGAATATGGCTTTTAACTGAAATTGCCGGAATTCCCCATCCCCTCGTGGGTGGGGATGAAAGGCAGGTCAATCAAGCGGTTCGATGTCGCGCAGATTTACAACGATCCACCGAACTTACCATCAATCTTTTCCGTGCTAAATTCAAGTTATGAGAAACGTTGTCAAGGTCAGAATCTATCCAACCACTGAACAGCAAGTAGCCTTATCAAAGGCGTTTGGCTGTGCTAGATGGTGGTGGAACCACGCTCTGAACCTAAATAACGAAATTTACAAGGTAACTGGGAAAGGATTATCAAGACAGGAATATAACAACCGCTTACCAGGACTCAAGAAGGAGTTTCCTTGGTTGGCTGAATGCTATTCTCAGGTGCTTCAGTCTGTGTCCCTGAATTTATCTCGGGCTTTTATCAACTTCTTTGAAGGTCGAACGAAATATCCCAACTTCAAAGGCAAGCACGGCAAACAATCAATCCAGTATCCGCAGCACGTCAAGCTACTAGATGGAGTAATTAAGCTCCCTAAGATTGGTGAAGTCAAAGCAAAGCTTCACCGTGTTTTTGATGGCAAATTGAAAACCGTTACCGTCAGCATGAACAAAACTGGCAAATACTACGCCTCTTTGCTCTTTGACGATGGATTACCTGAGCCTGAGATAAGCAGTCAGGGCAAGGTGATTGGTATTGATGTAGGATTAACCCCCGATCGCAATTACATCTGACGGCTCAAAGTTTGACAACCCCAAGCCGTTCACAAAACGAGAGAAAAATCTAAAACGTAAACAGCGCAAACTTTCCCGAAAACAGAAGGGTTCAAAGCGTCGAGAAAAAGCAAGACGCATCGTAGCGCGAGTGCATGAGCGAATCGCCAACACTCGCAAAGACTTCCAGCACAAACTCTCTCGCAAATTGGTGAACGAAAACCAAGTCATCATTGTAGAGAATCTAGCAGTTAAAAACATGATAAAAAACCACAATCTAGCGAAAGCAATTAGCGATTGTGGCTGGTCTGAATTTACCAGACAGTTAAAATACAAAGCAGAAAAAGACGGGAAAACCTACCTTGAAATTGGTCGATTTTTCCCGTCTAGCAAGACTTGTCATGTATGCCTAAATCGAATTGACAGCTTGCCGCTTGATATTCGGAGTTGGGAGTGTTACAACTGCAAAACTAAGCACGACAGAGACATAAATGCGGCTGTAAATATTCGAGACGAAGGCTTACGGATATTAGCGTTGGGAACCAGCGCTACTGCCCAAGGAGGCAATGTAAGACCAAAACGGGGGCGCAGGGCCATCTGTAGAGGCGGTTGCTGTTGAGTTGGGAAGCTCCGTCCCCTTGTGGGCGGAGTAGTTCACGTTCAGATTACTTATTGAAGATGCCCTTCTCGATTAGTCATTCTAATTAATCTTTAACCTTTTCTTTACCTTGATTGAGTAGGGAGACGTTATCCTCTATGGTATTCGTGCAGTCATACAAAAGAATCCCAATCCTTATGATTTTTCGTCTCAATCAAATTAATCTATCCAATGTAATCACCAAAATTTCGGCAGCGGCTCTCGTTGTGAGTCTCGGGGCTTGTGGAGGCGGTACTGATACTGCAACCGACACAATGGGTGGTGATACAGGTTCTACAGGCGGTTCGGGCGGTGAAGTAAAACTGGTTCTCAACGAACAAGTCAACCTCGTCGGTGCAGGAGCGTCTTTCCCCGCTCCCTTGTATCAGCGTTGGTTCCAAGAATTTTCTCAAGATACCCAGAACTTACAAATTGACTATCAGTCTGTTGGGAGTGGTGCGGGAGTTGAGCGGTTTACCCAAGGGCTAGTACAGTTTGGCGCTAGTGATGTCGCCATGAGTGATGAAGAAATTGCCCAAGTGGACAGAGGCGTTTTAATGCTGCCCATGACCGCAGGAAGTATCGTTCTCGCTTATAATCTTCCCGGTGTAGACGGAGAACTGAAGCTGTCTCGCGACAACTATGTTAATATCCTGCTTGGTAATATCACCAACTGGAGCGATCCGGCGATCGCTGAAAATAACCCCGACTTACAACTCCCCGATCAGCCGATCACTGTTGTTTATCGTTCAGACGGGAGTGGAACCACAGGAGTCTTTACCAAGCACCTAAGCTCCATCAGTGAAGATTGGAAAAATTCTGTTGGTGAAGGAAAAACAGTACAGTGGCCTACAGGAATTGGTGGTGCTAAAAATGATGGTGTAGCCGCTCAACTTACCCAAACTCCCGGTGCAATTGGTTATGTGGAATTTGGTTTTGCCGAAAGCGCTGGCTTACCGATGGCTTCTTTGGAAAACCAATCTGGAAATTATATCCAACCCACTAATGAGGCGGCTTCCAAGACCCTCGAAGCCGTAGAATTACCGGGTGATTTACGAGCCTTTATTACTGATCCCGCAGGGGCTGAATCCTATCCGATTGTGACCTATACTTGGTTGCTGGCTTACAAAGAATATGACGATCCAGAAGTTGCCAAATCCGTTGAAGCGATAGTAGAGTACGGTTTAACCGCAGGTCAAGAAATCGCTCCCCAATTGGGTTATGTCAAACTCCCTCAAAACGTTAGAGAGAAAGTTGCACAACAAGCCGATCAACTGACTCCTGATTACCAAATTAATGTAAATTAATAGAGTAATCCAAGAATTGAGTAGTTTTGAATCAGGTCAGTCTAGACTTAGCTAGCTCATAGAGACTTAAAACAAATAGCCTTAGCTTCGCAGACCCATTTTCCTCACTTTCATTCGGTCAATAACGAACCCTTGATCAACCTCTAAATGATGGTTCTACCTACTAGCGATATCCGAGATAGCCCGATCTGACAACAAGTCAATAGAGTCGGGGAGTGGGTGCATCTTTTCCTGCATCGTTCTATCAACGTTGGGTTCAAGAACTCTCTCGAAAAACCCGAAATCTGCAAATTGATTCTCAGTCTGTCGGGAGTGGCGTGGGGATTGAGCGATTTACTCAAGGATTGGATGAACAAATTGCTCGGGTTCGAGGAGGTGTTTTCGGGTTGCCAATGACAGCAGGGGGTATTGTTTTAGCCTATAATCTCGCGGGTGTGGAGAACCTGAGATTGTCTCAGAAAAATTATGCTGATATCTTTCTGGGTAATATCAGGAGAGGATTTAAGGGGATTTATTGATATAGGCTAGTCAAACTTCCCCAAAATCAGAGACAGAGAGTTGCAGAAGTTGCACCCCATCCCCCAGACGTCGAGATTGAAGTCAAGTACCGCATCTATCTATCAAGTCAGGCGAGGTTGAGTGAGTGAATTGATCGTTTAGACGACCTCCCCCTAACCTAAAAATCTTGATCTCTTTCGTACAATTTATCAGGAAAACAAACACAGAACCCCTAAAATTAAACACTGAATTATGGTTGAACCTGTTGATAATATTCTAAATGTTGGACGATCTCGCACGAAAGCCGAGAAGCAGTTTGACTCCGGTTTTATTTGGCTAACGCGCATTTTTGCCTGGGGGATTGCGGTAATTTTGCTTTTAATTGCATTACCCATTGCTCAACAAGCCCTTCCTGCTTTGCAAAAGTTTGGGTTAGGGTTTCTATTTACCAGTGCTTGGGACCCTCCTAATGAAAATTATGGGGCTTTTCCGATGATTTATGGAACCATCGTGAGTTCCTTGATTGCCCTATTGATTGCGGTTCCTTTAGGTTTAGGGACTGCGATTTTTCTGAGTGAGGATTTTATCCCTCCTAGTGTTCGCCGGATTTTAACTTTTCTTGTGGAACTCCTGGCTGCAATTCCCAGTGTGGTTTATGGTTTATGGGGAATCTTTGTCTTGATTCCTTTCCTACGACCTATTCAGATGTTTTTCTACAACACTTTGGGCTGGATTCCTTTCTTTAGTACCCCTCCAGCAGGGCCAGGGATGTTTCCGGCGGGTGTGATTTTGGCGATTATGACTTTGCCGATTATCACCGTGATTGCTCGGGATTCTCTGGCGAGTTTACCTCCAGATTTGCGACAAGCTTCTATCGGACTCGGGGCGACTCGTTGGATCACGATTTTCCAGATTTTAATTCCAGCGGCTTTTTCTGGGATTGTCGGGGGCGTGATGCTAGGGCTGGGGCGAGCCATGGGAGAAACGATGGCAGCAACGATGATTATTGGGAACTCCAACCGAGTCAATATTTCTCTATTTGCACCGGGAAATACGATTGCTTCTTTGATGGCAAACCAGTTCCCGGAAGCTTCGGGCTTACAAGTTTCAGCTTTAATGTATGCCGGAATTGTACTTTTTTTACTGACTTTACTGGTTAATGTTTTGGCTCAGTTGATTGTCAGCCGAGTTCAATCTAAATACCAATAATTAAAGTCACAGTGGGTAATTTATCCCTGATTTTCTGAGGCTTAAAGTTGTTTATCAAAAGAGATTCTCATTGTTGTTATGTCAAATTATGATCAAGCTTATACTGATTCTGGCGCGAAAGCTTTAATCCGCAATCGCAGTCGTCCCCGAGATATTTTAGACATCATCATGACAGGTATTTCTGGGGCTTGTATCGCTTTGACGGTGATTCCGTTATTTGCGGTACTGTTCTATGTTTTACTGAAGGGAGCTGCTCGTTTTAATCTGGCTTTATTTACTCAGTTACCTCCCGTTGCGGGTCAAGAGACAGGGGGAATTGCCAGTGCAATTTTAGGCACAATTATGGTGGTTCTAATTGCAACTTTGATTGCTCTTCCGTTTGGAGTGTTAGCGGCAATCTTCCTCTCGGAGTTTAGCGGCGGAAAGGTTGCTCAGTCGATTCGGTTTGCGACGAATGTGATGAGTGGAGTTCCTTCAATTATTGCCGGAGTTTTTGCCTATAGTTTAATTGTTCTGACCGTTGGACAGTTTTCTGTGATGGCAGGAGCAATTGCTTTGGCTGTTTTGATGTTACCCACGATTGTCCGAACCACAGATGAAGCCCTACAAATTATTCCTCAAGATATTCGAGCCGCATCTGTCGGTATTGGAGCATCCAACTATCAAACGGTTTTACAAGTGGTACTTCCGGCAGCGATTCCGGCAATTTTAACGGGTGTCACTTTAGCAGTTGCTCGGGCGGCCGGAGAAACGGCTCCTCTATTATTTACTGTGGTTTATACGAACAACTGGCCAAGAGGCCCTTTTGCCCCGACTCTACCTTCGATGGCATACCTGATTTACGAATTTGCTAGAGGCTTCGATAAGACGTTACAGGAATTTGCTTGGGCTGCTTCTCTCGTTTTGGTACTATTGGTTTTATTGACCAGTGTTTTATCTCGCTGGGCTTCTGGCAAAAGTGATTATTAAGGTCGAAAAATCAATAAATCCTCAAAATTTTACATCGGGATGCGTGACTATTAAACCCTCAACAATTTATAGGAATTAAAATGCAATGATGGATTATAGCAAGCCAACAACTAACGATACAGAAACGGTTCTACAAGCAGAGAATTTAGACGTTTTTTACGGCGATTTTAAAGCGGTTCGGGGTGTTTCTCTAAATATTCCGAAAAATAAGGTGACTGCGTTTATTGGCCCTTCTGGATGTGGTAAAAGTACAATTCTTCGCTGCTTTAATCGCCTCAATGATTTGATTCCGATTTTTCATTTAGATGGGAAGATTTACTATCAAAATAAAAACCTCTATGACCCTGATGTTGACCCCGTAGAAGTCAGACGTCGTATTGGGATGGTTTTTCAAAAGCCAAATCCGTTCCCGAAGTCAATTTATGACAATATTGCCTATGGGGTGAAGGTGAACGGACTGGCGAAAACAAAAGAACAAATGGATGAAATTGTAGAGCGATCGCTCCGTCAAGCGGTACTCTGGGATGAAGTTAAAGATAAATTGGGTCAAAGTGGGTTTGCTCTTTCTGGAGGTCAGCAGCAACGTCTTTGTATTGCTCGTACTGTTGCGGTGAACCCCGATGTTGTCTTGATGGATGAACCTTGTGCTTCTCTTGACCCGATTTCTACCCTTTCGATTGAGGACTTGATTCACGAACTCAAGGAAAATTATACTATTATTATCGTCACTCACAATATGCAGCAAGCTTCACGGGTTGCAGATATGACGGCTTTCTATAACGCTAAAGCCATTGAAGGGGGTAAGCGTTTTGGGTATTTAGTTGAGTTTAATGATACCCAGAGTATTTTCCAAAATCCCCAAGAAGAATCTACACAACAGTATGTGAGTGGTCGTTTCGGATAAAACCGCAAACTACAGTTTTACTCTCTCTGCCTCGCTCTTGAGGTGGGTTAATAGAAGTCAGAAGCACGATGTCCTCTGACTTCTTTTTTGTGTTGTTCTTCAACTCTATTCAGGATTTTTCATCCAGTGACGCATCAAATTATCTTTAACCATACTTTGGCGTAAGACTTCTAGCAAATAGTCTTGAGCTTCTTCTAAACTAAGGTCTTTAACTTGCTCCCGTAGAATTTGGAGTTTGAATTGTTGCTCTAAACTAAGATTTCCAGGTGCTGTCATTGTTTTCTCCTCTTTCGGTCAACTTGAACCTACGATTATCAGCAGGTAACGTGTTGCCGTCTATCCTACTGATCTCTTATTGTAAATTATCGTAACAACTGCTTGACAATCTGTCCATAATGCACAATTTACAACTCATATTGTTTGCAAAACTTTATGGATTAGTCTCGACAGCCTTATCATCTAGATTTCGGCAGAAGACCCACGCCATAAGTCTGAGTTGGCGATGGGAGGAATGCCGCTTCCACATAAAGTTTACAAAAACCCCGTGCTTGAGATATTGTAGGGGTATGACTCAAGCAATAACGGTCAAATGCAAGTTGATAGTCACACCAGACTTGACCCAATCGGTCGATGAAACTTTGGTGGGATTTTCCGATGCTTGTAACCAAATATTGCTCGAGGCAAAAGAACAGAACTGTTGGAACACAACCAAGCTGCATCACCTGACCTACAAACCAGTCAGAGAGGCGACGGGGTTGAAAGCTAACCACGTTTGTCAAGCCATCAGAAGGGTTGTTAACCAACACAAAACCACCAAACAAATTCACAAGTTTCGACCAACAAGTATTTCCCTTGACGCGAGAACATTCAAATATATTGAGTCCTTGCAAAAAGTTGGAGTCACACTTAAGTCGGGACGGGTCAATTTTCAACTCAAAATTGGTGGCTATCAAATCGCATTGCTTAGAGGTCAACTCCCCACAAGTGCCACGCTTTCTAAGAGTAGGAATGGCAACTATTACATTAATATAGTAGTTCAAGTTCCCATTCAACCCAAAGGGAAAACTCCGAAAGTGTTGGGTGTCGATTTGGGGCTGAGAGATATTGCAACTACTTCTACAGGAAAAACCTGGAACGGAAACAAACTTCGAGCAACTCGAAATAAATTTGTCCGCGTCCGTGCTTCGATTCAATCCAAACGCACTAAGTCGGCAAAACGCTTGCTTAGAAGGCTCTCTGGAAAGGAATCGAGGTTTCGGGCATTGGGTCAATCACAATATATCCAAACAGCTTGTACAAGAGGCTGAACAACTTAACTCGGCAATTGCTTTTGAAGACTTGTCGGGTATTCGACTGAGGACGAAAGTTAGGAAGAAAACCCGAACAGAAATCAATAGTTGGGCTTTTTACCAGTTGAGATTGTTCACAGAATACAAAGCTCGTATTGCTGGAATTAGTATAATTTTGGTTGAGCCGAGATCTACCTCTCAAACCTGTTCGAGATGTCACCATATCCATCCCCAAAAAGGAAAGTCTTACCGAAAAGGAAAGGTTTTTAAATGTGGTTTTTGTGGCCTTGAACATGATGCTGATGTCAATGGGGCGTTAAATATCGCTCAACTTGCTGAAACTTGGCAATTTCTGTCTAGCCAAAGTTTTCAAGATGGGGCTGCCGTAAATCCGCCTGAAATCTCGACCTATTCCTGTCAGTTAGAGTGACAGCTTTTGTTATTCTCCGATGGGATTGGGTTAGGGATAAAGCCCACGTCATAAGTGTTTACACGTTGGCGTTGGGTAGTTTACAGAAAAGGTATCAACCTAAAAAATCAATCAAAGGGACTATCTGCATGGATGCAATGCAATTCTTTCGACAGAGTGCCGGACAATGGCAGTCACTGCGAACTACTCATCATCTCGCCTTTAGACAAGCCGAAAAAGGCAATTCTAAAATCAACGTTGAGGCCCTCGATGCCGATGATCCGAAAGTGATTGAAATCTGCCAAATGCACGACGTTGATTCAGCGATCGCTGCCGGGGGTGCTTATGTCACTTGGAATGGTGAGATGGCTTGGGATAAAGAGGATGAAAATCACTCCGGTTCGACGGTTTTTGCAATTGTTCCTGATCTCGATAACCCTCGCAAAGGCCGAATGTTGCGAGAACGAGGGTATGCGGAAATTGTTCCAGTTGTCGGACAGTTTGAGATGGATGAAGATGATGCTTTAATCTTGGTGACTGAATATGAAACTATGAGTTCTATTGAACGCTTTTGGTTTGCCAGTCCAAATGTCAGAATGCGAACCAGTGCTGTCAAACGGTTCGGTGGGTTTAATACTTCTACATTCTGTACAGAAATTCGCCTTGAGGAGACAGACTCAAAGGCTTCTTCTGAGTCTGAAAATGCAGAAAATACAGCCTTTTATTCTGCTTTAGGTTGGTAGTTTACAGTTTACAGTTTACAGTGACCAGTTTTTTCTATGAAAAGTTTACAGTTATTTCAGGGATAAGCTATCAATTTATTCACTGGGAACTGTTTACTGTTAACTGGTCACTGTATAAACCCGCCCTCTTTTTCTTGATTTTCTGTGGCGATGATGTGAATATTAATATCGGGAAGCGATCGCATTAAACGCTGAATAATTGAGCCTTTAAAAAACAATTGCCAGCGAGAACGATGGGTTTCACCGATGACGATTTGAGTAATTCTTTCTGTGCGGGCGACTTCTATAATTGTATCTAAAACATTCGTTGATTGAACTCGAACAAATTCTCCATTAAATTCTTTACAAAGTCGTTCGCAGGTTTCGACATGAAGGCTATCTTCTTTTGATAAAAACAGATTGGGATTATCAACAAATAAAGCGTATAATTGGGCGTTCATGTAGTTGGAAACTCTTGCGCCTCGCCGCAAAAGTCTGATAGAATTAGGATAGGTGGAAATACAAACTAAAACCCGTTCGCGGATATTACAATAATTTGATTCACTTCCATTGCCACTTTCTTCAACATTATCTGCAACTTCTCGCAGTGCTAATTCCCGCAACGCGATTAAATTTCGCCGTTTAAAAAAGCTATTTAGGGCTTGATCGATTTTATTGGGAGCGTAAATTTTTCCTTCTTGTAAGCGTTCTTGTAGCGTTTCTGGGGTAACATCAACCACAACCACTTCATCGGCTTCATCCAACACAGAATCCGGAATTCGTTCTCGAACCACAACTGCTGAAATGCGAAAGACCAAATCATTTAAACTTTCCAGGTGTTGAATATTAACCGTTGAGAAAACATCAATCCCTGCGGCGATAATTTGTTCCACATCTTGATAACGTTTGACAAACTTTGAACCGGGAATATTGGTGTGAGCGAGTTCATCGACTAGCACCAGTTGAGGCCGTCTTTCTATTATCCCATTGGTATCCATTTCTGTCAAGTTTCGATGGGATAAAATCACATTTTTGCGAGGAATTAATTCCAACCCCATCGCTTTATTTGCAGTTTCTTCTCGTCCGTGCGTTTCTAACAGTCCGATAACCACATCTATTCCATCTCGTTTGAGAATTTGGGCTTCTTCCAACATCCGGTAAGTTTTACCAACACCGGGTGCCATTCCAATAAAAATTTTGTGTTTTCCGCGACGAAGTGACACTTTATTTTTTCCTGTAAACTTAGACTGTCAATTCATACTTTAATTGTAGGGTGCATCAAACAATAAATGTTTTAGCCTCAAAAAAACCTTTGTAAATTTGATCCACCCTACTGGGGGTTTAGGTGCATCAAACAATAAATGTTTTAGCCTCAAAAAAAACCTTTGTAAATTTGATCCACCCTACTGGGGGTTTAGGTGCATCAAACAATAAATGTTTTAGCCTCAAAAAAAACCTTTGTAAATTTGATCCACCCTACTGGGGGTTTAGGTGCATCAAACAATAAATGTTTTAGCCTCAAAAAAAACCTTTGTAAATTTGATCCACCCTACTTTTGATTTAAAGCCAAATTCAACTTGAGGACATTAACGCCCGGTTCTCCGAAAATTCCGAGAAAGCGTCCGTCGGTATTTTGAACAATTAATTCTTGAATTTCTTCGGGAGAAACTGAACGGGCTTGTGCGACTCTTGCAACTTGAACTTGAGCCGCTTCTGGGGTAATATGAGGGTCTAAACCCGAACCAGAAGCATAAACTAAATCAGCAGTGGGTTTAATTCCGGCTTGTTGAAGTCGAGTTTTTTCCTGTTGAATTCGGGTAATTAAATCAGGATTAGTAGGTGCAAGATTACTCGCGCCTGAAATTCCTGTCGGGGCGCTATCTTCTCCCTCACTATAATTAACACTGCTTGGACGACTCCAAAAATAGCGCTCAGAAGTGAAAGATTGTCCGATTAAAGCAGAACCAATAATTTCACCTTGAGCGTTATTAATTAAACTTCCATTGGCTTGATAGGGAAAAGCAACTTGACCGATAATTAGAAGTAAAGCTGGATAGAAAATTGCGGTGATTACCCACAAAATCAACGTGTTACGAACTCCAATCATTAATTCTGAAATCATGTTTTGAACTCCTATTAGGTTAACGACTCGGAAATAGAGACTTAAGCGAGATTAAAAAGTTTGTGTTTTTGGGTTTGATGGCGTCGCAGTCTCCGAATATTTTTAAAACGGGTGATACGACTGGGGAAATAATGTTCAGAGGTGAGAGTCTGTTCAAAAGCAACAGCATTTTCAACAGATAAGCTTGGGGAAGGGATAACGGAATTATTCATCGGTTCAATAAACGCCAATTGACCGATTGTTAATAGACTCAATGGATAGAGAATCAACAGAACAATTCCCCGGATTATAGTATTGTGAATTCTGGTGATAAATTGTTGAATCATGAGATTGACTCCTTTTCAACGAACGAAGATTGTTAGAGGTAAATTTCAGGTGCGTAAAACAGTTTTACTCTGAATTTATGAAGAAAAAACTGTGTAATTTTTCGCACCCTACGACCAACAACATTTAAGGTTGGGTTTCGTGTAAATATTGTTTGGGTTTTTGACGGCGTTCGATGCGGCGTTTTCTGACATCGGAAAGTCGGCGTTTGAACCGAGAAAAGCGAAGAATTTCACGAAGTTCTAGAAGTAATTGTCTCAACATGATTAAAACCTCTCGGGTTGAACAATGACAACAAATAGATAAACAGCAAGTCCGATAACGACTAATCCTAAAAGTCCTAAAGCATAGGCGGAACCCTTAGCAATATTGTTGTTAGTTGCTGCATAAACGAGCGGTGCGAGAACAATATTGAAACAAAGGGCTAAAAACACACTGAGGGAGAGTTTTCGATGTAAAAATCGACTCCAAATTAAATCAGAGGTTTCGAGAAAAGAATTGAGTTTCATCGCTTGTAGGGGCGCTCTTGCTTGCGCCCAGATAAATGTACAAATCAGTTACGCTAAACCAATAGCCGCAATCGCCACATCAATAAATTTGATAGCGATAAACGGTGCAATCACACCCCCAAGACCATAAATTAAGATATTGCGTTGTAACAATTGATTGGCCGTTAATGGACGAAATTTAACCCCCGTTAACGCCAACGGAATTAACGCCGGAATAATCAACGCATTGTAAATCAAAGCCGAAAGAACCGCCGAATTCGGACTATTTAAACCCATGATATTTAACGCCCCAATTCCCGCACCCGCAAACATCGCCGGAATAATTGCAAAATATTTTGCAATATCATTCGCCACCGAAAAAGTCGTTAAAGCACCGCGAGTAATTAACAGTTGTTTCCCAATCGTAACTAAATCAATTAACTTCGTCGGGTCCGAATCTAAATCCACCATATTCGCCGCTTCTTTCGCCGCTTGAGTTCCCGAATTCATCGCCAAACCGACATTTGCTTGGGCTAAAGCAGGCGCGTCATTTGTTCCATCACCCGTCATGGCGACTAACTTTCCTTGGGCTTGTTCTTGTTGAATAACTTGAATTTTTTCTTCGGGTGTAGCTTCGGCGATAAAGTCATCAACCCCCGCTTCTTTAGCGATAACAGACGCCGTAATGCGGTTATCTCCGGTTAACATTACAGTACGAACTCCCATCCGACGGAGTTGATTAAAACGTTCGCGAATTCCGGGTTTGATAATATCTTTGAGGTAAATTACGCCGTAAATTTCGTTATCGCGACAAACCGCCAAAGGTGTTCCTCCGAGTAACGAAACCTTCTCGTAAGCTGCATTTACATCCTCCGAAGGTTGTCCCCCTCGGGAACGAACAAACCCCCGTATCGCGTCTACCGCGCCTTTACGAACTTCGCCCCCGTCGGGTAAGTCGGTTCCGCTCATCCGAGTCCGGGCGGAAAATTCAACTCCTGTGGCTTTTTTTATGTTAAAATATACTTGAGCGCCCATTCCTTCGGCTAACCGCACGATGGATTTTCCTTCGGGAGTGGTATCAAAAATACTAGCGGCGAGGGCGACTTCGGCGACATCTTCCACGCTGTATCCATCGACGGGAATAAATTCTTCGGCGAGTCTATTTCCTAACGTAATGGTTCCGGTTTTATCTAATACTAAAGTATTGACATCGCCGCAAGCTTCCACCGCCCGTCCTGATGTTGCAACTACGTTAAATTGGGCGACTCTATCCATTCCCGCAATGCCAATTGCACTTAAAAGTCCGCCGATGGTTGTCGGAATTAACGCGACTAATAATGCAATTAACAGGGTGATGCTAACGGAACTATTGGCATAAAACGCAACCGGGGGAATGGTTGAAATAACAATTAAAAAGACTAAGGTTAGAACCGCCAATAGAACCGTTAAGGCGATTTCATTGGGGGTTTTGCTGCGTTCGGCCCCTTCAACTAAAGCAATCATCCGGTCAATAAACCCTTTTCCGGGGTCAGCCGTCACACGGATAATTAGTTCATCAGAAATAATCCGCGTTCCCCCTGTGACTGAACTGGCGACATCCGAACCCGCTTCTTTGAGGACTGGTGCAGATTCTCCAGTAATCGCCGATTCGTCAACCGATGCCACACCCTCCAACACTTCACCATCGGCGGGAATCACGTCCCCGGCTACAACAGATATGCGATCGCCTTGTCTGAGGTTGGTCGAGCTTACTTGTTCGATTGTACCATCTGGGAGCAATTTTCGCGCAATAGTTTCGGATTTTGTTGATCGTAACGCATCGGCTTGGGCTTTTCCCCGTCCTTCGGCGACGGCTTCTGCAAAGTTGGCAAAAATAACGGTAAACAGCAGGATAACCGCAATTAGCCCGTTAAATAAATAAAGATTGTCTCCCGTTACAGTACCGAATAAATTGGGGTTTACGGTTAGTAAAGCGGTGATTATTGTTCCCACCCAAACCACAAACATGACGGGATTTTTTGCCATGATGCGCGGGTGAAGTTTAACGAAAGCTTGTTTGAAGGCGCGTTGATATAAACCCGATAGATTGGGTAACGGATGGTTTGGTTTGGAGATTTGGGAATTCATGCTTTTAGAAGCGGATGGATTTTTTTTTGAGAGTTGGGAATTCATGCTTTTAGAAGCGGATGGGTTGGGTGTTGGTTTTTGGGGTTGATGCTTTTAGAAGCGGATGGATTTTTTTTTGAGAGTTGGGAATTCATGCTTTTAGAAGCGGATGGATTTTTTTTTGAGAGTTGGGAATTCATGCTTTTAGAAGCGGATGGGTTGGGTGTTGGTTTTTGGGGTTGATGCTTTTAGAAGCGGATGGATTTTTTTTTGAGAGTTGGGAATTCATGCTTTTAGAAGCGGATGGGTTGGGTGTTGGTTTTTGGGGTTGATGCTTTTAGAAGCGGATGGATTTTTTTTTGAGAGTTGGGAATTCATGCTTTTAGAAGCGGATGGGTTGGGTGTTGGTTTTTGGGGTTGATGCTTTTAGAAGCGGATGGGTTGATTGTTGGTTTTTGGAGATGGATGGGTTGGTTTTGGGTTAGGAAATGCTTGCTATTTTAAAGGCTTCTGCTACGGGACCTAAGACTAAAACGGGTAAGAAGGTTAAGGCACCTAAAATGACAATTACCCCGGCGGTGATACTGGTAAATAAAATGGTGTCTGTTCGCAATGTTCCTGTGGTTTCAGGAACAGCTTGTTTGCGAGTCATATTATCAGCTAGTAACAACAAGGCAATAATCGGAATATAACGACCTAAAAGCAGTGAAAAACTGGCGCTTAAGTTCCACCAAAGGGTGTTATCACTGAGTCCTTCCAAGCCGGAACCGTTGTTAGCCGCAGCCGAAGCATATTCATAGATGACTTGAGAAATTCCGTGAAAACCGGGGTTGGTAATTCCTGACAGGGTATCGGGAAAAGCGAGGGTAATTGCTGCGGGAATTAAGATGGCTATGGGATGAACCAATAACACCACGCTTGCGAGAACAATTTCTCGTTTTTCGATTTTTCGTCCCAAAAATTCGGGGGTGCGTCCGACCATTAATCCTGTTATAAAAACGGACAAAATTAGAAAGATAAACAGATAAGCGGTTCCGGTTCCTTGTCCGCCCCAAATTATTTGTAAAAACAAATCGGACAATGTGGTAAAACCGCCTGTAGGCATTAGTGAATCGTGCATTCCGTTGACTGCACCGCACATTGTTCCGGTGGTAGAAACTGCCCAAAGTGCTGTTAACGCCCAACCAAACCGAACTTCTTTTCCTTCTAAATTTGCTGCTGGTTCGCCTAAAATACCGTTAACAATGGGGTTGCCTTGGTATTCGCCAATTGCCGTAATTGCAATTAAAATTGCAAACATAATAAACACCATCCAAAACACTAACCAACCTTGTTTGGGGTTATCTGCCATGATGCCGTAAGTATGGATTAATCCGGCTGGAATAATCATCATAATCACGGTTTCAAACAAGTTGGTAAATCCGTTGGGGTTTTCAAAGGGATGGGCGGAATTGATTCCAAAAAATCCCCCGCCATTTTCGCCCAATTCTTTGATAATTTCAAAGTGGGCGACGGGACCACGCGCGATATATTGGGTTGCGCCTTCTAGGGTGGTAATTTCCGCAGGTTGGGCTAATGTTTCGGGTACTCCAGCGATGAGTAAAAGTATTCCGCCAATGATAGAAATAGGGAGTAAAATTCGGGTAATAGATTGGGTTAAGTCAACGTAAAAGTTGCCCAAAGGTTTACCCGTTAGTCCGCGAATAAAGGCAATTGCAACGGCAATTCCTGTCCCCGCAGAGGTAAACATTAAAAACCCTAACGCCAGCATTTGTGAGAAGTAACTGTAGGTTGTTTCTCCTGAATAATGCTGTTGGTTTGTATTCGTAACAAATGAGATAGCGGTGTGTAGGGCTAAATCCCAACTGGGGGCTGATAATTGAGTTGGGTTAAGCGGTAAAATCCCTTGAAATAGAAATATTAAAAAGACAAATATTCCCATCACAAGGTTGCTAAAAAGTACCGCCCGAATATATTGCCAACCGTTCATTGAGTCTTTGAAATGAACTCCGCTGACGGCATAAATAAACTGTTCAACGGGCTTTAATATTCGGTCGAGTGCGGTTCTTTGATGTAAAAAAACACGCGCCATATAAGCCCCTACAAGCGGGGAAATTAGCAGCAAAATGAATAAAGTTAAGACAATTTGATAGAATCCTTGCAACATGGTTTTAGAAAATACTATTGTTGGGAAAATTGACAGGCTGACAGGGGTTTAAGTTTATTCAAAATGGGATTAATGGCAACGTCTAACAGAATGTCATTGGGTTGAATTTGGGGATTGTTATTGGCAAGAATAATGTGATTTTCTCGAAATAATCCCAGCATTTAACATTCTTCTGGTGGAACAATATCTCTCAATTTTGAGCCGCAATAGCAGCTGTTTAAACTTACTCTAATACTCACCACTTTTGGTTTTTCTGTGTGCATCATTTTTCTGATATCGCCTAAATTTGGCTATCGATAAAACAGTTGATAGCTTGATTATGCCGAAGATTTTCCGAAAAAAGAAGGTATAGAGGTGAGTTAATTGGAAATTTATATTAATCTGTTTAAGCCGAAGAATATAGAAGCGTTTAGATTTAACCTAAACGTTTATATCCACAGATATATATTTGCCTAAACGCCCGGTTTGTTATTAAACTAGATCATTAATCGAGATCGGGTTATCGCCCATCCTTAAACTGTTTTTGGTCATTCAATATGCAATTTAGATTACCCGCTTTCTTTCATCGTCTCTGGCTGTATCTTCCCAAGACTCAATGGCTAATTGTGGCGGTATTTGCGATTGTTATTGCTTTGGAATATTCTACCCCTCCGCCCTATGTTTTTGGCTATCTCTACATTGGGGCGGTATTACTGGCTAACTCCCGCCTCAGCCGCAAAGCGACTGCACAAGTGGTCTTATTTGCGGTAATATTAACCGTGTTAAACTTGGTAATTCCGGGAAAAGAATCGATTTCACCCGCAACAATTGCTAACCGTTTTATTGCGATTTCTGCTTTAATTGTCACGGGTTGGTTAAGTCAACGAAACCGCAGCTATGAAGAAACTCTAAATCGTCAACGAATGCAACTGTTTACCCAAAAAAAACTAATTCAATTGCGAGAAGATTTTGCGTCTACTTTAACTCACGATTTGAAAACGCCCCTATTGGGTGCAATCGAAACTTTAACCGCCTTTGAACAGGAAAAATTTGGCCCGGTAACTTCGACTCAAACTAAAGTGATTGAGATTATCAAACGCAGTCATAAAAATACTCTGGAATTGGTGGAAACGTTACTCGATGTTTATCGAAATGACACCGAAGGTTTGCAGTTGAAACAAAAGTCTCTAGACTTAGTAATTTTAGCCGAAGAAGCAATTTCTACGATGACCGATCTCGCTTCTAGCCGTCAAGTTTACATCCGTTTAACTCAAGAAAATTCCGATTTTCGTTCCCGGTGTTGGGTGAATGCAGACCCCCTACAATTGCGCCGTGTCCTGGTTAACCTGATTTCTAATGGAATTAATCATTCTCGTCGCGGAAGCACTGTACAGGTGATGCTGATGGCGGATAATGGCGATTTTGTGGTAAAGGTAATAGATGAAGGTCAAGGCATTCGAGATGAGGAATTCCCGATGTTATTTGAACGCTTCTATCAAGGAAATGGCGATCGCCAAGCTAAAGGATCGGGATTAGGATTGTATCTCAGTCGTCAAATTGTAGAGGCGCATGGTGGTAAAATTTGGGCAGAACAGCGATCGCCTCACGGTGCGATATTTGCTTTTCGTCTGACCGCTGAGATTTCTTCTGTGATGGCGAATTCTTAATTAATGAACTCCAAACCGTTAAACATTTTATTAGTGGAAGATGACGAATTATTTCGTCTCGGTTTAGTGACTCGACTTCAGCAAGAAGGAGATATTTTAATTGTTGCAGAAGCCGAAGATGGAGAAACAGCCGTTGAATTGGTGAGTCAGCATTCTTTTGATGTGGTGATTTTAGATGTCGGACTTCCGGGAATTGGTGGTGTAGAAGCCTGTCGCCAAATCAAACAAAAACAGCCCTTACTTCCGGTTTTAGTTTTGACTTCTCACTCTCAAAAACCTCTGATTAATCGCATCATTGAAGCCAAAGCACAAGGGTATTGTTTAAAAGGAATTGCACCGGAAGCATTAATTTTAGCCATTCGTTCGGTAGCCGCAGGTGCGTCTTGGTGGGACTCAATAGCAACCCAGGAAATACAAAAAACTTTCGGACAATTTGCAGAGGTTCCAGAAGGTTCAGAAGCATATTCTGCGAGTAATCCTTTAACGAAAAGAGAACAGGAAATATTAGCTTTAATTGCTTCGGGTAAATCAAATCAAGAAATTGCCGATATTTTGTATATTGCACCGGGTACGGTGCGGGTTCATGTGCATACTATTTTGAAGAAATTAAATGCACGCGATCGCACCCAAGCGGCTTTAGTTGCTATCCAAAAGAAACTGGTTGCAGCTAATTTTTTGGAGTAAATGAAGCGGAAGCATTTATTCTCATCAACTTTGAAGCGGTTTGATTTTCTACAAAAGATAGACAGATCGGCGATTGCTTCTCTTGAGAAAAAAGGATTTGTGCCGGGAATATTACAGATTGTTGCATTTATTCACAAAAAAGAGACGTAAACCCCGTGATCCCCTAATCTGAAGGATGGTATAGTGATGCCAATATAATCCCTTGTTATTAAGGGATGGCTTAACAGCCACATGAAGTTATCAACGTTAACTTTGAGATTAAGGAGATTTTAAGTGGCGCTTCCTTTATTAGACTACACACCCGTCAGCCAAAATGTACGGGTTGCCGGATACGAAGTCGGGGGTGATGAGCAACCCAGAATCTATTCGTCTGAAGATTTACCCTCTGGGACTGAATGGGACGATTTAATTTGGGCGGCTTATCGCCAAATTTTCAGTGAACACCAGATGCTCAAGAGCAACCGTCAAAAGTTCCTGGAGTCTCAGCTTAAGTTTGGTCAAATTACCGTCAGAGATTTTATCCGAGGTTTAGCAACTTCTGATCCCTTCTTGCGGTTCAACTACCAAACCAACAGCAACTACCGTTTTGTTGAAATGTGTGTTCAGCGCATTTTAGGACGCGATGTTTACAGCGAACGGGAAAAAATCGCCTGGTCTATCGTTGTTGCGACTAAAGGGCCTCTTGGCTTTATCAACGCTTTAGTTGATAGCGATGAATATTTAGAAAACTTCGGGTACGATAAGGTTCCCTATCAGCGTCGTCGGGTTATCGCCCAACGCAACCAGGGAGAAACACCTTTTAACCTGAAAACTCCTCGTTACGGCGAGTACCATCGTAACCAGCTTGGTTTCCCTCAAATCATTTGGCAAACCTCTGTTCGTCGTTTTGTTCCTCAAGAGAAGCAAGTCAAAGCGGGCGATCCTTCTATGTTCTTGGGTATGGCAAAGGATGTTACTCCGGCAACCAACACGATTACCCGAGTTGCTGTCGGTGATATCAATATTGCCACGATGGTTCCCTATCGTAAGAAGTAAAGCTTTAACAACGGATTATAGAGTCTTTTTGCTCTGTTAATCCATTGCTTTTTATGTCGCTGTCAGGAGTTAGACTTAGGGGTTAATTGTTAAGTTCAAGACAAAAACACTGAAGGTTTAGCCCTTGACAGCGACTATTTTAGACTACTTTACAAGTTTATAGGTCTACAAAAAAGTTTTTACAATACCATTGAGATCAGACTGAATAGGACTTCCTAAAGCTTTAAATTTCCACTGTTCGTTGTCTTTGTAAACTTCTCCCATCAACATTGAAATTTTGCCTTCATAGGAGGCTTCCCCAGACAAACTATAACGGGCAATTTCTATCCCCGACGCATCAACCGCCCGTACAAAGGCATTTTCAACCATTCCAAAATGTTGTTTTCTGGCGAGTCCTTCATAAATATTCACACCTAAAATTATTCGTTCATAAGCTTCAGAAAGACTGTTAAGATAGACTAAAATTTGTTCATCGTCGCCCTTTCCTTCGCCTGTGAGGTTATCTCCAGAATGAACAATTGTTTGATCTTTAGATTCTAAATGAGCGTAATAAATAACATCTTCTTTGTAATTTTTTAACTTCCCGCTTCGGTTGAGTAGCAGAGCATATCCATCTAAATCAAAATCAACGGTTTTCCCTAACAATCCTTCGATTAATCCTTTGGGTTTAGCGACATCCCAACCCAGTCCCATTGTTAATTTTGATAAATCATATTCACTTTTATCGAGAACAATGCTTTGTCCTTTTTTGAGGTTAATCGTCATTTTTTTGAAGTATTATGTTGACTAATAAAGACTAATTAATCAGGAGAAAATCTATCATTTATTGACAGGTTACTCACTCTTTCTTCGGGTTAGACTTCTCCTGATCTCGATCAAAATGTTCCTGAAAATCTTTCAACTGAGATTACACATACTTGTCTACAAAGCTTTGTAAACCTGCGTTATAACCCTGTCCAACGGCTTGAAATCGCCATTCTCCATCTTTTTTGTAGAGTCGGCTAAATTCAACTGATGTTTCTCTCGAAAAATCCTCCTCTAGATCATATCGAGTTACTTCGGTATCCGTTTCTCGATCATAAATCCGAATAAAAGAATTACGAATCTGTCCGAAATTTTGACGGCGCCCGTCGGCTTCGTGAATTGTAACGACAAAAATTAATTCTTGAATGGTAGGATTAATTTGAGTTAAATCAATTTCAATGGTTTCATCGTCACCACTTCCTTCGCCTGTACGACTGTCTCCTAAATGTTTGACTGCATGATCTGGAGACAGTAAATTGTTGTAAAAAACAAAGTATTCATCCTGGGGAATTTTGCCATCTTCGCCTAACATAAAAACTGAAGCATCTAAGTCAAAGGCAGCCCCGGTATCGGTCAAGTTAGCATCCCATCCTAACCCCACTGCTGCTTTTCTCAGTCCAGGTGCTTCTTTAGCGAGGTTAATTCGTTCTCCCTTTTTGATGTTAATTGACATAGTTCTAACTCAATCTTAACCCTCAACTTAAAACCCTATAATTATCATGCGTACTGAGCAACAAAACTCTCTAAATCACTATTATACCCCTGTCCAACGGCTTTAAATTGCCATTCATTTCCGGTTTTAGACAGACGACCTATTTCTATGGCTGTTTCTCGGGCAAAATCTTCTTCTAACTCATAGCGAGTGATTTCGGTTTGAGTCGTTTCATCATAAATCCGGATGAAGGAATTTCTAACTTGTCCGAAATTTTGACGACGGGCTTCGGCTTGAAATATCGTCACAATAAACACGATTTCTTGAATAGAACCCTCGATTTTTTCTAGGTCTATTCTAATGGTTTCATCATCTCCGCTTCCTTTTCCAGTGCGGCTATCTCCCGATGACATCACCGCCCCATCTAGAGATTCTAAGTTATTGTAAAATACAAAAAACTTCTCACTCGGGATTTTACCACTTGCCTCTAACATAAACACCGAAACATCTAAATCAAATTGATCGCCCGTATCAGAAGCATTCACATCCCATCCAAGTCCAACTCCTGCTTTTTTTAAGCCGGGTGATTCTTTAGAGAGATTAATTCCTTCGCCTTTTTTAAGATTAATCGTCATTTTTTCTGACTCCACTTAATTCAAGGATAAACATTCTGTTCAATTACAATTTCCAAGCATCGGGAGAAAACACGACCTCAAGGTCAGACATCATTTTTTACCTGACAATCAACTCAAAAATGATTAAGTATAAATCGCGGTTCTCCTGGATGCAGTTGGATCAACAGGTTCTAGCAATTGAATATTAAAGTTGATCGGCAAGTTCTCTTTTAGTTTATCTCTTTTCGTTACTCTACAAGCACTCAAATTGTTATTTCGGATCAAAATATCTCAACAGATTGAATCATCAACCCCTAACGACAATACAAAGCTTGATATTCAGCTTCGGTGATCACATCCTGCTCATCGTTGACTCGATCTAAAAAGACGATTCCTTCGAGATGGTCATATTCATGCTGAAAAATACGAGCGACAAAATCGGTGAGTTGCTGTCGCTGAAGTTGGCCGGATCGATCCGTGTATTCCACCTGAATCGTTTGATATCGGGGAACCAATCCCCGCACCCCCGGAATACTCAGACAGCCTTCCCATCCCTTTTCTTGTTCAGTGGAGTGATTGACAATTTTGGGGTTAATCATGGCAGTCGGAGCCATCAGAGGAGCCTGAGGATAGCGACGGTTAGGACGAGAAGCCACAATCAACAGGCGATCGCTACGAGAGACTTGAGGTGCGGCGATTCCCACTCCATTAGTTTTGAGGACAGTGGCAATCAGATTATCAATCAGAGTTTGAAGATCCTGATCCGCAATGTCGGTAATCGGTTGAGCATGACGGCGCAACACTGGATTTCCGAGTTGAGCCACTTGTAAAATCTCAGTCATAACTTTAAAACTCAGGAGGTAAATTCCCCGTCATCACATCCAGGGTGACATTTTGTCCGTTGCGGTTGACTTCAACTTGCAGCGAACTACCGACGGTTTGATTTTGAACAATTTGTTGAACCGCTTCGGATTTCCGCACCAATTTGCTATCAATTTTTTGAATCACATCTCCAGGTTGTAGTCCCGACTGTTCCGCCGGAGAACCGGGAACAATATTCACAATCAAAACCCCTTCATCGCTAGCAATGGGAGACGTTAATTCTGGGTTCAGGCGGCGTTTGACCTCGTTCGAGAGTGTCACCATCTCAATTCCCAAATAAGCGTGTTCTGCCCGACCTGTTGCGATTAACTGTTGGGCGATTTGTTGCGCTTTATTAATCGGAATGGCAAATCCTAAGCCTTGAGCGCCGCTAATAATGGCGGTATTCATCCCAACCACTTCTCCTTCGGCGTTCAACAACGGGCCACCGGAGTTACCTGGGTTAATGGCGGCGTCTGTTTGAATAAAGCCAATGCGCTTATCGGGAACCCCGACATCGCTACTTGAGCGACCTGTCGCGCTAATAATTCCCACTGTAACCGAGTTATCCAAACCCAAAGGATTACCAATCGCGATCGCCCATTCTCCGGGGGCTAGCTGTTCAGAATCCCCGATGCGAACACTAGGTAGGTTATTGGCATCAATTTTAATCACAGCGACATCTGTTACCGAATCTGTCCCCAAAACCCGACCTTCAAACAAACGACCATCCTTGAGAACGACCTGAACTGTATCCGTATCCTCAACCACATGGCTATTGGTCAAAATATGACCTTCGGAGCTAATAATAAATCCTGATCCGGTGCCTTGTTCAGTGGGAGATTCGTCCGGGAGGTCACGCGGCCCTCCAAATCCAAAAAAGTCTTCGGGAAATTGCTCATCAAAGCGATCTAATCCTCGACGTCCGATCCGTCTAGAAGCGTTAATCCGCACGACCGCAGGCCCAACCTGTTCAACCGCAGAAACAATAAAGTTAGCGTTTGCCGTTTTGGGGAGGGGAATGGAAGGTTTTTGGGCAAACCAGGACGGTGAACTTGCTTGATCAGCATCTTTTTCTGTTTTTGGGGGAATCGGAACTTGAGTGATCGCCTCCTGAGTGCTGTCTTCTGAAGAGAGAAGGGTTTGGTTTTCTATCCACCGTTCGCCGAGTAAAGCACCTCCTGCCCCGGTGAGCAGAAGCACTAGATAGATTATGGGTTGCTTCCAAAAAACTTTTTCCGTTGTACCACTCATCGCCAGATTGTCCGGTTGACTAATAGGATTCTTACAGGTTTCGGGTTTTCCCGAAGTTTAGATCGTTTGAACCATTTTCAAGGAACAGGTGTTCAATTGCTTCTCTCAACTGTAACATTATCGATGCTGGAACCAGCAGTTTTTCCGGTTCTAGTTTTGATCGGGAGACGGTTGACTCGATGATCGCAGGAGATTCCCCAGCCTCGTCCTGAACAAACGGTCGGGTCGGTTTCTGTTTCTTTCGGTTGCCAATTCCTGAGGGGCTGTCTGCGTGGGTTTCTCAGTCAATCCCAGATGCTCTCGTGGAGTCTCCTTACTCTATTTAGATGATCGCGATGAAAAGATTCGTTAAACTTGTAATCTAGGCATGATTGAAGTGGATGGACGCATTTCCCGTTGAAAATGGAAGCTCTGCTCTCTATAGGGCCGGGTAGTTCACACTGGTATTGTTTGTAGGCTCGAATGTCAGCTTGTGTACGGGTCTATTGTCCCACAGTGTCTCAACTCTATTAAAATCGGAAGTCAGCAGTGGAAATTTCCCTTGAAAGTTTATGGCATCAGGTCTTAGACCGTCTCCAGGTACAACTAGGTGGGCCGACATTCGACACGTGGATCAAAACGGCGAGTGCGGAACGACTCGAAAATCATTGTTTGGTAATTCGCACGCCTAATCCTTTTGCTCGTAATTGGTTGCAAAAACATTACAAGGAAATTATCGCGGAGGCGGCGCAAGATATTTTGGGCTACCCGGTGGAAATTTACGTGACGACTGAAACCCAGATGACTCTCGATCAGGCAAAATCACAACGGGTTTGGCCGTCTACAGTGACTGAAACGCCCTCAAATCAACGCCTAAAACCCCCTAATCTTAATTCTAAATATGTGTTTTCTCGGTTTGTGGTTGGGGCGAATAGTCGTTTAGCTCATGCTGCGGCGTTGGCGGTGGCGGAGTCTCCTGGACGAGAGTTTAATCCGTTATTTTTGTGTGGCGGTGTCGGGTTGGGCAAAACTCACTTGATGCAAGCGATTGGACATTATCGGATTGAAATTAATCCCGATGCTAAGGTGTTTTATGTTTCGACAGAAAAGTTTACGAATGATTTGATTGCTGCTATTCGCAAAGATAGTATGCAAAGTTTCCGCGATCATTATCGGGCGGCTGATGTTTTGTTGGTCGATGATATTCAGTTTATTGAAGGGAAAGAATATACTCAAGAGGAATTTTTTCATACGTTTAATACGTTGCATGAAGCCGGAAAACAAGTGGTTCTCGCCTCTGACCGTCCTCCGAATCAAATTCCTCGTTTACAAGAACGGTTGTGTTCTCGCTTTTCGATGGGGTTAGTGGCTGATATTCAACCGCCTGACTTGGAAACTCGGATGGCTATTTTGCAGAAAAAAGCAGAGTATGAAAATGTTCGTCTTTCTGAAGGAGTGGTTGAATATATTGCCAGTCGTTACACGTCTAATATTCGGGAACTGGAAGGGGCATTAATTCGGGCGGTTGCTTATACTTCGATTTCGGGTTTACCGATGACCGTCGAAAGTATTGCCCCCGTTTTGAGTCCGGCTGAACAGCCTCAAGAATCTTCCCCAGAAGCGGTGATTCAAATTGTTGCTGAAACGTTTAAAGTCTCTGTTGAGGATTTGAAAGGGACGTCTAGACGGCGAGAAATTAGTCTGGCGCGTCAGGTTTCGATGTATTTGATGCGCCAACATACGGATTTGAGTTTGCCGAAAATTGGGGAATTATTTGGGGGAAAAGACCACACCACGGTCATGTATTCTTGTGAAAAAATTACTCAGTTACGCAATAAAGATTTAGAGTTAGCTCAAACTCTCCGACAGTTAAGCGATCAGATTAATTACACCAGTCGCTATCATTAGTACCACAAAGACAGGGAGCAGGCTTGTCTGTTGAACAAAAATTCAAGCGTAGTTGCGTGTTCACCCTGATACATTATATTCCATTTTACCTAAAATACCCCCAATTGTCAATCCTCCACACACTCGGTGTAGGGGTGGGTTCAGAGTCAATCGATCATCTCTTATAGACAAATTCTATAAACCCGCCCCAGTTGATTTTTATCGGGGGAAATCTTCTCAAAAACTACTGAGGAGGCTTCACTTCTAATATTCCTGAAGTCGAAAATACCACTTCAAATTGGGCAGCCGGGTCAGTCGAGGCGGCATCAGACTTCACTAATTGAGGCAGGGGTGTATTATTGACGTTGTTCTTTGCGACTTGAGATTTGGCTTCGTATCCGATAATCTCACCCTCGCTATTGAGTTTCACCACATAAGCAGACTCTCCATCGACCGGAGATGTCCAAGTGGAGTCAATTTGATTATAAAGACTCTGGCTTAACTGGGTTGTATCGACTTCTGAAGATGCCGCTGCGGTCATTGTATCTTCTGTTGTTGTTGCTGTCTCGGGAGTTGATGCAGCGATTTCACTGTCTGGTGTTTCAGCAACGGGGTTAAGGGTATCCGGTTGAGTGGATGGGGTCGCTGCGGGGTCAGTGTCTACTGGGGGTTGAGTTGCCTCAACGCTGGGTGAAGACGTGACGGCGGGTAGCCCTGATGTGGGTGGGGTTGATGCTTCGGGGGGAGAAACGGTTGCATCGGCTGTCGGTGCGGTTGTTTCTATTTCTGTTTCTGGGGTTAGGGTTGAAGTTGTTGAACCTGCTGTGGGGTTTGTAACATCGGGTTGGGTCATGTCAATCTCAGAGTCCAGAGTCCCCATAGTCGTGTCTGTCTCTGCTGTTGGGGTTGAGGTGGCAATATCGCTGTCTGTCTCTGGTGTTGGGGTTGAGGTGGCAATATCGCTGTCTGTCTCTGTTGTCGTTGTTACTGGGGTTTCAGTCTCTAGATCTTCAACAACAATGATGGGACTGGTTTCGGTTGATGTTGGGGTGAGTGATTCTATCTCTTCGCTTTCGCTGGCGATTTCTTCCGGTGAAGGACTTGCTAACAAAGAACCGATGAAGGTTGCGAATATGATGGCAACTAAAGCAACCAATGAGGAGGTTTTAACTGCGGGAGAGAGTTCGGAGGTGCCGATTGATTTCACTGGTGATAAATGACTTGAGTGTTGGGCTTCGGTCGGAGTTGAGGAGGATTCATATTTTGTCTGCATACTTAATACCTCTGCTGTTATAACATAAGAATTGGATGATATTCTTACATATTTCCTGTCTCATTCTCATCTGTTTTTGGACAGGTATTCTAAAATTTTAATTTTTGATGTTCTGATTGTTTCTCAGATCGAGGATTGTTAAAGTTATCTATGATACAAATTAGGGCGACATGGCGATCGCGACGAACGCCATTCGAGATCGTTAAGATGCTTATATTTAGGCAATTTCGCTCTATTACTCGGGGTCTGGCTTTCCTGAAAGTTGACAAAAATCTACCCCTAGACTCTCTATGTTACAGATCAACTTTGTCTGTTTGACACTCGGCTTTGCCCAGATGACAATTTAAGGAATTATTTATCTTTAATTTTTCCACAAACTAGCTTCGTGGGGAATGAAATCAGCAGAAATCATAGACATAGGCAGCATCGCAATCGGAAGTAATCCCATCGACCAAGAACTTAATACAATGATCACAACCAGACTGAGGCGATCACCCCGCTTCAACTCAATTCGATAACACTTTAACTGTTCTTGAGTATTCATACCTCAATCCCCTTACTGCTGTCAAATATGACTCTTTATTTAGTTTATCAATTTTTTGTAGCTTAGAATACAGAATTAAAAATCTGTTACAAAAGCTACTTTTTTAGAAAAGAAAGAGGCAGAAGTGATAACTGTCTCTCAACCCCTATCCTCAACTCATCGATGCCAGACTGTTTCTCCTCCCGGACGATCAATTAACGTAATTCCCGCTTCTTTTAAGCGATCGCGAATTTGATCACCTTCGGCATAATTTTTAGCTTTGCGGGCGGCGAGACGCTGTTGAATTAAGTCTTCGATCTCCTGATCGCTTAACCCTGAAGCTGTTGGTATTGAGGTATCTTCGGGTTTAACTTCCAACCCCAATACTTCGGCGAGTTGTACCAAAGTCCACCAGGTTTGCTGGATCTGTGGAAGCGGAGTTTCGGTTTTGCCTTCGTGAGTGAGGATATTCCCTTCGGTGCGTAATTCCTTTGCCAGTTCAAATAAAACCGCCAAACCTCCTGGAGTGTTAAAATCGTCATCCATTGCGATTTGGAAGCGTTCAACGGCTTCTGAATGCAGAGCGGGCGGCAAATCGTTCTTATCCAGCCACCCCAATTTTTCACCGTGTTGAGATTTAAACAACAACCCTTCACAGAGGGTATTCCAACCGTTTTCGGCGGAAGTGATCGCATCCGGGGTAAAATCTAGAGGTTTACGATAATGAGCTTGAAACACAAACAAGCGAATTACCATCGGGTCAACCGTTTCCAGCAATTGGCGAATCGTGGTAAAATTGCCCAAAGATTTTGACATCTTTTCACCACCGACAGTTACAAACCCATTGTGCATCCAAAAACGAGCCAAAGGTTCACAGTTCGCCGCTTCTGACTGAGCAATTTCGTTTTCATGGTGAGGGAAAATTAAATCTCCACCGCCCCCGTGAATATCAATAGTTGCACCCAAGAGTTGTCGTACCATTGCCGAACATTCTATATGCCAACCTGGACGCCCTTCGCCCCAAGGAGACTTCCAAGCGGGTTCTCCGGGTTTTGAGGCTTTCCAAAGGGCAAAGTCAGAGGAATGTTTCTTTTCCCCTTCAGCGCCTGAAACTCGCCCACTGGCGCCTGCTTGAAGTTGATCTTGTTTGCGCCCAGAGAGTTTACCGTATTCGGGAAATTTTTCTACACTGTAGAAAACATCGCCTTTGCTGGCGTAAGCATACCCTTTTTTTTCGAGTTGTTGAATGAGTTGATAAATTTCAGAAATATTATCAGTAGCGCGAGGATAAGCATCTGCATCTCGAATATTTAAACGCCGGAGATCTTCATAATAAGCTTCGATAAAGCGTTCAGATACAGCTTCCATTGAGGAGTTTTCTTTTTTTGCTCGGTTAAGAATTTTATCGTCAATATCCGTAAAGTTCTGCACGTATTGAACGGTATATCCTAACCATTCTAAATAACGGCGAACCACATCCCAAAAAATATAAGAACGGGCATGACCCAAATGGCAATAGTCATAAACTGTGACTCCGCAGCAATACATTTTAACGTGCTGGGGTTCTAGAGGAATAAAGGTTTCTTTAGTACGGGTTTGGGTGTTATAAATTTTAAGAGCCATTCTTTACAGGGAATAGGGAATAGGGAATAGGGAACAGGGAATAGGGAACGCCGGATCAGGCAAGAGGTAAGAAGTAATTCTAAATTTCTGAACTCCTGTACGCGATCGCACTTACTTCTGACTTTTACTTTATTGTCTAATTTTTTTGAGGGCGCATTGCCATGCACTCCTACTTATCTAGAATTATTTTTGAGCGGAACAGAGTTAAAAAAACAACTTCTAACTCCGGTATGACAAGCAATATCTCCGACTTGCTCGATTTTGATTAACAATACATCTGCATCACAATCATAGTAGAGTTCTTTAACAATTTGAAGATGCCCGGATGTTGCCCCTTTGTGCCAAAGTTCAGCACGAGAACGACTCCAATAGTGAACTTCTCCGGTTTCGAGGGTTTTTTTCAGGGCTGCGTGATTCATCCAGGCCATCATTAAAACCGTGTGATCGTGATAGTCTTGGGCAATGGCTGGAATTAAGCCTTGGTCGTTAAATTTTAGGGTTTCTATCCACAAATAATCTTGATTGATCATCTTTTATTCAACAAAAGCAGCTCGAGGAGGAATGAGGAATGAGGGGTTAAAGTCAATTAGCTTTGAGTGGCGATCGCTTTTTGCTGCATCGTTTTAAAGATGTTATAAAATCCGTTCGCGCGTGAGGGTGTGAGACTGGCTTGTAAGCCGGTTTCTTGAAGAAAGTCGGGGGCAATTTTTTCGATTTCTGCACTCTCAAGCCCATTTAAACCCCGAATTAATAGGGCAACTAATCCTTTGGTGAGTTGGGAATCTGAGTCTCCTTGAAATTGCACTTTACCGTTTTCATCTAAATCGGCAATCACGTAAACTTGAGATACACAGCCGGAAACTTTATTGTCTGGAATTTTAGCATCAGGCGGAAATTCGGACAATTTTTGGGCAAGTGTGATCAGTTGTTCGTAGCGCAGTTTATTGGAAGATGCACGTTTGAACCGTTGAACGATGCGATCAAGTGATGGCGGTAGGGGTGTTGCAGTTGATGACATGATAGGCAATAAAATAGACCTCATCTATTCTCAGTCTAACTGAAAGCGGGGACGGGGACGGTAGGAAATTGCACGAATTGTCCGAAAAAAAGATGCACTCGCAGGGTCGGGAGAGTTTAGGAACAGATAGAAGGATTGAGTTTCAAACTGAAGTCAGACTGACGAAGCAATTTAGCGATTTCAATGGCGGGAACCGGAGGACAGAAGTAATAGCCCTGGGCGAGATCGCAGTGAATGGAACGTAAAAAAGACAGTTGTTGAGGTGTTTCTACCCCTTCAGCAACGACTTTTAGTTTGAGTCCTTGACTGAGTGCGACAATGGTTTGAGCGATCGCGGCATCACGAGAATTCTCCACAATATCTTGGACAAAAGAGCGGTCAATTTTCAGGGTATTCAAGGGAAAATGCTTGAGAACATTGAGGGAGGAGTAACCTGTCCCAAAATCATCAATGGTGATGTGCAAGCCCATTTCTCGCAGTTCTTGTAACGTTTGGATGGTAAATTCAACATCCTGCATGGCGGCACTTTCGGTAATTTCTAACTCCAAATATTGAGGATCGATTTCGGTGGTTTCGAGGGTTTGGAGAATAATATTGATCAGTTGAGACTGATGGAATTGTCGGGCTGATAAATTAACGGCAATTCGCACGGGAGGCAAACCTTCAGCCTGCCAAGATTGATGTTGAATACAAGCCGTTTGCAACACCCATTGTCCAATCGGTGCAATCAAGCCAATTTCTTCAGCGAGGGGAATGAATTGGTCAGGGGGAACGAAGCCGAGTGTAGGATGTTGCCAGCGAATTAAGGCTTCTAAACCGACAATTTTGCCTGTGCTGATTTCGACTTGAGGTTGATAATAGAGTAAAAATTCTTCTTTGATTAAAGCACGTCGTAAGTCTGCTTCCAGGGTTAATTGGTTGAGGGCTTCACGGTGCATTTCTTCGGCAAACACTTGAAAGTTGTTACGACCTTGCTTTTTGGCGCGATACATGGCGGCATCAGCGTGTTTGAGTAGGGTTTGGGCGTCTTCAGCATCATAGGGACACAGGGCGATACCTAGACTGGCGGTGACATACAGTTCTTGATTGTCGATCACAAAGGGAATACTGAGTTTATCGAGTATTCTGTGAGCAATTTTGGTGATTTCGTCGGTAGAGGTTAGATGAGGGAAAAGTAGGGTGAATTCATCTCCTCCCCAACGGGCAATGGTGTCACAGTTTCGTAAACATTGCTTGAGACGGGTGGCGACTTGCTGTAATAGCTGATCTCCGATGCCATGGCCGAGGGTATCGTTGACCACTTTAAAGCGATCAAGATCTAAAAAGGCAACCCCTAAAAGTTCTGGCTGTTGTTTGCTGTTGGCGAGGGCGAGGGCAAGTTGTTCGTCAAACAGGAGACGGTTGGGAAGGTGAGTCAGGGCATCGTGGCAGGCTTGATAACGAATAATGGATTCGACTCGTTTTTGAGCGATCGCCATGTAGAGATGAAGTCCGATGGCAAGAGCGAGTTTGAGTTCTTGAGAACTCCAAGTCGGATTTTGGTCAAATTTTTGTTCTCGCCAGGCTTCAAAGGAAGCACGGGGAATTTTGTGCCGTTCGTCCTGACTGTGATGGCCTGCCCAGTAGATTTCGCTGTTGTAGCCGTTGCGAAAGATAGTCAGACAGCCGACTTGTTGGTGGTTAAACTGGATGGGAATCAGGGCTATTGAACGAATATTGGTTCTCTCAAACGCATTGGCGATTGGCTTGAGATGGGGATTGGCTTGCAATTGGGCGAGGGTGATCACCCGATGGCTTTGTTCTGCGAGATTCCAGGAGACTTTTTGAGTGTTCAGGAGGTGTTGGTAATTTTGTTGCCATTGTTCAATTGACTCTATTTCCGGCTGTTCTCCGTCGAGTTTTCTGAGGCGATGAATAAAATTTTTCCATCGAGGGATTTCTTCGAGGAAGGGTTGACAGGGTTGCTCTCCGGTGATGTAAAGTTGGGAGGGGACACCTGTGGGTTCAGCAACGATGTATAATCGACCCCCAGAACCGTTGAGGGCGGCTACCGCTTCTTCTAGGACTTGCTGGTGAATTTGATTGATTGAAAGCGGACAGTGAAGCAGTTGACTGATTTGATTGATGATGGCTTCATAACGGGCTTGTTCTCGGGTGCGACGGAGAAGGTCTGACTGAGAGATGGCAATGGAGACTTGATCAACGATCAGTTGAATAATTTGGAGTTCTCGCGGTTTGTAGGGACGAGGTGTTTGATGATGAATGGCGAGTAAGCCCCAGAGATATTTCCCATGTAAAATTGGAGTCACCAGTGAGGCTTGCACACCCATGGCATTGAGATATTTAATATGGCAAGGATCAACCGGGGCGTAACGAATGTCTTCTTGGGGGAGTTGTTCTCCGGTGGTTTGACTGTCGAGGTTACTGGTTATTCGGCGTTGCGTGGCGGTATCTACAATCACTCGCTGTCTTGCTTTGAGAAAGAGTTGTCGATCGCGATTGGGAATATCGGTTGCTGGAAACTTCAAGTTTAAAAGCGAAGGAAGACTATTTTCTTCTAGAGACTCAGCAATGACTTCACCACTCCCATCGGTATCAAAACGGTAAATCTTAACACGATTCACTTTTAAAAAGGAACGAATTTCTTCAACTGCTGCATTGAGGATTTCTGACAATTCTAGAGATTGCCGAATCCGGTTGGTGATTTGATGCAGAAAGTATTCTTGATGTTGCATTTATAATATTTTTTGTCTTTAAATAAGGTTGATTTTAGGATGGATTTCTTTAAAGCTGAGTTTGTTTTTATACCTTTAATGTTATCATTTTTTTGAATATTGGTCAATTTCTACGCCATTTTGCTCTATTTATCGCCAATACTTTATAAAAATTATTAATTCTTTATAAAAAGACGAGCCAAGGAAAAAACTCTTTGGCTCAAAAGTTATTACATTGTAGAATAGAACAGTGCGGTTTAGTGTAGAATTAAAGCGACTTCTTTGGCAAAATAAGTTAAGATCACATCTGCCCCTGCTCGCTTCATGCTCGTTAGGGTTTCTAACATTACTTTTTTCTCATCAATCCAACCCTTTTCCCCGGCTGCCTTGATCATGGCGTATTCTCCACTCACATTATAAGCCGCAACCGGAAGGTTCGTTGTTGATCGCACTAACTGAATAATATCTAAGTAAGCCAGTGCGGGTTTAACCATCACCATATCCGCCCCTTCGGCGATATCTAATTCCACTTCAGTTAATGCTTCGCGGGCGTTGGCGGGGTTCATTTGATAGGTTTTTTTATCCCCAAACTTCGGTGCCGAATCTAAGGCATCTCGGAACGGGCCATAATAAGCCGAAGCATATTTCGCAGAATAAGCTAATATACTGACATTCGTATATCCAGCTGCATCTAAGCCCTGACGAATCGCCCCAATTCGACCATCCATCATATCAGAAGGCGCAACAATATCAGCCCCCGCGACTGCTTGAGAAACGGCTTGTTTCACCAAAACTTCGACGGTTTCATCGTTGAGAATTTCTCCGTCATCGCTGACAATACCATCGTGACCTTTGCTCGAAAAAGGATCGAGGGCAACATCGGTTACAATCATAATGTCGGGAAGTTCTTGTTTAATCGCCCGAACAGTGCGTTGAATCAATCCATCAGGGTTGTAACTTTCGGTTCCCGCGTTATCCTTTTTATCTTCAGCAACGAGAGGAAATAAAGCGATCGCCGGAATTCCTAAAGCATGAGCTTCTGTGACTTCCTTCAACAACAAATCTAAGGTATAACGGTAGGTACCGGGCATTGAAGTCACTTCAACTTTGGTATTTTCCCCTTCCATAATAAACAGGGGATAAATTAAATCATTAACGGTGAGTTGGGTTTCACAAGTCATCCGTCGCAGGGCTTCTGTACGACGAATTCGACGGGGACGTTGAACAAGATTTAAGCGAGAGGAGTTACTCATAAGAATCTCAAAAGATGCGTTAAAAGTGTCAATTCTGGAGTTAAGAAACTGTGGCTCTAATTATTCAGTTGCGGTGAGAACATTAGACAACTGATCAAGTTCATTATTATTGCATTTCGTGAATCACTTCAATTCAGCCGATACAATTCAATACAATTTTGTAAATAAGTATGAACATTGATTGACAAGGGCAACATCAAACTCCTCTAATCTGAATAGATTTTTCCATTGGGTAAAATCGCCCCAGTCAGATCCACATCTCGCAAATTCGCTCCTTTCAGGCTAGCCCCTTTCAGGTTCGCCCCCCGCAAATTTGCCCCCTGTAAATAGGCATTTCTAAGATTAGCTTTAGTCAGGTTTGCTCCTCGCAGATCCGCACCTTGTAGGTTTGCTTCAGTCAGGTTAGCATCTTTGAGATAGGCTCCAATCAGGTTCGCCTGTTCTAATTTTGCACCTTCGAGGTTCGCATCTTCTAGGTTAGCATCTTCTAGAATAACGCCTTCGAGGATAGCATCAGTTAAATTCGCGTCTTCTAAATTTGCGCCTTTGAGTTGGGCAAATCCTAATTTTGCTTTTTCTAAAATGGCATTATTGAGGTTAGCGTCTTCGAGTTTAGCAACCCAGAGTTTGGCTTCGGTGAGATCTGCACTTTCTAAGTTGGCTTGACTGAGTTGTGCATCACCGAGACTCGCTTTTTGGAGGTTTGCAAAACCCAGATCAGCACGAGTCATTTGAGTTTTAGCAAGATTGGCGCCTTTGAGGGAAGCTTGATGTAAGTTGGCGTTTTCCAAATTTGCACCGACAAAGATAGCAGATTCGAGGTTAGCTTGGACCAGTTTGGCATTGCTGAGATTTGCGCCTTCGAGTTTAGCACCGCGTAGATCGGCTTGTTGTAAGTTAGCATCGACTAGATGAGCTTCTCTTAAGTTCGCTTGCCAGAGATTTGCATTGCTGAGATCGGTATTGGCGAGTCTAGCCCGAACGAAGTTAGCATAACCCAAGTTTGCCCCTTTGAGCATCGCATAGCCGAGATCAGCCCCTTCAAGTTTAACTCCCCGCAGATCCGCTTTTTCTAGATAAGCATCGGAGAGATCGGCGTTGGAGAGGTTGGCTTTCCACAGGTAGGCTTCGCGGAGGTTGGCGTCTCGGAAGTTTGCACCACTGAGATCACATTCGGGACATTGACGGTTTGCTAGGGTTTGCTGTTGTAAGCGCTGTTTTTTCTCTTTTTCTGAGGGTTGTTGTTGACGGGATTCTGTGGCTTGAAGGCGATCGCTGAGTCGATGGTTTTCTACTAAGATGCTAATGGCGATCAGGGTACTGAGTACGGCTAGACTCGCCAGCACGGTGATTCCGACTAATGTTTTTGTTTTCTGTCTCTCGCTAGGAACTGTTGACAGAGACTTACTCAGGGGGGATGTGATGTTAGGACGATCTAGGGATTGAAATACTTTGGCAACAAGAGTCGTCTTCTGTTCTATGGGATGTTTTGAGTGGGGTTCTACCATGTTTGTTCTTGAGTAGATCGCGATTCGCAACTGATCGTGCGCTCAGACGGTGTAACCCGATGCCACGAGCGATCAGTGAATCACCGTCCTCATTAGACTATCAGGATCAGGAGCATCCATCAAGAACAGTTATTTATCATTTGTTACTTGATTTTGACGGCTTGATCCATCATTTCTTGGGCTAAGGGGTGATAACCATTATGATTTAACCAGGCTAGGGGTGATTCTTTGACTTGATAGCTAACGGCGACACCTGTTGTTACCAGTCGAGAAAAATGTTCACAGTTCCAGCCTAAAAGTCCATAGTCCCAGTCTTGAAAAAGTTCATAGGCAATTAGACATCGATCTAAGACGTGTTGACGGTTTAAAAGTTTAACTGTTGAAAGGATTTCAGCATTTTGGGGAATGGAAAAAACGCCAAAGCCATTTCCTCCAAAGTTGAAACAATGAGTGTCAGAAATGGTGATATGGAAATGGTTTGCAACATCTCGCTGAGAGATTAATAATCCTGCATTTTGACTGTTATAGTTAACTTGTTCTTTGAATAAACGCACGATTTCATCAACAACTGGAGTTTTGTTTTTTTGAAAAATTGAACTTAAATCAGGTTTGTCTGAATCGAGAAAGGGTTGAATTCCTAGTTCTTTAACTGAATATTTTTTGTCGAGTTTCAACCCAGTCGGAAGTGAGGATATATTATATTGACTCGCCTCAATGTTCTTCAGCCAAAACTCTGCACAAAAGAGCGGGGGAATGTCAAAGAGTGCGATCATTAATTTTTGAGATTTTTGATCTTTAAAAAATTTAATTTCGTGAACATAACCCATAGTATAATCCTCTCATTGTTGGGATTAATTTCTGGGGATAAATTTAGCATAATTCTAATCAAAGATCTATCTCATCCGATTGATAATTTGGGATATTTTGATTAAGATATGTTACAGTTTAGGGTGTGATTAATAGTTGATGAAAATCGAAAATCTCAGTAATTCTACGGATGCGATCGCCAAGTTTCGCTACAAAGGTGATCGGGGAAATCCTCTCAACGCCCAAGTTGGTTTAAAATTGAGTTGACTCACTCTTTGTGAAACTCAGAGGAAAGTCACATCTGTTAAAATATAACCTATTCTTAACCTAACTTGGACGGTCAATTGGCTACACTGGAAAGCATAACTGCATCAAGTTATGTTGAAAAGACAGCTTAATCAGTTGAGATCCTCAGCACAGATCAATATATTGCGACAGTCACCGCTCTAGGGGGTTGTTTTTAGATTTTAAAAGTAATTTATCCTTTTGATCTAAAAATGAATCAAGTTTATTGGTTGGTACTCACAATTTTTTTAGACTCGCTCAGAGATATTTCAGGGAATGATTGACAGCAATAAGTTGCATTAAATTTTATTTTTTGGGGTGTATATTAATCCAGAAGATTAGTTGTTTGTAGTGCATAAAAAATCTAGTTTTCAATGAATCATTGAGTTGTATCGTAGATTTTTTTTATAAAAACATAATCTGGGTTATACGATAAACTTGTTAAAAAATTAGTCAGGAAGATTTCAGTTTATTATGGTTATGACATCAGAATCTTTATTCTCTAGTCCTTCGGTTTTTTTAACTCAAGAGATCCATTTAGAATCAACGCTTCAAGACTTACCGCTTTACAGCTTTACAGTCGATATCGAACAACCTGGAATTGCTCTGACTCGTATATTTGAAACTCATCCTTTTATTCCCGGTATTATTCTAACAGATCAAGGAAAGTTTGTGGGAATCATTTCTCACCGTCGATTTTTAAAAATGCTGAGTCGTCCCTATGGACGAGAACTATTTTTAAATCGTTCTATTCGATTACTTCAACGTTTTGTTTCTGATAAACTGTTGTTATTATCAGGGAATACTCCGATTTTAGAAGCGGCGAATAAAGCCGTACAAAGAGATACAGAAATGCTCTATGAACCGATAGTAGTTCGTCTCTTTCCTGAAGAATACCAAGTTCTGGATACGCAACAGTTATTACTCGCTCAATCTTATCTTCATCAACTAGCAACTCAGTTACTCCATGAAAAAACTCAAGCCCAATTAATTCAAACTGAAAAGTTGGTATTACTGGGTCAGATGGTTGCTGGACTAGCTCACGAATTAAGAAATCCTCTCAATTGTATTTCGGGAAATTCTAAGTTTATTCAAGAGAGTTATGAAACGATATCAATGGTTTTAGCCGCTTATGAACAAAAATTTCCAGATTCAGGAAATGACATCAAACAGTTAAAAGAAGACTTGGATTTAGAGTTTGTTCAACAAGACTTTCCCGATTTATTAAAAAGTATACAAGTGTCGTCTGAACGGATGAATCAGCTTGTCAGCAGTCTGAGAAGTTTCTCGTATATGGATGATTCTCGCAAACAAGAAACCGATATTCACGACTGTTTAGATAGTACCTTGTTGATTTTAAAAAGTCGTCTGAAGATGGGGATTGAAGTTGTAAAATATTATGATAATTTACCTTTGTTTCCCTGTTATCCCGGACAATTAAGCCAAGTGTTTATGAACTTAATTGCAAATAGTATTGATGCTTTGGAAGAACAGATGAAAAAGGATTGGAACGACTCCCCAAAAATCTGTATTAAGACTCAAATCAAACTCTTATCTGATTCTGATTTCAATTCCTATCATCATTCATCCAATCATGAGTTTAGTTTAGACGAGAGTTGTTTAAATGAGGCTAAAGACTACCTTTCCATTAAAATTTCTGATAATGGTTTAGGAATTCCAGACGAAATCCAAGCGAAAATTTTTGAGAACTTTTTTACTACAAAACCTGTGGGAAAAGGGACAGGATTAGGATTAGCAATTAGTCATCAGATTATTGTTGAAAAACATGGGGGTCAATTAATTTTAAATTCTACCCTTGGAGAAGGAACTGAATTTGAGATTTTGTTACCGATAGAAGATCAAGATTGAACCGACGATGAGTAAATTTTAATTGTTTTTTATTTGTTTAGAAATGATTTTTACTGGGTGTAATCTCTGACAATAAAGCCAGACTCCTCTAAGTTTATGATCGGAAACTTGGGAAGAAATCAGTAAGGACACCAGAGAAACAAGAGTAATTCTCAATAAACGATATCCCAAAACCCAAAAGTTTGTATGCTTTTCTAAACTGAGAAGATAACTGTAAATACTTTGCTGAATTTTTAAGGGTTGATTTCGGTTGGTAATGGATGAAGGTTGATGAGTAACCCGAATTTGCGAAGACATGACAACAGAATGTCCTTGTTTTCCATATCGCATACAAAAGTCAAAATCTTCGTAATATAGAAAATAATCGGAGTCAAATTGAGGACATTCAGAAAACTTTTTGAGATTAATTAATAAACTACATCCTGTTACCCATTTCATGGTAATATAAGGTAAATTAGATTCTGGATTTTCTGCGATCGCATCTAAAGCAATAATTTGTCCTGTTTTTGCGTTAAACTCTCCACCCCCAAACCAAACTTTTCCCGTCGGTTCTTCAACAACGGTTCCTAAAATAGAAAGATCAGGATAGCTTTGAAAAAACTCAATGACTTGTTTCAGACTATCTTTTGGTAAATAAGCATCTGGATTAATTAACCAAACAATTCCTTGATGATTTTGTTGATAAACCCAATTTAATCCCAAGTTACAAGCTTGACCAAAACCAATATTTTCAGGAGAATCTAAAATAATAATTGACTCATTTTTAAAAGCATAAATCGAGCTATCATCCGGTGAATTGTTAACGATGATAACTCGATAATTGATGTCAGATTGAACTGGAATTGAGTTAATTAACTGCTCAATTAATGAAGTTGAGTAATAATTAACCGTTATCCAGTAAATCACGTGAGTTCAATTTGGCTGTCATCCCCAATCATAAACCGCATGGCTTTCGGACGTTGAGGGCTAGTTGTTAATAACGCTCGTCGTCCCACCAATGTATCGACAATTCGAGGATGAATATTGATAATTTTCGACCCTTGTAAAATGACGCTATGCTCTAATTCTGCTTCAATAATTGTGACCTCATCGGCTACACTACTATAGGGGCCAACAAAGCAGTTTTCTAAGTGACAATTCTCGCCAATCACAACAGGGCCACGCACGCTACAATTGATTAATTTTGTTCCTGAACCAATTTGTACCCGTCCGATAATTTGACTCTTTTCATCGATTTCTCCTTTGTTTAAAGGTTGAATACATTCATCAAGAATAATCTGATTTGCACTCAGGAGATCATCTTTTTTCCCGGTATCTAGCCACCACCCATCTAAACTACAAGCTTCGACTTTTTTCTCGGTCTCAATGAGTTTTTGAATGGCATCTGTAATTTCCAACTCTCCTCGGGCGGAAGGTTGAATATTCGCAATGGCATGATGAATACTTTTATCAAAAAAGTAAACCCCAACCAAAGCTAAGTTTGAAGGCGGAACTTTGGGTTTTTCAACTAATTTTAAAACTCGTCCTTGTTCATCAACAACTGCCACCCCAAATGCTGTGGGATTTTCAACGCTTCGCAGTAAAATCAGCGCATCTAATTGTTTGGATTTAAACTGTTCAACAAAAGGACTCAATTGATTTTGAATGAGGTTATCTCCCAAATACATAATAAAAGGAGAATCCCCTAAAAAGAATTGGGAGATTTTAACCGCATGAGCCAAACCTGCGGGTTGCTCTTGTAAAATATAGGTAATATTCGCACCGAAGCGCTCGCCATTTCCTGTTACCGCTTTAACTTCTTCTCCCGTTTCAGGACTGATGACAATTCCAATATCCGTAATCCCTGCGGCAACAATTCCTTCAATTCCATACCACAAAATCGGCTTATTTGCCACTGGAACAAGCTGCTTGGCTCCCGTATAAGTCAACGGACGTAAGCGAGTTCCTTTACCACCAGAAAGAATGAGTGCTTTCATAAAAAAAATCTCTGAAGATTGGTCAAGTCTTTAATATTTGCACGGGAAATGTTGAGAAGGTGCAGAATTTGGGGTAGGTTTATAATGGGTTTTAACCGTTTCTCGACCGACCTCAAACACCTCAAATCCAACCTAACCTGATTAACCCTTCTTTGCCAACTTTGAAAGCATTTTTCTCAAGCTTTGTCGCCAATGAGGAGGATAGCTTCCTAGTATTGCCGATATTTTTTGGGTATTCAAAACCGAATAAGCTGGACGACGAGCGGGAGTCGGATATTCAGCCGTAGAAATCGGAACCACCCGTTGAATTTTCAAGGGAAAACCGAGTTGTTTGGCTTCTTCAAATATAGCGATCGCAAAATCATACCAACTGGTAACACCACTATTGGTATAGTGATAAATTCCAGCAATTTCTGGATTAATCTGTTGACTCAATTGAACGATTGCTTCCGCCAAATCCCCTGTCCAAGTTGGGCTTCCAACCTGATCACAAACGACTCGTAATTCTTCTCGTTCGGCACCGAGTCGGAGCATGGTTTTAACAAAATTACCTTTCCCTCCGACACCGTAAACCCAAGCAGTTCTCACAATTGCAGCATTAGCTTGAGTTGACAAAATCGCCTGTTCTCCGGCTAATTTCGACTGACCATAAACCCCCAACGGTTGAGTCGGATCAGTTTCTAAATAGGGATGACTTTGGCTACCGTCGAACACATAATCCGTCGAAACATGAATCAACGTCGCCCCAATTTCTTGGGCTTGTTTCGCCAAAATGCCGGGAGCGGTACTATTAATTGCCTGTGCGAGATTTTGTTCAGTTTCGGCTTTGTCTACGGCGGTATAGGCGGCGGCGTTAACGATCAGATCAGGTTTAACCTCGGCAACCATTTTAGCGATTGCTTCTGGGTTCGCCAAATCTAAGCTGTCCCGTCCGACACTTTTGATCTCTCCCAAAGGGGCGAGAACCTGTTGTAATTCCTGACCTAATTGGCCGTCTTTACCGATGAGTAAAATATGTCTCATTGAAAAACGTCCGCAGTTTTCAAGGTTTTACCGTCTTGATCTTTAGCTGACAGAACTGGAGTGATTCCATCTACAGGCCATTCTATGCCTAAATCTGGGTCATTCCACAAAATTGAACGTTCGTGTTGTGGGGCGTAATAGTCTGTCGTTTTATACAGAACTTCCGCTACTTCTGAGAGGACTAAAAATCCATGAGCAAATTTAGGCGGAACCCAGAATTGTCGTTTGTTTTCCGCCGAGATGATACATCCAACCCATTGTCCAAAGGTGGGAGAACTTTTGCGGATATCGACAGCAACATCAAAGATTTCACCTGCTACAACCCGTAAGAGTTTGCCCTGGACTTGCTCGGTTTGATAATGCAAGCCTCGTAAGACACCTTGACGGGATCGCGAGTGGTTATCTTGAACAAATTCTGTTGTTACACCTGTCTGGTCTGCGAAACTTTTTTGATTGAAACTTTCAAAGAAAAATCCTCGTTCGTCTCCGAATACTTTCGGTTCTAGGATTAAAACTTCCGGAATTTTTGTGGGAATTACATTCATGCCTCATCCAAGCAGCGATTCGCCAAGATCATCTTAACAAAGAATTTTGACTTTTCTAAAAATTTGACTGAATCTTTAATTTTTTCACAATTAATGGACTTATTGGGTTGCAATGCTAATCTTTACTTGACTCTGCAATCGAACAAATTGCTGGTGTTGGGGATCATAAACCCAAGCTTTAATCTCTGTTTCCCCGATGGGTAAGGACTCCGCAGAGAATACAACCTCCCAACGGGCTAAACGATAGCGGTTAGAATTGAGATATTCGGCAATATCGGGACTTTCTCGCATCACATCAGCATTTGCAAAGAATAAATTTTGTTTACCGTGAGATAAAAAAACTAAACGGGGTTGTTGTTTTTGCTCGGGTAATATTGCCCATCCTCTGAGGTTAATTATATCATTTGTGTTGATTTTTAGAGGGGTTTCTGGGGTTGTCGGATGATCGATATAGCCATAAACTTGATTCGGTTGAGAAACAAAGGGTATATTTTCAGCAAAGTTTCTCATCTCGATTTTCTCTAATGATTCTACTCCCTCTCGAATCCACCAGGTTGATTTACTCATCGGAAGTAAACATCTATTGGGTGAAGTTTTAAAAAATTCCGAATCTTCGAGATAGGAAAATAACGTTAAGCAGGTTTGACTACTGGTTTTATACGGAAATTCTAATTGAGCCTGAGTGATGGCGATGTGAGAACTCACCGAGGTTAAACTAAATAGAATACCTGCACAAAAACTAGAGATTAAAATGCTATTATTCCGGTTAAGTTTCCCTGAGATTTGAGGATTAGTGATTAAAACTCTACACAGTTGAATTAGCGAAATAATTAATAGTATAGTATGAGTTGTATATCGAGTTGCAGTTAGGGGATAGTTTCCACCCCATTCGACTCGCCCCCACGTCATTAACAAAGAAGTGAGGAGAGAAAACAAGCCGATAGACAGCCAGGGTGCCAATTGAGTTAAGGGTTCTGGAGATTTTAAATAACCCGTTTTTAACGAATAGGCTGATATTCCGATAAATAAAGATAAAATAATCACGCCGATGAGACTTGATAATACTGGTATTTGTACCAGAGGAGCGGCTAAAAGGTTGAGAAAAAAATGAATTGCTGTGAATATATATTCAGCGAACGAAAGGTTAATAATTCGGGGTTCTTGTTGATAACCAATCGCATAAATAGCCGCAGAAAGTATAAATCCAGTTAACCAAATCAAGAGTTGCTTTGTTTTAGAGATTTGGGTTTGATTTTGTGATAAAAGTAGGGGAATAACAGCCAACCAAGTTATTAACCCTTGAGCGGAAGAAAAACTAGCAACAACACAACAAATTGCGGCTAAAATCTGTTTAGTTTTTGAGTGTAAAAAGTTTAAATGTAAAATTAAACACGCTAAAATTAAACAGAAATTGATTAAAAAAATAGGGAGTTGAAATCCCCAAAGCCATTCTTGATTTAAACTAAAAATTAAGTAACCTGTTAACAGATTGGTTAAATGAAATAAGTTGCGAAATCGGGGAGATGACGTTAGAGAAGCTAGATAATAAAGCGCAATAAATGTACAAACTGCTAACCCCAAACTGAAGAACATTTCGAGTTTAATATTCCAGTCTGAAAGAAATGCTAACCCAATAAAAACAAGACGAGGAAAAAGAATACGATGATTATTATGAAGTTCAAATAAATCACTAAACGCAAGTTGCTTTGTAGCGACTTTTTCCAACAGCTTTGGTAACACCCATTGATCATAAACCGGGATATTCACCCCAAACTGGGTAATAAACCCAATCACAATAATAAGGGGTAAAAGATATAACCCTAGAAGAATGAGAGACGTTTTAGAAAGACTCAAAGATTGTTTGAACATCCATATTTATAATCAAAAGTTGAGAGAGAAGATCACGGGTAGGAGAAATTTATAAATTCCCCCTACGCTAGTCACTGCATAACTATTCTCTGTTTCCAATTGATGAATTATCTCACATTAGTAACACTGTTAAACTGTCCAGTCAGTCGGCTGAACAACATTTGTAAAACCGTTCGTTTACCAATATTAATCTTAGAGTTTACCGCCATACCCGCTTGTAGATTCACTTTGATCTCTTCATCTTGACTTAAAACAAAGTGTTCTCGTTCTAACTGAATCTTCGCTTTAAACGAAAAATATTGACGTAATTCATCCGGTGGAATAGCTTCTTGGCTAATCCATTTTAACTCACCCGGAACCGTACCAAATTCTCCCGCAGGAAACGCATCAATATTCACCTCAACCGGAATACAATCGCGATCACCCAAACCTAATTGTTGACGGGCTTCTTCTGATTCTGGACAGACACAATCTTTCTCGGGTGTACATTCGATCACCTCTCCGGCGATTTCCTGATCATTGTAAGGAACCAGCTTTTCTCGCTTATTTCGTAACGCATTTAACACCAAAGCAACATCAGTATTTTGAACATAAACAACCGCTTCTAAACCGCCATCATCATCTAAAATTTGCAGTAAAGTTTCCGTTTGTTGGGCTTCATAATAGGCTTCTTCACACCGCTTGATTTGAGGATCTCCTGAATTCAGAACGGAAGTTGTAATGTACTGACAAATCTCATCTTGATTCAGGTCTAATTCTGATTCAGCCTTCGTCGAAGGAGCGAGTTCATAAACAATTCCCCCGGAAGGCGCTCGTAGAACTTGAGTATTTCGCTCTTGTTCTACTTTTTCAAGTTGAGCATTAATTTCAGATAGTCGCTTGGTGTTTTCAAGTTTGTATCGACCCAGTTGAGCATCTGTACTGGCAATTGCCTTGTTATTTTCTTCAATCCGAGTATAAAGTTCTCTAGCCCAAGCATCTTTTGTATTTTGCAATTGTTCTGTGGTTCGAGAAATCGCCACCTGAAGCCGTTCCTGTTCGACCCTTTGATTTTGAATTTCAGCTTCGATCCGTGAAATTTCACCCTGACGAGCATTCACCTCTCCTCTACGGGTATTAATTTCGCCTTGACGCTGGTTAATTTCGCCGAGACGGGTTTCGATTTGATCTTGTTGTCGGAGGACTTCATTTTCCCCTCTGAGAACTTCTTGCTGTTGGCGATCTTGTTGAAGTTCAGCGATCGCTCCTTCTTCGACTAACGGATCAAGTCTACCGAGAATTCGTTCATTAGACCCTAAAACTTCTTTAGATTTTTCCAGTTGTCCTCTGGCGAGTTCGAGTTGTTCTCGGGCAGAATTTAATTGTTCTTGGGAATAAGCAAGTTGATTGCGAGCATAATCTAACTGAGATTGAGCAACCCTTAATTGATCACGCGCTGCTGCTTCTGCATCTTCTGCTTGATTGAGTTGCTTTCCTAACTCTTGAATTTGCAATTGTACCGTATTAATTCGAGATATATATTCCGCCCGATAGTTCGACACCAAACCACTGAGACTGGGATTATAACTCCCTATCCCACCTCGACCATTGTAAAGTTCGTCAAGCAGGGATTGCAGGGCTTGATTTTCTCCAATACGGGCTTCTCGCTCTGTAATTAAAGTATCCAATCCCGCCGAAAGTTGTCCGCTCCCTTGACCCCTGACAACCCCTTCATAGAATTGATTTTCTCGTTCTAAAGTTTCTCGAACTTGTTCTAAGGATTTCAGGTCTGCACTCGGATTTGTCGGGCTAAAGGTGAGGAGAGGTTGATTTTTGACAACGCGATCGCCATTTTCGACGTGTAATCTAACCACGGCGCCGGTTGTGGGGGCTTGAATCTCTCGCGCCCCGTCGGAAAACTCAAGTTCTCCGACAGCAGGAACGGTTTGTTCAATCCGGGCGAAGTAGGCCCAAACGATCGCCGAAGTTGAAACGAGCATGATTACCCATAAAAACATATGGGACCAAAAGGCAGGTTTCTCTAAAATGACGGGTTGATCGGAAAGTGATATAGAAGATTTCATTGTGATCTCGTTTTTTAATGGTCTTTAGTTTGTTTTATTGACTCAACAACTCATAATCAACTCACTCCTCACCGTTGAACTCCTACCCCAAGTAGCTATTTTATCGGAGGAGATCGATCAAAAATCGTTAATCTTGCTTTTTCCATTGAAAACCTATTATTGTTGTGATTCCTGTTGTTGGAATAGACAGTAATAACGCCCTTTAAGTGCCATCAGTTCATCGTGGCTGCCCTGCTCTACTACTGAACCCTGATCCATCATAATAATACAATCGGCATTTCTAACGGTTGGTAGACGGTGGGTAATAAAAAAGACGGTTCGACCTTCAAAAGCGACTTCTAAATTTTCGGAAACCAGGCGTTCAGACTGATAATCTAAGGCGCTGGTGGCTTCATCGAGAATCAATAAGCGGGGATTTTGTAAGACGGTACGAGCGATCGCAATTCGTTGTCGTTGTCCACCGGACAGAGATCCCCCTCGTTCTCCCACAACGGTATTGTACCCATTGGGCAAGCCCATGATAAACTCGTGTGCTGCTGCAATTTTTGCCGCTCGAACAATTTCATCACTCCCCGCATCGGGATTACTCAGAGCAATATTATCTTGAACGGTACCATTGAATAACAGAGTATCTTGTAGAACCACCCCAATTTGACGGCGCAGCGAATACATCTCGACTTTGGTAATATCATAGCCGTCGATTTTAATCCGGCCAGACATCGGCGGATAGAGACGTTGTAGGAGTTTCATTAGGGTACTTTTACCCGAACCACTCAAGCCTACAATACCGACAAAGGAGCCAGCGGGAAACTCTAAATTGACGTTTGCCACTTGCAAAGGCCCACTTTCCCCAAAGCGGAAAGATACTTCTTCAAAGGTGACTTCGCCATTGACTTCTGGCATAGGAATATTATTACGGTCATCGGAATCGACTTCCGGGGGAGAGTCTAACACATCTCGCAGACGTTCAACGGACATTCCCACTTCTTGGAAACTTTGCCAAACACTGACAAATCGTAGCAGCGATCCGGTGACGTTTCCGGCGATAATTCTAAAAGCAATTAAGGCCCCAATCGTCAGTTTGTTGTCAATGACTAAATAGGCCCCAACCCATAGCAGAGCGAGTCCAGAGAGTTTGTTGAGGAAGTTACTAATCGAACTCGAAGCCGTTTGAGTCAAGATGGTGTTGAAACTCGCACTCATAAACCGAGCATAGCGTCCTTGCCATTCCCAGCGAGATTTCAGTTCAATATTTTGAGCTTTAACCGTTTGAATCCCGTTGAGGACTTCGACGAGGTAGGATTGGGAGTCGGCGTAACGTTCGGCTTTTTTCCGCAGCAACCGTCGGACAATCGGAGAGTTAATAATAATAATGCCCGCAAACAGAGGTAACGGAGCCAACGCCACAATCGCCATCGGGACGCTGAGATAGAACATCATCGCCACATAAACGACGGAAAACACGGCATCAAGGACAACCGTGAGGGCGGTTCCGGTGAGGAAGCTGCGAATATTGGCCAACTCTCCAATCCGTCCCACCAAATCTCCGACTCGACGATTATCAAAATAGTTTAGGGGAAGTCGAAGTAAGTGATCAATTACCTCAGCTGAGAGTCGGACATCGAGGCGGTTAGTGGTATCGACAAACAGGTAAGTTCGCAGGGCTGAAAGCAAGGCTTCAAATAAAGCCACCCCCAACATCAAAATCCCCAAAATATTCAGGGCGTCAATATTTCGCTGTCCCAAGACCTTATCAATAATGATCATGGTCATCAGGGGGTTAACCAGCCCAAACAGTTGCACAAAAAACGAAGACAGCAGCACTTCGACAAAAACCGTGCGATGCTCCATCAACGCCGGCCAGAACCACCAGAAGCTAAATTGCTCTTTTTGTTCAATTTTGGGGGGTTGCAGCAGCAAGACTTGTCCCGATTCGCCCCAAACCTCACCAAATTGAGCCGGACGCATCCGTTTGAGGCCTCGTTCGGGTGTGGCAATGGTTAGTTCTCGTTCGGTGATATTGTAGAGAATCGCAAAACTATCTTGCCATACGACCATCGCCGGAGCTTTTAGACGTCCAATGGCTTTGGCGGGAACTTGCACCAATTGAGCGTTTAGACCCATCATTTGAGCCACCGCCCCACAAGCTTGTAGGCTAATGGAACCCACGGTAGTCAATTGATTTTCGAGTACCCGTTTTACTAGGTCTTTACGGAAGTTGACCTTGTAAAACTTGCTCAACATATTAAAGCAAGCTAAGGGTGCGTCTATTTGTCCAGAACCCCGGACGACTGGGAAGCGTTGCGAGGAAGGTGACTCAATTTCCGGTTCAGGAGGCGTGGGCGGAGCGAGGGGAATATCTTGAAAAATATCTGCGGGTTTCTCCAGGGTTGGGGTTTCCCCCTCCGGCGTTTCTGGGGGTGAACTCAGTGTCGGACGAAGCCCCACTAACCGCACTCCAGAAGGCCCTTCTATTTTCAGGGAGCCAGATTGTCCTTCTAATTGCAGTCGGTTTCCGGTTTCCCACTCCCCAATCGTACCGTTACTAATCAGCCAAACCCGCTCCGGGTCTAACATTGCTGTTAAGTCTGAGACTCGCTTTTGACCGTTGAGGAGGTTAACCACAATCGCATCTGGCCAGACATCAAGACTAAATTCTTTGAGGTTTCCGGTTAAATTTGCCCGTTGTTGGACTTCTTGACTGAGTAACTCAAAAACTTCACTAATACTGGCATGATCACGGAAGGCTTCCCCAAAACTAGGTTCTCGACTGACCAGTTGCAAAAATTCCTCGGCTGCGAGGGTAATACAAATCATATCGGTTGAGGCGATCGCTGTTTCGCAAGGATTTCCTCGAATTAACCCCGGCCACCCTAAGATTTCCCCTGCCCCCAAGAGTCGCAAACTCATGTGGCGTTGTGTTCTCAGGTCATACCCTAATAAACGGGCTTGTCCCTGATAAATAATTGACACTTGGGTGGGCATTTTTTCCCGTTCAAAGATGGGTTGACCTGTGCGATAACCCAATAGTTGACATTTGGGAAGTACGGCTTTGAGAGCGGATTCTGACAACCGATCAAAGGGACTGGTTTCCTCTAAAAAAGCGCGAATCTGAGTGTGAGATACGGTAGTTGTGGTCATAATACAGAAGACACTGAGGTTTGAAGGGGTTCAAGCGAACCGACTGCCGTCAGTTGTTCACGCAGCCAGGTTTCAAACAGTTCATCAATTAGACGGCGACGCATAGACTCGTCTAATTGTGCCGGGATAAATTTTTCAAGCCGGATAATCACCATCCATTCTGCTAATGGACGGGGTGCCCACAGTTGTCCCGGTTGACTGACGGACAACAGTTTACTAATTGCCGGGTGCGGCTGAGACAGAGGTACTGGCCCTAACAATCCTCCGGTGCGGGATTCTGGCCCTTCAGAGTATTCGCGAGCGGCTTCGCCCAGGGATTGTTCTCCTTCTAAAACCCGAAAGTACAGTTCGTGAGCGAGTCCAGAGTTTTTCGTCCGAATCAGAGAATAAACGACGTGATCTAGGTTGCTTTTGCGACTGATAAAATAGTTTTCGACCTTGTTACTCCAAGTATTCTGCTTAAATTTTTCGAGCTTTACAGGACGTTCGGCGATCGCTTGTAGATCTTCTGTGGTGAGGTTTTGGCTTTTTAGCCAGGCTTCTTGGGCTTCGCTAGAGGTGAGTTGATGTTGAGCGGCAAATTTTTCTAATGCCGTTTTCTGTTCTTCTGGGCTACATTCTATCTCGGTGATCGCACCATCAATGATCACCTCTCTGAGAAATTGAGGCATTAACTGATAACGCTTCAGCAGCGCTGGAATTTCTTCGCCTTTGATGACGGTTTCTCCGACTTTGTACACTCCTGTCATTGGACTCTCCAACGGACTTGCACTATCCCTGTTCATTAAGCTGCGGGACTGCCACAGCAACCCCGAATACTATATATCTTTCTGTCCCGATAATAGCAGACACAACCGACCCTCAGTGAGGGATTTACCCTGTAATTACCGCTCGTCGTGGGAATGATATCGCCCAATTGCCTAATGGCCTGCGAATCGGGCATCTATTTATCTCCGTATTCCTAGTCTAGTCTAAGAGTACCCTAGAGTGTCTCTACTTCTGACATCAATCTGACTGTTCCCCTAGAATTCATTAAACAGCTTTGAGTGAGTGTTTTCAGGATAGGCTGAGTTGACGTTGCTATTTAATGGCTTTTGTTCTTCTCCACTTTGCCGAATCAATCGGAGAATATTAGAGGTTATTGTTGAAAATTTATGAGTAGAGGTTTTTTAACACAGCTTCCAATTGTTTAACATAGCTTTGACTATCTAGAAAGAGCGGATTTTTTTGGAGATTCTGCTGAATTTTTTGGCGGTATTGTTGGCGTTGTTTGAAGTCGGTTCCGAGTGTTCGGCTGAGTTGAATATAGGCGCTCGGAGTTGAACAAATCAATTCTGGAATTTCCAGTTCTCGCAATAAGGCGGCGTTTTGTCGGTGGCGAGGGGTTTGACCTTCATAAACAACAGGTACAACTCCGGTGAGTAAGGCTTCCATGATTGAGAAGGTTTTGTGACTGGGAAATAAGTCTAAATAAATATCAACTAAACTTAAACATTTTCTTAAGTTCGCCCATGAACTCAAGGGCTTAACCATCACAAATCGTTTAGGATCAATTCCTTGCTGGTTGAGATCTGATTGTACATGATGGAAAAATGGGCTAATCGGATCATTTTGGGGTTCTGAGGTTTGGGGAAGTAGGATGAGGATTGATTGAGGAACGGTTGCTAGAATTTGACTCCACATCTGTCTAAACTCGGCGGTGATTGCATTGAGTTGACCACTGACGGCAAATATAACCCTGTCCTCGCTTGCTCCCCAACTTTGGCGAGTAGGTTCTACTGTGGGACTCGGCAGTTGCTCGGGATAACTCCAACAAAATCCTGACCCTTTGAGGCTAATTACTTTTTCTCGGTAGTGGGGTTGTTCGCTCTCGGCTTGGGTGAGTTCTCCGGTGAGGATGTAGTCAATGTTGCGAATTCCACTGGTGAGTGGAGTGGCTGTGCTGATCAGTTGTTTGTCCGCGAGTCGGTGCAGCGCCAATTGAAAAATTGAGTTGGCTTGAGCGGTGACATCAGACCCGATCAGTAGGAAATCAAGGCTATCTTGACGGATGCGGGAAACGGCTTCCGGGAGAGTTTCTGGCAGTTGAATGGGGGGTGTTTTTAAGTTTTTGCATAGTTCACCCAACATATCTTTTTCTATGTTAAAACTATACAGGATCAGTTCAAATTGTGTCAAGTCTATTTTTTTAAGAATAGGAATTAGGGCAAAAGTATCGGCGTTAAACCCAATTTTATCGATAACAATTCCCCAAGAAATTTTACTTGAAGGGGAGTGAGGAAATGCAAAATCCTGATCAATTTTGTGTCCAGCTTGTGTGAGGTAGATTTCAATAATATTTGCACGATAACTGTATAATGTTTTTAAATTCTGGGAATGAGGAGACAGTTTCCAGGTTTCTCCTTGACTAACTTGACTATAAACAGAAGCGATATACAACCAAACCGGATTTTTTGTTTCGGTCATCAGGTTATGATAAATATAGTCGAGTAAATTGTGCATAAACTCAACAAACTGGTTGATTGCGTCTAATTCTGAACACACTCCAACTCCTGTAAATAAAAACTCCAGAAAATCTTCAAAGATATATGTAGGAATTAAAGCATTTTGATATTGCAGAGGAAGTTGATATGCTTTTTGATAAAGCATTGCTGCTAAGACGACCTGAATTCCTTTAACCTCTTGAAATCCTTGAGCAACTTGTTGAGTTAATTGTTGCACAAATACTGTTTCAGAGTCAGTTTGTTGTTCTTCTAGTAAACCACAACCCATTATAGCCCGATGAGTTTGACCCCAATCTCCTTGATAAGCTTGTTTTAATTGATCAATCGGTAAGGTCAGCCATCGGTGAGCAAGAATTTGACGAATTTGACGCAAATAACTTTGAATTAAATAATCGACTGGATTTTGTTGATACTGTTTAATCAGGTTTTGAGTTAAGGAAAAATACTCGGGGGTTTTAGTCACTAACTTTTGAAAAATATGAGATTTAAACTCAGCAGTTAAGAAGTAATAGTCTGGATGAAATAGCATCTTTTGATAGAGTCTTTGATAATCTTTGAGGTTTTGGCCGGCGGAAATATTTTTTTGAGTTTGTTGTTGGGTATGTATTCTCAAGCTAGAGAGAGTTTGATTGACAAAACCAATTTTATAATCTCCCATAATTCTAAACCATAAATCTCCATCTAAAAGTTGATGAAGATTTTCATCAAAACCCCCGACTTTTTCAAAAACAGCTTTAGGAATTAATACGGTTGTAGGTTCACCAATCTTATTTAGTTGTCCTTTTAAACAGTTAGCATCAGATAACAGATCTTGACCTAACTGAATGGGTTTGAGATGTGACCATTGTTGATGAAGATCTTTCCCTCCATTTAAAGCGGCTTGACAAAGAGAGTTAGATTGAGAATTTTCATCAATAAAAACTCGCCGTGCAGAGAAGACTAAACCAATTTCTGAATCTTGTTCTGCTAAATTAACTAGAGTTTCAATACAGTGCGGTTCAAGGAGATCATCTTGAAATAAAAACTTGATATATTTTCCTTGGGCTTGGGAAATTGAGAAGTTTAAATTTTCAACTAAGCCATAGTTGGGGTGAGGAAAAATTTCAAACGGGATAGAGGTTTTTTGTTGAAATGATTGGGCAATTTCTAGGGTTTTATCACTAGAACCATCATCAGATAGAATAATTTCTAAATGCGGATAGGTTTGAGAGAAAGCACTCTTGAGTGTTTCAGTGAGAAAGGTTTCTCCGTTGTAGGTGGGAATGATTAAACTTACGAGAGGAAATTTAGGATGACTTTGAATGGTTGATGGTAATGTTGGGTTGGTTTTAACTTCTGTTTTGGGTGAGGGGGATTGAGTTTTGAGTGGGTGAGTTGTCATCAAGTTGAAAATATCATAACTTCCGGTTAGAAAAGACAAGTTAGAATAGTCAAAGTTATAATACTGTTTGATTAAGCTAGATTTTTTCGGATCTCCTAGAAGGTTAAAGAGGGTATCTAAACCCAAATATCTATGAGGTGAACGTTCGACTTTTAAGGCTTGTCTGGCGATTAAAAAGGCTGCTAATTGGGGGTTGAGTTGTTCACCGAATTCTAGACAGTCGGGAAATATTTTGAGTAGATTTTCATAAACGTCTTGACAGAAGTATCGTTTTAAAGTTTGAGAGAGTTCAAAGTTATGACGAATGATTGTTTCAGGTTTTATTCCACTAATATTAGATTGATGAACTCGATAGTTGACTAAAGGTTCTGGTAAGATATAAAGTTCATATTTCAGACAAAATCGCACCCAAAAATCAAAGTCAGGAATTTGGCGGAATCGAGAGTCGTAAAACCCAATTTGTGAATAACAGTTTTTCCGAATGAGAGAGCTTGTTTGACAGAGACAGTTATCTTTCGAGAAAAAGGTATTTAGCCATTGAAAGCGAGTTCGGTTTTGCTGAAGAAAAACCTGGTCGAGAAAAGAGTTAGAAGGGGGTAAATTTTCCCCTTGACTGTCAATGAGCTGAGGATAACTCAAAACCGCCTGATATTGAGGATTTTGATCCAAAAATAAAACTTGTTTTTCTAGCTTTTTTGGAACAAATACATCATCGGAATGTAGAATCGCAATCAACTCTCCTTGGGCTTGTTGAATGCCATAATTTGTGGCTATACTTTCTCCGTGATTTTGTTCAAAGCTAAAGAGTCGAATACGAGGATCGTTGTTTTCTAGAATTTTCTCAACGGTTTGATCGGAAGACCCATCATTGACAATAATGATCTCAAAATCTTGATAGGTTTGACGGAGAACACTATCAACAGCTTGAGAAATATAGGCGGCTTGGTTATAAGCGGGTATAACAACAGAAACTCGTGGCATAATGAGTAGAGGTAAACTTTAAATAAAAATTACAATATTGCGTTTAGAGTTTAACGGAGATTATTTTGGTTCGGTGTCTTCTGTTTAAGATTCATGCGATTTTTGTACGGGAGTCAATAGAGCTTGTGAATTCGTCAAAAAAACATCGAATTTATGATACAGTAAAAAGAGTTGAGTCCGCTTGCAAGGATTATATTGAGCTGTCCTTGTTGGATACAACGGATTAAGGATTAGATCGAACATTGAGCATAGTCTGGCTGTTAAATTTATGAATGCAAATATAGCTAGCTCTCCAACTCCAGAAGAACAACGTTTCCATCCGTTCTCCCCTTCTTCTGATTTGCTCCCCTTGTTAAGCGCCAATGCTCAAGTGATTGTGGAAGTTGGAAGGGGTGCGAACACAACAGCAAGTCAGTATAAGCAAATAAATCCTCACTGTTCATATATTGGAATTGTATCAAATTCTCAAGAGGCTGAAGCCTGTCTACATTTTGATCGGGTAATTGTTGGAGATTTTCAACAGATTGAACTGAAATCTATCGGTTTAGAAGGCGGTAAGGTTGATTGTTTGGTCTATGATAATATTCTCCCGTTAACGAAAAACTCGATTCAAATTCTTCAGCTTCAAAGTAATTGGTTACATACTGAAGGAGAAGTAATCGCTTGTATTTATAATGTACAGTATTGGCGGAAAATTGTAAATTTGTTACAGGGAAAATGGGGAAGTCTTGATGACCAAACCCTAACTCAACTCGAACCAAATCCCCAACCCGAATTCACCTTAGAAAAAATCCAATATTTATTTCAATCTGCGGGACTTCAAATCTGTGAAATCCAAACTCGCGGACAAAAAGATGAACAATTTCAACAGTTTTTACAACTGATGCAACCGATGATTCAAGCATTAGGTTTAGATGCGAATCGTTTTGCAACTCAAACTGCTGCCGAACGTTATTTAATCCGAGCAACTCGTTCACCTAAACTGCTACGTCGCTTACTCATTCAAACAATAATGATGGCGCCAACTGCTTGCGATCGCGTGCGCGTTTTAGAACCAGATCGGTTGACTCAAACTCAACTCGGAACTCGTGCGGTTTCTGCGGCTAAATCTTTTCCGACTGTTGCACCGATACCGGGAGAAGAAAAGGTGATAATTTGGCAGAGAACGATTATGTCTTATCAAGATTATCTCCCCAAATTAAGACAATTCCTCCAACAAGATTATCTGATTATTGCGGAAATTGATGATAATCCTCTCAGACGACGAGAATATGCAGAAAATCGTTATTTAAGTTATCGAGGATGTCATGGTGTACAAACCTCAACCGAGGCTTTAGGGGTGTTTTTACGACAACTTAATCCTCATGTTGCTGTCTTTGCAAATCAATTGGCTTATTTACCGCCTCCGCGAGAGTATCAAACGGATGTTGTAACGATATTTTTTGGGGCATTAAATCGGGAAAAAGACTGGAAACCAATTATTAAAACGTTAAACAAAGTTTTAGCAAAATATCAACAAAAAGTGCGAGTAAAAGTAATCCATGATCGCTTATTTTTTGATAGACTCGAAACGCAGAATAAAGAATTTGAACCCTTTTGTAGTTATCAGCGGTACCAAGAGATTCTACATTCTTGTGATATTGGATTATTGCCTCTGGCTGCTACACCCGTTAATTTAATGAAATCAGATTTAAAATTTATAGAATGTGCAGGTCATGGCGTTGCTGTTTTAGCGAGTCCAACGGTTTATAAACAGTCGATCATTGAGGGAAAAACTGGATTAATTTATTATACAATAAAACAGTTTGAAACAAAGCTGAGTGAATTAATAGCTAATCATACATTTCGCCAAGAACTCGCCGTAAATGCCTATGAATGGGTGCGGAATCATCGTTTACTCTGCCAACATTATCCCCAGCGACGAACTTGGTATTTGCAAATGCGCGATCGCTTACCTGAGTTAAATCAACAATTACGTCAGCGTGTACCGGAATTGTTTGTAAAATAAATCAATATATGGTAACAAGCAATGCGAATTTTATTTACCCTTCCCCATTTTTATCAAGCCACTAACGAAGGAAAACACGCTTCTCTCGATAAAGATCCTCGTCCGCGTATGATTGCACTAAGTATGGCGTTAACGGCGCTACGAGGGTTGTACAGCCAGTCTCAATGTACAATTGACATTGGTAAATGTGTGACGCTTCCGGCTAATCAAAGCAACAGAAACCAGATTGATATTGTTATTTGTACGACCCAAAACGCCCATTTGCTCTCTCATATTCCCTTACCAACAGGTAGTTTTAAACATCATCAAACGAATGCTGAACCGATGTTATTAGGGTTTGAATGTCAGACGGTTTTACGGGATTGTTTGGGTCAGTATGATTATTATTGCTATTTAGAAGATGATTTAATTTTGCATGATCCGTGGTTGTTTGTCAAGTTGGGTTGGTTCACTCATCATGCGGGAAATGGATGTTTATTGCAATTAAATCGCTATGAAGTTTCTCCTAATGGTCAAGTGGCAAAAGCTTATGTTGATGGTGATCTTTTACCTCATCTAACGGCTAAGTTTCAAAACGTCCAGGAACAACCGCAATTTGTGGGAAAAGTGATGGAACAGTCGGTGAAGTTTCAACGGGCTTTAAACCCTCATTCTGGCTGTTATTTTTTAAATGCTGAACAGATGGAATATTGGGTGAAACAACCCTATTTTTTAGATCGAGATTGTAGCTTTGTTGGGCCTTTAGAAAGTGCAGCTACACTCGGAATTATGAAAACGTTTAAAATCTATAAACCCGCCCCTAGTTATGCTAATTTTCTCGAAATTCAACATTTTGGGTCTGGTTTTTTGAACTTAATTGGGAAACAAGTTAAGTTTGTTAGTCCGATAGAAGATGAGGTTAAAACCCCCACCAAACTCCCCTTACCTTCTGAGTGAGGTCACAAAAAACAATAGGATGAGCAATGCCCATCCTACTCTTAATTCATTGACATCCTCCCAACGCCAACATTCTTTATGGCGTGGGATTCCCAAACATCGCTATTTGAGTTTCTGCTTCTTCCCGAGCGGGGCGAGCGCACCTGCCCTCCGAGAGTTATTCCCTTTAGGTCTTAAGGTCGCTCCACAGACTATCCCCGCAAGTCCTGCGGTTAGATATGTGTCGAAATCCAAACTGAATTTCTTTTTAACTGTTGATTCAAGGGATGTTTATGCCATTGCCCCGTCATCAATTCCTGAGTCTACCAATTTGTCTGCGCCGCCAGGTGTAACTGGACGCGCGCACGCTCATGGCTATCTGAATCCATTGTCTCGGGTGGGTCAGTGACCACTTGTATTGTACCAGAAATCTCTGTGCGGCATTCCTCCCAACTCCAACATTCTTTAGGTCGTGGGTCTCCTGCCGCCGGAAGATGAAGAATTCAACTGAACTCACTCACGAGAAACCTCCGGGAGTTTGGAAGCCCCGTGTCTTTAGACCGGGGAGGAAAAACGACACGAGCAGTTTTAACCGCCTGTATAAAAAAATTAATGGGGGTATGGTTGCCCCCAACACCCATTTCTGGGGTAATTTTTTCTGAGCCAATGTTTTTCAAGCTTGTTCGGCTAGTTGCACTTTCTTACCCCGAGTCGGAATGTTTAACAAAAATACGCGACTAGCTACAAACGGTCAAGCATTTGTAGGTGTCATAACTCTAAAAACGTAGTCCAACAAGACTTAGGCAGGTCAGCTATCTAAGAGAGAGGCGCTTCGGCCCCTGCTCTTTAGAGCGGGGTGCTGACTCATTTAGATAAAGATAATGTCAGTCCGAGATAAATCAGGGCCACGTCCATCTTGGAGACTAAAGCGAGCTACAGTTGTTGCTGCATCTGGGCCTAAACCATCCGGGTCATACTGCAAGATACCGCCTTGGCGCTGGTAAACCAGAACTCCGGTATCAACATCTGCAACCACGGTATTAGCCGTGCTGACAGTGCTTCCAGGGCTAGCCAGATAGGTTTGAGTTGCACCGAGTTCAATTAACTCACTGTCATTCGGACGTCCAGTGGAATTAAACTCAAAGCCACCGTTAGTACCCGCAGCACGAGTAAAGACTAACTTATCAACACCAATGCTGAAGTCACCAATTAAGTCCGCTAACGTACTGGTTGCTCCGGTGCTTTGGAAGACTTCTGCTGCAAACTGATAGAAGAAGGAATCGCTGCCCTCTCCACCAATTAACGTATCCCCAAAAGAAGGTCCACCTGCAACCGGGTCTAAGTTAAAGCTACCTTGGAGGGTATCATCTCCATCTTGACCGACCAGAGAATCATCACCTTGTCCACCGAATAGGAAGTCATTTCCACCCCCTGCGGCGATGGTATCATTTCCTTGACCGATGAATGTCAGTTCGCCCTGGTTGTCACCTGTAATCGTAACTTGTGTACCCCCACGCAGGACATCATCACCTGCACCGCCTCGGATACTGTCATCGCCGTTACTACCGTCAATAACGTTGTCGCCTAAGGTATCAAACAGAACAAAGACTTCACCTTCAGCCGGTTGGATGTTAAAAGCAGTAATGCTGTCGTTTCCTTCCAGGTTTGCGGAGTCTGTGAGCAGAATATCGCTGGTGGAATTGAGGGTAATGGTATCGTTTCCAGAACCGCCAGCGAAGACGTTGATTAACCCAGATGCGGTTGCATCTTGAGAGGCACCACTGAGGATATCATCCCCCGCACCCCCAAACAGACTAACTTCGAGTGAAGTGGTTGCGGTTCTAACGAAGCCAGTACCATCGAGGGTATCGTTACCGTCTCCGCCATCCATCAGCGTGAACAAGCCAGACATCAAGTCATCGCCGCCACCGCCAATCATGACATCGCTTTCAAAGGCAGCATTTAGGGTATCGTTACCTTCTCCGCCATCGAGGGTACTTTCTCCAGCAAAACCCGGTAAACTGCTGAATACACCTTGAGCCGTGAGGACATCTGAGGTCATTGTCATCAGACTGTCATCCCCATCGCCCCCGAAAACGGAATCTTGGACGGCAAAACTTTGAATCGTGTCGTTACCCGCACCCCCGTTGAAGATGTTGCTACCTTCGCCAAATAAACCAATACCGCCTCTGAGTAGGTCGTTACCGTCGCCCCCTTCTAAGGTTGTGCGGACGATACCGAGAGTAGACGGTTGTGAGGTTGTTCCACCAATCGCAGTCCGTTGTTCAATGCGGTTTCGGATAATGACAACATCATCACCCAAGTCACCTGCTGCATAGGTCGTGCTACCCACCCCAACAACAGAGTCATCACCTTGACCCCCGTAGAGGCTTTCCGACTCACCTGTACCCACAATTGTGTCGTTACCGAGGTTTCCTGCAACGAAGTTACGACCTTGGTTAACGCCTGCAATTTGAGAGCCGATGTTAATACCAATATTACTACCACCGCCTGCGGTCGAGAACCCGATCAGGTCATCGTCCTTACCGCCATAGATGGAGTCACCGCCTTGAACACCGCCTAAGATGGTGTCATTACCCGCGTTTCCAAACTGTAGGTTGTTAACGGATAAAGCTAAAATAAAATCTCGGTCAGCCCCACCGTAAAGACTCGCCGTTGAACTGGCCGTTAGGGTATCACGACCATCGTCGCCAATTGCCCGAGAAACGTTTTCAACAATCAGCGAGTCATTGCCTTGACCCCCGAAAAGTGTATCGTTCGGGCCTCTACTGGTGAGGACGTCATTATCTTGGTTGCCTTCAATTTGACTGCCGCCCAAAGTGGCGGAGAGAATCGTGTCATTGCCGATTCCCCCTAAAACAGTATCCGGCTTCACCGCTACTATCGAATTTTGATCCCAAAAATTAGGACCCGAGCCAAGTATTTCATCAAGTCTTGTCGGATTACCTATTGGTTGTGATGTCATTGATTTTTCACTCCTCCGCAATCATGTCAATAAAACCGTTGGGACTACAGACACTGCCTGAGACACCATACTTTGTTCGGCAGTAGTTTAACCTTTCCGCCCTCAGCAAGTCTAGTCCCTGACAACCACTTCTGTCTACTGACTGTTGGTGGCTGTTTATACTTTGAGAGTTTACCCTAAATGTTTTCAAGCTTGACCTTCCTTTAAGTGTCTGCTAATCATTTCTCTATAAAGTTGCGTCGGGTACCCAACTGTTGTAGACGCAGTGGGTTTGCTCAAGGTTCCAGTCTATCCGTTGTTATCCCCTCGCTACCCGCTCACACTGAGAGTATGATCAGGCTGATTGACGCCCGGATACAAACGGTTCTACTTATTGCGTGTTTGTGATTGTCAGGAACGATTTGCGACTTCCTGAATTAGTTGTAATTGCAGGGGAAGCAGTTTTGCTAAATCATAGCGTTCTAAAGCCGTTTGACGTGCTTTGAGACGGATTTCTGCCATGCGATCCCGGTGATCAAGGACTTCTGAGACTCGATCTGCAATCTGTTTGGGCGAGAAAAAGTCCACTAATAAACCGTTTTCTCCATCCTGAATGACTTCTTTGACCGGGGATGTATCCGAACCGACGATTAAACACCCTGTAGACATCGACTCAATCATTGACCAAGACAGCACAAATGGCCGGGTTAAGTAAATGTGGACATCAGAGGCTTGAATCACTTTTAAATATTGGCCGTAAGGCAATGGCCCCACAAAATGAATTCGAGATAAATCTAACGGTATTTTCTTGAGCATATGCTCTTTGTAACTGACCCCATCGGGTAAGGATTTACCATAGCAAACTCGCTCTGACCCCACAACGACTACATGGCAGTTGGGCCGACGTTCCTGGATATACGCCACTGCTTCGATAAATTCGGGAAAACCTCGATAGGGTTCCATTCCTCGGGCGACATAAGTGACCAGTTCCTCGACACCGGATAAATCACAGTTGGGAAGCACCAGCTTGGCCCCTGGATCGGGTTTGAAGTAGCTGGTATCGACTCCATCATGGAGAACTGAGATCTTACTCTGCAATTGGGAGGGAAATTGCGATCGCTGCCAATGGGTGGGAGATATCCCCCGGTCACAAGAGTACAAATCAACCAGGATCGGAGTATTTTTAATCCGAATACGGGCCATATCATCAACGGTCAGGGGATCGGCTGGATCAAAGTCCGCATCCGATCCTCGACTGTGATAGAACCATTCAAAATAACATAGCAGGGGTGTATCGGGAAAGGCTTCTTTTGTAAACAACGTTGGCCCCCACCCCGAATGACCACAGATGATATCGGGGACAAACCCTTTGGCTTTTAGTTGTTCGGCCATTCTAAATACCCCTTGTCCATGCAACACAGCACTTTCTAAGGCGCGAACGTATTGATGGGTTTGGTTACTGGGATCGCGAGAGGGTTTAAATAAGGCTTTATGAACTCCGGGAATTTTCCACTCTGGACGCTCGTTTTTTGTCCCAAATACAATTTGATTTTTTGGGTCGGCCCCTAATGCGGTGATAATATGGCGATATTGAGCAGGGAAGTTAGGATGTAAAAATAAGGCTCGCATGGTTCATGTAAAATGGATCTTGAATTGATACTCATTACAAATTTCAGCACAATCGATGCAAATCCCTTAAAATTCTGCGGGCGCTCGACAGATCCACACACAATCTCTCGGGATAGTTTGAGTATCTTTGAGCATAATCTCATAGTTTAGATGAGTCAGAAACTTCTCCATAATCGAGTCAGTCATCACTGAAAATGACGTTCCATGTCTGCGTCCCAATAAGTTCTTATCCCAGTCATTTAGAAACTTATTCCACCCTAATTCACTCAAAATATTGGTATGGTGAAAAAGACATAAGCGCTCGCCCCGCATCAGTTGAGGAATTTGGGTTAGATAGTTGAAAATATCTCGCGGTTCAATATGTACCATCGTATCGTAGCAGAAGCAGAAATCAATTGAGCCGGGGTTAATCCCCTCTAATTTTAAACCATCAAGCTTGACATAACTGACTCGTTCTTCGCCTAAGCGATCGCGGGTTGTTTGCAACATCTTAGTTGAAATATCTGCACAAATCAAACTCTGACAATATTTTAACAATAATGCGGCGGTTTTTCCGCCCCCAATTCCGATTTCTAAAACGGTTTGATGGGATTGAATATAAGGCGCAATAAACTGGTTTTCAATTAAGGCTTCATATTCGGCTAGAGATTGAGCGGCACCGGCGGCTAACCCAATCCATTCATCACCCGGATAACTATACTCAGAATCGGTACGCCAATTTTTAATATAATCATCCCAAGCCCCTTCATAATCAATTTTTGAATCGTTCATTATCGGTTGTTTAAGTTGAGTAGTAGACGTAAATAAGGAAGAAGAAGTTCTTTCTAAAACCGCTTTGTTAGAGGAATCTTCTTCCTCTAATTTTAGCGGTAATTGTTTTTCTTTCCAGTCAAATTCTTGACCTAGAAATTCTACCAGTTTATCATTATAGGGTTGAAAATATTCAGTTAGGTGTTGACGAATTTGTGGACTGACTTGTGGATAAGCACCGACATTATATTTTTTATAGTTCGGAAGTTGATACGGGGGTAAACCCAAGAACTCAAAGACTTGATTCACACTCTCTGAACACTGGCTTAAAAAATCTTCACTTCTAAGGATTAAAAATTGTTCTCGCGGAAATAAATTCATCCAGTTTTGTAACTGTTCAATATAAATTCCTCGGGAAAGGTAGGAATAATGTTGATGATTATAGCTATAATAATTTTCATCGGATAGGAGTTTTTCAAGTTCTCCCTGAAGTCGTTCGGGTTCTTGAGTAATTGCTTCTTCTAAGGATAACATTTCATAGCCTAAATTCACTTCCCAATAGTAATGAGAAATTGCTCTATCTACAGGGTTTCTCAGCAAAACAATAAATTTCATTTGGGGAAAGTGTTGATAAACCCGTTCGGGAACACCAGGATGAAAGAGATAATAAGGGGTTCCTTCTCCTGTGAATAAGAGATTTCCATCTGCTGAGGTGGGAAATTGAGTGTGATACCAGTCTATTCCTTTTTGATAGTATAAGCTAAAAAAATGAACTTCTTTTTGTACCGCAGGGATAATCTGGGGATGCTGACAGAGATAATTATAGAGGGAATTTGTTCCGCCTTTTTGAGTTCCTAAAATCATAAAATGAGGCGGTTTTAGGCGTTCATACGAATTCATCTTTGACGGGTTCAAGTTGCTCTCCTTAGTGTTTTTTAGACTAAATTTTCTCAAAGTCTCCTTCCTAGAATTTCTTAGGACGCAAGATACACAAACAAAAATCAGATTCTAAACTCCCTGGAATTTCCATTAAAATTTCTTCAAATTCTAGCAACAACCGGACAATAGTTTCTCCCTTCGGTTCACCGGGTAACAGTTGAGCATGATTTAAAAGCGGATAGAGAGGATGTAAAATTCCACCCCCAAAAGGATTATAAACTTCAACGTCGAAATAATATTCAAGAAACGGTAAAATTAATTTAGAACGCACCGCTTCGGAGGGGTCAGTATTAAAGACTTGATAAATAGTTGGGTTAATAAATTCGCTTTGTAGTCCCGAACGTAACAGTTCGTTAAAACAACCATACAAACGATTAATTAACTCTACTTTCTTGCGGCTATAAATGCAGTAGTTATCGCCGACATATTCATTGACAATAAAATAACTTTCGGGATGCAATGATTGATGAACAATTTCTAAAAACCGCTCAATTTCTTTGACATGATGCAATGAACCCGAACAAAACGCAATATCATATTTCTTCCCGCTATCGAGGGTGAAGGTATTAAAATCATCGGTGTAGAAATTAACCTTAACTCCGGCAATTTCCGCACGATGTTTTGCTATGTCTAGGGAGGCTTCGGAGAAATCAAACGCATCAATTGTTTTGGCAAAATTAGCCTCCGCTAAGGTCACTTCATGGTTTCCCATTCCGCATCCCAACGATAATAAATTATTAAAGCTTCTTCCTGCGAAATAATCTTCTATCAACCATCGCAACCAATATTTCTGTGTTTGACCTCCCGACATTCGCCGATGAATAGTATCCTCAATAATCGGGTTTGATATCCATTCACTCGCACTCGCCGCAGTCGGATTTGCTTCCCAATAACTTTTATCTTGGGCGGGTTTTGTGGGTTGCAAAACGGGTTCGGGTGTTGACAGAGGTTGAATAAATTCTGCGGGGGAAACAGTTTGATGGGGATGGGGATTAATAAAGTAGGCTTCCTCAAATATTTGATGGTATTCTTGTGTCATTTCCTCGAAACTATTTAACGAGGCGAGGACATATTTCCCATTCTCTGCGAGGCGTTGACGTTCAGAGTCGTTTTCTAACAGTTTAATCAAATTTTCAGTTAATTCTTCAGGTTTATCGGGAGTGTAAAATAAACCATTGACTCCGGGTCTAACTTGTTCAGAAATCCCAAAAACGGGGGTGGTAATAATGGGTAAATTATACGCCATTGCTTCAAGAATCACTCGCGGATAACTTTCAATGCGAGAAGTACAAACAAAAATATCAGCCGCTTGGTAATATTTCGGAGTTTCAGGTGTTTCAGGAATAATAGAAATTTTAGACTGTAAAGGAGGCGGAAGTTGCTTGACTAATGTTGTGACTTGTGTACTATAAACACTCGGGCGATCGCCAACAATCAAACAACGAATTCGGTTATAGTATTCTGGGGGTAATAATGCTAAAGCTTTGACTAAATCCTGCTGACCTTTGCGTTCACAAACGGTTCCAACTAACAGAATAACAATTTCTGAGTCTTTAACTTGTAACGCTTCTCTCGCGTCTTGGCGGTTCCATTGTTCGGCGACTAATTTAAACCGTTCCACATCCATTCCATTGTGAATGACGGTAAAATTGTGATGACTATTTAAAGGTAAATAAATATTTCGGGTTGCATCCGCCACAAAAATAACCCGATAAGGATAGCGGAAACATTCTAACGCTCGGGCGGCAATTTCTGCACCAAACCCATTAAAATAAGTTTGCCAAGCCTCGCTTTCGTGAACATTCCAAACGGAAGGAACTCCTACTTTTTGGGCGCAGTCTACCATGAAAAAGTTTTCTAAGGTATTTGCATAAACCACATCATAACAATTTAGCTGTATTTGTTCAGCAAAATCGGTGAGGGCGAGGTCATATTGTTCCCGTTGATAGATATTAATTAAAGGATGGTCTTGTACAATAACCGTAATGCCTTTTTGTTCGTAAGCTGCTCGCAACGGCCCATCATTCACACAAAAAATAACAGGTTCTATTTTATCCTGGGCGGCTAATTGTACCGCAATTTCATATTGATGTAACGGTGCGCCTGTATATTCTAAAGCGTTGCTACACATCAACACTCGCGGCTTAATTTTCACCGGGGGATTTTGTATATTAAACCGTCGGGGTTGAATGTGAAACCATTCATTATCTAGGGATAAATGATGGCTGTAATAAGGGTCAATTTTATCAGCATATTTTTGACGGAAATGAGCGACTTCTTTCGGGTCATCTTTAAACCCTCTGGATGTTCCTTCTTTGTGTAATAATTCCGCTTCTGCACAATAGACACAACGATAATTCTTTTCGGTCAAACGATAACCATAGTCGGCATCATTATAAGCAACAGCAAAGTTTTGTTCATCAAATCCCCCTAACTCTAAAAACAGTTGACGAGGGGTTAATAAACAAGCTGCTGTCACCGCAGAATAGTTTCGCACGACTTTAGAATAAGCCAGATATCCAAAATAATCTCGATGAGAAAGTTTGAACGCATGACCTGCGAGTTTGTGGTGTAACCCATGAATAATTCCGGCGTGTTGAATATGGTCATCGGGGAAGATTAATCGCGCCCCGACAGCACCGACTTTTTCAAACTGAATATAACCCATCATCTGACTTAACCACTCGGGAGAAATAATTTCGGTGTCGTTGTTTAAAAATAAAACATAGTCAGTTTGAGTCTGTTCAACCGCCCGGTTATTTATCGCAGCAAAACTAAATTTACCGTGAGGATTAGCAACTCTGAGAACAGAAATTTTGGGTTCAGTTTCAGCCAGAGCAATCCAATCCAAATATTCTAAAGTTTTGGGGTCATCGCTTTCGTTATCAATAATCATAACTTCATAGTTTTGATAGGTCGTTTTTTCTAACAACGACTTCAAACAAGCTTGTAATAAATTAAGCTGATTTTTCGTGGGAATAATAATCGTGACAGAGGGGCCGTTATCGATAAATTGATGGGAAAAAATTCCCAAACTTTGTTTAACCGCCCAGTCCGGTTGATACACTTTAGATTCAATTTCTCGACGGTCTAAAGCCTCTTGAACGGCTAGACGACCTGCTTCAAAACTCGCAGGTTTAGCGGCACCAGAAATAGCGGTTGAACCGGGAGCTGTTCGCCAGTGATATAATACTAAAGGTAAATGAGCAATATGATGAGTATTTTCTGTTATTCTCAGGGCTAAATCATAATCCTGTGACCCTTCAAATCCTAACCGCATTCCGGCGACTTGTTCAAATAGTTTGCGCCGCAAAACTAACGCATGACCTATATACATATAAGATAACAGGAGTTCAGGCGACCAATCGGGTTTAAATTGAGGCGCGAACCGTTTTCCTTCTGTATCGATTTTGTCGTCGTCGGTATACATAACGTCGGTTTCAGGGTTTTCTACGAGGTAAAGGGCGATTTCTCCTAACGCATTGGGGGTGAGTTCGTCGTCGTGGTCTAGTAAGAGAATAAATTCCCCGGTGGCGAGAACTGCGGCTGAGTTGGTTGCGCGACTAATATTACCGTTTTCGGGGCGAAAGATGACTTTTATTCGTTCATCTTCTTCGGCAAATTTATTCAAAAATTCGGCAATTTCTGGGTCGCTACTGCAATCATCAGCGATGCACAATTCCCAGTTAGAATAAACTTGATTAATGACGCTATTAATCGCTTTTTCTAAAAATTCTATCGGGGGATTATAAACAGGCATCACCACCGAAATTTTTGCTAATTTTTCCGTTGGATAAGTTTGCAGTCGAGTTTGTAAATACTCTAAACTGCGTTGTGTCCATTGGTTCGCACTCAACCAAGCCTCATAAGGGTCGATGGGTTTGGGGAGTTCAAAACCCGAAGGGAGGAGGGCGAGGTCGGTGGTGGCTTTGGTTTTGCGGTACATCATCCGCGTTTGACGAATAATTGCCGGAATTTCGTTGGGTAGGGGCAGGAGGCGGCCCAGGCGTTGCTTGCGTTCGGCGGCCCGTTGGCGAATGGCCCCGACAAATTCTGATAACTGTCGCATTTTGGCCGAACTTTTGGCGGCGAGTCCATAGCGCCTTACAGTCAACGGTTGACTAAAGCTGTAAGTAACGGTTTCTCCGGTTTCTAACTCGGCTTCTAATACCACAGGCCACTGACCGACGGGGACATCCATCAAGACTTCAAAGCCGCTATTGCCACTTCCGGGCCAGTCGGGAAAGACTTCGCCCACGTCCCGACGTTGCAACCCATAGGCACATTGCATCGAATGTTCGCCACAGTTTAAGGTCAGTTGGGTGATGGGATGTTGGGGGTGACAACACCAACCTGCAAATAGAATTTGTCCGGGTCGTTGTTCTAGAGTGGGAACATCAAGAGAGGCTTGAATGGGGGAAACTTGCAGGGTATAGGTGGCGAATTTTTTCCATTTTCCCTTAGGATTTTGCAGTTCTAAATTAACGCTGTGATTGCCAACTATTAAGGGAATTTCTAGGCGGAATCCACATTTTTTAGCCGCTTCTATCCTATCAAAATGTTGGGCAACATCTAAGCGTTCTATTCCATAAACCCCTTCAAATGTTTCTGAACCTATTTTAGCACGAATTTCGGTAAAATCGCGCTTTCCGGTATAAAAACACCAGCCTTCTATTTGGGTAAATGTATCGCCATTGCCGATAAATTCCCATTGGGTTGGAGTCTCGATGTAATGGATATATTTGGCGGGGAGTTGGCGTCGAGCAAAACTTTTAAAGTCAACCCATTTTTCTCGGATTTTCCAAAGTTTAGAAGATTTAATCGCAGTGACTTCGCCTTGGGTTTGAACGAGTTCGAGTTGGGTTTGACCGAGTTCATTTTCCAGGGTATAAATTTTATTGAGGGCTTCTTGAAAATGGGCTTGAGACTCAAGTAAACTTTGCTGAAACGTCGCGGTTTGATATTGATGTTGACTCAGTTGAGTTTCTGCATGGGCGAGTTGAGTTTCGGTATGAGTGAGTTGGGTTAGGGTTTCTTGGTATTGAAGTTGAATTTGTTCGAGTTGTCCTTGGGTTTTCCCAAGTTCTGTTTCTGTTACTGTTAATTTATCTGCGGCTTCTTGAAAGTTTCTTTCTAAGTTTTGGGCGTGTATTTCTGACCCATTTAACTTATTTTGGGTTCCGACCAGTTGTTGTTGGGTTTTGCCGAGTTCTTCTTCGACTGTTGTGAGTTTTTTAATCGCTTCTTGACGGGTATTTTCAGCAGTATTCGTTTTGAGTTGAGCCAGACCAAGTTCTTCTTCTGTTGTAATCAGTTTATCTAAGGTTTCTTGATAGCGAATTTCAACGCCATCAAGCTGAAGTTGGGTTTGACCCAGTTCGGTTTCAGTTGTAACTAATTTATCAACGGCTTCTTGAAATCTATCTTCCCACTGTTCAATATCAATTTGAAGCTGTTCGTTTTCTTGAGTTAATAGTTTTTTGTCTTTTTCCAATAAACGAATTTGTGACCAATCTTTAAACACCCAAGTTAAAGAGGTGGACTGGTTTAAAACTTGTGACTCTACTGGGGTTAACCCGCGACTGAGATTTTCAGCTAATGCTTCAAGTTGTAAATAAAGGTCGATAGAATCTGGAAAACATTGTTTAATCAGTTGCGGTCTGGGAGTGGCTAAAATATTATCAACTAATAAAGTAGGGTCAAAATTATCTTCTGGAGGAGTGGGTAAATCCAGGTTGAATTTAGTATTAATTGCTTGAATAAACTCTTGAGGCTTAGTCCCCACTTTATAGACATTTACTAACAAACTCTGCTCTGGATTTTCTTGATAAAAATCGAGAACTTTTTTATTGTAATACATCCACATTTTTACCGCTAATTCTGGAGATTTTATCAGCGTTAAGTCTGTGGAACGGCGATAAAGAGAATCAACAACTTCCCAGGGAGAACGATAAACAAATATAAAATGAGCAGGCGGCAGCATTTCCTGCCAAAAGTTTAAAAATAATGTCGTTCTCGGGTCTTTCCATCCCCAAGGATGCTGAGAATCTTGGTTGTTTTGAATTAAACTTTCAGCTTGTTCAGTCTGTCGTGAATTTAGGGAAATATTCGACTGAAAAGTACACCCCAACTCATCAATATTATGGTCGCGTAAAACTCCCTTGTGAAATTCGACAAAATCAACATTTTCAAAGTGTCCTTTCACGTTGCCATAATTTGCTCCAACAAGGCGTTTCCCAATATTAACGCCCAAACGTTGTAGTAAAGATGCCGTCAAAGAAGTTCCGGAACGGTGCATTCCAGTAACAATAATAATCGGTGAGTGACTTTCAGCTTTCTCCATCGTTTTTAGGTTGTTTTTCAAAAGTAACTAATAATTCTTTTTTATCCCTCAAATCCTTTTTGCTCAATCGTTATCCGATAAACCTATAGCACGCCTCAGTTTAAACCATTTTGTCCTCAATTTCCAGAATTTACTACTTTCCATCGCTTGAATACGGTTTTGTGCCTGTTCAAGCAGAACTTGATATGATTCCAGTTGCCCTTGATATTTACCCACTTCCGTTTCAGTCTGTGACAGTTTCGCTTCACATTGTCCGAGTTGGGCTTGCACAAAGTCAAGTTGTGTTTCCCTCTGCAAGAGTTGGGCTTGGGTTTGTCCTAGTTTTTCCTCAGTTTGAGCCAACTTTGCTTGAGACTGTTCAAGTTGATTTTGAGTCTGGTGTAATTGGGTCTGAGTTTGGTTTAATTTTACCTGCTTTTGTTGTAGTTTTACTTGCATTTGGTGTAAGTCAGTTCGCAATGAAATCAGATGAGTCTGCCATTGAGTTTGAGGAATGAGTGATTTCACAACATCTGTTTCAATAATCCATTCTAAACCTGCAAAATTTACGGCTCGAATTATAAGAATATCTTCGGGTGAAAACTGATGACGGTTAATTTCACAAGACCAACCAGAATATAATGCTTCAGGTCGATTAAAATGTTTAACTAAATCTGGTCGTTCAATCTGAGGTTGACAGTGTTGAATCAACTGATTATTGACTATCATTTGAATTGTTTTCACTTGACTATTGGGATTAAAATCAACCGCCCATCCTTCTAAATAGAGATTACCATTCGGTTTGAGTTCACAACTATCTAAATAACCCAGAGGATGATAATTGAAGTTTATTTCTGTTAAGCTATTCTGTTTTTTGGGGGTGACGACATACAAATCTTGATAGTTACTTAGTCCTTTTTTGATGCGGTAAATTGTGGCTTGATTTTGACTAACTTTACCTATTAATTCGTGAATATAAGATTCAGTAACATAGGTTGTCCCATATTCATTCCGGTCAAGAAACTGACTCTCACTACTTTCGGTTGAAAAGACAATTCCTGACGGTAACATTTGTACGTGGGAGGGCATAACAGCCTCATCTAATACACTAAAAATTAGCAAGCCTTCAGGAGTTAAAAGGTCATAAAGTCGCTGCATCCAACGAGTGAAAGTTCGCTGAGGCATATGGCTAAAAAATGAGCCTGCATAGATACAATCAAATTTTTTATCACTCGGATAATCTTCAGGTTCACGAGTAGAAATAATCCCATTCACACCAAAGGTTTCTATCTGAAATTTTACCGCATTGGCATAAATATCCGATACCCAAACCTTCTCAGGAGCAATTTCTTGAATTAAAAATCGGGTCGAACGTCCATAACCACAAGCAAAATCTAGAAAAGAATCAACTTGAGCAAAACTGCCAAAGTGTGTATTAATAATTTGTCGGATAGAATCAATAATAGAACGTCCTAATAAATAATAATAGACTAAAGCGCGATCACTATTGCGGTCTTCTGACTCATCCAACTGATACAAGTACATTTCATCGTCGGCTGCAATTTGAGGCTGAAAGCTTTGGGGCGAGTGAGCTAGATGTTGAGTTACAGTTTTAACAATGGGGTTATTCTCGACAAAACGGTTAGTTTCCATAGTTTGTTTTCAAGTTAAATGTTTTTTGAGGTTTTTTATTTTTATCTTTTGATAATAGTTCCTAACGCTTGTCGAAGCTTCAACCATTGAGTTCTGATTTGCCAAAACTTACTACTTTTCATGGCTTTAATTTCATCGTTTGATTGTTCCAATAGAAACTGACTAGATTCAAGGTTAAACTGACAATTCCCTAATTCTGTTTCAAGTTGTGTTAGTTTATCTCGGGCTTGAGAAAGGGTAAATTCTGTCAATTCGAGTTGAGATTGTGTTGCTTGGAGTAGAGTTTCATGCTGTTTTAACTGGCTTTGAGTTTGATAAAGTTCCTCTCGCCATCGAGTCTTAAGCATCAGATTTTTAACGGTTTCTACAGCAATAATCCATTCAAGTCCGGCTGTATTTTTAGCTTTAATTAAAAGAATATCTTGAGGTGAAATTTGACCCGCATCTATTGACAAATTCCATCCTGATTTAAGGGCTTGAGAGGTTTTAAAAAAATCTACTAAATCTGGACGTTCTTGTGAGGGCTGACACTGTTGAATGATTTTGTGATTGACAATCATTTGAACGGACTCAACAGAGCCGTTTGGGTTAGAATCTATTGCCCAACCTGCGAGTTGAATATCTCCCGTTGGGGTGATGTTACAGTTATCTAGATAACCTTGGGGATGATACTTAAAGTTTAAAGCCGTAAAATCTTTATCGGGCTGAGGTGTGACTAAATATAAATCTTGATAGTTACTCAATCCTTTTTTAATTCGGCAAATAGAGGCTTTATTATGACTAACTTGAGTAATTAATTCTCGAATATAAGTTTCATTTACATAGGTTGTACCATAATCATTGCGGTCAAGCAACTGACTTTCGCTACTCTCGGAAGAAAAGAGAATTCCCTCTGCTGCCATTGGGGTAGATGACGGTAAAATTTCCTCATCTAATACACTAAAAATTAACAATCCTTCGGGATTTAATAAATGATAGAGTTGCTGCATCCAGGGTTTAAAAGTACGGGGCGGCATATGACTAAAAAATGACCCCGCATAAATACAATCAAACTTTTGCTGAACTTGATAATCTTCAGGGTTGCGAGTGGAAACAATACCATTCACCCCAAAATATTCCGTTTGAAACTTCACCGCAGCAGTATAAATATCTGAAGCCCAAATCTTTTCCGTTGGCATTTCTTGAACTAAAAACCGCATCAAGCGACCATATCCACAGGCGAAATCGAGAAAGGATGAAATTTGTTTAAAACTGCCAAAATATTGATTAATAATTTGTTGGATAGAATCAAATAATGTCCGACCTAATCCATAATAACTGACTAAAGCCTGATCAAAATTCTGATCTTCGAGTTCATCCAACTGATACAAAAACATCTCATCGATAGCAGCAATTTGAGCCTGAAAAGTTTGGGGATAGCGAGCCAAATGCTGAACTAAAGTTTCAACAATAGGATTATTTTCAACAAAAAAATTAACTTCCATAGCCGGATTTTTGATTAAAGAGGATTAAAGATATTGTTGTATTTCCTGTTCCGGTTTAACTTGACCCGAAGTTACGGTTAATTTGGGTTCAACGAGTAAGTCTACAACTCCCGTACCGCAAGAACTTTCACAAGGTTGAACTCTAAACATAGCAACATCAATACATCGGTCAAGATAGGTAAATTCGCCTTCTACAATTCCCGATACCCCGGCATTCAAAAAGTAAACATCCGGTGCCAGTAAACATTTAAACTTGAATTCTAACACGAGTTGGGTTTCGGGTTCGATGTGTTTAATAAATTGGGATGAAGCGAGGAAAGAAGCACCTGCAAGTTCAAACCCACTGACGGTTTTTACCAACATTCCAAAGCGGACGTGTGAGGCGGCTTTTTGAAAGTCTACCGTATAGGTATAAACATAATCATTCCGAGCGATAATATGATTAACTCGTTCCCCTTTTGGAGTCGCAATATAAGGATCACGAATTTCAGCCCCGCGAGAAGGATAATGAATAGGATTATCAGGCTTTAATTTGGCGTCATAATAGTCATAGTAATCTGCTTGTTTAGACTCAGTTTGCTGAGAGTTAGTTTGACTGCGATGATATTTTTTCCACTCGACCTTCTGAAACACTTCCTGGGGCTTAAAAGACGCTTTAAGATGCCGAATTTCCTCCCGTAATCGTTCTGATTCTGTGGCATCGGCGTAGATCATTTTTTGATATTTTGATATAATCATCTTGGGGCTATGTTCAAGCAAGATTTCACCCCGATCCATCAAAATCGCAGAATCACAAAGTTGAGTAACAGAGGAAGCTGCGTGAGAAACAAATAAAATCGTTCCGCCTCGATCTTGGATTTCATGGATACGACTAAAACATTTGCGTTGAAAGGCTTCATCCCCAACAGAAAGGGCTTCATCGACCACTAAAATATCAGGATCAGAACTGGTCGCCACTGCAAATGCTAACCGCACATACATTCCGCTAGAATAGGTTTTAACGGGTTGATTGATAAAGTCTCCAATATCTGCAAAAGCAACGATTTCATCAAATTTTTGTTCAATTTCCTGATGTTTTAGCCCCAGTAATTGACCGTTAAAAAATACATTTTGTCGTCCGGTAAATTCGGGGTTAAATCCACTGCCAAGTTCTAACAACGCCGAAACTCGCCCCTGAAGTTCTACGCTTCCTGTCGTTGGGGTAAGTGTACCGACAATAATCTGAAGTAACGTACTTTTTCCCGAACCATTTCGACCGACAATTCCTAAAGTTTGCCCTTTATAAACTTGTAAATTAATCTCTCGCAACGCCCAAAATTTCTCGGCGAGTTGCTGATGGGGCAGAAAAATCTCCTTAAGTCGGTCAACCGGATGTCGATACCGCTTAAAACACTTGGAAACATTATTAACTGAAATTGCAATTTCGGACATTCGTCGTTTACTAGCTACCGAGACATCGTAATCGGTTGTTGTCTGAAAAAAACGATTGGCAATTACAAAACATCTGCAAAAGCCGGACGCAAACGTTTGTAGACCCACACACCGCCATAGAATATAATGATAGAGACGATGGAGGCGGTGGCAAGTTCTCCCCAATGTTCAATCTGACCCTTTAGTACGATATCACGGTAGGATTCAGCGATCGCCGTAATCGGATTCAACCAAAATACCCAAACCTGCCAAGCTTCGGGAATTTTAGCAGCGGGATAAACAATCGGAGTCGCATAAAACCAGAGATTGAGAATCACGCCCAAACTTTGAGGAATATCTCGCAAAAAGACCGTTAAACCTGCGCTTAAATATCCTAAACCTGAGGTGAGGAGAAGTTGAGGAATCCAAACCAAGGGTAACAGCCACCAACTAATCGTCGGTTCGGGAACGATAATCAAAGTTAACCCGACTAAAGCAACTAGCCCAAAGCTACTCTCAATAAACGCGGAACAAATCGGCACCAAGGGAAGCAGCCCCAATGGAAACACCACTTTTTTGACGAGGTTAGGCTGTCCCACAACAGAAGTCGTGGCTTGCGTCAGTCCGTTGGTAAAGGCTAACCAAGGTAACAATCCTGCAAATAACCACAACCCAAACGCCAACTTATTATCAGCCGGAACCCCTTGAATATCAAGTTTGACTTGCAGGACGATTGAAAAGACATAGGTAAAAATCAGCAGTTGGACAAGCTGATTGAGAAGTGGCCATAAATTCCCTAAAATGGAACCTTTATAGCGGGCTTCCAAGTCTCGTCGTACTAGGGTAATCAGTAAGTTCAGTTTGATCGACCACTGATTCTCTAGCAATTGTCGGCGGAGGACAACGCTTTTCATAGATCTGACCAATTTCTGTTTCCTCGTCCACTACACACACCACGACTAGATTATCCTCAGACCCGTTCCTGAAGTTTGCACCCGGAATCGGCGACGATGGAAAACTGTCAGCATTTAGCTTAGTCTATAAGTGTGCCACATCAACGTAACTTCTGGGTAGTCCACAAAAAAACACCCCACAATGGGGGTGCTAACTTCTACAACAGAGATTTATTAAACAGTCAATTTCCTACACAGGGCTATAGGTTGCTTGATTGTTGAGGTTGAGTCCGACTTCATCAGCCAGACGGTTCAGCATCGACTGTTCACGCTTCATTTCAGAGCGTTCGTGCTTTAACATTAGAATTCGGGATTTCTCGGCAATGGTTAGGGAAGTTTCTGTCGGGCTTTCCGTAGAGACATCATGATTGCCATATTTAACCCCACGATAGGTGAGATTGTGACTCGGTTGCAAAACGGGGGGTTTCTTCAGGTTGCAAAAACGCCAATCTTGTCCCCGATATTTTCCGGCGACTGCTCCAGTTGAAGTGGCAATTTCCGGCGGATTGTATTCGTAATCTATTCCACGATAGTTCAGTTTCATCTTAATCGCCTCTCCTTTTTAATGCGATGGGTTGACAAAGTGAGGCGCGTTCCTTCGGGAATGATGATTTCCCTACTTCCGTCTCTCCTATCTCGATGATTTTCCTGACTATACCTAGATCAGCGTTCTCCAGATCAGAGAGATGAACGTTTTCTTTTTCCTGTCTGTATCTATTGTTACGCTTTTTCAGAAAAATGTCAAGTATCTCTCACTTTTTTTAGGGAATAGGGAACGGGGAACAGGGGAAGGCAAGAGATCTCCCTACCTCCCGACCTCCCCATCTCCCTATTTAGTGGGCGCAACCATTACCGTGATAATCATCGCTATCATAGAAACCGTTTTTGGTGCCGAAGAACAGACAGGAAATAGTAAATAAAACCGTTAATCCTGCCAAAATCAACTTAACTTCCATTTTGGAATCTCCTGTAATGAATACCAATTTTAATGAGATTGTAGACGCGACTTGGCTATCTCGTCCATCTCCTACCATAGCGTTAGAATTGTTGGGTTGTACTGTGGTGCGACAACTTCCCCATGGTGAACAAATTCGGGGCGTGATTGTGGAAACAGAAGCTTATATGGCGGGTGATCCGGCTTGTCATGCTTACCGCAAACGGACTCCTCGCAATACTGTTATGTTTGGGCCGGCGGGGATGAGTTATGTTTATTTAATCTACGGAATCTACCACTGTTTAAATATCGTCACCGATGAGGATGGAATCGCGAGTGCGGTTTTAATTCGGGCTTTAGAATTGTCTAAGATACCTGACTGTCTTCAACAAGATTTAAACTTCCCGGCAAAAAGCGATCGCAATGTTAATAAATCCTTAAAAAAAGATAAATTTTCTCGTCTGGCTGCGGGGCCGGGAAAACTCTGTCGAGTGTTAAAAATTGATCGCACATTAACCGATTTACCTTTGCATCCCCATCAACCTTTATGGCTAGAACATCGAACACCCACATTTCAACAATCAGTTAATAGTGGTAAAATTCAGTTTATACAAACCACCCGTATTGGGATTACTCAAGGAACAGATTTACCTTGGCGGTGGTATATTGCAGACTGTCCGGCTGTGTCTCAGTTTTAATTTTAGTATTTTATGAATTTGTTATTTTAACAGCCAAACATCATCTAAAATTGTCATTCTAAGTGCAATTGAATAATCTATAACTCTAGATTTTCTAACACAATCTGCTTTGTTTAAAAAAACTTAATATCATTTTTAAAACTTTTGCGGTAAAATTAGAGCGTATGATAAACTTTAGGCTAACTCTGGCTTCCAGACACCCTACACCGAGAACTCTGGTGGCTTCGCAAAACATCTCAACTTTAGCATTCTACCTTTGAATTCAAATGGTGATCAAATCCCGATTTTTCCAAGCAATTATCCTCCTTTTTGGGTTGTGGCTTTTTGTTGATTTAGTCACTCATATTGTGGCAGAAGGGTTTTGGTTTCAGGAATTGGGATATTTATCTGTTTATTGGTTACGATTAATCACTCGGGCAATTCTGTGGTTTTTCGGCTTAAGTATTACCGCCAGTTTTTTACTGGGAAATCAATTTATCGCTAGCTACTACAAATATCCTCCACCAACCCCCGAACCCACTCAGAGAAATACTTTTTTCTCCCCTGAACCCGCACCTAAAATTCCCGCATTAGAGTTGGGTTGGTTACTCGTCTTTGTGATCAGTTTGTCGCTGTTACTCGCTTTAATCGTTTTGCATTATGGAACAATCTTTATCGACTATTGGAAACCCGATTTTTCTGAACCCTTAGTTTCGCCTCTCCTCCCAGATCGCTTTGATGTCAAACCCCTATTTGAACTGATTCGACAGTTATTTTCTCAGTGGTGGTTGCTGGGAATTTTAGTCATTATTACTTTAGTCTTAATTTTACAACTTGAATTTTCTTTAATTGCGATCGCAGTATTTCTCAGTTTAGGATTTGGCTTAGTTTTATCCAGTCATTGGACAAACGTTCTACAATATTTCAATCCGACATTATTCAACCAAAATGATGATATTTTTGGGCAAAACATTAGCTTTTATCTCTTTACCTTACCCATTGCACATCTACTCGAATTCTGGATAGTGGGATTATTTTTCTGTGGATTAGTCTCTTGTAGTCTGATTTATTTTCACTCTGGAAATAGTCTCAGTCAAGGACGATTTCCAGGTTTTTCACAACCCCAACAGCGACACTTACACGCTCTCGGTGGAATGCTGATGTTGAGTGTTGCTTTCAAGCATTGGCTGTCTCGATATGAACTCCTTTATTCTCAACGCGGAGTCATTTTTGGGGCAGGTTATACCGATGTCAATGTGCAGGCACCCGCCGATTTAATGCTCTGTTTTATCGCCATCATTATTGCAATTTTTCTATTTTGGCAAGCCTTTTTCTCCGTCAAAGCAATAGAACCTTATATTAATCAAATTTTAAAACCATTTAGACAGCGTATTTACCGAAAGAAAAACAACTCAAAAGCACGATTATTCGCCGATAGTTATTCCCTGCGAGCGATTTTAGGATGGTATCTAACCATCTCCTTTCTTGCCGGTTGGGTACTCCCAGAAACCGTACAACGCTTCGTCGTACAACCGAATGAAATCGAACGAGAAGCCCCCTTTATTGAACGCAGTATTGGTTACACTCGCCAAGCCTTTAATCTCGACACAATTACCTCAGAAATCTTTAATCCAGAAGGAGAATTAACTTACTCTGATATTCAAAAAAACGATCTCACCATCAAAAACATTCGACTTTGGGATGAACGTCCTCTCCTCCAAACAAACCGCCAGTTACAACAAATCCGTTTATACTACGAATTTCCCGATGCTAATATTGATCGTTATACATTACTCAAACCCCCCGCAGAACAAACCCCAAGAGATCGCACCGAAAAGCAACAAGTTTTAATTGCAGCCCGAGAATTAAACTATAATTCAGTCCCCAGTGAAGCCCAAACTTGGGTGAATAAACATTTAGTTTATACTCATGGTTATGGGTTTACACTCTCCCCCGTAAATACCGTTGGCGATGGAGGACTACCGAATTATTTTGTCAGAGATATTGGTGCCGATCCCAAACTCGATCCTGAAAGTACCTTAGAAGTTGATCAACGAGTTCAGTATAGTATTCCCATCGGAGAACCCCGTATTTACTACGGTGAACTGACCAATACTAATATTATGACATCGACTCAAATTCAAGAGTTAGATTATCCTTTAGGGAGTGAAAACACTTATAATACTTATGATGGTCAGGGCGGAATTTTAATTGGTCGGGGATGGCGACGGTTACTATTTGCTAAACATTTAAAGAACTGGCAAATGATGTTTGCGCGAAATTTCTTACCCGATACAAAGTTACTTTTTCGTCGAAATATCAAAGAACGAGTAAAAATGATCGCGCCTTTTTTACGCTACGATAGCGATCCGTATTTAGTCGTTGCTGATGCAAATTTAAACTGGCCTGATAATCAAGCATCCACCCCTCCAAACTATTTATATTGGATCATTGATGCCTATACAACTAGCACTCGTTATCCCTATTCTGATCCGGGAAATGAGAAATTTAACTATATTCGCAACTCCGTTAAAGTCGTTGTTGATGCTTATAATGGTACGGTTCGGTTTTACTATTTCAACGATCCTGAAGATCCAATTTTAACCACTTGGCGAAGGATTTTTCCTGAGTTATTCCAACCCATTCAGGAAATGCCCGGAACCTTGTATGTACATATTCGCTATCCCGTTGATTTATTCAAGGTTCAATCTGAACAATTACTCACCTATCATATGGATGATGTGCGAATATTTTATAACAGAGAAGACCAATGGCGAATCCCGAAAGAAATTTATGCGAATGAACCCAAGTCCATAGAACCTTACTATTTAATTATGCGGCTTCCTGAAGAAAGCAGCGAAGAATTTATATTACTACAACCCTTTACACCCGCCAGTCGAATTAATTTAGTCGCTTGGATGGCAGCTCGTTCGGATACCCAACAATATGGTAAATTATTATTGTATCGCTTTCCCAAACAAGAATTTATTTTTGGCCCCGAACAAGTCGAAGCCTTAATCAATCAAACCCCAGAAATTTCCGAACAAATTTCGCTGTGGAATCGTCAGGGTTCCCGAGTTGTCCAGGGAAACTTATTGGTGATTCCGATTGAGAAATCCCTGCTTTATGTCGAACCGATTTATTTAGAAGCGACTGAAAATAGTCTCCCTACTCTTGCCCGAGTGATCGTTTTTTACAATAACAGTATTGTGATGAGATCGAGTTTACAGGAAGCATTACGAGATGTTTTTGAAGCTAAACCGACAGTCGCCCCTGTTACCGTTCCCTCTCCGACAAATGTAGATATTCTGGGAAATTGATCTCAACTTCTCTCAGGTCTAGTTCAAAAATTCTAGATAGTTATTACTGAGGTCTTTAACGGCGAGTTCATACAATTGTTTTCCGTGTTCAGGAGTGGCTAAAGCGGGGTTCGATCCCATCCGACCATCGGGATAATGACGGCGAAAATCAGCCGCCCCATAAATGGGATAACCTTTGGCTACATCTTCAGATAAGGGCGCTTGTTTGATCGCTTCAGGATAAAGATATTGAGTCACAGCCACTTCACTCGGAGTTGCGTGAGAACCCTCTTGATCGGCGTAAAGTTCCTTGGCGAGTTTGTACACAGACCGACACATAAACCAATTTCCCACCTGACATCGTACTTGGTCAGCGTTGGGGAGGTGGAGATCAGCAAGATGGGCGTAAGTTTCCGCAAAAGCAGCTTTGAGTGTGGCAATATTTCCCCCATGACCGTTGATGAAGAAAAATTTATTAAAGCCATGTCCGGCTAAAGATGTGATATAATCTTTAATCACGTTAATGAGCGTGCTAGGTTGGAGGCTCATCGAACCGGGAAAAGCCATGTGATGGAGTGCCATTCCCACGTTGATAGTCGGGCTAACTAGGGCGTTTGTTGCTTCTCCGGTGCCTTTGGCGATCGCTTCAGCACAAATCGCATCGGTGCCAATCAGTCCAGTCGGCCCATGTTGCTCAGTGGAACCAATTGGGATAATAATGCCTGTAGACTGGGATAAATAGGTTTCGACCTCCGGCCAGGTACTCAGATGTAATAACATTATATGAAGTTAAAGAGGTTAAACTGCGGACTGTTAATTTAGGGATGAAATTTGTCCTACACCAGAACAGTTTAACAGTCAAGGCAATGATCCCGCTAAAATTCAAGCGATGTCTCTCAAGCAAGCCCCGGAGTCCGGTCAAAATTCTTTAACTCGGAGAAAATTTCTTAACCAAAAGATTACCAAAAGATTACCTAATCTTAACCTTTTAATCATACAATTCAAACTGTATCCCCTTTATTAATCCGATCAAGCTGATTTGGAGTAGATAATGTTTAGAAAACTCGCATCGAAGTGTTTAGATGAGCGAGTAAAGAGTTTTTGGCTCACCGTTGTGAGTGGGGATTTTCGATCAATTCTACCCCTAACCTCTCAATGTGGGCCTACCCGTCAATGGCAGCATATCTACGTTGGATGGATTGTTGGGAATTAATCTTTTCAGGAAGTTTAATTTTTCCAAAGTGACTTCTGATTGCAATGACAAGTTCACACGATCCAAACAGTAGGAATATTTATGTTTTCTCCCGATTTAGACAAGAGTTCTTATCGTACTGACTTGAAATATTCAGGTCAAATCTTGTTACTGGAACACGAAGAACCCTGGCGAGATATGCTGTCTTTAGCGCTGAAAGAACACGGCTACACTGTGATTCTTGCCCTAGATGGGCGTGAAGCTTTACCCACGGTTCATAGCCCCTCATCTAAGATGAGTGAATTTCCATTTAACCTATTAATATTAGACGCAGTTAATGGTCTTGATCTGTGTCGAATGTTACGGCATCAAGGGAATCCCGTTCCGATTCTAATTATCGGCACAAAAGAAACTGCTAATAACTGTGCATTTTACTTAGAAGCCGGGGCTGATGATTACCTCAGTAAGCCGTTTGGCATGAGAGAATTTATCGCTCGCTGTCGGGCTTTGATGCGTCGTCAGCGTCTGTGTCAGCTTCCAGGCCCGGTCATGTTGCAATACAAAGATATCATCCTGTATCAAGAAGAATGCCGGGTTATGGCTCGAGGTCAAGAGCTAAAACTTTCGCCAAAACAATTCCGCTTGTTAGAACTCTTTATGAGTTATCCCCGTCGAGTTTGGTCCCGTGAACAATTACTGGATTTGATTTGGGGGCCTGACTTTATTGGAGATAGCAAAACGGTTGACGTTCATATTCGTTGGTTGCGAGAAAAACTCGAAATCGACCCCAGTAATCCTGAATATATTGTCACGGTGCGAGGATTTGGGTATCGCTTTGGGTAGGGGAACAAAGAGGTGGCACAAAGCGATGGGGAATCGTTAAAATAATCAAAAGAATAATGCTTCTACCCTCCTCCTCAAAGATTTTATGAGACTCAAACGACGAGAATTTCTGTTATTCCTCGGTGCAAGCTTGAGTACAGCAAGCTTAAATTCTTGTGAAAATAAAAATCTTTCACTTGACCCCAAATCTTCCCTGAAATCTCCTAAAACTCCCTTGAGTTTTAAACCCATTAAAGGGCCGATGCCCCTAGCAACAGACGTTGTAGAAACCCAAGTCGGACAATTCATCCCCGTTCGTACAGCTTCAGCGTCCAACCAACAAATTCAAGCCTATAAAACCTATGAAGTTGTTGATGATCTGGTCTTACCTGAAGGGTTTACCTATGATCTAATTGCCGCTTGGGGTGATCCAGTCGGAGACTCTCGATTTGGCTACAATAATGATTATTTATCCTTCATCGAAACGAATCAAAATGAAGGTTATTTAACCATAAATTTTGAATATATTAGTTCAGCCACTTGGGTGCAAACCTACGAAAAAGTAATCGGTAAATCCCTACCGATTCAAACCATTGAAGCCGCTCTCAAAGCCGAGAAAAAACCTCGAATTAATGCCTTTGCATTGCCAGCCAATAATTCAGTACGACAAGCCATTCGAGAAGTCTCCCAACAAGGGTTAACCGATATGGGCATGGGTGTAATTTCCATTCGTCGTAATGGGGAAGGGCAATGGGAACGCACCTACTCCGCCGAAGATCGACGGATTACCGGAATTTCCGGTTGGATTGATGGCCGTTATCTGAAGTCAACCGGGCCTGCTGTCGCGGTCTTTCGCAAAAAAGGCAAAGGCTACACCGACGGGCTTGGCGATCGCATTATCGGCACCTTTGGCAATTGTGCAGGAGGAACAACCCCTTGGGGAACCGTGTTTAGTGCCGAAGAAAATATTCAAACCCACGTCCCAGAGGATGTATACCCAGATGGCACCTGTGTGAATCCGAGTGAAAACCCCTTTTCCGGGAATTTAAGCGGGTTGGGGAATGTGTTCGGACTGGCGGGAAATAAATATGGCTGGATGGTGGAAGTTGATCCAGCCAATGCCAATGATTACGGTACGAAGCATACGTGGTTAGGTCGTTATCGTCACGAAGCCGTGGGAATTCGGGTAGAAGCCGGGAAACCGCTAGCATTTTATTCAGGATGCGATCGCCGAGGCGGACACGTTTATAAATATGTTAGTCGAGAGTCCGTTCAAGATCCTCAAGATCAACAGAATTCTCGCTTACTCGAACAAGGAATGTTGTACGCGGCGAAATTTAACGCCGATGGGACAGGTCGTTGGATTCCTTTAAAAGCCGATACGCGAGTTAATCCCGATTTACCGAGCGTTCACGTAGGGGGAATCATCTGTTTACCCAAACGACCCGCAGGCGGGGCGATGATTGCGGCAAAAGATGAAGAAGCGATCGCCTTTCAGCGGCAATATCAGACATTAGCGGATCTATATGAAGGGGATACCCCAGATGAAATCCAAGGTGCCATCTTAATTGATGCTCATTTAGCCGCTAGTGCAGCCGGGGCGACTTGTACCGCCCGTCCCGAAGATACAGACATTGCCCCAGATGGCTCTTTATTTATTGCCTTTACCTCCGGTTCTCCCGATGACCAAACAGGCGGGCCAGACCAACAAGTATTTCAAGGTCCAACGGTCGAAACCCCCTATGAATATGGTTGGATTATGCGGTTGAGCGAACAAGGAAATCAACCCGATGCGAAGACCTTTCAATGGCAGATGTTTGCCACCGGGGGCGAAGTCGCAGATGGAGGTTCCGGTTTTGCCAACCCCGATAACCTGGCTTTTGATGGTAAAGGCAATATTTGGATGGTCACAGATATGTCTACGAGTAAACATAATCAACCCGTACCCTCCGGTCGAGTCGATGAAAAAGGTCAGCCTTTGAGCCAGTCCAATTTGTTAGGGGTTTATGGCAATAATTCAGTTTGGTTTTTGCCGACTTCGGGAGAAAATGCGGGGAATGCCTATTTATTTGCAATGGGGCCGATGGAATGTGAAATGACCGGGCCTTTTTTTAGTCCGGATCAACAGACCTTATTTCTATCAGCTCAACACCCCGGAGAAGCCAATGGAATTCGTCAAAAGATGGCGACACAAGAGCGTCAGTTTGCCTTGCGAACCACAGAAGGCGAGGAATTTATTCAAACTCGACGAGTCCCAATTGGTTCCAACTGGCCGCTAAAAACTCCCAATAGTCCACCTTTACCGGGAGTAATTGCAATTCGTCACCTCAATTCCAAACAAATTGTGTAGGATCAATGAGGGAACTTAGACGAAAGTTGAACTGATGGGATTCAACATACAGAAGTAACACCTTCTTTCAGCCCTGCTTGACTGTCAGAAAACTCCTGTTAAGATTGTGGTACTATTGGTTCAACTGAGCTGGGGACTCCCTTGCTTTTGGTATTTTAAGTCGGTGTGAGATTGGAGATCATGAACAAAATTCTATGGAACACTCTTAAGCAGAGTCCAGGTATTCTGGGCGCTGCTCTTGCCTTAACTAATGCCGCCCTAGCCACTGAAACTTCATCTGTCAGGTTAGATTCAACCCCTGACTTAGCAACTGGAGCGATTCATTCAGTTGAGTGGCAGCAAGCAGAGCATTCAGAATTATTAACTTTAACTCAGGGGAATTCAGATTTTGAGGTTTCATCCTTAGTCGATCTCACAGATGGAGCTAAGAATGAAATTGCACCTGTTGCCCCAGTAATGACAAATAATGGCGAGGCTCCAGCTCAGACCGCTACTTCAGATGCGCTTTCAGTGTCTGAAACGTCTGAGTTGCAACTGGCTCAAGTTGAAACCGCAGCTCCTGTCGAGAATTCTGAGGTGGGAATTTCTGACCTCGAACAAATGGAACTCTACACCGCAGAAACAGATGTGATGGATCAAGTCACGTCAGTCTCTCAGCTTTCAGACGTACAGCCGACTGACTGGGCGTTCCAAGCCCTGCAATCCCTGGTTGAGCGTTACGGTTGTATTGCAGGTTATCCCGATGGTACCTACAAGGGAAACCGGGCGATGACTCGTTACGAATTTGCCGCAGGTTTAAACGCTTGTTTGGAACGGGTGAATGAACTGATTGCCGCTTCTACGGCGAACTTGGTGACTCGGGAAGATTTAGCCGTTCTGCAACGCTTACAAGAAGAATTTGCGGCAGAATTGGCTGCTTTACGCGGTCGGGTATTAGCGTTGGAAGCACGCACGGCTGAACTCGAAGCCAATCAATTCTCCACAACCACCAAGTTAAGAGGGGAAGTGATCTTCTTTATTGGTGATACTTTTGGAGATCGGGCTGAATATACGACTGTCGGAGGGCCGAACGTTGAGGACAGTGATGACCCGACACAAAGCTACTTCGGTTATCGGGCGCGTTTAAACTTCGATACCAGCTTTACCGGGGAAGATTTACTGCGAACTCGTGTCGAAGCCAAAGACGTTCCCAACTTGAGTCGTGAAGGCTTGACCAATACTTTGATGACTCGTCTCGGTACTGATGGCGGAGATGGAGACTTCACCCTCGATGACCTCTACTATCGCTTCCCAGTTTTCAACGGTAAAGGTCAAGTTTACTTCGGTGCCAAGAGTTTAGACTTGGATGACCTTCAAGATCCTCTTAGCCCCTTCCAAAGTACGGGTGCTGGTGCGGCTTCCCGGTTTGGACGCTATAACCCCACAACATTCCGAGGAAATGAGGGAACGGGTTTGGGTATGAAGTATCAGCTTAATGAGAGAATGCGGATAAACTTCGGCTACCTCGCCAACCAAGATGATGCACCTGATCCGACTGAAGGTCGAGGTTTGTTTGATGGGGGTCACTCCGCCTTCGTGCAATTTATCTACGAACCTTTGGATAATTTGGTCGTCGCTCTTGATTATAACCGTCGCTATTTCCGAGAAGGTGATGTGAGTGTCAGTGGCGGAACAGGTAGTTTCCTCGCTAACCGTCCGTTTGGAGACAACCCCACAACCAGCGATAACTTAGGCTTCCAGACGAACTGGAGAATCGCCGATCAGTTTGAGTTAGGTGGTTGGCTCGGTGTCGCGTGGGCTGATGACAAGCCGACTGGCCGAGGGGATGACCTGGATGCGACTATCCTGAACTTCGCGGTAACATTAGCGTTTCCTGACTTATTCCGAGAAGGAAGCTTAGGGGGTGTGATTGTCGGTATGCAGCCGAAAGTGGTTTATCACACTCTGGAGCGTTTGGAAGAAGAAAAAACAGGAATTCACATTGAAGCTTTCTATCGCTATCAGGTCAATGACTATGTGGCTTTAGTCCCTGGTGTTTATATTATCACTGACCCTGAACATACGGATGAGAATGACACGGTTGTTGTCACCACATTCCGGACTCAATTCCGTTTCTAATGAGTTGAGTTTCATTCAAAAAACTTAAAGAGAGGGGAAAAGATGTGAATGACTCACCTAAATTCCCCTCTGTTTTTTTTGAGTTCAAATTGTTAAAATCTCAGTCCAACTACCAGTCTAAAACTGAATTTTCGCTCTCAGAGGTGCGAGAAAATAAACCCAAAATTTGAACTAATAATGCACCGAAGACAAAGCCGCCTGCGTGCGCCCAATATGCAACTCCGCCACTATCCATCCCGACTGCGGTTTGAACTTCTAACATCGAAATTCCGCTAAAGGCTTGTTGAACAAACCAAAATCCTAAGAAAAGAAATGCCGGAACTCTAACAATATAAGGAAAGATACCGATAGGAATTACAGTTAAAATTCTCACGTTGGGAAACTTCAGAATATAAGCCCCCATTACTCCGGCGATCGCACCACTCGCTCCCAAAGAAGGAATAGCCGATCCGGTTGCTAATAAATATTGAGACAGAGCGGCTAAAACCCCACAAGATAAGTAGAAAACGATAAATTTAACCTGTCCGAGTTCTTCTTCGATGTTATTCCCAAAAATCCACAGAAATAACATATTAAAGCCAACATGAATAAAGCTAGCATGAAGAAACTGAGAGGTAAACAGAGTCAAAAACTCAGGAACAGGTTGATTAACCGAAATCCCGTTAAAACTGGCGGTTAACTCTTGGGGAACAACGGCAAATAGATGAAAAAAACTATTCAGTTGATCGGGAGATAACATTAACTCGATCAAAAAGATCAGAAAATTAAGACCAATAAGAATATAGGTAACTACGGGGGTAATATGAATCGGATTTTCGTCTTTTAATGGAACCATACGACTCTAAAGTTAAACATCAAATTGAACCTAAACAAAACTATTTTTAAAAGGCTGGAGCTAGGCTCGAACCGTCCGAACTCCAACCCAATCATTGTGATACTTCCAGGAGTTATGCTGTCACTTTCTGTTTAGACAAAACTCCATTTTCATCTTCATCGTATCGTTGATGAATCGTTTCCCAAGCAGCCTGTTCTGCTTTCATTATTCTTACTTCATACCCGCTTTAACGCGATCGTCGGGAATCTTACCACTGGGTTTTAACTGTTCGCCTTCAATAAAAGAACGTAACATCCACGCCATTTCTTCGTGTTGTTCCATCAATCCCGTTAAGAAATCAGCCGTTCCTTCGTCATGGAATTTTTCAGAACAGTGATCAATATTTTCACGTAAATTGCGAATAATTTGTTCGTGATCGGTCACTAACCGTTGAACCATTTCGTTCGCATTCGGCAAATCTCCGGCGTGTTCTCGGAGGGTTGCTTTCTCTAGAAACCCTTTTGCAGTCCCAATCGGATAACCGCCTAAAGCGCGGATGCGTTCGGCTGTGGAGTCAATATTTATCGTTAAGGCTTCATAGTGTTCTTCCCACAGTTCATGCAGAGTGCGGAATTGAGGCCCGATCACATCCCAATGATATTTTTTGGTTTTAATTAACAACAGATACATATCTGCTAAGTTAACATTTAATAACTCTATAACGCCTTGACGTTGCTCATCTGTTAAACCAATATTGAGCGTAGGCATAAAAAAACCTCCTGATTTAATTTCTAAGTTTATTAGAACAAAAAAGCAGAAGGTTTTTCATCTATCGTTTGAGGGAACTTCCATAAACGTTAGATCAAATCTCTAACTTTAGGAATAAATCAAATGCTGTAGAAAGAGGTTAAAAAGAGGATTAGCCAGATGTCTCACGAGAATAAATCGGCATTTGTCCAGAGTTGAGACGGTTCATATACTCGCTGAGTGCAGACGCGACTTTTCCAGACAAAATATAGCAACCGAGTAAGTTGGGAAATGCCATAGCGAGTAACATCATATCGCTAAAATCCAACACAGCACCTAAATTCACCACTGAACCGATGAATACACAGACGACAAAAATGCCTTTATAAATGATGGCGCTTTCTTCACCAAACATATAACTCCAAGATCTTTCACCATAATAACTCCAGGAAATCATGGTGGAAAAAGCAAATAAAACCACTGCGATCGCTAAAATAATCGGAAACCAACCAATCACCGAACTAAAGGCAGCAGCCGTCAGTTCAACGCCATTGGCTTCGGCGGCGCTGGTATCTTGATAAACCCCGGTAATAACAATCGTTAAACCCGTTAAATTACAGATAACAATGGTATCGATAAACGGTTCCAGTAAAGCCACAATTCCTTCCCGTAACGGTTCATCTGTACGGGCGGCAGAATGGGCAATTGCAGCCGAACCAATCCCCGCTTCGTTAGAAAAAGCACTCCGTCGTACCCCTTGAACTAAAGTTCCCACAAAACCCCCTCCAACAGCTTCGGGAGAAAAAGCTTGGGTAATAATCGTACCAAATGCACCGGGAATTTCTGTGAAATTGTTGAGTAAAATCCACAAACAAGCCAACACATAAATCACCGCCATTGCTGGAACTAATCTCGCCGTAACAGATGCAATTCGACTAATTCCACCAATAATCACAATTCCAACTAACACCGCCACAACTAATCCAAAAACCCAATTGGGTAAACCCGGAATAATCCCGGCTAAAGCGGCATAAGCTTGGTTAGCTTGAAACATATTACCGCCGCCCATACTTGCTAAAACACACAGCGAGGCAAATAAAATCGCCAGTCCCTGTCCGAGAGGGCGTAAACCCCGTTCACCCAAGCCTTTAGAAAGATAATACATCGGCCCCCCGGCAACGGTGCCATCGGGTTGAATGCGGCGATACATTTGGGCGAGACTACATTCAACAAATTTACTCGACATCCCAAAAAAGCCGCCCAGCGTCATCCACAAAATCGCCCCGGGGCCACCGAGTTGTACTGCAATGGCGACTCCGGCAATATTTCCCAGTCCAACGGTTCCAGAGAGGGCTGTAGCGAGGGCTTGAAAATGGGAAACATCACCTTCATCGTCGGGATTGTCATACTTACCTGTGACGACATCAAGGGCGTGTTTAAACCCCCGAATATTGATAAAACCCATTCGCAGTGTAAAGAAAATTGCCCCTCCAATTAGCCACAATACAATGAAGGGAAGACCGAAAATCTCAAAGAAGAAGATTTGGGATAAAAAGTTAACAATCTGGGAAAATACCGCATCTAGTCCGGCGATAAATCCAGATGGGTTGGTTTCTGCTTCTTCTACTGCGATCGCCACCGTCGGTACAATCGGAATTAGGAGTAACAACAGCCCATTCCAACCCCTCAGACTTCGTTTCAGCATTCTCAAAATATGATGGGAAGAAAGCTGACGATACTTTTTTGAGTTGATTCTGTTCCTATTTTTCATCGCTCTATATTATATTTTTTTTAGTGTACTATCCGATGTTTAGGATAACAAGATAGATTAGTTTAGCATTGGTGTGGCTAATTTTGTAGATCATCATGAACAGAAAAGCGAGTTTCAATCAACTGACCCAAAAAAAACTGAAATGATTGAGAGTATAAAAAAGCAAATTTTATTGTTTAAGATAAAAAAATCTAAAGAAAGAAAGACTCCTTCTTTAGATCTATTGTAAGTAAACGATTTGAGGTGATTTCTGGGATGTTATGCAGCCAGTTGACCGCCCGTGACATCATATAATGCACCTGTAACAAAGCTACTATCGGCTGCTGCTAAAAACACATAGGCAGGGGCTAATTCTTCCGGTTGTCCAGCCCGTTGTAGAATGCCATCGGTATCATAGTTATCTACCTTTTCTACAGGCATTGTTGCGGGAATATTCGGAGTCCAAACCGGGCCAGGAACCACAGAATTAACCCGAATTTTGCGTTCACCTAAACTTTGGGCTAAAGACTTGGTAAACGCATGAACCGCCCCTTTACTGGTGGCATAGTCTACTAACATTCCTTTCCCCATTTTGCCGACGATACTTCCTGTATTAATAATAGAATCGCCTTCTTTTAAATGAGGAAGTGCAGCTTTTACCATGTAGAAATAGCCAAACACGTTAGTTTCCATTGTCCGACGAAATTGTTCTAAGCTGATATCTTCAAACTGCTTCTGTGCCATCTGATAAGCGGCATTATTGACTAAAATATCCAGATGACCAAAATGTTCAACGGTTTGTTCAATTGCCCGTTTACAGGTGTCAAAATCCCGCACATCTCCTTGAATGACTAAACATTCTTTTTGTTTAGATTCTACGGCTTTTTTCGTGACTTCCGCATCTTCGGTACTTTGGTCAAAAAAGATGGCAACATTTGCCCCTTCCATCGCATAGGCAATGGCGACAGCCCGACCAATACCGGAGTCTCCACCCGTAATAAATGCGACTTTATTCAACAATTTATCCGCAGGTTTGTAGTTAGATAAATCACTATCCGGCTTGGGTGTCATCTGTTCTTGAGATGCGGGATAGTCTTGCTTTTGTCCAGGAATTTGTTCGGGTGTAGGACGACGTTCTTGAGTTTTCATGGTCAATTTCTCCAAATAAATTACATTTTAAAAGTTGAGAGTTTAACCCCATTTATTTTTGAGGTGATCGGCAACCCTTAACGCATTGGCAACAATTGTTAACGTTGGATTTACTGCCCCTAAAGCCGGGAAAAAACTGCTATCAACCACATACAAATTGTTAACATCATGGCTTTGACAATTGAGGTTAAGAACGCTGTCTTTAGGGTCATTTCCAAACTTACAGGTTCCGGCTTGATGCCAAACCACTTTCACGGGCATTTGTTTCGTCCAAAACAGATAAAAACCTAACTGTTTTAGATATTGTTCTAACGTGGAAATTAATTCCTGGTGAGGTTTGAGATTATTGGGGGTGTAATTCACCACAATTTGCCCTTGGGAATTGAGAGTAACGTGATTTTCCGGTTGCGGTAAATCTTCCGTTGTGATCCACCAGTCTACTGAATGTTGGGCAATATATTCTAATACCACCTGGGGGATTTCTCCTTCCGCCATGTGTTTTAAACGTTGCCAAACTGTTTTCCCCGTGAGTTGAATTTGTCCAAGAGGATAATCTTGTTTTGGGCCTTTAAAGTAAAAGTCATTAATTCCCAATGTCTTTTGAAAAACCGTCTCATTGGGTTGATGAGAAGCCGCAATTAATGCCGAATGATTGTGTAACATTAAATTGCGTCCAACTAACCCAGAGGAGTTAGCTAACCCGTTGGGATGATGGCTATTGGTAGACTTTAATAACAACGTTGCCGAATTAATAGCCCCACAAGATAACACGACCAAATCACTACTAAATTGTTGCGTTTCTCCATCTATTTCTGCTTCTACCGCTTGAATGATTTTACCTTCATTATTGGTAATCAAACGGGTGACTTTAGCATTCATTAATAAGGTGACATTATCCTGTTTTAATGCCGGATCGATACAAGTCACTTGGGCATCACATTTAGCATCAACTAAACAGGGATAAGGATCGCAAGTATTACAGCGAATACAAGGACGATTTTCGGGGTGTTTTTCATCCCGATTTAAAGCTAACGTAAGATGATAGGGATTTAAACCTAAATTCTGTAATTGATCGGCGACTTCTTGGATGCGAGGTTCATGTTCAAATGGGGGAAAAGGATACTCATTTGTTGCCGGAGGTTCGGTGGGATCTTCCCCTCGAAGTCCATGCAATTTAAACAAACTTTCGGCGCGAGTATAGTAGGGTTCAAAGGTATCATAACCCAACGGCCAAGCGGGAGAAATGCCATCAAAATGATGAAGTTCGCCAAAATCTTTAGCCCGCATTCGTTGTAAAGCCGCCCCATAAACTTTCGTATTTCCACCTACAAAATAGAAGGCTTCAGGACTAAAAGATTGATTGTTACTATCCAACCATTTTTCCGGGGTTTGATAGCGTTGATTGAGAAAAATTTCATCAGGATTCCAATTAGATTTTTCTCGCGGAAGATAACCGCCTCGTTCAAGAAGTAAGATGTTTTTTCCGGTTGAAGCGAGGGCATAGGCGAGAGTTCCTCCACCTGCACCCGCCCCAATAATAATGAGGTCGTAGTGCTGTTTTAGAGTCATGTTTGAGGTAGATATTTTTGATAAGTTTGTAGCTTTGATCAGCAGAAAAATGCTAGGAATTATGAATGTATTCAACCCAATTAATCGATTGATTCTGAATCTGATCGACATCGGGCATTTGTTGCAGGCGCATCAATTCAGTAATGGCGGTAATTTCTTGATCGCGTCCACATCCAGTAACGGCTAAAACTTGATTATTTTTGATGTAGAATGCTAAAAATTCTTGGGAATTAACATCTCCATCAAACAGAATTTCATCCCAATCTTCTGCGTGTCCCGCATAACGCAGTTTAACATTAAATTGCCCACTCCAAAAGAAAGGTATTCCGGTAAATTTAACCTGATTTCCTACCATATTATGGGCAGCAATTCGTCCATGTTGGGCAGCCAAACGCCAATGTTCAATGCGGGTTAATTGGTCAATTGGGGCGTAGGGAAAACGGGCAATATCTCCGGCTGCATATAAATCTTCTCCGGCTTGCAAATATTCATTGACAATAACGCTATTATCTTTCTCCTCAATCTTGACACCAGAAAGGAAGTTCGTTACAGGTTCAACACCAATTCCAATTACAACTAAATCAGCCGAAATTTCCTCGCCATTTTCTAAAATTGCCGCTTTAACTTGACCATTTCCTTTGAATTCAGTGACTTTAGTTCCAAAGCAAAAAGAAACGCCGTTACTCTCATGTAAGTCTTGAAACATTTCCCCGACTTTTTGACCTAAAATTTTTTCAAAGGGGACAGAATCGGGAGAAATAACCGTTACAGAAAGTCCTTGCTGAGTTAAACTTGCTGCGGTTTCCATGCCAATAAAACTTGAACCGACAACCACAACTCGTTGCTTAGGTTCAGCCGTTTCTAATATCTGATTAACATCAGTCGGTTGACGTAACGTGAAGATATTATCTAAATCAATTCCTGGTACATTTAAACGTTTGGGTCGTCCGCCTGTTGCCACTAATAAGCTGTTATAACTCATTACCGAATTGTCTTCAAAGGTAATGGTTTTTAAGTCAGCATCAACTTTTGTCACCGCTTTTCCACACCGAAGTTCGATGTCATTTTCTTGATAAAATTCACAAGAACGTTGGGGTAATGCTTCTTCATCCGCCTTACCTTGCAAATATTTTTTACTTAATTTTGTGCGGTCATAAGGCAAACGTTCTTCACGGGTAATCAGAAAAATTTGTCCTTGAAATCCTTGTTGTCTGAGGGTTTCTGCGGCGAAGGTTCCAGCCGGCCCTGTCCCAATAATTGCAAACACCCGACTATCGGCACTGGGGTTATGTTTGGTCATATTGGGTGTGCGTTGTTCGGGAATTGTTTCAGGTAGCTGAACAATTATATTTTGCCCGTCTATTCGTACCGGAAAACTGGGTAAAGCATCTAATCCAGGGGGTTCTTCTTGGTCGCCTGTAGTTATATTAAAACAGGCATGATGCCAAGGACAAGCAATTCGTTCTCCGACTAAAACCCCTTTCTCTAAAGGGGCGCCAAAGTGAGTACAATGGGGAGCAGTAGCATAAAATTTTTGTTCGCTCAGACGAGCAAGTAAGATATCAGAGTTGTTTACAGAAAGTTGCTTCATTTGACCAATTCGTAGGTCATTAATTTGAGCGACTGTAACTTCTGAAGTTTTCATAAAATCCTCTTGAAAATATCGACATAAAAATCTCGGCTTAATACACAGTTGACGAGTATTAAGCAGCTATTTAGAATGATTAATTCTTATACTATATGATGATTGAATATTGTCAATTCTCCCCTCTATCTATGGATAGAATTTGAAAGTGTTAAGGAGAGAAATTAACGATTTTTGAAAATTTTACTTCTGAATTCACAAAAATACCCAAGATCATGTTATTTTATGAACACATCTGATTTACAGGTCAGTCAGTCAACGATTACACCACACCCAAGCGAGTTTGTTCTACTAAATAATCAACAACCTCAACAATATTACCTTGACGCTGATAAATTTCAAGTTGACGTTGGGCAGCGTTTCCATGTTTGAGAACTTTATCAACCAACGATGAAACTTCTTCCCAGTCTCCTAAACTTTCTAAGGCGGGACGGACATAATTTAGAAACTGCTTTACTAAATCTTTTGCTGGCTTTGAACGTTGTTGCATGACATCGATTAATTTACCTTGTAAGCCATATCGCGCCGCATACCAATCAGCCGTTTTTAGCAGTTCTGGATGTACAAAAATCAGAGGAAAATCATTCTCAATTTCAATTAAACAAGTTTGAACTAATCCGCGAACTAATCCGGCTATCATCACCGCTTCATCAACTGTTAAACAAATATCACTCACCCGAAATTCTATCGTGGGATAATGTTCGGAAATGCGAATATTCCAATAAATCGTTGTTGTATCTTGAATAACCTCCATTTTAATTAATTGCTCAACAAAGTTTTGATAAGCTTTATAATCTTCAAAAACAGGAGGCGATCCAAATAGCGGAAAAGGACTCCAAAGTTCAGTACGATAGCTGATATAACCTGTTTTTTTACCTAACCAAAAGGGTGAATTTGCAGACAAGGCTAACAATACTGATAGCCACATTCTCGCACGATTAATCACAGCAATTGCGACTTCTTTATCCTCTATTCCTACATGAACATGGCAGCCAAAAGTGACTAACTCTCGCAGAATTTGCTGATACTCTTGTTCTAACTTCTGATAGCGAAAATTTGCCGTGGTTTCTTGCTGTTTCCAGTGAGAAAAAGGATGAGTAGCAGCCGCAGCAATCGCTTTATTATCTCGTTGGGCGGCTTCAATTACAATCCGACGCGCCTCACTAAGTTCGCTGCGAACTTCAGCTAAACTTTTACAAACAGAAGTGGCAATTTCGATTTGAGATTTGTGCATTTCTGGCTGAACGATTTCTTTCCCATAATTTTCTTCTGCAAAGGAGATAATTTTCTCGCCTCGTCCAGACAGTTGTCGAGTTTTTGGGTCGATAATTTGATATTCTTCTTCTACCCCAAGCGTTAAACCTTCATAAGAATTCATGTTTGAATTTGATTCCTTTTCAATTATTATCTAAACTTTTCGAGGTCTGCATAATTGAGTTACTCGCCAATCTGAATTAAATTCTAATCTATCTGATCTATTTTAGTTAGAATATGAGTTCTATAGCGAAATAACTTAATATTATGTTTATTTTATGATATTATCTAATTTTGACTTTCTTCTTCAACCCTCTTTATGCTGAATTTTAATTGTTAAGTTGAGGAAATTTTGATACAATTCAGTCTTATGGACTATTTTCGGAGATAGAGTCAGAACAAATACCCTACTGTAGAATGAACTGAGACATGAGAAACGACAAGTATTTTTTTAGCGGTATAATAGGAAGATCGCGTCGGCAAAGGTACAACGGTTAAAATCAGCCTAGTCCGAAGGAGGCCATACAAATATTACTGTGATTTACAGGTTAAGTTAATGAACAAACGAATGAGTAAACGACAATCACGTTTAGTTTGGCTGAAAGAACTTAATGATATTGTGCGCGGTGCAGCCGGAGGATTTTTATTTGGAATTCCCTTATTGTACACCTTTGAAGTTTGGCAAGCAGGTTCTTACTTAAAACCGCCTTTGATGTTGGCTATTTTAGCTGTAACTTACTTAGTTGTTTTCTTTTTTAATCGAGTTGAAGGCTTTCGGAGAAGAAAACGAACTAACCTCAACGATGTAGTTTTAGAAAGTATAGAAGCCTTAGCGATTGCGATTGTTTGTGCAACGTTCATAATGGTTTTGCTACAACGAATCACCTTTAATACTTCTCTCGAAGAAGCTCTAGGCAAGATTATATTTGAAAGTGTTCCTTTTGCACTTGGCGTTGCTTTAAGTCGATTAATATTAAGTGAAGATGATTCTAATGAATCCTCGGACAACTCTCGAAACCATGATGATTTTATGGTTCAAAAGCTGCAAAAACTAGAAGGAGCAAACGAGACATTATCTGATTTAGGCGCAACATTAACCGGAGCAATTATTATTGCTTTTAGTATTGCCCCAACCGATGAAGTCACCGAATTGGGAGTAGCGGCTTCTCCACCTCGGTTAATTGCTATTATTTTAGCTTCTCTATTTATTTCTTATCTGATTGTTTTTGCAGCAGGGTTTGCGAACCAGAAAAAACGCAAACAGCAACAAGGACTCTTTCAAACCCCCGAAAGTGAAACAGTTTTATCTTATTTAATTTCTCTGATGGCATCACTTCTAATGCTGTTGTTTTTTCAAAAATTAAGCTTCGCCGATCCTTGGTTTCTCTGGGTACGTTATACTATTCTGTTAGGACTTCCCGCCAGTATTGGGGGTGCAGCAGGACGTTTAGCCGTATGAGTGAAACTTCTACAGATTCAGAGAAAAAGGAACACAAAAAACAGCGTTCTTTCCCAGAACGTTTAAGTTTCGGACTTGCAATTTCGATTCTAGGATTGCTAATATTTCTTATTCTTTATCAATGGAAAGTTCAAGAAAATCAGCCCCCGATGTTAGTTGTTACTGTTGATCAAGAAATTCGTCAGTTTGGAACTCAATTTTATGTTCCTTTCTCAGTTTCTAATCTTGGAGGACAAACCGCAAAATCCGTTCAAGTGATTGGAGAACTTCAAATCGAAGATGAAAATATTCAACAAGAAGGAGAACAACAAATAGACTTTCTTTCTGGGGGTGAAAAAGCATCAGGTGCGTTTATTTTTACACACAATCCTGAAAAGGGAAAATTAATTATTCGAGTTGCCAGTTACAAACTTCCTTAATGGTTTTATCCATTGAGTTGAATCCAACCTAAACAACATTATCAGTTAAACGAAGTGCTGAATATTTTTAGATCAAGGCTGATTTTAAAGTGGGGATAGTCTTAACTTCCTGTACAGGTTGAGAACTATCTTGATAATAGGAAATCCTCCGATAGGTTAATTTTTTCGTTGAGAGTTCTTTGGCGAGGTTTAAGCTTTGGTGATAGCAGGAAACACCCCGATCTTGAAAAAATGACTGAAAGCTGAGGACGGAAAAGAAGTAGATTGAGCGTTATAACGAATACCACGATAACAAAGCTGCATAACTTTACTCCTCAAAATGAGTTGGGTTTTGGCAATCACTTAATGGTTTATTGCTTGTCTTGTTGTTAACCAATATAAGCAAGTTATCTCAGAAATACAATATTAAAATGTTTGAAAAAGTATGTGCTTTTAAAAAATAAGGATGATTTTTGTAAAACCAATCTTCTGCTGAACTTTATCTAAAATTGTTCTGAAATTTATCTGAGATTTCCCTGAGAGATCAGATCAAAATGTGATCGAGATCGCTTGATCGTCATCGTTTGCTACTGTTTAACAAGAGAAACTTAAAGTTTTGTATCATTCATGTTTGTTAATCAGGGGTCTAACCCTAAATTTTTGATAACTTTTTTGATCTTCTCTTGACAGCATCAAAAAAATGTTTGAAAAAGTATGATTAGGTAAGAAATGTTTAGTGATTAAACGAAGTAGGCAGTTGAGTTGATATCGATAACAGTTGAGGAGAGAATAAACATGAACCCAAAAGCCACTGTTGAACTCGAAACCGCACTCGCCAAAGCAGATGAACTGGTTTTAGCGAAGACAAACCAACATCTTAGTACCCTACAAGCTGATATTTTTCGGGGATCTTGGTTGGATCAAAAGTATGATCAAATTGCCCAAAGCTGCTACTGTTCTAATACTCATGTTCGCATCGTCGGATCACAACTGTGGGAACTCCTCTCGGAAGCAATAGATGAAAAAGTCACTAAAAAAACCTTTCGCGCCGCCTTTGAACGTCGTTGTCAGTTAGATGAACTCGAAGAAGTTCAACCCAGTCAACCGCCAACTCCGATCTCCTCTCCAAAACCTCTCCTCAACAGAAACACAGTTAACGGTAAAGCTTTAGCGAATAATATTCCTAGACTAGACTGGGGTGAAGCGCCTGACGTTACTGTATTTTATGGTCGCCAAGATGAACTGACAACCTTAGAAAAATGGGTAAAACGGGATCGCTGTCATCTGATCACTCTACTCGGAATGGGGGGAATTGGGAAAACGTCCCTCGCGGCTAAACTCACTCAAAACCTAGAAGCTGAATTCAATTGTATAATCTGGCGAAGTCTTCGTCATGCCCCCAGTGTAGATGATATTATCACTGATCTGATTCAATTTATTAGTCACCAACAAGTCGAAGATCTTCCCCTAGACTTTGATGGTCGAATGCGATGTTTATTGAATTATTTGCGAAACTCACGCTGTTTAATTGTATTAGATAACGCTGAATCTATTCTACAAAGTGGCGATTTTGCTCAAGCCAATTTTACCCGATATACAGGCAATTATCTTTCTGGCTATGAAAATTATGGTCAACTGTTTAAATTAATCGGTCAAAGCCGACATCAAAGTTGTCTGATTTTAACCTCTCGTGAAAAACCCGCAGGACTCGCCGCCCTCGAAGGTCAACAATCACCTATACGTTATCTTCAGTTAAGTGGTTTACCTGCAACCGACGGACAAGCAATCATCCAAGCAAAAGGATCTTTCACCGGAAATGAACACCAATGGCAAACCCTCAACGAACGCTATGGCGGAAATCCTCTGGCTTTAAATATAGTCGCTTCTGCAATCGAAGAAGTCTTTGATGGGAATCTCTCTGTTTTTTTAGACGTCTTTCAACAACAAGGTTGCTTTATCTTTGATGGAATTCGAGAGTTACTTCAAAGTCAATTTGATCGCCTCACTCCCCTAGAACGAGAATTAATGTATTGGCTAGCGATAGAACGAGAACCTGTTAACCTAGATCAACTTTTAGAAGACCTTGTTTCCCCCGTCTCGATCAGTGAACTTCTCCCCGCTTTAGCTTCCCTGCAACGTCGATCTTTGGTGGAAAAAACCGGAAATGCTTTCACCCAACAACCTGTAGTTATGGAATATGCCATCAGTGAATTAATTGATCGCAGTGTTCAAGAAATTATTAATCGCGAGACGAATTTATTGCGTTCTTATGCTTTTTTACAAGCTCAAACCCGAGACTATATTCGAGATGCTCAAACTTGTCTGATTTTACAACCTATTGTCGATCAAGCGATCGCCCAGTTGGGTTCACCTTCTGCGGTTGAAAAGTGTTTACAAGAGATTCTGACTCAACACCAACAGCAACCAACTCCACAAGTCGGTTATCTTGCGGGAAATCTCTTGAATTTATTTCGTCAACTCAAAAGCGATATCACAAATTATGATTTCTCACGGCTAACGATTCGGCAAGCCTACCTACAAAATTATCCCCTGCACAACGTCAATTTTAGCCACTGTGACCTGTCTCGTTCCGTTTTTACCGAAACCCTCGGAAATATTCTCTCCGCCGCTTTTAGCCCCAAAGGTCTTGCCACCTGCGACACCGACTGCAATATTCGCCTCTGGGAAGTGAAAACAGGTAAATTAGTCGCAATTTGTCAAGGTCATCCTAACTGGGTGCGATCGGTGGCGTTTAGTCCTGATGGCGAAATGTTAGCCAGTGGAGGGGCGGATCGGTTAGTGAAGTTGTGGAATGTGGAGACAGGTGCTTGTATTAAGACCTATAGCGGACACGAAGGAGAAGTGTTTTCTGTGGCGTTTAGCAGCGATGGGACAAAAATTGCCAGTGGAAGTGGAGACTGTACGGTTAAACTTTGGGATACTCACACAGGTCAATGTCTGAATACGTTAAGCGGACATACCGACTGGGTGCGATCAGTAGCGTTTAGTCCGACAACAGATCGGGTCGCTAGTGGTTCCCAAGATCAAACGATGAGAATATGGGATGTGAAGACGGGAGACTGTTTGAAAATCTGTCACGAACATCAAGGTTGGGTGCGATCGGTGGCGTTTAATGGTAATGGAAGTCTGCTAGCAAGTGGAAGTAGCGATCACAATATTAATCTTTGGAAGGGCGACACAGGAGAGTATTTAAAAACGATTTCTGGACATACGGGCGGCGTCTATTCGGTGTCGTTTAGTCCGACTGAAAACTTGTTAGCCAGTGGAAGTGCAGATTATACAGTTAGAGTTTGGGACTGTGAAAATGAAAACCACCAAGACCAGAGTCCATACTCTATTAAAACCTTATACGGACATACGAATCAAATATTTTGTGTCTCTTTTTGTCCCCAGGGTGAAACGTTGGCTTGTGTGAGTCTCGATCAAACGGTTAAACTCTGGGATGTTCGCAGCAGTCAATGTCTAAAAACTTGGTCAGGACACACCGACTGGGCGCTTCCGGTGGCTTGTTACGGCGATAATATTGCTAGTGGAAGTAATGACAAAACCATCCGTCTGTGGAATATATACACAGGAGACTGTGTGAAGACGTTAAGCGGACATGAGGATCAAATTTTTGCGGTTGGTTTTAATTGTCAGGGTATTCTCGCCAGTGGAAGTTCCGATCAAACTATTCGGCTTTGGGATGTCTCAGAAGGGCGTTGTTTTCAGATTTTAACCGGACATACGGACTGGGTTCGTTGCTTGGCGTTTAGTCCGAATGGTGAAATACTCGCTAGTGGAAGTGCAGATCAAACAATTAGACTCTGGAACCCGCAGACAGGTCAATGTTTACAGATTTTAAGCGGACACAGTGATCAAGTTTATTCGATAGCGTTTAGTGGCGATGGTCGCATTTTAATTAGTGGCAGTACCGATAAAACAGTGCGGTTTTGGGATGTAAAAACGGGAAATTGTCTAAAAGTTTGTCACGGACACTGCGATCGCGTATTTGCTGTTGATTTTAACTCCAATGCTGAAATTATAGCCAGTGGAAGTATTGATAATACATTGAAATTGTGGACTGTTTCTGGAGAGTGTTTAAAGACGTTATACGGACACAGCAATTGGATTTTTTCGGTGGCTTTTAGTCCTGATGGAAAGTTTTTAGCTAGTGGTTCTCATGATCATACGATTAGAGTTTGGGATGTCGAAACGGGCGAATGTATTCATATTTTGCAAGGACATACTCATTTAGTTTCTTCGGTTAGGTTTTGTCACGAGGGTAAATTTATCATCAGTGGTTCCCAAGATCAAACCGTTCGGTTGTGGGATGTCGAAACGGGTGAATGCGTTAAATTGTTGCGGGCGACTCGTTTGTATGAAGGGATGAATATTACAGACGCAACGGGTTTAACAGATGCTCAAAAAGCGACTCTGAAGGCGTTAGGGGCGATTGAATTGTGAAATCCCCCTCCCGTCCCCCTTAATAAGGGGGAAGCCAAAGGAAGCTTCGCTTTGATTTATACGGGGGACTTCCAAGAATTCCCTCCTTTCAAAGGGGGGCTAGGAAGGATAAAAAAGGCGGGCGAGGGCTAATAAACCTAGAGTCGCGAGTACCTGTACTTTTGGCTAGGTAAAAAACTGAACAAAAGTTGGTTTTGTGAAAAAGTAGGTTTCTGATAGGCTTGCTAGCAAGATTAGATATTGGGTGCAGAAAAACAGTTTGCGATCGCAAACCTCAGAAAAATTCACTACATTTATTAAGGAAAATCTGATGTCAATGTGTTTCAAAAAAGTGGGCTTTCTTGCATCCACAATAGTTTCGACTGCCCTCTCTACAGTTGGAGTATTTGTAGTCTTTGAACTGAACCATCAAGCCAAAGCAATTGTTGTCCCAGGCGACCCAAATGATTATATTGTTGAACCGGGAACGGGGTATGATGGTGTTGTACGTTTAAACATCCAAACGAGTTTCGGAGGTTTCTTGTGTTCGGGTTCATTGTTACCAACAGGACAACACATTCTGACTGCGGCTCACTGTCTCGCTTCTTCAATAGATACAATTGATTTTGAACCATTTATACCATTAGGCAATGTATTTACCACGGGTGCAAAGGCATTTTTTGAGTTGCCGACAGGCGAAGTTCAGGTGAAGGCGGAGGAGTTGTACATTCATCCCAATTGGAATGGTCGTTATTATGATGGAAACGACCTTGCTATCATCAAACTAGCAGAATTAGCACCCACAGACGCAGAACGATATGATATTTATCGAGGCAGTGATGAACTGGGTCAGCCCGGTATAAAAGTGGGGATAGGCGTAACAGGGAATGGCAATACTAACGAACGAGTTCTTGATCTAAAAAAACGGTCGGGTTTAAATACTTATGATGCCTTTGGAGAGGTTTTAAATGGCGTATTTCCCGAGGTAAACTTTCCAGTAGGATCGGCTTTACTTTACGACTTTGATAATGGGAATCCTGCTAACGATGCTTTGGGAATCATTGCAGGTATTCCAAATTTTGGTTTGGGTGAAAATGAAGTTTCTCCTTCTTTTGGAGATTCGGGAGGGCCAACCTTTATTGATGGATTAGTTGCAGGTGTCGTCTCCGATGCTATCAGGTCTCTTTTGCCTTCTGAGATAGATGATATTCCTTACAATCTTTCTGTTGGAGAAATAATTTTTGATACTCGCGTGTCAACTTATGCCGGCTATATTGATGATGTTTTAGCCGGTAATATTGCTCCAACCAAAACCGTTCCTGAACCCAATACTATCTTTGGTGTTATATTGGCTTTGGGTGCTTTTGCTACTCATTCCCGTTCCAAGAAAGCGAAGTAGGAAACAACGACAGCTTCCACGTTAATAAATATTAACAGAGCTACCTCAGATCAATTGATTTGGGGTAGTTCTCCCCATTGTTGACATTCCATCCGCTCAAAACCCCATACCTCCAGAGTCTGTACCGAGAAGGTTGGCGATCTGTATAAAATTTATTCCTTTCGATAGATGCAAAATGATAAGCTGGTGTGTGTTGGATTTTAACAAAAATAGATGAAAGACAGAACTTCTCTCGATACACGAGCATTCTCCATGATTGAGGATAGAACAGGAATTTACGCCTGGATTACCTCTGACGGCTACTATGGAGTATCTACAGACCCAGTAGAAGCCAGACAAGACGCAATTATTCAGATTTTCAAGGCAGAAATTGCACTGGCACCCGAACGACTCTGTATAATGAGGAGAGGAATTCCAATCTTTTATAATCGGTTAGCAGAGAAGTTGAGAGCGAAAAAAGACTGTTGTATTGATCGGAGTCAATCTTATCAAATCAGAATAGACGAGACTCTGATGATAGAGATAGCAGTAGTTCGATGAATATTCAACCCCTTTCATTGTAGATAATAAGTGAGGACTATCCGGATTTTTCATCGGTCTGGGTTCAGTTGCTTACTCCAAAAATTCTTAATATTCAACTCCCCTGAGATAGAAGCTGAACGGGATGTATTGAGACTATCATAGTGTTGATCTGATATCGATTGACTCTAAAGAGACAAGCCGTGGCTGGCATTTACGTTCTCTACATTTCTCAGAGTAAATTTAACAGGATCGCTATTTTTCCCCTTACCCATCTGGAACATCTAATTGTGACTGTTAAACTTAATTATCAATAGCGATCTGATTCGCCTCAACTATTTTATCATAAAGTTGGGGCATTTTTTTATAGATTAGTTCGGTTGAATAGAGTCTTGGTTTTACGAGTTATGATTCTATCCCATTTAGATTAAAAACTGGTTTTATATTTTTCCAATAAATTTCTATCAAATCAATCGGCATCACAGAGAGTTACTACTGCGGGTAAGTGTTGCATCATGTGTACCCTAAACCTCTATATTCCCCTCTATTTTTAAGTTTAAAACGTAAAAAAAATCCGGTTTTAAATCCCTCATAAAACTGAATATTTGATTGGAAACTGTACCTGACTTTTTCCTATAAATTCTAATTTGTTATATAAAACTTCCTGACTTTTTCCCCTAGCAGATTATATATCTAAACCCAATAATAGTTGATATCAATCACAGAAAACAGATTCAGGAGATAGACCTATGCCAAATGTTACTGACTATAAAGTTCTTCGAGACTCCGCTTTCACGCTTAATGTTAACCAAGAACGAACCTTAAATTCGTTCAGTCTTCCTGGGGGTCTAGCTGATGATCCTGCCATTCTTTCTTTTATGATTGATCCATCAAATAATGCTAGTAATCTCAAACTTGAAGTTGAGGTTAATGATCAACGGGTTTATTCTATTACCGCTAGTGGTACTTCTTTACGAACAATTTTAGAACCATTTAGTGTGAATTCTCTAAATCAAAATGGTAGCAATACGGTTCAATTTCGCGTCGATAGTGGTACCGCCGGATCAGTACGGATTGACAATGTAATTATTTGGTTTCAACGGCGAGTTTAAGTCAACTTAAATCTTGCTGATTGTTTAAGGCGTTAATACTTTAACCCCACTCTAATTGATCAAAAGAGCAAAATCTCTGAATCCAAACCTATCTAAAAATAAGGAGGAAAAATTATGGCTAACGTTACAGGAACCAGTGGAAACGATTTTCTCTTGGGTAGCAGTAACGAAGATTACATTCGGGGACTCGCTGGAAATGATCGGATCTTTGCTTTAGGTGATAATGATAGAGTCTATGGTGGAAGTGGAAATGATACTGTTTCTGGCGGAAGTGGAAATGATCGAATGTATGGCGACACAACAGGGAGTTCTGGAGTCTTGCTTCCCCCGGTTCTTACATCGGGTTTGACTTCACGATCTAATACTTCTACTGAAGAATTTTCTTCTTTAACTTCTTTAACTCCCCAAAGTTTTACGGCTTTTGAATTCACTCCCCAATCTACTGTTGCTACACAAGAATTTGTCTTTGATGCCAAATTTTTTGAGTTTCTTATTACCTACAATGATTCCATGACTGGAGGAACTGGAAACGACAGTATTTTTGGAGAACAAGGATTTGATACTCTCGAAGGTGGTAATGGTAATGATTTTATTCGAGGAGGATCAGGAGATGACCAAATCTTAGGAGAAAATGATGATGATAATCTAATTGGAGATAGCGGTAACGACACCATTGATGGCGGTCAAGGAGATGACAATATTAGCGGTGTTTCTGGAGATGATAGTATCTCTGGTGGTTTTGGAGAAGATACTGTAGATGGAGGTTCAGGAGATGATTGGATTTTCGGTGGAGGAGATGATGATGTCCTCAACGGAGGTATCAATGTCGGTCAAGATACTATCGAAGCGGGAGATGGAAATGACTTTGTTGACGGTGGAGATGGTAGCGATAACCTGTCTGGAGATTTAGGTGACGATACGATGAAGGGTGGCGGGGGTCGTGACTCTATGTATGGGGGTCGAGATGACGATGCTTTAGATGGCGATAGTGGAAATGATGAGATGTTTGGGGGTGATGGTCGAGATACGGTGTTTGGAGATACCGGAAACGATACCGTTGATGGGGGTGATGATCAAGATCTTGTCGTCGGTTCGAGTGGTGATGACTCCGTATCTGGCGGTAGTGGTGATGATACAGTAGCGGGGGGTTCTGGTGAGGACATTTTGGTTGGGGGAACTGATAACGATATCCTCATCGGTGGTGGAAGTTTGCTAACAGATGAAGATCCACCTGTCGCTGATATGGATAACAAACAGGATATTTTCAAGATCACAGGTGAGGAAGTTGGTGGTTTTGGTAATGATACTATCAAGGGATTTGAAAAGAATCTAGATAAGATTGAGTTTGGTTTTGATATTCTGCTGAATTTTACTCAAAATCCACCTCCTAATGATTCAAGCCTGAAGAATTTTGAGGTTCTTGATTACTGGCCTAATGGTAATGTAGCAGGTGCGGATGGTGAATTGACAGATCTCGATTTCCCCTTTGTTGAAGAAATTGGTAACGATCTACTTATTTACCTTCCTCCATCCGGTAACATTACTTTGGGTTTTCAAGCTGGTGTCATTGAATATCAAATGAATGGTCAAACTTTTAACTTTGGTGGAGGAAAATTATTAATTGAAAATGTCAGCAGTTTAACCGAGAATGACTTTATCTTCTTTTCCTGAATCACATCAATGAAATTAGGATCTGACTAGAAATAAGGAATCTTAATTCAGGGGTGTTGACACAATTTTGCTTCTCATCCCTGAATTTACTTTAAAGTTAAAACTCTCTGAAAATATTCTCGATACAAACCACACCGAGGCATCACTTGATTATCTTGTCGTGTGATTAATCCCAAACTGTACAGCTTATGAGTTTTGATCGGATCTAATTCTACAGGTTCTAGGGAATCTACAACTTTTTTAAAGGCTTCAGCTAAAGGTGTAGATTGTTGTAGGTTATCTAAATGTCTGCGAAGATGACTACTATAAATACCGACTTCTGTTGTAGATTGTTTGAGGAGTTGATCGAGAGAAACCTTTTCAGAATGAATATAGTACATTGCAAGTCGAACTAAGTAAGATGTCCTCCGACTAAACTCATCAATTTCTTGATTTCAGTTTCATTCCAATTGAGTTGATGTAAATAAGCTAAATCTTGTATTTGTTGCAGATTAAATTCTAGCAAATAAACGGGAACTCCTGCATTCAAAAAAGATTGATTAATATCGAGGAGAGTATACGTTTCAGTTGAGTAAGCAAGTACCAGGTTTAATTGTTTCCACAAGTCAAATATTTTTCCTTTTTCATGCCAACTTCGCAGCATCCCAAACAAGTCTTCTCCAAGTTCAGCAGAGGATAAAATTCGATCAGCGTTATCAAATGCTAATACCAAAGGACTATTAATCTTTGCAAGCAAATATTCTTCAAAGTAAGCCGTACAGTTATCATTACTACCTAAAATCTCGGTATCCCAATATTCATTTAACTGATTCTCTAGCTTTAAATAGTAGCTAACTTTCAAACAAAGCCAGCGTAGAAATTTATCTAAATTTTTTAAAATAGCTTTATCTACGTTTTGCAAATCTAGATAGACGGTTTGATAGTCATGATTGCCAGCATAAGCTAATATTCTTCTGACTAAGGATGTTTTTCCCATAAGTTTTGGGGCTTCAATCCGAATTAAAGAACCGGGTTTCATTACGGTTTCATAGCACAGACTTTCAATTCCTTCTCGCTCTAGATAAAATGATGAACTTAAGGCAACAGAACCTTCAGGAAAGGGAAGTTCTGTAACCCATTGATTCACTGATATATTTTCTGAAATAAAATTAGATAAAGTTTGATGTTTTTTCCATTCTCTTTTTAAGGCTTCTTTAAAGTTCTTTTTTCTAACTTTTTCCCCTAAAGCATCTGACAGCTTATTCCAGAGTTTGTTTCCAATATCTTTGTTTAAGTATTCTGGACTATAACCATAAAACTGAGCCATTTTTTCATAGGTTTTTCCTTGCCAAGCACCTTGAAGAACTTTGATTTCGATATCACTTAAATATTTTCCACTATTTTTGAATAGAACAAGATTCGCTGACTCTTTGGCTTCAGCCCAACTAAACTCTGATTCTTGAATACTCATATAAATTATATATAATATTAAGCAAGTTTGCCTAGTTTTCAAATTTCAGATACTAAATCAGTATAACTTTTTTGAAATTTATTAACAAGTCCCTTTTTTAGATGTCGTTCATTTGTGTGACTTGACAAACGATCAGTTTTATTAGATCAGCTTTTTTTAGTTTAACTCTAATCAGTCGATCTAATCTTGATCTATCTATCTTTTTAAAAGATTTGCATAAAAAATCTGACTCTTTCCTATTGAACATTGTAGAAAGACCCAAACAAAATTTCACAGTTCACTCATTTATCTAGGAAAAAAATGGCTTTATTAAATGGAGATAACGGTAATAATATCATCAACGGAACTTGGCTTGCAGATCGAATTCGAGGATTAAATGGCAATGATCAATTATTCGGCAATGCTGGTAACGATGAGGTTTTCGGCGGTTTAGGTGCAGATACAATTGAAGGAAATAGCGGCAACGATCGCTTACTAGGTGATTCGGAAGGGAGTCAATTTGGAGGGCCGGGTAACATTACCCTGGGACTGAATACAACTTCACAAAATACAACAGTTAATAACTCTTTTACTCCCGTTGTTGCTGAATTTTCTCCAACTTTAAATGTTCGCTTTGATGACTTTACCTTCCTCACGAATAACGATCTAATTCGGGGAGGAACAGGTAAAGATACCATTCTCGGTGAACAAGGTAACGACAGGTTATATGGTGATAGCGGTGATGATCGCATTTTTGGTGGAACTGGTGATGATTCTGTTTACGGGGGTGTCGGAAACGATGTTCTTGTCGGTAACTCAGGAGATGACGAAATCTTTGGTGGTGACGGTGATGACAATATTAGTGGAGTTTCGGGAAACGATAATATATTTGCTGGAGACGGTAACGATATTGCAGACGGGGGTTCGGGTGATGATGTCGTTCGAGGAGAAGCTGGATATGATTTACTCTCAGGCGGTTTAGGATCAGATTTTCTCAGTGGAGGTGAAAATAATGATCGCCTACTTGGACAACAGGATAATGACACTCTTGACGGAGGTAGTGGAAATGACGAACTCTTAGGGGGAGAGGGAGATGACTCGATTTCGGGCGGAATTGGTAATGACAGTCTCTCGGGTGATCTCGGAAATGATACACTCGAAGGGGATTGGGGGGATGATTTCCTCACAGGTGATGAAGGTAATGATAGTTTAAATGGTGGCGATGGTGATGATAGTTTAAATGGCGGTGATGGCGAAGATCTTTTAAATGGTAGTGTTGGTGATGACTTTCTTGATGGTGGGGATGACGATGATCTCTTAAATGGTGGTGATGGTAGTGATATTTTAACTGGGGGTAGTGGTTATGATATTCTCAATGGTGGATTAGGAAATGATTCGCTAATTGCGGGTGGGGGTAGTGATAGAATCTCCTTTACTTTTTCGGAAATGAATCAAGAAGCTGAGTTTGAGTCTTTTGGAAATGATACTATTGATAGCTTTTTGCGAGGATCTAATATCATTGACTTGAGTGATGTTCCTCTGGGGGTATTTGTTGACGATCAACTCCGAACAAACTTTGATGCTTTAGACACCAACGACAATGATATTTTAGATGATGGAGATTTCAATGTGAGTGTGAGTTCTTCGGGGATTACGATTAATGTTCTCGGTGCTGTTGATCCATCTCAGGGTGAATTTCTGGGCGGTTCAGAAGCGACAATTTTTGTAAAAGATGTAATGGAATTAGATGGTAACGATTTTGACTTTGTTTAATTCATTGTTTAATTAACTATTCCGTCGTGAGAAACTTAGTTTTTTAATCAGAACTCGGTTTCTCAATCTTTTGATTTTAACAGGATTAGTCCACACTTTCAGCAGAATACACAGTTCATTGTTCTCGACTGTGATGAATCAGCAAATTAGCTGCTAAAATACCTTGAGTAACAATATGATAGGGGAATGCTCAGATGACTCAGGCGAAAATTGGAATTATTGGCGGTAGTGGCTTGTATAAAATGGAGGCACTACAAAATATTGAAGAAGTTGAAGTCAATACTCCTTTTGGTTCACCGTCTGATCGCATTATTATCGGGATGTTAGAAGGGATGCGGGTGGCTTTTTTGGCGCGACATGGACGCACTCATCACTTATTACCCACAGAATTACCCTATCGTGCTAATATTTATGCGTTGAAAAGTTTAGGGGTTGAATATATTATCTCGGCGTCTGCGGTGGGTTCTCTCAAAGAAGAAGTGAAACCCTTAGATATGGTGGTTCCAAATCAATTTATTGACCGCACTCGCTCTCGCATTTCAACCTTTTTTGGGAATGGAATTGTTGCTCATATTACCTTTGGTGATCCGATTTGTTCGCAGTTAGCAAAAGTGTTAACAGATGCTATTTCTGCTCTAAATTTACCGGATGTTACTTTACATTCTAGTGGAACTTATGTCTGTATGGAAGGGCCAGCATTTTCTACAAAAGCAGAGTCTAATTTATATCGCAGTTGGGGCGGAACGATTATCGGAATGACGAATTTACCCGAAGCAAAGTTAGCCCGTGAAGCTGAAATTGCTTATGCTACATTAGCCCTAGCTACAGACTATGATTGTTGGCATCCTGAACATGATAGTGTCACGGTAGAAATGGTTGTGGGGAATTTACAACGTAATGCTGTTAATGCTCAAAAAGTGATTCAAGAAACGGTTAAACGGTTAAGTCAAAATCTCCCCGAATCTGAAGCCCATTCTGCTTTAAAGTTTGCAATTTTAACGCCATTAGATAAAGTTCCGGCTGAACGAATCCAAGAATTAGAATTACTGTTGAAAAAATATCTCTAATTAGACGAGAATAAATTATTGAAACGCTTTCCAAAAAATGTAGATTGAGAGGATAAACAGTAAACTTTTGAACGCTAAACTCACTGTTTTTTCGGATAAATTGGGTAAAAATCGAGTGCTAAATTGAGCGCCGAGTAAGCCGCCTAATCCTAATATTGTACCCGTAATCCAGATCACATTTCCTTGCAAAGCGTGTCCTAAACAAGCCGAAAAAGCGGTAATTACAATCACTCCTAAACTGGTTTGAATCGCGGTTTTAATGGTTTCATTTAAGAGTAATATTTGTAGAGGAACCATGATCACCCCGCCCCCAATTCCAAATAGTCCAGCGAGTAATCCGGCTAAACTTCCGGTAATAATTTGGGCGATTTGTTGAGATTGAATTTGTTTAGAGTTTTGTTGATATTCAAAGACTAACGAAAGCGGATGAGGCGTAATCGGAAAGAGAGTTTCAGGAATAAGATTTAATGAAGTTGAGTTTTGAGGATAGCTTGAAAACTCCGATGAATTTTGATTTTCTTCCTGTTTTTTCTTTTGCTTTGTCACTTTTTTCCGAACTTCGACTAAATAAATATTCAGCAGGAGTAATAGTCCAAATAAAATCAGTAATATTTGACTTGAAAAAAGATTAGCGAGATAAGCCCCAATTTGCGCTGTAACTAAAGCTGGAAATCCAATCCCAATCACCCGATTTAAACTCAGATAACCCATGCGCCAATTCTGAATACTACCGGAAATGGAGGTAATCATAATTGAAAGGGTACTGGTGGCGACTGCATTAATCGGTTCATATCCTAATCCTAGCATCATTGGAACCAGAACCGTACCACCACCAATACCTAAAAAACCAGCTAAAATTCCGGCAAAAATTCCGCTGACCGCTAAAGTCAATAATTCAGAAATAGTCATCCCTGATAAATTTAAAAGTTTGAGGTAAAGTAGACTTTGAGATCATACCATGAACCCCTTTTTGTGGAGAATTAACTACCTGGGTGATCCGAAAATTAGCGGCTAGAGAACATAAAACATAACTTTCTTCTGCTTCCAATCCGATAAACTTTTCGAGAAACTCTATCATCTGTTTGAGTGCAGATTCAAAGGCTTCGTCTAAGGTTGAACCCCATCCCATTGTGATGATATCGGTGGGTGTTTCTGCAATTGGTGTCGTTAGAGATAAATTTTGATGTAAGTTTAATATAATCGTGCCATTCATCGATGTTTCAATTGCTGTAGTGCTAACTTCTCCTTCGCCTTGTGCTGAATGTCCATCACCGATTGAAAATAACGCACCAGGAACAAATATTGGTAAAAATAAACGAGAACCTGCTTGTAATTCTGGGTTATCAATATTACCACCATAAACTCCTGGAGGAATAGATGAACGGTTGGTTTCAGTTGTCGCCACGCCCAAAATTCCAAAAAAGGGATGTAGGGGAATATAAATCTCACTTTTGGGGGGAAATTCTGCACAATTTCGTTCTAAGTCGAGGGGAATAAACCGTAGGTTGGGTTCAGAAAATTCTTGGGGTAAAGCACCCCAACCGGAACGAATGGCGTTAAACCCCATGGCTAAACGGGGAGAAATGGCTTCTAGACGCACTTCTAGTACATCTCCGGGTTGAGCATTTTTCACATAAATTGGCCCAGTTAGTAGGTGAGGGCCATTCTCAATCCGGCGTTCTGGGGGTAAATTGTGATAAATTTCGATTAATTCTGGCGTGACAAAGGCTTCAGGTGCTTGCTGACAAATTTTCAATCCGGTGTAGGTTTCAACTGAGATGCGATCGCCAGAGTCAACGGTTAAGGCGGGTGGAAGTTGATCGGAAAATCCCCCTAAATGAACGGTTTGACAATTTGCTTTTAAAAGATGATCAACCATATTAATTCTGTTATCCTACAAGTGAGAGTGTTTGTTGCAGTTTATCACTTTCTGAACTTCAACTAATACTCTAAACAAATCCTTTTTGTGAATCCTCTATTTTGCATGAAAATTATTGAAAATATTTTACAGTTTTTATCTAGAGTTTTTACACAACCCATTTTTCTGGGTGGAATTTCGATTTCTCTTAGCTCCATTTTTACGATTCTAGTTGCTTTTTTTGCGGTGGTTATAAGTTCTCGCTATCTGAGCAACTGGTTGAGAGATCATCTCTTGATTCGATTGGGTTTTCAGGAAGGAACTCGTGAAGCGATTGCTACAATTTTTCGCTATTTTACGATTACATTAGGGTTTATTATTATTCCCCAAGCTGCGGGTTTAGATTTAAGTTCGTTAGCTTTTTTAGCGGGAGGTTTAGGGATTGGGATTGGGTTTGGATTTCAAGGTTTAGCCCAAAATTTTGTGAGTGGTTTAATTTTAGTTTTTGAACAACCTATCCGAGTGGGTGATTATATTGAATTGGGAGATTTAGAAGGAACTATTCGTAAAATTTCGATTCGTTCTACTATTGTTCTAACGAATGATGGAATTTCGATTATTGTTCCTAATTCTGATTTAGTGAATAATCGGATTATTAACTGGAGTTATGAAAATATGAATAGTCGGATTCATATTCCGGTGCGCGTTGCTTATGGAAGCGATCCGGTATTAGTCACAGAAGCGATTTTAGCCGCAGCCCAGAAAGAATCTCGAATTTTGTCTTTTCCACCTCCGCAGGTTTGGTTGAGTAATTTTGGTGAAGATTCGATTAATTTTGAACTGCTGGTTTGGATTGATAAACCCCGCTTTAGATTACCGATTCAGAGTTCTTTAAATTTTATTATTCATCACGAGTTTTATTTTAAAAATATCCGCATTCCCGTCTCTCAGCGAGATTTATGGCTCAGGAATCCAGAAGATTTAAAATCAGTTTTTGAATCTATTAATTTTAATCGATCTAAGCAAGAAAATGAAAAATCTACTCGAATTAATCTGAGTAAAGAGCCAGTATATTCTCCACAAGACTTGTCTCTACGCGATTTGTTAAAAAAGGTAGTCTATTTTGAAAACTTCAGCAATTTGGAGATTTTGAGTTTAATTGAAAAAGGCTATCGCCAAACCTATTATAGTGAACAGTTTATTTTCCATGAAGGTGATCCGGGAGATGCGTTTCATATTATTTTATCAGGTTCAGTTGAAATTATCGCTGAAAAAGCAAATAAACATATTCGAGATCTGTATGCAGGAGACTTTTTTGGAGAGTTGTCTTTATTGATGGGAATTCGTCGTTCAGCCGGAGTAAGAGCCAAAGAAAAAACAATTGTATTTGTGGTGAGTCGGAATATTTTTCAAAACTTTTTATCCAGTTATCCGCAATTGGCTAATCAAATTGCTGAAAAGTTGGCTGAACGTAAACAAGAATTTATTGAACGGAAAAAAGAGTTGGGTTTATCCGATGATGAAGATTTGGAAAATAATCCGTTGGTTTGGATTCGTAAACGGATGAAAACTTTATTTAATATTTAGATTGAAATTTATAATTTTAGCGAATATATTTTTCTAAACTTGGAATTTTCAAGCCTAATAAGAGGGTGATGAAGATGAGTAGCACAAACCAAGGGGTAAAGCTTAAGGCGCATAATAAACTTAACAAGGCGATTCCTCTGGTGAACACACAGACGATTTCTTCACCGCTATCGAAACTAATCCATGTTGCAGCACTGGCAACGGTTAGAGACAAGAATAATGGAAAGAGTGAGACGGTTAGAGATTCCATAACAAAGACGGTTTTTTGATCGACAATTTCATTGAGCTTAAACAAACTTGCAAAGTGCAGCGAGAAAGGTTATGCTAATTTCTAAATTGTTTGAATAATTGATCGCGATCGCAATTGTTGAGGAAAGGTTGAATTGGTCTTCGTTAAGGACTTTCACCGCGATCACTCGGATTGTAGCTGATCGGTTAAGATCGGACAAGTCTTCAACTGTCACAGTGATGAGTAGAGGTTCGTTCCTGGTTGCTCTCTCGACTGTAGAACTTGTGAATCATCTCTTGAGCTATTCTTCGTAGATTTTGAGATTAATATAGGTTTATTTGATCTGTAAAGTTGGATTTATAGAGTTAGCTTTTATCTACTGTCAAAAAAGCTGCTTGAATAAAGTTTAACCAAAATTTAAACAAAACTTAAATTAGAAATAGCAATTGTATCTTAACCTGATAACTGTTCATCGTAAATTCCTAGTATTTTGATGACTAAGGATTAGGAATTAAGTAGACAGACCTTTGTTCTAAATTTACCTTCATCCTACAGAGAGTTATGCAATTAAAAAATATGCAGTTTAAACAAAATCGTTGGACATTGGCTGGTACTTTGACTGCGATCGCAGCAACGGTTGCATTATCTATCCCTGCGGTACGTTCCCAAGGGACTCCCACGGTTAAAGTCGATGGTTCTAGTACCGTTTATCCGATTACTGAAGCCGTCGCCGAAGAATTTCAAAAAGCCAAACAAGGCGCAATGCGAGTGACTGTTGGTATTTCCGGAACAGGAGGTGGTTTCAAGAAGTTTTGTTCTGGACAAACTGATATTTCAAATGCTTCTCGTCCGATCAAAGATTCTGAAGCACAAGCTTGTAAAAGTGCAGGAATTAACTACATAGAACTTCCAGTTGCTTATGATGCGATTACTGTCGTTGTTCATCCCAGCAATCCACTCACAAGTATTAGCACTGCTGAACTCAAAAAAATGTGGGAACCGGCTGCTCAAGGTAAGATCATGAAGTGGAATCAGATTAATTCAGCTTGGCCGGATAAAGCCCTGAAATTGTATGGCCCGGGTGCTGATTCAGGAACATTTGATTACTTTACCGAAGAAATCAACGGTAAGTCCCAAGCAAGCCGCACTGACTATACTCCCAGTGAAGATGATAACGTTTTGGTACAGGGTGTTTCTCGTGATCAGGGTGCATTAGGATACTTTGGTTATGCTTACTATGAAAACAACAAAGGTAAGTTAAAATCACTGGCAATTAATGGGGTTAAGCCTTCTTTAGACACAGTAAATAATGGCAGCTACAAACCCCTTTCTCGACCCATCTTTATTTACGTTAGCACTAATGCTCTTAAGCGGCCAGAGGTTAAAGCCTTTGTAGAATATTACCTACAAAATAGCGCTGAACTCTCGAAAGAAGTAGGTTATGTGCCTCTACCGAGCAATATGCAGCAACAAGCCCTCAGCCGTTTGCAAAGCCAGAATTAAAGTAATTCTGCTCAATAAGATTGACTGCCATCTGATTTGATTAATAACACGTTGATCAGGGTTATTATCACACCGGAGGGATTGGGGAATGCTGTTGCTATAGCAAAACTCTCTAATCCCTATATTAGTCTTGGAAAGAACAGATTAAGTTTTTTAAAAATCAGCTAGCACATGACCCAAAACCAACTGCAACTTTCAAAAAAGAGTAAACAATTGAGTCCGAAGCAAATTCGGAATTTACGAGAACAAGTCATTGAATTTATTTTGTTTCTTGCTGCCTTTTCTTCGGTAGCAACCACAATAGCAATTTTATATATTCTCATTGATGAATCTGTATTGTTTTTTCAGGAAGTTTCGATTGTAGAATTCCTCACGGGTACTCAATGGACTCCTTTGTTTGCTGATGCTCATTATGGGATTTTACCCCTACTCTCAGGAACCCTTGTGACCTCAACGGTGGCGATGTTTGTGGCTATTCCTTTAGGAACCATTGCGGCTATCTATTTAAGTGAATTCGCTCATTCTCAACTCCGCGAAATTGTTAAGCCGTGGCTAGAAGTTTTAGCCGCCATTCCAACTGTTGTTTATGGCTATTTTGCCCTACTTGTTGTTACACCTATTCTCCAATCTATTTTTCCGATGCTTCCCGGCTTTAATATGTTAAGTGCGGGTTTAGTCATGGGATTAATGATTATTCCGTTTGTGAGTTCAATTAGTGAAGATGCGATGCGTTCTGTTCCGGTTGGACTACGAGAAGGGTCTTATGCGATGGGTGCAACTCGTCTACAAACAGCCTTAAAAGTTGTATTTCCATCTGCCATTTCTGGTATCAGTGCCGCTTATATTCTGGCAGTTTCTCGTGCAGTTGGTGAAACAATGATTGTCGCAGTTGCAGCCGGATTACAACCACAACTCACCTGGAATCCTTTCGATCAAGCCGCTACAATTAGCTCCTATATTGTGCAGGTGAGTTTGGGAGATATTCCTCATGGTACTCTAGAATATCATACCATTTTTGCGGCTGGATTAACGCTTGTTTTAATGACACTAATTTTAAACGTTATTGGTCATTTTTTAGCAAAACGTTATCGAGAAATTTATTAAGTTTAAACCAGATGGCTAACTCCAACCTTCAAGAAATTCGCAGCGAATTAAACCGTCGAAAAAAAATTGATAAACTCTTTGCCATTGTTGGCTTTTTAGTGATTTTCTTTTCCATTTTGATTCTCGTTGGGTTAACCCTACAAATGGCAATTAGTGGGATTTCTCGAATTACCCCTGATTTCTTTTTTAGTTTTCCCAGTCGTAAACCTGAACAAGCAGGCATTCTATCAGCTTGGGTAGGAACCACTTTAGTTATGCTTGTCACCGCAATAATATCAGTTCCTCTAGGGGTTGCTTCGGGAATTTATCTCGAAGAATATAGCCGCAAAAACTGGATTGCAGATTTAATTGAAATTAACATTACCAATTTGGCGGGTGTTCCTTCAATTGTATACGGATTATTAGCCCTGGGTCTGTTTGTTTATATCCTCAATCTCGGAGAAAGTGTTCTCGCCGCAGGTTTAACATTAGCCTTGTTAATTCTACCCATTGTCATTGTCACCACTCGTGAAGCATTGCGAGCAATTCCGAATAGTTTGCGGGAAGCCGCTTATGCCTTGGGTGCGAGTAAATGGCAAATGATTTGGGATCATATTCTGCCCTATTCTGCCGGGAGTATTTTAACAGGTGTAATCATCGGTTTATCCCGAGCAATTGGCCAAACTGCTCCCGTAATTACCATTGGTGCATTAACATTTATTGCCTTTTTACCCGATGCTCCTTTTAAGGGTGAATTTCCCTTTATTTCTTTTGCTTGGTTAAAGGCACCTTTTACCGTTATGCCCATTCAAATGTTTAACTGGGTATCTCGCCCAGAAGCAGAATTTACTGTAAATGCGGCAGCAGCAGGTACGGTATTAATTATGATGACGCTAACCATGAACGCCCTAGCCGTTTATTTGCGTTATCAGTTCCGTCGGGGTATCAAATGGTAAAGTGATTAAGTTTATTTTGAAATTGTTTAAGTAGGTTGAAAATGAAAGAATTAATTACCCTCAAGCCCAAAGCAGAAGCCCGTGATCTCAACTTTTATTATGGTTCGTTTCATGCAGTCAAAAATGTTAATCTCACCGTTCCTGAACGACAAGTTACCGCTTTAATTGGGCCGTCTGGATGTGGGAAAACAACTCTGTTACGTTGTTTTAATCGAATGCACGATTTGTATCCGGGGAATCGCTACGAAGGTCAAATTTTCTTAGATGCAGATAATATTTTAGCTCGAGAAATTGACCCGATAGAAGTGCGAATGCGGGTGAGTATGGTATTCCAAAAGCCAAATCCTTTCCCCAAATCGATTTATGAAAATGTTGCCTATGGGTTACGGGTACGCGGTGAGAAAAAGCGCAGTTTAATTGATGAAAAAGTTGAACAGGCACTCAAAGAAGCAGCCCTTTGGGATGAAGTCAAAGACCGTTTAAAAGACATGGCGTTAAATCTATCGGGCGGTCAACAACAACGCTTATGTATTGCCAGGGCATTAGTTGCAAATCCCGAAATGATTTTATTTGATGAACCGACTTCTGCCCTTGACCCCATCGCCACCGCTAGCATTGAAGAATTAATGAGTCAATTGAAACAGCACGTTACTATTTTAATTGTGACTCACAGTATGCAGCAAGCAGCTCGATTTTCTGATTATACCGCGTTTATGTACTTAGGAGAAATGCTAGAATTTGGCACCACTTCAGAAGTATTTAGTAGCCCTTCTCACAGCCAAACAGAAAACTATCTACGTGGACGAATTGGTTAAAACTTAAACCCGTATCTTGCCACAACAGACAGAATGGGGCATCCTAGAGATAATGTCTCAGTGATGGTATCAAAAAAAATTGATGAAAACAACCTCGACCGAATCATCAACTTTACTTGCTGCTGGATTTCACGCCCTGTCTGATTCCCTCAGAATGCAAATTATTGATGAGTTGCGAGAGGCGGAGTTGTGCGTGTGCGACCTCTGTAAAGAACTTGACATCGCCCAGTCCAAACTCTCGTTTCACCTGAAAATCCTCAAGAAAGCAGGTTTAGTCCAATCTCGGGCAGAAGGGCGGTGGATATACTATCGCCTTAACCTTGCCCAGTTCATCGCCCTAGAGGAGTATCTGTCGGAATTTCGCCGTTTTAGCCCAATTTGGCCCGCTCGCAAATGTGAGTAAGTTGTTGACCCATCAAAATTTTTACAGCTTTGAACGCTGCTTTTATATAAAATCTTTACCTAAGTTTACTTGACTAATCAAACTTTTTTGATAAAGTACAAGTATACCTTCAACTCCGCAAAGGAGGAGAAAGCGATGAGTACAACTCCGACAAACTGGCTAAAAACCTTTAATGTAGCTAGTTTCGCTATTGGTACAACTGTCTTGTTGTCCGGTTGTGGTTCCAATCAAGCGCAGCAAAACGAACCGATAAAAATTGATGGTTCCAGTACCGTTTATCCGATTACCGAGAAAATTGTCGAACAGTTCAACTCAGAAAGCACAAAAAATGTTGATGTAACCGCAAACTTTTCCGGAACCGGAGGTGGTTTTCAAAAATTCTGTGCAGGCGAAACCGACATCAACAACGCCTCTCGCCCCATTTCTCGCAGTGAGATGGAAGTCTGCAAACAAAACAATATTGCTTATATCGAACTCCCAGTGGCTTTTGATGCCCTCAGCGTTGTTGTTCATCCCCAAAATACTTGGGCGTCTGACATCAGCGTTGAGGAGTTGAAGAAAATTTGGGAACCTGGGGCGCAAGGGAGAATTACAACATGGAATCAAGTGCGTCCGTCTTGGCCTAATAGACCGTTAGTATTGTACGGGCCAGGGACAGACTCAGGAACCTATGACTATTTTACAGAAGCAATTGTTGGTCAACCTGGTGCTTCTCGTAGTGATTTTACCGCCAGTGAAGATGATGAGATTTTAGCGCAGGGAGTGAGTAGAAATCCCAACGCTTTGGGTTATTTTGGTTATGCTTATTACAACAAAAACCAAGACAAATTAAAACCCTTAGCGATTGATAATGGTACGGGTTCTGCGGTGATGCCTTCGGAAGAAAATGCCCGCCAAAATCAATACAGACCGTTAGCGCGACCCCTGTTTATTTATGTTAATGCTGTCTCCGCTAAAGACAACCCTTTGATGACGGATTTTATCGATTTTTATCTGAGAAATGCAGAGGGGGTTGTGAGTTCTGTCGGTTATATTCCCTTTGAAGAAGATGACTATGCTTTGCTGTTCCGCAACTTTCATAAAACCAAAGTAGGAACTGCTTTTGGAGGTGAATCTGAATTCACAATGACGATTGATGAAGTGTTGACTAAGTTTACAGAATGGTAGTCGATTTTGCTGTAATTTTGAGGAATTTCTATGAGTTCTAATTCACCTCAAGTTAATGAATCTGCCGTACAAGCAGGCGGTCAACTGAGCGTTTTTGAAAAGTATCTCACCGTTTGGGTATTTTTGTGTATTTTAGGCGGAATTTTACTCGGAAGATTGTTTCCCGGTGTGGCGGTTGCCCTTGATTCGATGAGTGTTTATCAGGTGTCGATTCCGATTGCAATTTGCCTGTTTTTTATGATGTATCCCATCATGGTAAAGATTGACTTTACCCAGGCTCGTCAAGCGGCAAAAGCACCCAAACCAGTCATCCTAACCTTAGTCGTTAACTGGCTAATCAAACCATTTACAATGGTTGCCTTTTCACAGTTTTTTCTGGGGTATTTATTTCGGCCGTTATTAAGTACAACAGAGGTATTAAGAGGAACAGAAGTCACACTAGCTGACTCTTATATTGCCGGAACAATTTTACTCGGAATTGCCCCTTGTACGGCAATGGTTTTGATGTGGGGATATCTTTCTTATAGTAACCAAGGTCATACATTAGTGATGGTGGCGATTAACTCCCTAGCCATGCTGTTTTTATATGCCCCTTTAGGACGTTGGTTGCTGTCTGCTAATGATTTAACTGTGCCTTGGGAAACGATTGTTTTATCAGTGTTAATCTATGTGGGATTACCATTAGCCGCAGGAATGTATAGTCGCTATTGGATTTTTAAACATAAAGGTAAAGCGTGGTTTGAACGCAAGTTTCTGAAGTATTTAAGCCCGATTGCGACTTCAGCTTTATTGATTACCTTAGTATTGTTGTTTGCCTTCAAGGGAGAATTGATTGTTGAAAATCCGCTGCATATTTTGTTGATTGCAGTTCCTCTATTTATCCAAACTAACTTTATCTTTCTGATTGCTTACGTTGCTGGATTAAAGATGAATTTGTACTATGAAGATGCCGCACCCGCAGCGTTAATTGGGGCGAGTAATCATTTTGAAGTCGCCATTGCAACAGCCGTGACTTTATTTGGTTTAAATTCGGGTGCTGCATTAGCAACTGTTGTCGGCGTTTTAATTGAAGTTCCGGTAATGTTAATGTTGGTCGAAGTTTGCAAACGAACTGCTTCTTGGTTTCCCCGCGAACCAGAAAAAGCAACATTACTTGATCCCCGTTGTTTGAAGTGTTAAATTAGAGGTGAATTATGTCAGTCTTTAAAACTCATGTCGCTTTAGTTGTCCGAAACTTAGAACAGTCTCTTACCTTTTATCAGACTTTATTTGGAGTTGAACCTGTCAAATATAAAGCCGATTATGCTAAATTTGACGTGAACAATCCCCCACTCAATCTAACCCTGAATTTAGCCGAAGAAATTCAACCGGGTGGCACCTTGTCTCACTTAGGAATTCAAGTCGAAAGTTCGGAAACCGTACAAGCGGCAATTGAACGATTTAAACAGGCAAAACTCGCAACCTTTGAAGAACACAATACCGACTGTTGTTATGCCATTCAGGATAAAGTTTGGGTAACTGACCCCGATGGAAATCGTTGGGAAATATTTGTGGTTAAACTTGCCGATACCACCCCAGAAGACAACTTAACGACAGCTTCAAAAGCGGCTGAACCTGTCAAATCGACTTGCTGTAAATAGTCATCGATTCTCACGTTAACACCGATGGAAAAATTAGATCATCCCCCCAGAATTCTCTTTTTGTATGGTTCCTTGCGAGAACGCTCTTATAGTCGTTTGTTAGCAGAAGAAGCCGCGCGAATTATTACAGAAATGGGAGCAGAAGTTAAATTTTTTCATCCCTATGACTTACCTCTGCGGGGGAGGGTTGAAGAATCTCATCCTCTCGTTCAAGAACTCCGAGAACTCAGTCAATGGTCAGAAGGTCAAGTCTGGTCATCTCCAGAAATGCACGGTAATATTACCGGAATTCTCAAAAATCAAATAGACTGGATTCCTTTAAGTATTGGTGCAGTTCGACCCACCCAAGGAAAAACATTAGCCGTGATGCAAGTCAGTGGCGGTTCTCAATCTTTTAACGCAGTGAATACCATGCGAATTTTGGGTCGATGGATGCGAATGTTTACCATTCCCAATCAATCTTCAGTCGCGAAAGCTTATCAAGAATTTAACGAAGATGGAACGATGAAAGATTCACCCTATCGCGATCGCGTTGTTGATGTGATGGAGGAACTTTATAAGTTTACCATACTGTTGCGAGATCAAGTAGATTATCTGACAGATCGCTATAGTGAACGCAAAGAAAAAATAAACTAATTTTCTGCAAAAACTAGCCCAATAAAATTCATCAAAAATCAGGAGTTACTCTAATGAAACGAGTCATGTTTGTTTGTAAGAAAAATTCTTCTCGTTCTCAAATGGCGGAAGGATTTGCAAAAAAATTAGGTGAGGGAAAAATCAGCGTCACGAGTTCAGGGTTAGAAGCCAGCGAAGTCAATCCCCACGCAATTAAAGCCATGTCAGACGTTGGAATTGATATTAACAATCAAACCTCTAACGCCCTAAGTGAATTTAACCCCAAAGATTATGATGCGGTGATTTCATTGTGTGGTTGTGGGGTAAATTTACCGCCGGAATGGGTAACAAAAGAAGTGTTTGAAGATTGGCAACTCGATGACCCCGCAGAACAACCCGAAATCTTTCCCCGTGTGCGAGAAGAAGTTCGAGAACGAGTTGAAAAGTTGATTGCAAAATTAAGTTGAGTTTGTCTGTTTTGAGTAGAGTTAAGGTTTGGCTAAATCACCAAACCTTCTTCACTCTCTCAACAATAAAATCAGAAGTGAGTTTATTTCTCAGAGGGTTTAATAAACTTACTCCCCCTCGGCCACCCTAACAATTGCAAACGATAAAACTGATTGGGAAACAAAGCAAATAGGTACTTAAAGATTTTGAAACTAAACGGTTCCTCGTAAGTTCCCACCCATTGTTTACTGTTTTCAATCCAATTAACAATCTTACCCGCAACATGATCGGCAGAAGGTGCAGAATTAACCCGACTTTCACGAATTTTGTAGGCTTTTTCGTTCAAACGATTGACCGGCGCCCAGGCTAACGGCCCAGCGATGACACCCGGACGGTAAAACCGCAGACGAATCATCTTGTCACTGGCATAATAAACAATCGGCCCGACACCTGACCAATAATAATGTAAGGCAATTTTCCCCGAATGATAAACAGGCCCAAAACAAGAAGGACTCCCATCAGCAATTGAACCAATAGCAATCACATCCAACAGTTGATCACGCTTTTGTTTGGCAGCTTCTACCGCCACAATCGCCGGCCAAGTATAGTTAACGCGGTTCATCGACTCGACTAATTCTACCAAAGGAACTCCGCCTTCACCCACTTCCGTTTCAATTTGACCCGCATTTAAAATGACAACATCGGGATTATAACTAAACAGTTTTTGGGCATCTTCGAGGGTTTCTTGCGGGGAAACACATAACTCGTTATAGCCTTCTCCCTGTAAATCGGGCTGACGAGTCACTCCAACCACATGACAACCCTGCTGCATATACGCCTTTCCTAATGCACTCCCCAAAGTCCCCGAAATTCCAGTAATTACGACTGTTTTCTTCATTTTTTAACAAACCTCCTTGATCACTTCTGATACACGCAAAGCATTCGCCATAATTGTTAAAGCCGGACTCACCCCCAAAGAATTAGGCATAAATCCCCCATCAACCACAAACACGTTATCATGGTCGTGCAAACGGCAATCCGGGTCAAGTACACTTGTTTGCGGATCGCTGCCAAAACGAGTCGTTCCGGCTTGATGGGAAGTATGAACCTCGTCTTTATCCCCCGTTACCCCGTAGGTAAAAACAGCGCCCGCCTGACGAAATACAGTTCTCAGTTGACGCATATAATATTTGGAACGATAGACGTCGTAGGGATGAAAGCGGTGAGTCAGACGAATTTCTCCATTTTTACCCAATTCAACTCGATTTTCGCTTTGGGGTATATCTTCGACTAACCCCGTAATCACTAACATTCGCTTCAGCAGAAAACGGGCGATCGCAGTGGGAAGGGGAAAGGGAAGTTCTGCTTGGATCGAAAGTGGCCCGGGAACGGGGACAGTTTGGGCGAGTCCGAGTTTGTGGGGAAAATCTGGGGAACCGAGATAGAGATCGGTAAAGCCGAGTTGTTTAATTAAGCTATCTGCACCGCCTGTTTCCCCGGCAAAAAAGCCTGCTGCGAGGGCGCCACAGTGAAACATATAGTTTCGCCCTACTTGGTCACTTCGTCCGGTTAAGCCCGATTTTAGCAGGATAACGGGACTCCCAATCGCCCCAGCAGAGAGGATGTAAACTTTAGCGGTGAGTTGTTCAATGTTACCTGTTTGGCGATCCTGTAACTGAACTGCGGTAACTTTACCTTGACTATTGGTAACTAACTGATCGGCTTCGGTGAGGGTTTTGAGTTGTAAATTGCCGTTTTCAAGCAGTGTATCCAGAAGTCGAACCGTTGTAGACGCCCTCGCATCGTTAGGACAATAAAAACCCGGACAGCTTGGACAACGTAAACAGCGATTAAAATCAATCCCAAAGGGTAAGTGAAAGGGGGTAAAACCTGCGGCGTCGATAGCTTGTTCGAGGTGTTGGTTGATCGGGGCTAAAGCGGGAACATCGCAGGGATAACCGTGGGTTGGGGTTTCAACGTTAGGAATTTGAGTAGTATTGTCGCCGCTGACTTGAAATAATTGTTCAGCTTTGTCATAGTAGGGAGCGAGATCATCGTAGGTAATCGGCCAATCCCAGAGATGACGCGGTAGCCATTTGTCGTAATATTTACCGGGATGGAAGTCATAACGACTGGGACGAATGAGAACACCACCATAGAGGGAAGTTCCACCCCCGAGAATTCCGGAAATGTGTAAGCGAGTTTGCTGTCCGTTGACCTCAAAATTGCGATCGTCGAAGGCTTCTTTATTAATCAGCATTCGGCGTTCATCTTGGTAGGCTGTTGTGTCAGAAAATCGAGATCCACGTTCGACTAATAGAACCCGTTTTCCAGCGCTGGCTAACGCAAACGCCACCGTTCCGCCTCCTGCACCACTACCGATAATTATTGCATCAAAATCGTAACCCACGCTGTTCTCCGAATGTATATGATTCGTTTGTTCTTCTCAGTTTACTGTTTGCTACAAATGATTGAGAGGGCGTTAACAGACAATTGATCAATTGTCCCGACTTTGATTTACTTTCCGATGATTCGGGTTTGAGGGGTTTTAGGATTTAGAAATGACAATCATGTATTCGCGTAGCGCTATATTAAACACAAGTTTTGATTGAATCAAAAAATGACCTCTAAGTTAATGAATGAGAACTGATTTTCAATGAAGTCACTTCTGCGAAACCGTCTTAGGTTCAGTCAATTCCATAATCTGATCATAGCGGAAATCCTCAACTAACTCTTTTAAAGTTTCTGATAAGATGTTATGTTCTGGAGGAATGTGATCGATGAGTTCCCAAATCAATAAGTCACTACAAGCTTGAGCCGCTTTATGAAGTTTTTCAACCCAATCTGGGGGCATTGTTTCTATCATCTCAAGATTAGAGATAGGCTGCCTTTTTTCTGAATCAGAGGATTGAGCCGATGAATTTAGAGTTTCAGACTCATCTTTAGCATAAATATATTCAACTCCCAAATATTTTCTAATCATTTCTAAGAGTTCTTCTCGTTGGAAGGGTTTGCCGATAAAATCGTCACATCCAGCATTAAAAATCGCCTGTTTTTCTGCTTCAAACGTATTGGCTGTCAAGGCAATAATAATCGGTTTTTTGGCAAAAGACATCGCATTAATCTGTTGAGTTGCCTCAAAACCGTTCATAACAGGCATTCGCATATCCATCAAGATTAAGTCAGGTTGCCAAGTTGAACAAATTTCAATTGCTTCTTGACCACTACTGGCTTCTCGAACTTCAAAGCCAATTTCTGAGAGTAACTTGATCATGAGTAAACGGTTATTCGGTTGATCTTCTACGATTAAAATACTTCTTTTCAGATCTTCAGGAACTAAACTAATAACTGGATCAGGATGATAATTTCTGTATTTGTTTTGAGCTTGAGTGCAACTCATCGGAATTTCAAAAGCAAAGGTACTCCCAACATTAACTTGAGATTTAACGGTTATTTCTCCACCCATCAGTTGTACAAATTGTTGACTAATGGATAATCCTAAACCTGTACCTTCACCTGATTTTAACCCGGTTGTCGTTTGAGAAAAGGCTTGGAATAAGCGCTTTAATTCATTTTCAGCAATACCTAAACCTGTATCGGCAACTTCAAAACGAATTCTGAGTGCATCATTCTTGATCAAACTATTTTCTGTTTCTCGAACTTTGGCTTGATTCACTCTAAAGCTGCGTAACGTTACACAACCTGATTCTGTGAATTTTGTTGCATTTCCTAAAAGATTAATTAAAACCTGACGCAATTTCTTTTCATCTCCTCTCACCCATTGAGGTAATGTCTCGTCTAGTTCAAAGGTTAGTAATAATCCTTTTGATTGTGCTTTCAAACACAACATTTTTTCTAGATTTTCCAGCAAATGAAGCAAATCAAAATCATCTTCTGTCAGTGTAACTCGACCTGCCTCTATTTTTGACATTTCTAAAATATCATTAATTAAGTTTAGCAAATGTTCACCTGCTCGACTAATAATTTCCAGGTATTGGTGATGTTCGACTTTTATACTAGAGTCGTAATTCATTAATTGTGCAAAACCCAAAATCGCATTTAGAGGGGTTCGCAATTCGTGACTCATTGAGGCGAGAAATTCACTTTTCGCTAGGTTTGCAGCATCAGCCGCTTCTTTGGCTTCTTGAAGTTCTTGGGCTTGTTGCTGAGTTTTAGCCAAGAGTTCAGCTTGTTGAACCGCAACCCCTAACTGACTCCCAATTTGGGTTAGAATTTTGATTTCTGCGTTCGTCCATTCTCGCGGCGTTCCATTTTGATAGGCACAGAGTAATCCCCATAGATTCGTTCCACAAAAAATCGGTGCAATCATATAGGAACGAGCTTGTAACTGCTCTAAGAAATTGAGATAACACTCATCAAATCCTGCCGTATAAATATCTCGTACAGAGCGATAGTAACTCTTTCCTTGGCGATAAAATCCCCCTTGATTTTCTCGTAGATAAGTATCTTCGATCAAAGCTTCGTTACTATCAAGTAATTTAACCACACAATCGGCTTGATTGACAGCAATTTGTTTGAGAGAGGATTGATATTCTGTTTTGGAAATTAATGTTTTCCATCCTGACATCACAGACTCTGCAAGGACTTCTCCACTCCAGTCAGGATTAAAACGATAAACAAGAACTCTCGAACAGCACAACGCTTGTCGGAGTTCTTCTGTCGTTGCATTAAATATGGTTTTAAGTTCCAGGGTTTCGCGCATTCTTTGCATGACTCGAACAATTGATCTTTCCCGTTTTGCACTTTCTTGTAAGGCTTGTTCAACTTGTTTCCGTTCGGTAATATCAGTATTAGAACCCACCATTCGATAGGCTTTATTCTTACTATCCCATAGTGCTACACCCCGAGAAAGTATCCAACGAATATTGCCTTGTTTAGTCACGGATCTAAACTCAACTTCGTAGTAAGGAATTTCTTGATTGAGGTAACGTTCTAAAATGTTAAAAACCCGCTCTGAGTCTTCTGAATAAAGGATTTTTTTGAAAGATTCGAGATGATTGGGTAATTCTTCTTCACCATAACCCAACATCATCTTCCAGCGAGAAGAAAAGTAAGTTTTTCCGGTTGGGATATCCCAGTCCCAAATCCCATCATTTGCACCTTCTACGGCTAAAGCAAATCGTTCTTCTGAGTCTCTTAATGCGGCTTCAGTTTGCTTTTGTTGGCTAATATCACTAACGGTACAAATCACTCGTTCAACGCTGCCATTTTTTGCCAGTTGCGGAGTCGCATTCACCAGTAACCACCGACATTGAGCGTTCGGATATGAGTTTTTAATTCCGATGATTATATTCCGAACAGGTTGACGTTGAGTAATGGCGAATTGTACCGGAAGTTTTTGGGGGTTATAATCACTGCCATCTTCTTGCATAAGATACCAATCTTGACCGAAAATTTGAGGGGTTTCGGTGTTGGATTTCAGCTTTAATAATGTTTGTGCAGATTGATTGCTAATCAGGATTTCTGCACGGTTGTTTAGGAGTAATACACCGACTTGCATTTCGCGAATCAGTGTTTGAAAGCGTTGTTCACTCTCTGCTAAAGCTTTTTCTCGCAGTTGATGAGCATTTAAACGTCGATCAAAAAAGAGGCTAATCAGGGTAAAGATTAAAGTCATTAAGGTGATTGCACCAACCCCTAAAGCCAACCCAAATTGATTGAATGTTGAGAATGAATCAGCCGTTAAAACTGATGTTGGAAAAAAGTGAGTTGCCCACATTCCAGTATAGTGCATTCCACTAATTCCAGTTCCCATAATTGCTGCACTTCCTATTTGTTTCCAGAATTGCTGATTTGAATCTGGATTTTGTGCGCGAAATGCTAACCATAAAGCCGCCCCTGATGCTAGTATCGCGATGATTACAGATAAGGCTACAATCAGAGAGTTATATTGTATTTGAGCTTCTTCTAGTCTGATAGCTGCCATTCCTGTGTAGTGCATGAGAGCGATCGCAGTTCCCATGGAAATAGTACCACAAACAAGCGATAATCGATTGGTACTGGGTTGATATAATAACCATAATGCTAAACCGGAGGCGGCGATCGCTAAACCAAGAGACAACAATGTTATCTTGAGATCATAACGAACAGCTATTGGTAAGTGAAATGAGAGCATGGCGATGAAGTGCATTGACCAAATTCCTGATCCCATAGCAACCGCTCCCCCCAGTAACCAGATGATGCTTTTGCGTTTGCTGATTCCGAGTTTTACTTGTTTTGCTAAATCCAAAGCTGTGTAGGAAGCAATTACAGCGATGATGAAGGAAAGAACGATTAATAGTGTGTTATATTGACCTACAATTTCTGTTGTGTTTTCCATCGATTTTGATCCTGATAATTTTTATATTTACGAATTTCTTTCGCCGTTCTAAGATTCTGTGTGTCTTGTAATGATATCAATTTTTTTTGTTACTTTTCGACTTTCAATTCTGTCGATCTATCTATTGTTAAATTATAGGAGTCATAAAAATCACCTAAAAAATGTTTTCATTAACTTACAGTTTAAACAATTCAGTCATATTCTTTATTGATTTTCTCGAGATTAGAAAGGCAGATATAGATCTTTAGACAAAGTAGTGCGGGATAAACTGACTGGTATTTTGGGTAATGGGAGTTTGATCTTCTCGAATACCAATTCCGGCTGCTTGTTCACCGATAATCCATGATCCAATAACCGGATAGTAACTGTCAAATTGGGGTAACGGCCAGTAGGATTGATAAATTAGGGGTTCGTCTTGATAGATGCCTTCGGTTTGATAAATGCGATCGCCATAATAGATCGTAACATTACCGCCTTCACGGGAAAAAATCGGTTTACTGATGTAAGGATGAGAAAGTTGAGTTGAGTCAAAATAGGCAGGTAATAGGTGAGGATGATCCGGGAAAAATTCCCATAAAATCGGTAAAATAGCTTTATTGCTGAGAATCATTTTCCAAGCCGGTTCTAACAGCAGCATCGGTTCACTTAAAAGGTGTTGTCCAAACTCATCCTGGATCATCCACTCCCACGGGTAAAGTTTAAAGAGTGCTTGAATGGGGAAGTTTTCCAAGTCACAAAAACACTGATCACTAGAGTTCCAGCCCATTTCATCTATATATAGATGTTTAGTCAAGAACCCGGCTTGAATGGCTACATCTCTGAGATATTCAACGGTTCCGAGATCTTCTGTACTATCCCGTTCGCAGGTAAAGTGTAGATGTCTGAGATGAGGAGATAGATAAGAGTAGATTTGGTGAAATTGTTCGATCAGTTTTTCGTGAATGGAGTTGAACTGATCAGCGTTGGGAAAGCTTTCTTCTAACCACGTCCACTGAACGATACTGGCTTCGAGTAAGGCGGTGGGAGTATCGGCGTTGTATTCGAGGAGTTTGGGGGGATGGATGCCATCATAGACAAAATCAAAGCGACCATAAAGGCTAGGATCACCTTCTTCCCAGGACTGACGACAGATTTGAAAAAATTCGAGCGGGATGGAAAGTTGAGTATAGCGTTCTTCTATAATAATGCGCTCAATGGCTTCTAGACAAAGCTGATGGAGTTCAACGGTTGCGGCTTCGAGTTCGTCTATTTCTGGAGAACTAAACTGATAACAGGCGCTTTCGTTCCAATACAGTCCATCGTAGTTGTAAAAGTGAAATCCAACCTCATCGCATTTTTGTTCCCAGTGGGGACGTGGAGTGAGGGGGATGCGTTTCATAGCTAAACCTGCTTTTTGGATAAAATGTTAGTGATTTAGTTTTAGAGTTCCCATTCTCAAGGGTTTTGACGACTTCTATTTCAATCAACCGCCTCGGCTCCCGGCTCGTCCCCCGAATCGGCTCCCTGAACCGAATCCTCCTCGTTTAATTCGACCGACGGAGGAACTCGGACGACTCGGAGAGGTGGTGACAATTCCAGCGTTGCGAGGAATGACTCGGGGAGGGCTGTTGTAGGTACGGTAATAGTAGTAGTTACCTCGGCGTCGTCGGTAATAGGGGCCATAATAATAACCAACAGGATAGGAGCCATCGGTGATCGGTTCACAGAGTTCGGGTTGACCCCATTCTTGCTGACAGTCTGGCAGATTGCGATAAACTTCTCGTCTTTTGGAGGATTCGCAGGCTTTCAAACCGACTGATGCGATTAAGACGAGGGTGATCACTGCCGTTCTTTTAGATTTACGAGGAGGAGTAGTCATAAAGAGGCTTTCAGCGACTTCTAACTTTAGGATAGCTGATAGCCTTGAATGAGAATAAGCGAGTCAAATGCTGATCTATGGGCAGGGCTGTTTCATTCTCAGTCATCCGTTCACCGCCTCGGAATTGGCGGTGCTTGCGGATGACTCGCTTCCCGAGTTAAAAATTGCCGGGGGTGATGGGGTGACGGGGGTGGTGGGGTGACGGGGGTGATGGGGTGACGGGGTGACGGGGGTGATGGGGTGACGGGGG
>NZ_AAVU01000005.1 GCF_000169095.1 Lyngbya sp. PCC 8106
ACCTCCCTACCTCCCCACCCCCCACAAATCAAGTTTTAGGGCTAGAACGAAGCGGCCCTGCCTACAACGGGGGGAACCCCCGCAACGGACTTCGCGCTCTACGCAGGCGTAACCGCGCTTACCGCACTTTGCGCACTTTGCCCGCAGGTGGTGAGTGCAGTGCGTTGGTGAAGCAGCAAGGGGGCGCGCGGGTTTCCCCCATGAGTGACTGCGAGAGGCGGGTTCCCCGACAATCACGCAACTGCGTGCGCCCGAAGGGCGCGGGGTCTGTCCGCTGCATTGACCGTTGGTCACCTCGGAACCCGTCGCCGGTGTTGGGACGGGTTCTTCCTAAAGATATATTTTTCCAAAAATTAGTTAAATCAACCCACCCAGACTAAAAATTTTTCTCTAATTATGATAGAAATCAACTATTTTTGTTGCAAATAGTCGAGTTTCTTTTTCAGGCGACTTCCTGCTGCTGCTATTGCTAATATACTGAGGCTAACCAGGAAAGAAGGTTCGGGGACGCTTGCAATTTTGTCGGTGATTTTTTCACCATTTAGGAGTGTATCTGTTAGATTAACTCCAATCAGGTTAATTCCTGCTAGGTTAACTCCGGTAAGGTTGGCTTTACTGAGATTAACTCCTATAAAGTTACTGTCGGTGAGGTTAACTCCGGTGAGGTTGGCTTCGCTTAAGTTGACTCCCACAAAGTTACTTTCGGTCAAATTAGCCCCTAAAAAATTGGCTCGTATCAGGTCAACTCCCGCAAAGTTTGTATTACTGAGGTTGACTCCCACAAAGTTAGTATCGGTTAAATTAGCCCCGAAAAAATTAGCATCTATGAGGTCAACTCCGGCAAAGTTCGTATTGGTGAGGTTGACTCCCACAAAGTTAGTATCGGTGAGATTAGAACCGAAAAAATTAGCACCTATGAGGTCAACTCCGGCAAAGTTCGTATTGCTGAGGTTGACTCCCACAAAGTTAGTATCGTTGAGGTTTACCCCTTGAAAATTCGCCCCAATTAAATCAACTCCGGCGAAGTTAGCACCACCTAAATTAACTCCAGAAAAGTTAGTATCGCTGAGGTTTACCCCTTGAAAATTTGCACCACCCAGGTTAAGTCCCGCGAAGTTCGCTCCAGCGAGGTTACACCCTACACAGTTATTCCCGTTTAAGACTCGCTCTAAGTCGGCGGGGTTAAAAGCGTGAGCGGGGGCAAAAAGCCCACCAATAAGGACAGAAAAAACTGTCGCTGATGCTGTTAGTATATTTGGCAGCTTCATTGATTTTATTAAGAAACTTCATCTGGGAATTTTTCAGACCAATCCTTGAAAATTTACCGAAATTTTCCCGATTGTTCAAGAGGTCTTTCTGAGTATAACTAAATTGGGGAAATTTGGCAATATAAAAAAATCGGGGCGTTCATTTTTACCCCGAATTTATATCTTTAGATAGATGATCGCACCCAAGACTATCTATCAATTTTTTTTGTTTAAATGTGGGTTAATTAGTTAAAGATTTCTTTAAGAATCAGTTGGCTAATGTCTGTAGGTAACAGAGGGTTTTCTTCTGAAGCTTCTGCTTTTTGAGTGAGAAAAACGGGGTAATCGCAAGTATTAGGCGGAATACAACCGTGAGACCCTTTAACGAGGTTAGCATCAAGGGGAATAACATCGAGTAAATAACGAAAACCTAATTGCTTGCGTAACAACTTCCAGGCAATTTTGACTTTAGGAAAAGGAATTTTGGGGTCAATAAAAAGCTCAACAGGATCATAACCTGGTTTGCGGTGAATATCAACTGTGCGAGCAAAATCTGGGGCGCGTTTATCGTCTAACCAATAATAGTAAGTAAACCAAGCGTGAGGATGAGCGATCGCAACTAAATCACCGGATCGGCTATGATTCAGATGAAATTCTTTTTGACCTTCCTTGTCTAAAATGTAGTCAATACCATCAACATTTTCGAGGATTGATCGCACTTTAGAAATATTAGCTTTTGATCGCACATAAATATGAGCAATTTGATGATCGGCGACAGCAAAAGCCTCACTAACACCTGTATCGAGCAATTCTAAGCCTAATTCTTCCCGGATGGATAATAAACCGTTTTCTCTCAATAATCTGTTCAGATGAATAGGTTGAGAAACTGGAGTAATACCATATTCTGACAATACCACAATATTGGCATTTTTGGCAGTATAATAGTTAATTAAATCTGCACAAACTTGATCAATCGCTTGTAAATCTTCTTGAATATCTTCGGCTTGAGTCCCAACACTTTGCAAACAATAATCAAGATGAGGAAGATAGATCAGTGTTAGCGTCGGATCTTGGCGAATATCCACCCATTTAGCAGAATCTGCTATCCATTGACTAGATGCAATTGAAGTCGCTGGCCCCCAAAATTTAAACAGGGGAAATTGACCTAAATCGGATTGAATTTGCGATCGCAAATCACCGGGTTGAGTGTAAATATCGGGAATTTTTCGACCATCAGCAGGATACATCGGTCGAGGGGTAATTCCATAGTCTACTGATGAATTCATATTGTACCACCAAAACAGATTTGCGGTTGTACAATTGGGGTTAATCTCTTTAGCCATCTCCCAAATTTTCGGAGATTGTACTAAACGGTTAGACTGTCGCCAAAACTTAATTTCATTTTCATCACGAAAATACCAACCATTCCCAACAATACCATGTTCACTCGGCCATTTTCCAGTTAAATAGGTTGTCTGGGCCGAACAAGTCACCGCAGGTAATACAGGTTTAATTGTATTAACTTGTTTCGCCCATTTCGACAGTTTGGGCATGGCTTTTAACAATGCAGATGTCAAACCTACAACATTAATAACTACTGTTTTTTGCATGGATTAATTGAGAATAAAACTACAATTTTCAAAGGATGCTAACTTGAAGCAGAGGAAACAGTCTGTTGTTGGTTTGAATATAGATTAGAATGATCTTGATAATGCTGAAGTACCCATTCATACTCTCTTTGAATAGAAGTGAGTAAATCAGTTTTGAGGTTTTCAGGAAGAACTTGAAAGGTGTAAGTTTCGATCTCTAGATGTTCACAGGGATAATCTTTCAACAAATCTAATACCGTTAAAATATCGTCTTGGGTAGACTGTAAAACGCCGTAAGTTTTGTTAAATATCGGAATGTGAAAATGAGTCCGCCACTCTTGAGCCGTTGTTTCTCTTAACTCTTGAAGTGCTTCGGGTAAATCAATATAGGATTGGAAAGTACCGTCTGGATGAGCAGCAACGACTTGATGAAGATAAGTAGAATCAACAAATTTATGCAAATATTCAGCGAGGTGATCACGTTCAGATTGATCTTGAGGAAGCTGATTTTTAATCGCTGCACTAATTTGAATTTTGCCAACTAAAATCCCGGCTTGTTTAAACTGTTCAAATACCTGAGATGGCTTTTCATAAACAACAGAAAAATGGCAAGTATCGTAACAGATTTGAATATGTTGTCGCAGAAGTTTCTCGGCTGTATTCAAATCAATCCCCAGTGTATCAGCGAGTTGTTTTCCACCGACAGGTAACAGCCAGTTCTCAAAAAAATCAATCACTTCGGCGGAATTCTCAATTAACCCATTGGGTTCGGGTTCAAGGTCAACATGAATAAATTTACCCGTTTTCTGATGTAAATTAACCAGTTCTACAACAACTTTAACCAGGTTAATTGTACTCTGTTTAAACACCTCATTGATATCAGATGAACTGTTAAACCAAGGCTTATAAGAAAGAGGTAGCGTTGAAATACTCCCATTTACACCTTGAGGTAACAGTTCCGCTAATATATAAGCCAGGTGCTGAGTGTAATTCGTTCGCTCTGATGTTGTCCAGTCTGGTGCATAAACTTGATCTTTCACCACCTGGTTATGAAAGCCACCATAGGGAAATCCATTCAGGGTAAAAACATAAAGATTATGTTTGGCTAACCAAGCTTTAAACTCACTCATTTCTGAGGGCTTAAGTTGGGTTGTTGCTTGATGAGAAAGTCTTAAACCAATCCCCAAATATTCAGAATTTAAGCGACTTTTCAAAGCTGGAATATATTGTTTTAAGTTATCAAAAACTTCCAGCCAAGATTCGCCTGGATGAATATTTGTACAGTAGGTCAAGTGAGTGCTATTTTCAGTAAGCTGCATTATAAATCAGCCTCCTTTAACATCATAATCGCTAGACGATATTTGTCTAAATCAACTTGGTGAACTTCTAAACCTTGACCAACGGTTGCAAGCAGCATTAAAGTCAACTCACCGCCCAAATGTTCTTGAAATTCACTTAACCCTCGAAACAGAGAACGGGAATGTTCAGGTTCAGTGAAATGAGAAGAAAGTTCAGCATCATAAAGACGAAATCCTAATGCTTTAAACAGGTTCAAAATTTCATTCAATTCTTGCTTGGTAATCAAACCTGACAAATAAGAATAAGTGCTGTCAAGACAAATTCCAATTGCTACAGCTTCTCCATGATAAAGACGGTAATTGCTGAGGTATTCTATACGATGTGCTGCCCAGTGACCAAAATCTAGAGGGCGAGAACTCCCCATTTCAAACGGATCTCCACCAGCAATATGATCGAGGTGCAACTTAGCACAACGGTAAACAATTTGCTGCATCGTATCTAAATCTCGGTTCACTAATGCTTCTGTATGATTAACAATAAAATCAAAAAAAGCAGCATCTTTAATCAGTGCAACTTTCACCGCTTCAGCCAAACCTGAACGCCAATTTCGATCATCTAATGTGGTTAAAAAATTGGCATCATTTAAAACCAAAGTTGGAGGTGCAAATGTTCCTAAAAAGTTCTTTTTCCCAAAAGCATTAATCCCATTTTTAACCCCAACTCCCGAGTCACATTGTCCTAAAACCGTTGTCGGTACCCGAATTAACCGAATCCCTCGATGGGCTGTTGCTGCGGCGTAGCCCACCAAATCTAACATCGCACCGCCACCCACAGCGATAACGTAGGAATGACGACAAAGTTCGGCTTCTGAAATTATCTTTTGTAAATTTTCAACGAGTTGAGGATTATTTTTCGCCGCTTCTCCCCCGGCAATTAAAGTTGAACCGGGTTTGAGGTTTAACGCATAGGAATGGCAATTACTATAAGCTTGAATTTGAGCCAGAATTTCCGTCTGTTGAGGAAGTCCACTATCAACAAATGCAATCACTTTTTTAACCCCTTCCCCTTTCGAGAGTAGCACATTTGCTAACATTGGATTATCGGGGTTAAATAAATCGCGAGTAAAGTGTACATCGTAGTTAAATGTAACTTTTACCTCTTGTTTTAGGGAAGCATACTCAGTGGATGAACTCTGGCTAGCGGGTTTAGAAGCGGGCTTAGAAAGTGTAAAAGTCATTGAAGTTTATCCTTTTTAATCTGTTTTTTTATGGTCTGTTGCCTGTAATATTAGGTCACTGCAAACAGACGCGCTAATCCCATTGATAACAGCAAGAGTGCTAACACTAGCAAACCGTAAAGTCCGCCAGCAAAGCAAGAAGCGAGTGTTGCATTGACAATCACTAAAGATAAAATTCCTGCTTGAACAGCACTGCGAATATAGTTAGGTTGGGGAAAAGTTGCCGCTCGTACAAACGGGGGAAAAATGCGCCAAGTCAGCAACCCAACAAACAATAAAGCACTAATTATATGAGCAGATGTAATTGCACAGCCCAATAAAATAGCAATGACAATACCCATCAGTACAACCGAAATTTGTCCAGTGCGACGATTTCCCCCATACACTTCACCTTGACTAATGGCGGTAATTGCACCAATATACAAAATAGGAATAATGGCGAGATAGGTGGGATGAATTAATGAAAACCCATTCTCAAAAATATTGCTAAAGGCTGTTGGTAAAACACTGATACCGAGTAATAAATTCCCCGCCCGACAAAACCCCATTGTTAACGGCCCGAACAAAGCATGATGTTTTGCTGTACTATCATAAATAATTGTCGCCGCAGCAATCAGACTGGCTAATAGGAGACTTAAGCCAGAAACCTGACTCGCTGCAAAAACTCCAACTGTTAACAAAAAACCCCCCAATATTGTCGCCTCTTGAGATGAAACAGCACCCCGAGGAATTGGCCGTTCCGGGCGTTCTTCGGCATCTAACTCTGCATCAAAAACATCATTAAAAACCACCCCGCCCCCGTAAAGTCCAGTTGTTGCTAACAGTAACCACAATAAAGAACTAATAGAGGCGCTACTCCCGGCAATGGCATATCCGGCTAAGATATCCGCCCAAGCTGTAGGAATATTGGGGGGACGCATGAGTTGAAAGTAGCCTGCTGTACGATTGCTTAGAATTGTTGTATTCAAATCAATTACCTTTGTGCTAGGACGAATAAATCTATATTTTTGGGGTTCAATCGGTTATTTTTAAGATGAATCAATTAAGATGAACCTGTCTCTAAAATTGGTGACGATTCAATCTATTTCTACTGAATCACAACTGAATCCCGCAGAGTTTTTGCATCTGGATTTTGCCCTCGCAATACGCTATTGCCATCAAACTGTGCTGTATGATCAACAGGTTTAGGTGTGAGCCAATCGCTTTCTTTAAATTGACCACTTTGACTATAAGCTTTGAGTGCATTTTCATAACAAACTGTTCGCACATCCGCCTCATTAATGCCTTCATCTAACATCAGTTGAGCGGTTTTGGGTACGGCTAAGGGATCACTTAATCCCCAGTCAGCACTACTATCAACAATGATGCGATCAGTACCGTATTTTTTAACAACTTCTACCATCCGAGCATTACCCATTTTCGTCATCGGATAAATGGTAAATGCAGCCCAAAACCCTCGCTCTAGAACTTCTTCAACGGTTTCTTCGTTGTTATGATCGATGATCACTTGAGACGGATCAAGACCATGTTCAATACAGCGATCCATACTACGACTTGTACCCGCTTTTTTGTTGCGATGGGGCGTATGAATCAGTACCAACATATCGAGTTCTTTGGCTAAAGCAAGCTGATCTTGAAAGTATTTATCTTCTGTTTCTGTCATGTCATCGTAGCCAATTTCACCAATTGCTACAACGCCTTCTTTACAGGCAAATACAGGCAACAAATCCATCACAAGTTCAGCAACGGTGGAATTATTGGCTTCTTTGGGGTTCAAACCAATTGTACAATAATGAGCAATGCCAAACTGAGACGCCCTAAACCGTTCCCAACCCACAAGACTGCTAAAATAATCTTTGAAACTGCCGGGGTTTGTGCGAGGTTGACCCAACCAAAAAGAAGGTTCAATCACAGCAACAATGCCATACTCTCGCATCACCAGATAGTCATAGGTTGTCCGTGCAGTCATATGAATATGCGGATCAATAAACATGAGATTGGTAGATTCCATAGTGATAGATGATGATAGTTTATTTGGCTGTATGGGTGGGGTTAGAATCAAGATAATTCTGAGTCCAACTGTTCCAAGTTTGCTGTTGGCTAAATGTTTTTAACTTGGGGCGAGACTCTAGCAATGACTTGATTTTTTCTGAATGGGAAATCATACAGGCGATCGCACCTGCTTCTTGTTGCATCGGATCGGGGTGATCCAACACTTTGATTAAATCTTCAGTCATACTATCGGTTGTGAAAGCACCCATTGCCCGCCACAGTTCAGGGGTAACACTGCGATCAGCAGCCCAACGTTCGTGGGCGTAGTCAATTAACATTTGTGACAAAGCGGGGTTAGTCCGATGATCAAGACTGATAATTTTGTGCAGTGGACTATCAATAAAAATCGCTTTTAAAACCATTTGGTTCCAAGCAAGTTCGGAAAGATAATGGGCAGGATAGGGGTTATGAAGTGCCACTGCATTGAATACAACTGACATATTTGTGCGTATTCCTTCGGCTGCCCGATCTTGGTATTTTTCCGGTGAAGGAAGTAGCGGCAACGCTTGATAAAGGGCGACTAGCTCATCGATATCAGCAGCAGAAAAGAGCTGATCAAGAATGCTTTGATAGTCTTCGGAGTTGCCTTTAATTAAGGATAAAACTAACAATGTTCGAGCCAGCCCGTCAACTCGCCAGTGTTGAGGATGCCAACCGGGGCAAATTTCTATTGCTACTTTTAAATCTTCATCGGTTAGCACCAAATTTGCTTTCCCTAAACGACGAGGAACTAAGCTGAATGCAATAAAAAATGATCTCTGGGTTGCTCCCTTCAACAGTTCAGACTGCTTTTGGGTCAGCCAAGCAAGCTGTTCGTTATCGAGTTGATTTGAGAGCCAGTCAAAGATTAGATTGATTGTCCGATTTAAGTGAGTTGATTGATTGATAGATGCAAGAACCATGTCGCTATTTTTCTGGATTAAGCTGTTTGATCTTTTGATTGTTGTTTATTGTATTGTCTATTATACAAACCTTAAAAGCTTTATTTCAAGGTGTTTTAATGTACAACAGTTTTAACTTCAATGAATAAACATCAAGCTTTCTTTGAAATTAATTTTGACATATTTACCTCCCTAAAAAGACGAAAATCTTCTTAGGTCAAAAGATATATTTGAACATTTGCACTTGACAAAATACTGCTTTTAACAGTCGTCTTGCACTTTTCTCAATATCAATTTTTAATCCCCCAATAACCTTCGGCGATTATTAAGTGATTTAGTTTTTAAACTGTTAAACCATGCCCTGTTTGTACAGTTTGACAAATGGTTTTGACTTCCCCAGACTTAATATAGATATTAACAGTTTTTTTAGATGCTAGCTAGAGATGCTATGTGCCTATTATAAACCAAGTTTATTTGAACAACAAATAAATAGCTCAAAAGCCCACACAATCAAGCGGATTGATGGTGAGTCACAGATTACTCCGCCGTTTTACGACGGAGCCTGTCTTGGACAGCATTCCCTTGCGCCGTCAGGCGCAAGGGGTCTGTCCGCTGCTGTGACCGTTGGTCACAACTTTGAGCAGACTTGGCATTTATACAGAAGTGCCTGAATAACAGCTTGATTAAGTTGTATCTGTCAAACACCTCTGCATAAACAGAACGATTAACGAGTCATTTTACGCTTTTTGAGGATCTTCGTTGCCATCAAACCAACCCCTCCCAAAGCTAAGACTGACATGGGTTCAGGTACTTTTTCAGCATCGTCATAATTAATGCTGAGTACCTGTACACGACCTTGGAAGAAATCTCCCACATAGAGTTTGTCATCATTGATTCCCGTGCCACCCGTCCAGTTAAATGCACCCGGTCGCAGGTCGAGTTCGGGTCCAAAAGGCCCAGTAGAACCATCCGGGGGAGGCGGAGGGATAATCTCACCATCGGGAGTGCGGGCAGGTTCACCAAACACAGTTAACAAATTACCTTCTTTATCAAAAACCTGCACACGGCTGTTGATAGAGTCAGCAACATAAATATTTTCTTCCTCATCGATTTCCAAGCCAATTGGTTGTTCAAACTGACCAGGTTCTGTTCCTTGCATACCAAACGCTAGAAGGGGATTTCCGTCTGGGTCTAACACCTGAACCCGGTTATTAAACTGATCAGCGACGTAGATATTACCACTAACCGAAGAAATGCGGATACCCGCAGGGCCTTGAAACTGTCCAGGTTCGCTTCCCGGAGTGCCGATGGTGTCAATGATTTCACCCGATCCGTTAATTTTCAGAATGCGATCGTTACTAAAGTCGCCAACATAAACATTATTCTCGGCATCAAAAGTAATCCCAGAAGGCCCAAAGAAAGCCCGACCTTCAATCAGTCCGCCAAATTCACCATCAGCGATAGTTTGAATATAGTTACCTTCAGGATCGTAAACATTCACCCGCAGGTTAAAAACATCACCCACATAGAGATTACCCGTTGTCGGGCTAAACTCCAACGCTCCAGGTTCATCAAACTCGCCCGGGCCGGTCCCGCCAGATCCGACCCCACCAATATATTCACCCTCGGGAGTAAAGATCGAAACTTCATTACCCACTTCAAAGTTTGTCGTCCCGTCGGGGTTTCGTCCGCGACCATTGCCGACATAAATATTGCCTGTACTCTCTTGAACCGAGACACCTTGAGGCACAAATAATTGACCAGGTGCAAAGCCAGGTTCACCAATTTGGCGCTCAAATTCGAGAGTAACAGCCTTAACTTCAGTTGCGATCGCACCTAAAGAGATTAACGATCCCGCTAATAGGGGTGTGAGGCTGGCGCCGACTGAGAATTTTTTGAGCTTCATAATAAGTCCTTAAGTTAAATTGACAATGGATGCTAGTTGCTTATTGGTCAATCGTCGTAAAGTTTGCCTGTTTTCGAGCCGTCTTGAAAGCAAAAGAAAGCGTTCCCAGAAGACCCCAAACTAAAACGCCATAGGCTGAATTGGGTTCAGGGATATCAACAGCTTCCCCTTCGGGATCGATTTGAAAGATTGTTGAGTTTGGGCCATTACCCCGACCCGCAACATAAACCAGGCCATCTGTTCCGACGGTTAAGTTTACTAACAACTCAACGCCCTCGACCTCGTTACCATCTAAAATCGTTGTAACTTTGCCATCGTTATCGATCTCGACAACTTTTCCGCGATCGCCCCCTAAAGCCAAAGATTCAGTTGCCAAAATAGTCGCGTAAGCCTTGCCACTGGGCGCAAAAGCAATATCAGTAAGCTGAATAAGACCGTTAGCAAATGTTGTTTGTTGACCGTTGGCATCAATTTGAGTCACTTCTGACTTCCCCTGGGGAAACGGAAACCCTCCAAACTCAGCAACATAAAGATTGCCATCACCACCAACCGCAACGCCTGTCGGCACATATTGGAGAGGAAAGAGGGGTTCTTCCGTTTCCGGCGTCTGAGTGGGATCGTTTGGTGCGGCAGGGGGCGGCCCTAACCCTTCCGGAAACTGGAGACTGTCAAAAGCAACAGTTTCCGGGTCAAAGATGGTATTGAGTTGAAGCTGGTTTTCTCTCCGACTGTAGGCAAACAAATTATTAGCGCCCGAGTCGGTGATATAAAGGGTATCGCCGTTGATCGCGAGGCTATTGGGGTTGCTGTCAATATCACCCCCGGTTGGGTTATTTTCCAGTTCATACCGGGCCAAGTCAGCTAACCGAGTCAGTTGACCTGTGACAAAATTGGCTTGGTAAAGGCTACCCAACTCCGAAGTCCCTAAAATCTCGTTTGCAGAGTAAGGATTACCCGCTAAGGCATTCAACGTTTGATCGCGCCTCGCTGGATCACCCACCGATCCATACAGGACGTAGGGCGTACCAAACGCATCAAATCCAATATCTTGTGGGCCGACAGCGTTGCTACCATCTGCCAAAGCTACAGAACTCAAGCCCGTCAGCACAGGCGTAACAGTGCCATCAGGGGAAACTTTACTGACGGCACCCGTATTGCCCAAATACAGGTCAAGACCAGGTATATTTGGCGAGGGGATAGAACTTGATGAAGTCGATCCTCCCCCAATTCCCGCTTCAGCAACGTAGAGTTCACCATCGGGGCCTTCATTGAGTCCTCTGGCGTTTTGAAGACCCTCAGCAAAGCGAGTAAATGTTGCCGCTTGAGCGGTGTTAGTAATTGAAAAGAATAAACAGGTAACTGCTAAAGAGCAAACCGAGTGGTTGATATTCATCTGCGGAGGAAAAGTCGAGACGGTCAAATCGGGCTAGAAATTGCGACAGGATGCAATTAAAAATCACACCCTAACTGCTTCTAATCCGCTTTTTTCAGTCCGTCTCGCTTGCCTTTTAAACCGAAAATGCTGGCACCGCCAAAGAACAATAGACCCAAAATAGTACCGGGTTCAGGGACAGACTCAACATCGTCAAACCGGATCACAGAACCATTGGTACCGATACCATTATTAGCAACATAGATGCCACCATCGGGGCCAACTTGAATCCCTGTTGCTGAGAAGATGCCTTCTTGAGCGATTGTCGTGCGTTTACCATCCGGCGTGACTTTGACCACTGAACCCGGCAAATTTTTTAAGCTTCCTTCGACACTGTTTTTCCACTGGGCTTCATCGGCAAATTGCAGCACTAACAGGTTGCCATCCGCATCAAAAGTCAAATCAGTAATCTGGGTGAAACCTTCTGCAAAGACTTCTGGAACACCAGCTTCATTAATACGGAGAACTCGGGCTTCGCCTTCAGGATAGGGATAACCCGTCAGTTCAGCATAATAAGCTGCTCCATCAGGCCCAATTGTGATTCCGGTCGGTACCGACTGCAAGTCTAACGGGCCTTCAGGAACCTCAAAAGAAGGCATTTCAGGTTCTTCGCCTTCGGGGGGAAGTTGGCTCGGGTCGCCACCCATCACTGGGGTATCTTCACCCGAATTTTGAGGCGGTTCAAAAGGAGAAGCAGGAGGAAATTCTACGTTGTCAACTAACTGAGTCGGGGCGGCAAAAGCATTCCGCAGTTCGCCATCCGCCAAGCCGATATTGTAGATGACGTTAGCGCCAGCATCAACTACAAAAGCGGAATCTTCTTGAATTGCGATCGCAAAGGGGTTGCTAATGTAGTCGCCACCGTCAAGGTTGTTCAACTGTTCGTATTGGGCAAAGTCAAACAGTTCGGTGAATTCTTGAGTGGCTAAATCGACCTTAAACAGTTTACCCAGGTTAGATACATTTAAGAGTTCGTCGGGATCTTCGGTCGGCGGGGCAATAAAGTCTTGTTCTGGGGGAAGTTCGGCATCTTGACTGAGTTCAAACAGACCGATATCTCGGTTGCCTGGATATCCAGCATAGCCACTAACGAGGTAAGCATTACCCAAGAAGTCAAAGGCAATCTCTTGGGGGCCTGCACCTTGCTCTAGAGTCGGCTGAAGTGCCAAGGAATCAAAGTTATCAATTACTCTTGTCTGAGTGCCACTGATTAGATCAACCTTAGTCAGCGATCCCGTCTGACCCGCACAAATATTGGCAAAAGCAGCACTTGGAGAAGGCTGACAGTTTCCGTCGCCGCCTGTACCTGTTTCTCCGACATATAGGCTACCGTCAGGGCCAAAAGTAATTCCGCTTGGATTGTTGAGTCCGCTAGCAACTGTTGTGAAATTTGCTGCTTTAGCAGGAGTTGCCGAAGCGAATACGGTGGTAATAGTTAGAAGTGTATAACCAATTTGCTTAAGTTTCATTGTTCCCGTGAAATAAATAGTCGTAGCTTGTAACCGATGAGAAGAAGACAAAAAATGACAGGGATAGCCATTGAGTGACTGATCATTAATCAATCCTCAAAACTTGGTAATAAATAGAGAGAAAAGTCTGAACTAATCAGAATGAAAGCTTTGGAGCCATGCTGAAGGAGCAGAGTAAAAAAGTTACTCTATACCACTAAGTTTCTCAGACTCTTTATTGCAATGAAGTCTATCTATATTCAAGCTCTAAACCCGTCTAAACTCCCTGTTAGACTTGGTTTTCTTCTCTGACACCCAGATAACTTTAGATAAGCTAACACAGCAAAAGAGGTCAAAAGGTGTCATTTTTTTCGTAAAGATTTGACTTTTTTTACGAAAATTTACGGAGGGATAGAAAAAAAATGTGATCCGTATAACTGCCTATATTTTAAATTGATTTTCTAAAAAATAATCACAGATATCGTAAAAAATGTCATGGTAAAATTGACAAAAATATGAATCCGCTATAGCCGTTCTTTTCTATTTCTTATTGCCTATTCCTTTTGGCATACTTTAATCCTACACCAGGGAATAGTAATCGGGGTAGGGCGGGTTGATCTAAATTTTTCCTCCCAGACCTGGCTATCGGCAGAACCAGCCCCTACAGAACGATCATTAATCGGATGTGATATGATAATTGTTCAAAAATTGGTGTCATGTTTTAGGTGTCAGGTGTCAAAAATTTCTGATGTTCTAATTTAGACGCCTAACAACTTAATTGATCATTGATAATTCATCATTCATAATTAATCAGCAAATTCCTCAGTTTTTATAATCAACTAAAAAGGCAAAACCTGTTTAGTCGGAAAAACCGAGGAACTAAATTTATTCAACTAATCAATGTTTAGCGAGCAGAGATGATCTTCTCTAAACTTTAGCGAGTGCTTTTTTGGGCTGATAACTCATCCCTTGAGCAAATGTTTCGAGATTGCCTGCTTTAGCCTCTAAGAACCGTTTGATATTCATACTTTCAGCCCCAAAGTCTTGAATTTGCAGCTTACCGTGACGTAGGGGTTTGTCTAAAGGCCAGAACGTGATCCGATGTTGAATAAAGCCTTCAGCATCAGGATCAGCAAACGCATAGGAACAAGGGATAATAATAGAAGGGCTGCGTTGAGTAAAGTTGTGATCAGGGTAATAGAAATCCTGCTCAATCAGATAATATTTGCTGAGAGTATGCGATCGCAACTCAACCTTCACGGTTTGATTATACTCATCTAAAAACTCACCCTCTTTCGAGCTAATTTCACCCGCAGGTCTTAGTAAATGCGCCCATTCATCCATCGTTCGCAGATCGCTGAGATACTCATATCCCATCTCTATCGGCGCATCCACAAAGATAGTATCAGTAACAATTTTATAACGACCGACAGCCGCTTCAGTTCGTCCAGCTTGGCGTTCTAAAATCGCCTTGAGTGAACGACATTCAGAAGTATGAACTGTTTCAATCCCCTGCATAATCATCGGCACTCGTCGCTTCGGATCGACAAAACTTAGCCAGTGAAAATAAACCCCCGACTCATCGGTTCCTGGCTCAATATATTCAGGCGGAAACAGCATCACCGGATAAACCTGAAAATACTCTTGGTATTTAATCCCACAATGCCATTCAATCCCCTTAAAGAAACCATTGTCAATTCGTTTGACATGATAATACAAATTATGTTGATAACCTGAAGCTGTTCCCAGCCAAGTATCTTCATCAACTTGTTCGATCATCCGACTAAATAGCGTCCAGTCATCTAAATTTTTCAGACTGCAAAGATAGTCAAAAGCCGTATCAGTATCTGTCGCAATATAAGCAGACGTAGCAAAGGTATTCTGTTCCATTGTTTCCTGTGGTAAAAATTTTCGGGTGTAGTTTTTCCGTATTTCTATTCGTTGAGGTTATGCACTCACCAACATTTGAGCCTGTTCAGCCTGGGTAATACGTTCTTCAGCAAGCTGCATAGAAGCCTTATGAGTCGTCATTCCGGTCGTTTCAGCTTTCTTGAAAAGTTCTAGCAAAGTATCGTAAATACTATGAACATGACTAATTGCTTTTTTCTCCTGGTAGCCAATCAACTCGTGATAAACATTAATCAACCCCCCCGCATTAATCACATAATCCGGACAGTACAAAATGTCTTGAGCCGTCAGCATTTCGCCATGCACTTGCTCGTCTAAAAGCTGATTATTCGCCGAACCTGCAATGATAGACGCTTTCATCTGAGAAATCGTTTGAGTATTGAGAATCGCTCCCATTGCACAAGGCGCAAAAATATCAACATCAAGTCCATAAATCTGCTCAGGTTCAACCGCAGTCGCCCCATATAACCGAGCAACTTTAGAAACTTTGGCTTGATTAATATCACTGACAAATAGTTTGACTTCATTTTGGTGTAGCCAATCACAAAGATGCTGTCCGACATTACCCAAACCTTGAACGGCTACCTTTAATCCCTTGAGATTATCAGAACCAAAGCGGTATTTTGCGGCAGCTTTCATTCCGAGTAAAACACCGATAGCTGTAACCGGAGCAGGCCCACCCGATTTTTCTTGAGTCCCGACAACATACTTTGTCTCCCGATTAATTTGTCGAACATCCTGCGGCGTTAAATTAATATCTTGACCCGTGATAAATCGACCATTCAGGCGCTCAATGAATCGACCATAAGCCTGTAACAATTCGCAGGTTTTTTGCTCAGGCTTGGCGATAATTACCGCTTTACCGCCACCCATCGGAATATTGGCACAGGCGGCTTTGTAGGTCATGCCTCGACTGAGACGCAGAGCATCGGTTAAAGCCGCAACCTCACTTTCGTAGGGCCAGAGACGAGTTGCCCCCATAGCAGCACCCAGTCGGCTGTCGTGAATCGCAATAATTGCTTTCAATCCAGAGGCTTGGTCGTTACAGAATAAAACCTGTTCATGGCCGGCTGTGGCTGTTGTTTCAAATAGTTTCATTGTGGTTTATTTATGCTTGAGTAAAAGGAATAGAAGTTGAGAGTTGGGAGATGGAAAGGCAAATCAAGTCAAAATGAAAGCACTTCTGACATTTGCCTTTTGCCTATTGGCTGTTCCCTAAAATTCTGTTTAAGTCATCGGAAAAGAGACTTGCTCCTTCGATGAACCATTGTTTGAGGTGTAGTCATCTAACGGATAGCCTTTGGGTTCGGGTTTCGGCTCTGCTTTCTCCGTTGAACGATTCGCTAAACTTTTGGTGCGTCCTTTAGAGGGAGCGTGGCGAGAAGGATCAATTTTGACATCAACCACAATCGGCCCATTGGCAGCCATCGCTTTTTGTAGAGCGCTTTCAAGCTGTGATTCTTCCAAGACCTGAATACTTTGGGCGCCCATACCCTGAGCAATCATGGTGAAATCAGTCTGAGGCATGAGTGCATCGGCTTTGAGTCCCAGCATTGCCATCCCTTGATAGCACATATTGTAGCGGGCATCGTTCAGCACAATCCAAACCGCAGGGATTTGGTATTTGACGGCGGTGCTGACTTCACTATTCATCAACATCGAACCGTCACCAACAATCGCAACGGCTTTATGACCTTGACCGAGAGCCGCACCCAAAACCCCTGTTGTTGCATGACCCATCGAACCCACACCTGTACTAACCCGATAACGATTTGACTCAGAAAAGCGTAATAGGTGAGTAGACCAAGTAAATGAATTACCTGACTCTGCTAGTACGACTGCGTTACTGCCTTCAACGATGACTTTTTGAATCGTCTCCATCAAAATCTCGGGACGCACGAGGGTACTGGTCGCCTCTGCAATCGGTTCACGTTCAGGATTCGGTAAATTAACGATTGAGCGAGGATAGTGCGACAGATAGGGTAATAGTTGTCGCAGAAACGTACCGATATCAGCCTGAACTGGATAGGTTGGAACCGTTGGATAGCTGACTCCAATCACACTCGGGTCAATATCGACTTGAATAAATCCTCGACTCGGTACCAAGTCGGGACTCCAAAATGAGGTCGGTTCACCCATACGAGTTCCCAGTACCAATGTTCTTAATGGCTTCACCGTGTTTAAATAGTTCAACACTGAACTGTGACCGCCTAACCCCGTAATACCGACAAACTGAGGATGGTCTTCTCGAAAGAGTCCTTTTGCTCGGGGTGAACACATGACAGCGGCACCTGTGACCTCAGCAAGCTGCATCACTTCTTGAGTGGCTAAACGAGCGCCATAACCGACCCAAATGGCAAAGGGGCCTTCAGAGAGAAGTTGAACACAGTGAGAAATGACAGAATCGGTGACTGCAATTGCGTTCTCTGTCACCGTTGCTGTGGGCAACTCTTTTGGCATCGGCAATGATTGTACCCCTGTCGGAGTGCTGAGATGAGCGGTAAAGCCTCCAGGCTGAGAGACTCCCTGTGTGAGTCGTCTAGCAATTTGAGGGAGTTGCTCGGGGCAATCAATGATAGTTGCGTAGTTATAGAGCGCTCCAGAGCTAAATAATCCATCCGTTGGCAGTGTTCGAGGGCTTGTTTCTTGAATGGCCCAACGCTCTCGTTGTGATGTTGATGTACAGGCCGACAAGTGAATGACTTTGGCTCCTTCGCCTCGGGCGGCAAATAACCCGGTTAATGTATTGGTAATGCCAGGGCCGGCAGTTGAAAAAACAACCACGGGGCGATTGCTGACGAGAGATGCTTCTAGAGCGGCAAAGGCAGCTCCGGATTCGTGACGACAGTGAATCACTTGGATTTGACGGCTGTTAGATAGGGCATCCCATTGGGTTGCCATTGCGCCGCCGGAAACGCCAAAAGCCCATACAACACCCAAATCTTCCAATAGCTTCACGACCGCTTGAGAGACTGAAGTCTCTTTTTTGACGGCTGACAGGCTGTTGGTTAATGGGTCATGAGAACCATTGGCAGATTCTCTGACAGATTGTTTATGAGCTATTTTTGTCTGTTTCTCTTGAGTGATTACGGTCGTTGATTCAGGTGATTTCTTGATCATTGTTGCGTACTATTCTTGCTAGACTTTTAGCTTTAAATTTTTTGTAGCTGGCTGCATCTGACACACATCATAAAGACATTTTTAAGGACATCGCTATGCACATTATTTCGGACGAGGTATCAATTCTTTAGATTTTTATCAGTTCTATTCAATCTCTTAATCGGCTCTAAGTTCACTCTGACAATACAGTGGTGATGCCGAATTGGACTCTCAATAGCCAGAATTTTTTCTGTATAAACTCTTTTTAACTTTTGCCTCTCAGCGCTTTTATGATTTTAATTACTCTATCCTAAGATAGAGTTTTCTTAATCAGTCGATTTGCTGATATTTCAGGTTTAACACAGTATAAATGATGATTTATGAGAAAATCTAAAGAAATGTAACGACGTACCGAAAAAATATCATTGAACTTTCTCTAGCAAGTTCTTTAAGCTCTAGAACAGTAACCCGTGTTTTCACGGACACCGACCGCTAAATCATGGAGATTTTCAAATAATGACCTACAAGCCCCAACAATATCTAACAGATGGTGGTATCGAAATATTTCGACAGGTCGAACTTCTGCCAATGGAGACCGCTCTGGATCGGATTTTACCGAAGTTGGATACTGTACGGGGTGGATTATTGACCAGCAGCTATGAATATCCAGGACGCTACAGACGATGGGCGATTGGATTTGTCAATCCACCTCTGGAAATAGCAACACGAGATCATTGTTTTACCATCACAGCACTCAATGAACGTGGAGAAATTTTAATCAAACAAATTTCGAGCGCTTTGTATGACTGTACTGATCTAAAAAATATTCAGCATAATCGTCAAAAAATTACAGGAACAGTCGCATCCGCCCATCGATTGTTCTCCGAGGAAGAAAGAAGCCAACAGCCCTCTGCATTCTCTGTTATTAGAGCCATTACAAATACATTTAAAAGCGATGAAGATGAACATTTAGGACTCTACGGAGCGCTAGGTTACGATTTAGTCTTTCAGTTTGAGCCAATCCCTCAAAAAATCAAGCGTCCCGACGATCAGCAAGACTTAGTGCTATATTTGCCGGATGAATTGATTGTCGTAGACTACTACCTCCAACAAGCCTTTCAACTTCAGTACGACTTTAAAACCGCCAACAGTTCAACTGACGGACTTCCTCGAACGGGCGAGGTGATCGATTATCGAGGAAAACGTCAGCCCTTAACTCAAGTTGCTGACCATGCAGAGGGCGAATATGCAGACTTAGTAAAAACCGCCTTTGATTATTTCCGCAGAGGAGATTTGTTTGAGGTGGTGCCTTCTCAAAGCTTTTTTGAGAGTTGTGAAACCAATCCTTGTGAGCTATTCCAAACGCTACAAACGATCAACCCCAGTCCCTATGGGTTTATCTTCAACCTGGGCGGCGAATATTTGATCGGGGCTTCCCCAGAAATGTTTGTGCGAGTAGATGGGCGACGGGTGGAAACCTGCCCAATTAGCGGTACCATTGAACGCGGTGATGATGCGATCGAAGATGCTACTCAAATTCGGCATTTACTGAACTCGCTCAAAGATGAAACCGAGTTGACCATGTGTACAGATGTTGATCGCAATGACAAATCCCGAGTGTGTAAACCTGGATCAGTTCAGGTTATTGGTCGGCGTCAGGTGGAAATGTATAGCCATTTAATCCATACCGTTGACCACGTTGAAGGGGTTTTAGAAGATCAATACGATGCCCTAGACGCCTTTTTAACCCATACCTGGGCAGTAACCGTAACCGGGGCACCCAAACGAGCGGCGATCGCTTTTATTGAACAGCATGAACGCAGCGCCCGTCGTTGGTATGGGGGAGCGGTGGGCTATTTTAACTTTAATGGCAACCTCAATACAGGCTTAGTCTTGAGAACCATTCGCCTCAAAGACTCAGTTGCAGAAGTGCGCGTCGGAGCAACGGTACTTCATAGCTCAATTCCAGAAGCAGAAGCCAAAGAAACGCTCACCAAAGCGGCTGCAATGCTGCAAGCTCTAAAACAAACTCAGCGCGATAAACTCAGTCCTAGCGAGTTGATATCCCCCGCTCAGACAACCCAGCGTCGCCGCCCTAAAGTGTTGATTGTTGATTATGAAGACTCTTTTGTTCATACATTAGCAAACTATATTCGTTACTGCGGTGCTGAGGTTGTCACTCGACGTCACGGCTTTCCCCTCGAAGTTCTAGATCAAGAGCAACCCAATCTGGTTGTACTTTCGCCTGGGCCTGGGTGTCCTGCCGACTTCGGCGTGAGCAATATGGTTAATGCTTGTGTTGAGCGCCATATTCCTCTGTTTGGAGTCTGTTTAGGGTTACAGGGTATTGTCGAAGCCTTTGGCGGTACCTTGGGAGTTTTAGACTGTCCGCAGCATGGTATTTCTTCGCAAATTACGGTTGTAGATTCAGATTCGGTTCTGTTTAAAGACCTGCCTTCAACCTTTGAGGCGGGACGATACCACTCACTCCATGCCTTAACTCAAGCGATACCTGCTCAACTCAAAGTAACAGCATTTTCCTCCGATCAGGTGATTATGGCGATTGAACACCGAGATCTACCGATCACTGCGGTTCAGTTTCATCCAGAATCATTGATGACGATGACAGGTAGTGCAGGTTTGAAGATGATTCAAAATGTGGTTGATGCTTATGGTTCAATATCGGGTGATGGCGAGACCACTCAAGTCGAGAATTCCCGAGAAGAAGTTGAAAACAGCTTTATTGAGGCATTTGTTCGCTGAGGTTTTTGGGGTCAATGCTCAGTTTTTTGACCTCAAATCGATACCGGGAAATTAGAACAAGTAGACTTATGAAGATTCGTCGTTTGACAGAACTAAATACGGGTTATGAGATTGCGCCCCAACACTCAATTCCAGACAATATTCTCGAAAAGATTATTTGGCAAAAAGAAGATGAAGTCTTGCAAATGAAGCAGGCGATGTCATCTTTAAAATCGGGTTCTGATTATGAAACATTGTTAAAGCCTTCTTCTGCTTTTAGTAAACGGAGAGATTTTGCCAAAGCACTCAAAAAAGGATCTCCGGCGCTAATTGCTGAAGTGAAAAAGGCTAGCCCCAGCAAAGGTATTATTTGCCCCGATTTTGATCCCGTGAAAATTGCCCAAGCTTACGAACGAGGGGGCGCTGCTTGTTTGTCGGTTCTCACGGATAAAACCTTTTTTCAAGGGAGTTTTGAGAATTTACAACGGGTCAGAGATAGTGTATCGCTTCCTCTGCTCTGCAAAGAGTTTATCATCGACCCCTGCCAAGTGTTGATGGCGCGATCTGCTGGTGCCGATGCGGTGCTGTTAATTGCTGCGGTGTTGAGTGATGCTGACTTGAGTGCGTTCTCAATATTAGCCGATCGCTTGGGAATGGATTCTTTGGTTGAAGTTCATACTTTAGCCGAATTAGATCGGGTGTTAGCATTGCCGGAAACGGGTAAAAGTATTCGTTTAGTTGGCATTAACAACCGCAATTTAGAAAATTTTACCGTTGATTTGGCGACAACTGAACAGTTATTAGCTTCGCGAGGTGAAGAACTAACTGCAAAAAATATTGTTGTCGTCAGCGAGTCGGGTTTGAAGACATCCGACGATCTGGTTCGGGTACATCAAGCGGGCGCGAATGCCGTGTTAGTCGGTGAATCTTTAGTGCAGCAAACAGAAATTTCCCAAGCCGTGCGAGCGATTATTCCTAAACAATTAGAACTACAAAAATGAAAACCAAGACTCAAAGCATTTCTGAATGTTTCCAAACGTTAAAAGGGCGGGGTGAATGTGCATTAATTCCGTTTATTACCGCAGGCGATCCCGACCTGGAAACAACGGCAAAAGCCTTACAAATCCTCGACCGCAGCGGCGCCGACTTGATTGAGTTGGGAATTCCCTATTCCGATCCGTTAGCCGATGGTCCGGTGATTCAAGCCGCAGCAACACGCGCTTTAGCAAAGGGGGTGACATTTGACCAAGTGTTAGAGGTTGTCTCCGATGTGGTTCCGACTCTGAAAGCCCCGTTGATTTTATTTTCTTATTACAATCCCATCCTTTATCGGGGTATTCGGGCGGTTTTAACTCGGTTTGCCGATGCGGGAGTTAAAGGGCTAGTTGTTCCTGATTTGCCCCTAGAAGAATCTCAAACGTTGCTTGATATTGCTGCTGAGGTGGGGATTGAAGTGATCCTTTTGGTGGCTCCGACAAGCCGCTCTGAGCGCATACAGGCGATCGCCCAGAAGTCGCAGGGGTTCATTTATCTGGTGAGCGTGACTGGGGTAACGGGAATGCGATCGCAGGTTCAGTCCCGGGTTCAAACGTTAATTGGCGACCTGAAAGCCAGTACAGATAAACCCATTGGCGTTGGTTTTGGCATTTCCGAACCGAAACAAGCCCAACAAATTGCCCAGTGGGGAGCAGATGCAGTGATTGTCGGTAGCGCTTTCGTCCGACGTTTGGCTGAAAATTCACCCGAACAAGGACTCAAAGAGATTGAACAGTTAGCGCAAGATCTCAAAACAGCAGTTTCCAGTTAAAAGGCGCTCTTGCAAGAGGCAATCTTGCAATAGGCAATCTTGCAATAGGCGATCTCCTCGCCTCCCCACCTCCCCACCTCCCCATCTCCCCATCTCCCTATCTCCCCACCTCCCAACTCCCAACTCCTAACACCTAGAAAAAAAGGATTTTTTGACAATGGTTAGTTTGAATGAACGTCCAACGGTTTCTAACAACACAAATCAACGACCCGACGCACTCGGACGGTTCGGACGGTTTGGGGGTAAATATGTCCCCGAAACCCTAATGCCTGCCCTAAGCGAGTTAGAAACTCAGTTTCATCGCTACATCGGTGATCCTGAATTTAATGAGCGTCTAGACGGTTTGTTGAAAGACTATGTGGGTCGTCCCAGTCCGCTTTATTTTGCTGAACGACTTTCCGAACGTTATGCCAAAGCTGACGGTACCGGGCCGCAAATCTATCTGAAGAGAGAAGACCTCAACCATACCGGCGCCCACAAAATTAATAATGCTCTCGGTCAAGTGTTGCTCGCTAAATGTATGGGCAAACAGCGGATTATCGCTGAAACGGGTGCAGGTCAACACGGTGTCGCCACTGCCACAGTTTGCGCTCGGTTTGGCTTGGAGTGCGTGATTTATATGGGCGTACACGATATCGAACGGCAATCTTTGAATGTGTTTCGGATGCGGTTGTTGGGGGCGGAAGTTCGTCCGGTAGAAGCGGGAACCGGTACTCTCAAAGATGCCACATCGGAGGCTATTCGCGACTGGGTAACGAACGTAGAAACCACTCACTACATTCTCGGTTCGGCGGCAGGCCCTCATCCCTATCCGATGATTGTCCGAGATTTTCACGCAATTATTGGTAAAGAAACTCGCGCCCAATGTCTGGAAAAATGGAACGGTTTACCCGATATTTTAATGGCTTGCGTCGGTGGCGGATCGAACGCGATCGGTTTATTTAACGAATTTGTTGACGATACTAATATTCGCATGATTGGCGTTGAAGCCGCAGGTGTTGGCGTCGAAACTGATAAACACGCCGCCACCTTAACTAAAGGCCAAATTGGGGTTCTGCACGGGGCGATGAGTTATCTATTGCAAGACTCCGAAGGTCAAATTGTTGAGGCTCATTCGATCAGCGCCGGACTGGATTATCCTGGCGTTGGCCCGGAACACAGCTACCTCAAAGATCTCGGTCGCGCCGAATATTATAACGTCACCGACGAGCAGGCGTTGGAAGGTTTTCAAATGTTGTCTTCTCTTGAAGGGATTATTCCGGCGTTAGAAACGGCTCACGCGATCGCCTATTTAGATACCCTTTGTCCGACTTTAACAGGCAGTCCCCGCATTGTTCTCAACTGTTCTGGACGGGGTGATAAAGATGTGCAGACGGTGATTAAAGCCCTCGAAGATCGTCAACAGTAAACAGTGTAGAGTCCGATGAAATTTGCAAAAGTTGTTGGGCGACTGCCCTAACTTAAAAGCGGTAAAGACACAACAACTCACCGATGATAACTGATCACTGTAAAATCCCATGACCACATTAATCTCTCCTAATACTAATCTTGTCAAACCGCAGAGCGCCCCGGAAGCGGCTAAACAACAAAACTGGCCGGAATTATTGACTCAGCTCTTAGATCGGCAGTCGCTGTCGGTTGAACAGGCATCTGTTCTCATGCGGGGCTGGCTAACTGAGGAAATTCCCCCCGTGATCTCTGGCGCCATATTAGCCGCCATTCAGTCAAAAGGGGTTTCTGCCAGCGAGTTAGTCGGTATGGTGAAAGTTCTGCGCCAACAGGCGCTTAAGTCAAATTCCCCGATCGATACCGTCCCGATGATTGACACCTGCGGTACGGGCGGTGATGGTGCATCTACCTTTAATATTTCCACCGCAGTGGCTTTTGTTGCCGCAGCAGCAGGGGTAAAAGTCGCCAAACATGGCAACCGCTCAAGTTCTAGCAAAGCCGGGTCTGCCGATGTGTTAGAAGCATTAGGCTTAAACCTATCAGCCAGTCCCGAACGGGTAGAAGCGGCAGCCTCGGAAGTAGGCATTACCTTTTTATACGCTCCCGGTTGGCATCCGGCGTTTAAGGCGATTATGCCCCTGCGTAAAACCTTAAAAATTCGCACGGTTTTTAACTTGCTCGGCCCGCTCTTGAACCCGATGCAACCCACCGGACAGGTGATCGGGGTTTATGACTCGTCGTTGGTTGAAACCGTTGCCCTGGCTTTGACTCAGCTTAATATCCGTCGGGCGGTTGTGGTTCACGGACGCGAAGGCTTAGACGAAGTGGGTTTAGCCGATCTCACCGATGCTGCTTTTGTCAGCAAAACCCCAAACGGCACAATTGGCGAACACACGGTTAATCTTACCGTTATTTCTCCGACTGATTCTGGCATTGCTACCGTCCCGACGTCCGCCCTCAAGGGTGGCGATGTCAATGATAATGCTGAGATTCTCAAAGCAGTATTGCAAGGCAAAGGTACACAAGCCCAACAGGATGTGGTTGCCCTCAATGCGGCGATGGCGCTTTATGTGGGTGAATCTGTGTCCTACGCCGAAAGCATCTCAAAAGGTGTTGCGATCGCTAAAGAGGTTTTAGCCAGCGGACAAGCTTGGAAAAAATTAGAAGAACTGAGTCAATTTTTACAGGACTAACTGACCGTTTGATTGACCAAAAAACAACTAGCAAACAACTACAAATTACACGCACAGGAGTAAATTATGATCGTTATTCTCAAACCCGGTATCCCCAGTTCTGAAGTTGAAATCATCAGCGAAGCCCTGTCCGAACAGTGGAATGTCAAAGTTGAAAAAAGTGTCGGTCAGCATAAAACCGTTTTGGGTTTGATTGGTGAAACGGCTTTGCTTCATAAAGACCAAATCCAAAATATGAATCCCTGGATTGAACAGGTTTTACGCATTGAAGAACCTTTTAAACGGGCAAGTCTAGGGTTTCGTCATGGGCAAGCCAGTACGGTAAAAGTGTCTACACCCAATGGTGATGTTGATTTTGGTAAAAATCATCCGTTGGTGATTGTCGCCGGGCCTTGTTCGGTTGAAAACGAAGAAATGATTGTGGAAACCGCCAAACGGGTGAAAGCCGCAGGGGCTAAGTTTCTGCGGGGAGGTGCCTATAAACCCAGAACTTCTCCCTATTCTTTCCAAGGTCATGGTGAAAGTGCTTTGGGAATGTTAGATGCAGCCCGTTCTGCCACTGGGTTGGGCATTATTACCGAAGTCATGGATACGGCAGATTTAGAGGCGGTTGCCGAGGTGGCTGATGTCCTGCAAGTGGGCGCTCGCAATATGCAAAACTTCGCTTTACTTAAAAAAGTGGGCGCTCAAGATAAGCCCGTATTATTGAAGCGGGGGATTGCGGCGACGGTCAAAGATTGGCTGATGGCGGCTGAATATGTGTTGTCGGAGGGCAACCCAAATGTAATTTTATGTGAGCGGGGGATTCGCACCTTCGATCGCCAATATACCCGCAATACTCTGGATTTATCGGTGATTCCCGTGTTGCGAACTCTGACTCATTTGCCGATTATGATTGACCCCAGTCATGGTACGGGTAAGTCTGAGTTTGTTCCTCCGATGGCGAAAGCTTCCGTGGCTGCCGGTACCGATGCGTTGATGATTGAGGTTCATCCCAATCCAGCGAAAGCACTCTCTGATGGGCCGCAATCTTTGACCCCAAATCAGTTTGATGCGTTGGCCGCAGAACTTCTGCCTCAACGAGTTCCGGCTCTGGTTTAATCGGGCTTTTAGGAGTTTCGGAGTTTACAAGTTTAGGAATTTAGGAATTTAGGAGTTTAGGAGTTCAGGAGTTTAGGAGTAAGCGCACCAAACGCGGTTGTTGTGCCGACAGGAATTCAGGAATTCAGAAGGAAAGCAATGTTCAAAAACTAACTTACCCTCTCTGGGTACTGTTTCCTGTTTACTAAACCCTGTTTCCTACTCCGTCTTTTGAGTTTCCTAGATTCTATTTCAACTGAGATAGGAGGTAAAGGATTGTGTTTTGTTCAAAATCCCCATCCAAGTTAGCAGAAATTGACCGTCAGCTTGTCAAGTTGCTCGGAGAACGGATCGCAGCAATGGCTGACTCACCGGATGAGATTGATTCTAAAACGCTCAAAACGGAGTTAGCCCGTGCGGGTGTACCGGAGTTTGTTTGGCGGAGTTTATTAACCAGTGCGGCAGCCGCAGCTACAATTACTCAGTCTGATCAGTTAACGTTCTCCAAAACGGATTCGCCTAAGCGGGTGACGCTGATTGGCGGTACGGGTAAGATGGGTCTGTTTTTTGCCGATCAGCTAATTGATGCTGGACATCGGGTAAAGTTGATGGGTCGCGATGATTGGGATGATGCTGAGGTGTTTTTGGGAAATGCTGATCTGGTGATGGTTTGTGTGCCAACTGATCAGGCGGTTAGTGTGATTGAAAAGGCGGCGCCTTTCCTCAGACAGACGACAGCTTTGACGGACATTATTAGTATTAAAGCACCCATTCTGGAGGCGATGTTGACTCATCATTCTGGCCCGGTAATCGGACTACATCCGATGTTTGGCCCGGGTACTCGTTCTTTTTTATCTCAGAATGTTGTGGTTTGTCCAGGTCGAAAGGTGAGTGCTTTTGATTGGTTGTTGAAGTTGATTGAACGCAATGGTGGTAAGCTGAGAACCAGTTCTGCTGCCGAGCATGATCAGATGATGGCGACGGTTCAGGGGATTCGTCACTTTATGACGTTTGGGTTGGGGGTGTTTTTGGCGACTGAGGATGTTGATGTTGCTCGGAGTTTGGAGTTGTCTAGTCCTCTGTATCGGTTGGCGATCGCGACGGCTAGTCGTTTTTTTGCCCAAAGTAGTTCTCTTTCTCTAGAGATTATGATTGGTTCCGAGCAGAGTCGTCGCATTTTACAGCGATTGTCTACAACTTATGCTCAACTTGCTTCTGCGGCAAGCTGTAATGATCTCGAGTGTCTCAAAAGTGCTTTTGAAACTGCTCATCAAACTTTTCAGACGGTAATGCCTCACTCTCGACAAGAAACTGATTATCTGATCGAAAGCCTGAGTGTCTTTTTGGCGGCTTCCAAAGTTGAACCGCTTGAAGTTAATGGTCAACAGGAATCAATACAATGGTCTAGACCAGTAGACAGAATTGTTAGCTGAATTCTTGACACCTATAGGCTTGAAAAGAAGACGAAGATTGTTCTGATCTAAGGGGTAATAACCCTCCCCCATTTCAGAAAATTTTTTACGTCTAGTTTATTAAAATAAAATAAAATAAAATATTTATTTTTTGGGTGAACAAATCATAAATTCAGTAAATCTTAAATCCAAATCTATATTCGTCTATATCTTAAGCTGTTCTTAACTCTAGCTACTATAAACAATTGTGATTATTTTTTATAGAGTTGACTAATTTATGGGTAAAGCGTTACAATAATTAAGGATTGACTTTAGTCGATAGTTTCTGAAGTATTTTTTTAGAAACTAACAATTATTAATCTATTCAACTGAAAGTCGCTTAATTTGAATTGCCTTTGACAGAATTAAGCCTTACTTTCAGGTGCAAACATCTGTCTTTTTTTGACTAAAAATAAGTCGAATTGACTGCTGTTGTAATTAAGTAACTTACCTGAACCCATGACAACCATCCCAGCCAAAATAAGTGCATCTTCTAAAAGTGTATCTTCTCCAAAGGTTTTAATTGTTGAAGACGAATATTATGCTCGACAGCTATTTGTTAATAGTTTGGAAGCTGAAGGATTTTGCCCCATTGAAGCAGAAAATGGCGTGATTGGGCTTGAGCTTGCTCGTAAATATTTGCCTGAAGTCATTATCTGCGATATCATTATGCCAGAACTAGATGGTTATGGTGTTTTAAACTCTCTGCGAGAATGTCCTGAAACTGCAATTATTCCATTTATTTTTGTGACGGGTAAATGGGAGAAAGATAATATTAGGCAGGCGATGGTGCTTGGTGCAGATGACTACATAACAAAGCCTTTTAAAATTCAAGATCTAATCGAAGCAGTCGTCTCACAAATTAAAAAGCGCTCTATCTTACAGGAGGGGTATGCTCTTAAATTTAATAATACTCCAACTAATACTCCAACTAGCAGTGAATCCCAGGATGGAGAAGAATCAGACGAGATTAACTTAGAAGAAACAACAGCTTTTAATTGTCCTTTTGAAGAATCACTTAACAAGGTCTTTAACTTTATTGAAGCCAACTATTGGCGATCCATTACCTTAGCTGAAGTCGCTGAGTATGCAGGCTATTCACCGGCTTATTTAACCAGCCAAGTGGGATCTTTAACCGGAAAAACAGTGAATCGCTGGATTATTGAGCGACGAATGAAAGCCGCACGTTCTCTACTCCAAGAAACCAGCTATACTGTAGAACAAATTGCTCGCAGGATTGGCTATCAAAGCTCTTGTCACTTTTCTCGACAGTTTCGTAAGCATCATGGAGCTGCTCCACAAATTTGGAGAAATCAGCAAACCAATAGTGATCAGTAAAGTAAGTCTGAGATTATTTTAAAGCATTTTCTTCCGTTTAAAACACAGTTTATACCCAAGTTATAGAACCCGTAATTTATCACAAGTTTGGCGATTCCTAAAATTATAACTCTTATTTAAATAAATTGAATAAGTTTTTGTTGATAGCTGTTTAGAGTCTGAGCAAAAGCTCTATTTTCAATCTCAGAATTAAGCCTGAAAATCAATTTGATTTTTCTTTGACTGTTGAGCTATTTTCTTCTCTATAAATAAAAGCTTTTTTTATAGAAGTTATTTTGGGATTTTTTCGATAAATGAGTCATATAGCAATCCGATCACGGTTGTGTAGAATATTTGCTTGTAAAAGCCAAGAGGTAAAATCATGTCAGACTTTTTATCTGTTTTTAGATTTTTCACGCATCATTTAGGATTGCTATAACCACTCAATCTGCGGAATTATAACAATTCTTTTCTTAATCCAGACTTCCCACCAATTGTGTACCAATATTCCCAATGTCCACCGCTAGCAGTAGACCAATCATTCAAATCAAAAGAACCACTTCCTTCAGGATCACCAGAAATTCGATAAACTTTTACAGCTTTCCCTGAGTTATTCCAAATCATTGGCCAGCCCGGTTCCATTTGTTCAGGTAAGGCTCCATTTGTTTGTAAAAAGTAAGCATCTTGTCCAATATGTGTTCCATTTCCAAAAACTTTAGCAATGCCTTTTTCATCAATTGCCAAAAAAGCTCCTTCTTCTACACCAATAGCATAATGATCGAGTTGACCATTATCCTCATAAATCACCTTGGCGAGTAAGCCCAATAATCTTCCATATCTCGTTTCAGGATTAACCGAATTTATCCTATCCAAATGAGTATCAGTAATCACCCGTTTTAGATAGGGAACTTGAACAAAGTTACTGCGATGAATACTTTGAGTATTATAGTGAAAAGGATCATTGAGAATTTCTGAACTGAGTACCCCCTGATGTTCAGGAGCATAATAATAGTCTCCCAGAATAGCCATTCCAGCACTCGTACCCGCTAGGGGAATTTTCTTTTCATTAATCAAATAATTCAGGGCGTTCTCAGTTTCGGTTCCTTCCCAATATTCTTTATATTTATTTTGATCTCCTCCGGCGATAAACAGAGCATCAGCTTCCTGAATATATTCAATAACTTCTGAGTGATTTGCCGCTTCCCGACTATTAATAGAAAGTTCAGCCGCTGAATGAATCCACTCTCGATAATGACGACAAATCCAGTCAGCTTGACCCCCTATTTTTCCAACCCGAAGCACCAAGTATTTACCCCCTTTTGCTCTTTCTAGAAACCATTGATTCGCTTCATGTTCACCTGATTTGTTCCCTTCGGCTCCCCCAATCAATAAAATCCCGGGTTGAGAATTGATTGAAACCCGTTCTTTACTTCCACAAGCTAAATAATAATCAAAATCGGATCGACTTGACATGATTAACACCCCTTTTTTGTTCAACTTTAAAAAAGTTAATATTTTTATATATCATACTCCAAATTCATAACTCTATATGAGTATATTTTATAAATTTTTATAAATCTGAGACATTGAGTTCAGATCTAAATTGATACTGTATCTCAATTTTTAACTAACCTTGTTCTCATGATTTGATATGATGGGTGACGATGTTCAATTTTCAACCCAGAAAATCGCATGAGCGAAAATAATCAAGCTTCAAAGCCCAAAGGTGTTTTTGGTGTAGGAAATGCCTTACTCGATATTTTGGCATTAGTTGATGATAATTTCATCCAAAACCATAGTCTAAATCGAGGTGCGATGACCTTGATGGATGCCCAAAACCAGGGTAAATTATTACAGGAGTTGGAAAATCAATCTCTAGAATTGCGCTGTGGAGGTTCTGCGGCGAATACGATGATTGCGATCGCCCAAAGTGGAGGAACTGGCTACTACACGGGAAAAGTGGCTGAAGACACCAATGGCGAATTTTACCGTCAGGATATGGCGGCGTTAGGGATTGGGTTTGAAATTGCTCCTCATCTTCACCCAGACAACCCCACTGGAACTTGTTTAGTGTTGACAACTCCTGACGCTGAACGGACAATGTGTACAAACCTGGGTGTTGCAACGCAGTTATCGGTTAGTGATATTAATCTCGAACATTTGAGTCAGTGTCAATATAGCTACGTTGAAGGTTATCTTTGGGATGCAGCCGATCCTCGTAAAGCCTGTATTGAAACGATGGAACAGTCTAAACGTCATGGCGTCAAGGTTGCGTTTACCTTCTCAGATGGGTTTTTATTAGATCGCTTTACTGACGATTTTCACAAGTTAACCTCAGAATATTGTGATGTGGTCTTTTGTAATGCCTCGGAAGTGCGTCACTTTTGTCAAAGTGAGTCTTTAGAAGATTGTGCCAGCAAACTGGGTAAAATTGTCGATTTAGCTTTTATTACCGATGGTGACAAAGGCTGTCTCGTTGTTGAAAAGGGACAAATTACGCCCGTTGCTGGATTTCCGGTTAAACCTGTTGATACTGTCGGTGCAGGAGATGCGTTTGCGGGTGGAGTTCTCTACGGACTAACCAATGGTTTAACATTACAACAAGCCGCCCGTTGGGGAAATTATTTCGGTTCGTTAGTCGTGCAAATTCATGGCCCCCGTTTACCGAAATCTCCAGTTGATCAACTGCAAACCGTAATTGCGGGATAATCAACTACTTCCCCCTCGCTTTCTAGGACATAGGGTTAGGGGGAGAGTTTGAATCTTATTCAGCCTTTACTGCAAAAAAGCTAAAGTGATAGGGTAAGGGTTTCCAAGGATGAGCCTGAACTTCATGGAGTACCGTTTTACCATTCCAGGATAGATGAGGAATGCTGAGTTCGATCACGGTTTTGTTGACTGTCGCAGTCTGCATTAACTGAATTGCCTTTTTTTGATCGAGGGTGAGTTCAATAGACTCCGTACCCTGATGACCATACAAGACAGCCGGAATTAAACCCTCACGACGCAAGGCTTTGGGCTTAGTGCCTTCGGCTCGTTTTTGACATTCGATTGTAAGTGCCATTGTTCAGTAATCTCTATAAGCGTTAACATTATACGGGTCAGCCTGTAAAATTGTTTTCTGCAACGATAACGCGATCGCATTTTATTTCAAACAGGCACAACCTACAACTATATCAACAATAGGGGGTCGGTTGCAAATTTCATCGCGATCTCCAGGTCGGGTAGGTCAGACAAGCAAACGATTGGTTTAACCCGAAGGTTAATGTTCTGACGCACCACAGTATTCTAATATGATTCTGCAAACATTAAGAAAGAAATTTGGTAACTATTCCTGTCAAACTCTGCAAATCATTTATATCGGTCAATGCCAAATCTTTAAAAAGTGTTTTAGCCTGCTTATGATAGGTTTTGAATTTTGACTGTAGCAGTTCTTTTTGTTCAAGTTTAGCGCCCTTAGAAAGTATAGAATTAACAGTTGCTAACATAGCCAGAGTAATAACAACTGCTACACTTGCCGCAGCTACATCAATAATTCCTGTTGGGGGAAGAAACGACTCGACAAACAAAAATAAACTTAAACCCACAGTCTGAGACAAAAATGTAGGAAGAACTGCAATAGCTGCCGTTGGAGAGAGAATCTGACCCGTGTATAGATAATACAAAGATCCAATAGCCGCTGCCTGCGTTGCTGTTATAAAAGCAGCACTACCCGGAAGGAATGCTTCAGCCGCTACTGCTACTAATGCTGCTACAATTATTCCAACAGCATAAGGAGTTTTCTCAGCCATGTGTCTTGCGAGCAATAAGTCCTTTCCCTTTTTTTGGAGGAACTCCTCAATATCCTTACGAAGCCAATAAACCTTTCTAATATCCATTTTTGGGAGGCGACTTCTAGGGTCATAACCTTTTGCACAAGTTGGATATATTTTATCAACTTTCAAGTCATTCTTCCACTGATTTATTACCTCATCAAGAACCGTTGGATCGAGATCATCCCACTCATCAATCTTGTTGAGAACTACAAAAATTGAATCACAATGTTTTCTCAAATCATCTAGATTTTTTTTCTGAGAAGCATCTGATGATCCTGTAACGACAAAAACTCCTACATCAATATGCTTGAGGAATTTTCGAGTTACATCACTATTTTCCGCACGCACATCATCAAGTCCTGGTGAATCAATTAGACAGACTTTTTCATCAAGTTTTAAGATGGTTAAACCTTTTGTAACTCCTGAAATTGCCCCCACTTTTGCCATTTCTAAACCTTCTCTTCGGCTGTGTTGTAATAAAGCATTAATTAAAGAACTTTTTCCCGAGCTAACTTTCCCAATAATAGCAATGTTTAAAGTCTGAGATAAATCGGGTGCTTTTTCAGTAAACTTGGCTTTAACTCTATCAAAGAAACTATTCTCATCTAAACCGTCAAAAGCTGAACCACTCATTTTTTGGTAACTCCTACGACTAATGGGGTAGCAAATGACATCAACTTAATTGCTACCTCTACTATCAAGATTAAACTTCAAACATTTGATAGTCAAGAGAAGAATTACTGAACTTTTAGAAATATTTAAGTATCAAGCTACAAGATTGTTCTCCGTAAAAATACTGTTTTTTTATGTCTAGCTTTTAATATAATGGCTTTACAGTGTGTTAGGAAAACTCAAACTCATTGTTAGCAATATTGCGATGAATTTATTCAATTTCTAACGTGAAGTCACTATCCGTTATTCAATTTCTGATCTCAGACTGAAAAAATATTTATCTTTTTGAGGGGGTTTAGGGGAGCTATGAACGAAATCGTACTTGTACTCAGGTTGGTGTTGGGATACATGGACTCCCCCAGTTAAGTTTAGCGCTCAACGTCCGTAAACTTAACATTTAATGCTGTACTATTATCCAGTAAATCTACTATAATACGAGGATGCTGACACTTACTCACCGTTACCGAATCTATCCAGATGCCGCTCAAGAGCAACAAATCATTGAGTGGATGGAAACTTGTCGCAGTGCATTTAACTATGCGTTGCGAGAGATCAAAGATTGGTGTAACAGCCGTAAGTGCTTGGTCGATAGATGCTCCATAGAAAAGGAGTATATCCTCCCTGCTGAGATAAAATTTCCCGGCGAAATTCAACAGCTTAATAACTTGCCAAAAGCGAAGAAAGAATTCCCCAGACTGGGTAAAGTTCCTTCTCAAGTTCTTCAGCAAACTATTAAGCAGTTGCATAGAGGTTGGGAGTATTTCCAAAACAGAGGATTCGGTTTTCCACGCTTCAAGAAGTACGGACAGTTCAAGTCGTTGCTTTTTCCTCAATTCAAGGAGAATCCAGTAACGAACTTGCACATTAAGTTGCCCAAGATTGGAGCAATCCCAGTCAACCTGCATCGTCCTATCCCAACAGGATTTGTGGTTAAGCAGGTGAGAATTTTGAGAAAAGCTGACCGATGGTATGCGTCTATCTCCTTGCAATGTGATGTCAGCGTTCCTGACCCAAATCCACATGGTCATCCCATCGGAGTGGATGTTGGACTGGAAAAGTTTTTGGCAACGAGTGACGGTGTTCTCGTCAAACCTCCTAAGTTTTTCAAGAAGCTGCAAAGCGAGTTGAAATTACTGCAACGCAGACTTTCTAGAAAACAGAAAAGGTCTAAAAATTACGAGAAACAACGCCTTAAAGTTGCTCGACTTCACCACCAAATTGACAACACGAGAAAAGACTTTCATTACAAACAAGCTCATGCGCTTTGTGACGCGGGTGATATGGTCTTCATGGAAGATTTAGACTACCGAATAATGGCTAAAGGTATGCTCAGAAAACATACTCTTGATGCTGCATTCGGACAGTTTAGAGCTATCGTCAAATATGTTTGTTGGAAACGTGGAAAGTTCTTTGCCCAAGTCGATGCAAGGGGAACTTCTCAAGAGTGTCCTGAATGTGGCAGGGAAGTTAAAAAAGACCTGAGTGTGAGAATCCATGATTGTCCTCGTTGTGGATACAAAACAGACCGCGATATAGCCGCAGGTCAAAACATTAGAAACCGAGGAATTGAGCTAATTAGTACCGTTGGACAGACGGGAAAGGAAACTGCCTGTGCAGACGTTCTACCGGGGGCTGTTAAAAATCAGTCTAGGCAAGTGTCGAAATCCCGTAAGGGGAAAACCAGGAAAACCAAGCTGTGAAGTTTGGAAGCCCACACTGTAATTTTCGATTCAGTGTAGGAGGATGTCACTCGTCTTCTGAGCCTACCATAATTCTTTGAAGTAGATTGAGGCCTTTTTTAACGCGACGAGAAACCGTAACCGCACTAATTCCTAAGCGTTCGGCGGTTTCCTTCTGAGTTAAATCGTAAAGGAAGACAAACTCTAGAACTTTGCGAGTTCCTTCTTCTAACTTTGATAACCCTTGTTGTAAGCGAATTTGATCTTCTTGAGCCAGTTGAAAGCTACGGTAGCGGTTATCAGGAACCAGTTCTCCGAGACAGGTGGTGCCTTCGTTTTCATCTTGGACTGGAGCATCTAAACTCAAAAGGGAACGATTATAACCTGCGAGTTTGACTTGACTCCATTCCGTTTCTGAGATATTCAACCCTCGAGCGATTTCAGTATCAGTTGGCTGTCGTTTCAGTTTCACTTGGAGTTCTTGAGCCAGTTTCATTCCCTGTCGTTGGAGTGTCAACCAATGGCGGGGAACTCGGAGCGGAAGACTCTTATCTCTGAGGTAATGTTGGATTTCTCCGCGAATATACGGAATCGCAAATGAACTAAACGCATGACCCTTTGACAAGTCAAATCGTTCAATCGCCCGAATTAACCCAATACAGCCGACTTGTAGTAGGTCATCATAGTTTTCGGTACATTGATTAACCCAGTGGTGGACTTCTTTGCGAACAAGTCCGATGTTAAGCTGTACAAGCTGATTACGGAGTTCTTTTGAGTTAGAACACTGATAGTCACGCAGTAGTTCTAGAGTTTCGCACTTGATGGTGTTGGTGGCTTTGGCTAACATAGGTAGTCCTCTCGTTGGTAGAGCAGGCTTCTGGTAAAGTTTCCAGATGATTTCAGTCTTGTGATAAAACTGATTGGTAAATTATTATTTTTTTAATGTCCGTAAATTTACGGAGATCAACTTTCTAAAGATTAGAAAATATCCATAAATTCACGTAGGTATAACAGTGTGTATATACAACTGTTCAAAAACGGAGTCCTCGTTGATTCCTCCAATGCTAAGTATAAACCAAAACTTCCTCAGTGACAAGGATTAACCCAAGTTTAACAAATGTACACAAGCTATAATTTGACCTGTAAAATTCATAACCTCAAGGGTTAAATGACCCTGAAAGCCATTGATAAAAGTCTAATTTCAAGTAAAGTTTATTGAATTCTCTCGTCAATGAATGGGCAGTGAACAGATAGCTGAATCTGAAAGACTTCAGAGGATTGGTCGGGAGATGGGGAGAGAGAAAAAAACTTCTGACCTCACGACTGGAGAACTGCGATCAAAAAGAGGGACAACTAATCGTCCCTCCCCAACTTGGATTTGATTGATCTACAGATTGAACAGCCAACCCCTTGCACTGGCGCAAAAGGAAGCTATTCAACCCCACTCAAAGCCTTCTCCGACTAGGATTTAGTCGATTCTATACGACCATAAAACAAACCGCGAATCTTAACTTCAACAGCCTCTTTCGCGCCTAAATCTGAATCTGAAGGTTGTTCGCTTTCAAAAACTCCGGCAATTTCTCCGGTTTCTCCATCCACCTTAGACACTTGTAGAGAAATTTTACCTGCATCAATTTGGGTATCTGCAAGCTTGATATTCGCTTCTGCAAAATCTTCCCCATCTGCGGTTGCGGGGAGAGCCACAGCGTTATCATACCCTGTCGCTAAACCTCTGCCTTTGGGATCAAGGAAAGTAGAACCCCGATAGGAAGGAACATCAAATATGCCTTCTAGGTCAGTAGACGTATTAATGCTCGATAAACCCGCTTGACTTTGGGCGACTAATCCTTTAATCGTAAACAAGAAAGGAACTTGTTCGCCACCGGGAAGCTGAACTGTAATGGGCTGAAAATCAATGCCGTATTTTTCTTGAAAGGTGAGAACACCGTTTTTATCAAACTTTAACGTACCACCAACTTGATCAAGACTATAAGTAAATCGAGTTAACAATCGACCCGGAACAAATTCCGCTTCTTTGCGCTTGCTAGTGGGTTCTTCCTTGACAAAATAACTTGTCGGTTGCAAACATAAACCCGAAATTTCATAGGAAGTGCTAGAATCCAGTGCTATCGAACCCCGAGCTGTTTCCGGTAAACTCGGACAGTTGACTGCTAAACCTGTATTCACGATATCATCGTAGGTCAGTAACTCTGGATTTTTTGTTTCTGGCCCTGACGAGCAAGCCGTTAATACACTCAAGCACAACGCTAAAAGTGTAGCAACTAAAGCACGATATTTCATTTTTAACCTCTATATCCCCAATCAATATGTGACATATATTGAGTGATCTGTCACCGTTGCCATTAACTTCTGAGATCACAATTGACACTCTCACCCCCAGTAGAAGGATCTGTATTTTTAAGCTAGAACACTTCTGGTCTGGTTTTTGCAATTTTTCCCGAACAACGGGGAATCTGATCACAGACTTTATCGCTTGTGCAATCGGGACTTTCAATGATCGCCCAATAGAGAATTGTACATGGCTTGTGACTTTTTTTGTTGCTTAGAGTATGAATTTATAACAACCTGAGCTAAACTACTTAAGTTGATTTACTTAGGGCTTTAGGCTCCCAGAAATTTACGGACAAGCCGATCAAGCTGTCGAGATCTTCCCCAAAAACCTGAGAATTGAGAAATAATTGAGCAACCTGTACCGAATCATGGAACACGAAACCGACTTTGAATCAGAACCCTTTAAGTCTCAGTTAGAATCACTCTCGCTGACGATTCGCGACTTGAGCCAAGAAGTTCAAGGAAATACCGTAGCACTGCTGGGGATACTCCGCACCCTAGAACTCTTGCATCGAGAAATTCGAGAGGGCTGGTTTCGAGACGCTTTACCCGATAATCGTCAGGCTCTCTATGCTTTACTCAAAGAAATCGAAACCTATGGAGGCTGGCCCTATATTCCCCGAGCTTCCTTGCGATCACTCTCAGAAAAGCTTTCAGTTGAACCCGAAGATTCCCCGAGTTCCAATCAATGATGATTCAATTAAACCTCGACTCACTCATTAATTATTAATCGTGAATGTAGACCTGATATTACAACGCTTTCAACGCTTTGGGGTGCATCTGGGCTTAGAACGAATTCAAACCTTACTCGCCTGTTTGGATAATCCTGATCACCAGGTTCCGATCATTCACGTTGCGGGAACCAATGGTAAAGGCTCTGTTTGTGCTTATCTTTCCTCGATTTTGACTCAGGCAGGCTATCGAGTCGGACGCTATACTTCCCCTCATTTGGTAGACTGGACAGAACGGATCTGTATCAATGAACAGCCCATCTCTCTGACGGATCTCGAAAGAGTTCTTTTAGAAGTCGAAGCGGCGATTAATCCAGGTGAACCGTCTCCCACAAAGTTTGAGGTGATTACAGCCGCAGCATGGCTTTATTTTGCCCAACAACAGGTGGATATTGCAGTGATTGAAGTCGGTTTGGGAGGACGACTAGATGCAACAAATGTTTGCGATCGCCCGTTGGTTAGTGCTATCGTTTCGATTAGTCGCGAACATTGGCAACGTTTAGGCCCGACTCTCGCTCATATCGCCACAGAAAAAGCAGGAGTTCTCAAAGCCCAATGTCCGGCTGTGATTGGTCAACTTCCCCCAGAAGCAAAAGCGGTTGTCGAACAGCGTATTAATCAATTAAATTGTCCGGCTGTTTGGGTAGAAGCGGCGACTCCCACTCACCAAAAAAATTCAGACGGGTTAACAACTGCAATTTATCAAGAGATTGAGTATCCTTTACCGTTGTTGGGACAGGTTCAACTGATCAATTCAGCCATTGCGATCGCGACGATAAAATTATTACAACAGCAAGGATGGCAGATTTCACCCGCAGCAATTTGGCAGGGAATGACAAACACTCGCTGGTTAGGGCGGTTACAATGGACAAGTTGGCGTGATCAGCGATTGTTAGTTGATGGCGCTCATAATCCGGCAGCCGCTCAAGTTTTGCGTCAATATGTTGATAGTATAGATGTTCAATTTACCAAAGATGCCAACTCTCGACAACCGATTACTTGGGTAATGGGAATGTTATCAACAAAAGATCATGGGGATATCTTTGAGGCTTTGCTACGTTCTGGAGATCGGTTGTATTTAGTTCCCGTCCCTGATCATAGTAGCGCTGAACCGGAACAATTAGCAGTTTTAAGTCGCAGCATTTGTCCGAATTTAGCGTATTCTCAAGCTTATCCTGATTTGATTGTCGGTTTAGAGGCGGCACTTGAGTCTCGAACATCCTCAAATTTAGTTGTTTTGTGTGGTTCTCTTTATCTCGTGGGTTATTTTTTCAGCCTTCAGAATTCGACTGTTTCTTTGGAAAATAGCTCTAAAACCTGATACTTTTGATTAAGTAGTATTGTGTTTATTTCTCTATTTATCCTCATTCTTGGCATCAGTCCAGCATTTATTTATTGGTGGTTTCGACGACAAATAGAAACCCGAACGATTCGTCAGATTTCAACTGTTGGAACGGGTGTTGCGGTTACTCATTGGCGTAGATCCGACTTACCTCCAGATGCCCAATATGTCGAGGGAGTTGGCTATTTAATTGGTGATCTTTCTTGCCAATATAATGCACGTTCTTCCTATGTTCGTTGTGCTGTGAATCCTTCTGGCCCTTGTGAGAATTGTCGTTTTTATCAGGAAGTACAATCAGTTTCAGACGAAAAAAATAAACCTTGAAAGTTAACAATAACAATCAATTTTCGGAAAAAATTACCTGAATGGCTGAAGTCTCTACCTCTAAAAATTTTGTATTTTAAAAGGTGTTCAGACAAAATACAATTTTAAAAAGCAGTAGAGACAGATGAAGAAAGCTAAATCCATTCTGGTATTCACCATACTTCTCACCCTAGCGTTTGTTCAACCGAGTTTCGCCTCTGAACAAAACAGCAATGAGACTTCTAGAGAAACTACAATCTTCGACATCTTCTGGCGAGAGAGTTCCCATACAATACTATCCGCCTCCAAGACATTATTAATGAGATCATTCAATTCAAATTAACTGGGAATGATGAGATCGATCCATTTGAATAATCGGTTCCCAATTCAGTACATCATGGAGTAAGCTTTGATAACCCATTGTGTTTGGGTGTAAACCATCTACACTCAAACGCGATTTCCACCAAGTTTCACCTTGTTTTAGCCAATGTTGAAAAATATCAAGATAGGGAATATTTCGCTCTAAACACGCTAAACGAGTCGCTTCTTTGTAAAGATATTGGTTTTCGTGATTGTAGTACAAACAATCTTGAAATGGCATTTTCATTTCATCAACTGGAACCATTCCCACAAACAAAACCGGACAAAGATTTTGAGCGCTATCGAGTAAACTATTGATTACCGTTTGAAATTGTTCAAAATCAGTGTAATTGCGTCCTTGGGGAGATTGAATTCTCGCGCAGTCATTCACACCAACCGATAAAATAATCACATCAGGAACCCGGTTTCTCAGTTCACCGCGATGACGAAATTCATGTTCTAAGCGATCGCGAACCTGTACGACTCGATTTCCTCGAACGCCTAAATTATAAACCACATGACCCGGACTACCGGGTGACATCCATTGTCGTCGTAGCCGTTCAACCCAACCTCCACCTTCAGGATCACCATAGCCATAAACTAGACTATCGCCCAAAGCAACAAGCCTGAGAGAATGACGATGGACTTGGGGTAAGCGAATAACCGATGATTGGGAACTCCAAGCGACTGATGCTGGCATAGGTAATTTAGATTCGGGTTTAACTGATATACTTCAGATAGCTATATACAACAGAATTGATCAACAGTCTATTACAAAAAGTTAACACTTGCCAATGCAATCTTAAATTAATCAGGAGTTTCAAAGGTATTCACTGATCAGAAAAGGGGATTGAGGTAGTCCGTATCAAATCCTTTAAGTTGTTCGTTAACATAGAGATGTAATCTAGTATACGATTTGCGTTACTTTGAGTGGCTTCAAGGTATTTTCTGAATGTGATACAATCAAAAAACGCGAAAACCAAGCGATTAAAGCATTTAAGGCTTGACATCCCAGAGAATTCTTGTCTAGTGGGCAGCCTGTAAAAAGGTAACTGAGTAAAGCCATCAGTTTTAAATTTCCTGAAAATAGTGGAGTAGAGATCCAAAGTTGTGATTGAAAACTCAATAATAGGTTGGGTTCCAGCCGATTTTAAGCCTGTGGACAGGGTGCTGGCGACAGTCCTGGTTTGAAACAGGAAGCAAACAGTGCAAAAGTGTTGTAATGCGACGTTTTGTACAGGTTTTGTAGAACAGTAGTATGATGATTAACTCAGAGTAAATCAACTGTATGCAAAAACGTTCTACTATCGATTCTACCGAAATTACTTGTCGGGCGGCTGATTTAGTTAGTGCAGCTTCTAACCGTTATCGCATCACAGTACAAGTCGCCAACCGAGCCAAGCGCTGTCGCTATGAAGATTTTGACAGTATAGACGAGAATATTATGAAGCCAGTGTTGCGGGCGATTATTGAAATGTCTGATGAACTAACTCAACCGGAGATTATTGTAGATCGTTAGCTTCTGCGGCGAGAAGCCTCACACCTGAAAACGAAGTGTCAGTGTAAGACGGGGCTTATAAACGCTGGAAATCAATTCCAGCGACAGCCCAAAGATGAATCGCCGACAAGATCTCTAATTTCTCATAATTCCGTTATAATCAAGTACATTCGCTCTAAGTTGTCCAATGAGAAAGGTAGCAAAAGTCAGACTATACCCAACGGATGACCAGAAACAAGCCCTTGCAAAAGCGTTATTCGAGACGAAGGATTACGAGTCATCGCGGGGCGTATAAACTGCCGAAGTCAGCACCCCGCTCTAAAGAGACGGGGCATCATGCTTCTCTTTTTAGGTAGCTAGTACCCGCCTAAGTCCCTTGAGGGCTACGTTATCGGCAAGAGTTAACGTTCCGACCCGGAGATGCGTGGCCAGTCTCCGGCTCTAGAACCACAGCATTAAACAGTCCTACGAGGGGTAAGACAGTGTGTTGTGGAAAGTACCGACCGATAACTTATGCGAGGCAAACATTACCCCAGAAATGGGTGTTGGGGGCAACCATACCCCCATTAATTTTTTTACAGGCGGTTAAAACCGCTCGTGTCGAGTTTCCTCCCCGGTCTAAAGACACGGGGCTTCCACTCTACCGGACTATTTCCCGTGAATTCGGCAGACAGCTCCTTGCCTCTGGGACGGAGGCGACTGCCAGTGGAGGAGGTGTAAGACCAGCCAGAGGGCGTAAATCTTCTGTGCGGCAACTTCTGATCAATGAACAATCTGTTGATGCTTCGACCAAGACTGTTCAAGAAACTGGAAGCCTACGACCGAAAGCGAAGCGTCGGCGTAGGTAGTTCACCTAGTCCTGAATCAAAATGCTTAAGCATAAATTGATAATGGCGATCATTCAATGTTCTCAGCGATGGTATCGTTCTGTACTCTTGGCGTTAGGTTTTGCTGTTCTAACGGTGTTGGCGAGTGGGATAGAATCAAGTCCATTTCAGGGACTAGCTAAAATCAGTGGGTTAACAACTCCTGTGGCGATCGCCCAACAACCCCCAACTCGCGTTGTCAGAATTCGAGATGTTTGGCAACAAGTTTATCAACAATTGCCCGATCTCCCCAAAGAAAATGAATATGTTTCCTTAGAAAACGGAGAAGTTGCCGCCGAGGATACATTAATCGGACGATTGATTCGCTATCATGTATATGTTAAAGGACGTTCTCCCCTGTCTCGATTTGATTGGAAGCTAACATTAGCTGACTATTTGGGTGTGAATGAAGGAATGTTAGAATCTCAGTATCCAGGAGCGGGTTCATTAAAACAAAATCCTCTCGATGGCGATCGCGAAACCGTAAGAACCTTTAACCGCAGCCAAAGACAGGAGTTAGTCGATACACTTGTTAATTCCTTTGATCCCAACTCCTCGGAAAATGCGTCAGATTCTCCCGACCGTTCATCAGAAGAAACGACTCAAACCTCACCCAAAAATAATGGAAGTTCGCCCTTACCTCCTCTCCCTCAACCCGGAGACGCAGAATTATTGCAACTCTAAACAGTAAGGTCGTGAATCAGATTCTCAAAACGGGAGTAGGTTGGCGTCTAGGTTGGAATCCTAATGCTACAGAATATCACGGATTAGTGGGCGGTGACGACTGGGCGATCGAGTTAACCGAGGCGGAGTTAAATGATTTTTGTCGTCTGCTGACCCAACTAGCTGACACCATGACTCAGATGACGAGTGAGTTAATGGATGAAGAAAAAATTACCTGTGAAGCCGAAAGTGAGTTGATTTGGATGCAGGTTGAAGGTTATCCTGATGATTACAATTTGCAGTTTATTCTCAATACAGGGCGAAGAGGAGAAGGAAGTTGGCCGGCTGAAGTCGTCCCCGCAATAATTCAGACAACAAAAATATTAAATGTTTACTAATCAGTATTTATCATGCTATACTAGATAAGTCTGTTCGGGGCGTAGCGCAGCTTGGTAGCGCACCACTTTGGGGTAGTGGGGGTCGTGGGTTCAAATCCCGCCGCTCCGATTTTGTTTGTAACCTTATATTCACGTTGTTTCAAGCTTTTTACTCAAACCTGAGTTACTTGCTTGAAACAATGTAACTGTAAGGGTTTATGTTGAACGGGACTGGCCGGACTCGAACCGGCGACCTAGCGCTTCAGATTGGTGTAAGTTTCCTCACTCTCTGGACTCTCCCTTCACCATTGGCGAAAAGCCTTTAGGTGGTGGCCGTCGAGTCTCTGCACCTTCTTTATCTTCTTCTGAGATAAAGCTTGGCTCAAGATTACCTTATCCTAACATGAACTTAGGCTTCCTTGAATTTGACCACATTCACGCCCAGAGTTTCCTCTGAGGGTGCCCGATCATTCAGGAGGCGCTTGCTCTATCCATCTGAGCCACAGCCCCAAGTTAGTTCTCTCTACTCCATCTTAACAAATGATGTCGAAGTTTTCAGCTTCCCATTTTACAGCAAGTAATGAGAGATTCAATTCACCCAAACTTCTGTCCAGGGATGACCCCCAACTTCTACGCCACACTGATCACTTTTAGCCTCTAAAATGACCTCTTTACCCTGTTTTAATTCTAAGCTGACTTCCGCTTGCATCGTATCTCGACAAAAGAAAATTAATCCATCTTGGGTGGGGGCGCGTAAGGGAGTTCCGGGTTGGTTTGTTGTCGCGGTTAACGTCACTTGAAACTGTTGATTTTTGGCTTGAACTTGCCATTTTCCCCAAGGTTCAATTTGCCAGGAAACTTGAGAATTCCAAGGAACAAATTCATAAAATTGCCCTTGATAATGAATACCAATCATGGCGACAGATTCCATCCAGGTTAATACTCCCCGTCTTCCTCCTCCTGCGGTTAAGGCTAAATCGGGTTCATTTTCAAAACAATTACAATTAATCCAAAACCATTTTTGTGGAAACGCCCCACCCCAATTTTTCTCACTATAAGCAGGTGCATGATTAAACTCATAAATTGTATCATTCCACTCGATCCAACCTGTGGCTAACCCATGCGCCATTAAAATCTGCCAACCCGGTTCAAAAATCGGCAGAAAAGATAACCATCCGGCTGTAGACTGTTGAGATTGACCTAGATTTCCCCATCCATAAATCGGTTGGGTTGAATATTCCCAACGACAGGTTTGTTGAGTTCCAGGATCATGTAAAATACCCTGATGCCAAGTGGTTGTAACTTGATAACCTTGTTGAATATGATGATTAAAAAGTTGAGGTTCGAGATATCCTGGCGCTGAACTTAAATCCGTTTGACCCCAGTGACCCAATTCTAAGGCTTCTGGAGATGCCCAAAACGTCTTGACATCGGGAAAGGTTCGACAGAGATAACCATCATCTGGGCCTAAAATTTGCGCCCCACCGCCACTGTGAAGATTTCCACCAATGGGGTCTTCGATGGAATACATAAATGCAAAGGTTTGACGGGCCTCAAGTAGGGTAACGCGAAAATACCAACCTTCAAAAAAACGATGTTCACTTCCATCCCAGTGATAGTGACTGTGGGGAGTTTGCAGAGGGTTTTGTTGAGACATACAGATGTGAGGAATCTAACCGATATTAGCTGTTTATTTTTGCGAAGTTCCGTTACGTTTTATTATAGTCGATTTCATCTATAAATTCAAAAAAAATCCTGTTTGTTCTCAATAAAAATAGTTGTTAACCTAATATTTTATCAAAAATTTTTACTGCTTTAATAATTGTTTTATTTTCAAACAAATATGATCATATTGAGTGTCTTCCCAAACCGGAATAGAGTTTTGAATAGAAATCGATTCCTTTAACTCAATCCAAGATCGACAACCTCCATAACTCGAATCATAGGGAATTTCATAAATCGAGGATAGTTTATAGGGTTTTAACAGGAGTAAAAACAAGGGAGTTCGGGGTTTAAACTTGACCCGTTCCTGCACAAAATTTTCATTCCAAATTAGAAAAGGCAGTAAATCAGAAATCAACACTTCTGCTTGTGATGTTTCTATTGCTAAAACATCCGTAATTTCTGCCCAACTGCTAATTTTAATCGTTTGGGGATGCCAAAGTGAGGGAACAGCTTGTACTTGAGACGCATATTCAGGTAAAAGTAAATTAGGCTTTTGGTGTTCAAAAGTCGGATATAATAAAACCTGTTGATATTCTACAGAAAACTGACCCTTTTGTTCTCGAATTCCCCCTTTTCGCAGAAGTAAAATCGTGTTCCCTCTCTCTAAAGCATTAACGGCAATATTCCACTCTTTTAACGCTTGTTTGATTTTAACTTCCATAAGATAGACACAGAATTAGCAATTTGTCCTTACAATAATAGAATCAGCACTATTGAATCAGTTAGGAGTCTACCATGAAACAGCGATCTCTGGGTACATCTAATCTTTCAATTACCCCGATCATTATGGGAACTTGGCAAGCGGGAAAACGAGGTTGGGCGGGGATAAAGGATGAAGAAACGAGCAAAGCAATTCGGGCAGCATTTGAAGCGGGAATAACGACAGTAGACACCGCAGAAATTTATGGGGATGGTCATTCAGAACAAATCGTCGCTAAAGCATTATCCGATGTTCGAGATCAAGTCATTTACGCCACAAAAGTTTTCCCCAACCATCTCAAGTATAATCAAGTAATCGAAGCTTGCGATCGCTCTTTAAAAAATCTAGAGACAGACTACATTGATCTGTATCAAATTCATTGGCCGTCTGGGAATTTTAAAAGCGAATTTGTTCCGATTGAAGAAACAATGAAAGCCTTGAATAAACTCAAAGAACAAGGTAAAATTCTCACGATTGGAGTGTCTAACTTTTCTTTAGAGCAATTGGTAGAAGCCTCTCAGTATGGTCGAATTGACAGTTTACAGCCGCCCTATTCTTTGTTTTGGCGTAAAGTCGAAAAAGATCTTCAACCCTATTGCGTCGAAAATAACATTTCAATTCTGTCCTATTCTTCTTTAGCCCAAGGATTCTTAACGGGGAAATTCGGCCCGGATCATCAATTTGCAGAAGGCGATCATCGATCTTCTAATAAGTTATTTGCGGATCAAGAGAACTACGCCCGAGTTCAAACTGCATTAGAAAAATTGCGTCTGATTGCAGACCGAAATCAATGCACATTAGCCCAGTTATCTCTGGCTTGGTTAATTGCTCAACCTCAAACCAGTGCGATTGTGGGGGCGCGTCACGAGGAACAATCTCAACAAAATGCCAAAGCAGGGACAATCAAACTCTCAGAGCGTGATTTAGAAGAAATTGACCATATTGGACGGATTGTAACTGATCCATTGGATGATGATCTGATGATGTGGAATTTCTAGAATTTCAGGAGTATTTTGGGGGGGTTAAAAGTCGGGAGATGGGGAAAAAGAAAAGCACTTTTTCTCCTAAATTTCACAACAATCCTCGATAACGAATAAAAATCAAAATTGCCGCCCATGATCCTAAAGCCACTTTAATCGCTACCAGGATGTTCAGCAAGGGAATGACTCCACCACTAATCAGTGAACCTAATTGTCCGTGTGGTAGTTCAACTCCGGTTAGCGTGATCACAGCCAGGAGAATAAAAACCAAAACCGAAACCTTTTCCCAGGTCGCGGCTTGCCAACGTTGGTAGATATCCTGCATCCACTGATATGATGAGGTAATAGCCACCAATCCGATCGCGGTTCCTCCAGCAACACCCGCAGCAAAACCCCCACCTGGACTCAAATGTCCGCGAATTGCCAGTTCAATACTGACTAATGCGGCAATTGTAGCGCCCAGACGAGCTAAAACAATCGAGGGTTGATCATTAAACTGATAGATTGTGCAAGATGGGCTTTCATTCGCCAGCAGATATTTAGCCCCCATAATTGCGATCGAAAAGACCACAACTTCAAAGATTGTGTCATACAAACGATTTCTAAAGATAATACCCGAAACGGCATTCGGAACCCCACTATCTTGTACAACTAATTCGAGAATTGACGGATCAGATAACTCCAGTTCAGGGTTCGGTAGAACTAGCATTTTAATATAGAGTGCGATCCCGGCGATAACATAAACCCATTTCATAGAAACCTCTTTTTAATTGGAAAACAAAGTAAAGTCTTTAGGCTGGAGTCCGTCTACACAATCTTAGTCTTTCGCTGTGTCGAGGAGTATTAATTTAATTCTCGTCTCCCTTCCAATGCGCGGGCGAGGGTGATCTCATCAGCATATTCTAAATCTCCACCCATCGGTAAACCAAACGCAATGCGGGTGACGCGCGTAAAAGGTTTGATTAGCTGTCCCAGATACAAAGTAGTCGTTTCCCCTTCCACACTCGGACTAATGGCAATAATCACTTCTTTGACCTGATTTTGACTGACTCGCCGCACTAGAGGTTCAATGGTTAATTGTTCTGGGCCAATGCCATCCATCGGGGAAATGACACCCCCTAAGACATGATATTTTCCTCGATATTCTCGGGTTTTTTCAATAGCTATCACATCCCGAGAATCACTCACAACACAAATAGTCTCATTATCTCGCTGCGGATGGCGACAAATATCACAAATCGGTTCAGCCGATAAGTGAAAACACACTTTACATAAGCCCACCTGTTTCTTCGCATCTAACAAAGCTTGGGCAAGGGCTTCAACTTCTGTCTCTGAACGTTTAATAATATACATCGCCAAACGTTGAGCAGTTTTGGGGCCAACTCCCGGAAGGCGTTGCAATTGTTCGATCAAACGGGCAAGGGGACGAGTATAAACCGTTGGACTACCTCCAAGACTGAAAATTCTATTCTAAGATTGTAACTATTTTAGAACTGATATTCCCCACTTCCTATGAATCTCAAAAGGCAAACGATTGTTGCTTTTGTTTCCCCCGCAATTCCCCTGGCTGCACTGGGTTTGCCGATGGTGGTCTACCTTCCACCCTTTTATGCAGAAGAAATGGGACTCGGTTTGTCTCTAGTGGGTACAGTTTTTATGATTACTCGCTTCTGGGATGTTTTCACCGATCCGGTTCTCGGAATTCTCAGCGATAAAGTCACAACCCCGTTAGGAAGGCGACGTCATTGGATCATTATCTCCGTTCCCATTTTAATGATCTGTGTTTTCAAGATCTTTATCCCTCAACCGGGTGTTGGTGGAACTTATCTCCTGGTTTGGATGATACTGCTGTATGTTGGTTGGACTTTATTGAGTATTTCCCATATGTCTTGGGGGGCTGAACTCTCCTCAGACTATTATGAGCGATCGCGGGTGCAAGGGTGGCGGGAGTTTGCCCTAATTTTTGGGATGTTGGCTGTTTTGATCTTGCCTGCAATGATTGAACACCTCTCCAATGGAGGTGCTTCTCAGCAGGTTGCTGCGATGGGTTGGTTTGTGATCATACTTTTGCCCATTACTGTGGCGATCGCTGTTTCTCTGGTGTCTGAACGTCCGATCCCGAAGTCGTCTCCGATTTGTTGGAAACAGGCAACTGTTCTGCTGTTTAAAAATAAGCTACTGAGACGGGTTCTTTTAGCTGATTTATGTACAGGAATTGCCCCTGGAATCACCGGAGCGCTCTATATTTTCTTTGTGGATTCTGTGATGGATCTCGGTAAATGGTCAAGCTTAATGTTGTTGATCTATTTTATTGCCAGCTTTTGTGGGATACCTTTTTGGATTCGTTTAAGCTATCGTCTAGAAAAACACCAAACATTTACCATTGCGATGTTTATATCTCAGTTACACTTTTGGTAATCCTATTGATTGAACCGGGCAATATTTGGTTTTACGGTTTCTGCAATATTCTATTTGGATTAGCATCGGGTGCCGGAGCTTTTCTATTACGCTCAATTATGGCAGATGTAACGGATCAGGATTATCTCGAATCAGGGACACAACGCACAGGCCTCTACTATTCTATGCTGACCATGACAAACAAAATTGGTTACGCGGTTGCTGTGGGTGTTATTTATCCGATACTCGACTGGATTGGTTTTGTTCCTGGCGGAGTGAATACCCCTGAGACGATCGCAACTCTCAAATATATATTCGTTTTTACTCCAATTCCCATCTGGCTTTTAGCAGCAATAATCATGTGGAACTTTCCTTTAGATAGCAAGAAGCAAGAACATCTCCGTCGTCTCCTCGATGAACGAGAGGAGTTGTTATCGCAAGAGTCAGAGGTTTGAAATTAAACTCGAACTTCACTGAGGTTTGACAGAATTTATCTTTCCTAATTGACTTCAAAACCCGGCTTCTTAAATATTTATAAACCGGGTTTATTTTTAAATCAAATCATGGAGGATTTATCGTAAGGCTGCGTCTCTTAGTTCAGCCGGACGTACAGAAATTTGTTGAGTTTGTTCGCCTCGTTGTACCTTAATATTTAAGGGTTGATTGACCCGACTGAGTTCTACTTTCTGTTGGAGTTGATCGGCTGTTGTAATCGTTTCGTCGTCAATTTGAGTAATCACATCACCGCGACGTATACCGGAACTCGCTGCTGGACTATCAGGAATAATTTCAACGACTAATACGCCTTTGATTTCTGGAACTAATAAAGGTGAATTAGGATTGCGATTAAACTCTTTGGCAATATCTGGTGTCAGCGTCACCATCCGCACCCCAATATAAGGATGAGAAATTTGCTCACCTCGGGCTAATTTGTCTTGAATAGATTTAGCTTTATCGATAGGAATTGCAAATCCAATCCCTTGACCATCTGCCCGAATTGCGGTATTAATGCCAATCACTTCGCCTTGATTATTTAATAACGGCCCGCCCGAATTTCCAGGGTTAATTGCCGCATCAGTTTGAATAAAATCTAAGCGTTTGTCGGGAATACCTACTTGAGAACTCGGACGATTTAAAGTGCTAACAATTCCTAAAGTTACAGTGTTATCTAATCCTAAAGGATTTCCCACTGCAATCGCCCAATCTCCAACTTGAACTTCGTCAGAATTTCCTAAAGGAGCAACGGGTAAATTATTTCCATTAATTTTAACAACAGCTAAATCTGAGGGTTCATCAACACCTCGAACCTCGCCTTGAAATTCTCGTCCGTCTTTGAGAATAACAGTTACTTTATCAGCACCTTTGACCACATGAGCATTTGTTAAAATAATGCCGTTGCTGTCAACAATAAATCCTGATCCTTGTCCCCGTTGTTGATATTCTTGCGGGTTTTGAGGGGCAAAGTCTTCACCAAAAAAGCGACGAAAAAACGGATCATCAAAGAAAGGATCAAAGTTGCGTGTTACCGTGCGTTCAGTATCGAGTCGGACAACCGCTGGCCCCACTTTGTTAACCGCAGCAGTCACAAAGTTACTAACGGCGGGATTTGTTGGGGAAATAGCAACAGTTTGGGGTTGAGGTTGAACCGCGACAACTTCTGTGACAGAACTACTATTTGCATTAGCAGGAGGTAGCACCAAAGCGGGAAATACACGCAAGGAGAGTAGGGTTAAACCTACACTTAAAAGAATTGTCAAAACATAGCTACTAATCTGAGAGACTGAAAAACGGGGTTGTTCATAGGATGGCATAAATTCCTCCTTTTTTGTTTCAAATCAATGGATTAATTTTATCTTTTTTTATTTTAACTTATTTGGGGTTTTTATTTCATTTGCTGACTATGATTTTACTATTCTAAAGCTGCATATTTCCGAAATTGGATCGAGGATTGAATTGACTGATTTGGCTGATATTTTGGTAAAGTTCATGTTCTTGAGGACTCATGTTCTTAGGCGTGACAACTTTTAGTTTAATGATCTGATCACTGCGTCCTCCTTTGGGATTAATCCAACCCTTTCCTCGCAGTCGCAAAGATTGACCCGAATCAATTCCGGCGGGAATTTTTACCGTTACCATACCATCAGGCGTAAGAACTTGAATTTGAACCCCTAAAATCGCCTCATCGGGACGAATTGGAACTTCACAAACGATGTTATCACCGTCAAATTGAAAGAAAGGATGGGGCTGTAAATTCACGACTAAATATAAATCACCTCGTTGTTGATTTGAGGGATTAACTCCTCCTTTTCCTTTGACGCGAATTCGAGTTCCAGGTTTCACCCCGGCAGGAATTCGGACTTTAATTGTCTCATCATCTAGTTTAAATTGTTTTTCAACTCCCTTAAAAGCTTCGGAAAAGGTTAAAGTAATTGAAGCTTCAAAATCCCGTTGAGAAACGCCTCCATAACCTCCTCCTCCAAACAAATCCCCAAACGGATCATTGGGTCTAGAAGAACCCGGAGGTGAAGATGTACGATAGCTGTAAGTTCCTCTAGAACCCCCGCCAGCCCCGCCAAAACGTCCGAGTAATTCGTTAATAAAGTCGTCAAAGTTACTATACTGACCGAAGTCGAAATCAAAACCTCCTCCGGGTACACCGCCTTGTCCAGATTGTCTCCAATATTGACCAAATTGATCATATTTTTTCCGTTTCTCGGGGTCAGATAAAACTTCGTTGGCTTCGTTAATATCTTTAAAACGGAGTTCGGCTTCTGTATTTCCGGGATTTAAGTCTGGATGATATTGGCGAGCCAGACGACGATAGGCTTTCTTAATCTCATCGGCGCTAGCATTTTTATTAATTCCCAGAACGGCATAATAATCTTTAAAGTCAGTTTTAGGCATTCATATTCCTCCTGATTTTATCTAAGATAACAGAATTGGGAACTGGGTTGAGAAAATGACTTTCTGCTTCCCCGTTCCCTTGTGGAAAATTATAGTTTATGCTCTGTGTTCAATCTTTGAGCAATCACTTCCGGATGGATCTAGAAGGATTTAAACCTGGGTAAGTTTAACAGTCTTCACCCAATTATAGCCGTTTTCAATTATCCCAGAGACACTTTAACAACTTTATTTTTTTCTTCTTCGGCTTTGGGTAAGGTGAGTGTTAAAATTCCGTTTTTGTAATCTGCTTTGATGTCGGTATTTTGAATGCGAACCGGAAGGGGAATAATCCGACGGAATTTTCCATAACGAAATTCTGTGCGAGTCATGCCTTTGTTTTCAGTTTTGATCTCAGATTTCCGTTCGCCACTAATTGCAACGGCTTCAGTTGACGCTTGAATATCTATGTCTTCGGCTGCGACTCCCGGAACTTCTAATTTCAAATGAACAGCATCCGATGTTTCGTTAATTTCAGCAAGTGGAACAAAGTTTTCTCGGGTTTGATCGACTGAAGTTTCGTTTGTAAAACTATCAAATAAACGGTTCATTTCTCGTTGTAAGCTATCAATTTCTCGTAATGGTTCCCAACGCATTAAAGGCATAGCTGTTACCTCCTCGTTAAATTTGATCAACTTCTAGACTGAGGGTTAATCATTACCCTATACAACTTAAGAATAGTGAATTTAGCTTGAATTGGGGATTCGGTTTTAACGACTCTCTAACTCGCAATAACCCGACTTTGAGTTGAGATATTTCCGGTGTTTAACCGTCCTGATCAGTTCGGTAAACCTCACTTGAGTTATAGTATGAGAGTCATGAATGAATGTTTAAGATCTGATGATCAACGCTTTACCGATACGCTTAAAACCCAACCAGGATCTCAAACTTAGTTTGCAAGAAATCGCCATAACTCATCGAATTCAAGCCGGATTTATTTTAACAGGTGTGGGCAGTCTTAAACAAGCAACTCTACGGTTTGCGGGTCAAGAAACGAGTCAGTGCTTGTCGGGACGGTTTGAAATTATTTCTTTAGTCGGAACGCTATCAATAGAGGGGATTCATCTTCATATTGCGATCGCAGATGCTCAAGGAAAAACTATCGGCGGACACCTACAAACTGGCTGTATTATTTATACAACGGCTGAGATTGTGATTGGCACAATTGAGGGGTATATTTTTCAACGCACTCCCGATGCTGAAACGGGATATTTAGAGCTAGAAATTAACAGGCTTCTAACTAATTTTGAGTGAGGGATTCTGAAATATAATCGGCAGTTGCTTCGACCAGTGCGATCGCATTTTCATACATCATCCGAGTTGGCCCGAGCATTCCGACACTCCCGACAGGAATATTATTGCGGTAATATTGTCTAGAAATCAAGCTGCAACATTGAATCGGTTCGAGGGGATTTTCAGCCCCGATACGAACAGTAACTCGCTGTTCTTGTTCGGGAGTTTGAAAGATTAACGGCCAGAGTTTTTCTTGTTGATCTTCGAGGAGATGAAGAATAGTTTGTACTTGTTGGAGTTGGGAAAATTCGGGTAAACGCAACACTTCTGATATTCCACTAAATTGAATACGAGTATATTCAGGTTTTTGGGTGCGTAAACTTAAATCATCGAGAAGTTTCCGAATTAAATTCGCATAGCGTTCAAACTTACGATCCAACTCACTCCAGTCCAAAGTAGAAAGTTCATTTAAGGCTTGTCCCCGGAGTTGAGTATTGAGAAAGTTAGACAAAATTTGCAGTTCTTGTTCGAGCAGTTCTTCATCTTCTGATAACGAAGAAATGAGTTCGTTCACTGCAACTTCTAACGGGTGATCAACTTGGGGAAATTCCATGATAATCGACTGGGTTTGATAGCTATCGGTAACGACAACTAGCATAATTTTACCCGGTTCCATAGACACCAGTTGTAAATGTCTTAGATTATCGCTGGTGGTTTGGGGCATGGTAATCAGGGTAATATATCCACTCAGGGTTGAGAGGATTTGCGCTGCTCCCCGTAAAATCGCTTCGATACTCCAGTTTTTGGCATCAAGTTGTTCGCGTAGAAGCTGAGTGACTTGACTGGCGATGGTATCTGAAGGGGTGATCATCCGATCAACATAGATCCGATAGCCGGAGTCTGAGGGAATTCGCCCAGCGGAGGTATGGGGTTGATAGAGGAGTCCCGCTTTTTCTAAAGTACCCATGTTGTTGCGAATTGTGGCTGGACTGACTTTGAGGTTAAACTCCTCCACAAGAGCTTTTGAGCCAACGGGTTCTGCGGTGGCGATGTAATGACGGATTGTAGCCCACAGGATATGGTGTTGTCGCTCTGAGAGATTTACTAGCACAGGCATTCGACTCAAATGGGGTTGAACTAGACTGTTATGCAAAGGTTGAAAAGTAGGAATCTGCTGATCACAGATCTAAAGGAATTTTTTATCTACAAAGATAGCAGATACTCGAAATTTCACCAGAACAATGGTTTCATTCTAGTGAGATTTTTGCCTTTTTCCCTAATTTGAAAAAATAGTTAAATGTTCTGGATTTTGAGCCGAAATTGTGCTATATAAACAACTAAAGTTAGGCGATGGTTTGAATTTCCGTCGAGAGTAACCACTGTTGCAATTTTTCCATTAAGGCTAAAGTGTGGCGAGAGGCAGCAAGATTGCCCTGGTTTGTGAAGCATTGACAGGCGGCTTTGAGATCAGCGATCGCTCCTGCATATAGCCCTTGTTGCTGTCTGAGCATGGCTCGATTAAAGTGAGCGAGGGCATGATTGGGGTTGAGGTGGAGTGTGGCTGTAAACTCTTGCAGGGCGGTGTGAGTATTTCCCTGACGGCTACAGGCACAAGCATGATTATAATGCGCTCTGGGGTTGCTGGCATCGTGGTGAATCGCTGTAGAAAAGTTGGCGATCGCATAGGGGATCTGATCGAGCATCAAATAGGCGATTCCCCGATCAATATAGATTTCTGCTAACTGGGAGGCTTCTAAGGATGCAGTGTAGTTTAAGGCTTGGTTATAATCAGCGATCGCATTTGTATAGTCTTGGAGTTCTGAGTAAGCGAGTCCCCGATTGTAGTAGCCTAACACGGCATCGGCTTGATGTTCGATGAGATGATCATAAGCAGCGATCGCATGGGTGAAATCACCGCTTCTGTAGTAGGCTATTCCCAGATTTAGATAAGTATTGTTGCTGTTGCTGTGGGGTTGCAGTTGAGTGGCGTATAGACAGTCTTGGATGGCTTGTGAGTAATTGCCCAGCTGAACCGAGATCAAACAGCGATCGCGATAAGCCTCGACTAAGGTATTATCTAGGTTGATCGCTTGGTTGAGTGCTTGTAAGGCTTGAGAATAATGTTGCTGTTGAATCTGTTCAATTGCTTGAGAGAGGTAATTTTCTGCCTTTGATGGGGAATTTAGGGGAGTTTGAGCAAAAGCAGAAACTGAGTATCCGATCCAGAAAATTACAGCAATGCTGAGGCTGCACAAAACACGGTACAGTCTATTCATACATACAGAAGTCCGAAAAAGCATGAACAAGAGGCGCAACACTTAAGCGAATTGAAGTCGGTTTCTGACTCTATCTTTCGGCTTAAGAGTTCCACCCCGAGTTAAAGATTGAGTTGATTGTGACAAAACTAGAGAGTCAGAACCGTCACATTGATCACAATCAGAATTTAATCAAGAATTTACCAGCCCTTGTCAGCTTTGGAAAAAACATAAGCCGATACATCTTCGATCTGTTGAGGACTTAAACGTCCTTTAAAAGCAGGCATCGCGTTTTTACCCTTGGTAATTTGGTAAGCGATCGCCGCTTGAGGATCATCATTAAAGCCTTTTAGATATTTGGCGAGGTCGGCTTTACTGAGGGTTTTATTTGACATGATAACATTCTTTCCCCCCATGTGACAGGCGTTACAATTTGCGGCAAAGACTTGGCTACCAGTGGCTGGATCTCCATCTGCTAAAGCGGGAGATGGAATAACTAAGCCCAAGACTGCAAAGGCGACTAAAAAGAAAGCAAATAACTTTTTCAATAGAGTTCTCCTGTTGAGATAGATGAACAACATCAATCGTGATTGAATCCTATTATTCTATTCTCATAAATCTGATCAATCTGTCAAAAGACAGGCCGTCAAATATTAAGACTGATTTTCATGCAATCCGATTTGATCGAAACATTGACTCACCGGAAACAGCGTCGGATTTAGTGAAGATATCCATTGAATTCAACGGCGGATATTGAAAATCAGAGATACCTCAGCAACGAGACGACAGATTGGGTTCAGATGTCAGTTGTAAAATCCTAAGCTACATTAGAACTTGAGTTGCTGTTGTCCTCACCCAGATTTCCCCAAAATCACTTTGAATTGCATAATATTTCTGATCAACTCATCACATGATAGATCTACTGATTAACTGGATAACCTCAGCTTGGCAAGCAATTTTCGCGAATATTGGTTGGATGTCGTGGAATTTATTTCTAGCGTTAATCCCTCTGGCTTTAAGCGTCTGGTTGTTTTGTCCATCTGTGATCTCTAAACCGTCTAAAATGCGATTGCGCGGAGCGCACTGGCGAAGCCAATCGCCGATTTTAATTTGGTGTATTGGGTTACTCCTGGGCTTGAGTTTTCTCCCCAATGCCTATCGAGTTGGGCGACAGTTTCACCGTTTGATCCAAACCCTAGATAGTCGCTATCTGTTGATCGCCTTGGTGATCACAGTTACCTTGATGGGAGTAGATATCTGGCAGCGCCGACAACAGCATCAGTCTCACCGTCTGTCAGTGCGATGGTGGTTAGGTGTTTTGGTATTTATCTTATTTCTGCCTAATGCTCCTTATGTTCTCACAGATGTGATTCATTTGATCGATCAAATTCGTCAAGGGTATTCAGTGTGGATCATTTCGTTAGCTTTGATTCCCCAATATCTAGTCTTTATGTTTATTGGGTTTGAAGCCTATGTGCTTTCTCTGATTTACCTTGATCGCTACTTGTTGGATCAGCAAGGTTGGAAACAGAATCGTTGGATAGCAGAATTGACAATACACGCCCTTTGTGCTGTCGGAATTTATCTCGGACGCTTTTACCGATTCAATAGTTGGGATATTATTACGAATCCAGATGTTTTAATGCGGAGTATGGTTGATAATCTCCTCAATCACCGTCCTTTACTCGTGATGTCTGTAACATTTGTAGTTTTGAGTGTTTTGTATGGACTAATGAAGCTGATTACCCTTGCAGTGCTTCCCCCCTCATCCTCTCCCGAGCCTATGTAACATATTTGACAAGTGTATTTGTCATCACCTACTATCAGACTAGAAACTTGCATACTCAAAACTCTGTAGAGACTTCAACACGCACAGCAAATGAACCGATTTGATAATCAGTTGTGGAAGCGATTTTTAGCGATCGCCCAACCCTTTTTCTATCCCCTGGAACCGGGAAGCAGCAAAGTGTTTCTTGGATTGTTATTATTGCTACTTGTTTTCCTCTTTGCTGTTGTTTTTATACTCGTTGCTGGAGTGACTTTAGGAAGTCAGTATCTCTTTCCTGAATTTTTTAATAGCATTGCCCCAGGGTTACTTGAAACTGTAACAGGTTTAATTGAGTCTCCCTGGATTGTGGTGTTTGGCTTGATGCTAATTCTCCCTTTAATCGCTGCATTTAACTATAAGGAGAAATTACTATTTCGCTGGCAACCTTGGAGTTTTTTAGCGATTCTTTTGTTTTTATCCGTGTCAGTGAGTGGCTTAAATGTAATTATTAGCTATGTTTCTAACTTCTTTACAACCGCTCTTTCTGAAAAAAATGAATCAGAATTTTGGCGATTTTTATTTGTGTATGCAGGTGTTTTTGTTGTCGGGATTCCGATTGTTGCCCTCTATGGCTACACTCGTGATCGTTTAGCCAACTTTTGGAGAAAATGGTTAACGGATAAATTTCTCAATAACTACTTTGAGAATCGCGCCTATTATAAAATTGAATCTCAGCGACAAATTGACAACCCCGATCAACGAGTTTCCGAAGATATAAAATCCTTTACTCGAACGAGTTTAGTTTTTTTACTCATTCTGCTCAATTCGATCATTGATATCATTTCATTTAGTGGAATTCTCTGGACGATTTCCAAAAACCTTTCTGTATTTTTGCTCTTTTATGCTGTTTTTGGTACAGTCATCACTATTTTAATCGGACGACGGTTAATTCCACTCAACTTCAATCAACTCCGACGAGAAGCTGATTTTCGCTATGGATTAATTCATGTTCGTGACCATGCCGAATCTATTGCATTTTATCAAGGAGAAGAACAAGAAAATGTACAAATTAAACAGCGATTTTTAAAGGCTTTTGATAACTTTAACCTGTTAATAGGCTGGCAACGAAATGTCGATTATTTTACTACAGGTTATCGCTATATTGTGATTATTTTGCCTTCGTTGATTATGGCACCGCTCTATTTTTCAGGTGAGATTCGATTTGGAGATATTACCCAAGCAAACTTTGCTTTTAGTCAAGTTTTATCAGCGATTTCGATTATTGTGAGTCAGATTGAATCCCTGAGTGCATTTGCCGCAGGTATTAACCGTTTGGCTACGTTTTCAGAAGCTTTAGAACCGGATAATACAACTCCTCAATCGGGAGAACCTCGAATTGATTTAACGATAGATTCTCCTCTAGCCCTCGAACATATTACCCTCAATACTCCCAACTATCAAAAAATCCTTGTTCAAGATTTATCTTTAGTTTTACAACCGAATCAAGGATTATTAATTATGGGAAATAGTGGTGCAGGTAAAAGTTCTTTATTACGGGCAATTGCAGGATTATGGCGTTCAGGAACCGGACAGTTAGTGCGTCCAGATTTACAGGAAATGCTGTTTTTACCGCAAAAACCCTATATGATTTTAGGAACGCTGCGCGAACAATTATTATATCCCTATACTGAACAAGGAGTAGATGACCAGAAATTACATGAAGTTTTAGAACTGGTCAATTTGGGTTATATCCCGGAACAAGTAAGTGGATTTGATGTTGAATTAGATTGGGCAAATGTTTTGTCTTTAGGAGAACAACAGCGTTTAGCATTTGCACGTTTATTACTCAGTAAACCCAGTTATGTGATTCTTGATGAAGCCACAAGTGCTTTAGATCTCAAGAACGAAGAACGCCTCTATCAAAAGCTACAAGAGACTAAAACAACCTACGTGAGTGTGGGACATCGATTGAGTTTATTAAAGTATCATCACCAGGTTTTAGAGTTGCAGGGAGATACCAAATGGCGAGTCGTTTCAGCCGAAGATTATCAAGCTGATCTGAATGTTTTAAGTTAGCTTCTAAGAGACTTCCTCAGTTGATTTTTTCAATCAGATTGCTGAGTATTATTCGGTTCAAAAGAACGGCATTGACTACAAGGCCCGTCAGGATTCACTGCACAACGAACTAATTCTGAATGGGCATTAAAACGACAAGTTGCATCACCGAGTACCCAACGTCCATCCACTAGGCTTCTTTCTTGGGGACGTTCAGCCGATTGTACATAAAGTGAGATTTGATACAGTCGATAACGACCCGATTTTAACTGATAGCGGTGACGACGTTCTAAGACGGCATAAGTTTGACCTTGAAGATCAAGATAATGACCCGGTTGAGGTGTCCAATCAAAGAAAATATTTCCTAAAGACCGTCGAGGATGAGTTAAAATTACCTCAGTTGGTAAAGAATCAGATTCGAGATTATCCATTGATGACTCCGTAGACAAGTATAACTTTTATTATGTCGATTCAGTCAAGGCTTTGTCAAATTTAGAGTGATTAAGTTAAAACATTCCTGTTGTTGAGTGGAATCAACATAAGCTAGTTCTTCGGGTTCTCAAGTGCTGTAATTCTTGTTAAAGATAAAATTGACTTTAAGTTTATTATTCCTTTGACTCAGAACTTCGAGGTTAATACAATGTTTTTATTTTTATCGAAACTTCTGCCCTTATTTATTTATCCTTTAGGATTGACTTCTCTGCTGATGATTGCTGCTTTGATCTTACTCTGGAAACAGCCTCGCTGGGCCGCAGGTGCGATCGCTTTAGGATTATTGGTTCTTCTGACAAGTAGTAACAGTGGGGTTTCTCAAAGTTTAGTGCGAAGTCTAGAATGGCAAAATATTCCTAATGGTGAACTACCAAAAGCAACAGCAATTGTGGTACTGGGCGGAGGAACGAAAGCCCCGACTCCGCCTCGTCCTTGGGTGGATGTGGGTGAAGCGGGCGATCGCATTTTGTATGGGGCATTATTATACAAACAGGATAAAGCCCCGTGGTTAATTTTAAGTGGAGGTCGCATTCAATGGGACGGAAAAGAACCTCCAGAGTCAGCCGATATGAAAGAAATTGCTGTAGAAATGGGGGTTCGGGAGTCGGCTATTTTGCAAGATCCAGATTCACTGAATACCTATCAAAATGCAGTCAATGTTCGTCAAATTTTAGCAGAAAATAACTTAACCGGAAAGGTATTATTGGTTACATCTGCCCTGCATATGCCCCGATCGCTTTTAGTTTTTCAGCGTCAAGGCATTGAAGTAATTCCTGCACCCACTGATTTTTTAGTTTCCCAGCAGGATCTTCAGCCTTCTACAACGATACAAGGAAGGATTTTAAACCTGATACCCGATACTCAATCTTTACAACAATTTACCCAAGCCTTAAAAGAATATATCGGAATGATCGTTTATCGGTTACGAGGATGGTTGTAGTCAGCAATTGTGAGCCATCGAGGAATTGAGATTAAATATGTTAAATTAAGTAAGAAATTAGCAGGAGAGGTTTGATCTGTAATGGACTTTCAGTGGGAGCAAGGTTTTACAGATATTCAACAATCAGAAATTGAGATTTTACAAGCTTATCAAGTTACTCACGAATTTTATCAAGAGGTTCAATATCGCGAGGACTTTGAACAATATTGTCAATGGTACGCTGAAACCGCAGAACGCCATCAACAAGAACTCCAAAAAATGCGAGGTGATATTAATCTCTTTAGTTGGTTTTTGCGGGGACGAGGGACTAATTAGAGACGCGGGAGAGTGATCCACGCGGGGTAATCTGTGTGACCCTAACGCCCCCCGATTTCTGAGTCTGTTGTTTTCTCCTTTCACCTGTTGATGGGTGTCTATTCTGCAATCACTTCAAGTTCCTCCGATTTCAAATGAACTTTAAATTTATCGCTAAATTTGACCTGAATCGGGAGATTGGGACTAATTGGCCTACCATTCCAATCTTCAATGATAGAGGCAATGTCTCCCTCTAAGCCCTTGAGATCAAATGGCTGATTGCGGTGTTCAGGATGTATATAGACAATAACTGATGTTTTGACGCGAACGCGATCGCCAACTTTCATAGACTCTAACCTAGTATTTCCTCTCAAACAACCTGAACTGCACAGGGGTTGATCACCTGCACTAAATCAGGCAGTTTTTCTATATTGACACAGAAATTGCCTCAAAACTCACCCGTTTAAGGATTTACTGTGGTGAAGATTGGAGATTGACAGATCAACTGCGATCGCGTCTTCTGTTGTGACACTGGGCTATAACTGAAGCCGCTTTAGCCCCAGTATTTGGAACCCTTTGAGGCTGAACCGGGGGATTGAGTTGATATTCAATCCCGGCAACACCTGCTTTAATTTCCGATGGGAATCGGTATTCCCCGCACTCCAACCCCTTGTGAATTGAAGGTGGGAGTTAAGGGCAGAGTTATCCCCTGTTGATCTTGTGAGGATGAATTGGAATCAATCATAACTTCCGCTGTCGGTACCGCTTGATTCAAATATTCGGGTTCGTATGCAAACGGTTTATCGAGTGATGGCCCCCCCTGTGGAAAACTAGCACTAGAGGGTTTTATACCCATATCTAAGCCTTTCCCTTCTAAATCTGATGCGGACACAGAGGGCTGTTGATAGGCATCAAGTCGCTGAACTTCTTCTGCGATTCCTCTCGGTATAAGAGAGAAAAAGTTGACCCCCATCACCACACCCCAGAAAATCCCTTGAGCAATCTTCATGGTGGTTTACCTTTCGTAATTCTAAAGCAATTTGCGCCTGAGCTAAACACCTATACAGGTCGCAAGCCTTGTACCCTAACAACTCTATAAATCTAAAGATATTTGGAGATTATAAAGATAAAATGATCTTTTAAATTACTCCACTTTTAGACTAACATTCCCTCTCTCTCAACAACTGTAACTTACCTTACAAAGTATTTTTGTCTCTATGTTAAGAACCCATTCAAAAGCCTGTATTGCTGGGGTCTTCATCACCGATCCGATTCCTTTTTATTGTCATTAGAAGGTAAACAAACGGTAAACACAGTTCCTTGATTCAATTGAGATTCAACCGTGATTGTCCCTTGATGAGCGTGGACAATTTGCCGACAGAGGTGCAAGCCTAAACCACTTCCTGATCGTTTATGATTCCCTTGATGAAAAGCTTCAAATAAAGTAGCTTGGTCTTCTACAGAGATGCCAATTCCCGTGTCTTTGACTTCTATTTTAATCCAATTTGAAGTAGTATTAGACTTAGATTTATGAACTAAACTTAAATTAACTTCGACTATTCCTTGATCGGTAAATTTAATTGCATTGGCAATTAAATTTGTAAAGACTCGACGCAGTTCTAAACGATCTCCTACCAGTTCTTTTGTTGTCGGTTTAGTGGGTATATTTAACTTGATTTTAAGCTCTTTGTCCTCAACTAAAGGCATCAATTCAGCGATAATTTCTTTCAGGAGAGCGTGTAAATCAAACGGAATAAAACTAAGTGTTTTTCGGCCAATATCATAGGCATAAACAGCCAGAAGTGTATTCAACATATCAAGCAAGTTTTTATTACTGCCAATCATGCTAGTAACGGCTTCACTCATAGAGGAATTCATTTCTCCAAATATTCCTTGCTGGATGAGATTTAACACTCTATCTGCGGCTACTAAAGGAGTTCTTAAATCGTGAGTCAAACAGCGGACAAAGTTTTCCCGTTGATCAATACTTTGTTTGAGGCGTAATAGCGATCGCACTCGGGCTTGAAGTTCATCGATTTGAACAGGTTTACGAATAAAATCATCCGCCCCGGCATCTAAACCTTCAACGACGCTAGATTGTTCATGGGCGGTAATTAGCAGAATCGGAATATAAGGATATTTAGGATTACTCCGAATTCGCTTTGTCACCTCATAGCCATCCATTTCAGGCATCATAACATCCAGCAGCACTAAATTTGGAGGTGAGGCTTCGATCTGTTCTAAAGCGGTTTTTCCGTCTTCAACTAAGACAACATTGTGTCCTTCTTGTTCTAGGGCTAATTTTAACAAAAAAAGGTTATCTGGCAGATCATCGACTGCTAAAATATAGTTGGTTTTTGCTCCGGTGATACTAGACATATTTATTTTATAATAATAAAGAGTTTTATCAAAAAAATGGTTTTTATATCAATCTAATTATATTTCAAATAGCGCGGAAATTCAACCTGAAAAATAGAGCCGCACCCTAGCTGACTCTCTACGGTGACTTGACCGTGCATCAATTTTACCAAAGAATCTACAATTGCCAATCCTAAACCTGTACCATAATGTTTCCGAGTATTCGTTTGATTGATTTGTCGAAAAGCCTCAAAAATTTCTTGTAAGTGATCGGAGGCGATCCCAACTCCAGTATCTTTAACTGCAATTATCAATTGATCATTTGCTTGTTCTTGAACATTAATCCAAACTCCTCCTGAGTCTGTGAATTTAATCGCATTAGAAATTAGATTGACTAAAACTTGTCGAATCGAATTTTGATCATTGATAATCATCGGTTCTTCGAGATTGATATTCACTTCTAAAGTTAACTGTTTCTCGACGGCTAATGATCGCAGTTCTTGGGTGGTTAATTCGACAAATTGAGCGAGATTAAATTCTGTGGGTTCTAGCTGAAAATGACCAGCTTCAATTTTGGAAAAATCTAGCACTTCATTCAACATCGTCAGTAGATGTTGAGCATTATTGAAGATGCGTTGTACCATATCCAATTGTTGAGGCACAAGCGGATCGGGATATTGACGCAACAAAAGTTGAGAAAACCCCATAATTGCATTCATCGGAGTGCGAAGTTCGTGAGACATTGTAGCGAGAAATTGAGATTTGAGGCGAGAAGCTTCAGCGAGTTTACGATTTTGGCGTTCGATTTGTTTACGTTGTCGTTCAAGTTCGCGATTTTTGCGTCGTAAGAGTTCATTACTTTCCCAAAGGCGTTTATTGGCGAGTTCTGCTTCCATTTCCGCTTGATGAACCCGAATTGCATTTCGGAGAACTTGCCATAATCTTTCCGGCGAAACCCAAGATTTGGAGAGATAATCGGATGCACCAGCTTTCATTAAATCAACAGCAATTTGTTCATCTCCTTGACCTGTCAATACAATCAAGGGTACTTTAATATTGAGAGAACGGACTTGTTTAACGAGGTCAAGACCATCTCGATCCGGTAGACGAAAATCTAGAAAGACACAATCAAAAGTATTCTTTTTGAGGAGAGTAATCGCACTGTCACAATCTTGTGCTTCGGTTACTTCTAGTTTGACACCAACTTTCCGAAGCGATCGCTGAACAGCCATTCGATCGACTTCATCATCATCAACAATAAGAATACTTAATAGTTCTTCCATCTCCTTCCGTCTACAAAAGTTATTTGGGTAAGGGATGTTGGATTAAATAAAATAACTATCCCTGTCAGATCATTAAAAAAGCAAACATTTTCTCTAGCCAATTGAGAGACAATTTTAATAAATTTTTGCTCTAGAGCTAGCTTTACTATTCTAATCTTTTTTTTACTAAAATTCATTGATCGCAGTCTATATTTTTTAGAGCTTAAACTTATCACTATCAAATTTATAGTGATTAGGGAAATTCGCACAGAGTCCAGTATTGATTTAAGGTGGTAATCACTGATGCAAATTTGGAAAACGTTACAGGCTTGAGAATATAACCTGCGATATTCAAGTTATAGGCTTCTACCAAATCTCGATCCTCGTCAGAAGTAGTTAACACAATTACAGGTGTTGCTTTCAGTTCAGGATCAGAACGTAATTCACTTAAAAATTCCAAACCTCCCATTTTTGGCATATTTAAGTCTAGTAAGATTAGTCGGCGACTGTCTGGAACCTGGGGAGGTTTTCCAGGAGAAGATCGGAGCATTTCTAAGGCTTCTAATCCATTTCCGGCGATAAAAAGCGGATTATAAATATTACTCTTTTTAAACGCCCGTTTGACATTCATTACATCAACCTCATCATCTTCGACAAGCAGAATATTAATAACTTTTTCCTCCATAATTGAGTTTTTCCTCACAGCTCGCTAATGATTGATCTATCCTGCGATATGCTCATCTTAAACTAACTTTGCATACATCTACCTAATCGAGATTATAAACAAAGCTTTAATAATAAACCTCATCTCTAGGAAGAATTTATCATTTTTGGCTTCTCTATCTTAAGGTAGATAACATTAAACGAGAAGACATCCATGATACATTTTCTCTAGACAGAGATTGAAGCCAGATCGCGATCGCAGGTTAACATTTTTAATTTATTTTGGCCAGTTAAAACGGAATGTTGCTCCTTGATCGAGTTGAGATTCGAGTTCAATGGTTCCGCCTAGAGCTTCAATAATCTTCTTGACAATTGACAAACCAATCCCGGTATTTTCAGCTTCATCACGAGCTTTTAGGGTTTGAAAAATAGTAAACACCTTATCTCGATATTGAGGTGCAATTCCAGGGCCATCATCTGTCACTGAAAACTCATAAAAATTCCCTCGATCTCGGCTAGAAACTTTAACCATTCCATCGGGGCGATCGTGATGCTTAATAGCATTACTAATCAAGTTGCTGAACACTTGTTGTAAGGATAAACGCTGAGTTTTTAAAGTGGGCATTTCTCCCTCTATTTCAATGGTGAACGTTGACGGGGGATCGAGTGAGTCAATGATTTCTTCGAGAAGTTCTCTAACTTGAACAGATTCAGATTTAACTTGCATTCGCCCAACCCGAGAATATTGTAAAAGACCATTAATCAGGTTTTCCATCCGATGCACCCGCCCCCGCAATAAACTCATCTGATGACGAGTCTCATCATCAAGTTTATCTTCAAGATCTTCCTCGATCCATTCTGACAAATTTGCAATTGCTCTCAGGGGCGCTTTCAAGTCGTGAGAAGCAACGTAAGCAAATTGATCGAGTTCTTGATTACGCTTTTCGAGTTGTCCGGTTGTTGCGAGCAAAATCCCATTGAGTTGAAACAGTTCATCGGCTCTAGCTTGCAAGATGGCTTCTGTTTGTTTACGTTTGGTGACATCATTAATCGTTCCCCAAACTCCGATCACTTTGTTATCTGTATTGCGGTTGAGTTGAGCATCGATCTCTAACCAACAAAAATCCCCGGTTTTTTTGAGTGAGCGAAATTCAAAGATAAAATTATCTTGCTCAGTCTCCATCAGTCGTCGAAATTGTTCAGTACAATATTGTTGATCTTCTTCAGCGTAAATGTAGTTCAGTAATGGAGAATCTAGACTTTCAGAAACAGAATATTCGGTGATAAATGTCCAAGCCGGACTCAAGAAAACCAAACGACCTTCAATGTCGGTTTGAAAGATCACTTCTTGGACACTATTGAGAACAGATCGATACAACCGTTCACTCTCAGATAAGGCTTTTTCGATGCGTTTCCGGGTTGTAATATCTTCAAAAGCGACCCCTAAACGTTGATTGGGTAAGGGAAAAGCTTTAACTGCAAATAAACTCTGATTAACTCGCCGATCTCCATAACGCACTTCACTAAATGCACAGGGCTGTTGATGACGAATCACCTGGGCGTAAGCTTGCAACAAAGAAATGTTGGTTTCAGGTATTTTGGGGAAACACTCAACCATTTTTTTACCCACTTCCGAGTTGAGTTGAACTCCCAATAAATCCGATGCTGCGGGATTAGAACTCACTAAGCTAAAACTCTGAAGATCTTCAAGATCCTCGAGATGCCAGACCGTCATACCGATGGGAATATTCTCGACAATATCTTCATAGATTTTAATTTTGGCTTGGGCGGCTTCGGCTTGGGTGCGGGCAACTCGTTCTCGTTCGAGTAACTCGTCTTTGAGTTCGTTTAGCACTTCTAACTGTGCGGTTCGTTCTTGGACTCGCTGTTCGAGTTCATCGTTAAACCGAGCAATTTCTTCTTCGGCTTGTTTACGCAGGGTAATATCTCGGGAAATACATAAAATAATCGGTTCTGCTGTCGATGAACTCGAAGAAATGGCGCGACTGGTGGTTTCAAACCAGACATAATCACCATCGCGACGACGAACTCGGTAAGTTGTGGTGTATTCATCGGGTAACTGACCGACAACGGTATAAGTTCTTTGCCAAGCGGCTACATCAGTGGGATGAAAGAATTCGTAGAGAGAACGTCCGAGAAGTTGATCCGGTTCATAGCCGAGGAGATGGCGACTAGCGGGGGAGACGTAGAGAAATACCCCTTCGCAGGTATGAGTCGAAATCATGTCTTTGGCATTTTCTGCCAGTAACCGATAACGGGCTTCACTTTCGGTGAGAGCGTCTTCGGCACGTTTGCGATCGCTAATATCTTGTTGAGAACCGACCATACGCATCGGTTTACCCTGTTCGTTTCTCTGAGCAAGGCCTCGGGCTAAAATCCACTTATAGCTGCCATCTGCACAACGAAGACGGTATTCTTCTGTATATTTTTTGGTTTTTCCATCCAGATGCTTTTGTACAGTGTCTAGAACGCGATCTCGATCGTCGGGGTGGATACGAGAACGCCAAGCTTCAAAGTTACTTTCTAATTCGTGATCCTTGTAGCCCAGATCGGCTTTCAACTGAGCAGACATGAATAATTCTCCGGTGGAAATCTCCCAGTCAAAAATCCCGTCTCCGGTACCTTTTAAGGCGAGTTGCCAACGTTCTTCGCTTTTTTTAAGCTCAATCTCAATTTGCTTACGTTCTTCAATTTCTTGCTGGAGTAAGCGCATTGACTGTTCCATCTGTTTAGGACTCGGAAACGTTAAAATTGCAGGCATTAACATTGTTAAAGCGATCGCGCTCATCAAAGACACTATTGCTGTGAAGGCTCGAATAAAGCCTGAGATCCAATAATTTGGATGCCACAGTGTCCAAATATCAAAGAGATGACCACAACCGCAAGAGATGATAAAGCCAGCAAACAACAGAATTATCCAGTTAAACGGAATATCCTCTCGCTTGCGAACAAGGTATACCAGCCCGATCGGAATAGAAAAGTAAGACAGTGCAATAATGGCGTTACTGACCAAATGCAATCCTACTAATCCAGGTTTCCAGAGATAGCAACTGCCATGAGGCATGAACGCTGTTGTAGCGAGTAAACTTTCTGTTAGCATATATAGTGGTCTTCTACAGCATAAATTGTCAATCTGTCTTTCGGTCAGTTTTTGATAAGACTATTGACAGATAGACTAAGTGAGGTTTTTTAGGTTAGTCTTATGAGGATATATTAAAATCGCTAATATTTCCTCTATCCTATAGGCAATTTTAGAATGAGTAAAATCCGTGTTGTTCTCGTTGAAGATCATAACTTGAGTCGTGTTGGTTTGGTCGCGGCTCTCAAGCAGGTTGATGATATAGAAGTTGTTGGTGATGCTGAAAATGGTCGCAAAGGCTTAGAAATGTTGCGAACGATGCAGCCAGATGTGGGTATTATTGATATTGGTTTACCGGATATTGATGGTATAGAGTTGACGCAACAGTTGCGAAAAATTCAGGCGAATCTGGAACCTGGCGATCGCAGTAAGGTTCTGATTTTAACCATGCACGAGGAGGAAAATTCGGTTCTAGCGGCTTTTGCTGCGGGCGCTGACTCCTATAGTTTGAAGGATGCGAGTTTAGACACACTGGTACAGGCGATCCGATCTACCTATGAGGGTAATGCTTGGATCGATCCGAATATTGCTCGTATTGTTCTCAAGCAAGCCCGAACCTCAGAGTCAGAGAATTCTGCAACTGCGGTTGATCCAATCACCAGCGACAGCGAAGATTTGAAACAGATGGTTAAGATTGATTCGGCTCAATCTGATGTTCAACAGCTTCTCGATACTTATCCGTTGACGGAGCGAGAATTGGAGGTGCTAGAGTTGATTGTGGGTGGATGTAGCAACGCTGAAATCTCTGAAAAGCTCTACGTTACTGTCGGAACGGTGAAAACTCATGTTCGCAGCATTTTGAATAAGTTGTGTGTCGAAGATCGCACTCAAGCTGCGGTTCGGGCTTTACGTTCGGGCTTAGTGAGCTAAAAGAAGTCATCAGATCAATCTGTTTTTACCTCCCATCTCCCCAATTCTCCCCATTGACAAATTTGAGGAAGACTTAGGCAGAGTATAAATCCATCCCAAGAATCATGTTAGTCTCTCCGTCTCAGTTTAAGCTAATATTAGTTTTGTTTCAATTGTGATCGTTAATCGCGACTAAGTTTACACTACTGTTGAATAACTCAGAAGTTCAGCTTGATTGACTTATGAGCGGTAGTCTAAGTGTTTTGGAGGAAACTGATGAATTATCCGACTCGGGGACAACTGGAACGCCATCTTTCTCAGCAGATTCAAGCTTTATATCGTCAAGAGCTAGGACATCAACCCAGCAAGGTGACTTGTCAACTCTTTGACTGTAAATTAGCTGTTATCGTCGAAAATTCGATTACACCTGCTGAAAAACGGTTAGCAGAAGTCGGACAGGAAGATTTAGCTGAAGAAGTCCGAGCGGGACTCAAAGATGCTACTCAACCTAAACTCAAAGCGTTGATTCAAGAGATTTTAGGGGTTGAGGCGATCGATATTTTGAGTGAAGCGAAGCTGGAAACAGGTCGTCTAGGTATTATTGTAATATTAGCCCAATCTCCTCAAGTTCGTAATCCGGAAGCGATTCCTAAGCATAAAGCAAACAATGGAAGTTAGGTTTCTGAGTTCTTCTGGATGGAATTGATGATGACATTACTAGAGAAACTCTATAATGAAACAAACCAATTTAGCCAATGCTGAAGAACTGATTTGTGAACAAATTCAACATATCTACGTTCAACAATTAGAGCAGGAACTTAGCCAAATTAGTTGCCGTATTTTTGATCGGATTCTAATTTTTGTTTTAGAGGGAGTGATTACTCCCCCAGAAAACTTGTTGAACCAAAATAATCATCTCCGTTTAGTTAGTCAAGTTCGATCCGTATTTGATCGAATGATTCAACCTAAAATTCAAGATTTGATTGAACAAACTCTGAATGTAACGGTTATTGACTTCCTGTGTGATACTACGATTGATACCAGTCGGACTGGTGCTATCGTTATTTTTGAATTTCAGTGTCGCAGATCTGACTTGAACATCTCAGATGACTCAAATTACAATTAGATTGGGTCAAATAACGGCAAACTAAAGCTTCTAAATCGCTGAGTAGATAAGGTTTACTGAGGTAATCATCAAAACCTGCTGCTAACAAACGTTGTCTATCTTGTCCTAAAGCTAACCCCGTGACAGCAACTATTGTGGTTTGGTGAATTCGTTGATCGCCTCGAATTTGACGGAGAAGCTGTAAACCATCAATATCGGGTAAAACAATATCGAGTAAGATCAGTTTAGGTTGATAATGTTGCAAAAGGGACAGAGCTTCTTGAGAACTACCTGCGCTTAAATAAGGATACCCCAGATTTTCTAAGACACAACCGATTAGAATTAAATTGTCTTGATTATCATCGACTGCTAAAACATAGGGCTTCCTTTTAACCGACTGGTGAGCTAAACTCGTTAGAGATTTTGTAGTCATACTCAGTATCGTCCATCTGCAAGGGAATACGAAGCATACCCCCAAGTGGCTAAAAGGCACTGCTCTCGGACTGGTTCGCGAGGCTTGCTCTAGGTCAGCTCCCTTCTGCTGGCGTAAGGCTCAGGAGAGGGTTGCATAAGCTAGTGCAAACTTGTTGTATTATACACTATCTCCAAAAAAATTTAAACATTATTTCAACATTTGATACAAACGGTTGGGAAGCTTAAAAAAATTAAACACAAACTCGTGAATTTCTCGGTATAAGCTGAATCAATCTGATCTTCAGGACAGAAATTAGAAGACTGAATAAGTATCTATACTTATTAAATTTTTTAAAGTATAAATCCAAAGACTTTGATTATTTTGAATTAATATTTTGAATAGAGAAGTCTTTTCTGTAATTTCTGATACTGAGATTAAATAAAATCCTGATTTGAGTAAAAAACGTTCCATCCGTGTTGAAAATATAAAAAAGGATCTAATCTAGATTAGCTCCTTTCTCATTTTTAAGTTAATTTATCAATTAGTCAATTGCCTTCTTGATTTCATCTTTGAGATTTTCTACTGTCTGTTCAACTTCCGCCTCAGTTTGCTTGGCTTTTCCTTCTGCTTTGTCCTGGGGATCTCCGGTAAACTCTCCCATCGCTTCTTGAGCTTTCCCTTCTAGATTTTTAGCTGTTGCTTTGGCACGATTTTCTAAACTCATGGTTAAAATCTCCTGGTTTTAGGTAGTTTTTGAGTATTCTGTCTACCTGACTAAATTCTATCAAAATAACCGCCGATGATCGCTCTATCTAAAGATAGATTAAAACCCATAAAATTTATTAAAAATGTCCAAATTTATCCGGTTTAGTTCTTTCTAAAGGGTGAGGTCAAGTGATCCTAAACTCGTTTATTCTTGGAAGTGAAACGTTGAGTTAAAAAATCAACGATTAATACTGAAACTGTTACTTAATCAACAAAGGAGATTAAATTATGCAATTTGCTCGTAAATTGTTTTCAAAATTGTTAGTATTTGTATCACTAGCTGTGTTTTGCTCAGGTTTAATGACCGCTTCATTTTTACCTGTTAACGCCGTCAATTTAAACAGTAGTTCTTCCATCTTAGCCACAAATTCTTCCATGGTTGATGATGTCCTCGGAGAAGGGACAACAAATAAAGTTGAAGGAATGGCGCGTCAGGGTATGGGAACAGCAGAACAAAATATGAAAGAAGCTCAAGCCAAAGCCGAAGGTTCACTCAAACAAGCTCAAGGAAAAGCACAGGAAAATATGGGCGATCTTCAACGTCAAAGCAGTGAAGCTGGCTCTGATTTAGAAAAAGCATCTGATAATGTCGTTGATGCGGTTAAAGATTTCTTCGGACAGTAAAATTAACCCAAAACAGGTTTGAGTCTGAACTAATGACTTGATTTAATTTCCCAGGTTTATTCCTGGGATTTTAGTTGAATAAAACTTGAAAAGATTAGGAGAAAAAAGCTATAATGAAAGGGTTGAAAGGAAAAAATGTATTAATCACTGGAGCGACTTCTGGAATTGGACAAGCCATTGCAGTTCGCTTTGCTCAAGAAGGTGCAAATGTCGCGATTAATTACCGAGGAAATCCTGAAAAAGCAGAAGATACAGAGGAAATGATTGATCAAGTTTGCAATCAAATTCGGGGTTGTGGGGGTCAAGATTTCCCGGTTGAGGGAGATGTTTCTAATGAGCAAGATATTATCAGGATGTGTGAAGAAGTTGTCGAAAAATTAGGCAGCTTAGATATTTTAGTTAATAATGCTGGAATGCAAATTGCTGAAGCTTCTGATCAAGTCAAAACGGAGAACTTTGATCAAGTGATTTCGGTCAACTTGCGAGGGGCTTTTTTGTGTTCTCGCGAAGCGATTAAACAGTTTTTAAAACAAAATAATGGAGGTGTCATTATCAATATTTCTAGTGTTCATGAAATCATTCCTCGACCGGAATATGCGAGTTATTCGATTAGTAAAGGAGGAATGGGAAATCTGACTAAAACTTTGGCTTTAGAATATGCTAGAAAAGGAATTCGAGTTAATTCTATTGCACCGGGCGCTACAGCAACACCGATTAATTCTTGGACAGAAGACGAGGAAAAAAGAAAAGAAGTTGAACAGCATATTCCGATGGGGCGAGTAGGAACGTCAGAAGAAATGGCTGCAATTACAGCTTTTTTGGCTTCTGATGATGCGGCTTATATTACAGGTCAAACTCTGTATGCTGATGGTGGACTGACGCTTTATCCAGACTTTATGAAAGCTTGGTCAGCCGGAGAATAAGTTAGTTATTCGTTAATTTAATAAAAAAAATTTTGTTTAAATTGCCAGGTTTTTGATGAAAATCTGGTTTGTTTTTGTTTTCCTAGAGAAATATATCGCTGGAAATATTCCTGAAACGTTAATCGTTGAAAGAACAATTGAAAATCACGTTAACTTTTGGAATCATTCTAACAATTTTATTTCCGGTTTTAGGGCTTGAGGGAAGTTCTCTTGATTATTGGGCTGAATCGATCCTTTTAGCTTAATGAATTTTTTGAGTATTGTGATTAAAAAGGGACTGATTTTACCGATATTTTATATTCACCTAAATTTGCTTCACAAAAAAGTAGCTCATGTAAAATTTATAGACTGTCACTTAACATACAGAACTGTATAAGCTAAGATACACAACTATAGCCTTCATCTGAATTCCCAAGATTTTTTAGAGTTAGGATATTATTGATGAAAATTTTCAAACCGTGGTACATTGTATTACCGGGGGCTTTAGTTTTCTCTATCCCCTGGACACCTGCCCAGGCTGCGACTTTTTTTAATGATGAAGACATGAAATTTGATCAACCTGTTGTCACCCAGATGGAATTCACTTTAGACAGCAATACGATGTCTGATGTTGATCTTGATCTCAAGAGTATTACATCTGGGCTGGCTGATGATTTTGACAATGGGAGAAACTTAATCGCAACTAATGAATTGATCGACACGGAACTTGAAGTCGCCCAAGAAATTCCTGAACCTTCCACTTTAGTTACTTTATTGTTTCTGGGTTTATTTCCTAAACTCTGTGGGAAAAAGAAATAATAATCATAACGGTTTTCAGTCTACTTAAGTACAACCTTTTAAGTTTAAATTCCCCCTTTAAAGGTAGGGCTGTGCGCGTTGCCCTAAAACTTAATTTGTGGGGAGATGGGGAGGACGGTCGGTAGGGAGGTAGGGAGGATTTTTATTAATAAAAAGTGATTTTTCATCTCCAAAAAGACCTCTCCCCACCACCCCCATCACCCGATCACCCCATCAACCTCGGCAATTTTTAACTCGGTGAACGGATGACTGAGAATGAAACAGCCCTGCTTTTAAAGGGGAATTCCGGGAATCTAAAATCTGCTGCATTCTTTTATAGATTTTAGAGAATTAAAAGGTTTAAAGTTGGGCAATTGCTTGTGAAATTCCTTCTGAGTCACAAACAAAACCAAAACATTCTTTAACATTATAAAGCGTTGCTTGCCAACAATATTCAGGTGAAGTCGTTGCAGTACAATCTTTAACTAAAATACAGTCATAGCCCAAAAAGTTAGCATCTTGCAACGTCGTCATCACACATTGATCGGCATTTACTCCGGCAAAAAGCAACGTAGTTTTACCTAAATTTCGTAAAATACTATCAAGTGGTGTATCCCAAAACCCACTCATGCGGTATTTATCCACCCGAATATCTTGGGGTTTGTCTTCGAGTTCATCAATGACTGAAGCCGCCCAACTTCCCGCTTCTAAAACAGGTGAATTATTCTTCGGTAATCGATCACCCAAACCGACTCCTTCGCCTGTAGGATTATAAATATGAAGTGTGGCTGGACTTAGATTGAGTAAATCAGGCCGATTTCCCCAGTTAACCCAAATCACCGGAACATTTGCTGATCGCAACACAGGGAGAAGGTTCTGCAAGGGTTCAATGGGTTGACGGGCTGGTGTCACATCGACCCCAATATAGGCTAACCAACCGTCAGGATGACAGAAATCATTCTGCATATCAATGACTAAAATAGCAGTTTTGGCCAGATCTAGTCGTAGGGTTTTGGTTTCAGTGGCGAGGGTGATCGGTTGAGGTTCAACCCCAGGACGAGTCAAATCGGCGATCGCATCATTGACACTCCAAGCGTTGGGAGGAATACCTAATGTTCGGAGAGAGGGGGAATTCATTTCTCTGAGTTTATCAAGGTTTGCATTCTATTTTAGGGGATTATTGCCCCGTTTCAATCTCTTATCGGGATTCTTGTTATTTGTTCTAGAAAGCTGATCAAGAGTCTCAAATGATCGATTGGCAATGGGTTCAGCAATCAAAATTTACAATCTTTCAGACAGTGGTAACTCGGGAAAGTTGGAAGACAAAAAAGGCTCAAGGAATTCAACCTGAGCCACTGAAACTTCAGCAAAAATTAGTGTCATTCAAAACACGATCTTAAACATAATCAAACTATAAAACAGAGAAAAAAATGCGAACACTATAAGCACTTTTAACTCAACTCCAGGTACAGAAATTATGCCATTCCGACTAATTTAGCACTCAATTTCCACAACTTCTCAGCTTTATTGTCATCGAGGGCTTCATTAGAAACTTCTTGCATAAAAGATTTACGACCTTCTTTTTGTCGATTTCCCCAACTCCAATACACACCAGATGTATTATATTCTGGTTCAGCCACAACCATCGCCACCCGTTCCCCGGCGAGTTCTTCCGAGACATATCCGCCTGTAATATTTTTTTGGAACCAAGGAAAAATCTTTTGAAACAGAGGATAATGATTTCTAAACAAAGCTGTTGTGGCGACACAACCGGGATACAGAGAACTAAACACAATTCCCGTTGATTCGTGATAGCGACGATGTAACTCCCGCATGGTTAAAACATTACAAAGTTTGCTGTCTTTGTAGGCTTTACCCGATTTGAACTTTTTACCATCAATCATAGAAATCGGTGCCTGAAAACCCGCTTCTAATCCTTGCATATTTCCTAAATCGGGAGGTGCAGGAATCGGGATTTTTCCGCCTAATTCTTTGGGATTTGCGGTAACAGTTCCGAGAATAATCAGTCGAGGTTCAGAAGTCGCCGAATGCTTCAAATCCTCTAACATCAGGTTACACAGCAGAAAATGTCCGAGGTGATTCGTCGCCACACTCAATTCATATCCATCTGCACTTCGTTGGGGTTCCTTCTCTAGGGGAAGATAAACCGCAGCATTACAAACTAAAGCATCAAGAGACTTACCGCTTTCGCGAAATGTCTTCACAAACTGATGAACACTCTCCAAGGAGGCTAAATCGAGAGGGATGATAGTATAGGTGTCAGCAGGGATTCCGACCGTTTGAGCCGCTTTTTCCGTCTTCTCCAAATTCCGACAAGCCATCACCACATACCAGCCTTTTTTAGCCAAAGCTTTTGCGGCTTGTAAACCCACTCCAGAGGAGGCTCCGGTAATCACGACCGTTGACTTCTGATGTTGTTCCATAGTCTTGAGACTGAGTAGATTGCTGTTGATTTTTGTCAGGATCTAATCCTACTAAATTACGAGATTATATTGTCTCATTCTCAGTCACTGATCACTTTCGATGTTGAGGCGAAGGGTTTAGAAAGCTTGTCTGCTATTGGAAAACAGCAACAGTGAAGAACTATTACAAACTGTTTCCTTCTCTGTTACAGCGTTGACGTTTTAATAATACAGGTGTCCGCTTTCAGGTGTCCAGTATGGAAATAACGGGTGACTCGAAACGAGGATTCACTTTTGTCCTACTTGCGACAGAGAGAGTAAAATTGCAAAGTCTATCTAAAGATAGTCGTGTAACTTAATTGCTCCGTGTGACAATTCAGAGGAATGAATGCGTTTGTTTGTTCCTTATCGACAAGAAAGACTTGAGGGTAGTTTGAAGGGACTGGGTGATTTACTCAGTCCTTATTTTTTGTCTATCTTGTTTGACTACAGGCTGATGAAAATCAAGTCTAGAGTTTGTAATGACTTTAGATTTTTTTGAGTTTAGGTGTCATTGTGCCGAGTTGTCTAACAGTGACACCCATGATCAGAATTAGCTTATTTTTTCTGAGAATCTATCGAACAAGTTTCAAAACTGCATTGACTAAAACGTTGTCTTCGAGAGGCGACAAATGTATAAATTTTAGGGCCAAAAGTCGATGAACCGGGAAGATAGAGAAACAGTCGTAACGGCGACAATATTGGAATATACCGCAAAATTTCTCGAAAGGCAAAAAATCCTTTTCTGACCGATCCATTCGGTAAAATCAAGTGCATTTCCTCTAAACAAGCTTGCAATGAAATTTGAGGATGAGTTTCCGCGAGAGTTTGCCAACGTTTTTCTAAATCACTGTAAATAATACAGTTAAACCAATCAAAGTAACACAAAACTGTCATTGAACGAATGCAGAGAGGACACTGACCGTCATAGAGAATTTCTGGCTTATTGTTTGAAGTCGAAGACCAGGGACGAGTAGTGAAGTTTTGAACAATAGAAGCCCAAGGAATAAACACTGCATAAAGAGCAATAAACTGGAAGAAAGGCGCTCTCTGGGCTAAATAAATACCGATATGAAAAGACGCTCCTAAAGGAATATAAATCCAGACTAGCTTCGGAAAAATAAGCACTAAAAAGAAAGTAGCCTCAAACCAAACAGCCATAAAGGAAGAAAGTACAGCCATAGTATGATTATGGGCTAACCAAACTCCCAAATCACTTCCCCATCTCAAACCATCCGATAGTAAATAGTATTGTAGTGTGTACCCGTTAAACCAATCAAATCCATCATTCGTTAGTTTAGCTAGTCCTGCACTCAGATAAACCAATGCAAACATCCACTGAATGAACAGTAGTGGCCATCGGGAAAAACTGCTATTTTCATTGATGATATTAAAAGTTTCAAACTTCCGTTGATTGTGGTTAAATCTAATCCTTTTTACAATGTCATCAACAGATAAAACTCGACCACATGGACTCAGTGCAAGGACAAATAGAGCCATCATCATTAAAGCTTCAGGATGATGATATTTCCCAAAAGAGTAGAGATATTCTTGCGTCCAGAGACAGCCAAGAGAAAACGGAATTAAACTCCAGTTTGTTTTAAAACCCAATAAGGCAAAAACACCTGTTACCACTGTAATCCCATAAATAATACATAGAAAAATATCCGATGGGGGTTGATTCGAGCCAAAAGGTAAAGTTAGTAATTGAACAAAAGGTAAAGGATTATAAACGGCTCCTGGCCATGAAGCTCGCTCAAAAAGCCCATTTAGATAGTTAGGTTGGAGAATTAGGAAAAGTTGAAAGCTAACAAAAATAATTCTACAAATGGCAAGATTAAACAGGGGAGCTGGCTCAAACCAGTAAGCGTTCCATGCGGCTATAATTGAGTTTTGATGATGTTGTAATCTCATAATTTTTCTCCAGATTATTTTTTAAATATAGTTTTAGTAAGACTTTGAGGAAGAATTTCAATTCCGTCTTTAGTAATTTGATAAGTGTCAATATTTAAAAAGAGTTCCTGAATTTGCTTTCCATTTTTAGCTTCATACATTTTGAGAACTTCCGATAATGTCTTGTCATCTTTTTCTAGATTACCAGCATAGGTTTTAAATTTGTAATCTTTTACTCCGAGTGATTTATGGTCAAAAACTGCTTCTGTTCCATCCGTTAATTTAGCCATAAGCGTATGCTTTTTAACAGTTTCTCCTTCATACTTAGCACTACTATACATTGCATAGGATAAAAAAGGATAAAGTACCGGATCACAACCTACATTAACAACCGCAGGTAAAAATGAAAAAATATTTCCTAAGCAAAATAATCTAACCGCAGCCCCTGCTTGGACAATTATACACAGAAGAATAAAAGGAGAGATAAGCTTCTTTGCATTTTTTTCGAGATTTATTGAGAGTGCTGTTTTCATTGTTGTTTCCTATATGAATACTGTTTTTGTGAAAAATACTTAAATAGAGACAGAACTAAAAAAAGAATGATAGTGCTTTTCTGAATTTAGAAAGTCCTTGTCCTAACTCTTGAGTTAATATTTGAAAGCCTTTTAAGCCTAAGTGTTTTAATCGATAACAAACGACTTCATAACGATGGGAAATTGTAGGCATTCTGAGAAGAATATAAACACATTTTCGACTAAGACAAGCGATAAATCCTGTGAGTTCAATCCCAAAACTAGATACAGTTGCTGCGTGAATTCCTAATGTTAACATTTGTCCTAAATGTAAATAATGGAATGCTCGTAATGGCTGTTTCTCAATTGCTAATTTGAGATTTTTAGCCGCACAATTTCCTTGCTGAAATGCAGCTTGAGCGGTTGTGGGAACTTGTTCGTCTCGGCGATTGCGTATATCTGCTAAATCACCCAAAGCAAAGACTTCAGGATAATCAAGCAGTTGTAATGTAGGTTGAGTCAGGAGTTGTCCTCGGCTATTATGTTTACACTCAAGAAAATACAGCCATTCTCTAGCTTGAGTTCCCATCGTTCCAATCACTAAATCAATAGGAGTAGTATAGATTTGATCGCCTTGTGTCAGAGTCAAAGAATCCTCATCTAACGCATTCACTTTTGTTTCAAACTTGACTTGAACACCACGAGAAATCAGCGATTGGTAGGCTACTTTTTGGCAAGATGTAGAAAAGTTTTTAAGAATTGTTTTACCTCGAATAATCAAGGAAATCTCCCCTCGTTCTCCCAAACGATCTACTAATTTACCTGCTAATTCGACTGCATTTGCACCACCTCCAATAATTCCGACTCGAATTTTAGACTGGATAGAATTTTCAAGAATATGTAGTTTATCCTGCAAACGTATCGCATCTTCTAGGGTTCGGAAAGCATAAGTATAAGTTGGGACACCTGAAACGGTATCAGAATAGCTTCGTCTGCCAACTGCTAACACTAAATAATCGTACAATAAAGGATCGCCATCTTGCAGTTGAATTTGATGTTCTTGTAAATCAATCCCTTTTACAGTTCCTTGATGAAATTTAATATCTGTATCCATCAATAACTTTTGAAAGGAGGGAGCTACTTCCCAGGTTTGGAGTTCTCCGGTAATTAATTCATAGAGAAAAGGAGTAAAGAGAAAGCGATCTTTTTGATCGATTAGAATAATTTCCGGCTTTTTCCCTTTAGACCAAGATAGACGATCTAAGTACAAGGCTGTATATAATCCAGCAAAGCCACCACCGAGAATACAAATTCGGCTTGAAGTTCTGTACTCAGATTTGCCAACTTGCAACATATATACAGTTCCTATCAGGAGAGGATACGAGTCAAAAAGATTAAACAATATAATTGAATGTATCTTGTTAACAGGACTAAATTAAAGGTATTTATGTAAAGTTATCAAGAAATAAATGTAAAGCTTTCGTAAAATTTGTATAAATTGTTTTAAAAGCCAACTATTTAATAGAAATCATCAGAAAATCCTTAAGTATTTCCCCCTAAATCTAGATACTTTAATCTCTAGATAACAGACTATATAAATAAATCATCCTTTTCGTAGAAGGGATTTAATTTTAGCTCAATGGTTTTTCATAAATCATTTTATGATGGTACCTTTTAGAGATGGATTGCGAGTTTTCAATTCGGATAAAACCTTGACTTAATCCTCTCATCAGTAGACTGTCCATCAATCTATTTGTTCGGAATGAGAAGTGATCGCATTTCTCCGCCTGAGACCTTGTGGCTTCAGCCCTTTCTATCTTCCCTCAAATTTATTGCAGCTTATGGACTGAGTTGTGTTATAATAGAATACTAGCAACCAGCGGACGTGGCGGAATTGGTAGACGCGCTAGATTTAGGTTCTAGTACCGTAAGGTGTGAAGGTTCAAGTCCTTTCGTCCGCACTTACCTTAAACCCTTGTAAATACGTTATTTCAAGTTTTTACTCAGTTTGAGTTACTTGCTTTTTACCCAATAATTACCCAGACTACAAGAGTCTTGTCCATTAAAGAATTAATCGTCAGTTTTGCATTATAAGCTAACATTTCTCCCACTCGTTCCAATCATCCAGAAACGGGACGCAGGGGAAGACATCATCTATCAGCTATATAACTTGGTCAAGTGAACGTAGAAGTAACGATATCTGATCTAAGTTTAATACAAATCTGACAATTTTTCAACACTAAAGCGAGTTTTCGCGGGTGTATTAAAAAAATCAAAACACCCACAAAAATTTTATTTTTTCAGTTTTAAAATAACAACTATTCAACTGTTACCGACTTTGCTAAATTACGAGGTTGATCGACATCTAAACCCCGACGAGCAGCAATATAATAAGCCAAGAGTTGTAACGGAATCACGGCTAAAATAGGTGACAACAATTCATCGACAAAAGGAACAGGTAAAATATCATCAAAAACATCCGATTCTTCTAAAGTTTCTTTTGCTGTTACCCCAATTAAATGGGCATCTCTGGCTTTAGCTTCTTGGGCATTAGAAATCACCTTTTCATACACACTTCCAGGCATTGCGATCGCCACAACAGGCACATCTTTATCTAATAATGCGATTGGCCCGTGTTTCATCTCTCCAGCGGGATAACCTTCGGCATGAATATAACTAATTTCTTTGAGTTTTAACGCGCCTTCTAAGGCAATTGGAAAATTAATTCCTCGCCCTAAAAATATAAAGTCTTTCGTATCCGTAAACCGATGAGAAAACTCCTCAATTTTAGTCCCTTGAGTATTTAAAATCAGTTCAATTTGAGACGGCAGTTTTCGCAAGCCTTTAATCAATTCTTGGACGCGAGATTGAGATAACGTTTTACGTCGCCACGCCAAATCAATGGCTAAGAGATAAAAAGCAATAACCTGGGCTGTAAACGTCTTCGTAGCTGCCACCCCAATTTCAATACCTGCACGAGTATTAATCAGATGAGGGACTAATTGACCGAGTGAACTTTCCGTGCGATTTGTAATCCCTAATAATCGAGGTTTAAACTGAGTCGGTGCATTTAAACGACGCTGCTTTTCCATCGATAAAGCCGCTAAAGTATCGGCCGTTTCTCCCGATTGAGTTACACCAATAATGAGTGTATTGGGTCTGAGCGGCGAAGGTGCATAACGCGCTTCAGAAGCATATTCTACAGTTGTGGGTAAATCAGCTAATTGTTCGAGTAAATATTTCCCGACTAAACTAGCGTGCCAACTGGTACCACAAGCAAGAATCTGGACTTGTTCGAGATTTTCTAATAGTTCATCAGGTAAACCCAACTCAATCGGGGATTGGTTTATCTCTACAGTTGCTGGATGTAACTGATCCGTTTTTTGGGGATCAAATTCAATATCCCAATTGTTATTAATATAAGCTTGTAAACAATCTCGCACCACTCCCGGTTGCTCGTGAATTTCTTTGAGCATAAAATGTTTAAAGGAGTGTTTCTCCACCAGAGTTGGACTCACATCCAGAATCCGAGGCATTTTATTGAGACGTTCCCCTGCAAAGCTATAAACCTCAACACCCAAATAGGTTAAACGGGCGAGTTCACCATTTTCTAAACTCAGAACCGTTTGCGTATAAGGAACTAAAGCAGGCGTATCAGAAGCACAGAAAAATTCCCCTTGACCTAAACCAATAGAAAGGGGTGCCTGTTGACGAGCGACAATTAATTCATTCGGAAAATCTGCACAAATAACTGCAATAGCAAAAGCACCTTTGAGTCGGTTCACTACACATCGAACTGCTTCAACAAAAGTAGAAGGAGAACAAACAGCATTCTCAGCAGACGGTTCAGACAGATATTCAGCAATTAAATGAGGAATAACTTCAGTATCGGTATCTGATTTGAACTCATATCCTTTGCTTTTGAGTTCTTCTCGTAATTCACGATAATTTTCGATAATCCCATTTTGAACCACCGCAACTTTACCATCAGGAGAAAGATGAGGGTGAGCATTGCGTTCTTCCGGTTTTCCGTGAGTCGCCCAACGAGTATGACCAATCCCGATATTCGCTAACATTTCTGTGCTGGCGAGTTTGTTACGAAGGTTATAGAGTTTACCTTTGGCTCGAATTTGACGAATTTTACCATCGGAAACCGTTGCGAGTCCGGCGGAGTCATAGCCCCGATATTCAAGTTTTTCTAAGCCACTCAACAGAATTTCAGTAGCGGTTTGAGTTCCGATATAACCAACAATTCCACACATCTGGGTTTGTTAACTCCTACGAAGAATAAATTTAGATACAAATCAAGAAACGGAGTAAACTACAACATCTCGGATTCTGTTTACGCCAATTGTTGCACCAGATGGGATATAGATCAGGAATATGTATTGATGAATCCGTGACCCTGTTGCTTTTTCCCCCGTTTCGATTCAGTTTGGATAAGCCTAGTTCACTATACTGCGGAAATTTCAGGAATCAGGTTTGGACTGATTCTAACTTAAGCTACGGGTTTGATGGTCAAACGTCAAGTTTCTTCATCGCGAAATGCGGTCATCACCGGAGTACCGATGACTTGAGATCTCTTAACATTCGCGACAAATGACTGTTTGGGAGATGGGGAGATCGGGAAATGGGGAGATTTTGACTTCTTATATAAATAGAGAGGAAGTGTATTCTCCCTCTCTATAACTATCACGCCTAGAAATGGCGGATGAAAAATAAGTTCAGATGAACTGTTGGTCAGTTTTAGATGCTTAGTAAGCCAGACCCATACTACGGGTCGTTTCAGGTCCGAGATAGACCCGAATGCTTAGGAAGTCAGTCGGACAAGCTGTTTCACAGCGCTTGCAACCCACACAGTCTTCTGTACGGGGAGAAGATGCGATTTGACTCGCTTTACAACCGTCCCAGGGAACCATTTCAAGAACATCTAGGGGACAAGCCCGAACGCACTGAGTGCAACCAATACAGGTATCGTAAATTTTGACTGAATGAGACATTGAATAAGTTCTCCAAAGGATCTCAAGTTTGACAGAATCTACAACGGTGTAGATTTTATGACAAGTTCTAGAGCTGAATTATCGTATATATTCCGTCACTTTACCCTAGTGTTTAGCACGCAAGATACACAAGGCGATAAAACTTTAGACTCCGTAATATTATGTTCGGGGCGAGGGGCAGGGTCAATCAGAGATCGTGAGGTCAGAAATCAGAAGTTCAGGAATTCACAATCATCTCGGAAACTGATCACTGTTTTCACGGGTGACGGGTGAGTGTTAACGCTTCACTGTCTAAAGTCCTAACTTTTGCAAAACAGGTTGAGTCGAAACCATATGACGGTCTAAACCCAGTTTTTTCGGTTCAATCCCCAGTGCGAGCGCCACGAGTTGGGGAAGGTGTAGAATGGGCAAACCAAGCGATCGCTCAATCACCTTTTCGACTTCGGGTTGACGAGAATCAAGATTGAGATGACACAACGGACAAGGCGTAACCATACAGTCAGCCCCTAAATCAATTGCTTCAGTAATATGGTTCCCCGCCATTTGAAACGATTGGTCAGTAGCGTAACTCGAAAGCGGCCAACCACAACATTGAGTCCGTCCGCGATAATAAACCGGAGTCGCCCCAATGGCTCGAAATACATTTTCCATCGACTCAGGTTGATGAGGATCATCATAGGGGAGAGTCGTTTGAGCGCGTAACAGATAACAGCCATAAAACGCAGCACATTTCAACCCGGATAGCTTCCGCGTCACCCGACGTTGAATTTCCTCTAAACCATAGTCTGCAACCAGCGCCCAGAGTAAGTGTTTAACCTCAGTTGTTCCGGTATAGGGTGAACAGCTTTCTTTGGCGAGTAAATGATTAATTTGTTCTAGAGAAGCCGGATCATTTTCCTGAAAGTCTTTGAGGCGTTCATCAACCCGACCAATGACGCCCTGACAAGTGCTGCAATGAGTCAACAACGGTAATTTTAGTTCTTCAGCTAAAGCAATATTACGAGCATTGACCGTATCTTCGAGAAGTTGAGAATCTTCCTTAAACGTACCTGACCCACAGCAAGAGGCTTTCTTGAGTTCGACCAATTCAATCCCAAGAGTTTGAGTCAAAATCGCTGTAGACTGATAAAGTTCCCGACAAGCCCCTTGAGCGACACATCCGGGAAAATAAGCGTATCTTAATTTTTGAGATTTGGACATGAGGCTAGTGTTCTCCTAATCGTGCCAAACAGGGTACAACCCAGGGCAGGTTAATATAGACTCTGAGTTGGTAACATCTATCTAGATTAAACCCACCCCTACAATCCATGTTCTCTTGCAAATTCCGCGCTCGGCATAAAAAAAGAATGAAGAATGACAAAGCTGACGGGGTAATCGTAAAAACCTAGAAATCATTAACGCAGCGATCGCGCTTTCCGATAATATGGTATACGCGGCATTCAAACCAAGGAAATAACAAGTATGAGTGATACCTTTGAAAAAGTAAAAAAAATCGCAGCCGAACAACTCGGAGTTGAGGACAGCGAAGTCAAGCCTGAAGCCAACTTCGTCAACGATTTAGGAGCAGATTCCCTAGATACCGTTGAACTGGTGATGGCATTGGAAGAAGAATTTGGGATTGAAATTCCCGATGAGGCAGCCGAGAAAATTGAGACTGTACAAGCAGCAGTAGATTATATTGACAAACAAGTCAAAGCCTCTACCTAAGCTATTTTCAAGCCGGATGGCATCACAAACGCTTGCTTTGAGCAACTCGCTCTCGGCGGCACCAGCTTTGACAATTCACCGGACTGACTTCCGGGTTGAACTGTGACCTGCAAGCAATAAACAGTCTCAGAACAATAAGGGAAAAAATCCCAGAGGGAGAAGCTGGTCTTGATGACTCAATAGACTTGATCTGCAAAAGTCTCACCACAGGGTTGAGAGAAAACTCCAACCCCAATACTGAGAATAACTAACTGATAACAAATAATTGTAGAGCGCCAATGTTCTGCATTTTGGGTGGTTAACTGCTTGAAATAAAAATCATGGATAAGATAAACCGCAAGCGCGTTGTTGTAACGGGTCTGGGGGCAATTACTCCCCTCGGAAATACAGTCGCCGAGTATTGGGAAGGATTGCAGGGAGGCCGCAATGGTATCGATACGATCACCTTATTTGATGCTTCACGACACGACTGTCGCATTGCAGGCGAGGTGAAAGGATTTGATCCTTGTGACTACATCACGCGCAAAGAAGCTAAACGGATGGATCGTTTTGCCCAATTTGCTGTAGCTGCAAGTAAGCAGGCGATCACCGATGCGGGATTCGTGATTGATGACTTGAATGCAGAACAGGTTGGTGTGATCATCGGTACTGGAATCGGAGGCCTGAAAGTTCTCGAAGATCAACAAGAAATCAATTTGACTCGTGGCCCGGATCGGTGCAGTCCGTTTATGATTCCGATGATGATTGCGAATATGGCAGCCGGACTCACTGCAATTCATACCGGGGCAAAAGGGCCGAATACTTGCACCGTTACAGCTTGTGCTGCTGGATCAAATGCAGTCGGTGATGCGTTTCGTTTAATCGAGCGAGGCTACGCCCAAGCCATGATTTGTGGCGGAACAGAAGCGGCGGTGACTGCTTTGTCTGTTGCCGGGTTTGCTGCCGCCCGTACCCTTTCTACTCGTAATGATGATCCGGCTCATGCTAGTCGTCCATTTGATCGCGATCGCAATGGATTTGTTATGGGTGAAGGGTCTGGGATTTTAGTTTTAGAAGAACTTGAATATGCTCTCTCTCGTGGCGCTCGTATCTATGCAGAAATTGTCGGTTATGGGATGACTTGCGATGCTTATCATATTACTTCTCCCGTACCGGGTGGGGCAGGGGCAGCACGAGCGATGTCTCTCGCACTTAAAGATGGGGGGCTAACACCCGATATGGTTAGTTATGTGAATGCTCACGGTACTAGCACACCACTCAATGATCCGACAGAAACCGCAGCTATTAAGACGGCTCTGGGTGAACACGCTTATAATATTGCAGTTAGCTCAACAAAATCGATGACAGGCCACTTACTGGGCGGTTCGGGAGGAATTGAAGCGGTGGCGACAGTCCTGGCGATCGCGAACGATCGGGTTCCGCCGACGATTAATTTAGAAAACCCTGATCCTGAATGTGATTTAGATTATGTTCCTCATGTTAGCCGTAGTCAACCTGTGGAAGTGGCTCTTTCTAATTCTTTTGGGTTTGGCGGACATAACGTGACACTGGCATTTCGCAAATTTAAACCCTAGAGTTTGTTCACCTGATAGCGATAGAGAAACCCAGTTTTTCCAGAGTTACTGGGTTTCTTAAAAAGATTAAAAAAATACTGTAGGGCGGGTTCTCTAAACTATCTCTGACTAAAGTTGAATAAATACGCCCCATCCCGATAACTCAACAAAACGTCATCGGAAATCCGGGTGGATAATAGACGTATATTGAGCGAGGGATTAACCTGTTTTCATTGGTGACTGATAATAATAACTTCCGAAAACTAATTAACCAGATTTCAGATCATTTTATTACCATTTTTTGATCATTAAATCGGGCTAACTTTTGACATACTCCCCATTTCTAAAGAAAGGGGATTCTCCAAGCCTCACGACTTTGGATTACTGATTCATTGACAACCCTTACAGCAAGCTAGTTTCCTAACCTACTCCAGAGGGGTTCGTCTCCCCAGTCGTTCATCCCATTTCAGAGATAGTTTCGGTATGCCCTACCGTACTTGAGAAAAAAATGCTTGATTCTCTGTACTTGGTGCTTTAAGGTTTTATATGGCCAAAGCATTCCTGGCAAGAACCCCGTACCTTAAGTTTTCAAGGTTCATTGCATCGATTAGATGCTGGGTTTTTAAACTGGTTGAATACCCTGCCAGTAGAGTTATTATAGCATTAGAAAGAGCCTTATATCCCCCTACCTGAAGGTAGGGGCGTGTGCGGCAATTTTTGGTAACCCGATTTTCCTCTGCGGAAAGTTCACTACAGCTTAAACACTCACAAAGTCACCTGCTGTTAAACTGGTCGCATCCATACCATCTAAGGTTGCCAGCACTTCCGAAGTCGAAGTCACGACAATATTATTACCCGAGAAGGTGAGGTCAGAGAAGCTTAACCCTCCAGATAATCCGATCTCGTCGGGTGTCTCGAAGTCGATAATGGTATCGGTTCCTTCACCTGCGGCTAACACAAAGAGATCCGGGCCATTTCCGCCTGTGAGTTGATCGTCTCCCAAACCGCCTTCGAGTACATCTGAACCGTTATTGCCAAACAATTCATCATTTCCTGTTCCGCCAAGTAAGGTATCTTTACCTTGGAATCCAGTGATAGTATCATCGCCATCAGTACCCGTTAAATTATCTCGACCTGCGGTTCCATTAATAACTTCTCCAGGGGTAATACTTTCGAGATCCAAACCAATAATGACAGGATCATGGTCAGAATTGCGGAATGGGTCTTGACCGTCGAATAGACTGGGATCGCGTCCAAAATCCAGGTTGTAGTCAAAGGCATCCGGTTCATCGGCGTTAACGTGCCATTCTGTTGTACCTGTGACCTGAGACAACAGGGATTGATTTGCTAAACCATAGTCAAGATAGCCAAACTGACCATCAAACACAAAGGAGTAAGCATCATCACCAACAAATTCTTCGATTAAGTCCGTGTAACCTTCTGCTTCTAGGAAAGTAATCGGGTCTTCCTGGGCGTAAGCATTCAAATCACCAACGATGAGGAAATCACTATCTCCACTTCCCGTCGGGTCACTATTTAACCAAGCATCTAGAGCTTCAGCACCCCGCAGACGAGTACCATTGAAGTTGCCCTGACCATCACCAATATCTGCATTGTCACCCGATCCAGTACCACCTTTAGATTTAAAGTGATTAACAGCGAGGGTAAATACTTCACCTGTGCTGAGTTCTTCAAAGCTGACAGCGAGGGGAGCGCGGTTGGTGTCAACTCCGTCAAATACCGTACCACCCAAACCGAGAGCAGGTAGATCGGAATCTGTGAGGATTTCTACGCTTGTTCCGGGAGCAATCTGAACGCTGTTAGTTTTGTAAATTGCACCAACGGAAATCGCATCACCTGTGTCTACAAAAGGAACACCCGGATCGACATAAGCATAAGTTCCGGCACCGACTCGGTTATTAAGTTCATTAACCAATGTATCAATTGCAAACTGACCGTCACCGTTTTGATCACCGCCAAACTCGTTCTCTAACTCAACTAAACCCACAACATCCGCATCAATATCTTCGAGAGTTGTCACCAACTTTTCAAGCTGACGGTCAAACTCAGCTTGGTTATCGGCACCACGAGGTGAAAGGCTATTGGGGCCACTGCCAGGATTACCCGATACATCTAGAGTGGTGAAGAAATTGAGAACGTTGAGACTGGCAACCTTCAGGTCTCCGCCCACATCTTCGGGTGTTGCAGGACGAGGATTGGTGGGTTGGAAGTCAACAGGATCAACAGGTTGAATTCGGTAGTCGCCGAAGCCAAAACTGAGAACACCAGATAAGTTGTTAACAGTATCGCCCCCTCGCAGAGTATTGGTCGCACTCAGGGGATTGCCACCTCGACCATGAATAATTGGATTGGGATTTTGAACGGTTTGACCATCATCTAGAACAATTCTTCGCGTGGCAATTTCATCTTGATAAGCTGCAAAACCTGCGACATCTGGAGCATTAAAATCAGTAAATTGTTCCAGACGACCATCGGTTCCGGCTTCGTTACTTGCTCCGTCAGAAGACAATACGATTTCACCAAACCGATCTAGATTAAAATATTCTGTGACAAATAGGGTATCAGGAATTGTTATTCCCATTCCCTCAAAAGCTTCTAGTTCCTCAACTGCTGTAACGGGGAAATTAACTGTCGCAGGAGTGGGTAGAGGGTTAGTAGAACTAACAATTGTAATACTTGGTGATGCGAGTTGAGTTTGTCCAAAGGCTTCCCCAACTGTTCCTGTGACTTGAACAACGTCTCCGATATTCACGTCTACTGCTGGAGTGCCATCAAAGATAAACAGACCTTCAGAGGTTAAAGGATCTGCGTCTGCATCACTATCTTCTTCTTGAACAAAGAAACCATTCAAATCGCCATTGGTTCCGCTAGTGCCATCCTGGTAGTCTCCTACAACAACCGCTTCAATGGTGACTGTTTGACCAACTATAGGGCTAGCTGCGCCACTCCCTTGAACAGCACTGATGAGTGTAGTTTCACCAATACCACCGCCACCACCATTATCACTTGTTCCAGCAGTCGGGGTATTGTCAGAACCAAGATTGAAATCACCAAAAACCCAGTCATTAACTGTATCAGTATCAACACCATCGACTACACGACGGACACCCGCAGGTAAGAAAGAACCATCAGGGCCTAACACTGGAGCGTTAAAGAAGAAAGAATCTGTAGCGCCACCGTCAGTTACACCCACGGTATCGACAACCACTTCGCTACCAGAAATATTGTTGCCTGTCAGACTGCTGGTTTCTACCAGGGCAATTGTGTAGCTGCTGTTTTCGATGAAGTTAGAATCAATTTCCTGATTAGGCGTTACACCATAAACACTGCTCTCCAGAATTGCGGTGTTGCCAATTAGGAAAAAGCCGTTATCGCCGATCGCATCCTCTGCGCCTAGATCGACCTGGCTATCAATCGTACCATTGCTTGAACCCGCATCACTTTCTACCACGATAATGCTCAGACCATCAAGGGATGTTCCCGCTTCACCAAATAACTCGATGAACTCGACATCAGTGCCAGTGGTGCTACCCAATACTTCATTGATGACGAGGTTCGAGCCACTACCACCCACTGTAAACGAGTCTGTTGGCATGGTTTGTCTGTTGGTATTATCTCCAGACCAATTAGAATTATCGCTAATGGCAGCTAATAATTCTGCTTGTGTACCAGAAGTAATACCTGTATAAATGGCGTTGTCAATTTCATCTAAAGCGACTGCTGTTTCACCATTTACTAAGCCTGTTGGCAGGGCGGATGTATTGGAACTGCTGGAGTCTGGCTGCCATATTCCGGGGTTGCCTTCACTGTTTAGCGCATAAATAAAGCTCGGGTTGCTGTCAGTTCCTTGGTAGGCTAAAATCTGATCGCCATCGGCTGAAAATGCAACACTACTAACGGCAGGATTAATAATTGTTCCGGCAGTAATATCTGTTGATGCTGTCCAAGTAAAGGTTCCTTCATTGGCTCTGAAAGTACCCGCAGCTTGCCAACCGTTATCGGTGAAATTGATTTCTGTGCCTGTGCTGAGGTTGACTAAGGGTGTAAAGGCAAATTCATCTGGGTTGTCAAAATTAAAACCAACAATTGCGATGTCGCCTGGTGAGAGTGTTGTTGCCATTAAATTTTCCTGATTGGTTTGGAAGTGATTTTGAGGGATAATCTGATTAAAAGTCTAAAAAATAAGACTGCTTAACGAGAACTATTTTCTAGTTTTCTCGATATTTGTATACACTTAATTGTGTTGTTTTTACCTTCACCTAGAAAGAATTAATCAGCCCAATTCACAAAAGCAAACTCTGCTTTTTTGGGATTCAACCTTTGAAATCATTGCATTCATTCTGTAAAAGTGAATGAATTGACTTCCGTGAATTCACTAATATTTAAGTTATCGGTTAAAGGTTAATTTGAAGTTAAGGCTTCGTAAACAATATTGATTTTCGTTGATTTTTTACAGGATCTTTATATTGGGTTTAAATTTCAGGAGTTTTTTGAGTCATTTGATCGATTAATTGGCCTGAAATTCCCGCAAAGAATCGGCTTGAGTCAGCAAAGATTCGGCAAATGCGATCGCTTCTTGGGCGGAACGTCCACTCGCCAACTGTGCTAATTCTTCTCGGCGTTGATTATTATTGAGTTGAGTGACTCGGACAACGGTTCTTTGTTCTGATCCTCCGTTAGAAATCTGATCACCAATCACTTCTTTTTCAACATGAAAATGACGATCTCCCATCGCAGCAACAATAGGTTGGTGAGTTACACATAAGACTTGATGGCGCTGACTAAGTTGATGTAACTTTTGGGTAATGGCTTGGGCGACTCGTCCTGAAACACCGACATCAATTTCATCAAAGACCAAAGTTCCTGAACCTGCGACTTCTGAAAAACAAGCTTTTAATGCTAACAAAAACCGACTCATTTCTCCACCAGATGCAATTTCACCGAGAGGTTGTAGAGGTTCGCCAGGGTTCGGACTAAAGCAAAATTCGACTTGATCGGCACCTGTGATCGTGGGTTCAATGGGATGTATTTCGACTTGAAATTTTACCTTTTCCATCGCTAAGGGTTTGAGTTCTTTGATCAGATGAATTTCTAGTTTATAAGCGGTTTTTTGACGAAGTTGAGTTAAATTTTGACAAGCTAAAACTAACTTTTGAGTTGCTTCTTGATAGTCTTTTTCCAGGGCTTCAAGAGACTGTTCACCTGTTTGTAAGTCTTTGAGTTCGGCTTGTATTTTCTGGTAATAAGCAATCACTTCGGCTAGATTTTGGCCGTATTTTCGACAAATTTGTTTAAGCTGTTGAATGCGATCTTCTACTTCTTGGAGTCGTTGCGGATCAGATTCGAGTTGTTCACCATAACTGCTAATTTGTCGTCCGGCTTCTATGACTTGGGCTAACGCATCTTCTACCATTGCTAAAATCGGTTGCAGTTGAGCATCATATTCCACCATATCGGTTAAGATCTTTTCCGCTTGAGAGAGAAGATCTGAGGCGGCTTTTCCCTGATCGTTTTCATACAATCCCTGATAGATTTTATAGCTTTGTTGTTGCAGTTCAACGACATGACTGAGGCGAATTGATTCTTGTTTGAGTTGTTCTAATTCATCCGCATCGGTTAAATCTGCTGCTTCTAATTCTTGGGTTTGATATTGTAATAAATCCAATCTTTGTAAACGTTGCTGTTCAAACTGACGGCGATTTTCTAGGATATTTTGAGCTTGTTTAGCTTGAGTATAAGCAGTAGCAACGGATTGTTTTGCAACGATTAAATCCGTTCCTCCATAGAGGTCTAACCATTCTCGTTGTAAACCGGGTTGACTTAGTTGTAACGTTTGACCTTGGGCGGTGATTTCCACAAAGCGATCGCGAACTTCATCTAATAGTTTTCGACTGATTAAAATGCCATTTAAACGAGAACGAGTGCGAAGTTTTCCAGCAGATAATGTGATTTCTCGAGAACAGACGGCGAGTGTTCCATCGACGAGATCTATTTCTTGTTCAGCTAACCAACTTGAGATCAGAGGTTCAACTTCAAAAGTCGCTTCTAAAATTGCTCGTTTAGCCCCTGTACGAATTACCCGGCGATCTACTTTTCCGCCTAAAACTGCATCAATCGCATCCAGAATAATAGACTTTCCTGCTCCAGTTTCTCCGGTAAAAACATTTAAACCTAATCCCAGTTCTAGATCGAGATGATCAACCAGTGCAAAATTATCAATCCGCAGCGATAGTAGCATTTTAATATTTTACTGATTTTAAGTTTCATCAATAGAGTCTAAAAATTTAGAATAAAAGCCGATCAATTTATTCGCACTTCAAATTTTAGATCAAGAGGTCAAAGATCAGGCTTTAATAAAAATAAAATTAAGGAGTTGAGAACTCCCCCTCTGTAAAAGCTAATTCGACACTACGGCATCTGCTTTTAATTGATCAAGAACACGCCGTAATACACCATTAATAAATCGATAGCTATCCTCATCGCTATAGCGTTTTGCCAGTTCTATCGCTTCATTGAGGGCGACTTGCTCTTGAGTTCCTAAGTACAATAATTCTGTGACCGCAATTCTTAAGATATCGCGATCAATGCGAGGTAAACGGTTGATTTGCCAATCTACCAACGCCTGATTTAAAATTTCATCAATTTCTGTACGACGAGCATGGATTTCTGTTAAAATCTCGATAGCATAAGCCGCAACTTCTTCTTGTCGAGACAGTTGAATTAGTTCGGGAAACTCCGCCGCGATTCCCAAACGATTAATGGCAGTTTGTGTTAGTTCTATTGCTTCTTGAACCATCGCTCTAGCACTTTGGAGATCGTTGGTTCGGAATTGACTTCCCGCCAACCGATCACTTCCTCGTTGCAGTTCAACCATTGCAGTTTCTAAGGATTCTTGACCTTCATTGGCCAGAGTTCGGACAACAGCCAACATGATATCTTGAATTTGTTGAGTGGCGAGTTTTTCAGGGCTACTTGGGAGTTGGCTAATTCCCAACAGAGCCAGTTCACGAGCGCTTCGACGAGCTTGCATAGAATTCCCCAGTAAATAGTAGTGTTAAACGAGCAAATTGAGAATGAATGGAATTTTAAATTTTTCCATTTTGAATTGAGTTTGGAGAAACAGACTCAAGGGTTAATGAATCTATCCTTCTTCATCTAATGGTACAGGTTGTAGTCGGTTCTCGTTTGGGATTAAACGTTCAAGTTTTTCCTCTTTGACCGGAGGGGTCTGGGTGGGTTTGGTCGGTGAGACTGAGTTAACGATTCCTCCCGATACGATTATTTTAAAAGCATCTTCAACGGTTAGCGAAAGGTTGATCACATCATTACAGGGAACAACAGCATACCATCCGCTCGTGGGATTGGGAGTTGTGGGAATAAAAATGCTGATCATTTGTTGAGTCATCAAGGTTTGGATTTCCTCACTGACATTCCCCGTGACAAAAGCGAGTGTCCAAATTCCCTGACGGGGATATTCGACGAGTACGACACGACGAAATTTATCGTTAGAGTCTTTGAGTAGGGTTTCTAAAAGTTGTTTAAGGGTTTTGTAGACTGAACCCGCTAGCGGTATTGCTTGGAGTACCTGTTCTCCAAAATCGAGTAACCACCGACCGACAATATTACGGGCCATTAACCCAATAAACAAAATTCCGAGTAGAGGAACAGCTAATCCAACAACGACATTGAGTAAATTGACTAAAATTGGATGCAGCCCATCAAAGGGATTGACCTGTTTAGGAATTCGCGTCAAAAACTCGATCACCGAACTGGCGATGGTAATTGTTAACCAGATAGTCGTTGCCAGGGGGATAACGACTAATAAACCTGCGATTAGGTCATTTTTGAAGTCTTGTTTTAAGCGTTGGAACACAGAGCGTCCACTCTCCTCTTGTTGTATTGGGTCTATCGATGGTTGATCTATTATTGGTTTTCGAGACTCTATAGGGCTTTTAGTGGACATCATCTATTATTTTAGTGGGTTTGATAATATCCTTAGCTCAAGTTTGCGGTTGGATTGGGATCATAGACTTGAGTTATACATATTACTTTTAACAATTGTAAAGAATTATTGCAACGTTGATCAGACTCCTAGAAGTCTGGTGACTCTCGATTTAGCTTCCGAGGTCGTTGATATCCGTTGATGTAGCCTCGAACTCGCTTTAAGTCGATTTAATCATTGTATGCTAGCTAACTGTATCTTGGGAAACAGTCTTTAAGGTAACCCGTGACCCATTTTTTTCATCTCCCGACTTCCCCTGAAATTTAGGGACAATTTTTCCTTAAACTAGAGAGTGTGTTTTTGACATCACAAACGAACATGATCCTATCGTCCTCTAGTCGCTATCAATTTACGGATGATTTAAACATCTGTCGCATTTTAAATGGGATGTGGCAAGTTTCAGGTTCTCACGGACGCATTAACCCCTCATCGGCGATTGATAGTATGTTTCAGTATCTCGATGCTGGGTATACAACTTGGGATCTGGCGGATCATTATGGCCCGGCTGAAGATTTTATTGGGGAGTTTCGCAAACAACTGCTTCATCAACGGGGTGAAGATGCTTTATCTAACCTACAAGCCTTTACAAAATGGGTGCCTCGACCCGGTAAAATGACCCGATCTGTTGTTGAAAAAAATATTGATATCTCTCGTCAACGTATGGGAGTAGACAGCCTCGATTTATTACAGTTTCATTGGTGGGATTACCGCGATAAAAGTTATTTAGACGCGCTACAACACATGAGCCAATTGCAAACTGAAGGGAAGATCAAACATCTGGCTTTAACTAACTTTGATACTGAACATTTAAAAATTATTGTTGAGAATGGGATTAAGATTGTTTCTAATCAAGTTCAGTTTTCTTTGGTAGATCGTCGCCCCGTAAATCAGATGATTGAATATTGTCAAAAACAGGAGATTAAACTTTTGCCTTATGGGGTTTTGTGTGGAGGATTTTTATCGGAAAAGTATTTAAACCAACCGGAACCGCAAAATTTAAACCTAGAAACTGTTAGCTTGAAAAAATACAAAAATATGATTGATGCTTGGGGCGGTTGGAGTCTTTTTCAGGAGTTATTACAAACTCTCAAGGTGATCGCAGATAAACATCAAGTTACGATTCCGAATGTAGCTGTTCGTTATATTTTAGACCAACCAACGGTTGCTGGAACAATGATCGGGGCGCGTTTAGGAATTTCTGAACATCTCAAAGAAAATGCTCATGTCTTTGAATTGAGTTTAGATGCAGAAGATCATCAAAGCATTCAGACAATAACTGACAACTCTCAGGATTTATTTCAAATCATTGGAGATTGTGGAGATGAATATCGCCGCTAAGGAAATGTGGAAATTTTTTGCACTCTATTTGTGAGTGTTGTATTATAGATAAAACGAAAAGTGAGGCGAAGTTAAACCATGTCAGCAGAACCGATTACCCCTGAAATTAGCGATCGCATTTGCGCTCATATGAATGATGATCACGCCGAGGCGATTTTACTCTATGCTAAAGTCTATGCTAAAACTCCGAATGCAACTTCTGCTCGTCTGGTTTCTATTGACCCAGAAGGGATGGATCTCACCGCTTTAGTTGAAGCCAAATCAACCCCGTTACGAGTTTCATTTGATCACACGCTAGAAAATTCGGAAGATGCTCATCATACCCTGATTGAGATGGTTAAACAAGCTCGAAAAATGTCTAAGTAACAGGGTAAAATTTTTCAATGATTTAGAATAAAAATATTAGTTTTTTTGAGTATTTTGTAGTTTGTCGATCGCTTTCGTTAAACGGATCAGATAGGGTTTGACCACATCTCGATTTTGCTGATCGAGTTTCACGATTTGTCGATGAAGCTGATTGATTTTGACATGAAGTTTCCCTTCGTGATCAGAAGATACGAGAGGAGTAATATCGGACTCTAGAGGGTCTGTAGAGTAGTCAGAAGTCAGAGGGACATGATCAGAAACAGGAGTTTGTTTCACCGCTTCTACCGCTTCTTCTATGAGTTTGAGGCGAACATTTATCACTTCCCAATCTTGCTGTCGAATCACATCATGTTCTAAACTTTGGGTCACACGCTGTAACTCTGTTAAAACTTCAGTAATGGGATCGAGTTCAGTCGGTTCAGCAGGTATATTTTGCACCTGTTCCTGTAGAGATTGGACAACTGTATGCACATCGGCGATCGCAGATTCGCTATACTGTCGAACTTGTTGTTCAAACCGTTGTCGATTAATTAAATTTAACCATAATGCAGCGCTGATTGGAGTTGCAGCATATAAAATCTGCTTATACCATGCAGCAGTAACGATAGAACCGATGGTTGAACCGACGACAGCACTGTATTCGGCGATTTTCCACCAATCTGTTGATGTTTGTGAGGGTGTTGAGGAAGTTTCTCTATTGTGCATGGCGATCGCTAGAGCAAACAGTAACAAAGCAATGCTAACCTAAACGGGGACTGATCACTAAAATTGATGCCAAAATCAGGATACAGTCTATTTGGGTGACTTTTTCGGTGTTCGTCTTTTTTAATAATACTTCACATTTTTATTTCCGTTTAACAGTTGGGAACTGTCCCCAATCGTCCTAAGATGATCTCAGGGACATTTGCAGACACAGCAAGCCAGACTTCAGGATTTGTTTGTTTCATCATCATTTGTTCCGCTTGTCAAGTATTAGGCGATTGTGTAATGCGTATAAGAATTGTAGAAAATTTTGATGCTGATTTTATCCTCGATCCGCAAGTAAAAACCATATTATTTAACTTACTCACAAGTGAAAGTTTTCTCAATCAAGTTAGTCAGCCAGTGAATGGAAAAGCGGTAGAATTTACCGAACTTTTATTTCAACCCATTCCTTACAGTGTGCAAACTCCGAAAGGAATGCCCAGGGAATTTGAACAATATCACGAATCTGAAGATTATATTATTGTCAACGTTCCACCTAACTTTATGTTTCAAGCAAAAATTTTCCAGCCCAGTCGTTTATGTGCGATTTATCGCCTCGTTTAAAGTTAATAAAACTTAGCTCAATTTCTCAAACGTAAATTATTTTTAACCTGATCTCAAAATGACAACTCAAGCCGAAATTCCCACCTTAGCCAGTTTAGACTCTATTTCCTATATTAACGAACAAGGTCAACTTCCAGAAAGTTTACAAGGAAAAATCGGAGTTTATGCTATTTTTGATGCTGATCAAGTCTTGCAATATGTCGGATATTCTCGCGATATTTATCTCAGTTTAAAACAGCATCTCGTGCGGCAACCTCAAGGCTGTTATTGGGTAAAAGTTCAAACGATTGACCGTCCAAGTCGGACAATCTTAGAAGAAATACGACAAGCTTGGATCACTGAAAATGGTTCAGTTCCGGTTGGAAATGGAGAACAAATCGAACAATGGAATCAACCGATTAATGTGAAACCATTGATGAGTGAGGAGGAAAATAAAACCTATAATCATCTTGATGAAATTGACAAAGAAAAGCATTTAAAAAAAGTTTCGAGACGAATTGAAGCTCAGATTTTAGACCAACTCAAAGAACGGGGTTTACAAGCAGAAATTCGCTTTAATCCCAAACTGAAAACAAGTGGTTTATTAGATTTGAAATAAAGGAGATCAATATGGGATTTCAACTCAGTAATATTATTCCTTGGGGACGTAGTTTTGAAGATTATCTAGAAATGTTTGCCTTGACTCCCGAGGATTTAGAACGTTCAATTTTAGACTGTGCGGGTGGCCCTGCTAGCTTCAATGTAGACATGAAACGGCGAGGATATCGGGTTATTTCTTGTGATCCGATTTATCAATTTTCAGCCTCTAAAATTAACCAGCGTATTCAAGAAACTTACTCAATAGTTGTCGAACAACTCCATCAAAATAAAGAAAATTATGTTTGGAATAATATCAAGTCTCCTGAACATTTAGGAGAGTTGAGAATGGAGGCGATGCAAAGATTTTTAGAAGATTTTTCTCTGGGAAAAGCAGAAGAACGTTATGTCACCGCCGAGTTACCCAAATTACCCTTTAATTCTCAACAATTTGATCTCGCCTTGAATAGTCATTTACTGTTTAGCTATTCTCAACATTTATCAGAAGATTTTCATCTCGAATCTGTGTTAGAATTGTGTAGAGTCGCGCGAGAAGTTAGAATTTTTCCGTTGTTAGAACTTAGTGGAAATCTTTCTCCTTTTTTGAGTCCGGTGATCAGCAATTTACAGCAGCAAGGATGGAGGGTTGAAATTGAACCTGTTGCTTATGAGTTTCAAAAAGGTGGAAATCAGATGTTGAGACTATTTAAAACAACTATCGATTAAAAATTATCCTGTTTTTTCAGTAGCCAATAAGTATTCATTTTACCTTTACCTTTGATCTCAACTAAACCCCGTTTTTCCAAGTAATATTCATCCTTTAACCGTTCATAAGTGGCTTCAGTAACTTGAATACGTCCAGGTGATCCAGAAGACTCCATCCGGGATGCAATATTAACTGCATCTCCCCAAAGATCATAAATAAACTTCTTAATTCCAATCACACCTGCGACAACCGAACCTGTGTTAATTCCGATCCGAATTTGAAAGTTTTCGAGTCCATCTATTCCTAAAATTGAAGTAGTTTGAAAGCGACTCATTTCGGCTTGCATTTCCAAAGCCATATCGGCAATAGCTTCGGCATGATTAGCTTGAGGTAAAGGTAATCCTCCGACAACCATATAAGCATCACCAATTGTTTTGATTTTCTCTAATTTATATTTTTCTGCCAATCGATCAAAAATAGAAAAAACTTCATTCAGTAAACTCACCAATTCTATCGGGGGAATTCGTGCAGATAAAGGTGTAAACCCGACAATATCTGCAAATAAAATTGTCACTTCTTCGATAGCAGAAGCAATCGCTTTTTGGTCTTTTTTGAGTTTTTCAGCAATGGCTTTTGGTAAAATATTTAGTAAAAGCTGTTCAGATCGTTCTTTTTCTTGACGGAGTTCAGCAGTTCGTTCTTCAACTCGTTGTTCTAAGGTAATAAAAGATTCCTGTAGTTGTTGTGTCATCGTATTAAAAGAACTGGCTAATATCCCTAATTCTTCGATGGATTCAATAGTTACTTTTTGATGAAGTTCACTACTAGCCTTTGCTGATTTTGCACCCCTGGCAATGGCTTGACTGGCTTCACTGAGTCTTAAAATCGGTTTAGCTATCCAACGAGTCGTTAAAATTCCAAATCCAGTCGCTAAAATCAAAGCCACAATACAGAGTAAAATAGTGAGGCGAGTATTTGCATTAATTTGTTGCATAAAATCTGATTCCGGAACAACCATCACAATCAGCCAATCAATTCCTCGGGAATCAGAAAGCGGAGTCACTTGTAAAAATTCTCGCCGTCCATTGAGTTGAAAAGTAAGTTGAGTTTGAGTCTGAATATTCTCTAAACTGCCAAAATGTTCGATCAGGTATTCAGCCGTTGCATGAGTTAATAAATTTCGACTATCAACCGCTTTGAGTCGTTGAGGTTCGGAGTTTTTTGAAATCACTGTAAAAGTCTCTTCTAAGGTAGAAGTCGCAACTAAAACCCCGTTGCGTTCCATCACAAAAGTTTGTCCGGTTTTGCCAATTTTTAAACGACTCAAAAATTCGCTAATTCGTTCTAAGGTTAAGTCAGTGCTAGCAACGCCTAAAAGATTTCCCTGTTGATCATAAATCGGTTGATTTGCAGAAACGACTAAAGCTTTAGATCCAAAGTAAGCATAAATTTCACTCCAAACCTGTTTTCTAGAATAAGTTGCAGACTGATACCAGGGTCGATTTCTCGGGTCATAGTTGTCTTGTTCACTGACTAATTCGGTGCGATTTCCTTGACTATCTGCTAGCCATTTTTGCAGTTTTTGATCGGTATTTTCTGTCAAAACATCAAATTCTATCGAGCCATCATCATAACGATTTGCACCAACATATTCACCCTGACTGGTGCCAATCCCGACATAACTTGCTGTGGGAAATTGCTGCATTTGGTTCCAAAGATAACCTTCGAGACGGTCAACTTGGTCTAAATTAATTAAATCTTGACGAATCGCATCAACATTAATTTTATTAATTAAATGTGGCATTTCTAGATAAGTATTCAGTTCTTGTTGAATCCGATGATTGAGTTCAACTTGTAACTGAGTTGCCAAATCGTTAACAGCACTTGATCCATTTCTAAATGAAAGCCACCCCGTTAACCCGACTGCGGCAAAAATCTGGATTAAAAAGGGAACAACCAGTACAAAACGCAGAGGTAATTTAGGTATACCATTGGCAAATTGACGAAAAATTAGCTTGGATGGCATAGGTGAATATTTCGGAGTTGTTAATTGAGAACCAGCATTCCGATGTTGGCTAGAGTCAAAATTCGCCTCCCTAAATTTTGTGAACATTGTTGGAATGTCAAGAAATGTCAAAATTAGTCTATCTATTTTACTGTATCGAAATTTTAATCGTTGTGTGTCACTCACCTGGACAGTCTGAAAACTGGATGGGTCTAAGAGAGTTGAGTAGAGTTATTCACAGAAAAAAGGACTATTTTGATTTTCTCTCTCACTAAAAATTGTACAAATATTTGATTTGAGATCGGACTTAATTAATTTGTTGTCTATGAAGCGATTTTGTAGCTTTTTTGGGAAATTTGTATAGATTTAGAAGCTTGATTGAATTATAAATTTAGTGTTATAACAAGTGATAACTGCTCGCTACAGATAGATTAACGCAGTAAACATTTGTAATGTATTTTAGGTGAAGATACCCCTGATGTATTGATGTCTTGATGGGTCACTCCCCACTTCCCAAAAAGGGAAAACCTGATAGACAATAAGGTGCAGAACCGAAAACTTTTTTGGTTTTTGCTAAGAGTTTAGTTGAAAGTAAGCATAACCCGCAATGACAATACCAAACAATTTTTTTTAATACAAGCGGGTTATTGCAATCACCCACTTTCAATCCGAAAACAGGGTTAAATATCCTTCGCATTTGTAGAGATCAGGGTTCATCCATGAAAAACACAGTTCTATTCAGCTCGTTAATTTTATCGGCAAGTTTGACTCTGAGTCAGGCTATAAGTTGGAGTAGCAATTCTACCCGCTTTTCTCTCAATCAACTGACCTCAAACGGTGAGATTATTGTCTATGAAGCAACAGATGAAGATGGTAATCGTGAGGATGTCAAAACAAAGCAAAACAGTTAGTCACACCGTTAATTTTCTCCGCCCATCATTAATTGACTCGTCAGAAATGATGCAACCCAGTGAGTTGTGATCGAAACGAAACATAAAATCTGGGGTGATTAACTTCACTTGTTGCTGCTGTACTGCTAATCTGACGAAAAGAACGTTAATGTGTCTGAAAAGGCGTGAAATTATTGTGTCTGAGTAACGGTCATGGGGAGGATGCGATTGCTGTTCGCATTTTACAACAATTGCAGCGTTTTCCCAACCCTCCCCAGTTAGCTGCTTTACCTTTAGTTGGAGATGGCATTGCCTATCGTCAACTGGAAAATGTGACAATTGCCGGACCGGTTCAGCAAATGCCTTCCGGGGGTTTTATTTATATGGATGGCAGACAATTGTTGCGAGATGTACAGGGGGGTTTGTTGCAGCTAACCCGCATTCAATTTCAAATTATTCGGAATTGGGCAAAACAGGGTGCATTTATACTCGCAGTTGGGGATATTGTCCCGCTCCTATTTGCCAAACTGAGTGGTGCCAATTATGCTTTTGTCGGTACCGCCAAATCAGAATATTATCTGCGAGATGAACAAGGGCCATTATCACGTCAGTCTTGGATGCAGCGTTGGGAAGGTTGGTCGGGTTCAGTTTATTTGCCTTGGGAACGTTGGTTAATGAGTCATCCTAACTGCAAAGCGGTTTTTCCCCGAGATCGTTTGACCACTGAAACCCTCTTAAAATGGTCAATTCCAGCTTATAATCTGGGAAATCCGATGATGGATGATTTGCAACCTCAGACCCCTGCTCTTTCTAAGAGCAACGAAACGCTGACCATCGCCCTTTTACCCGGTTCTCGCCCACCAGAAGCCTATGAAAATTGGCAACAGATTACTGCTGGTGTCACTGAGTTAGTCGAAGCTTTTTCTGGGGGAAAAGACCGACAACAGCCCAAAAATTTGGTCTTTTTAGCCGCGATCGCTCCTTCTTTGGACTTGAATCCGTTGGGTGAGGGTTTGATCGCTTTAGGATGGAATAAGACAGATGTACAGACCGATTTAGACGTTGAATATACCTATAAAAATGCGATCGTGATTTTGACGCAGCGCTTTAGTGATTGTTTGCATCAAGCAGATCTGGCCATTGCAATGGCAGGCACCGCAACCGAACAGTTTGTGGGTTTAGGAAAACCAGCGATCGCCCTAGAGGGTCGAGGCCCACAATTCACCCCAAGATTTGCAGAAGCCCAAAGTCGTCTGCTCGGGCCTTCATTAATTTTAGTCAAACATCCGAGCGATATTCCGAATATTGTGCGATCGCTGATCGGGGATCAAAATCGGTTAAAATTAATTGCAGAAAATGGTCAAAAACGAATGGGACAACCCGGAGCTGCTGACCGAATTGCCCAATGTTTAATCAAACAGTTAATTGAATAAGCCTTAAATTAACCGTGCCGCTTTTGATGCCATTGCCAAGCATGAGAAATAATCGTATTCAAGTCAGAATATTGAGGATTCCATCCTAAAATCTGACGGGCTTTTTCCCCACTTCCGACTAAAGCCGGAGGATCTCCGGGACGGCGATCGCATTCAACCGCAATAATATCCCGTCCTGTAACTTGACGAGCCGTTTCTATCACCTCTTTAACCGAAAATCCATTGCCATTTCCGAGATTAAAGACATCAGTTTTTCCGCCTTTGATCAGATACTCTAGCCCTAAAACATGAGCCGTCGCCAAGTCAGTCACATGAATATAATCTCGGACACAAGTTCCATCAGGAGTTGGATAATCAGTCCCAAAAATGGATAGAGACTCTCGTTTACCCAAAGCCGCCATTAAAGTCAGAGGAATCAAATGAGTTTCGGGCTGATGATCTTCTCCTAAAGACCCATCTGGATCAGCTCCCGCCGCGTTAAAATAGCGAAACCAAACCGATTTAAAATCATAAGCATGATCAAAATCTGATAATATTTTTTCGACCATGAGCTTCGTCATCCCATAAGGATTAATGGGATTTTGGGGATGATCTTCAGGAATGGGAACTTGTTGAGGAATACCGTAAGTTGCACAAGTTGAAGAAAAAACAAACTTATTAATAGATGCGTCTTTCATCGCTTCTAATAGCGTCAGCGTACCGACGACATTATTGCGATAATACTTATCAGGAGCCGATACAGACTCACCCACATAAGCATAGGCGGCAAAGTGCATCACCGCATCAATTTTACGCATCGAAAACAAATTATCCAGCAGTTGGCGATCATTGGTATCTCCAACAATCAATTCTACTTTGAGGACTTGTTCAACGACATCGCGATGACCATAAACGAGGTTATCTAAGATCACAACCTCATAACCTGAACGTTGCAGAGCTAAAACCGCATGAGAACCGATATATCCGGCTCCGCCCGTTACTAGAACTGTTGGCTTGACTTGAGACACGTTAACTCTTAACTCCTATTTGAGCCGAACTAAAGTTTTATTTTTCTCTCGGTCAGCATTCCCTAACTCCGTACAACGAAGCGAGATCTGACTCCCTTAAATCAATCGTCCAATGTCTGAGCTGAAATATCTACCGCTTTAATATCAATGGTTCCTGGCGGGGTTAAGCGACTAAAATGACCCTGTTCGACTTTAAGGGGTTCACCACAATTAGGACATTGGCACTGAGTTTGATTAAGAGCAGTAAATTCAAAGCCACAAACTGGGCATTCATCTTGTATGATATTGCGGCTCAACCACCACTGCGTCCCAAAGAACAAAACAATCGGAAGCAGTAGTAAAATCCCGATCAAGATAATAATCGAATTAATCAGCCACCCCAAACCAATCGAAGTGAGCAACCACAACACTGCCAGGATAATCAGCCAGTTGCTTACCTTAGAAAAATTAAATTTGAGGATTTTAGGCCGTTCCTGGTTCACAGCGATCTCCTTAAGCGTTCATCGGTGAGTAATCATCCCTTTGTTCTATGATACTACCGACAAATTCAGTAGTTTTTGTAGTTGCACCCGAAAAGCATCTTGACCAAACTGAGCTAAACTCTGTTGTCGTAGCCATTGACCTTGACAACGTTGGTCGTTTCCTTGCAAAATTTCCATACAAGCTTTAGCGACCGCATCAGGATCTCGATGAGGCACTTGCCACCCTAACTTTCCATCTTGCACGGGATCAGCCGAACCATCCGCATTACCAGACAAAACTGGAATACCACAAGCCATAGCTTCTAAATACACGATACCAAATCCTTCCTGCGATGGCATGATATAGGCATCGGCAACGCGATAATGATCCACTAAATCTTCTGTGGGAACAAATCCAGCAAAGACGACTTGATCTGCTACGCCTAATTCTTGGGCTAAATTGGCTAACCGGGGTTGATCGTCTCCCCGTCCGATGACTAAATATTTAACATTAGGAATCGTTTGGGAAATTTGGGGTAAGGCTCTAATCGTGACATCAACTCCTTTGTAGATATCACCTGACCATAAACGAGCAACCGTCATTAAGATTTTAGAATTTTGTAGATTGTATCGCTCGATCAGGTGTTGGGGTTTTGTACCGGGAGTAAAGCGGTTTCCATCCACCATACAGGGTAACAGGCGAAATTTTTCTGGGTTTAACTGATTGGCTTGACAGGCTCGATCTCGACTATAGCGGCTAATTGTCCAAATTTGATCGGCTTGTTGTAGGGCGTTACGATATTTTGGGGGAAGGGGTTCCCAGACTTCTTTTCCATAGGTGAGTACAGTATAGGGGACTCCAAACGGTTGACAGGTGACTTGGACTAAACGTGCTAAATTGATATGACCGCAAAACACCCGTTGAGGACGGTTTGTTAGTAAACATCTAAGTAGGGTTAAAGCCAGTCGAATGCGTCCTAAAGCGGGCGGTTTGGTTTGCAGATAATCAAACTTAATGGCGCTGTTCTCGTAGGGGTTAGGACAGCCGGGAGCATCTCGCAATAGTAATATTTCACTTTGGAAGTCTGTTGGGGGGTGAAACTTTGCCCCAGGCTCGATCAGATCTAAATAAGCATCTAAAATATCCTTAACATAAGACTGAATGCCTCCCTCACAGGAGAAAATCTCCAAGAAGCACCACAAGAACCGGGGATTGAGATCTGTTTTCTTGTTCAAGTTTTGTGATTAATCTTGTAATACAACTCTTTTTTACTCTATTACAGCAAATCTTGAGTTGAGTGACATCAAAAAGAAAACAAAAATAATGATACCTGTGAAAGTTTCAGTGATAGACTCTAGTACAGCCTATATAGAAACCCACAGGTATCTAATCCGTCAGAAAATGCGGACAGTTTGAAAGTTTAGAACAAACCTTAGAACAAGCCCAAGGTCAGAGACGTATCAATCGGCAAAGTTGCTCCGATACCCAACCAAAGGGTTGCAAATGTTCCAAATAAGAAAATAGCAGTCGCGACAGGACGACGGAAGGGGTTTTGGAACTTGTTAACGTTTTCAATGAAAGGAACAAGAATCAAACCCAGAGGAATTGCAGACATCAAAGTAATGCCTAACAATTTGTTGGGAACCACCCGTAGCATTTGGAATGAAGGCCACAAATACCACTCGGGTAAGATTTCCAAGGGAGTTGCAAACGGATCAGCAGGTTCGCCGATCATTGCTGGATCAAGTACCGCTAAACCGACAACCAGGGCAAAAGTCCCTAAAATTACCACGGGGAAAGTATACAGCAGGTCATTCGGCCATGCAGGTTCGCCGTAGTAGTTGTGGCCCATGCCCTGGGCAAGTTTGGCGCGTAATACGGGATCACTAAGATCCGGTTTCTTTAATGTTGACATCGCTATACTGAGTCTCCTTTTTCAAGTCTTGCAGTCGTTAATGGTTCTAATTATGGTTTTCCGAGATGCTGATTAACGTAGTCAAAGCTACTTAACTTCGCCTTACAAGGGACCAGAGATACCTTGCTTACGAATCATCAAGAAGTGCATCAGCATGAATACAGCAATCAGCCAGGGCAATACAAAGGTATGTAAGGTGTAGAAGCGGCTTAAAGTTGCTTGTCCAACTGCTTCACCGCCCCGCATTAGCTCAACCAAAGTTGAACCAACCACGGGAATAGCTTCGGGAACACCAGAAACGATTTTCACCGCCCAATATCCCACCTGATCCCAAGGCAGAGAGTATCCAGTTACCCCAAAGGAAACAGTGATTACCGCTAAAACCACACCTGTTACCCAAGTCAGTTCACGAGGCTTTTTGAAGCCACCTGTGAGGTAAACTCGGAAAGTATGCAGAATCATCATCAATACCATCATACTGGCAGACCAGCGGTGGATAGAGCGAATCAGCCAACCGAAGTTGACATCCGTCATAATGTACTGTACAGACTCAAAAGCTTCAGTCACTGTGGGTCTGTAGTAAAACGTCATCGCAAATCCAGTCGCAAACTGAATCAAGAAGCAAACCAGCGTGATTCCACCCAAACAATAGAAAATATTGACATGGGGAGGAACGTACTTGGTGGTAATATCATCTGCGATCGCCTGGACTTCAAGGCGTTCGTTAAACCACTGAAATGCTTTTGATTCTTCTATTTCCTTTGAAAACATGAAACTAGAATTCCTAAAAATGAATTGCGGTCTGGGTTTGGGTGTTGATCTCCTTCCCAAGCCTACTCCCAGAGAGGCTGAGGATTTTTTTCGGCACGAATGTAGATGAATTAAAGCTCAAAGCTTGTTTCGATCTAGCTGTGCTATCAAACAGTTGACTCTCGATTCGTTTAGATCTTCTAAGTTAGCATGGAGACTACTAAATCTCAGAATTAGAGAAGTCATCTTTAGTTTACAAGAGGGAGTGAGACAATGGTACAACTCTCTTAAGCTAGCAAGTCGATTGCTCTAAACTCTGTTGCCCATCATTCAAAAATGTAACATAACTTTAACTATAATTTCACAAAACCTTGGAGAATCAAGCGGTCTTCATCTGGGGGTTGATTACGATCTGCCAATCGGTACATCATTCAGCCTGCACTTGATTGAGCCGTTTGTCCCCGAAATCAAAAACAGCTTGCTCAAAACGTTAGGAAAACCTTAAAATTAGGTAATATGCACAAAAGAGTTTTTCAGATTGTACTGGCAATTATTCTACAACTGACCCTGCTCATCGGTGGATGGACTGCCCCGGCAATGGCAATCACAGAGGAACAAAAGCTCGTCAGTGAAACCTGGCGTATTGTCAACCGAGCCTATTTGGATGAAACTTTTAACCATCAAAACTGGTGGTTCATTCGGGAAAAAGCGATTCGCCAAAACTTAAAAAACCGTGAAGAAACCTATAGCGCGATCGAGAAAATGCTCGCGAGCTTGGATGATCCCTTTACCCGGTTGCTCAAACCCAATCAGTATCGGAGTTTGCAGGTAAGTACCTCCGGAGAACTGACTGGTGTGGGATTGCAAATTGCTCTGGAGGCTGAAACCGGACAGCTAACGGTTGTGGCACCCATTGATGGTTCTCCTGCGGCGGAAGTGGGAATTCAACCTCGCGATCGCATTCTCAAAATTGATCAATTCTCGACGGATGAACTGACTCTCGATGAAGCTGCAACTCATATGCGAGGGCCAATCGGTTCGACGGTAACGCTCACAGTTCAACGATTTGATACCAAAGAAATTGAGGAAATTGAACTGGTTCGCGATCGCATTGCTTTAAATCCAGTCTTTGCTCAACTGCGATCCGAGTCATCTGTCGCCCCTATTGGTTATATTCGCCTCAGTCAGTTTAGTGCCAATGCAACTGAAGAAGTAGCCAATGCCATTCAAACCCTTGACAAGCAAGGGGCAAAAGCTTATATTCTTGATCTGCGAAACAATCCAGGTGGACTTTTACAAGCGGGTGTAGAAATTGCTCGACTGTGGTTAAACGAAGGAACGGTTGTCTACACCGTTAATCGTCAAGGAGTCTTAGGAAGCTTTGATGTGGTGGATTCTCCCTTAACTCAAGCCCCACTTGCGGTATTAGTGAATCAAGGAACAGCCAGTGCGAGTGAAATTTTAGCCGGAGCATTACAGGATAACCTTCGCGCTCAACTGGTGGGTGAAAAAACGTTTGGTAAAGGCTTAATTCAGTCGTTATTTGATTTGCCGGATGGTTCAGGATTGGCGGTAACGGTTGCTAAGTACGAAACCCCCAATCATCACGATATTCATAAGCTCGGGATTAAGCCGGATAAAATCGTTCCCACGAAAGCTTTAACCCGAAATCAAATCGCCACTGAAGCCGATCCTCAGTATCAAGCGGCGGTTGAATTACTCAGGTCTGAGTTTGCCTTAGCAGACGCAGCTTAGTTGGATGCAAAGAGTTGGGGAGCAGGGCCGCGAACGCTCGTCGGACTAAAATTTGATTTGTGGGGAGGTGGGGAAGTGGGGAGGTAGTGAGTCCACCCCCGTGCGCGGGTTCCCCGCGTTGAGGGGAGTGGCGAACCCGTGCGCGGGAGGTAGGGAGGTAGGGAGGATTTTTATTAATAAAAAGCTATTTTTCATCTCCAAAAAATCTTCTCCCCGGAACCCCCGGAACCCCCGAAATTTTTAGGGAGAGAATCGAATCAAATCTCTCTGCTCTCTAGTTCCAGCCCAAACCTAGATATTCTGAACCCTCCTCCGACTCCGGTTGTTCAGTCGTATAGTCTTCTAACCAAATGACTTGTCGCTGTCCGGGAGCAACTCGATTGCTATACTCTTGCATGATACTCGACGTTTGTTGGGGATCGAAATGACGATTAAAGTCGGCTTGCTCAGATGCGACTCGCTCACGAGTAAGCTTGACTTCTGACTGAATCTGACTCAGTTTTTCTTCGGTTGAGCGATAATGGGGCAGAATTTGCACAAAGGCAGAAAGCACACATACCGACAGCATGACATTAGTTGCTAACTTAATGCTCGCCTCCAATGCGATCGCGCGGTGACGTTGAGAACGTCGGTGTTGTACAGCTAGACGACGGGGATGGTGTCGCTGTTTGATTTGAGGCTGATGAACGGTTCTAACGGGCTGAATCGCTTGCATATTCTTTCTCTATAGCAGTATAAATTTTTACGAGTCTCCCCAGGTTGATCTCTGGGAACCTCAATACCAGTTAAGCATACCAGTCTAAGAACTGAGAATATTCAGTTGATGAACTTAAACAAAAACTGTCCTGACCGTTAAACTGCGTGAGTTAGACCCTGAACAACTCTTTATAAAGTTCTATACAGGTCTAGTTCAGTTTAACAGTGAGAACAGCTTAATCCCTCTATTGGAAAGCTGAGGATCTACTCAAGTCGGATCACAACATTCAGGCTATAAACGACTGAGTTGACTAGGCTTTAGATTGTCGGGAGATCAATTGACAAGACTTACTTGTACAGTTCTGTTGCCAAGCGGAAAGCCATGATTCCGGGAAATAAAGCAATCACCAAAGCAACCAGGACTTGAGTATCTGATAAAGACATCGTTAAAAAACTCCTTCATCTAATTTGTCGATTGTTCACAAATTTCAGCTATATTGACCTTTTTGGGAAGGGTTTGTAATAAGATTAAACAAAGTCTCTGGCCCATCTTCGCTAAACTGCTCAATCTCAGTCGTGTGTTTCAGTGAATTGGGACTGTTTTCCCCCTGAACCCAACCGACCTCCGAAAATTGTCAACAACTTACGTTAAGATAGTTAAAGTCTATTCTCATTTATCTTGGGTAGATGCAAAAGTTCTGAGCCGAGAGTTGAAGATTGTTACACTCGCGATTGGGGAAAAAGTGACAGCTCAATAAGTGGTCTAAATCTACCTGCGGTAAAAAAAAATACATAGTATCATAGAATCAATAACATCATAAATGTGGGATCAAGTGTTAGAAGTTTCTTCGCCCGAAGTGGGTCTGAACGTTTTTTTTCTGTTGTTCATTCTGGTTGCTCTAGAAGCGGTGTTATCGGCTGACAATGCTATTGCCTTGGCTTCAATTGCAAAAACCTTAGAAGATAAGAGAATGCAACGCAAAGCCCTCAACATCGGTTTAATATTAGCTTTTGTGCTGCGAATTGCTCTGATTATTGCCGCAACTTGGATTATTCAGTTTTGGCAATTTGAGCTAATTGGAGCCTTGTACTTATTGTGGTTGGTGTTTAATTACTTTACCTCAAAAGAAGATGAGGAAAACTCATCAAGTGGCAAAAGCTACTCATCGCTATGGCAAGTCATTCCCTTGATCGCGATGACAGACTTAGCCTTTTCTCTCGATAGTGTCACCGCCGCGATCGCTGTTGCTGATGAAACTTGGCTGATTATCATTGGGGCAACACTGGGTATTATTACCCTGAGATTTCTCGCCGGATTATTTATTCGCTGGTTAACTGAATACACTCATTTAGAAACCGCAGGTTATCTCACGGTTGGCTTAGTGGGAATGCGACTACTGGTGCGAGTGATTAATCCTGAATATATTCCCCCAGAATGGATACTGGTTGTGTTCACAGTCGGTTTATTTGTCTGGGGATTTTCAGAGCGTCGAGTCTCTCAAAGGTTTGACTAAATTTACATTAAACAGAAAATAGCGTTTTTCGGGGAAGAAGGAATTGAGCGGAGGTAAGTCACGCATAATCACCTTTTCAATTCCCCACATCCCCTAATTTTTTTTCAATTACTCAACGAGCCAAGACATAATGCTCGGTTCCCAACCGCTCAGATCTTCTTCTTTGAACCACAAGCTGATCTCACGGTTGGCAGTTTCAATCGCATCAGAACCATGAATGAGGTTGCGACCCACACTCACAGCATAGTCACCCCGAATTGTACCGGGTTCTGCGGTTAGCGGGTTGGTTGCACCAATCATTTTACGAGCGGCTGCCACAACACCATCACCTTCCCAGACCATCGCTACAACGGGGCCAGAGGTGATAAACTTCATCAGACCATCAAAAAAGGGCTTCCCTTTGTGAACCTCGTAGTGATTTTCCGCCAGTTCTCGACTAACACTCATCAGCTTCAAACCGACGAGGGTAAATCCTTTTTCTTCAAAACGGCTAATAACTTCACCCACTAAGCGGCGTTGAACACCATCGGGCTTGATTGCGATAAATGTGCGTTCCAAACCAGTCTCCTCAAATTTGCTCGAAACCTACATCATCCAGATTAACCCGAGATTGATCGTTTATTGGAAATCATTTGGGGAAATAGGTTTTCACTCGGACAATTCAAAGATTGCCTCTGTCTGTGCCTCAATGTCCACTAACCACGTTAAACTGTCTAATCGAGGCTTAAACGCGAGGATCGCAAATAATATGGAGTTGCAGTCTATTAACTCTGAAGATCAACCTAGAAAATCATCTCCCTCTGGAAAGTTAAAATCGACTAACCCTAACCCGAATTCTGTTGAATCATCGACTCAAAAATCTTGGACAATAGAAGATAGTGAAAAATTGTATCGCATTTTGGGGTGGGGTGAGCCTTATTTTGCGATTAATTCTGCTGGTCATATTACCGTTTCTCCCAAAGGAGATCGGGGCGGTTCTCTCGATTTGTTTGAACTGGTAGAATCCCTCAAACGCCGCAATTTGGGCTTGCCTTTATTAATTCGTTTTCCAGATATTCTTGAAGACCGGATTGAACGTTTAAATGCTTGTTTTGCGAAAGCGATCGCCCGTTACAAATATCCGGGAAATTATCGAGGGGTTTATCCCGTAAAATGTAATCAAGAACGACATTTAATAGAAGATTTAGTTCGGTTTGGTCAACCCTTTAAATTTGGCTTGGAAGCCGGATCTAAACCGGAATTATTAATTGCCTTAGCCATGCTACAAACGCCCGGTTCTCTGCTGATTTGTAATGGTTACAAAGACCGGGATTATATCGAGACGGCAATGTTGGCGCAACGGTTAGGGCATACGCCAATTATTGTTATGGAACAACTCGAAGAAGTTAATATTGCTATTGAAGCGAGTCGTCATTTAGGCATTCAACCGATATTAGGAATTCGAGCAAAACTGAGTACAAAAGGCATGGGTCGCTGGTGCGGAACAACAGGCGATCGCGCTAAATTTGGCTTAACTATTCCTGAAATGATTCAAGTCGTTGAGGCGTTAAAATTAGCCGGATTATTAGAGTGTTTACAACTGCTGCATTTTCATATTGGTTCCCAAATTTCTTCGATTAGTGTAATTAAAGATGCAATTCGAGAAGCCAGTCAAATTTATGTCGAACTTTCCCATCTAGGGGCAAACATGAAATATCTAGATGTGGGTGGAGGTTTGGGGATTGATTATGATGGATCTAAAACCAATTTTCAGGCCTCTAAAAACTACAATATGCAAAACTATGCCAATGATATTGTAGCAGAAGTCAAAGAAGCTTGTGAGGAACGAAAAGTATCCGTTCCGACGTTAATTAGTGAAAGCGGACGGGCAATTGCATCTCATCAATCGGTTTTAGTTTTTGATGTTTTAGGAACCAGTGAAGTTGCGAAAAATGCTCCCCCTTCTATCACAAAAGAGGATCATTTAATCTTAAGAAATCTGACAGAAACCTATCAAGCGATTAACCCGGATAACTATCAAGAAGCCTATCACGATGCAATTCAATTTAAAGAAGAAGCAATCAGTTTATTTAACTTTGGATATCTGAGTTTAAGCGATCGCGCTAAAGCTGAACAACTTTTTTGGTCTTGTTGTCATAAAATTCAGAGTATTGTTCGGGTGGCAGAGTATGTTCCTGAAGATTTGGAAGACCTAGAAAAAATGATGGCCTCCATTTATTATGTGAACTTATCTGTGTTTAAATCAGCGCCCGATAGTTGGGCAATTGATCAATTATTTCCCATTATGCCAATTCATCGTTTAGATGAAGAACCGACTCAACGGGGAACATTAGCCGATTTAACTTGTGATAGCGATGGTAAAATTAGTCAGTTTATTGATTTGCGAGATGTAAAACCTGTTTTAGAGTTACATCCTTTACGAGAAATTGAAGCAACATCAACCCTAAAAAAATCAATTGAACCCTATTATTTAGCCCTATTTTTAGGAGGTGCATACCAAGAAATTATGGGGAATTTACACAATTTGTTTGGCGATCCTCATGTGGTTCATATTAAACTCACACCCCAAGGTTATCAAGTTGAACACGTTGTTAAAGGGGATACAATGACCGAAGTTTTGGGTTATGTTCAGTATGATGCTGAAGATTTAGTTGAAAATATTCGCCGTCAAGCAGAACTTGCCTTACAACAAAATCAAATCACCATCGAAGAATCTCAACGGTTGCTACAAAATTATGAGAGTAGTTTGGGGCGATATACTTATTTGAGTTAATCTGAATTGATCAAAAGCTGTAGGGTGGGTGACATAAAAGGTTTTACAATTATCACAGTAAATTCTGGGTTGTCACCCATCCTACATTTCTTGATTTTCTTCTAATTGTCAAGTTTTTAATTCTACCTACCCGACTTTGGTGAAGATAATGAGATCATGTTTAATTTAGAATCCAATAATAAACAAGTTAAAAAAGCTGTAATTCCCGCAGCAGGTTTTGGGACTCGGATGTTTCCCGCAACGAAAGGATTAAAGAAAGAGTTTTTTCCGATTATTGACAGGGACGGACGGGCGAAACCGATAATTTTAGTAATAGTTGAAGAAGCAATTCAAGCGGGTATTGAAGAAGTAGGGATTATTGTACAACCAACGGACAGAGAAATTTTTGAAGCTTTTTTTAAACATCCCCCCAAACCGGAATTATGGAACAAACTCTCAGAAGAACGACGAGACTATAGTGATTACTTACAAACAATCGGAGAAAGAATTACGATTCTAACTCAAACTCAACAAGAAGGATATGGTCATGCGGTATTTTGTGCGGCTGAGTGGGTGAATAATCAACCTTTTTTATTGATGTTAGGTGATCATGTTTATCGTTCAGATTTAGAGATTAATTGTGCGCGTCAATTATTAGAGATTTACAAACAAGTTCAACAGAGTGTGATTGGGTTGAGAATAACACCCGGAGAGATTATTCATCATTATGGTTGTGTTGCGGGAACTTTTCAAGACACAGAACAAATCTTATCTCTGACTCAAATTTATGAAAAACCGAGTTTAGATTATGCGTCTATTCATCTTCGGGTTGAGGGGTTGAATGAGAATCAATTTCTCTCGATTTTTGGTTTATATGTGTTGGAACCGCAGATTTTTGAGATATTAGCCGCCCAAATTCAAGCCAACAAAAGAGAAAAGGGAGAATTTCAGCTTACCTCTTGTCTGGAAATTTTACGACAACAACAGCCAATAACAGGGTATATTATTAAAGGTCAATGTTTGGATACCGGATTACCGGAAACTTATCGTCAAACCATGATTGAGTTTGGGTCGAGAGTATAACTTTTATTTTTCCAGAATCAAAAAGAGACTCGGATCGCACTATACCGATCTGATTAAAATCATTTAAGTGTTAACAGGACAAGAATTCTGATGCTGGCTAAACGAATTTTACCGTGTTTGGATGTCAACGCAGGTCGAGTGGTGAAAGGGGTTAATTTTGTTGATCTCAAAGACGCTGGAGATCCGGTTGAACTCGCGTCTATTTACAATGAAGCGGGCGCCGATGAGTTGGTGTTTCTCGATATTACCGCCACTCACGAACAGCGAAATATTATTTTAGATGTGGTTTATCGCACCGCCGAACAGGTATTTATACCCCTCACCGTTGGCGGGGGTATCCAAAACTTAGAAATGATTAAAAATTTGTTAAGAGCGGGGGCCGATAAAATTAGTATGAATTCGGCTGCGGTTCGTGATCCAGAGTTTGTCAGTCGGGCTAGCGATCGCTTTGGGGCGCAGTGTATTGTTGTAGCGATTGATGCTCGTCGCCGTTGTGATCCAGATAACCCTGGGTGGGATGTGTACGTGCGGGGAGGGCGTGAAAACACCGGAATAGATGCGATCGCCTGGGCTGTGGAAGTGGCGCAAAGAGGCGCTGGAGAACTTCTGGTAACGAGTATGGATGCAGATGGCACACAAGCGGGATATGATTTAGAATTGACTCGAACGATAGCGGAAAATGTCGAAATTCCGGTGATTGCTTCAGGGGGCGCTGGAAATTGTCATCACATCTACGAAGCATTGACAACAGGACGAGCAGAAGCGGCGTTATTGGCTTCCTTACTACATTACGGCCAATTGAGTGTAACAGAAATTAAGTCTTATTTGACCCAAGAGCAAGTTCTGATCCGAAATTCTTAAATTCCGCTAAATAGCGATTCATTGTGATTGTCGGGGGTATTGCTGATTATACAGGTTAATAAGATTAATATTTATCTCCAAATAGTTACAAAACTCCTGTTAGAATAGAGGAAATGTTACGAAACGTAACTTATGCTGATTCCTATTCTAATAATTGACGTTGCTTTGGTCGCTTGGTCTGTGCATCTGATGCAACAAGCTGCTCGTTATCGCGAATTCTCCTTTGTCTTGGCAGGTATCTTGGTTGCTATTTCGGCAGCCGCGATGATACTGGTTTACTTTTTAATGGGATCTTGCGTGGAACACCTTTTTCAAATTTCTAATCACTCCTATTCTTACTCCTCTTTTTAGGAGAGGATGGTCATTCTAGGTTATCTGAGTGGGGGTTAAACCAGTCTTGTATTTTCTAAAGCTGAGTAAGTTGGGCGAGATGATTGACAAATTGATCTCAACTGAGCTATAGTAATAAACTGTGCAAGGGGCTATAGCTCAGTTGGTAGAGTGCCTCAATGGCATTGAGGAAGTCAGCGGTTCGAACCCGCTTAGCTCCATTACCTTGCGTCTCTTAACGAACGTTGTGGCGATCGCTATTTCAAACGGCCTGAACGTAAAATACTGACGATCAGCCATAACCCAAAGAAACTCGCCACCCCAAACAAAGCGTTTGTCAAGATCGTCACTTGAGGAGTTTGTGCGCCTGTGGTGACAATGGCGGCTCCAATAATGAGAGCAGCAACGACAATACTAAACGAAAGTCGATTAGCCGAATCATCTAAACTGCGACGTAGAGGGTCTAACTCAGTCAGAGTTAAATTCCATTTCAGCGTTTCAGACGTGACTCGATCTAATAACTGTTCAACTTGACGGGGAGACTGCAAAGATAAACTTTTCATATCTAAGGCAGTTCTTAATACAGTTTCTAAAGGATTATCTCCCAACAATTGACGTTGAAATAAATCTGTCATTAACGGTTTAATTTCTTCCAACAAATTCAACTGTGGATCAAAAGTTCGAGCGACCCCTTCTAAATTGGCTAAAGTTTTAGAATATAATCCTAAATTACTGGGAAGTTTGATTTTATTATTACGAGCGAGTGCTAAAATCTCATAAAACACTTCCGAAAACTTAATTTCAGACAGGCTCAAATTATAGTATTTCCGTAGCATTTTAGCATACTCATTTTCCACCTTTGCCAAGCTGGGAGGACGAGCCGACTCAGCAATTCTGAGAGTCAATTGAGTGCAACGTTGAGCATCGAGATCGACAATAGCAAGCAGCAATTCTGTCAAAGTTTGTTGACTACGGGGGTCAAGACGACCGACCATTCCACAGTCAAGTAAAGCGACTCGACCATCATCAAGATAAAACAGATTACCCGGATGAGGGTCAGCATGAAAGAAGCCATCAATATAAAATTGTTTAAAGAATACTCGACACACTAAAGTGCTAATTGCTTGACGTTCGGCTTGTACATCTCCGTGATAATTTTTACCTTCTATTTGTGCCGTTAAAATCGGTTTGCCAACCAGCCATTCTAAGACTAATAACTTGGGTGTTGTCCTCTCCCAATAGACTTTGGGAACCATAATTTTTTCAGGGTCAAACCACCGACTGTCAGCCAAATTTTTTCGTAATATTTCTGTATGTTGAGCTTCTTTGGTAAAATCCAATTCGGCTCTCAGCGCATTCCCAAATTCATCAGCCAAAGCTGAAATATCATAATCTTCGCCAAAGTCCGTTAACGCGACTAATTCTCCTAAGCCTTTGAGAATGCCAATATCTTTTTCAATGATTCTATCAATACCCGGACGCTGAACTTTTAGAGCCACTTCTTGACCACTGTAGAGAGTCGCACGATAGGTTTGAGCAATAGAACCTGCGGCGACAGCTTGGGTGTTAATTTCAGCAAATACATCCTCTACAGGTTGTTGTAACTCTTGGCGCAGTAAGGTTTCCATCTGTGACCACGGTACTGGCGGAACTTGCGCTTGCAGGCTGGATAACGTTTCAATGTAGTCGGCGGGTAAAATATCGGGGCGAGTGCTGAGTAACTGTCCTAGCTTGACGTAGACCGGGCCTAACTCGATTAAAATATTGCGAAGTACCTCAGGGGTTGGTAAGTTAGGTTTATCAGTTTTGCCTCCAGTCAGGAGACCTCGCATATAATCCCAACCGTTGCGGAACACAACTTCAGCAATTTGAGCTCGGCGAGAACTGGTTTGAGTTAGATTAGAGATCACGATACCTTTCCAATAGATGGGGTCTATATCTTCTGTATTGTAATCGTTTGTAAAAAAGATAGACAGAGCTGATTTTTTGTGTTAACCCGTACACAGGGTATCCTCTCGCAGAGACTTCATATTCAACATCCCTAACTCAGTCATTTTAGAACTCAACGAACTTACATGAACTGGCGATATCTCATTCCCTTTTTTGACCCCACAGTAGAACATTGGTCGATGGAAGCCCGCCTCTTGCGCTGGTTAACTTTTTTGTGGCTGAGTGTAGGGTTAGTTGTGGTTTTTTCTGCATCCTATCCCATCGCCAATATTGAACATGAAGATGGACTGTATTATTTCAAAAGACAGGTTCTTTGGATGTTCGTCGGCATGGTGGGATTTAATATTATTGTTAGAACTCCTATTCCTTCGATTTTAAGAAGCGCACGAATTGGTCTTTTTTCCATTTTAGGGTTACTGGTTTTGACGCTGGTTCCAGGTTTAGGAACAACAATTAATGGAGCAACTCGTTGGATTTCTCTTGGCCCGTTGCTGCTACAACCGTCTGAGTTGATGAAGCCTTTTTTAGTTCTACAAAGTGCTTGCTTTTTTTCTCAATGGAATCGTCTAGTTTGGAAAACGCGACTGATTTGGTTAGGTATTTTTTCACTGATTTTGTTAACAATTTTGATTCAACCGAACCTCAGTACAACCGCTTTGTGTGGAATGACGCTGTGGTTAATTGCGTTAGCAGCAGGATTACCTTTACTTTATTTAGGCGGAACTGCTTTTGGCGGGATACTGTTAGCAACAATTAGTATTAGTTTAAATGAGTATCAAAAACTTCGGGTTTTGTCTTTTATGAATCCTTGGGCTGACCCGATGAATGATGGCTATCAATTGATTCAAAGTTTGTTAGCAGTGGGTTCGGGCGGTGTTTGGGGGACAGGATTAGGATTGTCTCAACAAAAGCTGTTTTATTTACCGATTCAATATAGTGATTTTATCTTTGCCGTTTATGCTGAGGAATTTGGTTTGATTGGCGGTATTTTATTACTTTTGTTGCTTGGAACTTATGCTACAATCTCATTGAGAGTGGCTTTAAATGCTGATCGAATTGAACATCAATTAGTCGCCATTGGGGTGATGGTGGTGATGGTTGGTCAGTCAATTTTAAATATTGGTGTAGCGACGGGGACATTACCCACGACAGGTTTACCTTTACCGCTATTTAGTTATGGGGGAAGTTCAATGATTGCGAGTCTAGCTTTGGCTGCATTATTGATTCGAGTTGCCCGAGAAAGTAATACAGCAGAAGTTGTTTCGCTTGAAAAACCTCGTTTAGAAACTCGACGAAGAAAATCACTTTCTCAAAACAATTAATCTGAAATCAAAAAAATAACCTTATAAAAGGCAGAATTCAGAATTTATGTTCTCTCTGCCTATAACTCTATTCATTATCTAAGATGAAGTTAATGTACCTCACTTAATCGTTTAAAATTCACTAAAAGTTCATCTTTGGGATGAGGAGTCGGTGAAACAGTCATCTCTAAATTTTGGTTGGGAAGCAATTCCCACTCATATTCTCGTAATAACATTGTCGCTAATACTTTCATCTCCAATTTAGCAAATTCTTTCCCCAAGCATTCTCGCATTCCGCCCCCAAACGGAATATAACCATAGGGTTTTTCCTCCGTTCTTTCGGGAGAAAATCGATCTGGATCAAATTTTTCGGGTTGATTATAAATGCTATTATCTTGATGGGTTTTTCCGATTTGATAGAGAACAGTCCAACCCTTCGGAAATGTATAACCGTTAAACTCGCAAGTTTCGATAACTTCTCGAAATGCACCCCCCACAGGTGGAATAAACCGCAACACTTCTTTTAAAACTTGATCTAAATAGGACATCAATTTCAACTGTTCAAAGCTGAGAGGTTCTGTGAGTTGAATTTGTTGTTGTTCTAATCTTGCTTTTGCTAAAACATCGGGATGTTGGGCGAGAAGAAAACAAAAAGCAGTAACGCTAGAAGTTAGGGTTTCGTGTCCCGCAAATAACAACGTTAAAATTTGGTCTTTGAGTTCTTCAACACTCAGACTATTTCCGTCTTCATCTTTGGCTTGCAATAATAAACCTAACGCATCTTCACCCGGTTCGGCTTGTTGTTGACGTTGACGAATAATTGTTTCAATTTGATTCAACAATTTTTTGCGACAATTTAACGCTTTATTAAACTTCGTTCCCGGTAAACGCAAGGGAAGCGTAAATAATCCTTGACACCAGGTTTCAAACCATTCGCCCATTTCCGTTTCAGAAGCCTTTTCATCACCAACAAATAGCTTACAGGCGACATCAAAGGTATATTTTCTTAACTCTGGATACCAAGCAAACGTTTTCTGCTGTTCCCATTTTTGCAAGTAGCGACGAGTCATTATTTCCATTGTAGGAACGTACCCCGCCAACACCCTCGGTTGAAAGGCTTGGGCTAATAATTTGCGGCGAGATTTATGAATATCTCCGGTTTGAATGGTTAAAGATGCTGGCCCTAAAAGGGCTGTTGTACTCGGTGGCCAACTATTTTCAAAGTATTTCTTTTCATTCGTAAATATAAACTGATTGGCTTCAGTTCCAATCATCATAATTGTGGGGTTACCAAAGATATTTGTTTTGAAGACTGACCCATATTTTTGATGTCGTTTTGTCGCAAAATCTCGATCTCTTAGAAAACTAAGGGTTTCGCCAATTAACGGTAAACCGAGACTTCCGGGGGGAGTTGGATAAGATTGTTTTTTTTCTGAAGTTGTCATGGGGTTGAGTTTGAAGTTCTACTGTGAGTTAGTTTAACAAGTTTTTAAATAGTCTGTTTGAGTTTCATCTAATCAAGTGTTTACTGGAAAATATCCTAACGCATTTAACGCTAATAACCCCGCCCCAAAAGCAGGTTCATAACGGGGTAAAATCACGTTAGCAGTCGGGGCGACAATTTGGAGAGATTGAATGTATTTTGAACGAAAGTTGTTCATTCCTTGAAACACTCCGCCTATAGTTACTATTTCAACGGTTTCATCGGGTTTAAATAAACTGTCTATGGCTATTTTTGTGGCGAAGACTAATTCTTCGATAGCTGTATTAATAATGTGATTGGCGATTTCATCTCCCTCGTTTGCAACGTTATCAACAATTTTAGCTAAATTAGCAATTTGTGAAACCGTCCATCCCCGTCTATAAACAACTTCGATTAAAGATTCTATATTACCGAGGTTTAAATGTTGTTTGAATGCTGAGATTAATTGAGTTGAACCCAACCGCCCATCATAGGATTTTAACGCCGCTTTCAACCCCGAAATGGCGATATAATACCCGCTTCCTTCATCACCCAATAGATAACCCCAACCCCCAACTCGCTTGGTTTTTCCCTGGCTATTTTGTCCGAATATTTGTGAACCTGTTCCCGCAATCACAACGATTCCAACTTGATGACCTAAACCTCCAACTAAAGCAATAATACTATCACTTTTAATGATTGTAGAATTTGTTGTTAATTCCCAATTTATTGATAAGTTTGAGTTAATTTGAACTTGTTCAATTAAGTTTTTAATACTGTTAAAATCTTCTTCTCGACCCACACCAGCGAGTCCAATTCCCAATCCTTGAATCGAAATATTATTGTAATTTTTGGAGTCTAAAAAAACAGAAATTGCTTGATTAATAGCAGTTTCAATGGCATTTTTAGCAGAATCAATCCCTACAGTTTGATAATTTGATGACCCGGCTTGTCCGCGACTGAGAATATTACCAGCTTCATCGATTAACAAACAAACTGTTTTCGTACCACCTCCATCAATACCGAGTACATAAACCATGAGAAATTCAGAAGTTCAAAAAAAACCAAGACACAGAAAACACCAAGCAAAGAATGAACCTTCGTGTCTTTATGTCTTGGTGGTAAATTTATCTATAAATCAATAGATTTTCCCAGTTAATTTAAGAAGCGATAATCAATTTTTTCGCTCGTTCAGCCCGGGCTTCTGCTGAGTCCATCACTTCGGGGAATTTCTCAACAATTTCCCCTGGATAATTTTCTAACAGTCGAGTGGATAAAGAAACGCGACGTCGCCCTTCTTCAAGATCAATCACTAATGCTTTAACCGCTTGACCCACGGGGAATAAAGTCGGAAGCGACTCAATATATTTCTGACTGACTTCCTTAATATGAATCAATCCGGTCACGCCATCTAAATCAACAAACACACCAAACGGTTTAACGCTACTAACTTTCCCTTCAATTAATTGACCGACTTCTAGCTGACCAAAACTAACAGATTCTGAAGCTAAACGTTGAGAGAAAACCAATTTATTGCGATCGCGATCTAGCTCTAAAATATGAACAGTAAGTAACTGATCGATTAAGCTATTTAAGTCTTCCTTTTCACTCAAATGAGAGCGAGGAATAAATCCCCGTAGCGAGTCAAAATCTACTGTTACTCCCCCTCGGTTCATTCCAGTGACTCGAACTTGAAAGCTTTGAGCTTGCTGTTGAGATTCATTTAACCGATCCCAGACTTTTTCGAGTTCAAGTTGTCGAATTGAGAGGAGAACTTGACCCTCGGCATTTTGTTCACGAATGACTAAAAACTCTCGTTCTTCTTGGAGGGGTAAAATCTCAGACAAATCTTCAACATCGGCTAAAGAAGCTTCTTTTCGGGGTAAAAAACCAGGAGACTTTCCACCAAGAATGTCAATGTATACACCATCGCTCGTATATTCAAAAACCTGACCTCGGACAACTTGGCCTTTCTGGAGATCATAATCATGTTGCTCTAATGCTCTAGCAAAATCATCAAGAGAAAAAGACGTATTTTTCGTATTCATAGGAGTTCACAAGAAAACAAAGAATCAATTGATTGGGCTAATTTTTTTTATACTGACCCCCTTCTCAACTACCCAATTTCTGCGACTAATGTGTCTGGACTTTCCAATATAACCAATTCTTTCATCAGTCGGGAGCTATTGTTGCTAAGGTTGAACTGGATTGACATCCTCCCTCCGCTAAATCAGAGATTATAGGGGGGGATTCCTATCTTCACAGACAGGGTTTCCTGCTTCATCCACACGACTTACATCAAAACTGTCTCCAGTTTCAGTGCAGTGGTCGTCGTGTCCACAGGCTTGCGTTCCCGTATGCCCTACGGTACGGAGTCCCAGCTCCAAAATGTTTAGCGCAGCATTATGGTCACGGCAAAAGCTGCATCCGCACTGGCAAATATGAGTTCTCTGCGAGAGCGTTTTCTGAACAACCGAACCACATGAACTACATTTTTGGGAGGTGTACTGGGGTCGAACCGCTACCGTGACCACACCAAAGACTTTGCCTAAATATTCAATCCATTGCCGAAACTGATACCAAGCCGCATCAGAAATGGACTTAGCAAGGCAATGATTTTTAACTAAATTAGACACCTTCAAGTCTTCGTACGCCACCACGTCTGCCGACATGACCACGCACCGAGCTAGTTTTACTGCCCAGTCTTTACGCTGGCGTTGGACTTTTAGGTGTTTGCGTCCTAGACGATTTCTTGTCTGTTCACGGTTTTTAGACCCTTTTTGCTTTTTAAATAATCGTCTCTGTTCTCGTTTGAGTTGTTTCTCAGACTGTCTTAAGTATTGGGGATAATCAATTTGATTGCCGTCAGAGTCGGTGTAGAAGTGGGAAATTCCAACGTCTAGACCGACAGTGCGATGAGTTGGTTTTTTGGTGTTAATCCGTTCTTGATCAACAACAAATTGGCAATAATATCCATCGGCACGGCGAACAATCCTTACTCTTTTAATCTGAGAAGGTTGGTAGTAGTTTAGGTCACGACCACCCCGCATTTTGAAAGTTCCTGCTTTGAAACCATCGGTAAAAGTAATTTGGTCTTTCGTCTCCGATAGTTTGTATCCGCTAGTCTTATACTCTACGGATAAGCGGGTTTGATAGCGTTTGTATTTGGGGTAGCCTTTCAGGCCGCTTTTCCCAGATTTACAATTGTCGTAGAACCGAGAAATAGCTGCCCAGGTTCGTTCCGCCATTGCTTGACGTGCCTGAGAATTGAGTTGTTTTGCCCAAGGGAACGATTTAGCCAAAGTCTTGCAATAGCGATACAGGTCGTTTCGAGACTTAGCTTGCTGATCTTCCCAGAGACGCAAACATTTATTACGGATAAACGTAGCCGTTCTTAGAACTTCGTCCAAGATGGCAAACTGTTCTTTTGTTCCGTACAACTTAGCCTCGAATACTAACATTTATCACGTTTAACTCATGCTCTAATCATCACACGCCGTTCAAGGATAAGGCTGCCCTATCGGGCTTTTGTTTATTTGACGACGATTGATCACATCGCCAAATCAGAGATTGTGGCGAGAGCCTTCTCGTCGCAACCAGGTAAAGCCCCAATACCTAGTTTACTCGGTTGCTTTCAGTTCGTGACTAAAAAGCTGTTGAACCTGTTGCCAGGCGTCTGCTGCTGCTTTTTGATCATAACTCTCCCGTTGATCACAGAAGAACCCATGAGTCGCCGAGTAGCGGAAAATTTGATGAGAAATTTGATGCTGTTTCAACGCCGCTTCAATTTGATCAACCTGTTCGTTGGGAATTAAAGGATCTTCGGTCCCAAAGAACCCGTAGACGACCCCTGTAATATCGCCTGTACGGTTAACAGTGGGTTCACCCCCACCCGGAGTTCCGGTGACAATTCCCGCCCCATAAAACGAAGCCGTTGCTTTAATCTCCGGTAAAGTCGCCGCCAAATAAACGACATGACCCCCAAAACAAAATCCAATCGAACCAAACCCCTCGGGCTGAACTGATTTTAAACTTTTCAGGTAGTCAATTGTTGCTTGTACATCACTTAAGAGTTCCGATGCGATAGTTTGCTCCTTATATTTTCGACCCAATTGTAAATCTTCTGAACTGTAACCCACTTCAAAACCGGGAGCCTGACGTTGATAAATAGCCGGAGCGATCGCGACATAGCCCAATGCAGCAATTCGTCGAGTCACATCACGAATGTGATCATTGACTCCAAAGATTTCTTGAATAACAACAACACCTGGAAATGCTCCCTCGCCAACAGGTTCAGCTAGATAAGCGGCGATCTGTAAGTCCCGGCTCGCCACTGTAATATTAGCCGTGCGAATTTCTAAATCTGACATAATTCTCATTCTCGTGGAGCTTCTATATCAAAATATTTTTGCCAAACATAATTTCTCACTAAACTATTCTATAGTACAGGTCATTGCCCCTAAATAGACAAGTGACTCACCAAAACTCGTGATAAATTTATTAGTGATGCCCAAAAAGCAAAAACACTCCTATCCGAAAAACAGCTCTGTAGTACAGCCAAGAGATGGCGCGGATCTCACAAACCTGTTAAGAGCCGTGATAGTGTCCAGTTTGGCTGGGATGACTCAAGGATATCGGGGCGGTCGGTGAGTTCATCGGCACAGGAGAGTAACCCGTCGGTGCAGCAACACGACCCCTGATCAAAAACAACTCATATCGTTTTTCGTTTTTGGTCGCGTTGGGTGTGTAGTCGCTCAAGAAAGCCTCTCGCTTTTAGGCAGAGGTAGGTTACATTCCTATACAGACCCATGAAGCACAGAGGTTTCGTTTTTAAACTTCTGGGGCTGACTTAAGGAGATTTGTTATGGTTCAGTTCTATATTCAGCCAGATAGTGACATTCCTGCCTCTAACCAGTTATTTAACCAAATTCGGTTTGCGATTGCCTCCCGACAGTATCCACCGGGACATCGTTTACCCAGTACCCGTCAACTCGCGATGCAAACCGGACTGCACCGTAATACCATTAGCAAAGTCTACCGTCAGCTTGAAGATAGCGGTCTAGTCGAAGCTCAGGCGGGTTCCGGAATCTATGTGCGAGCTTTGGGTCACGAAGGAGGTTCTCGGCTGAATTCGCCGATCCTAGAGCATTATCCAGAAGCCAACAAAATCATTCAACGGGGTTTAGATGAACTTCTCTCTCAAGGTTGTACCCTTAGCGAAGCCAGAGAACTGTTTTTAGCCGAGATAGACTGGCGTCTGCGATGTAGTGCTAGAGTTTTGGTGACTGCCCCCATGCAAGATATTGGGATTGGTCAGTTGATGGCTCAGGAACTTGAACAATGCCTGCGGATTCCTGTACAGTTAGTCCCAGTCGAACAACTCGCTGAAACGATTGAGCAAGTCCCATCGGGAACCATTGTCACCAGTCGTTATTTTATTGGCCAAGCCGAAGCGATCGCAGCACCCAAATCAGTTCGGGTGATTCCCATTGATATTTATGACTACGCTCGTGAAATTGAACTGGTTCAAGATTTACCCAAAGGCACCTATTTGGGAATTGTCAGTCTTAGTTCTGGGTTGCTCCGAGCCACAGAGGTGATTATTCATAGCTTACGAGGTGAGCAAGTCTTGGTGATGACCGCTCAACTGACGGATACTTACAAAATTAACGCGATTGTTCGCAGCGCTCGGGTGATTATTTGCGATCAGGCGAGTTTTGAAACGGTGAAAGAATCTGTTCAAGGAAACCGAGATGAAATTATCCGTCCCCCGCAACTGCTCTGCTGTGAAAATTATATCGGTGCCGAGTCAATTAATCTACTGAAACGGGAGTTGGGATTGAAATAGCAGAAATTGACAACAACTTCCCTTAAAATAAATGGCAACTGGTGTTTAATGCTTCCGTCTCCTGTCCTGTGATCAACTCATCAAACTCAAACAACTATCATGGAACCTTCTATTAATCTCAGACAAGCGATCGAACGGCGACGGGCGGCTCGCGCTTTCAAAAGCGATATGATTCCCAGCGTGATCATACAGGAAATTCTCCGACTTGGCTTACAAGCTCCTTCTGGATACAACCTGCAACCCTGGCGGTTTATCGTTGTTCGCAGTCAGGAAAACAAACAAAAGTTGAAAGCTTGTGCGTTCGATCAGCGTCAAGTCGAAGAAGCACCTGTGGTGTTGATCTGCTGTGGCGATCGCCGGGTTAATCAATCTGATTATATTGAATCTGTGATTGAACTGGGTAAAGAGCAAGCGGCGATGAATGATGCCTATGCTGATTTTATCCGCTCTAGTGTTCCGGCGTTATTTGAAAATCGTCCCAGTTTTGACTCTCTCGAAGCTTGGACAAACCGCCACACGATGTTATCCGTTGCTTATCTGATGATTGTGGCTCAAAGTTACGGGGTTGATAGTTGTCCGATGGAAGGATTTGTGACGACTCAAGTTAAGGAAGCCTTTAAAATTCCCGAGGAGGTGGATGTTTGTTGTATCGTAGCGATGGGATATGCCTCGGAACCGTTTAAAAAGTATGGCGGACGCTTTAGTATACAAACGGTCTGTTATGGAGAAACCTATGGTGATTTTTTTGAAATTTAACGAAATTAGTTTTCAAAATTGTAGCCTTGAGGATGAATAATTTTTTCTGTATCGAACACTTTTATCAAGCACAAATCGGGTGTGTTTTAGCATCAGAGGAAAATAACCCATGAAAACTACACTTATTAAAGAAAAGTCAGGACAATTACAAAAAGATAACGCCCAAAATACTGCCGATGTTCGTCAAGATTCGTCGGTTGATATTCAAGAAAAACGCGAGGAACTCGAAACACTCAATCCATTTTCAGATTGGGAAGATAATCCTTTTGATCCTCAAGATCTCCAAGAAATTGACGCGAAACCCCAATCGGGATCTGAGAACCCCCAGTCAAAATCATTACGGGAAAGCCTCGATGAACAGCCAGAGGTTCCCGCCGAAAAGACACCAAAGAATTACTTACTAACTCCTCAAGTTGGCATCAGTTTATTGGCGATTTTTGGCTGTGTATATGTGATAACTCGCCCTTGTGTGATTGGTGAATGTCAGGTGATTGATACCGCCAAACAACAAGCTCAAAAGTCGGAAGAAACCATTAGAAATGTAACCACTTCTCAAGCACCTGGAATTGCCAAAGAACAGCTAGATGGAGCAATCAAACAACTCCAACAAATTCCTTTTTGGTCGCCCTATCATCGCCAAGCCCGAGCGCTTTTCTCGACTTATAAACAAGATTCTAAAGAGTTAGAGGCAGTCGTCAAAGCCTTATGGATGGCGGGGTTAGCCTCAGAAGAAGCCCAAAACCCTCCCTATGAAGTTGAGGAGTGGGATCAGATCAAAACGCGCTGGGAACAAGCGATCGCTCAACTCGAACAGGTTCCCCCAGAGAATACCATTTATCCTTTTGCTCAAAATCGACTCGAACAATATCGGGCAAATTTAGCCGAAGTTAGAGGACGCCTCGCTCTCGAACGTCAAGCCGGCCGTACCCTCGCCGAAGCCAAAAAAGTCGCTCAAGTCGCTCAAGCTCGTCAGGGAGTCGCCAGAGGCGTGGAAAGTTGGCAATTGGTTTATGATACCTGGCAGAGTTCGACCAATACATTCGCTTCTGTTACCCCCGGAACTACAGCTTATCAAGAGGCGCAACTGTTGCTAGCGCGATATCAGCCTCAGTTAGAAGATGCTCGAGATCGCAAAACGATTGAACAAGTTGGACAAGATGCTTACAACCGAGCGGTGAATAATGCCGATCGAGCTAATATCTTCGCGGAGCGGGGGGCTTGGTCAGAAGCGGTAAAATACTGGAGTCAGGCGATGACTTATGGGAAACGAGTTCCGGTGAGTAGTTCCTATCATGTGGAAATTCAACCGTTGATGACGTCTTATACTGAGTCTTGGAAGCAAGCAGAAGCGGAAAATAAGGTCGCTTCTCGGGTGAATAAAGCCCGTCAAGATTTGAAAACTGCTTGTACAGGTTCTCCGACTATTTGTAGTTATAGTGTGAGTCGAGATTTGATTACGGTTCGCCTCGCTCCTAACTATGTGGAGAAAATTGAAAATACTGCAATTACAGGCGATCGCAGTGGAAACCCCCAAAAACGCAATGAGGCGGAAAAACACGTTCAAACGTTGAAAATTGCCCTAGAATCCATTAGTGATAATGCTAAGATTCCTCTAGAAGTTTATAAGCCGGATGGTCAAAAAATTGGGGTTCATATCCCCCAATAATTAACCGAAGAATTCACTCAGGGGCGCTGCGGTTTGCGCCCTCTAAACATGGGTTGGATAATTTTGAAATAATCACGATCCGTGAAGTTAGGCATAATTTTTCTGATTAATAGACTCAACCTTTACCCTAAAATACTAAACTATGATTCAACCTTTACGTGAAATTCAAACCGCTCAAGGTGCGACATTAGAAGACTCTACAACGGTTCCTCTCAGTTTTGGAAATGATAGTGAAGCGATCGCGGCGACTCAAACCGGGGTAGCGTTATGTGATCGGAGTCATTGGGGACTTCTCCAGATTTCTGACGATGATCGACTGCGGTTTTTACACAACCAAAGTACCAATAATATTCAATCTCTGCAACCGGGACAGGGATGTGATAGCGTGTTTGTTAGTTCTACAGCCCGTACAATCGATTTAACCACGTTTTATGTCACCGAAGATGCGGTTTTAATATTAGTTTCACCGAACCGTCGTCAGATGTTAATCGACTGGCTAGATCGATATATATTTCCGATGGATCGAGTTGAATTAAAAGATATTAGCGATCAAAATGCTATTTTTAGTTTAATTGGGCCGCAAAGCCATCAACTTTTAGAACGCTTAGGAATAACCCCTCTAAGTGATCAACCTTATGCAACCCATCAACAGGTTGAAATAGAAAATATTCCGGTTCGAGTCGCCGTTGGGAGCGGTTTAACGACAACAGGATATACATTAATAGTATCCGTTGATCATGCCGTTTCGATCTGGAAAACCTTGATCGCATCAGGAGCGATCGCCATGGGAAATCGCACCTGGGAACAGCTTCGGATCGAGCAAGGAAGACCTGTACCTGACTCTGAACTAACTGATGATTATAACCCTTTAGAAGCGGGATTATGGAAAACAATCTCTTTTGAAAAAGGCTGCTATATTGGTCAAGAAACAATCGCTCGGTTAAACACTTATAAAGGGGTTAAACAACAACTTTGGGGACTGAAGTTAGAGGCGGCTGTCCCCGTCGGAACAGAAATTAAAGTTGAGGATAAAAAGGTTGGTAAACTGACCAGTTTTATTGAAACTAAAGCCGGATTTTTAGGGTTAGGTTATATTCGCACAAAAGCAGGTGGAAAGGGTTTAAAAGTGAAAGTCGGAACAGTCGAGGGTGAAGTTATAGAAGTTCCATTTTTAACCCATCCTGCGGAGTAAAAGGTCGGGAGGAGAAAGAAGGAATGACGAAGGAAAATCAATTCTTTCTCCCCGCAAGTTTAGGACGAATGGTGTGGAGCAAATTTTTGATAGAGCAAAGTTTGAACAGGTTCTCCACCATACAAATGATATTCAACAATCGTCGGAACTTCTTCGGGTTGAATGCGATTGTACCAGACTTCTTCCGGTAAAATTATCACCATCGGCCCATTACCACATTGTCCTAAACACCCTGTCGCTTCAATCCCAACATCAGGAATAGGTTCCGCTTGAAAAGCAGCTAAGACTTGAGCCGAACCTTGTTTACGACAGGTGCGATTTTGACAAACAAGAACCTTTTTTGAACATAAATGTGCCATAACCAAATAATTATAATCAGAATTTAAAAAGCAGCTAAATGAATGATTGCATCGCCTTGATTGACTAAAGGATTTTGTTGAGTACAAATCACCAACCCATTAATTGGAGCGCGTATCCGAACACTCGCATCTCCAAACGCATCAGAGATTACCCCTAGAATTTGTTTTTCGTAGACTCTTTCCCCGAGTTTAACACTCAAGAGTAAAATTCCACTGCTAGAAGCCCGTATCCATCGAGTCTTGCGGATTTCCACCGGCGCCTTTGGTCGAGAATGAACTTTCGGTTCGTACATTCCCAAAGCAGTCATCACCCGCAACACCCCTTCTACCCCAACCCCAATCGCATGAGGATCGAAGCGTAACGCCTCTCCCGCCTCGTAGAGTAACACCGGAATTCCCTGTTGAGTCGCAGCTTGTCGCAGAGAACCATCACGGGTTTGAGAGTGAATAATCACAGGCGCACCAAAAGCTTTAGCACATTCGTAGGTTTGGGGATCATCAAGGTTGGCGCGAATTTGAGGTAAATTATTGCGATGATCAGAAGCTGTATGTAAATCAATACCATGGGTACAACGGTTAACAATTTCTTCCATAAATAACAATGCTAACCGTCCTCCCAAAGATCCCCGTTTAGAACCTGGAAAAGATCGATTGAGATCACGACGATCCGGAAGATACCGAGATTGATCGATAAACCCAAATACATTTACAATGGGAACTGCGATCACTGTTCCTCGCAATTCTTGCGGCGAAATTTGTTGGAGAACTCGGTGAATAATTTCCACGCCATTGAGTTCATCCCCATGAATTGCAGCACTTAACCAGAGTCGCGGCCCCTTAGTCACACCGTTAATCACAACGACAGGTAACGACAACATTGTTTGTGTAGGTAGACGAGCGACTGGAATTTCAATGCGTCGTTTGTGTGCAGGGGGAACGGAAAATCCGCCAATTTCTATCATGCTGGTCAATTCACTATAAAATTAGATCGTAACGCCGAATTGATCGGGTAGAATAATCCGAGCAACGACACGCAAGGTTTTCTTCATGGTTTGTCGAGAGGGGAAAAGGCTTTTAAAATCAAAGGTTTTATTCGTTTTTTAGTTTAAATGACTTAAGAGTTCAGAGGCGACTCGACGATAATCAGAAGCGGCTTCACGGGCGTTGTTGCTTTTGGCTTGGGTAATGGGTACACCGTCGAGGGGACAGCGTTCGTGGGCTTTGTAGGAACGAATGAAATTTCTAAACACTGGAATTCCGGTTTCTTGCAAGGATTTTTGGGCTTCGAGTGCATCCCCCAAACTCCGAGGATCGACTTTCGTGAGGAGAACCCGATAAGCGACTTTTGCCGGAGCGATAGTGTGTCTAACGGTTTCAATTAAAGCCACTAAATCCATAGGTGCGGCTTGACTCGGGAGAACTAGAAAATCCGCAATGGCGATCGCTGTTAGTAGAGAACTTGATTGTAAAGCAGGTGGGGTATCGATCACAACTAAGTCAACGTTTTTGATTTGTTTGAGTTGTTGTAACAGTGGAGGACGGGTTTCACAAGATAACTCGAAAGGCATTTCACCCCGCTTAACCCACCAGCCCGCCGAATTTTGCGGATCAGCATCGACTAATAGCGTTGAGAAGCGTTTGGAAAGGATTGCGGCTAAGTTGACTGCGGTTGTCGTTTTACCCACGCCACCTTTGCCGTTGGTAATAACAAGAATTTTGGGCATAGTCTGTTTAGAAGGTGGAGAAAAAGGAGACTCTTAATTTTTAGGTTCTCCGAAAAGGAGAAAAGGGAGTCACAGATTACTCCGCCGTAAAACGACGGAGCCTGCTGTGACCGTTGGTCAACCTCTGAACAGACTTTAGTATATAGTAAACTTCTCCTATTAACCCTTGTCGCTCTCAATTATTAACTTAAATCATCTCTGAGGATTATTTTTTTTAGATAAACTCCCAAAGAAATCTCTAAATGAAGCCTTCGGGAGTTAGAGGTTTGAGGAGAGTTAAAGTGATTTATTCGACACTTACCCTTTCTCCAATTTGGTTATTTTAAAACCGTTTGCGAGAGTTCCGCATACGTCGGCGTTCCCGATGTCTCGCGATTTCTTTCCGCTTTTGTTTTTGAGCCAGTGTTTCAAAGTGACGGTTCTTTTTCATGTCTGCAAAAATACCTGCCCGAGAGACTTTTTGCTTGAACCGACGCAAAGCTGATTCTAGTTGCTCACTTTCACCGACGATAACTTGAGCCATTCGATCTCCTCTCCTGTAAATTTTTGCCGATCTTGCTCAACAGATCGCCTTTCATTCGACAGCAGCAAGACGGGTTTTATCCCGTCGCATACTGTCTAAATTTGATCTCCGTCAATCTCGGAACTTAATAGCGGTTAGAGAAACGATCTCCTCTACCTCCTTGACCAAAGGAGGAACCTCGATCTTCGCGAGGTCTTGCTTTATTAACTTTGAGGTCACGTCCCATCCATTCCGCGCCATCGAGCTTCTCAATCGCTGCTTGCTCTTGGGTATCCGCATCCATTTCGACGAACGCAAAGCCCCGAGGACGACCTGTTTCGCGATCCGTGGGGATGCTCACTTGCTTAACAGTGCCATATTCAGCAAATACCGATCTTAAATCTTCTTCAGTTACCTGGTAAGAAAGATTACCTACATAAACGGACATACAATTGACCTCCCAAATCGGATGAATGTAGAGACAGAGATTTCGGAAGGTGAGCAATGCCAAGTAAAACAGAACGAAACTGTCAGCACTGAAAGCAACAACTGCAACCGATATCCAATTCTCAGTCTTAATTGTAGCACGGCTTGTTTAGTCATCAATGCTGTTCCTACAAAACTGAGTGAAGGTGATTTACGGTGACTGTCACATCTGTCCTCTTTTGATAGCACTACCCATGAACATTAGGACACAGTTCAAATCTATCTTGATCTTGATGTTCTCTATCTAAACTGATTAACTTTGCAAAGTTATACCAATTCTTGATACCGTTGTACTTAATATAGACTGGGTTAGATTATCCTATTTAGTTCAAGAAACGATCCTGTACCAGTTATAATCCATCCCTTTAAATGAGAAAATCGGTTCTCCTTTGAATTTTAGTTTTCTGAACTCAATCTATATCTTTCTGAACTTTTACAATATCCGTTTCAAGTCTAAAATAAACCCCGGTAAAACATCCTCACCCGAAAGATGAGTTGGATTAACTAAAACTTCGATATTCCGATCTTTTCGATAAATTTCTACCTGTTTATTTTGCGGATCAATTAACCATCCAAGTTGAGCGCCATTATCCATATATTCCCGCAGTTTGGCTTGAAGTTTGGAAAGACGATCCGATTCAGACCGTAATTCTACAACAAAGTCAGGACAGAGGGGAACAAAACCTTTTTGTTGTTTTTCGGTTAACATTTCCCAACGGTTTCGACTCACCCAAGACATATCCGGAGAACGATTAGCACCGTTCGGAAGTCTAAATCCTGTCGAAGAATCGAAAGCTTCTCCTAACTCTTGATGTTCTTCATACCAGCGAGCAAGTTGTCCAATAATACTAAAGTTCCGCTTACCTGATTCGCCACCCGTGGGAGGATTCACAATTAACTCTCCAAGTGAGGTTCGTTCTAGTCTTAAATCCCGGTTAGTCATGGCGATCGCTTCAAACTGTTCTGGGGTGACATGGAGAACGATTTCACGAGGTATTTCTAAAGATAGAGTTTCTGATTCAAATGATATGTGCATGAGCAATCATCTCCACCTAAAATTTGAGTAAGTCAGCCTTGAACTCAATTATGAATGTAGAATGATCAATCCTGAAAAGAACTCCCGAATCGGAAAACAAAAATCTCTATCTTCTAAGAATCAATCTTTTGATCATTCATAATTTATAATTCTGTTCCTTGTCCGATATACTTTAACTTCCATAAACAACCGGAGATAAAGTTGGTAAAAACATGAGCTACAATCGGAACAAATACATTCCCTGTGATGATCGCACTATATCCCAAAATCAATCCAACCACGGTTGCCCAAATTACATAAGGCCATTGTTGAGAACCGCTAAAATGCAACACCCCAAAACAAACACTAGAAATCACTAACCCCATCGGAGTAAAGCCAAATGCAGCTAAAATCACACCTCGAAAAAGCAATTCCTCACTTAAACCCGGTAACAATCCTAACCACAACAAATCCGGCCACAATAGCGGAGTCAGTACCAACTTCAAATATAAATCAGCACTGCGACTATAAGCTGGCCAAAGGCGATAAATGACCGAACTAGCAAGAGTAATAGCGATCCCAATGGTCAAACCCCAAAAGAGATCAAGAGGGGTAAAATGCAGAGGTAACATCTCGATGTTCCCCAAAGAAAGCCACAATTTAGCGACAATAAACAGCAACGTCGCTGTTCCCCCCATCGCCACAAGAACTTGGGTGCGCGTTAACGATTCAAACTCGGGATTTTTAGGACTATGTTCTACCACGATATTCCCACAAAATTCAAAAACAAAAGACCAGTCTAACAACTAGAACTCGAATTAATTTTAGCGATCGCCAGCAGGTTTGGACGCAGAGTATTGGGATCAATTCCGGCTCTAAAAGCCGCCAAAACCCCTAAAGCTTCCAGATAAGAATTCACCGTGATAGCTTTTATTCCGAGTGATTCTGGAGAAACTTGCATCTGAGTTTGATTTTCCTCCACTGCAATAATCTGAGTCTGGTGATGACTAAAACTTAGAATAGCACTCCCACCGCAGGCTGTGGCAGGAACAACAACCGCATCGACAGTATTTCCCCAGATCAGATCCGATGAAAAATGGGAACCCGGAGTCTCGAATGCAGGAGTCACAAACTGCGGCGCCCGACTCAACCCCACCAAAACACAGGGAAGAAAAGTATACCCTAATTCTTCTGCGGCTGAACGGGGCGATAAATCGGGATCGAGCGGTAAAGTCGATAAAGCCGGAGCATGAGCGCAAGGAATGTTAAACTGGCGGACAATTAAGTGAGAGATCACGGCTTCTGCTCCCGCTAAAGGATCGACACCTTGGCCATGTCGGTACTGTTCGAGGGCGAGACTTTCTTGATCTTCAGGAAATCGAGTCACAACTGCGATCGCATTGGCTTTGGCTTTTTTAATCAAGACTTCGGCGCCGCGTAGCAAGCTACCAGGGTTGCCAATCGTCCCCCAGGAGGCTCCTGAAGCCGTCGTTCGTAGCTCAACCTCTATTGGGGCATCTGTAACGACATAATCGGTTAAACTTAAACCTAGCGTCGCTCGTGCAGCATCAGCTACTTGCAGATGGCGTTGGCGTAACTCGGGTTCAATGGCCTGATCGAGAAGTAACCCCACACGGTTCTGATGAACGGGTTGTAACCCCCAAGAGCCTTTTGCAAACTGATCGAGTGCATAGCCTTCGACATAAAACACATTTGACAAAGGCCAATAGAGTTGAGCGCCATTGAGAACGTTAGGATGAGTAATCAGGCGATCGCAAACTTGACTCATCGCCCGCGCTACAGGTAAAGCATCTCCAGCATACCCTCCAATGGCGGCACCGACTCCGGTTGGTACGATTAAAACTACAGTGTATGGACGAAACATAATTATTTCAATTCCGCAGACAACAACAGCGATTGCTCATTCCTGATAAATTGTGCCTTAGAATGGAAGTTTGTAAGCCCAAAACCCAAACGCGATTTTATCGCTCTAGGGAATCGAGTTATGCTGGTTTGTCCTCAATGTCTGTTTGAAAATCCGAGTCATCACAAGTTTTGTCAGAAATGCGGCTATAGTTTAACGCAGCGTGTTTGTGGTGAGTGTGGTTCTACGGTTTCTCTGAGTGTGCTTGATTGTCCTGATTGTGGTACAAGGACAGGTACGGTTTGGTTGGCGGTTGTTTCTCGCTTACCTGTTGAGTGTGAGCATGATATTCTTGATCGAGTTGAAAATCCTTCCTCTTCACCAGAACGAGATCGACTCGGTGGCGCGATCGCTGAAATCTCTGAAGAAACTCAGACACAAACTGATAAAATTCAAGCGGCTTGGGTTAAATCTGAGCCAGAACTGACTCCTGATCAGATGGCATCTTTGAGTGAAAATGGTGTAGAAATTGATTCGGTGGCTTCTGATCAGATTTGGGGTTCAGAGGCTTTTGATGCAAGTGAAATTCCTGTTTGTGACGCTCTCGATCCTGATGCAAGTGATGACTCTAATGACTCTGTTGAGTTAAAATCAGATGCCTCTTGTCTTCCGGGCTTAGACAAGGGAATGTATTTAGATGAAAATCAGCGATATCAACTGATTGAACCCTTAGAGACGTTGAAACCGGATGAAACGGTAACGGTAGAAGTTCTTGATACTCAGCCGCTTGAGATGTCTCCCTTAGAAGCCGCCCAACTTAACCTACTGTCGTCATCCGAGAAGATGGATACTTTTGTGATTGCTGCGGCGCAAGCTTATTTTATTTTACAATCTCAGTTTCAAAACCATTTTCCCAAACTTAAAGATGCGTGGAAATCGGATCTCTACACGGTTGTTCTTCTGGAAAATTACTCTAATTTTCCGATGTTACTCGAAAAGTTTAAGGATTCACAAACCACACCTCAACAAATTCTTTCTGGGTTTCAACAAATGGCGGATTTATGGGAACCTTTGGAGGAGTTTCAGTGTCGTCAAAGTTTACTTGAATTAACGAATATTCTGGTTTCTCCGACTTTTCCCCACGAGATTTGTTTACAAAAGTTGTATCGGGATTTTCGAGCGGATACTGTTTCTCTCTCGGATTTAGGTAAAGCTTGGAAAACGTTAATCCAACAGTCACAGCGGACTTTGTTTGGTTCTTTGACTCAATTACTTCGAGATCTAAATGAAGGTGAAATTAAAACGATTACTCAACTCCAAAATCAGTTAGCAGAGGTTGAACAAGAACTGAATTCTTCTTCGACTGAAACCCCGGTTATTCCTATTTCTTCCCCAACTCGTATTCAGGAAGATGTTGATGACGACATCACTGATGTACCCACTGGGGGTAGCGTTGCACCCACGATTCCTCGTCTTAGTCAATTGTTGCATTTAGAGGCAGTTGGAGCAACTGATATTGGTCGCCGACGTCAACGCAATGAAGATTCGTTTGGGGTACAAACTACAATACACGAACAACAAACGCCTCAAGGACGAGTGGTAGAAGCCAAAGGATTGTATATTTTGTGTGATGGTATGGGAGGACACGCCAGTGGTGAAGTAGCGAGTCAGTTGGCTGTCGATACACTCAAGCAATATTTTCAAAGCCAATTGACGGGTGAACTCCCCACCTCGGAGATGATCAAAAATGCGATTATCCAAGCCAATACTACAATTTATGAAGCCAACCAGGAAGCGGTTCGTTCTGGAGTTGGACGCATGGGGACAACCCTAGTGATGGCAATTGTAGCTGAAAATCAAGTGGCGATCGCTCATGTCGGAGATAGTCGGCTGTATCGTTTAACTTCTCGGGGGATTGAACAAATTACGGTTGATCACGAAGTCGGACAACGGGAAATTCAACGGGGAGTGAGTCCAGATGTGGCTTACGCTCGTCCTGATGCTTACCAACTGACCCAAGCGTTAGGCCCGCGCGATCGCAATTTCGTTAAGCCCGATATCCAGTTTTTGGAAGTACAAGAAGATACTGTCTTTATTTTAGCATCGGATGGGTTAACAGACAATGATTTACTCGAAATCTATTATGCTACTCATCTTGATCCTCTACTCAATCCCAAAACCGATCTTGATGCTGGAGTGAATCAGTTAATTGAGCTAGCAAACGAACACAATGGTCACGATAATATCACGATTATTGCGATTCGGATGTTAGTCTCTCCCAGTCGGAAATAGGGGAGATGGGGAATAGAGAAACAATGATGACAAATGATTGGACTCCCGCAGTTGAGTGACAAGACAAGTCAGATCACTTGATCTCTGCTATCATTGATTCGTAATTTTCTGTAAAGTTTTAGAGGTCAACTCAAATGGTATGCTCATTAGAGAGGAGCTAGAGACATTCCCCTAGAACGTTTCTACCCCTTTGTACTGAATTCTCTACAAAAACATCTATGAGATTGCCTGATGGCCCCAGGCTACCTGCGTTACTCCAAACTTTACAAATCATCGCCCAACCTACTCAATTTTTAGAACGGTGTGCGAACCAATTTGGAGATTGTTTTACGTTACGGGTACTGGGTTTTAACTCACCTCCAATTGTCTTTTTTAGCAATTCTGAAGCCATTGAAGCCATTTTTACCACCGATACGGATAAATTTGAACTCGGCAAAATTACACACGTCTTTCAACCGTTAACGGGATCTCAATCGTTAATTATGCAGGATGGAAAACGTCATCAACGTCTGCGTCAATTATTGATGCCATCTTTGCATAGTAAACAACTTCCTGCCTATGGTCAAACTATTTGTAATTTAACCCTAAAAGCGACTCAAAATTGGTCTCCAGGTGATTTTATTTCAATTCGAGATTATACCTCAGAAATCGCCCTAGAAGTGATTTTGCAAGTGGTCTTAGGGCTGAAAGAAAATAGACGTTATTTTCAACTCAAGCATCTGATTGAACCCTATTTAGAAAGCGTCAATAAACCTCTCAACTCAATTCAGTTTTTCTTACCGCCTTTACAACAAAATTTGGGTCAGAAAAGTCCTTGGGGAAAGTTTCTAAAACAACGAAAAAAAATTGATGATTTAATTTACGCTGAAATAGCTGAACGTCGAACAAAACCCCTCGGAGAAGATGTTCTTTCACTACTCATTTCGGCGAAAGATGAAGCAGGTCAACCTCTAACTGATCAAGAACTCAGAGATCAACTCATTACATTATTACTCTTAGGGCATGATACCACAGCATCAGCTTTAGCTTGGGCATTTTATTGGATTCATCGCTATCCAAAAATTGTCAATCAATTAGTAGAAGAATTAAACAGTTTGGGAGAAAATCCTGATCCGATGGATATTGTCCAACTGCCTTATCTCAATGCAGTTTGTCAAGAAACTTTGCGAATTCATCCCATTGCGTTAATTTCTCAACCGAGAGTCGTTAAAGAAAGTATCAAAATTGAGAATTATCAGTTTAAACCCGGTACAATATTAGTCCCTTGTATTCATCTGGCGCATCATCGTGAGCAAATTTATCCCAACTCTAAACAGTTTAATCCAAATCGTTTCCTAGAACAAAAATTTTCGCCCTATGAATATTTACCCTTTGGAGGCGGAAATCGTAGCTGTATTGGGATGGCACTTTCTTTATTTGAAATGAAGCTAATTTTAGCAACAATTTTGTTAAACTATCAGTTAGCTTTCAATCAAAGTCATGTCGTTAAACCTGTTAGGCGAGGAATTACAATTGTTCCTTCGATTAATTTTAGACTCACAGTTTTGACGAGAAAGCAAGCAGGAATTGCTAGTAAAAGTGTCAACCACTAAACTCAGATTAAGCAACTAAAATACTGATTATGACAACAAAACTGATTACAGACACCAATCAAAATAAACTCTGGTTAGCCGCCATTAAACCCCCAATGTATAGCGTTGCTATCATGCCAATTTGGTTAGGGACAGCAATTGCTTGGTTTGAACAACAATCCATCAATTGGGTAATTTTTACAACGTTTATGAGTGCGGCTATTTTAATATTAGCTTGGGAAAATATTCATAACGATGTATTTGACTCAGAAACAGGAATTGATAAAAATAAAGCTCATTCTTTAGTTAATTTAACCGGAAAAAAGAATATTATTTTTGCGATTGGTTTACTCTGTCTAACGATAGGAATTGTTGAAATATTTTTAATTTGTTGGTGGCAAAAAGACTTTACTGTAATTAGTTTAATTCTGGGTTGTTGTTTCCTGGGATATCTTTATCAGGGGCCGCCTTTCCGCTTAGGTTATCAAGGTTTAGGTGAATTTCTTTGCTTTTTTGCGTTTGGGCCGTTGGCGGTTTCTGCGGCTTATTATAGTCAGACTCAGAGTTGGTCAAGTATAACTTTTGCGGCTTCAATTATTCTCGGAATTTCCACAACTTTAATATTATTTTGTTCCCATTTTCATCAAGTCAAAGATGACTTAGCTGCGGGAAAATATTCCCCAATTGTGCGTTTAGGAACTAAAAGAGGCGCCCAACTTCTGCCCGTTTTTTGTGGTATAATCTTTGCAATTATAGGAGTCAGTGTGATTTTAGGAACGTTTCCCATTTGGACGTTATTGAGTTTTGTGGGTTTACCTTCTGCAATTAAACTTTGTCGTCATGTGGGTTTAAATCACGATAAACCAGAGTTGGTGAGTAATTGTAAATATATTGCGGTTTCTCTACATTTTTGGAGTGGGTTGCTGTTAGGATTGGGGTTTGTAATTCCTTTCTAGATTCATCGGTGTAATTTTCCCAATTCTTCTAATTTTTCCGAAACAATTGATTCAAAATAGAGTCATAGTAATAATCTGCCGAATGTACCTCATCAATAGGCAGTTTAATGGAGAATCTGGGAGAAAAGCACCATGAAAACTATCTTTAAATGTAGCTTGGCGTTGTTATTGTTTGCGAGTGTATCTGCTTGTACTCCCCAATCTTCTGTGGGTAATACGAATGGAGAAACAGTCCCCTCTCAAACCCCTGAAACTGAAACCAATTCATCTAATATAAAGCCTGTAACAGAAGTTGCAACTGTTCCCCAAGTCGAAGGGTTTACGATGGATGAGTTATTCGATAATGGTGGTGGAGGTTGTGGGATGAGTCTCTGGAAATCTGGAAGTAACCCTCCTGAAACAATACTCTTTTTTAATGGAACCGAAGCGAATTCAACTCTAATGAAAATTAACGGTGAATTTGTTAAATTTCAGCGAACCGAAGCAACGGGAGAAGATTTTTACGGACAAAAAAACTCACAAATGTTTATTAGTGAAGATGGAGAAATTGAGGTAACGGTTGATGTGGAACTTGGGGAAAAAGGAGAAATAGAATCTGTTGGAATTCCCCAGGGAACTCTACAAATTGAACAAGCGGGGGAAACGGTAGAAATTCCCGTTGTTGGGGATGCGGGATGTTAGATTAACCCCAAAATAAATCCTCTGACTAAAGTTTTAAGTCCTCTGGAGAGGACTACTTTATCTGTCATTTTAAATACAGCAAATAATCTCTAAAAAACTTTTATTTTTATTTAGTTTGATCGTCATCAAAGTGGTAATTGGATAGCTGAATATTTAGTCGAAACACATGGAAAGTGACCTACAACCCTTCAGAGTCTCACTAATCTTAACTGAAGGTAAATTAAATGACTGTTTCTCTAAACTCCCATTCCATCAACACCAACCTGTCAACCGAGTTTGATCTCAATAATATTAAGGAGTTGTTGTCAAATTTTCACGGCTTTGAAAGTGGCGAGATTAGCAATGAATACGAAATGACTGTGATGGATATGTTAGAAGTAATTTTAGGCGATCGCTTTCGGTATTGTCCGCAAGTACCCTTAGAAATTATTTGTTCTCGTTCAGAGTTTTGTCACCTACCCAATGACATTTGGAAATTTTGGGTTAATTCAAAAGTCGATATTGCATTAATGGAACGAACTTTTCCTGCTAATCGTCAAGCAAAACTTGTGGTAGAATGTCAGTCTTATTTTCATAATTTACCTGATGTTCAAAAACGCGATCGCCTGAAAGCTGAACTTCTTTCTGTAGTAAAAGTTCCTCTTATTTATGTGCGACGAGTTGATGAAGATGGACGATTTTATCGCTTTTTTACTCCCGATGAACGAGACGAAATCTATTATAGCGCTACTTGAATCGGGAATAGGGAACAGGGAACAGCGCTTGCCTTGCGGCCCGGCGCGGTTTCCGGCGAGACTTAGTTGGCAATCTTAGGGAACAGCAGACTATGAAAGCGGTGTGACCCTGCGGCTTTGTAAGCCGCCAAGGAATGCACACGCCTGAGAGGGTTTCAGAATTTAGAAATGTCCTAACCAATTTGCGTAGTGCTATACAATCCCATTACCCAAGTCGGACAAACGAAACTGAAAACATTTTTGGAGGTTTATCTGTAAATCATCAATTTATGTTCTCTTAACTCCCCTTTCCTCATCGGAGAGGGGTTGGGGGAGTGGAAATCCTATGTCGAGATCGCTCTAGCCGCCTAACCCCATTTTCAGGTTTGGAAATTCTGTGATGGGAATAGATCACTCTCAGGCAATGTTTCCCTCATCTGAGGCGAGGACACTTCGACTAAACCAGTTGAAAGGATAAAGATAAAATACAAGAAACTATCAATGGCTGATCTGATCCTGGAGCCTCAAAATCAAATTTGCTTTAAGTAATCTTTACAGAAATTACTTGCCAATCGTGAATTAAGTAGGATATAGTTAGACTAAAGCTATAAGCTACTGTCATTATAATTAAACTCGGGTATGAATAATACAGATATGAAAAGACTTAAAATCATTATGATGGGGCCTTGTCTGGAAGAAAAAGGGGGAATGGGTAAAGTCTCAAAATTAATCTTAGAAAATACTTGTAAATCAATAGAGATTCGACATATATCTACGTGGAATGGTAAAAGGTCTAGCCAATATTTAGCTTCTTATGTCAAGGTTTTTCTGCAAGCAGTGATTAACTTTTTAATTCAATTAATTCAAGGAAAAGTAGACTTAGTTCACCTTCATCTGTCAGAAAAGGGGAGTTTTATTCGTAAATCTATTCTAATTTTAATCGCTTGGGCTTTCCATAAACCTATAATATTACATACTCATGGAGCAGAATTTCATATTTTTTATAATCAACTTTCTACCCCCTTGAAAAAAATAGTAAACTTTATTTTAAAACAATGTACATATGTGATTGTCTTATCCGAGAGTTGGAAACAGTTCTACATCAAAAATTGTCATCTCAGCGAAGATCGAGTCATCTTGCTCTATAATCCTGTTAGCATTCCATCCCAAATCCCAAACCGTAGCAATAGTCCTCTATTGAATTTTGTATTTTTAGGTAAAATTGATCAGCGAAAAGGGATTTACGACTTACTAAAAGCATTTGCTACTTTACCTATTCAGCAGCAAAATCAAGTCAATTTAATACTCGCAGGAACTGGAGAAGATGAGCAAGCTAGACAGTTAGCAAAAACTTTAGGGATTGAAAAAAATGTTCAATTTCCCGGATGGATTAATGAGAGACAGCGAGATAATTTATTAGCTAAAGCTCATGTCTTTCTTTTACCTTCTTACCAGGAAGGTTTACCAATGGCATTGCTAGAAGCCATGAGTTGGGAACTTCCATGTATTACAACTCCAGTCGGTGGAATACCCGAAGTTATTACCGATGGAGAGACGGGTTTGCTCGTTGAACCTGGTAATATTGAGCAATTAGCTACAACTATCTGCTCTCTGACGACTGATGAGTCCTTGAGGCTTAGATTGGGTAAAGCTGCTAGAAATCAAGTCAAGTGCTTCGATATTAAGATCTATAATCAATCTTTGTTCAAGTTGTATTGGGCAGCATTTCAACAAAATCAAAAGTCTAACACTGTTAGCGTTGAACCCATCTCGAACAGTATTAATACCGAGAAGTTGGTAGAGAAATAACTTGACATCTGATGTTTTGAATTTATGATTGAGGTGTAGATGCTTCTTAACTTGATAAATAATCCCTATTCGTCGCCCATGCAATCTCAAGAATACCCAGAGGATATTGATCTCCAAAAGTATTGGTTAATCCTCAAGCGGCATTGGCTACCTGCAACATTAGTTTGGTTGCTAGCTATCGGAGCAGCAGTATATGCCGCATTCTCAATAGAAGAAGAATATGCAGCTTATGGTAAATTGCGCCTGAAGAAGCAAAACGCAATTTCTGCCTTAGTTACAGATGCCGGAGAGAAAATTGGAACATTAGATTCTCTGAATATGCAGGATTCACCGCTAGATACAGAAGCGGAGGTACTTCGTTCGAGTCCTATTATTAAGCAAACCATAGAATCCTTAAACTTAACCACAGACGAAGGTGAGTTAGTGAATTACGAAGATTTCGTTAGCAAGTTGGGAGTAAAAGGTATTCCGGGGACTGACGTTTTAACGATTTCTTACACCAGTACAGATCCCCAAGAAGCAGGTGATATCGTTAATACCCTAATAGAAGTTTATATCAAAAACAACTTGCTAGTTAATCGTGCTGAAGCTGTTTCTGCACGAGAATTTATTAGTGAAAAACTTCCAAAAACCGAGAGAGAACTTCTAAAAGCTGAGGAAGATATGCGTCGTTTCAAAGAAAAAAACAATATTATTGATTTACAACAAGAATCTACATTGGCAGTACAAACAATTGAGCAACTTGATAGTCAGATTGAAGCGACTCAAACTCAGATTGAAAAACTAATGGCTCGAACGGTAGAAGTTAAAAATAAATTGGGTCTTTCTTCAGCCGAAGCAATTAATCGTAGTGCTTTAAGTGAATCCGATTCGGTTCAGCAGGTACTTAGTAAACTGCACGAGGTAGAAGATCAATTAGCTATACAACGAACAGTTTTCGTTGATCTATCTCCAGAAGTTAGAATCTTAGAGAATCAAAAAGTAGCTCTGGAACAACTTCTTCAAGATAGAGTCAGTCAAGTTGCAAGAAGTCAAAATATTTCTCAAAGTGACTTCTCTTTGGGTGAAATCGAAAAGGGATTAGCTGAACAACTGGTTTCTTCTGAAGCAGAAATAGAAGGTTTAAGGAAACAGCTTGAATCACTCTATGCAATTCATGCAGAACAACAACAAAGAGCTAAAATTTTACCTCAACTTGAACAGACTCAACGAGAGCTAGAACGTAAGGTAGAAGCTGCTCAAGCCACATACACGACTCTAGTGGATCGTCTCCAGCAAGTTCAAATTGCTGAAAATCAAAATGTAGGGAACGCTCAGATTGTTAGTCCAGCTATTATTTCACAATATCCTGTTTCAACCAGTAAAAAGATCGTCGTAGCAATGGGAATAATCGTCGGGGGTGTCTTGTATGTAATTGTATCTTTTGTTTTAGAACTCTTAGATCGTTCGATCAAAACCAGTAAGGAACTACGAAATATTTTTAATTCCTACACCTTACTGGGGATGATTCCCAATTCTAAAAAGAAAAAAGTTTCCTTTCCCGGTAAACGCTTGGAATCAGTTATTCCGGAACATCAGGCTATAAAAGATCCTCACTCAATTATTAGTGAAGCCTATAGAATGCTACAAGCTAATCTCAAGTTTATTAGTCCTGATCATGAACTCAATTTTATTGTTGTTACCAGCGCTGTTTCTCAAGAAGGTAAATCTACAATTTCAGCTAATTTAGCCGCAGCCATGTCTCAAGTTGGCAGTAGGGTTCTATTAATTGATGCCGATTTACATCATCCTCAGCAACATCACATTTGGAATTTAACGAATGAAGTTGGATTGAGTGATGTCATCGTTAACAAAGTTGAATTAAATAGTGCAATTAAGCGGATTAGTTATAATCTAGATGTTCTTCCGTCAGGAGTCATTCCTCCTAATTCTTTGGCGCTTCTTGAGTCCAAACGAATGAATAGCTTAATGAAAGATTTACGAGCAATTTATGATTTTATCATCGTCGATACTTCTCCCTTATTATTAGTTGCTGACGCTTTAACTTTAGGAAAAAAAAGTGATGGCATTTTATTAGTAGCTCGACCCAAAGTGATTGATAGTGTTAGTGCTATTGCTGCCAAAGATTTACTTACAAAATCAGGTCAAAAGGTTTTAGGTTTGGTGACCAATGGCGTGGTCGTGGAGAATGAGCCAGACAGTTATTTTCATTACGCGAAAAGCTATTTTAAAAACGATACTAACGTTACATATCTACAAAATGAAGATTGTCTACAGTCCCACCTCTAAGAAATTCATCTAAAAAATAGCAATCTACTCAAATCATAGATTAAATCTCTAAGATTTACCGAAGAACTACATTAAAAAATATAAAACAAAATCTAAAAATTTATGATTAAGATTATAGACCGAATAAAAAAACGTAAAAAAAACAAAAGTTCCACAAATAATTTACATCGTTTTTTATTAAAATCAGCGACAGGAACTTTTGGGTTTAAAGTAGCTAATGCTTTTTTAATATATGCTAACAGTTTGCTTTTAGCTCGTGTTTTAGGTTTCCAAGAATTTGGAAGCTATACTTATGTTACAGCCTGGGTAAATTTATTAGTCATTCCAGCAGTTCTTGGGTTGGAAGGATTGCTCACTCGTGAAGTTGCCATTTATCAAACTCAATCCAAATGGAATTTATCTCACGGTTTAATTCAATGGTCAAATCGTATTGTTTTATTAAATTCTGTTGGTTTAGCTTTACTCACAACTTTAATTATTTGGGGATTAACATTAACTTCTAATTCCCAACAACTCTTGGTTTTTGCGATCGCCATGATCTCATTACCGTTCATGGCTCTTTCACGACTTAGACAGTCAACCATGCAGGCTCTACGTCATATTGTGGTTGGACAAATACCAGAAATGCTAGTTCGACCGATTATATTAATTACAAGTCTGGGTGGAATAGCATTTTTTTTGAATAAAAATATAACGGCATCGGGAGCGATGGGTATTTACCTAGTCGCCAGTATTACGACTTATTTAGTGGGCGAATGGCTGCTGCGAAAACACCGTCCCAAAAGCATCAAGCAGGCCCTACCAGAGTACCAATCCAAATATTGGATTAAAAGCGCATTACCAATGTTGTTGATTGGGAGTATGTATCTGATTAATAATCAGACCGATACCGTCATGTTAGGAATTCTAAAAAATTCTGAAACCGTAGGTCTTTACACAGTTGCAAATCGGGGTGCAGGATTAATTTCTTTTGTTTTAATTGCAATTAATACAGCAATAGCTCCGACTTTTGCCAGCTTATATGCAGAAGGAGACCTAAAAAAACTACAGAAAGTTGTGACTAATGGTTGTCGAGTTGTATTTTTTGCTGCGCTAATAATTGCTACAATTTTAATGGTCTTTGGCCAGCATTTTTTACTTTTATTTGGTGCGGAATTTATTCAAGGAAAAACTGCTTTAATTATCCTGTGTTTGGGACAACTTATTAATGCATCAACTGGTTCAGTTGCACTTCTTTTACTAATGACAGGTCACGAGCGTGATACTGCAATAGGAGTAACCATTAGTGCCTTGCTAAATATTTTATTAAATGTTATCCTAATACCAGAATGGGGTGCAGAAGGAGCAGCAACAGCAACCGCTGCTAGTATGATGGTTTGGAATATAATTTTAGCAGTATTTGCTTACAAAAGACTGAAAATAAATTCAACAATTTTAGCTATAAAATAACCAAAACAAGGATTATGATGAATCAGCCAAACTTTTTTATCGTCGGCGCACCCAAATGTGGAACTACTGCTCTCAGCGATTATCTCAGTGAACATCCTAATGTCTACATTTCTGCACCTAAAGAGCCTCGGTTTTTTGCAGAATACTTCCAACTTCCTAATATTAAAACTTGGGATCAGTATCTCAGTTTATTTCAAAATGCAGAGGGAAAGCTAGCCATCGGAGAAGCATCTGTTCATTATCTTTGTTCATCTACAGCAATTGAAAAGATATATCAGTACAAGCCAGATGCTAAGATTATTGCCATGCTTCGTAATCCAATTGATTTAGTTTACTCTTATCATTCTCAACTCTTTTTCAATCAAGATGAAGTTGAAGTTGATTTTGAAAAAGCCTGGCGTTTACAAGATGCAAGAGAAAGAGGAGAAAATCTTCCTCCCTTAGCTGAAAATCCAAAAGCCTTGCAATATAGAATGATTGGTCAATTGGGATCTCAAGTTGAAAATCTCCTGTCATTTTTTAAACCTCAACAGGTTAAAATTATCTTGTTTGATGATTTTAAGACTTCAACTCAATCGATTTACGAAGAGGTACTATCCTTTCTCAATGTTCCCTCGGATCACAGAAGTCATTTTCCTCGAATTAATGCGAATAAGAAATACAAAGTTGCTTGGCTTGCACTCTTAACAGATAGAACTCCAAAAGTCGTGTTAGATGGAGTTAAGATTGCCAAACAAGCGGTTGGAGTCAAAAGTTTTGGAATCGCTAATGCGGTGCGTCAAATCAACAATCAAGAGTATCAGCGACCCCCTTTAAGTCCTCATTTTCGTTCAGAATTAATTAAAGAGTTTCAAGAAGAAATAGACAAACTAGAAAAAATCTTGAATAGAGATCTCAGTCACTGGAGGAAATAGATCAAATGATTTAATTGTCATTTTTTGAATTGACTTTCTTTAAGTTATCAAACTCATCATGGAAAAAAAATGTTAGTCAGCATTCTGATCAATAACTATAACTATGGACATTTTGTGTCCGATGCTATCGATAGTGCCTTAAGTCAAACTTATTCAGATGTAGAAATTATTTTAGTTGATGACGGTTCTACTGATAACTCTTGCGAAATTATCACATCTTATCAAAATAAAATTACTACAATTTTTAAAGAAAATGGAGGTCAAGCATCAGCTTTTAATGTAGGGTTTGCTAAAAGTCAAGGAGATATTATCTGTTTTCTGGATGCTGACGATGTATTTCTACCTGAAAAAGTTACCCAGATTGTTAACTGTTTTGAACACCATCAAGAGATTGGATGGTGTTTTCATCCTCTGAGGTATGCAACAGAGGATTTGTTAGCGTATAGCGAAACAACAATACATACAGGGAAATCAGGAGTCTACGATGTCAGGCCTTATATTCAGCGAGGGAAATTAAGGGATTATATCCCCTTTCAAGGAACGGTAACTTCGGGACTTTGCTTCACTCGAAAGCTATTGCAGCAAATTCTACCTATGCCTGAAGAAATTAGAATCACCAGTGATGATTACTTAAAATATTCAGCTTTTGGAATTAGTCCAGGTTTTATACTGTTGCAGGATTTAGCTTTGCAAAGAATACACGGTAACAATGCTTATACGATGAGAAAAGACAAACAGGAACTCCGGGCAAAAATAGAGATGTTAACCGCTTATCATCTCCGGGAAAATATCCCTTATATTTCAAAATTTTCTCACAATATATTTGCAATGGGATTGAGTAAATACCAGCCTTTAAAGTTGGACAATGAAAGCCATGAAATTCTGATTAAAAACTATTTTTTAAGCTTATCTTTTTATGAAAAACTAGAAATTAATTTGAGAAGTCTATATCATCGAATGAAACAAGTGAACCTCCGGAGAAATAGCGGTGAAAAAGTTACCTAAATCTTTTGAGCATCTATTTACAATTTGCGCTTTGCTCTTTTTTACTCGTTCATTGGATGCCGAAAGTTTGTTTAGTGCTTCTGAGGGCGAAGAGGGAGTTATTTTAACTTATAATCCTTTTTCACCCCTTCTTTCACTGATGCAACATGGAATCTTCCTAATTACTCTATTTTTACTCTTTGAACGATGGAAAATGACGATAAGAACTGTCCTCAGAGGGCGATTTGTCTGGGGCTTAGTGATACTTATTCTTCTTTCCTTTCTCTGGTCTGATTTTCCAGATTTAACTCAGCGTCGTTCAATTGCATTTTTGGAAACAACTGTATTTAGTATCTATCTGGCATCACGGTATCCCTTACCAGACCAACTGCAACTGATTACACGAGCGCTTGGAATTGCCTTATTACTCAACTTGTTATTTACTTTAGCTGTCCCAGGAAGTGGAATAGAGTATGGAATTCATGCAGGAGCTTGGCGAGGTTTACTGATTCAGAAAAATCTTTTAGCTCGCTTGATGATTTTAGGATTTATTGTTTTTTTAGTCACAACACCAAAAAATAAAAGGCAGTTTTATCTTAAAAAGATATTTTTATTTTTATTTGTTGCTTTAGTCTTGCTTTCGACTTCAAAGACTGCTCTAATGTTGCTAATATTATTGTTCATGCTTTATTCATTATACAAGGCTCTACGATGGTACTCTCTCAGAGCAATTCCTTTCTTCCTGAGCGGTATATTAACCATTGGATGTGTGATTACATTTGTGGTGAGTAATGCAGAAAGATTGGTGTCAGCCGCCGGACGAGATTTAACTCTATCTGGTCGTACAGTAATTTGGTCTGCCTTGTTTGATAAAATTCAAGAAAGACCGTGGTTAGGATTCGGATATATGGGATTTTGGCATGGTGTTTATGGGGAATCTGCCTATGTGGGTAAAGTTTATGGAACAACATACATTCCACCTCATTCTCATAATGGGTTTATTGAGTTAGTTCTTGGTTTTGGCTTTGTGGGTGCATTACTCTTTGGATTAAGTTTTTTGAGTGTGGTAAGAAAGTCCTTTATTTTAATTCGGATAACAGAAACATCAGAAGGGTTGTGGCCCCTGCTCTACTTATCCTTTCTGATTCTTTATAATCAAACAGAGATGACTCTGATTGAACATAATTCTATTTTCTGGGTTCTCTATGTAGCACTAGCTCTATCTCGGTTTTCATACTTCAATAAAGAGAAGATAGAACCTTCCTACGGCGCACACTCAAAACCACTATTGTTACCTTAAACTTGGGAGATGATCATTAATGACTAAAATCGCAATTTTTTTAACCTCTTTAGATGGAGGAGGAGCCGAACGAGTGATGATTAACTTGGCTAAAGGCTTTGCCGAACAGGGTATGAGCATCGATCTCATTTTAGTGAAAGCTGAAGGCCCCTACTTATCTCAAATCTCATCAAAGGTTCGGGTTATTGACTTTCAGAAAAAACGACTTTTAGAGAGTTTACCCAAATTAATTGATTACCTTAAAACTGAACGTCCAATAGCCTTACTTTCCGCCTTAGAAGATACAAATGTTGTCGCTCTTATTGCTCATCGTTTGGCTCAAGTTCAAACTCAAACAATAGTCACTGTTCATAACAATCTTTCCCGCGAGTCTCAGAACGCAACTCAACTCAAACGAAAGTTATCTCCTCTGATGGTACGCTGGTTTTATCCTTTGGCAAATACCGTAGTTTCTGTTTCTAAAGGTGTAGCTGAAGATTTAGTCAAAATTGGTTTAGACTCCCCAAAAATTCATGTTATTTATAATCCTATTTTTACTCCTGAACTTCTTAAAAAAGCTCAAGAACCTATCGTCGAACACGAATGGTTTTTACCAGAACAGCCTCCCATTATTTTGGGAGTTGGACGCTTAAATAAACAAAAAGATTTTCCAACATTAATTCATGCCTTTGCAAAAGTTAGACAGCATAAATTGGTTCGATTAATCATACTGGGTGAAGGAGAAGAACATTCTTATTTAGAATCTTTGGTACAAAAGCTTGGTATTACAAAAGACGTTGCTTTTCCTGGATTTGTCCCAAATCCCTATGCTTACATGGCACATTCAGCAGTTCTAGTTCTTTCATCTGCCTGGGAAGGATTTGGTAATGTTTTAGTGGAGGCAATGGCTGTAGGAACTCCGGTAGTTTCTACAAATTGTGAAAGTGGCCCAGCAGAGATTTTAGCAAATGGTCAGTATGGTCAGTTAGTTAAGGTTGGAGATAGCGATGAAATGGCAGAGGCAATTCTCCAAACAATAACTACACCCACAGATTCAACATTACTACAAAAGCGATCTCGAGACTTTTCTTTGGAAAATTCAGTCTCTCAATATCAAAAGTTATGGCTAACCACCTCAATTTAAAAAACTGCCTTGCTCAATTATGTTTTGTAATATAATAAGAATATCTTCTTGAATAGGATTTTTTTCAAAATGTTGGATCTATTTGAAGCTTTAAAAGTCGATATTGATCGATATGTTTATACTGATAGTTACTCTTGGCTGATGATTGTTTTATTTAAGCAAGGAATATGGGCAACGATACAATATCGATTTAGTCGATGGGTACATATTAAAGTTCATGTTCCTGTAATTCGACAACTTTTGAAAGCTTTTTGTGCAATCTGGCAAAAATTAATCGAAATTATAACTGGAATGGAAATTCCTAATCGAGCTGAAATTGGCAAAGGTCTTTATATTCCCCATACGGGCGGAATCTATATTCATTGCGATGTCAAGATTGGAGACTATTGTAATTTAAGCCAAGAGGTAACGATTGGTGTCGGTGGACGAGGAGAAAAAAAAGGTTGTCCTCAAATCGGGGATCAAGTTTATATTGCCCCAGGTGCGAAAATATTTGGTCCAATTACAATTGGAAATGATGTTGCCATTGGAGCCAATGCTGTTGTTACAAAAGATCTGCCCGATAATGCAGTTGCAGTTGGAATTCCGGCTAAGGTAATTAACTATAAGGGGTCTCAAGATTTCATTAAATATCGAGATAAACCTGAAAGTTCAGTGAATACACCGATGGAAAAATTAGAGTGTTAAAAGATTTCTTGATTCTTGATTTTTAATCAGTATGATGGGTGAGAAACCAGGACATCATACTGATTAAAAAATATTATTTCATGTTTTGAACAATAGCACTTTTTGGCATATAATTAACTTGGGATTTTGGAAATTATTAATATGAAAATTAGCATCGGTATTCTAGCGTATAATGAGTCTGAGTTTATTGTCAAAATGCTGCATTCTCTCTTACAGCAGAGTCTATTTCAGGAACCCAATCCAGAATGGATTATCGAAATTATTGTTGTTCCCAATGGATGTACAGATAATACCGCAGAAATTGCAAAAAAAACTTTAGAAACTTCAATAGGTGTATTGAACAATCCGAATATCGATTGGCAAGTTTCTGAAATTCAACAACCGGGAAAATCGAATGCTTGGAATGTCTATACCCACTCATTATCAGCAACAGATGCTCAATATCTTTTTCTCATGGATTCTGACATTGAATTGCTCGATCCTAAAACATTAGAATCAATGATTGCCGTCTTGGAAGCTAGACCAGAAGTGTGGGTTGCTGTTGATAAACCGATCAAAGATGTCATGCTCAAAGAGCAAAAAAGTCTGATGGAAACGCTTTCTGCCAATGTAGCAGGTTTATCCGGAAATAAAGCAGTAGAAGGTGGTGCAGCATGGATTTGTGGTCAACTCTATTGTGGGCGAGCAGAGGTACTCCGTCAAATCTGGCTTCCAATATCAATACAAATGGACGACTCCTTTATCTATGACATGATTACAACAGAGGGATTAACGGCTTCTATGAAACCGGAACGAGTGATTCTGTCTCCCTCAGCATCTCATGTTTTTGAAAGTTATATTGGCGTGCGTAAGATCTTACGCCACGAGAAATGGCTAATTATTGGAGCTACAATTAATAAGCTGCTTTATCATGATCTTGTGCCTCATGTCAGCAATTTCCAAGAAACGGGCTTATTGATTAAGCAACGTAATGAGCAAAATCCATTATGGCTAAATGAACTGGTTGAGAAAGTAACCCAAGAAAAAAGCTCATGGTTAATTCCTCAAAATATTCTGACTCGTCGATTCCAAAGTCTATCGAATAAATCTATATTCAAATCAGTTTTATTTTTTCCTTTAGCTACGTTGGCATTTTTTGTTGATATCAGTCTCTCCATACAAGCAAATTTTGAGCTTCAGAAAGGAAAAGCCATAGGATATTGGGGAAAGTCAACGGATTAATTTCTTGGAAGAGTTAATCATAATTATTCTATATTTTTATGTATGTGAAAATTCAGAAACTTTTTCTCTCTATCAAGTCATGTAGAAATTTCCTTTCTGCACGAATTATGTACTGTTTACTGACAACATCTGTTGTCTTCTTGGTTATACTCATCCAAAGTCCCTTGACTTCTCTAATTGCTCCAGAAAAATGCTCTCAGTTAGCAGGGGATGATACCTTTATAACCTCTACAGAAGAAACTTATGAGTGGGGAGGAGTCAAAATTGGAGCAGGTGGATTTGTTACAGGTATTGTGATCCATCCTCGTACACCTGATCTCATATATACTCGTACAGATGCAGGTGGAGCTTTTCGCTGGAATCCCACTAACCAAAGCTGGATGCAACTCCTAAGTGCTGATTCAGTTCCTGGAAATATTGACTATAACGTAGAGAGTATAGCACTTGATCCCAATAACCCCAATATTGTTTACATTGCATTAGGCGGTTACACCCGTTCAAAAAAACAACTTGTCTCTGGATTCTTACTTAAATCTACGGACCGAGGAGAGTCTTGGAAAACTTTGGACTTATCCTTACCGATGGGAGGGAATGAACCTTGGCGATGGACAGGAGAACGCCTAGCGGTTGATCCAAATAATAGTGATATTGTCTACTTTGCTTCTCGTTTGAATGGGTTATGGCGAAGTACAGATGGAGGAACATCTTGGAGTCAAGTCAACCCGGAACTTGTTCCCATTGGTCAACCGAACCCTGACACTGATAAACAAGCCGGAGTCACTTATGTTGTCTTTGATGGTTCTTCAGGACTAACTGATAACAGAACAAAGGTGATTTATGTTGGCGTTTCCGGTGAAGGGATATACCGCACAACTGATGGAGGAACAACTTGGAAACACCTAGAAGGTGGCCCAGATACAGAATTAGTCCCTCAGCAGGCTGTTGTGAATACTCAGGGAGAATTAATTACTACTTTTTATCGCACAGAAAAAGATCCTCGCGGATCGGTTTGGAAATTGACCTCAGAAAAATGGCAAGAAATTACTCCAAAACCGAATCGAAATTATTCTGCGATCGCTATTTCTTCTAACCCAAGTGATACTCTGTTTGTTGTTAGCTATCCGATGACTCCTGATGATATATACCGATCTGACAATGGAGGTCAAACTTGGGTTCAACTCCACAACAAAATTGATAAGCTTTCATGGTGGCCAGAGTGGAGTTTTTATACTCTAACAGGGGGTATTGCAGCCTCTCCGTTTAATTCCGGTGAACTGTGGTTAACCAATGGAGTTGGGGTTTGGAGAACCAATTCAGCCCATGATAGACAGGTGAAATGGTCAGCAACAGTTGATGGTATTGAAGAAACAGTAACCTTTGATGCAATTAGTCCTCCTGGGGGAAAGTTGATTACTGCGATCGCTGATTTTGATGGATTTTATCATGACAGCTTATGTTCAGTACCCATCAGAAATCATGGAAATGGTAACTTTATCACCACAACCAGTTTAGCCTACAGCAGCACTCATCCTAATTTTATTGTTTCTGTTGGAGCAAGTCATCACAATCCCCAAGAGATACGAGCAGGTTTTTCTGAAAATTATGGCAAAACCTGGCACAACTTTCGCTCAATTGAAAATAAAACTCATCCCAGTGACCTAGTATTCGGTAATATTGCCGTTTCTGCAACCGATACTCGAAATATTGTTTGGCAACCTAGTAATGGAAAAACTCCATACTTCACCAAAGATAGAGGAAGAACTTGGCAACAGATTTCTTTTTTTGAACAGAAAGAAATAGAAAGGGGATCTCATACTCATCTGTGGAACCGACAACAGGCATTAGCGGCTGATTCTGTGAAAGCAGGAACATTTTATATATATCATCATGTAGGTGGACGTTTTCTCCGCAGCGATGATGGAGGGGAAACTTGGAAAATTGTTAATGAAACTCTACCTGATGAGGTTTGGCAGGGTGCTAACGTGAAAACAGCACCCGGTATTAAAGGCGAGGTTTGGGTAAGTCTGAGTGAAAAAGGTTTATACCGTTCTAGTAATTTTGGAGAAGACTTTGTTAAACTTGCCGTTGAGGAAGCGAATGTTCTCGGTTTTGGTAAAGCCGTACCCAACACAACTTCTCCAACTGTTTTCCTTCAAGGTAAAATCAATGGCGAAACAGGTGTTTTTCGATCAACAAACTTAGGTCAAACTTGGGTTCAGATTGCAGACTATCCAATGGGTTATTTTGGAAAGTTAAGAGTAATCACAGGTGATATGAATGTTTTTGGACGAGTCTTTCTGGGAACAGGAGGAAATGGATTTATATACGGACAATTGTTAGAAACAAATCAGGATAGGTGACAAATCAGGAGAGAAAAAAAGTAGGGGATAACTGAAGTTCTATTTAAAGCAAAGAAAAAGGCGCAAAATGCGCCCCTAACTGATTGTATTTGTTCAAATTTTCTGGAGTCTAACTAGAGTTAAGAAGCAGTAACCGCAACCTTTTCTGTAGACCCTTCTGCACTCGCTTCTGGAGTATTCTCCTCTGAAGGCGGTACCACTTGCCAGAACTTCGGCAAATATTCAGACCAATTGGCTAAAATTGTCTGTGCTTTTTGGCTACCTGTGCGTTCGCCGTGTTGTTCGATCAATTCCTTTAACTGCTTTTCGCCAGCCGGAGTACAAACCCGTTGAATCTTGACAATTTCCCCATTCAACCGTTCTGGCAACTGGTTATTTTCATCGAGGAAATAGCCAATACCACCCGTTTGACCTGCCGCCACGTTACGACCAACAGCACCCAACACCACGACAACACCACCTGTCATATATTCACAACAGTGATCGCCAGCGCCTTCTATTACCGCCCGTCCCATCGAGTTCCGCACCGCAAACCGTTCGCCCGCTTGACCCAAAGCATACAGGGTTCCTCCTGTTGCCCCGTACAAACAGGTATTACCAATAATCACGTTTTCCGACGGATCATAACTCGCCTCTGGGGAAGGCTTGATAATCAACTCTCCGCCGTGCATTCCTTTACCGACGTAATCATTCGCTTCCCCAGTCAACGTTAGCGTCATTCCCGGTAAATTAAACGCCCCAAAACTCTGACCGGCTGAACCCGTGAAATTGAGAGTAATTTGCCCTGAAAATCCGGTATTACCGTACCGACCCGCAATTTTTCCAGCAATTCGCGCCCCCACAGTCCGATCAGTATTCACCAGTCGAACCGTTTTATTAACAGTCCCCTGGTTACGAATCGCCGCCGCAATATCTGCATCTTCGAGTAACACATCATCCAAGACTGGGCCGTTACTGTGAACTCCCTCATGGTTCAACCAATCGCGATCACTTCGGGTATCGGGCAAATTGATCAAACAATCGAGATTAATCGCGCTTGTCTTGGTCAGTTGTACCCCTTCGCGCATCTTCAGTAGATCAGAACGGCCCATAATATCGGTTAGCGAACGATAGCCCAAACGCGCCAATAACTGTTGCACTTCCGAAGCGATCAAGTAGAAGAAATTCACCACATGATCCGGCGTACCCGGAAAACGTTTGCGTAAATCTTCCCGTTGAGTCGTCACACCCACCGGACAACTATTGGTATGACAAATCCGCGCCATAATACAGCCTTCTGCAATCATGGCGATGGTACCAAAGCCAAATTCTTCAGCCCCCATCAACGCCCCCATGACCACATCCCAGCCGGACTTCAAGCCGCCATCGACCCGTAGCCGCACGCGATCGCGAAGTTTATTTTCCATCAACACCCGATGAACTTCAGTCAATCCCAATTCCCAAGGTGTACCGGCGTGTTTAATCGAAGACAAGGGACTTGCCCCAGTACCGCCATCGTGACCAGAAATCTGAATATAATCAGCATTTGCCTTTGCCACCCCAGCAGCGATCGTACCGATGCCAATTTCTGCCACTAACTTCACCGAAACCAACGCTTCGGGGTTAATCTGATGAAGGTCAAAAATCAGTTGGGCTAAATCCTCAATCGAATAAATATCATGGTGAGGAGGCGGTGAAATCAGCGTTACACCTGCCTTAGATCGCCGCAGCATAGCAATGTATGCACTCACTTTTTTACCCGGTAACTGTCCACCTTCTCCGGGTTTTGCCCCTTGGGCGATTTTAATCTCAATCGAGTGGGCATTCATCAAGTATTCTGGCGTCACCCCAAACCGTCCCGAGGCAACTTGTTTAATCGCGGAACTCGCACTATCTCCGTTGCGTAAGCCTTTTAAATAGGGACGACTGGCTGAATTCCCCTGGTCATCAACATCTTCCAAGGCTTTAAACCGGGCTGGATCTTCTCCGCCTTCACCCGAGTTAGACTTTCCGCCGAGGCGGTTCATAGCGATCGCTAAAGTTTCGTGGGCTTCCGGCGACAACGCCCCCAATGACATCCCCCCTGTACAAAAGCGTTTGACAATTTCGACAACAGATTCAACTTCTTCGAGGGGAATGGATTGGCGATCGCTCTGAAAATCAAGCAAATCTCGTAAAGCCGAAATCGGGCGACCTTCTAGATATTTCTGATAGGCTTGATAATGGTCATATCCCGGTACATCCGAACCATTTTGATTACCATTAACACTCTTGAGAGCCTGATGTAAAACTTTAGCCAATTCGGGGTTATTGCTATGATATTCACCCCGTTTGAAGAAGTTTACAAAGCCGTAATTTTCCAGTTTTTTCTGTTCAATTTCAGGGAAAGCTTTCACATGAAATTGGTAAACTTCTTGACTAAGTTCGTTAACCGTTAACCCCCCAATCCGAGAAGTTGTGCCTTTAAAGCCCAATTCCAATAAATCACCACCAATGCCAATCGCTTCAAAAATTTGAGCGCCCTGATAGGAAGACAGCAGGGAAATTCCCATTTTGGAGAGAATCTTTAACAAACCGCCTTCAACTGCGGTGCGATAATTTTTCTGAGCATCGCTTAAACTCAGAGACAATTTCCCTTGTTCAATTGCCTTTTGAGTCTTGGGTTGTGACCACCACCCGCGTACACTTGCAAAAGCCAAATAGGGACAAACCGCAGAAGCCCCATAACCAATTAAACAGGCAAAATGATGGGTACTCCAACATTGAGCAGTCTCAACCACTAAAGAAGCGCTACAGCGTAACCCCGTTGTAATCAAATGATGGTGAACTGCACCGACAGCAAGTAGAGGCGGAATATAAGTCAATTCTGCACTCAGATTGTGATCGCGATGCGTCTCCCCAGAAGAATCGCTTAAAATGACAATTTTTTTGCCTTGGCGAACTTCATCTTCAGCCCGTCCGCAGAGTTGCTTAATGGCTTGTGCGAGTCCATCTGGGCCTGTCGAAACGGGATATAAAGTTGAGAGTTTAATCGTTTCAAACCCACTTTGACAGAGTGCTTCGAGTTCAGCTTCATTGAGAACAGGAGACTCTATTTTCAGCATCCGGGCATTTTCGGGCTGCGGATCGAGTAAATTTCCCCGCCCGCCGAGTTGCATATTCAACGACATCACGATCCATTCTCGCAATGGATCTATCGGGGGGTTGGTGACTTGAGCAAACCGTTGTTTGAAGTAGTCGTACAGCAAATGAGGTTTGTCTGACAGCGCCGCCAAGGGAATATCATCCCCCATACAAAAAGTCGGTTCTTTCCCCAAACTTGCCATATCCGCGATCACCATGTCCAGATCTTCTGAACCATAGCCAAAAGCCGTTTGTAGGCGCAACTGGGTTTGGGGATCGAGGTTAGAAGTCTCATCCTCGAAGGGTTGAGGTTCTAGGTTAACGCGATAGTTCTCCAGCCATTCGTGATAAGGTTGGCGACGGGCAATCCGTTCTTTGATTTCCCAGTTTTTGAGAACTTCGTGACTTTCGAGATCAACCGCTAACATTTGCCCTGGCCCTAAACGGCCTTTTTCAACAATCTCGGATTCGGGAATATTTACAACCCCTGCTTCTGAGGCGACTATCACGAGATTATCTTTGGTAATGCAATACCGCGCCGGACGCAAACCATTACGATCTAAAGTGGCACCGACTTGTTTACCATCGCTAAACACCAGCAATGCCGGCCCATCCCACGATTCTTGTAAGCCGCTGTAATATTCGTAAAAATCGACAATTTCTGGACGCGATTGCAGATCCGGTTGATTTTTGTAGGCTTCCGGCACCATAATCATCAAGGTTTCCAGAGGAGTTCGTCCGGTTCTCACCAATAACTCCATGACATTATCGAGGTTAGCCGAGTCGCTATTGGTCGCATCAACAAACGGTTTTAAGGTTTCTAGACGTTCTCCCCAAGTGTCCGAGGCTAGCTTACCTTCGGCTGCCCGCATCCAGTTAATATTACCCAGAAGGGTATTAATTTCGCCGTTATGACCCAATAAGCGCATCGGTTGAGCTAGAGGCCATCGGGGCATCGTATTCGTGCTGAAACGTCGATGATAGACTGCAAAGGCACTCTTGTAAGCCGGATTTTTTAAGTCGAGATAAAACTCTCCCAACACTGCCGAACGCACCATACCTTTATAGACAATTGTGCGACAGGAGAAGGAACAAATATAGACATTTTGCCCCCAGATAAACCCTTTAGCTTCTAAAGCATAACCAACTGAACGTCGCGCTAGATACAATTGCCGTTCGAGAGCATCTCCCGTTTGATCGGTCTTGGAGGAGACAACGACCTGTTCGATCAAAGGCTGATTTTCTCGAGCTTGTGGCCCTAAAACATCGGGATTAACGGGAACTTTGCGCCATCCCAGATTCGTCAAATTTTCTGCCGCCAATACCTCCTCGATCACTTGCCGAGTTTTAGCGGCTTGTTGTTCGTCGGGGGGTAAAAACACCATCGCTACCCCATAAGCTTGATGCAATTGTTCTGGGGATAACTGCTGAAGGCTAGAGAGTTCGGGGGACTGTTGCAACAATTCCCAGGGAATAGCACTCATTAACCCGGCTCCATCTCCGGAGTCATAGTCAGCACTACATCCGCCTCGATGTTCTAAACAGGTGAGTGCAGGTAATGCTTTTTCGATAATGTCATGGCTGGCTACACCGGATGGATTGGCAATAAAACCGACTCCACAGGCATCTCGTTCTTCAACGAGCCATCGTTGACCCCCGTAGGGAGTCCCTGAACTTGTTTGACTCTGTGTTGTACCCTGACTCGAAAAACCTTTGATTGCAGAGGCTTCCGCCATTTTTTCCCCTGTCATCGGTTGATTTTGATTCTCGCTTGTGTTGATGTGATCCATTTCGTAAATGTCGATTAAACTAACTGTGGAATCGCTCGCTGCGCCAAAAATGGCTACAGATGGCAGTTTTACAGGTGGGTTGAGGAACTATTTCAGTCAAACCCGATACCTCAACGCCTTGATAGACTTATTGCTCCGTAACCAGTTGATCCGTTTTTTCCGACAACAATACCTGCGCGGAACTTGCGATCGCAGTCTCGACACCGGAAGGTTGATAGAAATTGTAAGTAATTTAGGATTAAAGAAAAACTGGCAAAATTTCCAACAGCGTAGTCACTAAAAATATATCTATTTAAGTGTCAATTGCAGTTGGTATAGACTCAGAGTTGAGCTGGAAATTACGGGTTTAATTTCCTTCACCTCAGAATATTCCTCTCTTAAAAGGCGATGTTGCCACAGGAATAGCTCATCGGTACCGAAAAAAGACGTAATCTAAGATGATCTAAACCGATCAACCTCAATTGATTATGTAACCTAGAACACGCCCTCAACAAGCTGCATAAATGCTTTAAGCCACCATAATTGTGTAGTCACTAGGATACACTCAAGAATTATGTAGAGTAAGCATCGACTCTAACCTCTGAGTTGGTGTCTGTTGTGTCTTTAGAGGTCTGTGGCGTTTGAAGGTCAGACTTCTCAAAAATTTAACCTTTAAGCCGAACTGAACTTTATTCCTATGTTCCAATCATTCTGGCGTTTGACTCAGTACATTGCTATCTGTACTGTTTTATCTGTGCTATTCGGCTTTGAGAATTCTTCTTCACAAGCTTCTCAATCGCCGCTCAAAATTATTCGACAGGGTTCCTTAATCGAATTGAACAACCAAGAAGTTGATTTGGCTTGGGTTCAATGGCAAAGCACAGAAGCTCAACCGCTACGAGTTGGAATTCGGGATCTGGGATTAATGAGGCTTTTAGGCCTAGACCTACTTAACACAAATGATAGCGCTCAACAACCTGTCGAGTGGTTTTCTTCCGCCGACTCCTCCCCTCTAACATTATTCGCTTTTTATCACTCACCGAATCGATATCTAGATGTTACCGCTTTTGCCCAAAAGGGACAATGGGATTTGTCTGTTGTCGGAACCCGCCTCAAAATTGTTACACCTCCAGCAACAATTAAAGCCATTCAACAACACCCTCTTTCCCCTTCGACTAATTTACCGATTTCTCCTGAACTGCTTGCTGCTTACCGAACATTACAAATTGAATTGGATCAGCGAGTTCTATGGGAACATCCTCAAATCGCGCCTCAACCAGCAACCGTTACTTCAAAACCTCTACCAGACGACCCCAATTCGCCCTCTAGCCCGGCGTTAACTCCCTGGATGATCCGTTTAGCCGCTCAACTTGATCCGGCTGCGATCGCCCCGTTTTCTTCTCTCTCGGAGCGCCCTCTTGATGGACTCGAACAGGTAAGTGATCGCCACCAAACCACGCTCACGTTTAATGTTCCCGTCGGTTGGCGTCCGGTGGTTTCAACTTTCAGTGATCCTCATCGTCTGCTGATCGATATTCGACCTGATTTTTTAGTGGAACGGAATATCCTCTGGATGCCGGGATTACGTTGGCGACAACAATATATCGAAATTCCTAATTCTCAACCCACTGCTTCATCGCTTCCTAACCGTTTTCCGGTCTTCTGGCTGGAAATTGATCTGACTGCGCCTCAACTTTCCCTAAAACCTATTCTCAGCCGTAATACTTCGCGAGTCGGATTGGCACCTTTATTGAAAACTGCTTCGCGATCGCAAGCCCTAGCCGCGATTAACGGAGGGTTCTTTAATCGCAATACTCTGTTTCCCCTGGGAGCTATTCGTCGCCAGGGACGTTGGCTATCGAGTCCTATTCTAAATCGAGGTGCGATCGGTTGGACAGATCAAGGTGAGATTTATCTGGATCGCTTGACTCGTTTTGAAACTCTAATTACGGCGACTGGGAACCGTTTTCCGATTCAGCATCTTAATAGTGGATATGTGGAAGCCGGAATTTCTCGTTATACCTCCGACTGGGGTTCTACCTATTTTCCGGTTCTTGATCGCGAATGGGCAATGATTACCCGTAATCATCGCATTATTGAGCATTTATTTCGAGAAAGACCTATCAAGCTTCCAGTTCCCATTTTGGATGATGATTATCTACTGGTTGTCCGTAATCATAAGGAAAAAGTGACTCAACTCCCGATTGGAACAGAAGTGAAAATTGAGAGCCAAACTGACCCCCCAATTTGGGAGACTTACCCGCAAATTTTAGCCGCAGGGCCGTTATTGTTACAATCCGGTGAAATTGTATTAGATGCTCCCTCAGAACGCTTTAGTGAGGCGTTTAGCAACCAACAGGCGATTCGTAGTGCAGTTGGTCGCACCCCAGACAACAAACTGCTTTTGGTTGCTGTTCACAATCGCCCTTTGGGATCAGGGCCAAATTTAACTGAACTGGCTCAAATTCTACAAAAACTTGGGGCTGTAGAGGCTTTAAATCTAGATGGGGGGAGTTCCACCAGTTTGTATCTTGGGGGTGAATTGATTGATCGTCCTGCTCAAACCGCAGCCCCGATTCACAATGGGTTAGGAGTGTTTGGGCAACCTGAAATCTGAGCCAAAATTGCTGTGAAGTTTTCGTAAACTGAACTGTACTTAAGTAAAGATTGCGTAAAGATTATCCAAATTCCGTAGAATCAGGGATGACAATTGCCTAGATCAATTTGTTATGTTGGTTCATAGCGTTTAAGAGGCGGCAGGTTAGAGAACTTATTTTCCAGCCTGAGTGCTTCTGGAGATCAACTGGTTAGTTTTAGCGAGTTGATGTCAGATTAGCCGCGAAAAGAAGCAACCCGTTGATGGCAAGCTCAAACCTGATGTTGGTATTGAGGATTCTCAATAACCCCCAAAAGTGTAGAGCAGAATGCCTAGACGAGTGCATTTACTACAATCCTTCTATCAACAAACTATTCTTCAAGGACAGATTATTATGGTAGCTATTCAAGAAAAGCCTCAAACTGCCACCCAACTTAAGACTTCTTCTCAAGGTATTGCGTCTACGGAGTTGCGTCCTTGGGGATCTTTTACGACTTTAGAAGAAGGCCAAGGTTATAAGATTAAGCGGATTGAAGTGAATCCTGGACATCGCCTCAGTCTACAAATGCACCACCATCGTAGTGAACACTGGATTGTAGTTTCTGGAACTGCTAAGGTGACTTGTGGAGATCACGAAGAAGTGCTATTTGCGAATCAATCGACTTATGTTCCTCAGTGTACTTCTCACCGCTTGGAAAATCCTGGCGTGATTCCGTTGATTTTGATCGAAGTTCAAAACGGAGAATATTTGGGAGAGGATGATATCGTTCGTTTTCAAGATGATTATTCTCGCGCTCCCGCTCAAGCAAAATAAAAAGAAATTAGGATAATATCACTATTAGATCACTAGGGATTAGAAACGGGGGATGTGGGGTAAGAACCTTTCCTTTTCTGATCTCTAGTTGTAGTCTTGAATTGTGAACTACTGATTTACCGTTCTAGTCGTTATGATACAAGTCACCCCAGCTGCAACCCGTGAAGTGTTTCGTCTAAAATCAAAGCAAAAGAGTGCCAATGCTTTGTTTCGCGTACGTGTGCAGCCCGGTGGATGTTGTGGTTTGTATTATCAAATGACGTTTGACCAAGCCTTACAACCCGATGATGTGGTTTACAAGTGTGGTGAGATTCAGGTTGTGATTGATACCCAAAGTTTGAGTCAACTTGAAGGTTTGACTTTGGACTACTCAGAGGATTTGATGGGCGGAGGATTTCGCTTCAATAACCCTAATGCTGCTCAAACCTGTGGTTGTAGTCATTCATTTGTGGCGAGAGTTTGAGAGATCTTAACAATATTTTTTTAAACTACACTTGACAAATTGTAGTTTTATTACCTATAGTAACAATTTGGGTATCAAAATAATTAAAGAATTCAGTCTAGTATCCTGTCGCCAAGGGGTCAAGGGATTCTCTGCTCAATTGAGCAGGAGCGTGAATCTTTAAAGAGCGTAAAGTCAGAAAAAGGTGAAATTCCCAGAGATTCTCCTGTCCACGCCAGACGACTGACATCAAACAGCCTCCAGTCATTGGAAAAGCCAAGCCTAAGCAGCTTATGTTGTGAAGGGATGAAGTGTCAGTTCATCTAGAGTTATTCAGGAAAACAATCACTCAAATTCACCAGATAGACAGAATTTTGCAGGTCTCCCCAATTGACCCGCATCGCCGGAAAATTGGTGTCCTCGTAGAGTTAGAGATCTCAAATCAAGCTCTCTTTAGATGAGAGTTGAAGTCGGTAGACTCAGTAGATAACGGGGAATGACTAACTGCGGTTAGTGTTCTACGCAACGGTGAATCAAGCCACTAACGTAACTCGTGAGGCTAGGCTAACCAATCCTTCTCCAAGAGTAGAGAGGGAAAACTTTCAACGGAAGTTGATTCAGACAAAGACTCTAAAACCAGAAAATGCCGATTTGAGGAAATATGTGATAACTCATGCCCACTATACAGCAACTTATTCGATCTGCACGAGAAAAAGCACTGAAAAAGACAAAATCGCCAGCGCTTAAGAGTTGTCCGCAGCGCCGAGGCGTTTGTACAAGAGTCTATACAACCACACCCAAAAAACCCAATTCAGCCCTGCGTAAAGTCGCCCGGGTTCGATTGACTTCCGGCTTTGAAGTCACGGCTTACATTCCTGGAATTGGTCATAACTTACAGGAACACTCAGTTGTGATGATTCGTGGAGGTCGGGTTAAAGACTTACCGGGAGTCCGATATCACATTATCCGGGGGACTCTAGATACAGCCGGAGTAAAAGACCGTCGCCAAGGACGATCAAAGTATGGGGCCAAACGTCCTAAGTAAAAGTATGAAGTTAAGTCATCAAATGACCGATCTTGGATGAAATGATTAATAATCAAAAGCAATTAGGGTAAAAATTAGGTATGTCTCGTCGTAGAGTAGTTCAAAAACGTCCTGTTCCCCCAGACTCGGTGTATAATAGCCGCCTAGTGAGTATGATGGTTCGTCGCATTATGAGGCATGGGAAAAAATCTCTAGCCTACCGAGTTATCTATGATGCGATGAAAATTATCGAAGAACGAACCGGGTCTGAACCGTTAGAACTGTTTGAAAAAGCAGTACGAAACGTGACTCCGTTAGTGGAAGTTAAAGCTAGACGGGTAGGGGGCGCAACTTACCAAGTACCGATGGAAGTTCGCTCAGAACGGGGAACCACCCTGGCGTTGCGTTGGTTAATCAATTATTCCAGACAACGAGCGGGTCGGACAATGGCAATGAAACTGGCTAACGAGCTAATGGATGCTGCCAACGAAACCGGAAGTGCTGTTCGCAAACGCGAAGAAACCCACCGTATGGCAGATGCAAACAAAGCCTTTGCCCATTATCGGTACTAAAATGAATGAGGTGGGGATAGCAGTGATTTCCGCAAACAGATAGAATCTTAATGAAGGCTTAAAAAGGAGGTAGCTGTGGCACGTACTATCCCGCTTGAGAGAGTACGTAATATTGGTATTGCAGCCCACATCGATGCGGGCAAGACAACCACAACTGAACGGATTTTATTTTATTCAGGTGTGGTTCATAAAATGGGTGAAGTCCACGATGGTACTGCGGTTACTGACTGGATGGCTCAAGAGCGGGAGCGTGGTATCACGATCACGGCTGCCGCTATCAGTACCAGTTGGAGAGATCATCGCATCAATATCATTGACACTCCGGGTCACGTTGATTTCACGATTGAAGTCGAACGTTCAATGCGAGTGTTAGATGGAGTAATTGCCGTCTTTTGCTCTGTCGGTGGTGTTCAGCCCCAATCCGAAACCGTTTGGCGACAAGCAGAACGCTACAAAGTTCCTCGGATTGCATTCGTGAACAAAATGGATCGCACAGGCTCCAACTTTTTCAAGGTTTACGAACAAGTTCGTGATCGCTTGAGAGCCAACGCCGTTCCGATTCAAGTTCCGATTGGTAGTGAAAGTGACTTCCGGGGACTTGTAGACTTGGTGGCGATGAAAACATACATCTACACCAATGACTTAGGTACAGATATCCAGGAAAGTGATGAAATTCCCGATGAGGTCAAAGATCTCGTCGAGGAGTATCGCGAAAAAATGCTGGAATCTTTGGCTGAATGTGATGAAGCCATGATGGAAAAGTACCTCGGTGCCCTAGAAGGTGGCGAACTCCCGACAGAGGAAGAAATTCGCGCTGCAATTCGTAAGGCAACTATTGCCGGAACCATTGTCCCAATCTTGTGCGGTTCTGCCTTTAAAAACAGAGGCGTACAACGGTTGTTGGATTGTGTGGTCGATTACCTACCGGCTCCGACCGAAGTACCAGCGATTAAAGGTACACTTCCAAGTGGAGAAGAAGAAGAACGTCCGGCCAATGACGAAGCCCCCTTGTCTGCACTCGCTTTCAAGATTATGGCTGATCCCTATGGTCGTTTGACCTTTGTGCGGGTCTACTCTGGAGTTCTTCAGAAAGGAAGTTATGTTTACAACTCATCTAAAGACAAGAAAGAACGTATTTCTCGTCTGATTGTGTTGAAAGCAGATGATCGCATTGAAGTTGATGAACTGCGAGCAGGAGACTTGGGAGCCGCTTTAGGTCTTAAAGATACCCTGACTGGAGATACGCTATGTGATGATAGCTCTCCGATTATTTTGGAATCTTTGTTTATCCCAGAACCTGTAATTTCGGTGGCGGTCGAACCCAAAACCAAACAGGATATGGAGAAGCTATCCAAGGCTCTGCAATCTCTGTCAGAGGAAGATCCCACTTTCCGAGTGTCTATTGATTCGGAGACCAACCAAACCGTAATTGCGGGGATGGGAGAACTCCACTTAGAGATTCTAGTAGACCGGATGTTACGGGAGTTTAAGGTCGAAGCGAACGTGGGCGCCCCCCAGGTTGCCTATCGGGAAACCATTCGCAAAGCCGTTAAAACTGAGGGTAAGTTTATCCGTCAGAGTGGAGGTAAAGGTCAATACGGCCATGTCGTCATTGAACTTGAACCGGGTGAATCGGGAAGCGGCTTTGAATTTATTTCCAAAATTGTCGGGGGTTCTGTTCCGAAAGAATATATTAACCCGGCAGCAGAAGGAATGAAAGAAGCCTGTGAATCGGGTGTAATTGCCGGATATCCATTGATTGATGTCAAAGCGACATTAGTCGATGGTTCCTATCACGATGTAGACTCCTCTGAAATGGCTTTTAAGATTGCAGGTTCGATGGCAATCAAACAAGGAGTTCAGAAAGCCTCACCTGTGCTGCTTGAGCCAATGATGAAGGTCGAAGTAGAAGTCCCAGATGATTTTATCGGTACTGTCATCGGTGATCTCAACTCCCGTCGCGGCCAGATCGAGGCTCAGGAAACGGATCAGTCACAAGGTCTGGCGAAGGTAACGGCAAAAGTTCCTTTAGCGGAAATGTTTGGTTATGCGACTGATATTCGGTCAAATACCCAAGGACGAGGAATATTCTCAATGGAATTTAGCCATTATGATGAAGTTCCTCGCAGTGTGGCTGAAACTATTATTGCCAAGAGTAAAGGGGAATAATAGTTGAAAGGGGGCAAGAAGTGCAGGTGAGGAGATAAAATACAGATTAACTCCTTGTCGCCTTCTGCTCCCCCAGACTCAATCTAGAGTGATCAGGTTTTAGCCTCAATTATTCAACATCTAACATCTCGAATCAAAGATCAAGTAGGATATGGCACGCGCAAAATTTGAACGGAACAAACCTCACGTTAACATTGGTACAATTGGTCACGTTGACCATGGTAAAACCACTCTGACTGCTGCTATCACCATGACATTGGCAGCAGGTGGTGGAGCCAAAGCCCGTAAATATGAAGATATTGATGCGGCTCCTGAAGAAAAAGCTCGGGGAATTACCATCAACACTGCTCACGTAGAGTACGAAACGGGCAGTCGTCACTATGCTCACGTAGATTGCCCCGGACACGCAGATTATGTGAAAAACATGATCACGGGAGCAGCTCAAATGGATGGAGCGATCTTGGTGGTTTCTGCGGCTGACGGCCCCATGCCTCAAACTCGGGAACATATTCTACTTGCTCGGCAGGTGGGTGTTCCGAGCCTTGTGGTTTTCCTCAATAAGCAAGACCAAGTTGATGACGAAGAGTTACTCGAACTGGTTGAATTAGAAGTGCGGGAATTGCTGAGTTCCTATGATTTTCCAGGCGATGATATCCCCATTGTTTCGGGTTCGGCTCTGCTGGCTGTAGAAGCGATGGTTGAAAATCCTAAAATCGCCAAGGGTGATAATCAGTGGGTTGATAAGATCTACGCGCTGATGGATAACGTCGATGAATACATCCCCACACCCGAACGTGCGATTGATAAGCCTTTCCTAATGGCGGTAGAAGATGTCTTCTCTATCACAGGTCGGGGTACTGTCGCCACGGGCCGGATTGAACGGGGTAAAGTCAAGGTGGGTGAAACCGTTGAGTTGGTCGGCATCAGAGATACTCGTAGCACAACTGTAACGGGTGTAGAAATGTTCCAGAAAATCCTCGACGAAGGAATGGCTGGAGATAACGTTGGATTGTTGCTACGGGGTCTGCAAAAAGCCGATATCGCTCGGGGTATGGTACTCGCTAAACCCGGTAGTATTACCCCTCATACTCAATTTGAGTCTGAGGTTTATGTTCTCAAAAAAGAAGAAGGTGGTCGTCATACACCCTTCTTTTCTGGCTATCGTCCTCAATTCTACGTGCGAACCACGGATGTAACGGGTACAATTGACAGCTACACTGCTGATGATGGTTCCAATGTAGAAATGGTCATGCCGGGAGACCGGATTAAAATGAACGTGACTCTAATTACTCCAATTGCAATTGAGCAGGGAATGCGCTTTGCAATTCGTGAAGGAGGACGGACTATCGGTGCGGGAGTTGTGTCGAAAATTGTGAAGTAGGCACGGCCTATAAACACTGATCAAAGAAAACAGCTCGTCTTTAACCAATTGCGTTAATTCGTACAGTGGTAACTCAGGCGGGCTGTTTATCCCCGTGAGGTTCTACTCGATATTGTGAAAATATTAAAATGGAATGATTTTCTTCAATTTGGAAGTTGATCGGTTGTTAACTTAAACCGTTTTAAACCGATGAATTAGACCAGAAGAAAACGATTCTGATCACTATTTCTGACTTCAAAAGCAGACAAAAAAACTGTCATGCTTGTTAACAAGTCAGAGCTTTGTGTGGTCAGAATACTCAAATGTTCTAGGGATGAGTATTTTACCCGTTTTGGGTAACATCTTGAAAACAGAAGTCGCTAAAAACTTAAACCGAACCTGGAAAACTCAAAACCCAATGGCTACTATTCAACAGCAAAAAATTCGTATCCGTCTCAAAGCATTTGATCGTCGTCTGCTGGATACATCTTGTGAAAAAATTGTCGATACAGCCAACCGCACAGGGGCAACCGCAATCGGCCCTATTCCTTTACCAACAAAACGACGCATTTATTGTGTGCTTCGTTCTCCTCACGTTGATAAAGATTCACGAGAACATTTTGAAACTCGTACTCATCGCCGCATCATTGACATCTATCAGCCTTCTTCTAAAACCATTGATGCTTTGATGAAATTGGATTTACCGGCGGGTGTGGATATTGAAGTCAAGCTTTAGGCCCAATCCGTCAATTTTACAGTACGCTGCTCGAAAATATAGCCATCACGGAGGAACAGGGGAAAGAAATCCGTTAAAGTAAAATAAAAGAAGCGCACACCATAAACGGACAATGGCATCATCTTCCTCAATAGCAGTTCGAGAACTTCCCCTGTTTCCACTCCCAGAAGTGGTTCTATTTCCCGCCATACCTCTGCCGTTGCATATTTTTGAGTTTCGTTATCGGATTATGATCAACACTATCCTCGAAAGCGATAGTCGCTTTGGGGTTGTGATGTTTGATCCGACTCAAGGTAAAGTCGCTTCTGTCGGGTGTTGTGCTGAAATCATTCAGCATCAGCGTTTACCCGATGATCGCATCAAAATGATCACCCTGGGACAGCAACGATTTCGCGTTTTAGAAGCTGTTCGAGAAAAACCCTATTTAGTTGGGTTGGTTGAATGGATAGAAGACGTTCCCCCCCAACAAGATCTTAAACCTTTAGCAACGGAAGTTGAAGGCTTGCTGCGAGATGTCGTTCGCCTCTCTAGTAAGCTGATGGATCAAAGCATCAAGCTCCCAGAAGATATTCCCAGTTTACCAACAGAACTGTCCTACTGGGTGGCGAGTAACCTCTATGGTGTACCCGCAGAGCAACAAGCTCTTTTAGAAATGCAAGATACCTCAGCTCGTTTAGAACGGGAAGCGGAAATCTTGGGTTCAACTCGTAGTCACTTAGCGGCTAAAACCGTTCTCAAAGATACCTTTGAAAATCCTGTCGATCCCAACTAAGTGAACTCCTGAAAACTTGTTAATTTTGTGAGACTTCACAATTCCAGAGCTTGTACCAACTTTGGACTGCTAACCAACCTCCGGATAGCAGTCCTGCTAAACTTAGGGTTAAGCCGCTGTAGGGAATCAATAAACCGAATATTGGTAAAGCGACCCCTGCGATCGTGCAAATCACAGCCGCTAGAGATGCTTGACGATGTTTTCCAAGTCCCCAGACCAAAACGATTAAAATCGGATAAATCAGAGCAAAAGCCAGTTTAGCATCGATCAAACGACTGCTGTAGGTCAGAGTCAGTAAACAAGCAAAGAAAATACCCGCTGCGATCGCAACATCTCTCAAGCTCAAGGGTAATGACAAATTCAACAACAGAATCCACCACAAAAAGATTGCCGGAGCTAACAACAGCAGACGCGGTAAAATTCCTGTATCCGTCACCGGATCAGTAGCGGTAAAAACACCTAACGGATTACGCACAGAAACATTTCCCTCAAAAATCCAAGTTAACTCTCGTAAACGTTCCTTATCCTGGGTCACTGTCGGGAGAACTCCCGCAAAATCAGCATTGGGAAAATTGGCGTTTACGGTTAGGCGAAAATTAGACAACAGTTGTCCCATCGGTTCATACACCCAACGAGGCGCACCTTGGGCTTGATACGTTACCCGAAACCGAGTTGTTTCTCCAGGCGCTAAACGAAATGGAAACCCATAGTCTCCCGGATTAACCGATACCAATGCTTTTCCCTCTTTTTCGACTTGAAAATTTTGGAGGATCTTATATCCAAAAGGGGGACGAACTTCAAAGAAAAACTGCTCAATATCACTGAGTCGGTTTACAACTTGATATTCGGCTTCAAAGTCCACACTATACAACCATTGACGAGTCGCCGGATCCGTTGCTTGATCAATTTTAACTTGAATTTGGGAACCTGCGATCGCCAAAAACCGATCCACTTTCCGGGTTGCTTCTTCCTCAATTTGTTGATTATCAACCCAGCGATAGTTTGTATAAGTTTCTTCTACCTGATAACGCACTTGAGGCGCTGCTTGTTCCAGCCGTTCACCTGAAACCGTTGTCACTACTTGAGCCACTTTTTGTTGTTCCCAGTGATGATATCGATTGGCGAGCGTTGAACACAAAAAAAATCCCCCCACCAAAATCACTAAAATCAAACCAAAATGAGGTAACTTTTGAATCACAAAAATATAGCGTTCTAATTCTCCTTGAAGAATAGCGGCGACAGAGGGTTCAGCTTGACGAGAATTCGACCAAGTAATCACCGCCATCACCAAGCCAAACGCCAAAACTAATAACGCCAACTTCCAAGAAAATTGAACGATTTGAGAGCCAAAATTAATTAACTCATTCGGATGGGTTAAATCGGGTAAATTCGGAATGCCTTGAAATGAAGGATACATCTCTAAAATCCGACGATAAAATATGTACAACTCTACTTATATTCATCCGCTCAGTCTCTACTCAGGTCTAGATAAAAAGAATTACAAGCTCATACCCAGACATTCCTGATTTTTGACTCCAATCAAAATCAATCCCACTTCACTTTAATTAACGGTTCACAATCGAATAGCTGCCAAAAATTTTCAGCGTTTTCGTATAAGTTGCTAATTCAGCTAAAGCCGATTTTACAGATTGATTACAAGTATTAGCTTCCAGATCAATAAAAAACAAATAATCTCCGAGCAATCGCTTTGTGGGACGAGACTCAATCCGACTCATATTAATCCCTTGTTCTGCAAAGACCTGTAACGGTTTAACTAAAATACCTGGCTTATTTTCCGGCACACTAAAGGCTAAAGAGGTATAATTTCCTCCGGGTGATGGTTGTAAACTAACCACCCAAAAGCGAGTACAATTATCGGGATAATCATTAATCGGATGAGCTAAAATCGGTAACTGATATAAACTAGCAGCTCGTTCTGATGCAATGGCTCCGGTAGTTGTCTTCTGGTTTAAATGTTGTAGGGCTTCTGTGGTTGAATTGGTGGCAATTTGTTGGACTTGGGGAAGATTTTGATTTAACCACTCCTGACATTGAGCGAGGGCTTGAGGATGGGAATAAACGACTTCTATCTCTTGTGGATGTTTCGCTAGAGAAATCAAAGCATGGGAGATGGGTAAGACTAAAGCTTGCTGAATTTGGAGTGTATCGATTTGCCAGAGTGTATCTAAAGTCATACTGACACTACCTTCAATGGAGTTTTCTACAGGTACTACTCCTAAATCAACTTCTCCCCTTGCCACTGCCCACAGGGTTTGAGCAATGCTGGGATAGGGATAAAGTGAAGATTTTAAGCCTTTAGTCTCAACTAGATGTCGAACGTAGGCTGTAGCGGCAGCTTCTGCATAGGTTCCCGCAGGGCCTAAATGGGCGATAGAAAATTGCATTTTGATCAATTTGATAACAAGAAATAGTTAAGCTACGAATTCACTTGAGTTTTCGATTGTCAGCTGAATCTGTAATGGGAAAAGCAGACGTTAGCTCACGAAAAAGTCTTTACTCCATTTTTCTCCCTTCCTTGTCAAACTACAATTTGAATTGATCAAGTCAGACTTTCAGATATTCCTCCGAAAGGTGGAAATTATTTCTATTTTCTCCAGATGTTGGTGATCAGTTGATAGAAGACGTTATAATTCTTTACTTTAGACTGATTATCTATACCCATATGATGAGACAATTAACTGACCGAATTAAGGATTTATAAGGTTTGATTATTGAATGGTCTTTTTCTTTTGATCCGGATCACATCACAAATTGTTAAAATTAATTAAAATAAGTTTACAAAGTTTTCAATTTTAAGAGTTCTATGGTAATTAAATTTAACGCCACTCAGTCTGTTGAAATGGCTGTACCGCAACAGCAGATTCCGATTCAACATTATTTGCGTCAACCCAGACGTTTAATGAATGCTTTAGCCGATCCAACTCGGTTAGAACAACTCAGCAAAGATACTTTTCGGCTCAAAATGCGCCCTCTGTCGTTTCTAATGCTAACGATCCAGCCGACAGTAGACCTAAAAGTTTGGGCTTTAGCAGACGGAACAATTGGCTTAAAATCGGTAGGCTGTGAAATTCGCGGAGTCGAATATATTAATCAACGTTTTTCTCTAAAATTAGTCGGACGTTTATCCCCAAGCCAGAAAGAAGGTACAACTCACCTGACGGGTCAAGCCAACTTAGAAGTTCAAGTAGAATTACCCCCTGCCTTAAAATTCACACCGCTATCGATTTTAGAAACAACTGGGAATGGCTTACTCAAAAGTGTTCTGATGACGATTAAACAAAGACTGATGCACAACCTGCTGTGTGATTATCGTCAATGGGCTTCTGAACAAAATGAAACTTCAGTCAATCAGCCTGATTCTGTTCTCTCGGGTGAAGGTCAAACCATCTGATTAGGGCAAAGTTAAATCAAGAGGAAGTGAGAGTTGACAGGGAGCAAATGAAAGTCGATGTTGACGACTCGGGCCATAGCGTTGTAAAGCTTGTCGGTGTTTTTTTGTTCCATATCCCTTGTTATTACTCAGATCATACTCCCGATATTTGTCCGCTAAACGCACAATTAATTCATCTCGCCACACCTTCGCCACAATACTGGCAGCGGCGATTACGGTTGAAGTCTGATCCCCTTTAATCACCGTTTGTTGGGGAATCAATAAATCCCGAATCGGTTGATTCCCATCAATCAAACATAAGTCTGGAGGCGGTTTTAACTTCAGGATTGACCGCTTCATCGCCAATAAGGTCGCCTGGAGAATATTAAGCCGATCAATTTCTTGTACGGAGGCTACCGCCACTTGACAAGATAACGCCATCGCCCGAATCTCTTGCGCCAATCGCTTTCTCATGGGAGGCCGTAACTGTTTGCTATCTCGCACACCTGCCGCAGTTAAGGCTGTAATAGCTTCATCTGATAAAATTACAGCCCCTGCTACAACCGGGCCAAATAAAGCTCCCCGCCCAACTTCATCAATACCAGCAATCAATTGAGGCATAGAATTTTGCGATTTGTGAGAACTTCACCTGCCCAGTTTCCTTCCCGAGTAGAAGCCACTGATCATCATCCTAATCGGAGGTTGCAGAAGAACGGCGACGGCGACGACGTTTTGGGGAAGACTCTTCTTCAGAATCATCCTCTAAATCCATCCCTTCGTCTGAATCCTCTGAAATCGCGAAAGAGAGAGTTGGGGAAAATTCTTCTTCGACAGGAGACTCTTCGATAGACTCCTCGATAGACTCCTCGATAGACTCTTGGCTTACCTCTGTCGGAGAATCTAACTTCAGTATTAACTCCACAGGGGCAGGTACAGGTGGACTCGGTGGACTGACCTCAATTAATTCTTCTTCATTTTCCTCTAAAATATCTTTGGGTTCGGGCGGTTCTTCTCCGGGTAAACAGACGGTTACGATCACATTTCTAGAATTTTTCGGGGTTTGACTAGAAAGCATCAGGGGAGAAATACCCATCATCGCGTACATCTGCTGTTCATCAGTGGTCATTTCAACAGAAACCACTTCTGGCGGTTCGGTTGTGGGTTTGAGAGTCTCTGATTTCGCCGTGCGACTTCGTTCTGCTAATCCGCTCCTCGAAGGTAATCCCTCCGATAATTGAATTTCAGACCGATTTTCGTTGTATCCACTGGTTGGGGTTAAGCGCAAATTATTACGACTGGGTTCATCTTCGCGAACCAAAGAATCCAAGTCTCCAATTCGCCGCCGTCGCCGCCGCCGAGCATTACTTCCGGTATGATCTTGATAACTCGGATGGTTAATTAGCTCTAATTCTTGTAAATTGCTGACCGCATCTAGCTCGACTGTTTCCGGTTCTGAGCGAGTTTGGGGTGCATCCAAGATCACGGTTTTTGCAAGTTGCTGTTCTGTTGTCTCGGGTGAACTGACAGACAAGCTATTACGAGGCGTTAGGACAATTCGTTCTGCACTACTGCTACTGTTGCTACTGCTACTACTACTAATACTGCTTTCTGGAAGTTCAACTTCTGCCAACTCACCCGGAAGGTGAACTAAATGTCCCAAACCGCTACAAGTCGGACAAGGACGACCAAATAACTCGTAAATATTTTGTCCTTGACGTTTGCGAGTTAACTCGACTAATCCTAACTCTGACAATTGAGCAATTTGGGGTCTAGCTTTGTCGGCTTTGAGAACTTTATTAAAATGTTCTAGCACTTGCAACTGATCGCGGCGTGAATCCATATCGATAAAATCGACAATAATCACCCCAGCAATATTGCGTAAGCGTAACTGACGGGCAATTTCGGTCGCTGATTCACAATTAGTCCATAACACCGTTTCTCGCGAAGTCGCCGAACGAGTAAATGAACCGGAGTTGACATCAATCACCGTTAAGGCTTCGGTGGGTTCAATCACAATATAACCCCCGGAAGGCAAATCAACCCGAGGTCGCAAAGCTTCGCGAATTGCCGCATTCACCCGAAAATATTCTAGAATCGGAATGCGTTCTCGGTGGTGATCGATCAAAACGCCCTGGGGTGCTTTACCGACACTCCAATTCATCAAGTGTTGCTTGACGCGCTTAATCCCGGTATGAACATCAACAACAATGCGATTGACATCGCCACTGTACATATCGCGCAATACCCGTTGAATAAAGTCATCATCGCGATTGAGTAAAGCGGGAGGTCGAGTGGAACTGGCTTCCTGCTGAACATTTTCCCACTGTTTTTGCAAGCTTTCTAGGTCTTCTAAAATGGCATCTTCTGCCATACCTTCGGCTTCTGTTCGCACCAGTAAACCCATTCCCGAGGGTTTAATTAAAATTGCCAGTGCTTTCAGGCGATTTCGTTCGGTTTCTGAGCGAATCCGACGGGATAAATTGACACCCCGTCCATAGGGCATCAGAACTAAATACCGCCCCGGTAAGGTGATATTTCCAGTCAATCGCGGGCCTTTGGTTCCGGTGGGTTCTTTCATCACCTGCACCAACACTTTCTGTTGAGGTGCTAATAATTCGGTGATGGAACCGGAAGATTTTTTCAGTCGTAGGGGTCCGAGATCAGAAACATGGATAAATCCATTTCGTTCTGCATCCCCAATATTGACAAAAGCGGCATCAATTCCAGGCAAGACATTTTCAACAACTCCCAGATAAATATCACTGACTTGGTGACTTCCTGTAGCAACAACGAGTTCTTGAATTTGATCTTCGGAAAAAACAGCCGCAATTCGATGCTGTTCGGCAATGATAATTTGTTTTGACATCTAATTTCCTCAAAACTTTGCAACACAAGAGGCAGCTACGCTGCGTGTACCTCGGATGTTGACTTGAGTTGTTCTCGAAGCGTCTCCGCAGGAGAAGGGTTGATAAATGATGTTTCTTCTAATGGATTGAGTCGGAACGGGAGAATAACCCATTTGAATCGGCTCACAGAGCATTTCCACAATAATAAACTGAAACAGATATTGAGCAGGAAAAACGGATTAAGCCCAGTTAAAGCAGCATAGATTTTGACGAACAAGCGTACAAAGTGAATCCGTTAAAACTGAAAAATCACTCAACTGAGATCTCACCGCGACAGTCGCTTTTCTTAGGCAGATCCCAAGACCACGCTGTTTCCTGATCTCCGATTTTCGCTTTTTCTGCTCACTATTCATCTTTGTCTCTTGACAAGCAAAATGGTGCAACTGAGGTACTTCCTTGTGATCTAAACTAGCTTGTTGACATGAGATAAACGGTAATCATTTTTTGTTAATTGAGATCCGGTTGACAATTCACGGTTCTGAACATCTGTTTAAATCTGCTGCCATCAGAAAAGAATACTACTTTGCAAGGGTTTGTGGCAAAAAGAATGATTAACATTAATTAACATTACAATCATTCCTGAGTTTGCTTAACTGATCCCTTAACGATCTGTTGCTCATTCCTTGTTCGCGGAGTGAGGTGAGTTCGTTTGGCTTTAAGGACGCTTAACAGGTCACTCACTCAATATACTGCTTACCCTACGAAAAAATTTTGCCCCATCATTATTAAGCAAATTTAACTCGAGTTTCAGCAATATAAACCCGGTTTCTCATGAGGGTTAAAGGTTTGAAAGTTTGATATTCTCTGCTGACGAAGTTGCTCCACTCGAGAAAATCCCAAGACTCTCCGGTACTCTGACGAGAAGGGCTTCGCGCTTAAGAAACTAAGTTTCTCAAGAGGCTAGTCTAGAAAACTCAAACATTCCCTATTTTAGGCTCAAGACTACTTCTTTTGCTACTGACTCTACGATTGATCATCGATTCCCTTAGCTACCTCTTGCCATGATCAATGATCGGATGACCGACTCTTTGGGCGTAGTAATTTAGGTAAATTTCAACGCTTTAAGATGAACCCCAGTTTCAGTAGAGACGTGCAATCGCGTGTCTGTATACTGGAAAAATCCGACCAGCACTGAGAAATTCTACAACGATCAACTGAACCCTTTAACTAGAATTTTAGACCTATCTGTTGGTTCAATCCTCAAAGTTTTGACGAATCGCTCCAAACAGAATAGTTCTGTGGGGTTCTGACCTCAACCCCTATGAAGTTCTCCCATCAGAGGTTGCTTGGATAAAACGGTGTAAAATTTTTCCCAGGTGATATACCGATTAAACTGACCCACTCTAAGTAGGAGGGCAGCTTTTTTCCAGAACCTTCCCAGTTGAGTTCATCTTCGTCTCGGTTGTCTCACCGATCTAAACAAGCGACTCTAGCTAAAGATTGTCACCGCTTGTAGCCTTAGCCCTAAATTTTATAATAACATCTATTTTGATTCAACAAAAGAGATGCTATTTTCCAAAGGGAATAAAATCTAGTTAACAGCCCTCCGAGATAGACCCCCAAAGGCACTCTCGGAGTTTTGCTCTACGCTATTATTACTGAAGGATTAAGCGCCTCCGGTGAATGTGCAGCAGTTGAAATTCCTCCTGGCTAACCTGTTCTAGCATATAGAGAATCTGTTCTGGACGGAGTTGAGTGCCATCATTACGACAACCTCCGACAGATCGTAAAGTTACCGTTTCCGTGTCCTCGAGATTTGGTATTCCCGGATGACAACGAGTAGATGAATCAACTAACTCTAACTCAAACAATTGTTCGCGTAAATTAATGTATCGAGTTTTACCAGATTTTGTGATTTTCTCGTAAATCATCTCCTGACTGTCAAGAATTGCAGCTAGCCATCCCCGCCATTGCTGTTGATCTAAGCCAGAACGACTCGAACTGAACGTTAACAAATACTCCGCCTTTTCTAAAAACTGAGACGCAGTTGGCGACTTCACATCCAAGCATTCTGTTTGATAAATCGGTAAATCAGCCGGTAAATGAGCCTTTAAGATCTCTGTAAACACTGACTTTTCCATAGATTCCGTCAGATCAAATTCGATAATTTCTCCACTACTGGTTGCACCCAAAGCTAAAGCATTCGCAGAATAAATCCGAGGACTCGGATGATATCCCCCCGTAAACGAAATCGGAAGCGATGCCCGACGGGTCATGCGATCCAACAGTTTCATCAAATCGAGATGACCCACTAAAGCCATATCCCCCTGTTTCCCCATAATCACCCGTATTCGTTCAACTCGTTGAGAGTCGGGTACAAAATGACCGGAAAACTGGGGAATGGGTGGCGGTTCTATCACAATATTGTGACCAAAATCGACCCCACAAACCCCACAATGAGAACACCCTTCAAAAGAACAATCCGGGACAGTCGCTGCTTCTAAAGCCCGTTGTAAATCAGTTTTTAACCAATTTTTGTCAATTCCGGTGTCAATATGATCCCAAGGCAGAGGTTGATCGAGTAACTGTTGAGAGTCTGTTGTTTCAGAGTCAGCCAACTCCATCACATTCCACTCGCCATTTTCAATTTGTCGGTATTTCCAACTCATACCCGCTTCTGCGATCGCCTCTGTCCAAGCAGCAAACGCCCGATCTTGGCTTTCCCACCAAGCATCCATTCCGGCACCAAGTTCCCAAGCCCGGCGTATAACTGGGGCTAAACGGCGATCGCTGCGTCCGACAAAATCTTCCATGGCGGAAATGCGGATATCAGTAAAATTGGCTTTGATGCCTTTCATGCGGCGAAATTCGGCTTTAAGTAACTGTTGTTTGCGTTCAAACTCAGCCGTAGAAACCGAATGCCACTGAAATGGTGTGTGAGGTTTCGGGGTAAAGTTAGAAATGGTCAGGTTAATATTTAGCCGTCGTCGCTTCGGTGCAGTACATTGACGTTGCAACCATCGCACGGTTTCGGCTATTCCCAACACATCGGCATCCGTCTCACCCGGTAAACCAATCATAAAGTACAGTTTCAGCTTATCCCAACCTTGTTCGTAAGCCGTTTTTACCCCTCGTAACAGTTCTTCATTGGTTAACCCTTTGTTAACAATATCGCGCATTCGTTGGGTACCGGCTTCTGGAGCAAAGGTCAGGCTACTCTGCCGCATCCCACCGATAATATTGGCAATATTTTCATCAAAGCGATCAACCCGTTGACTGGGTAAAGACAGAGAAACACTTTTATTTTTAAGGCGGTTTTTCACCTCCAAACCTAAAGCGGGCAAGGCTAAATAATCAGAACAACTCAGCGAGAGTAAGGAAAACTCATTATATCCGGTTGCTTTCATGCCTTTTTCAATGGCATCGACAATTTGTTCCGGTTCCACATCTCGCGCCGGACGGGTTAACATTCCGGGTTGACAGAAGCGACAGCCTCTTGTGCAGCCCCGTCTAATTTCCATTGTGAGGCGATCATGGACAGTCTGGATGTAGGGTACCATCGTAATCGAGTAGGCAGGCATGGGAGTCGCTACCCGTCGGAGAATACGTTTGGGGACATCAGGACGGTTCGGATGTACAGAACCATCGGCTGCCATGTCGTAAAATTGCGGTACATAAACCCCAGGAACTTGAGCCAAGTCGAGGAGTAAGTCTTCACGAGTTAAACCGCTAGCCTTGCCTTCTTCGATAATTAAGCCAATTTCGGGTAATAATTCTTCACCATCCCCCAAAGCGATGAAGTCAAAAAAGTCGGCGTAGGGTTCCGGGTTGGAAGTGGCGGTTTGTCCCCCGGCAAAAATCAAGGGATATTCTCCAAGGGGAGTTTTGCCGTCAGTGTTTTGGCGTTCTTTCCAGGTGAGGGGAATGGCGGCTAAGGCGAGCATTTCCAGGATGTTTGTGGCCCCGAGTTCATAGCTGAGACTAAAGCCTAGAATGTCAAATTCTTGGAGTTCTCGACGGGACTCTACGGCAAATAAGGGAGTTTGGGTTTGACGGAGTTTATCGGCGAGATCGGGGGCGGGTAGATAGGCGCGATCGCAAAGTTGCCGAGGTTGAGTGTTGAGGATATTGTAGAGAATAATATGTCCTAAATTCGAGGCGCCCACTTCGTAGATTTCGGGATAGGTCAATGCCCAATGGACTTGGGCTGAGTCCCAGGGCTTATGTTTCGCACCTAACTCGTTTCCTAAATAGCGAGCGGGTTGATTAATTTCGGGGGTAATGAGCTTTTCGACTGCTACTGGCACTGTAAACCTCGTTTTACATCACTTTCGGGTATCGGACGGGGGAATTGAAAATTCCTGAGTCAACTTTAGCGGAGCAATCTTTTGGGTGAAACTCTTTGTTGACTTTGATTGATTACTTAACGATTCTTCATTATTATCTTATCGAATATTTGAACGTTGACATCCTCTCCGTCGTAAACAACGGAGATTCCAAACATCACTGTCTGGGCTTCCTCTTTCCACGAGCTGACTTACTAGGTTGAGTTTCCCCAACAAAGCAGAGGACGTTCTCTCGGGAGGCGTTAATTTCCGTCTGCCCGACGGTATTTGATAGCTGTTTTAATGCAGATTTCAATATGTTTCTGGCGGCATTTTCATCTCGGTCAGCAATATACCCGCAGTGAGGGCATTCGTGGGTTCTCGTGCTGAGAGTTTTTACAACTTTCTCACCACAATTTGAACAGCTTTGGGAAGTATACGCGGGTTCAACAGCAATCACCGGAACCCCATAAACCCGCGCCATATATTCTAACCATTCTCGAAACCTGTACCAAGCTGCATCGCTAATTGATTTGGCTAGATGATGATTTTTAACCATGTTGCGAATCCGTAGGTTTTCAATCGCTACCAAGTCGTTAGACTGTATGACGTGTTGGGCTAATTTACAAGCCCAATCATTACGCCTGCGTGAAACCTTGAGATGCGCTCTACCTAATTTGTTTCTGGCTTTTTGGCGATTTTGACTGCTCTTTTGAGTTCGAGATAACCGACGTTGCAGCTTTTTCAGCTTGCGTTCATCCTTTCTCAAAAATCGGGGATTATCTATTTGATTGCCAGAACAATCTGTGTAGAAATAGTTTAAACCTACATCTAGCCCTGTTTGTTTTCCTGTTAGTTCTTTTTTCTCCTCTCGTTCATAATCTATTAGAAATTGAGCATAATACCCGTCATGTCTTCTAATTACCCTCACTCGTTTGATTTGTTTTAACTGATAATAGTGCAGGTTTCGGCTTCCCCAAAGCTTAAACGTACCCGCTTGAAACTTGTCAGTAAACGTTAAATAACGTCTGTCTCCCGAAAGTTTCCATCCTGATGTCTTGTATTCAACAGATGCTCTGACTTGATACTTTTTAAACTTTGGGAACCCCTTCTTGCCTGGTGTTTTCTGCTTACAATTCCGATAAAATCTTTCAATTGATGCCCAAGCTCTTTCTGCGTGTGCTTGTCGTGCCATTGAGTTTAACCTTGATGCCCAAGGAAACTCTGGGTTGTCTGACAACAGCTTGCAGTGCTTGTAGGCATCGTTGCGACTTTTAACCTGACCGTCTAACCATGCTCTGATAACGCTGTTGCGAACAAATAGACCTGTCCGAATGGCTTCATCCAAGCTTCGGTACTGGCAATATGTTCCTTGCAGCTTCATTTCATATACGAGCATAATTTGTCGTCGTCGCTGACGATAAGCCATCGTAGCACAAACATAATCCGTCGTGAACGACGGGGCTTTTGACCCGCTTTTTTTGGTAAGGTTGGAGCGGATCTCAGTAAAAGTGGTAATTTAGAGTCAGGGAGTTTAGACTCTAACCAGGCTGGAACAATTTGCTCTATCCAACACTCTAAGTTGATGAAAGAGACGAGAGTTTGATTCTGTGGGGGAGTGGAGTTTCAGCTCTGAAAGGGTAGTTGATCGAGAAACAGGGTTGAGTGATACAGATCACTTTAAAGTTTCCTTTACGATCACAAGCATCAAACAGTATTCGTTAGAGAATTAATATAAGCAGAGTTACCCCAAATAGCAATTATGGCAGCTACCAACGTAATTCGCCAACTTGTTTCCAAGGCACTTTATTTCAAACGCCTAACACCGGAGATCGAAAATGAGATCAACACCGAACTCAGTCGTCTCGGCTATATTTCGGATACGGACTACGAAGCTCTTGAACTGTTAATGGAAGAAATGGATGCAGGTCGCGTCCAACTCGTTCCCAGTCCTTGACGAAAAAACCCAAGCCCAGATGAATCGGTGCATCTATAGGATCAGATATGGAATCCCGACTCGAAGGGTTTTGACTAACATTTTAGGTTGAATTCGGACAAACAAATTTTATAGAATTGAAGTAGCTCTTTGAGTGACAATTTACCGCGAATTTTTACGTTCTGATTTTTATCAAACAAAAATAAACTTAATCCGCTTGAAACCTATAAGTTCCCAAATTTTTTCAACGTTTGATCTGAACCTCTAAAACTCAACTTTTTTGGTATGATCTCTAGGCTATGCCCACCGACTGTTTTTTGCGCTCATGCAATTTGCTAAACGTCTAGAGAAGATTCCCCCCTACCTGTTCGCTGCAATCAGTCGCAAGCGAGAAGAATTACTCGCCCAAGGAATCGACCTGATTAATTTGGGAGTGGGCGATCCTGACTTACCGACACTAACTCCTGTGTTGCAAGCGATGCACGCCGCAATAGATGATCCTCAAACTCACAACTATCCCCCCTATCAAGGTTTAAGTGAATATCGCCACGCCACAGTCAAATGGATGGAACGTCGGTTTGGGGTAGTTGGACTCGATCCACAAACGGAAGTGATTTCTTCGATCGGGTCAAAAGAAGCCATTCACAACACGGCTTTGGCTTTTGTCGAACCGGGAGATCTAACCTTAATTCCCGATCCGGGTTATCCCGTTTATCGCACCTCAACGCTCTTTGCAGGGGGTGAACCTTATCCGTTACCCTTGAAACCTGAAAATCGATTTCTCCCCGATTTAAGTTTAGTTCCGGAAGCGGTCGCGCGTAAAGCTAAATTACTTTGGATCAATTATCCCAACAACCCCACGGGTGCGGTGGCTTCTTTAGAAGATTTAGCAGAAATGGTGGCTTTTTGTCGAGAGTACGATATCTTACTGTGTCACGATCACGCCTATTCAGAAATTGCCTTTGAGGGCTACCTACCGCCCAGTGTTTTGCAAGTGACTGGGGCGAAAGAAACAGCCATTGAGTTTCATAGCTTATCGAAAACCTACAATATGACGGGTTGGCGAATTGGATTTGTTGTGGGTAATGCGATGGGAATTAAAGGATTAACTCAAGTTAAGAGTAATGTCGATTCGGGTGTTTTTAAAGCGATTCAACAAGCAGCAATCACAGCTTACTCGACCTTAGACATAGACCGTCAACCGATACTTTCTATCTATCAAAAACGCCGAGATATTTTGGTTGAGGGTTTAAAATCAATGGGATGGTTAATAGAACCTCCGAAAGCAACGCTTTATGTCTGGGTTCCCGTGCCATCGGGTTATACTTCTACAGAATTTGTAACTTTACTACTCGAAAAATGTGGGATTGTTGTTGCTCCCGGTAGTGGTTATGGTTTGGCTGGAGAAGGGTTTATTCGGATGGCAATTACGATTAGTGAAGCGAGAATTCAAGAAGCAATTGATCGGATGAAAGATGCGGGAATTTATTACTGTTAATCACCTCAAATTCGGGTTCACTTTGGAGTGTTTATAAGTCTTAAGCAATAGTCATTGTCTCCTCTAGAGTATTGCCTATATAGCGCTACTTGAATCGGGAATAGGGAACAGGGAACAGCGGTGCGACTAGGCGCGATTCTCAATCCGCTCTGCGTAACGCGCACCAAGAGAGGGAACAGCGCTTGCCTTGCGGCGGGCGCGGTTTCCGGCGAGACTTAGTTGGCAATCTTAGGGAACAGCAGACTATGAAAGCGGTGTGACCCTGCGGCTTTGTAAGCCGCCAAGGAATGCACACGCCTGAGAGGGTTTCAGAATTTAGAAATGTCCTAACCAATATGCGTAGTGCTATACTGTTGTAATTGATCGTTCCTGGCGATCGCAATGGGGAATTTATCCATTTAGAATTAATTATAATTAAATGGGAGTTATAAATCATTAAATTCGATTTAAGCAGGGAACAAAAGAGTATAAATCAGTCAAACGAGGAAGCTTTAACCTGCCCGTTAAATTAGATTTTATTGGGGAAACGCATCGGGATAAGCTTGCCAAACCTGACGAATAAAAGTACGCAGTTGTTGATGTGCAGTGGTCTGAGTCTCAGAGGTTTTTCCGTCAGGTGAGTCTAACTGAACTAATAAGGGAATCACTTCTGTATCTAAAGCGGGTTGAAATAATTTTAGCGGCCAAATGAGGTCAGAACTTTCTCGCAAATTGTATAGATTTTGGGGTAGCGGACTTTCCCACAACGGAGGTTCAGGAGAATGATGTTCACCTGAAAATTCGAGCAACATTAATGGCCTAACCCAACACACTTGACGAGTCGTGACGACTTGAATAACTTCTGCATAGAGACAATGATGATCATGGTCGAGTTTAACAATTTGACCAGATTGAAAGGGAGAACTAGAGTCCATTGTTACTCGGGTAAACAAAAAAAGATCAACTTGGTCAATTGTGGATAAACATCTCAGCACTGATCAAGTTCAGTCATTGCAGTGGTCAAATCAGAGATCAAATGTTTAGCATTTTGTTTAGCTGAACCCTGACAATAGTTGCTGACAGATAGTGGAGTCCCAATATTAACTCTAACCCGACAACGCCAGCGAGGAACAATCGGAGTGTAATGCAGGGAGATGGGTACAACTTTGACATTGAGATTGGGTTGACTGGATTCGGCTTGTACAGCTAAACGAGCGAGTCCTGCTTTGAGAGGATGAACTTCATTATCCTGAAAAATATTGCCTTCGGGAAAGATCACCATCATTTCTCCCTGACGTAGCAATTCTACCCCATAGCGCAGAGTCGCGATACTCGGATGCCGAGGATTGACCGCAAATCCTCCTAAACGCCGGATAAACCACCCCTGAACACCCTTAATTTCGTCTTCTGTCACCATGAATCTTAAATCCCGTCCGGAAACACAACGGCCTGTAGCGTAGGGCATCATTAAGGCATCCCAACGAGAACGATGGGTTGGTGCAAGAATCACAGGCCCAGTTCTGGGAATATTTTCCTGGCCAACGACCTCAATTTTGCGAAAGTAAGACGGCAATATCAAGTGACGACCAAGCGGATAAGATAAAGCGGCTAACCAGGGGGACACCTTAGAAATTGTGAATTTTCCCTTGGGAGAGGTTGGCATTTTGAGGAGTGATGCTTTTAAGTCAAGTGTCATCATAAGTGGATTGGTGTTGCATTGATTTCTTAACTCTAAGGTAAAATTTTTATCCTTCGCTGTCGTTCATCTGAATGACACTTCTCACACTGTCTTGGGTTGAATTGCGAGGCGGTGGCTTTGGGTCTCTTGTGAGACGACAGCAGATATTAATCTTTTTTTAACTTTTGACCCTTGAATGATCCTCACGCCGTTGAGCAAACCATGATTGTAATTGTTGACGACAAGCCGACTCCAATATTCCCCCTAAAACCTGTAAACGGTGGAAGGAATAAGCACTATCGGGAATGTTAGCAACTGTGCGAATTGTACCAGTCTTGGGATCGTCTACCCCATAGACGAGAAGCTGAATTCGGGCTTGCACTATCGCCCCGGCACACATGGGACAAGGCTCTAAGGTAACGTAAAGGGTACATTGATTGAGATGCCAATCTTTTAACTTTTGGCCAGCTTGTCGCAAGACTAAAATCTCTGCATGAGCAGTGGGGTCATTGTCCCGTTCTCGTCGGTTTTCCGCTTCAGCAAGTAACTGACCTTGAGGATTGATAATAACGGCTCCGACGGGTACTTCTCCGGCTTCTCCAGCAGATCGGGCCAGTTCTAAGGCTCTTTTCATCCAGTGACAATGAGTGGTGTAGCCATTCATATTTTTTTCTTGAAAAAATCAATATTTGATCAAACTCAGGCTCTGTGAAAATGACAGATAAGTCTCTACAATTCCATCAAGTTTTACTGTTATATGCTGATTGTGTTGGAGAGTATAATGATTTGGGGAAAGTGGATCTAAATTTCTGCGAAACTGAGTGTAAATTCCTATCGATATCATCAGTTTTTTGAATTAATCAAAACTTAATCTTAAGCCTCAGACAAAATTTTTAAAATAGAAATAGATAGGCTGTTGTTCTTTGAGTTGTGAGTGAGGCGTTCGATCAAAAATAGCCTGAAAGCTAGTGAGTAGAGAATCTAGCTTCAAAAAACCGAGGATTGGGTGAGGAAGTGAGTATAAATTGTTACCTAGAGAAAGGGTGAGGTGTAACTTTTCTCTATTTATTCTGAAGTTTTCACTGCATTGTAGAACATCAATAGAACTTCCCAATTAAAGAGTTAGGAGAATTTCATGCTGAATTTTTTTGAAGATGGCTTTGTTTTAGAAGACAGAGCTAATCTATTTAGAGTTGACTCCGGCTTATCTACCCATCTAGAAAGTTTATCTACAGGTAGTGATGATCATTGGATAGCGAGTTCAATCGTTCCTGATTTTCCAGTAGATAATATAGGAAATAATGAGCTTGTTGGGAGTGATTTGAATGAGAGTTTGAGTGGTGGAGAAGGAGATGATATTCTCACTGGAAATGGAGGAAATGATGCTCTTTCTGGGGAACGGGGTAATGATACATTGTTAGGGGGTTTAGGGGATGATTTTCTCGTTGGACAAGAGGGAAATGATTGGTTAGAAGGGGGTGTAGGGATAGATTTTGTAGTCGGGGGTTTAGGAGAAGATACTTTGGTTGTCATGGATGCAACCGCAGCGAACTCTATGCCTTTTGCTGATTCAATCGTTGATTTTGATCCGTTATCTGACTGGATTAAATTACCGGATAATTTAGCAGAATCTAATATTTTTCTAGAACCTGTGTTTTTGGAATCTGGAGAAATTAATACTTTAATTGGAAGTCGTCTCAATAATACTATATTAGCTTCAGTATTAAACACGATACCGACACAATTAGAGGGGCGTTTTATCGCGACTGCTACTGCATCGGATTCTACTTTAGGTCAAGCCCTAAACTTAGGAACAGTTGGAAATATTACCGTCAGTGAATTTGTTGGAGATTTAGCGCCCGAGGATATTTACCGCTTGGATTTAGAGATTGATAGTGATATTAATATTGTGCTAAATGGTTTAAGTGCAGATGCGGATATTGCCCTGTTACAAGATATTAATAATAATCAAGAGATTGAGATGACTGATATTATTAATACTTCTCAGGAACCTGCTAACTTCTCTGAATCTGTGTCGATTAATGCTTTACTTGCGGGAACTTATTATGTTTTGGTTTATCAATATGAGGGCGATACTGCTTACAATTTAAGTATTTCTGCAACAGCCAATCCTCAATTCAATAATCCCGAAACACTTGAGAGTTTTGATAGCCGTTTTGGGTATGGTTTAGTTGACGCTTCAGCAGCAGTTTCTCAGAGTGCTGGTGTCCCTGATTTTCCAGAAATTCTCGACTTGGGTGGAAATAATTGGGGACGAGATTTAATTCAAGCCCCGGAAGTTTGGACACAGGGAATAACTGGAGAAAATGTTGTTGTAGCAGTCGTTGATAGCGGTATTGATTACAATCATCCCGATCTATTTCCTAATATTTGGAATAATCCAAGTGAAATTGCAAATAATGGGATTGATGATGATAATAACGGCTATGTAGATGATAGTCGAGGTTGGGATTTTGTCAATCAAGATAATGATCCGATGGATTTGAATAGTCATGGGACTCATGTCACCGGAATTATCGCCGCTACTGAGGATGGAGTCGGAATTACAGGAGTTGCTCCTAATGCTACAATTATGCCTGTACGAGTCTTAGATAAAAATGGTTTTGGTAAGATTAATGATGCTTTAATGGGGATTCGTTATGCAGTTGAAAATGGGGCGGATGTGATTAATCTGAGTTTAGGTGGAAATGATTATATTAGTGAAGTTTTAGAGACGATTAGTTGGGCGGTGGAACAGGGTGTTGTTGTGGTAGTTGCAGCCGGAAATGAAAGCAGCAGTTTTCCCTCTTATCCGGCACGTTTTGCAAATCAATTTGGGATTGCTGTCGGATCAGTTGATGGTAAAAATCAACTTTCTAGTTTCTCAAATCGAGCGGGAATTTTACCTTTGAATTATGTCGTTGCGCCTGGAGGAGATGGAGGTTTTTCAGATGTTGGTGATATTTATTCAACGATACCTTTAACATCTTCTGCGGTTCCCTATCGATTCCTTTCTGGAACTTCTATGGCAGCGCCACACGTTGCTGGAGTTGTGGCATTGATGTTACAAGCCAATCCCAATCTGACGCCAACTCAAGTCGAAGATATTCTCAATCAAACAGCAGATCATTCTACAATTGTGGTTTAAACTGATCATAAAATTCCCCCAGTAAAATAACCAGGGGAAATTGGGGGAACTCAATCAACCTTTGATCGTATTTTCGGTGAAAGAGGTCGTTTATGGCTTCATCCTAAAGGATTAAATTTTCTGAAATGTCATTAAATTTCATCCCAACCGCCTACTCCGGAAGACATGACATAACTGGTAACACTGGCTTCAAAGAAGTTCGCTTTGGTGTGGGCTTCTTTTTTGGTATCTGAAAATCGTTCTAGATGAGTGTAAGGGCTTTTGCTATATCGAGGGTCGGTATATAGGGGTTTTAAACCAATTGAACGCAACCGAGCATTGGCGAGATATTTGGTATATTGTTCGGTGCTAGTCTCAGTAATTCCTAAAATATTACGACCGACAATATGATTAGTCCAGCGACATTCATGTTGTACTGCGGTGTCAAACATTTCATAAATTTGTTCAACGGAATGAGGAAAGGTTTGCATTGCTTCGGGAATCAATTTTTGGTACAAACGGACATGAGAGAGTTCATCCCGGTTGATCATTTTGAAAATATCTGCTGATCCCGGCATTAACATTCGAGAGGCTAAGTTATAGAAGTAGATAAACCCATTATAAAAGTAGAGTCCTTCAAGCAAAAAGTCTGCAAGTAAAGCAACAAAATAGTTCTCAGAGGTGGGATTATCAATGTAGTTTTGATAAAATCGGGCAATATATTCACAGCGATTATGTAAGACTGAATCAGTGCGCCAAAATTCATACACAAAACTTCTGCGATCTGAAGGAATGATTGTTTCTATCATGTATTGATAGCTTTGGTTGTGCATGGCTTCTTGAGAGACTTGTTCAGCCATACACAAACTAATTTCGGGTGCTGTAATACTACTTTTTAGGTGAGGAATGTTGCACGTTTGAATGGAATCTAAAAAGGTTAAGTAAGACAAAATTCCATCAAATGCGCGACGTTCATCTGTGGTTAAATTCCCATAATCGACGACATCTTGAGTAATGTCTAATTTTTCGGGAACCCAGAAGTTTTCCCGCATTTGTTTGTACAAACCAACCGCCCAAGGATATCGAACATCATTCAATTGCATCAGGTTGGTTGTATCTCCAAACCAAATTGAACGGTTTTCGACATGATCATTACCCTCTGGATTAAAGATAGGATTAATCGGCATTTTTGAATCAGATTTGCTGTTGAAAGTGTCTAGGGTTGTTGTCATTTTTTTCAGTTTGTTTGAGTGGTTTTTGTGAGAGTTGTCGCGATTCTGTTTGAGTTTAAAACCGTGACAACTAACGACAATTTACGGATTAATTAGCACAAGCTGTACAGGTTTCGTCGGCTTCTTTGAAGCTGTCACGCTGTACTGTTCTAATATAATAGATCGCTTTACAGCCTTCTTGCCATGCCATGACTAAGGTGTCAAAAATATCCTTAGCTTTGATAGAACGTTCCGGTTCATCGGGAAAATAAACCCCTTGATTTAAGTTGAAAATCAACTCCATAGAAATTCCCGTATCAATCCATTTTTGAATTGTTGCTACAGCTTTAACTACAGTTTGTTGATTTAAGGTTTTATTTTCGGGATAAAACCAAAAACTATCTCTGATAAAAGGAGGTGCAATAGGAACAGTTCCTTTCGCCCATTTATCATAGAAAAAGCGACTATAGCAAGGTAAAATACTAGCCGTACAACCTTGAACCAAGGAAGAAGAAGTATTGGGGGCAATGGCGGTAATATGAGAGTTACGAATGCCGTATTTTTGGATATCTAAACTCAGTTGTTGCCAACGTTCTTTAGAGTGTGCATTCTCCAAAAACCATTCTACAGGTTTCGCCCCAATTAACTTTCCTTGACTCCAAGAACTTCCCGCAAAAGCTGGATATGATCCCCTTTCTTTGGCGAGTTCCATTGAGGTTTTTGTGCAGTAGTAGCCAAGATCTTCAAACAGGTGACTAATGGTGTCTAAATCTCGGTAAGATCGTTTATTTTTAGCTAACCAATCGGCTAACCCCATCGCACCAACACCAATAGTTCGGTATTTGATATTGTGAACCTTACTATCTTCAAACGGAGGACAAGTTAACTCAATAGTATTGTCTAACAAACGCACAGCGATTTCGCAAATTTCGGCTAATTCTCCGTCTTCGAGATTGGCTAAATTTAAACTATTGAGGTTGCAAGTATGGGCTTCTTTTCCCGGTGCAACATTTGACCAACTTTCTTGACACAAATTTCCTCCCGGAATATAACCTTCATGGGAATTTGGGTTGGCGCGATTTGAAGTATCTTTAAACCAGAGATAGGGCATTCCGGTTTCGACTTGCGATCGCATCATCGTTTTAAACAGTTCCCTAGCATTAATTTTCTTGTAGAGTGTTAAGGTTTTGTCTAAGCTTTGTTCGATTTCTTGATAAGCAAACTCAAACTTTTCACCCCACAATTCTGCCAGTTCAATCCCTAATTTAGTTCGCACCTCAAAAGGGTCAACCAGCGTCCATTCTTCTTTAGCAATCACCCGACGCATAAACTCATCCGGTATTACTAATTGGGGAAAGATATCATAAGCTTTACGACGTTGATCCGTTAATGTTCATCTTGATTCGCGACTTCAAGACTGTCTTCATTGTAACTTCTCTGTGAGATAAGAAGTGATTATTTTGTAAAGCTTAAACTCAGGCAGATTGAAGACCACTTACACTTTCATGTAAGACCAGACTATATCTTTATCCTGTAATAATTTAGAGATTTGACTACAGGATACCTCCTACTTCCACTCGCTTGAGTGTACTTCCGTTTGGAATAGTCGTTGAACCTGATTCATTTAACAGAATCTCGGCTGCTGATCACCCATTGTTTCATCTGTTTTATTTTTAAACGTTCACACTGACTATTTCTAGTTATGTTGTCGTTAAAACAGCTTTAGGGTTTCCCAGCAATTCAGGAGGTGCATTTATATCATTACTGATATAAAGGGCTAATATTAACCATTTTCCGTCTGCATTTCTAGAAATTCTGGTACGTCTAAATGCCACACATCTAAACTAACCGTAATTGCTCCGGCCCGACGGCCGCCCTGGTTAACTGCGATCGCCGTATCATTTAATAATTTAATCCAAGGAATCACCCCACCTGACGTATTTTCTTTACCCATTACCCAACTTCCAGTCGCCCGAACTCGGCTGACATTTGTACCAACACCGCCCCCATTTTTTGAGATTCTAGCAGCATCTTTGATGGCGTCAAAAATACTTTCTAAGTTATCATCCATGCTGGTAATAAAACAGCTACTCAAAGAACCATTCGGAATTCTAAGATTGCCTAAAATGGGTGTAGCTAAGGAAATTTTGCGCTTGGCAATTGCTTCATAAAATTGTCGCGCCCAAAATAATCGATTTTCTGGTTTTTCGACTACTGCTAATAGCAGCGCACAGGTTAATAGGGCTTCTTGCGGCAATTCATTCGTCAACAAATAGCGCTTTGTTAGCAACACCGCCCCGGCATAATCATAGTCTTTATCCCATTGCGGATCGATCCAGGTTCCGGCTTGCTGAAGTTCTTCTGGGTTGTAAGTTAAGATTCGTGAATCATATTCGTGATTCTTGACTTTAGATTCAACGGTGCGGGCATAGTCTTCGTAGCGATAGCCTCGGTTAGCGAGTGTATCTTTCCACAAACTCCAGATGTGTAACCTCCCCGCCACGTAACGCCAGTCGGGTTCTGAGGGGCTACACAACTCTAATGCACAGTTAATCAGGTTGTCTTGAATTTCACGGGTTGTTACCCCATCTCGCAGACGAGTGGTTAGCCCCGCTTCCAAGGTTATGGGGTTGGCGTCTAAGCCCTCACAAGCCCAATTCACGACGTTACGGATTTTTGAGATGTCCAAGTCAGCCCGTGATCCATCTCGCCGGATCACCTGAATTTCACTCTTGGTTGAGGGAATGGCCGTTGGGTATAAGGTCTGCATACTCAAAGTTCTTCAATTTAATGACATTTTTCCAATGTACTCTATAACTAGATATAGTTGTAGTCGTTGACAAACTTTCAAATTTACGCTATATTTGGTGTAATTTAAAGTATAACTAAAGATAGATTTTTTTAAGATTCTGTATACTAATATACATAAAATCAGCCTTGACTTATGAATCAAGATTGTTGATAGAACTCTATTTTAGCGATCGCAAAGGGTGTAAATTACTGTTTTAAAATTGACAGATAGATTTAGGTTGTACCGGACATTCTTTTTTCTCAATGGGATTTTCTTGTAACCCCAAATAGGTGAGATTATCCAACGTAGAAAGTGATTCTATCGTTTTAATTTGATTGTTCCAGAGGTTAAGTTCGGTGAGGTTAGTTAGATTAGACAAGGGTTGAACTTCGGTAATTTTATTTTCATCTAAATACAAAATCACCAGTTTACTTAAATCAGATAAAGGTTTAAGATCACTAATCTGATTTTTACTTAATCCAACTCGCGATAAATTTTTGAGGTTAGATAGCGGTTTAATATCACTAATCTGATTATCAATTAAGTTTAAATCCTCAGTCAAGTTGGTGAGTGAACTTAAGGCTTTGATATCGGAGATTTGATTACTTCTCAGTTGTAAGGTGATCAAGTTTTCTAGATTAGAAAGAGGTTGAATATTAGTAATGTTGTTTTCACTCAGACTTAAGGTTTCGAGTTGAGTCAGAGAGGATAAAGCACTAACATCAATCAGTTTGTTGCTGTCGAGGTTGAGTTCTTTTAAATTACTGAGATTAGACAAAGAACTCAGATCTTCAATTTGGTTGGTTTTGAGATTTAATTTAGTTAGATTTTGGAGTTCAGAAATCAAGCTAATATCATTAACTTTATTTCCATTTAAACTCAGTTGAGTTAAATTTTCAAGATTTGCAATAATACTTAAGTCCTGGATTTGATTTTCACTCAGACTCAAATTTGTTAAATTATTCAGTTCAGAAAGGGAACTAATATCACTGATTTTATTACTATCTAAACTGAGTTCAGTTAATCCGGAAAGGTTAGACAGGGGGCTGAGAACTTCGATTTCATTTTTATAAAGAAGTAAAATTTGAAGATTGGGTAACTCCGAAATAGGACTTAGATCTTGAATGAGATTACTACTGAGGTTAAGTCGTGTTAAATTGGTTAAATTGGATAAAGGTGTTAAGTCTGTGATTTGATTTTCACTGAGGTTCAGGCGAGTTAGATGTGGTAAAGTAATTAATGGAGAAAGATCGCTAATTTTGCTGCGACTGAGATCGAGTTCGATCACTTGTAAAAGACTTTTTTGAGCTAATTTACAATCTGTCACTCCGGCGACTTGTAATAAAATATTTACCGTTTGTTGAGTTTCTAATGCTAAATTTTCCCGACTTGAACACCAATCTGCAAAAGTTCTATAGTCTTTAACCTGGGGTGAAGGATTTACTGGGAGATCAGGCTCTGAAATGGGAGGTAACATCGTTTCAAGTACCGAACAATTGGAGATTCCGACACCCAAAGTCAGCATCAAAGACAGTTTTATCCCTGCTTTGAGAGGTTTTGATTTCAACATTTTGACCTCCAGACCCATTCATTTTGATTCACCATTTGCTTAGACATCCTCACTCAACACTTGATTACTGTACTTACTATTATTCCATCTTTTTTACAAATTATGTCTCTCTCCTCGGGTTATTTTTTTCTCCAGTTGTAAATATTCCAAGTGTTTAAATCCCAAGGGGTTAATTCAACGCCTGTAATTTGATTGTTGACTCCAATGATATCGGCTCGATGTACTAGGGGAATTACCATCGCATTTTTCACTAACAGATCATTCATCTGAATCAATAATTGTTGACGTTTCTGGGAATCGAGTTCAATTGTAGACTGTTTCCATAGATTATCATAATTTTGATTGCAATAGCGAGAAGTATTATCTCCCGTCCAATTATTGGCTTTTTGGGGAATTTCATCACAAGTGTAGGTTTTTAAATAGGAAGTCGGATCAGGGCTAGTATTTCCTGTAGTAAACATTTGTAAGTCAGCATAAAAGTGTTCTACGGTATCAGAGTTGGCTGGATCTCCCGAAAAATAAACACTAGGATCGATACTTTTGAGTTCAACAGCAATCCCAATTGATTCTAGCGATTGTTTAATCACTTCTTGGGTTTTTTGTCGCAAAGGATTGACTGAAGTTTGAAATAAAATCTTCATTTCTATTCCATTTTTATCTCGAATTCCATTATTATTGCTATCTTTCCATCCGGCTTGATCTAATAATATTTCTGCTTTTTTGGGGTTAAATTCATAGTCCGTATTTTCAGAAACAAATTGTTGAGGTGCGACAACAAAATTTGCGGTAGCCTTTCCAGTCACACCATAAAGTTGATTGGCAATTGTTTCTCGATCTATAGCTAAACTAAAGGCTTGACGAACTGATTCATCGGTGAAAAAAGGATGAGGGAATTTTAAGCTAGAACGTTCACCTTCGGGAGTAGCTTGATTGGGATCTGTTTGATTGATTAAAACTCGTTCCATTAATGATCCAAAGTTAGAAATTATCTTTCCTTTTCCGCCTGTTTCTAATTGTTTTAAAACTGTTGCTTCGACTTGTAAATTGTACGCAAAATCAGCATCTCCTGTTTGTAAAACCGCTCTGGCTGATGATGTTGCATCCCCTCCGCCTTTGAGTTCAATGCGTTCAAAACTGACTGTTTCTGCTTCTCTAAAATTAGGATTGGGTTCATAAATAACCACATCTCCCGGTTTGAATTCTACCACCTGATAAGCACCTGTTCCCACTGGGTTCAAATTGGCGGGTGCTTGACGAGAATTAACACCCTGATAGTCTTGAAATTTATGTTTCGGTAAAATCATCCCTTCGGTGCCAACGAAGACTAAAAACCAACCAGGAGTTACATCTTGAAAGTTTATTTTAACAGTAAAATCGTCTATTTTTTGAACAGTTTCAATAATTTTATAGGTTCCCGCAGTAGAAGAACCCACGTCAGGATTGCTAATAAATTCATAGGTAAAGACAACATCATCAGCCGTAAAAGGGATTCCATCTGACCATTTTAGATTTTGTTTTAATTTCCAAGTGACTGATTTTCCATCTTTAGCAATTCCTCCATTTTCTATCGTAGGAATTTCAGCAGCTAAAAAGGGAATGAGTTCGCCTTGGTTGTTAAAGCTGGCTAAAGGTTCTAAGGTAATTCGACTGGCTTCTGAGTCTTTAAAACCTGTGGATAAATGGGGATTTAAAATAGTCGGTGCTTGCCAATATAATAATCTTAAAGTGTTATTTTGAGCAGATATAGATTGGGAATTTTTAGATTGAGTTTGAGATGTGCAAGAACTAATACAGAGTAAACTAAAAAGGATAAAAAGTGAGGTTTTAATTAAAATTCTAGAGTGTTTTTTCATTGAAAGGTATCTAGCCAAGATTGATGATTTTAAACAATCATACCCTGATTAGACAAGGTTGATCAATTTTCTGTTAAAATTAACTGCATTGCTTGATTTAAAATTTCATCTTGACTCACCAATTGTTCTAATTCTTCTGATTCATAATGTCCTTCTTTGACTTCGAGAGAGGCTTTGTTAATCGCTTGAGGATAAGCTTCTTCTAGGGTATTTAAAAGTTCTTCAGGAGGTAAATAAACCCCTCCAGATTTACGACGCTTATTTTTGGCTTTAATTTCTAAAATGGAATTACGAATTGAGACATCCCAAGAACGAGTCGTGCGATTTTCTACTGTTTGTTTGATTAAATGAAGTAATAAAATTACAGCATAACTCCGAATATTACTAATAATGTCATCTCTACTCATTTCTTCTAATTCATTCACAATAGCCAGTGACCCTTGAATGTCACCTTGCAGGAGGAGTTCTTTAAGTTTAAGAATTTCTTCCATAACTCAGATTAAAATTAATCAAGTTTTACCCTATCTTATCAAATTCTTGAGCAAAAACACAGATTAACTTCTAAATCTGTTAAAATAAAATCCCACATATTTTGTTAATATAACGGAATCAAGCTCTAAACATAAATTTCAACTCACCATGCACAATTTTATTCCACCTGAACGCTTTTTTCCCTATCTAACCTGGACAGAAATCAACGCCATGTCCGACAAAGAAAATATTGTCATTATTCAACCTATTGGTTCTATCGAACAACACGGCCCCCATTTACCTTTAATAGTTGATTCTGCCATTGCAACTGCGGTAACAGGTGAAGCTTTAGCTAAACTTAATACTGAGATTCCTGCCTACGCCCTACCCACATTATATTATGGCAAATCTAACGAACATTGGCATTTTCCTGGTACAATTACCCTCAATAGCAATACCCTTTCATCAGTATTAATCGAAACAGGAGAAAGCATTTATCGAGCCGGATTTCGTAAATTAGTGTTTATAAATGCTCACGGTGGACAACCGCAAATATTAGAAATGGTGGCGCGAGATTTGCATCAAAAGTATGAAGATTTTATGCTCTTTCCGTTGTTTGTCTGGCGAGTTCCCAATGCAGCAACCGAATTATTAACCCCCAAAGAGTTAGAATATGGAATCCATGCCGGGGATGCAGAAACCAGTGTCATGCTGTCAATTTTGCCCGAACAAGTCCGAAAAAATCAAGTGGTTTGTGAATATCCTCACGATTTACCCAAAAATAGTATGCTGAGTATGGAGGGAAAATTACCGTTTGCTTGGGTAACACGAGATTTAACCAAAAGTGGAGTTTTAGGAGATGCAACAGTTGCCACAAAAGAAAAAGGGGATAAAATTCTAGAATCTCTAGCCGAGAGTTGGGTAAAAGTAATTACAGATATTTACAAATTTCGTCAACCGCAACGTTATCATTTAAAAGAATAAAACAGAGACTCACCCCGTTCAACTCCATCCAAAATTTCTCTGTATCACAGGTGTCTATAATCACCCTAAACTATGTAACAATGAATTTTACAAAAGTCTAGGCTGAGGTATTAATATGCTCAACAATTCTCCGATCAAACAAGCAATCAACCAAAGTAAAGCGCTAAAGGTGATTAGTGGCTTGATGAATTTTGATACCCAACGGGTTGCAGCAACCGTAAAAGCGGCGACTCAGGGGGGTGCAACCTTTGTTGATATTGCGGCGGATGTCAGTTTAGTCCGAATGGCGCGAAATCTAACTCATCTCCCCATTTGTGTTTCAGCCGTTGAACCCGTTAAGTTTGTTCCCTGCGTGGAAGCGGGTGCAGACTTAATTGAAATTGGGAACTTTGATGCGTTCTATGCCCAAGGACTGCGGTTTGAAGCCGAAGATGTGTTGCGACTCACCGAACAAACGCGATCACTGCTTCCTAATATTACCCTGTCTGTCACTGTTCCTCACATTCTTGAACTGGACAAGCAGGTTCAACTCGCCCTCGAATTAGTCGAAGCGGGTGCCGATATTATCCAAACCGAAGGCGGTACCAGTTCCCAACCCGTTCATTCGGGTACATTGGGTTTAATTGAAAAAGCGTCTCCCACCTTAGCCGCAGCTTATGAAATCTCTCGGGCGGTATCAGTCCCCGTATTGTGTGCGTCTGGACTGTCCAACGTCACCGCACCTTTGGCGATTGCAGCCGGGGCTTCGGGTATTGGTGTGGGTTCAGCTATCAACCGCCTCAATGATGAAGTCGCAATGGTTGCAGCGGTTCGCAGTTTAGTTGAAGCGTTAGCCACTGTCAGCCACGCAGGTGTGCGAGTATAGACTCGAAAAACCCTCGAAGACACACAAGACAAAAATTCCAGAGAAAATCTGAGGTGTCTTTGTGTCTTTGGGGTACATTTCCCTAAACAAATTCAAGCTGATTTTGAAGGGTTTGCAGATTGGTTTACATATAGTTCAAAAACCACATTAAATAATCTTCAATCAGTTTGTAATTTGGGGAATTTTCATCCGTTACTTCCAAGTCAGCTAGGGGCAGAACAAACATTTTTTTATCACTGACTCGCTGAACTTCTACAAGTAAACCATCCACATCTGAGAGGGTTTCTGAAAATTTGACTAACGTAAAAACATCGGTATAAGAAGGCTGAGTCTTTTTGAGATTTTCATACTTTTTCTGAGAACCTTCTCCAAAGAGGTAATCTTCCTCCCATAAAAATTCTTCAGTTCCTGTCAGATAGCAAGGTTTTTGAATATTTTTTTTGAGATATTGGAGATATCGATTTAGATTCGGTTCATCAACTTCAATAATTTGAGTTTTTAGAATCGTTTTAATTCTATCTTCAAATTCTTCGCGATCAACCTCTCCAAATTCTTGCATTAACTTTTCGGGATCAAGTAAACCTAATGTCTCCATTTGTTCGAGAACATTTTCCATAGACAACATTAAATGTTGTTGTGGATTTCCTTTACTTCTGTTCGTCGATCCCGTTAAAATAGTTTCATCAATTTGAATCGGTTGGATATCTTCAGGTGCTAGCTGTGGCTGACGTTTGTGATTTTTCTGATCAGATTTAGACATTATGTTCTCACCTGAAACAAGTTGAGTGACTGAGCATATTATGATAGACGCGCTGATTGCATTAACCCGTAGGAGACAACGATGACACAACAACTGCACTCATTACAAACCCAAGTCTATCAAGGGCAGTTTGGCGAATATACCATTACCGATCACGATCGCATCGGTGTTCTGATTTACCGTACTGGCTTAATGATAGCAGCCCTATGCTTCGCAGTCGGTACAGGATTAGTCTTATGGCAAAGCAATAATCCCCTCGTCCTGCAAGCCTTAACCCCTCTCTATTTTTGTTTTTGGTTCGCCCTGGGTGTCAGTTTATTCACCATTCATATCTATCTTGCTATTCTACACCGAGTCTTACAACTATTTTGGTTAATAGGAGGTATAGCTTCTATAATTGTAGCGTTTCAAAGTCCAGAACCGTTAGCCCTAACTGTCTACAATCAACCTCTAACTTTACTGGGAATTGGCTTTAGTTTTGCTGCAATTACTGGAATTTACTTTAAAGAAGCATTTTGCTTCAACCGCATAGAAACTAAGCTATTAACCCCTCTCGTTCCCTTACTTCTGTTAGGATTTATGGTGGGAATGTGGTCAGTGATGAATCTAAAGTTTTTACTGTTTTTCTGGGCAATTCAATTTTTAGTTTTTGCTGTTCGTAAAACGTTTCAAGATATTCCTGCTGATATCGGAGATAAAAGTGTATTTGACTATCTCCACGCCCAACAGGCTAAAGCTTAAATTCCTCTACCTGAATTAAGTGATTCAAATGCCCTCGCTTTTCCCTTGCAAAACACTTCAGAAATTGCACCTCATTCAGCGTCAAGAAATTTGGACACTCACCCTCAAAGGGTGGGGTCTTATTTTGTTGTTTATGCTGACAACAACTTTGGTTTTTGGTTTAAATCTCTATTCTTTTCTCGCTGTTAACAGCCCCATACAAGCGGATGCTTTAGTGATTGAAGGATGGATGCCTGATTATGCCTTAAAATTAGCTTTAGTTGAATTTGAAAAAGGTAGTTATCAAAAAATCATCACCACTGGAGTTCCGCTACAAAAAGGATACTATTTAGCCGAATACAAAGACTTTGCTAACCTCACCGCAGCCACTTTCATTAAACTGGGTTTAGATAAAACTCAAGTGATTGCTGTTCCCGCTTCTTCTGTTCTTCGTAATCGTACAGAAGCTACTGTTATTGTACTCCAAGAATGGCTACAAACAACTGAGTTAAACATTAAATCAATTAACCTTTATTCATTAGGGCCTCATGCGCGTCGCAGTTGGATAACGTTCCGAAAACACCTTCATCCCGAGATTCAAGTGGGGATTATTTCTATTCCATCTGAAGACTACAATGCCAATCGATGGTGGCGTTCAAGTGAAGGATTTCGGAGTGTAATTTCAGAATTGATTGCTTATATTTATACGATATTATTTAATGTTTTGAGTGAGTTTTAAAAACTCTAATTTTACTTAATCAAATCATCTAACTCTTGATAATTGGGTAAAGTTGTATTAATTTCTTTTCCCTTCCTCAACACAATTCTATCATGCTGAGAACGAGATAATATTTCACTAAAATAACGACCCTGAAAAATTATCAAATCCGCAGGTAATCCGACACCAATTCGACCAACTGTTGATAATCCCATTAACTCCGCAGAAGTTCGAGTCACGGCTTGGGGCCAATCTCCAAAGGGATGATCTAAATGGGCAATTCTTACCGCCATTTTAAACACTTCTAAGCCATCATGATCGCCAAAACCATAAAACGGATCACGACAATTATCACTCGCTACTGCAACGGGAATTTCTGATTGTTTGAGTTCATGTAATAACGTTACCCCTCGCCAACGGGGAGTTTGAGTTAAATTTAATGGTTGCTGGTATTGCCGATCTTGTAAATACAAATTACACATCGGTAAACTAATAATTCCAATTCCCGCCTGTTTAACTAACGCAATCGTTTCTGTTACCTGTTCGGGAGATTGAACGGCTAAACTACAACAATGACCACATATAATTTTACCATAAAACTCAGACTTTAACGCAGTTTCGGCGACTTTTTTTAAGGTAATAGAATCTGGATCACCATTTTCATCGGTATGGAAATCTAAATCTAAATTTCGGTCTTTTGCTAGTTCAAACACTCGTTCAATTTGGCGATCAATCTCTGGATTCATATAAGCAACACCGCCCAAAATCCCCCCAAACTCTGCAACTTTATCGGCTAACTTTTCTCCAGCAGGAGTGAGGTATTCTTCTAACGTTACCAAAGCAACCGCCTGTAAAATTAGCTTGTCAGACCATTCTTTTTGTAAACTTCTAAACACTTCCCAACTAATATCCGTTAACCTTCCCCCAGAATCTAAATGAGTTCTAATTGATGATGTTCCATGAGCATAACTACATTTTAAACCAAACTCCATACGGCGATAAACATCGTCTGAATTCCAAACCTCTATATCCTCCCAAGCCGCTTTTAACGCCCCTTGAAATGTGCCGTCTGGGTTGGGCGTTCGTTCCCAAATATGACCTTTATCTAAATGAGTATGAATATCAACAAAACACGGCCATACTTGTTTTTTCTGTAAATTAACTCTGGGAATTTCTCCGGTTTTAACTGTTCCACTCGCCACAATTTGACGAATAACACCTGATGCAATTTCTAAATCAACATTAACCAATCCTTCTCGGTTCGGTGTTTGTTCTAGAACAACGTCACTCAACAAACAAACCGGAATTTGAGCATTTTCAAGCCAATAGTTAGATACAGTTGGAATCATTATAAAAAGTTATCTGGGATTTAGTTTGGCTTAGGTAATCAGTCCTTTGAGTAATATCAAATACGGCTTCACCGATGCTACATATCTTTCTCCCCACCTCCCCCTGCACCCCATCTCCCCATCAATATTTACAGATATCGTCAACTCCAAGCAAATATCTGTCCCGAGGTCTGAGTCTTTGGGTTTATGTAAAAAACGCATTTTTTATATTCTAAAACTTCATATAACTTAAAATTTTGTAACTTTTGCTACGATTAAACTCAAATTTTCCTTCTACTGTAGGTAGTAATCCTAAAGGCCCCGGCTCGAAAATCCAGTGTTTAAGGGAGTTTGAAGTTAATTCTTCTCTCTAGCGAAATAGATGTGAGCAAAAGTTAACAAAAATTCTCCAGAATGTTAAATCTAATACAGACTGAAAGAAACTAATTTGTTAACGTTTGGCCAAAAGGGGAACTAGAATTTTTAATCAACTGCTTTTGAAAGCGAATGGAAAAGAGGAATATTGAATGACAAGTGCAGCAGAAGCAAAAACAAAGCTCAATAAATTTGAAAAAATAAAAGCAGCAAAAGATGGTTTAGCCGTTAAAACAGAAATCGAAGAATTTGCCCAAATCGGTTGGGAAGCAATGGATACTGATGATCGCGATCATCGTTTAAAATGGCTAGGGGTATTCTTTCGGCCTGTAACACCGGGTAAATTCATGTTACGCCTGAGAATGCCTAGCGGGGTGATCACCAGTGAGCAGATGCGAGTTTTGGCAGAAATCGTTCAACGCTACGGTGATGATGGTAATGCTGATATTACCACAAGACAGAACCTTCAGCTTAGAGGAATTCGCCTCGAAGATGTACCCGATATCTTTAACCGGATGCAACAAGTCGGGTTAACGAGTGTTCAGTCGGGGATGGACAATGTGCGAAATATCACAGGTTCCCCCGTTGCTGGACTTGACGCCGATGAACTCTATGATACTCGCCAATTGGTACAGCAAGTTCAAGACATGATCACGGGTAACGGAGAAGGAAACCCCGAGTTTACCAATTTACCGCGAAAGTTCAATATTGCGATCGCTGGATGTCGGGATAATTCGGTTCATGCTGAAATTAATGATATTGCTTTTGTTCCCGCTTTTAAAGATGAAACTTTTGGCTTCAATGTATTAGTGGGGGGGTTCTTTTCTGCCAAAAGATGTGACGCGGCTATTCCTTTAAATGCCTGGGTAAAACCAAATCAAGTTGTGAGTTTGTGTCGGGCTATTTTAGAAGTTTTCCGCGATAACGGGTTGAGAGAAAACCGTCAAAAATCTCGCTTAATGTGGTTAATTGATGAATGGGGAATTGACAAGTTTCGCCGTGAAGTTGAAACCCAAATGGGTGAGACTTTAGAAGCAGAAGCGGAAAAGGATGAAATTCTCTGGGATAAACGGGATCATATTGGGGTTTATACTCAGAAACAAGCGGGATTTAATTATGTTGGGTTAAACGTTCCAGTTGGACGGTTGTATGCAAACGATATGTTTGAACTCGCGCGTTTAGCTGAGGTTTATGGTCAAGGTGAACTGCGTTTAACCGTTGAACAAAATCTGATTATTCCTTATGTTTCAGATTCTCGTCTAGAGGCTTTGTTAACTGAACCTTTGCTAGAGAAATTTAGCATTAATCCCGCCCCTTTAACCCGTGCATTAGTATCCTGTACAGGCGCCCAATTTTGCAACTTTGCTTTGATAGAAACAAAGAATCGCGCTTTAGCGTTAGTTAAAGAACTCGAAGCCGAATTAACCTTCACAAAACCTGTAAGAATTCATTGGACAGGCTGCCCAAATTCTTGTGGTCAACCACAAGTTGCAGATATTGGTTTAATGGGAACAAAAACCCGTAAAGACGGTAAAATGGTCGAAGGCGTTGACCTGTTTATGGGCGGAAAAGTTGGGAAAGAAGCCGAGTTGGGAACCTGTGTTAAAAAGGGAATTGCCTGCGAAGATCTTAAACCTTTGTTGCGAGATTTGTTAGTTGATAAGTTCGGCGGAACAGCTAAATAAATTCTCTGAGTTTCGATACTAAGAATCAGACAAACATCAGCCCGATAAATCAAAGTTTCAAGTCCTAACTGGTAAGTCCTAGTAGGTAAATTTCATCCAGCCTAAAACTCAAAATTCCACCTAAGTAGCAGCATCAAACTTTCGATATCGTGATGAGTGAAAAAGAGTTAGTGCATTTGATACACCCTACAACTAACTCAAAATTCCACCTAAGTAGGGTACATCAAACTTTCAATATCGTGATGGGTGAAAAAGAGTTAGTGCATTTGATACACCCTACAACTAACTCAAAATTCCACCTAAGTAGGGTACATCAAACTTTCAATATCGTGATGGGTGAAAAAAAGTTAGTGCATTTGATACACCCTACAACTAACTCAAAATTCCACCTGAGTAGGGTACATCAAACTTTCAATATCGTGATGGGTGAAAAAAAGTTAGTGCATTTGATACACCCTACAACTAACTCAAAATTCCACCTGAGTAGGGTACATCAAACTTTCAATATCGTGATGGGTGAAAAAGAGTTAGTGCATTTGATACACCCTACAACTCGATCCAATTTTCAGAAATTCCACTCAACAATACAACAAGGATAAACTCAAAAATGACAACTCAAGAAATCAATTCCAACTCTCAAGAAGCTTCTTTGATAATCAAATCAATTACTGCTGTTGGTGTTGCCGTTTTCAGTGGTTTCATGTTTATGAATTGGCAACATACATTATCAGAAGCAAAAGTTGCCGAAGAAGCTAAAAAAACAGTTGCAACTCAAGCCAATACCACAACTTCTACAACTCCCGTACCCACTCAACCCGTTGTCATCAATTCAACTCAAACCCCTTCTCAAATTCCCGTCGTAACAACAGCCAGTAATACATCTGTGACTCCAACAGTTGAGACAACTTTTGTTGAAACAGAAGCCGAAATTACCGACCCGAATTTAATTGCAAGTTTGAATGAAAAACTCTATAATGAAGTCGATCAAGCTTGGCAACAAACCCCTACATTTTCCGATAACTTAGTTTATCAAGTCGAAGTTCAGGAAAACGGAGAAATTGCCGATTATTCCCCTCTAAATGCAGCCGCATCTGACTATTTATCCGAAGTTCCCATCGATGAATTACATCAAGAAAAAGCCGCAGAATTGTCTAAAAAAGTCGCTAAATTCTTAGTCGTTTTAACTCCCAGTGGCAATTTACAAGTTAATCCTTGGTTGGGAAAAAGCTAAACTCTAATTTCTCATCTCTAATTTTCAATTTTTAGGGAGAGTTAAACGTTAACCTAGATTTTTGATTGTAAAATTTAGGAGTTAAAAAAATAGGTGTATTCCTCTTAACTCTCATTATTCATCACTTAAATCTTTCAAGGAGAATCATTAATGCTTTCAGAATTATGGTCATTACACGGCAGATACAAAATTCTGCATATGACTTGGTTCGCTTTCTTCCTCTCTTTTGTAGTGTGGTTTAACCTCGCCCCTCTCGCCACCGCCCTGCAAGAAGAAATGGGTTTAAGTGTGGCACAAATTAGAACCCTGGCTATTTGTAACGTGGCTTTAACCGTTCCCGCCCGAATTATTATTGGGATGGTTTTAGATAGATTCGGCCCTCGAATTACCTACACTTGTTTATTAATGTATGCTGCCATTCCTTGTATTGGGTTTGCAATGGCGCAAAACTTCAATCAACTGGTAATTTCTCGCTTGGCTTTAAGTATTGTTGGGGCGGGATTTGTAATCGGAATTCGGATGGTTGCTGAGTGGTTTCCGCCCAAAGAAATTGGTTTAGCCGAAGGAATTTATGGCGGTTGGGGAAACTTTGGTTCAGCCGGTGCCGCTTTTACACTCCCAACCATTGCGGCAATATTAAGCTTTAGTGGCGGTAGCCTAATTAACTGGCGTCTAGCCATTGCCGGAACTGGAATTATCGCTGCACTTTACGGAATACTTTACTACTTCAACGTACAAGATACCCCCTCTGGGAAAGTCTATCAACGCCCCGTTAAAGCCACCGGAATTGAAGTTACAACTATCAAAGACTTTTGGTTCCTGATGTTGATGAACGTGCCTTTAAACGTGATTTTGGGTGTACTCGCTTGGCGTTTAAGCAAAGTTGGATTCTTAACAACCGGGGGAATGTATCTCGTTTGGTTGGGTTTAGTTGGGTTATATTTATTCCAAGCTTACGGATGTTGGAATGTCAACAAAGACCTACTGACTGGACAAAAACGTTACGCACCAAACGAACGCTATAACTTCACTCAAGTCGCCCTCCTAGAATGCACCTACTTTGTGAACTTCGGGTCAGAACTTGCTGCTGTTTCGATGCTTCCTTCCTTCTTTGAAATGACTTTTGGCTTAAACAAACAAGCCGCCGGAATGATAGCCGCCAGTTATGCTTTTATGAACCTCGCCGCCCGTCCCGGTGGAGGCTTAATTTCCGACAAACTCGGTAGCCGCAAACTCACCATGACTGTATTAACCGCAGCAATGGCTATTGGTTATCTGATGATGGGTCGAGTCACAGGCGGTTGGTTCCTTCCCTTTGCAGTTTTATTAACAATGACTTGTTCCTTCTTCGTACAAGCGGGTGAAGGGTCTACCTTTGCAATTGTACCTCTGATTCGACGTCGTGTAACCGGACAAATTGCGGGAAACGTTGGGGCCTATGGAAACGTTGGGGCGGTGGCTTATTTAACCTTATTTAGCCTGTTACCCGAAGGCGATGTTGGCAACCGAATCTTTTTTGAAGTGTTGGGTGTAGCGGGGATGATTGTGGCTTGTTTGTGTTGGTTTTTCCTCAAAGAACCCAAGGGTTCCTTTGCCGAACATCACGAAGGTGAAGAAATACCAATTATCAATCAAGAACCAATATTTGCCTCAGAAACTAAGCAATTATAAACGTTAAGAATAAACTCCCTCCTTTCTCAGCTTGGGGGGATTCAATAGATACAACTTTACAAAGAATTGGTATCAGGAAATCCCTCTTAGGCTGCAAACTAAAGCGCCTCTACAGTACAAAATAATTGAAGAATTGATAACTGTTTATGACTGAACCGACGAAAACTCTTTGTCCTTACTGCGGTGTTGGCTGCGGTTTAGATGTTTTACCCCCTGCGTTACCGGGAAAAGCCACCAACCGAGATAAACAAGGAAATCCGACTTGGCAAGTTAGAGGCGACCGCAATCATCCTTCAAGTCAAGGTAAAGTCTGTGTAAAAGGGGCAACCGTTAGTGAAGCCCTAGATAAAGACCGCCTAACCCATCCGATGATGCGAGAGTCTCTCGATGAACCTTTTCGACAGGTGAGTTGGGATGAAGCCTTTGACCGCATTGTTAACCAAATTCAAACCGTTCGGGTAACACAAGGGCCGTCTGGGATTTGTATGTATGGGTCGGGACAGTTTCAAACTGAAGATTATTATATTGCTCAAAAACTATTAAAAGGGTGTCTAGGAACCAATAATTTTGATGCCAATTCTCGGCTTTGTATGTCTTCGGCGGTGTCGGGATATATCCAAAGTTTTGGTACAGACGGGCCGCCCTGTTGTTATGATGATTTAGAACAAACCGACTGTGCGTTTTTAATTGGTACAAACACAGCCGAATGTCATCCGATTATTTTTAACCGTTTGCGGGTTTATCACAAGAAAAATAAATCCGTAAAAATGATTGTGGTTGACCCGCGTTGTACCCAAACCGCAGAAGCCGCAGATTTACATTTAGCCATTAAACCCGGAACTGATATTGATTTACTCAACGGGATTGCTCATTTATTAATGAAGTGGGGTTTCTTTGATAGTTTATTTATCGACGATTGTACAAAAGGTTTTTCCGATTATGCCGAAGTCATTCGTCACTATCAACCAGGATTAGTTGCCCGAAAATGTGGAATTCGGTTAGATGATTTAGAAACAGCCGCCCGGTGGTGGGGAGAGTCAAACCGGGTGCTTTCGTTGTGGTCGATGGGGATGAATCAATCCTCTGAAGGGACTGCGAAAGTGAGAACGTTAATTAACTTGCATTTAATGACCGGAAATATTGGTAAACCGGGGGCGGGGCCGTTTTCTCTGACAGGTCAACCGAACGCCATGGGCGGACGAGAAGCGGGCGGACTTGCCCATATTTTACCCGGTTATCGAGTTGTTAAAAATCCCCAACATCGCGCAGAAGTCGAGGAATTTTGGGGATTAAAACCCGGTAGTATTTCACCTCATCCCGGTTTAGCCGCTTGGGATATGATACTCGGTTTAGAACAAAATAAAGTCGGATTATTGTGGATAGCGGCAACCAATCCGGCGGTGAGTATGCCCGATTTAGAACGCACAAAAGCTGCCTATAGAAAATCTCCGTTTACCGTTTATCAAGATGCCTATTATCCCACAGAAACAGCCGCATTTGCTCACGTTGTTTTACCTGCGGCCCAATGGGGTGAAAAAACGGGAACGATGACCAATTCTGAACGCATGGTAACATTATGTCAGGCGTTTCGTTCGCCTCTGGGAGTTGCTAAAGCCGACTGGGAAATCTTTGCAGAAGTGGGGCGACGTTTGGGGTTTGCAGAACAGTTTGATTTTGCGGACTCTGCTGCGGTGAGGCGAGAATTTATTCAACTCACCCGCAACCAACCCTGTGAGATGAGCGGAATTACCCACGAAGCGTTAAGTCAGTTTGGGCCGATACAATGGCCTTGTGCTGAAAATAGCCCCGATGTAGCAGTTCATAATAAACGCCTCTATACCGATTTTCGGTTTAATACCCCCGACGGACGGGCGAAATTTGGCGCTTATCATTCGCGAGGGTTAGCTGAACCCCCCGACCCCAATTATCCGTTTGTCTTGACAACGGGGCGGCTTTATGGTCAGTGGCACACCCAAACTCGGACAGGGCGGATTGAAAAAATAGTAAAGATGCACCCAGAACCGTTTATTGAAATTCACCCTCGGGATGCGATGAAATTGAGTCTTCAAGAAGGGGAAATCGTCGAAGTGCGATCGCGTCGGGGAATGGCAAGATTTCCTGCTAAAATAACAAAAAATATTACACCCGGAACTGTGTTTGTTCCCATGCACTGGGGGAGTTTATGGGCAGAACTTGCTGAAGTCAATAATCTCACTCATCCTGAATCTTGTCCTGATTCTTTACAACCGGAATTAAAAGCCTGTGCAGTGCAATTGATTCCAGTAAAAGAAATACGCCAGACTGATTTTGAATCCAATAATTTAGTCAACCAAAAACTATTTGCAATTCGTGAATAAGTATCGAGTTAACGGTGAGATGGGCGTTACTTATGTGATTTGAAAAAATCAAAGGATTAGAGGTTCAATAACCCCACTGGAACTAAATTCTTCAACGGTTGTACTTTGAAGAATGGCAAGAGTTTCACCTGTTGAACGCAGAATAATTGACATATCGATGCCAGAACCTTCAACAATATCAGCTTCTACAAAATCTAAGTCGGCTTCAGTAATGCCACCTTGTAGGAGAATACGGTCAGTGCCATTTCCGTAGTCAGAAATAACGTCTGTTCCAAACCCTGAACCAATCACAAACTGATCGCTTCCACCTCCTCCTCTCAATCTATCATTTCCAATATCACCAAAAATCAGGTCATTCCCAATACCTGCATCAATGTCATCATTTCCCTGACCTCCAAATATAGTATCATCCCCATTACCTGCATTGATCTGATCCTGGTCATTGTTGCCAAAGATTAAATCATTTCCTGCATTAGCGTTAATGATATCATTTCCAATATCGCCGAAGATTGTATCTGCTCCAAATCTCCCCTCAATAATATCATCCCCTTTTCCCGCAAAAACCCAGTTATTATTCCCATTCACAAACAGAAAATCATTGCCGAGGCCACCAATTAGGGTATCACCTCCCTCCTGACTTCCCTGAAGTGTGTCACCGCCATCTAGACCAAAGATAGAATCGGGTTCGCTAGTTCCAACCAAACTATCTGCACCTTCCGTTCCAAAAATTTCTGCCATGACTTGTTTTTTAAGTTTGGATAAGTACGCTACCAACCCTAGCAAATTGATCGCCATAACGACAACAAATTTTTTTCAAAAACTTGGATTGATTGAATAAACGACTATACTACACTTGCTCTAACCCTGTTTTCGAGGAATTTCAATAATAAATTCTGCTCCTGCTTCGAGTTTACAATTACAGTACAAGTTTCCTTGATGTTTTTCGGTGATAATTTGATAGCCGATGGATAACCCTAAACCCGTTCCTTTCCCAACAGGTTTAGTTGTAAAAAAGGGATCAAATAAATGGTCTTGAGCGCTTTCGGAAACTCCATAACCGTTATCTTTGATGCGAATTTGAACCTGATTATTTTCTAGGAGTTCTGTCGAAATCTCAATTGTAGGTACAGTACCTTGCGCTGCTGATAGCGATGGCTGATTGTATTTTTCTTGTATGGCATCAATCGCATTAATTAATAGATTCATCAACACTTGATTTAACCGCCCTGGATAACACTCAACTAGAGGTAAATTTCCATAGTTCTTAATCACTTCTATCTGAGTTTGACTTCCCATCAAATTTAAACGACTTTGTAAAATCATTAACGTGCTATCAATTCCTTCGTGAATATTCACCTCTTTTAAGTCGGCTTCATCCATGCGAGAGAAGTTTCGCAAGGAAACAACAATATCTTCAATTCGTTTTGCTCCATTTTTCATGGATTTTAAAATTTTGGGAAAATCTTCTTCAATAAACTCTAAATCAACCACTTCTATTTCATCTTGAATTTCGGGTGTTGAGTCGGGATAATTGTCTTGATAAAGATGCAGCAAATTTACTAAATCCTGCATATATTCTTCTGCATGAGTGAGATTTCCATAAATAAAATTAACCGGATTATTAATTTCGTGAGCCACACCTGCAACGAGTTGACCTAAAGAAGACATTTTCTCATTTTGAATCACTTGAGCTTGAGTGCGTTGAAGTTCAACTAATGTGGCTTCGAGTTGAGTCGCTTTTTCTCGGAGTTTAGTTTCTGAATAAGCTAAGGCAATTTCTGCGGCTTTTCGTTCGGTAATATCACTATTAATTTCTAAGATTGCATAGGGATTTCCTTGCTCATCTCGTTGTAAAGTCCAACGACTAAAAGCAACAATATTCTGAAAATCTTTTGTCTGATGTTGTAGTTCACCAGTCCAAGTTCCTTCTTGAAGAAGTTGTTCCATCACTTCTGCTTGAGAAGTTGGAAAAATCGTTGTTAATAAACTGTGTATATTTTTGTCCATAACTTCGGCTTTTTTCCAGCCATAAATATTTTCTGCTCCTTGATTCCAATAAGTAATTTTATGACCCATATCTCGGATGATAATTCCATTACTACTACGATCTAACATTTCCATTTTCTGCTGGAGTTGTGCTTGAGCTTCTAAACGTTCATCTAGGGTTTGATTGAGCAATTCTACTTTTTCTTTGACTTGTTTGTAGAGGTTGGCTTGAGTAATAGCGATAATCAGTTGACCTCGTATTGTTTTCAGCAATTTAAGGATAGCTTTCTCATTTGAGATCGGCGCTGAACTTAATCCAATGAGATAACCCTTTTGATTGCTATTCACCTGAATTGGTAAAGCAAAATAACAGCTAATTCCTGCTTTTTTAAGATCTGTTTTGTTGGCATCGCTCAACTGTGTTTTTTCTAACTGATCCCAACTGATCATTTCTGCTGAAGCAATGGGTGACGAAACCAAAAAGTTAGTAAAGTTTTTTTCAATAAAAGTATTAATTTGAGGAAAGTTTCGAGAAAATTTTAACTGAGATGAGCTACAGACAATTTCTAAATGTTTCTGTTCTGTTTGATACCAACTAAATCCCACCCAACTTAAACCTAGAACTCTCATTACTTCTTGTACTGTGATCTGTAAAAGAGTATTCAGATCTAAAGAAGCTCTAATTTGCTCAGTTAGTTGATTAACGAGAGTTTCGCGTGCGGCTTGTTCACGAGTTTCTTCAAATAATTGAACCTGCCAAATAGCGAATATTGTTGCTAAAGTGAGTAGTATTCCAATAACTGTCGCCAGTAAATTTAAGGGTCTAAGTTGCACTTCTAAACGGTCTTGAGGAATCACTAAACCAATAGACCAGTTAGCTTGTTGAGTAGGATTATAAGCAATATAAACCCAGGAGTTATTCAAATAAATAAGTTCTATTCCCTCCTGAGAGTTGACCATTTTTTGCGCGAGGGTTGCTTTGGAACTATTAGAATTTGCTAAAAAGCTTTTTCTCTCTTGCAAAATCTGAGGGTCAGGATGAACAATGGGAATGCCGTCTTTATCTAAAACAAAAGCATAAGAATATTGAGGAATATTAGAGATTTTTTCAACAATTCTAGAGATTTTTTCGATAGATACTGATGCACATAAAACCCCTCGAACAGTGTTTTTTTGTAGGGAATTATCAGGAAGATTTAAAGACTGTAAACTTTGAGTACGGATAGAGGTTTGTTCTGCGGAAAGCGATTGACGATTTAAAGGCGAAATTGACCAGATTGGAGAACAAACGCTAATTTGATAGACACCTGTACTTCGAGAAATAATGGGTTGAGAAACCGTTGTTTCTCCAGCTAAGGCTTTTTGAAAGTGAAGTCGATCACGCAGATTTTGACCTTCAACAAATCCGGCTTTTGTTGTGTAGTAAGAACCGTCAACATTGACTAACGAAAGCATATAATAGTTGGGTAAGCGATCTAATTCTAGTTGTAAAAAAGGTTCTGCTTGTGACCAATTCATTGAGCGAACATTGGAATTATTTGCTATACTTTCAGCTTGCGATCGCAATTCAGTTAGCCACTGATCAATTTCTAGACTGGCTTTTTGGGCTTCTTTCAGTGCGTTTTCCTGAGAACTGGTTAGAATGATGCTACGAACTAGCCCATAACTCGTTCCTGAAATCAAACCGACAGCGAGAATTGCACTAGCAATAACAAGTTTAGAAATTACCTTTTTGAGAGGCTTTTTTCTCAAGGAAAAATAGACTTTACTTAAAGATTTTTTTCTCAAGGTTTGGAGAGGATAATGATTTTCCACAGTATTTTTTGTTGTCGTCAGGAGTGAAAATTGGATCAGTTGTCATTTGTTCTAATATATCGCTAACTGAATACTTCTATCTTTGAATTTAGATAATTCGTTAGAAGTTCAGAAGTTCAGTTATTCTGTCTCAAATTATTCAGTGTATTTATTCATGGTTGCATTGAGGCTAGTAACAGTTTTACCCTCATCAAATAATTTTAACAATTTATTTAGAATTTGAACAGAGCTAAACACCTCTATCTACCTTTAGACAGATGCTTAGTGACGAAACGTTATTTAAGGGAGTTATTGGTCTGAAATTCTTCAGTATATTCACTTAGAATTTTGCTAGAGTTTGCAACAGCTTGATGATGACTAAGTTTATTTGAGTAGATTGAGCAATAATTTTATACAAAAAATCCGGTAACTGATCGGAAACCGGATTTTGAGAATGTTCCTAATTTGGGAAACGAGTTTCAGAGATCTATTAACTCAAGTTTAAACCTGTTTATTTCTGTATTGATTGTAACTTTTTTTAAAAATTTAGGCGAGGGAGTCGATGTTTGAAACCACATAATATTTCCCAAGAAATAGTATCTAAATCCGCCGCCCAGTCCTCGGCTGAAATCGTATTTTCTCCTTCTTGTCCTAACACCGTTACCACTTCACCCACTTGTAAATCCGGCATTGAAGTCACATCAATCATCAATTGATCCATTGTAATTGCACCAATTTGAGGTAAAAGCTGACCTCGAACTAAGACTTTCATTTTGTTAGAAAGATTACGAGGAATTCCATCCGCATAACCAATCCCAACAACAGCAACCCGAGTTATTTTTTCGGCAACATATTGATAGCCATAGCTGACACCCGTTCCGGCTTCAATCATTTTAATTTGGGTAACTTTTGCCTTAACTTGCATTGCAGGTTTGAGGTCAATCGTTGCAGCTAAATGAGGGGCGGGATATAAACCATAAATCGCCAAACCCACTCGAACCAAATCATAATGTAATGCCGAATCAGTTAAAGTAGCGGCAGAATTAGAAATATGTAAACAAGGACGAGAAACAGTCTCTTTCGTTAAACCATTTTGAGGATTAACCCCAATTTTTTTGATGACGTCTTGAAAGCGTTGATGCTGTTGTCTCATCAAGGTTTGATCAGGACTATCTGCTGTCGCAAAATGAGAATAAATTCCGGCAATTTTTAAATTAGGAAGTCGCTGCACTAACTGTACAAATTCGACAGCGTGTTGCCAAGACGTTCCTAAACGTGACATCCCCGTATCAATATTGAGATGAACTTCTAAAGTTTGGTTGAGTTGACTGAGTATTTCTGAAAATAAAAGTGCTTGTTGAGGAGTACAAAGAGTCGGCTGAAGTTGCCAATGAGAAATAGCTTTGACTTCATCGGGAGTATAAGCCGCCCCTAAAACTAATATGGGTTGTTTAATTCCCGCTTCACGCAGTTCGATCCCTTCTGGAGTCGTCGCCACCGCAAAAGCACCCGCACCCGCTTGAGAGACCGTTTTCGCGACAGAAACCGCCCCATGACCATAGGCATCCGCTTTCACCACCGCCATGAGTGTTGTTTGGGGAGAAAGCAGAGTTTTGATTTGCTCAACATTGTAAGCGATCGCTGCTAAATTAATTTCAACCCAAGACCGTTGACAAATTTCATCATAAATCCCTCGCCCTCTCAACGCTAAAATCAGGCGATCTTTTTCCGAGGTTGGTTTTTGAGTTACCATATTTTCACTCACTCCTGACATCTTCACAACATTGGTTGACTATAAAGCTTAGATCGTGATCGCACATTTGTATCGGGAAAAAATCTTGCAGATCAGGAGTTGCGAGTCGTCAAGTCAGAAGGTAAGAGTTGATTTGGCAAGAGAGTTTACAAGGGACAGGGAGAGAGGGAAGATTGTAAATGATCAATTCTCCATTCATCATGGGTGAGTGTTAACTGTCAAGTCTCCCTGTCCCGGAAAGCGTTAAGCTGTGTTAATATCGTTCAAATACTATAAATCGCAACAGATCGTCAATGGGCAACGTTCTAGTATTGAACGCCTCCTATGAACCGCTAAATATTACCAGTTGGCGGCGGGCGGTGGTCTTGTTACTTAAGCAGAAAGCCGAACAGGTTGAGCATAACGGAAAGTACCTTCTACCCGACTTTCCTCTACCGACGGTGATCAGATTACGCCACTATGTCAGAGTTCCTTACAAAGACATTCCTCTAACGCGCAGGAATATCTTGCACCGGGATGGTCACACTTGTCAATATTGTAGTTATATCGGAGATGAGCTAACGCTCGATCATGTGATTCCGCGATCGCGAGGCGGTGGCGAAACCTGGGAAAATTTAGTCGCTGCTTGTGTTCGCTGTAATGTCAAAAAGGGGAGTCGCACGCCCAGAGAGGCAAATATGATATTGCGTCATCCCCCACGAAAACCTTACAGTAGTCTTTACTTTGAAGTGACGAAACACTTAAAAAGCGGTATGAATCAAGAATGGCAGAAATATATAATTGGTCTTTAACCCCTGTTGGCTGAAAAAACAGGGGTTTTGTTATTTCTGTAGCTGTTTTAGCTATTTCTTCAGTGAACTCTGTTCTCTGTAAAATTCTGTTATGCTAAAATTCCAAGTTGAATGAGAACTCTTGCGATGACCCATCTTTACTTGATTCGTCATGGCATTGCCGCAGATCGAGAACTGTACGAAATAGACGAAGAACGTCCTTTAACCAAAGACGGCGATCGCAAAACCCGAAAAATTGCCCAAAAGCTGAAGTCATTAAACCTAAAATTTGATATCGTGCTGTCAAGTCCGTTAGTGCGGGCGCGTCAAACGGCTGAGATTCTCAAATCTGTCGGTTTAACGGATCACGTCGAAGAATTTCCCCCACTCGCACCCGAGGGAGAGATTAACTTTTGGTTGGACTGGTATCGAAACTGGAGTCAAACGGTCGGGGAAAGCCTCGCCCTCGTCGGACATGAACCGGATCTCGGAAATTGGGCGGAAGTGTTGATTTGGGGAGATATCCGAGATGCCCTGATCGTCAAGAAAGCGGGTATTATTGGGATAACTTTACCGGAAACGGGTTCACTGGTTGGCAATAGTCAACTGTTTTGGCTGACTCCGCCCAAATTTTTGTTGAGTTAGTCAACACTGTCAGAATAATTAAATGTTGTCAAAATAGCAACTGGATTAGTTGTTCTGATAATGTACCCTGAATAGGTTATATGTACATTGAGAAACGGCTATGACTTTCGTCGGCGAATACAAGCCTGGTTTAGAAGGTGTTCCTGCAACCTTGTCCAGTATTAGCTACGTCGATGGGCAAAAGGGAATACTTGAATATCGAGGCATTCGGGTTGAGGAACTGGCCCAAAAGAGTTCCTTTTTAGAAGTGGCTTATCTGCTGATTTGGGGGAAACTTCCAACTCAGGAGGAAATCGATAGCTTCGAGCATGATATTCGCTACCATCGTCGGATTAAATATCGCATTCGAGATATGATGAAATGTTTCCCAGAAACGGGTCATCCGATGGATGCGCTGCAAACCTCTGCCGCTGCATTGGGTTTGTTTTACTCCCGGCGTGCTTTGGATAATCCTCAGTACATTGGAGAAGCAGTCGTGCGACTGTTAGCAAAAATCCCGACGATGGTTGCTGCTTTTCAACTGATGCGGAAGGGAAATGACGCGGTACAACCGAGAGATGATCTCGATTATTCGGCAAATTTTCTCTATATGCTCAATGAACGAGAACCCCATCCGCTAGCGGCTAAGGTGTTTGATGTCTGTTTGATGCTTCATGCTGAACATACCATCAATGCTTCGACCTTTTCGGCAATGGTAACCGCTTCGACGTTAACTGATCCTTATGCAGTGGTGGCGTCTGCGGTGGGAACGTTAGCCGGGCCTTTGCATGGCGGGGCAAATGAAGAAGTCTTGTTTATGTTGGAAGACATTGGTTCGGTGGAGAATGTTAGACCTTACCTGGATGGACTTTTAGAACGGAAAGCTAAAATCATGGGGTTTGGCCATCGGGTCTACAAAGTTAAAGATCCTCGCGCGACTATCTTGCAAAAGTTGGCGGAGGAATTATTTGAGCAGTTTGGCCACGACAAATATTATGAAATTGCGGTGGAACTTGAAGCGGCGGTTCAAGACAAACTCGGACATAAGGGCATCTATCCCAATGTAGATTTTTACTCGGGTTTAGTCTATCGCAAGTTAGGGATTCCGACGGATTTATTTACTCCGATTTTTGCGATCGCTCGGGTGGCGGGATGGTTGGCGCATTGGAAGGAACAACTCGGTAAAAATCGCATTTACCGTCCCACTCAAATCTATACGGGTTCTCACGGTGAACCTTACATTCCGATCGATGAACGGGCGGTGCCTCTCGGCGATCCACTCGAACAAGAGGGAAACTAGAGAAAGTCAGGTGAAATGAGGTGAAATGATCATTTCTCCTCCTGGAAAAAACCGCTCAAATTTTTCGTCTGTGTTAATTTGGCTGCGGTCGAACGTTATACTGAATCTGGAGTAAGGTTTTAAAGAATCTTTACAAACAAGGGCAGATTAACGCTCGTTTGATAGAGCGCTGTCACAATGTCTAGGATAATTGAAGTTTGAGTCTGGATAAATGAACCCAGGAATTGACTTACAAGGAAGTTTTGTCCAAGCCTTGATGGATTTTGGTATACCCCCAGGTACAGCTAAACTCATCTGGATGCCCTTACCAATGGGATTAATGTTGGTGGCTGCAACAGTGGGTGTACTCGGTTCGGTTTGGTTGGAACGAAAAATCTCCGCCGCCGCCCAACAACGGATAGGCCCGGAATTTATTGGGCCATTGGGAACGTTGGCTCCGGCTGCCGATGGGTTGAAGTTGCTCTTTAAGGAAGATATTGTTCCGGCTTTGGCTGACCCCTGGCTTTTTACCTTGGGGCCAATCATTGTGATGATTCCCGTGTTTCTGTCCTACCTGATCGTCCCGTTTGGGCAGAATCTGATCATTAGCGACTTGGGAACTGCAATTTTTCTGTGGATTGCCTTATCGAGCATACAACCCATTGGCTTGCTGATGTCTGGTTATGCCTCGAACAATAAATACTCGCTCTTAGGAGGGTTGAGAGCGGCAGCCCAATCAATTAGTTATGAAATCCCTCTGGCTTTAGCGGTTTTGGCGATTGTGATGATGTCCAATAGCCTCAGCACCATTGATATCGTTGAACAACAATCCGGTTACGGTATCCTGGGCTGGAATATTTGGCGCCAACCCGTGGGTTTTCTGATTTTTTGGATCGCCGCTTTAGCAGAATGTGAACGTCTACCCTTTGATTTACCGGAAGCTGAAGAAGAATTGGTGGCTGGATATCAAACCGAATATTCCGGGATGAAATTCGCCCTGTACTATTTGGCTTCTTATGTGAATTTGCTGCTCTCGTCGCTGTTGGTGGCGGTGCTGTATTTGGGCGGTTGGGATTTTCCGATTCCGGTTGAGGCGATCGCCGGTTGGCTAAATCTCAGTGAAACGACACCCTGGTTGCAGGTGATTACAGGTTCTTTAGGGATTACCATGACCCTACTGAAAGCCTATGTGTTAGTCTTTACTGCCATTCTGTTGCGTTGGACTTTACCTCGGGTACGGATTGACCAATTGTTGAATCTCGGTTGGAAGTTTTTGCTTCCAGTCGCGTTGGTGAATTTACTCCTCACCGCCGCCTTAAAATTAGCCTTCCCGATCGCATTTGGGGGATAATTGACGCTAATTTTAAAGACGTGAGCAAGCGAAGGCCGGAAAGACTGAAAGTTTGAGGAGATTTAGCGTTTCCTTGGTTCTTCTGTCCTTTGCCCTCACCAGAATGATTAAATTCTGTAGTCAACGTTGAGTCTGATCCCGACTCAAAAATTGCGATCACTATATTGTTACAACTTGAGAGAGAATCCCATGTTAAAGTTTCTAAATCAAGTCACAGACTACGCTAAAGACACTTTTCAAGCCGCTAAATATATTGGTCAAGGGTTATCTGTAACTTTTGATCATATGCGTCGCCGTCCGATTACGGTTCAGTATCCTTACGAAAAATTGATTCCTTCTGAACGGTTTAGAGGTCGGATTCATTTTGAGTTTGATAAGTGTATTTCTTGTGAAGTTTGTGTGCGGGTTTGTCCGATTAACTTGCCTGTTGTAGACTGGGAGTTTAATAAGGCAAATAAGAAAAAACAACTGAAGCACTACAGCATCGACTTCGGGGTTTGTATTTTCTGCGGAAACTGTGTAGAATACTGCCCGACAAACTGTTTATCGATGACAGAAGAATATGAGTTGGCAGCTTATGATCGCCATGAGTTGAACTATGATAATGTTGCACTCGGACGTCTACCCTACAAGGTGACTAATGATCCGATGGTGACTCCGATGCGAGAACTGGCCTATTTACCGAAGGGAGTGATGGACCCTCACGATCTTCCGAAGACTGCACGTCGGGCAGGTTTGCGTCCAGAAGAAATTCTGGAACAAATGGAAGAACAACAAGAATCAAAAGATGAGAATTAGGCAGTTCTCAAGAGAAGATAGGCAATGGATTTAGTTTCGCTTGTCTTCTCAATTTTTCCATTGTCAATTCAGCACAGAAATAAGGAAAAAAGAATTGTGAATTTAGCCGAAGGGGTTCAAATTATATCGTTTGGTCTGCTCACTGTGATGATGCTGGGAGGGGCTTTAGGGGTAGTTTTGCTGGAAAATATTGTCTACTCTGCCTTTTTGTTGGGCGGGGTATTTATGAGTATGGCAGGGCTGTATATTCTCCTGAATGCTGATTTTGTAGCAGCCGCGCAAGTTTTGATTTATGTCGGTTCCGTGAATGTCTTAATCCTGTTCGGGATTATGTTGGTGAACAAGCAGGAAAGCTTTAAAGCCTTGCCAAATCCTTGGGTTCGCAAAGGGGCGACGGCTTTGGTTTGTTCGGGGTTATTTGCCCTACTGAGTACGATGGTATTATCTACTCCCTGGATGTCGCAAGCTACTGTTAGTGTTCCCCCAGAAGAAAGTTCAATTATGATTATTGGACAGCACTTTTTCACTGACTTCTTGTTACCTTTTGAGTTAGCCTCTGTATTTTTGTTGATGGCAATGGTCGGTGCAATTATTTTAGCCCGTCGAGATTTTATCCCCGATCTAATCCCCGAAGAAAAAATTCAAACTCCAGGTTGGACTTTACAAGAACGTCCGCGCGAATTGCTTTCTGTTTCGAGTCAACAATCTTCTTCTGAACGTTAAGATTTTTGTAGATTTCCCCGACTCGACAGAGAGAAATTACTATTTTTAACTCAGTAATAAGTTAGGAGAGACAAGCCATTCATGGAATTACAATTAGAGTATTTTTTGGTCGTTGCAGCCGCTTTATTCTGTATTGGAATTTATGGATTAATTACCAGCAGAAATGCAGTCCGAGTCTTGATGTCAATTGAGTT